>NZ_JASNRA010000003.1 GCF_030411955.1 Massilia sp. YIM B02443
AATTTGCGATGTAGGGCTTGACGGCCGAGACGGTATCTACGGTGGAGCTGGACACCGGTTTTGTAGGGTTGGCGGCGCTGCCGCCGACGCGTCCACCCAATCGTTGCCACCCCGGCAACTGACATGCCCACGCGATACCGAACGTCCCATTCGCGCAATTTCCAGCCACAGAACACCGGACCCACCCCCTCCGGCGTGCGTGGAGACCTTGCGTGCTCCAGAGCATGATGTTATGTTGAGACTCCGGGATACCGTCTTTCCCTCGGCCAACTAACTTCTGCTGACTATGCATCCTTCTCAACGTCCTCCGCTCATGGCATTCGCGCTGAAATCGCTCACCGCCGCCGTGGCCAGTGCCGTGTTCCTGTCGTCCGCCGCCAGCGCGGCGGGGTTGGGCAGACTGACGGTGCTGTCGGCGCTCGGCCAGCCATTGCGCGCCGAGATCGAACTGACGAGCGGGAGCGGCGAAGACCCGGCCAGCATGGCGGTCAAGCTGGCCTCGCCCGAGGCCTTCCGCTCGGCCAACATCGACTTCAATCCGGCGCTGCTGTCGCTGCGCTTCGCGGTCGAGAACCGCGGCGGGCGCCAGATCATCCGCGTGTCCTCGACCCAGCCATTGAACGAGCCGTTCGTCGACATGCTGCTCGAACTGTCGTGGAATAACGGACGCCTGGTGCGCGAATACACCTTCCTGCTCGATCCGCCGGAATTGCGCATCACACAGCCGGCCCAGGTGGCGGCCGCGCCTGCAGCGGCTCCTGCCGCTCCGGCAACCCCGGCAGCGCAGCCGCGCGCGCAGGCCCCGGCGCCCGCACAGACCGCACCGGAACCGGCAACGCCGGCGCCCGCCACTACTCCGGCCCCCGCGCCTGCGCGCCAGGCCGCCGCGCCGCGTCCGCGCGCCGCCGATGCCGATGCCGAGACCCCGGCCAACTACCGCGTGCGCCGCGGCGACACCCTGAGCGGCATCGCCACCCGCGTCAAGCCGGCCGACATCTCGCTCGACATGATGCTGGTCGCGCTGTACCGCGCCAACCCGGACGCCTTCATCGGCAACAACATGAACCGCCTGAAGTCGGGCCAGATCCTCAGCGTGCCGGACGCCGACAGCGTGCGCGGCGGCGCCAGCCAGGGCGAGGCGCGCGGCGTGGTGGTCGCGCATGCGGCCGACTTCGATGCCTACCGCAACAAGCTGGCCGGCCAGGTCGCCGCCAGCACCCCGGCCGCAGCGGCGCCGAGCGGCCAGAGCGCCAGCGGACGCGTCACCGCGCGCGTCGAGGAGCGCCCGACCGCCGCCAACGAAGCCCAGGACAAGCTGCGCCTGTCGAAAGCGGAATCGGCTCCCGCCGGCACGCCGCAGGGCGGCACCGCCAGCGTCGAGGACACCGTGGCCAAGCAGCGCGAGCTGGCCCAGGCCGAGGCGCGCGTCAAGGAACTCGAAAAGAACGTCGGCGAGCTGGAAAACCTGATGACGGTCGAGAGCCGCAGCGGCGCCGAGGCCCAGCAGTCGGCCGGCGCCAAGGCGCCCGCCGCCGCGACCGCCGAGCCTGCGCCGGCAGCGCCGAAGCCGGCCCCGCGCATCCGTCCCGCCAAGCCCGAGCCGGCGCCGGAAGAGCCAGGCCTGGCCGACACCATCATCGACAACTTCCATTACATCGCCGCCGGCGCCGCCGTGCTGTTGCTCGGCGCGCTCGGCATCGCCCAGCGCCGCAAGCGCAAGACCGCGGCGACCGCCAAGCCGGCGCAGGCCGAACCGTCCGTGCTGGGCGCATCTGGTCCTAACGCGGGTGCAGGCGCCGGCGCCTCGCTGTTCGCCGAAAGCGGCGGCCAGAGCGTGGACACCAACAACAGCGTGTTCAATTCCAGCTTCGCGCCGTCCGCCAGCCAGCTCGACACCAACGAAGTCGACCCGGTGGCCGAAGCCGACGTCTACATTGCGTACGGGCGCGATGCCCAGGCCGAGGAAATCCTCAAGGAAGCGCTGCGCACCCATCCGGAACGCCATGCGGTGCGCCTCAAGCTGCTCGAGATCTACGCCGCACGCAAGGACCTGCGCGCCTTCGAAGGGCAGGCGCGCGAGCTGCATGGGCTGACGCGCGGCCAGGGCGACGAATGGGCGCAGGCCGCGGCGCTGGGCCTGGGCATCGACCCGACCAACCCGTTGTACGCCAACGCCGCCCCGGCTCCCGCACCAACCCCGTCGCCGCAGGAACGCAGCCAGCAGGCGATGCTGTCGCAGCAGTTCGAGGATGCCTTCCGTGGCGGCGCGCCGGTGGCCGCCGGCGCCGCTGCCGGCCTGGCTGCCGGCGCGGCAGCGGGCACGCTGGCGCATGCCGACGACGAGCGCACCGCCGCGCCGCAGGACGAGCCGGCGCCCGCGCCGCGCACCGACGACAATGGCCTCGACTTCGACCTGAATGGCCTGAACTTCGAGCCGGTGACCGCCGCCGACACCGCTCCCGCCACCGGCCGCGCCGATCCGGACGCGACCGCCGTGCCGGACCTGGAGTTCAGCCTCGACAAGTTCGACGCGCCGGCGCCGGCCGCGCAGGCCAAGCCGGTGGACGATCCGAACGACCTCGATTTCGACATGGACTTCGACGCCGCGCCGGCCGCTGCCGCGCAGCCGGCGGCACCGGCCGACGACGACGAGGACGACTTCACGCTCGACCTGTCGCCGCAGTCGCAGATCCAGGCCACGCCGGTCGACATGGCCGGCCTGGCCAAGGACTTCGAGGGCTTGCCGCCGCTGCCGGGCAGCATGCCGCAGCCGACCACGCCCGCGGCAAGCGAGCCGGTCGATCCGCTGTTCGACCTCGACACCATGGACTTCGGCGCTCCGGCCACGCAGGTAGCGCCGGCCGCGGCGCCGTTCGAGCAGCAGACCGCACGCCCGGCGCCTGCCGCCAACGCGTCGGAAGACCCGCTGTTCGATCTCGACAGCATGGACTTCGGCCTGCCGTCCGAGCCGAAGGCGCCGGCCAGCGCACCGGCTGCAGCGGCCACGCCGCAGGATGATCCGTTCGCGCTGTTCGACCTGCCGGAAACCCCGGCCCCGGTGCCGGCGCCGCAGGAAGTGTCGCCGTCGGCAATGCGCGACGCCGTCACCGGCGCGCCGGTCGAGCCGTCGTTCGACCTGTCCGACTTCGACCTCGACCTGCCGCCGGACGCCGCCGCCCAGCCGGCGCTGGCCGGTGGCGCGGAAGCCGCCGCGGCGCAGATGTCGCCCGAGCACATGGAGATGGAAACCAAGCTCGATCTGGCCATCGCCTACCAGGAGATCGGCGACCGCGAAGGCGCGCGCGAACTGCTCGATGAAGTCATCAAGGGCGGCAACAGCGAGCAGGTCAGCAAGGCCAACGCCATGCGCGAACTGCTGGCATAAGTCTCAAGGAAGCAAGGCAAGGAATGACGCGTATCGCATTGGGTGTGCAGTACATCGGCACCGGTTGGAACGGCTATCAAAAACAGCCGGCACGTAACACCGTTCAGGACAGGCTGGAGATGGCGCTGGAGAAGTTCGCCTGCGTCCCGCTGCACACCACCTGCGCCGGCCGCACCGATGCCGGCGTGCACGCCATCGAGCAGGTGGTCCACTTCGACACGGACCTGGACCGCCCCGCGCAATCGTGGGTGCGCGGCGTGAACGCTTTTTTACCCGATTCGATCGTGGTGCGCTGGGCCGCCGAGGTGGCGCCGGATGAGGACGGCCAGGACTTCCACGCGCGCTTCTCGGCGCGCTCGCGCACTTATCACTACGTGCTGTACAACCACCCGAATCCATCGGCGCTGCTGGCCAGCCGCGCCGGCTGGGTGTTCCGTCCGCTGGATGTGGAACGGATGCAGGCGGCAGCAGGCCACCTGCTCGGCACCCACGATTTCTCGGCCTTCCGCGCCTCCGGCTGCCAGGCCAACACGCCGGTCAAGGACATGCACGAGGTGAGCGTCCGGCGCCACGGCGACATCATCGTGTTCACGCTGCGCGCCAGCGCCTTCCTGCACCACATGGTGCGCAATATCGTCGGCTCGCTGATCTACGTCGGCACCGGCCGTAACGAGCCGGACTGGATGCGCCACGTGCTCGAGAGCCGTTCGCGCGACGTGGCCGCGCCGACCTTCATGCCGGACGGCCTGTATTTCGCCAGGATCGAGTACGATCCCAAATGGCAGCTGCCGCAGGAAGTATCGGCGCCGATGCCGTGGCTGTAAGCATCGTCCAGGAATTCACATGCAACGCACCCGTCTGAAAATTTGCGGCATCACCCGCGAGCAGGACCTGCGCGCGGCGGTCGACGCCGGCGCCGACGCCCTCGGCTTCGTGTTTTATGCCAGGAGCCCGCGCTATGTCACGCCGCAACGGGCGGGAGAGCTGTGCCGCGCGCTGTCGCCTTTTGTCGGCGCAGTGGCCTTGTTCGTGAACCCGACCCTGGACGAGGTACGGGAAGTGGCGGCGCACATGCCGCTCGGCCTGATCCAGTTCCATGGCGATGAAACGGTCGAGCAGTGCGCGCAGATTGCGGCAGCGGTGCAACGCCCGTTCGTGCGCGCCTACCGCGTCCGGCCGGACACGGCGCCATCGGCTTTGCTA
Organism: Massilia sp. YIM B02443; assembly: GCF_030411955.1. Lineage (GTDB taxonomy): Bacteria > Pseudomonadota > Gammaproteobacteria > Burkholderiales > Burkholderiaceae_D > Telluria. The sequence continues at coordinate 4,589 of NZ_JASNRA010000003.1, forward strand.
GAATGTGAGCTTGCATACCGCGCCGCCAGTGCCTGGTTCTCGGGCCTTCTGCTCGACACCTGGGTGGACGCCTACGGCGGCGCAGGAAAGGTTTTCGATTGGTCTCTCATCCCAAAAGAGCTCGCGCCTCGGGTCGTTTTGAGTGGTGGCTTGAGCGTACAAAACGCGACTGACGCAGTCGCCCGCGTTCGGCCCTTCGCCGTCGACGTCAGCAGTGGCGTCGAGGAAGCGAAGGGCATCAAGGATGCCCGCAAGATCGCCGCGTTTGCCGCGGCAGTGCGGGCCGCCGATGCCATCATTCATAGCGAGACCCATCATGACCGTCACCCTGAAGGCGGCGCCTAGCGCCGCGCCCCTGTTCAAGACCCCGGACTACGCCTTGCCCGACACCCGCGGGCACTTCGGCCCCTACGGCGGCAGCTTTGTCGCCGAAACCCTGTCGCACGCGCTGGCCGAGCTGAACGACGCCTACGCCAGGTATTCGCAAGACCCCGAATTCCTCGAAGAATTCCGCTACGAGCTGGCGCACTTCGTCGGCCGTCCGTCGCCGGTGTACCACGCGCGGCGCTGGTCCGAGCTGGCCGGCGGCGCCCAACTGTACTTCAAGCGCGAAGACCTGAACCACACCGGCGCGCACAAGATCAACAACGTCATCGGCCAGGCGCTGCTGGCGCGGCGCATGGGCAAGAAGCGCATCATCGCCGAAACCGGCGCCGGCCAGCACGGCGTCGCCACCGCCACCATCTGCGCCCGCTTCGGCCTGGAGTGCGTGGTGTACATGGGCAGCGAAGACGTCAAGCGCCAGGCGCAGAACGTGTACCGCATGAAGCTCCTGGGCGCCACCGTGGTGCCGGTGGAGTCGGGCAGCAAGACCCTGAAGGACGCGCTCAACGAAGCGATGCGCGATTGGGTCACCAACATCGAAAACACCTTCTACATCATCGGCACCGTGGCCGGCCCGCACCCGTATCCGATGATGGTGCGCGACTTCCAGTCGGTGATCGGCGAGGAATGCCGGGTCCAGATGCCGGCCATGACCGGGCGCCAGCCCGACTACGTGGTGGCCTGCATCGGCGGCGGCTCGAACGCGATGGGCATCTTCTACCCCTATATCGGCGAACCGGGCGTGCAACTGGTCGGCGTCGAAGCGGCGGGCGAGGGGCTCGACTCCAGCAAGCACGCGGCATCGCTGACGGCCGGGATTCCGGGCGTGTTGCACGGTAACCGCACCTACCTGCTGCAGGACGAGAACGGGCAGATCATCGAAACCCACTCGGTGTCGGCCGGCCTGGATTATCCGGGCGTGGGTCCCGAGCACGCGTGGCTGAAGGATTCGGCGCGCGCGCAGTACGTGTCGATCACGGACGAGGAAGCGCTGCAGGCCTTCCACGACTGCTGCCGCATCGAGGGCATCATCCCGGCGCTGGAATCGTCGCACGCGATCGCCTACGGCGTGAAGCTGGCGGCGACGCTGCCGAAGGAGCAAATCATCCTGGTCAACCTGTCGGGCCGCGGCGACAAGGACATGCATACGGTGGCGCAGAGGATGGGGCTGGATTTCGGCTGACGACGTAGCAGCCGGCTTCACGGGAGCCGCCGCTTTTTTGCGCGGCTCCAGTCCCTGATCCATGATTCCAGCAGAAAGTATTCCATGTCCCGTATCGCACCAACCTTCAGTGCGCTGAAAGCGCAAAACAAGACCGGCTTGGTCACCTTCATCACCGCTGGCGACCCCGGTCCCGAACTGACCGTGCCGCTGATGCACGCCCTGGTCGAGGGCGGCGCCAACGTCCTCGAACTGGGCGTGCCGTTCTCCGACCCGATGGCCGAAGGCCCGGTGATCCAGCGCGCCTGCGAGCGCGCGTTGCAATTCAACATCGGCATGAAGGACGTGTTCGCCTTCGTGCGCGAATTCCGCCAGAAGGACCAGACCACCCCGGTGGTCCTGATGGGCTACGCCAACCCGATCGAGCGCATTGGCCAGCAGGAATTCATCCGCTGCGCGAAGGAAGCGGGCGCCGACGGCGCCATCGTGGTCGACTACCCGCCCGAAGAATGCGCCGAGTTCGCTGCAGCGATGCGCGAAGCCGACCTCGACCTGATCTTCCTGCTGGCACCGACCTCGACCGTTGAGCGCGTCAAGCAGGTCGCCCGGCATGGCGGCGGCTTCAGCTATTACGTCTCGCTGAAAGGCGTCACCGGCTCCGGCGCCATCGACACCGAAGACGTCGCCCGCCGCGTCAACGCCATCCGCGAACACGTCAAGCTCCCGATCGGCGTCGGTTTCGGCATCCGCGACGGCGCCACCGCGCGCGCAGTGGCCGAGGTCGCCGACGCCGTCGTGATCGGCAGCCGCATCATCCAGGAGCTGGAATCGGTCCCCAAAGACCGGGCCGTCGACGCCGTCCGCACCTTCACCGCATCCATCCGCACCGCCCTCGACGCCTGAGCACCCCAATAGCTAGGGCCGATAAATAGGGTCGATAAATAGGGTCAGAGTCAAATTGTTGAGCAATTGCTCACGTCGTAAATCGACTCTGACCCTCATTAACGCCTAGGTACATTGAGTAAATTGCAAAATAATTAGGGTCAGAGTCGAATTGTTTGACAACTTTTGAAGTTGCCCGGCAATTCGACGCTGAGCCTATTCTTTTTTTGCGGAGATATCTGTTTGCTGTAGCGCAGGCTGGGTTTTGCGCAATTGCTGTTCTGCACGAAATTTCTTACGATAAATTAATGCCTACATTCAACTATTAGAGGAGTGTGTGGTGAAAAAGCGGATAAAGCACGTTGGAGTTCTACAATGCGGGAAGACGCTGGGAGCAATCTATTTTCTGTTTTCGCTGCCATTCATCGTCTTCCTCTTGCCACTGGCAATCGCCCTGGAAGCGAAACTTGGCCTGCTGGCCGCCCTGGCCCTGCTGATCTTTATGCCGGTCTGCTACGGCGCGGCCGCATTCCTCGGCGGCGTCCTGACTGCCTGGCTCTACAACGTTGTCGCCGCCCGCTACGGCGGCTTCGAATTCACCACCAGCGAAGTCGCTCTCAAGTCAGCCTAGCATTAATCAATTTATCCATAATTAGGGTCAGAGTCGATTTATCGGCAAACTTTCGGATGTTGTCAAACAATTCGACTCTGACCCTCATTTTCCAGTAGTGCATCTGTTGCAGACAAATAATGAGCCAGTGTTGAATTGCCGGTCAATGTAAAAAGTTGTCAAATAATTCGACTCTGACCCTAATTTTTTTAAAATTGATTCTGGGTGGTTAAGCGAGGTGAATAGAATATTCTGCGACTGTTCTCGTGCGCTGCGGCATACGGTAGAGTAAGCGCGCCATGTGGCGAACTTACGGGAGCGGGAGCATGAAGAAACAAGTGGTGAATGTATCTGCGATGCAAGCTGCGAAGGTCTCGGCAGCGCTGTACTTTGTCTGTTCCTTTCCGCTGCTCTTGCTGGTGCTGGTGCCGGCGCTGACTGGAGAGCAGCAATTTCCACTGTTCTTATTGATCCTGATGCCGGTCCTGTACGCCGTGCTCGGCTTTGTCGCGACCCTCATCGGCGCCTGGATCTACAACCTGGTGGCGGCGCGCATCGGCGGCTTCGAATTCACCACGGTCGAGGTGGCCGAGCGCTCCTGAGCGCGGCCCGGTGGGCGGGGCGTGCGGTGTTGAATCGCAAACATTGGCAGCTTGCCATGATTCGACAAGCCGCGCCTGAGCGGCTACACTACGCCCCACCTGAAAGAACTGCCGCAAAGGAGAGAACATGAGTTGGTTGGAAAAACTGCTGCCCCCTCGGATCCAGCGCTCCGATGCCGCCAACCGCAAGACCATGCCCGAAGGGCTGTGGGTCAAGTGCCCGTCGTGCGAGTCGGTGCTGTACCGTGCGGACATCGAGTCCAATCTGCACGTGTGCCCGAAGTGCGACCACCATATGCGCATCCGCGCCCGCGAGCGCCTCGACGCGCTGCTCGACGAAGGCGGCCGCTATGACATCGGCCAGGAAACCCTGCCGGTCGATACCCTGAAGTTCAAGGACAGCAAGAAGTATCCGGACCGCCTCAAGTCGGCCATGGACGCCACCGGCGAAACCGATGCCCTGATCGTCCAGGGCGGCTCGATCATGAGCCTGCCGGTCGTGGTCGCTGCCTTCGAATTCGAATTCATGGGCGGCTCGATGGGCTCGGTCGTCGGCGAACGCTTCGTGCGCGGCGCCCAGGTGGCCCTGGAGCAGAAGGTGCCGTTCATCTGCATCACCGCCACCGGCGGTGCACGCATGCAGGAAGGCCTGCTGTCGCTGATGCAGATGGCGAAGACCACCGCCATGCTGACCAAGCTGTCGGAGAAGAAGCTGCCGTTCATCAGCGTCCTGACCGACCCGACCATGGGCGGCGTCTCGGCCTCGTTCGCCTTCATGGGCGACGTCGTCATCGCCGAACCGAAAGCGCTGATCGGCTTCGCCGGCCCGCGCGTGATCGAGAACACCGTGCGCGAGAAACTGCCGGAAGGCTTCCAGCGCGCCGAGTTCCTGGTCCAGAAGGGCGCCGTCGACATGATCGTCGACCGCCGCAAGATGCGCGAAGAAATCGCGCGCCTGCTGGCCCTGCTGCAAAACCAGGCCGCCGAAGTCCTGGCTTGACCGCAGCCATCGCGGGAGCAGTGCGGATGACGCATTGCCCCGCTTCCTTCGCGTAACGACGCACGCCCCATCTCGTCCCACCCCAGCATCGACCCCATGTCTTCACACCCGACTACCTTGCCCGACTGGCTGGCCCTGCTCGAGTCGCGCCATGCCGAAACCCATATCGACATGGGCCTCGACCGCGTGCGCGCCGTCAAGGAGCGCCTGCAACTCGCCTTCACCTGCCCGGTGATCATGGTGGCCGGCACCAACGGCAAGGGCTCGACCTGCGCCATGCTGGAGTCGGTGCTGCTGCAATCCGGCTACCGCGTCGGCCTGTACATCAAGCCGCACTTCCTCGACTTTAACGAGCGCGCCCGCATCAACGGCGAGATGGCCTCGAACGAGGTGCTGGTCGAGGCATTCAATGCGGTGGAAGCCGCGCGTGGCGACGTCTCGCTGACGTACTTCGAATTCACCACGCTGGCGATCGCCCACCTGCTGTCGAAAAGCGAGATCGACGTCGCCATCCTCGAAGTCGGCCTGGGCGGACGCCTGGACGCCGTCAACGTGATCGACGCCGACGTCTCCATCGTCACCAGCATCGACATCGACCACACCGCCTACCTGGGCGACACGCGCGAGGAAATCGGCTTCGAGAAAGCCGGCATTTTCCGCGCGGGAAAGACCGCGATCTGCAGCGACCCGGTGCCGCCACAATCGCTGATCAAGCACGCCGAGGATATTGGCGCCGACCTGTGGCTGATCGGCCGCGACTTCAATTACCAGGGCGACCAGCAGCAGTGGAGCTACGGCGGGCGCGGCATGCGCCGCAATTCGCTGGCCTATCCGGCCCTGCGCGGCGCCAACCAGCTGCTGAACGCCTCGGCCGCGCTGGCGGCGCTGGAAGCGCTGCGCATGCAATTGCCGTGCGGCGCACAGGAAACCCGCGCCGGACTGGCCATGGTCGAGCTGCCGGGCCGCTTCCAGGTGCTGGCCGGCCGTCCGACCCAGGTGCTGGACGTGGCGCACAACCCGCACGCCGCCGCCACCCTGGCGCAGAACCTCGGCAACATGGGCTTCCACCGCTTTACCTACGCCGTGTTCGGCATCATGGACGACAAGGACATCGACGGCGTGATCGCGCCGATGGCCGGCCTGGTCGACCACTGGTGTGTGACCAAACTGGATTCGCCGCGCTCGGCCGAGCCCGCCGCGCTGGCGGACAAGCTGGCTGCACTGCAGCCGGCCGGCGCCAAGGAAGGCGACTTTTCGGTCACCGCCTTCGCCACTCCCGCCGATGCCTACGCGAATGCGCTGAGCCGGGCAGGGGAGAATGATAGAATTGTGGTCTTTGGCTCGTTCTACACGGTCGCCGGCGTCATGGCGGCGCGCAAATCTTCCTTACATTGATACCTGAATCGCATGGGCTTGTTCTCGTTCGGCAATAAAAACAAGCAAGAAACTGTCCGGGACAGCGGCCACTTCGTCAAGGACGACGACTCCGCCTATACCGAGCGCGCCCGTTCCAAGCGCGCGACCCACGCCGGCGACGGCGGGCAGCGCTCCAGCCGCGGCGACCCGATGCTGCCGGAAAAGAAACGCGCCCGGCGGCGCCTGGTCGGCGCCATTGCGCTGACCCTGGCCGCCATCGTGGCGCTGCCGATGCTGCTCGATTCCGAGCCGCGGCCGCTGGCCACCGATATCGCGATCAACATCCCGGACAAGGAAAAAGCGGCCCCGCTGCCGGTGCCGTCCGAGCAGGTCGCACCGTCGGCCAGCGTCGACAGCGACGAAGAGATCATCGACCCGTCGGCCGCCGCAGGCGACGAGCCGGCGCCGGCCGCACCGCCACCGCCGTCCGCGCCTGCCGCACGCTCGTCCACTACTCCAGCACCGTCGACCGCGCCGGCCGCCGGCGATCCGCCGCCGCTGCGCACGCTCGACCTCGACAAGCCTGCCGCGGCGCCAAAGCCGGAACCGAAACCGGAAGCCGTGAAGCCCGAACCGGTGCGCAAGCCCGAGCCGGAAAAACGCGAAGAGAAAAAGCCGGTCAAGGTGGCTGAATCGAAGCCGGCCGAGGCCCACCCAAAGGCCGAGAAAGTGGTCGAAAAAGCCGCCGAAAAGCCAGCCCGCCAGGACGACGCCGCACGCGCCATCGCGATCCTCGAAGGCAAGCCGTCGGCCCCGCCGCCGGCGGCTTCGACTGGCCCGTCGCCACGCTACGTGGTACAGGTGGCGGCCCTTGCCAGCCAGGAAAAAGTGCAGGAACTGCAGGAGCGCCTGCGCGCCGCCGGCGTGTCGTCGTTCACCCAGAAGTCCGGCGAATTGATCCGCGTGCGCGTGGGCCCGTTCAGCAAGGACGAAGCGGAGAAGGTGCGCGCCAAGCTGGGCGGCATGGGCCTGTCCGGCTCGATGGTGCCGTTGTAAGACCCGATTCGCGGCGTGACGATTTTCGATTACCTGGTGCTGTTCGTGCTGATCGCTTCGGTCGTGATCAGCACGCTGCGCGGCCTGGTCAAGGAGATCCTGTCGCTGCTGGGCTGGATCGTGGCCTTCGTGGTGGCCAATGCCTACGGCGCCGCGCTGGCGCCGCTGCTGCCGGAAGTGATTCCCGGCGCCACCGCACGCCTGATCGTGGCCTTCATCGCCCTGTTCCTGGGCGTACGGATCTTGATGGGCCTGTTGTCGCTGGCGATCGGCGCGGTGGTCGAGGCCACCGGACTGAGCCTGGCGGACCGCGGCCTGGGAGGATTGTTCGGATTGGCGCGCGGCATTGTAATCGTGCTGGCCGGCGTCATATTGTGCGGGATGACGGCGATCCCGCAACAGGCGTTCTGGCGCGATGCGCTGCTGTCGCCGATCGCGGAAAGCGGCGCCTGCACCGTCAAGCCGTTCCTGCCCGCTGCCTTGGCGCAGCACGTGAATTATTGAATGTCCCCCAATTGAACGTCTGGAACATTCAGGTTTGAACTTTTTTGTAATCAAGTAGTCCAGCTTTTAGGAGCACACCATGTGTGGCATCGTCGGCGTCGTCTCGCATTCTCCCGTCAATCAGCTGTTGTATGACGCATTGCTGCTGTTGCAGCACCGCGGCCAGGACGCAGCGGGCATTGCGACCAATCACAGCAGCATGTTCTCGATGTTCAAGGCCAACGGCCTGGTGCGCGACGTGTTCCGCACCCGGAACATGCGTTCGCTGAATGGCAATACCGGTATCGGCCACTGCCGCTACCCGACCGCCGGCTCGTCGAGCGAGGAAGAAGCGCAGCCGTTCTACGTCAACGCGCCGTTCGGCATCACCCTGGCCCACAACGGCAATCTGACCAACCAGGCCCAGCTGAAGGACGAGCTGTTCCACAACGACCGCCGCCACATCAACACCAGTTCGGACTCCGAGGTGCTGCTCAACGTGCTGGCGCACGAGATCCAGGAAGCGGCCGACGGCTATTCGCTCAATGCCGACGCCGTGTTCAAGGCGGTGGCCAAGGTGCACAAGCGCGTGCGCGGCGCCTACGCGGTGGTGGCGCAGATCGCCGGCCACGGCATGCTGGCGTTCCGCGATCCGTTCGGCATCCGTCCGCTGTGCTTGGGCGTCAATGAAACCGAGCAGGGTACCGAATACCTGGTGGCGAGCGAGTCGGTGGCGCTGGAAGGCCTGGGCTTCCGCTTCGTGCGCGACATCGCGCCGGGCGAGGCGATCTTCATCGACAACGACAAGAAACTGCATGAGCGCCAGTGCGCCGAGAACCCGTCGCTCAATCCCTGCGCCTTCGAATTCGTGTACCTGGCGCGTCCCGATTCCGTGATCGACGGCGCTTCGGTGTACGCGACCCGCCTGCGCATGGGCGAATACCTGGCCGACAAGGTGCGCTCGGAAATTCCGGTCGACGAGATCGACGTCGTGATGCCGATCCCGGATTCGTCGCGCCCGGCCGCGATCCAGCTGGCGCTGAAGCTCGGCGTGGAATATCGCGAAGGCTTCATCAAGAACCGCTACATCGGCCGTACCTTCATCATGCCGGGTCAGGGCATGCGCAAGAAGTCGGTGCGCCAGAAGCTGAACGCGATCAGCTCGGAGTTCAAGGACAAGAACGTGCTGCTGGTCGACGACTCGATCGTGCGCGGCACCACCAGCCGCGAGATCGTGCAGATGGCGCGCGAAGCCGGCGCCCGCAAGGTGTTCTTCGCCTCGGCCGCGCCGCCGGTGCTGTACCCGAACGTGTACGGCATCGACATGCCGACGCGCGACGAGCTGATCGCCCACGGCCGCACCACGGAAGAGGTGTGCCGCGAGATCACCGCCGACCGCGTGGTGTACCAGGACGTCGACGCCCTCAAGCGCGCGATCTCGGACGTCAATCCGGAACTCAAGAACTTCGAGGCATCGTGCTTCGACGGCATCTATGTGACCGGCGACGTGACCCCGGAATACCTGGATCGCCAGGAATCGGCGCGCCACGGCAGCGGCAAGTCGGACGAGGACAAGGTGCGTACCCAACTGAACCTGAACCCGCCGGTGGCCGCGGAGTAAAGAGGGAGTAAAACGCATGGCTGAGTCGAAAAGCTACGGCTTCACCACCACCATCCTGCACAACGACCGGCGCAAGGCGATCGAGCAGGGCTCGCTGCACAAGCCGATCCATACTTCGGTCGCGTTCGGCTATGGCGATGCGCGCCAGCTGGCGTCGGTGTTCCAGGGCAAGGAGCCGGGCTTCCGCTACGGCCGCCAGGGCAACCCGACCGTCGCCGCGCTGGAAGACAAGATCAGCAAGATGGAAGGCGGCGTGGCCAGCCTGTGCTTCGGCACCGGCATGGCCGCGATCGGCGCGCTGTTCCAGGCGCTGCTCAAGGCCGGCGACCACATCGTCTCGTCGAGCTTCCTGTTCGGGAACACCAACAGCCTGTGGCAGACGGTGGCGGGCCAGGGCGTGGCGGTCGACTTTGTCGACGCTACCGACGTGCGTCATGTCGAAGCGGCATTGACGCCGGAAACGCGCATGGTGTTCGTCGAAACCATCGCCAACCCGCGCACCCAGGTCGCCGACCTGGCGCGCATCGGCCAGCTGTGCCGCGAGCGCGGCATCCTGTACGTGGTCGACAACACCATGACCACGCCCTGGCTGTTCCGTCCGAAACATGTCGGCGCCGGCCTGGTGGTCAATTCGCTGACCAAGTCGATCGGCGGCCACGGCATCGCGCTGGGCGGCGCGCTGACCGACACCGGCCTGTTCGACTGGGCCGCGTATCCGAACATCGCCGCCAACTTCCGCAAGCAACCGGGCGCCAACCAGGGCATGGCCCAGCTGCGCGCGAAGGCGCTGCGCGACTTCGGCGCCGCGCTCGGGCCGGAAGCGGCGCACCACATCGCGGTCGGCGCCGAGACGCTGGCGCTGCGCATGGAGCGCACCTGCGCCAATGCGCTGGCGCTGGCCACCATGCTCGAAGCCGACGAGCGCGTGGCGGCGGTGCACTATCCGGGCCTGGCCTCGCATCCGCAGCACGGCATCGTCAAGGAGCTGTTCCGTTCCGGCGGCTCGCTGCTGAGCTTTGAGCTGAAGGAGGGGATCGACTGCTTCGATTACCTGAACCGCCTGCAGCTGGGCATCCCGGCCAGCAACCTGGGCGACACCCGCACGCTGGTGATCCCGGTGGCGCATACCATCTTCTTCGAGATGGGCGCCGAGCGCCGCGCCAGCATGGGCATTGCCGAGTCGCTGATCCGGGTCTCGGTGGGGATCGAAGACACCGATGACCTGGTAGCAGACTTCCGCCAGGCGATGGATGCGTAAAGTGGCGTAAAGCTGCGTAAAACATCGCTTATCAAGGCCGGCTGCATGCCGGCCTTGTCATTTTTGCGGTTGAGCCCAGCCGTAAAAGGGGGCTATCATGGGGCGGTCATCTGTTCACCAAATGCTCCTCCATGAAACGATTCCTGTTCTGTCTGTCCCTCCTCGTCAGCGGCGCTGTCTGTGCCGGCGAGCTCGAGGACGCCACCGCCCTGTTCGACAAGAAGGACTACGCCGGCGCGCTGAAAATCTATACCAAGCTGGCCGACGCCGGCAATCCGCAGGCCCAGCAGCTGCTGGCGCAGATGTACTGGTATGGCGAGGCGGGCCAGGTCGACGAGGCGAAGGCCAAGGCATTGTTCGAGAAGTCGGCGGCCAAAGGCAACAAGATCGCCAAGGCCTCATTGGGCGTGATGCAGCAGCGTGTCGAGCGGCGCGCCGACATCGATTACTGGATCAAGGGCTATGACGGTTCGGAACTGAAGTCAGGCGAGTACCACTGCCCGGCGCCGCGCATTCCGTCGGTATCGAAGATCAACGAAGAGATCGAGCGCGTGGGTGCGGCGGTGACGAACTGGCAGAACTGCTACAACAAGATGGTGACCCACCTGAACGAAGTGTCGCCGTTGTCCAGGCAGATTCCGGAGGATATCGCGCGCCTGATGAGCAAGCAGGAAACCGAAGCCTCGCATGCGCACCTGGAGCGGGTGCGCCTGAACATCGCGGAGGAGGCGAAAGTGAATTCGAAGCTGATCATGGCCGATTTCGCTGCATGGCGCAGCGCGACCGAGACGTATATCGATCAGCACAATGCAACGGTCAAGAAGGCCAAGAGCGAGCGCAGTTTCGACGACCGGCGCTGATGCCGGTGGTGATGCCGATGTGAGCGGCACAAAGAACAGCGGCGGCCATCGGGCCGCCGCAAAAAATTCAGTTCCAGCTGCGCATCAGCCCCACCGCCAGGCCTTCGAGCGCGAACTCTTCATCCGGCGTCACCTGGATCACCTTGAAGTCGGGATTTTCCGGCAGCAGCTCGACCAGCTCGCCGGTCTTGCGATAGCGCTTGACGGTGACTTCCTCGCCCAGGCGCGCCACCACGATCTGGCCATTCTTGGCACTGTCGATCTTCTTCACGGCCAAAAAGTCGCCATCCATGATGCCGGCGTCACGCATCGACCAGCCTTTTACCTTGAGCAAAAAGTCGGGGCGCGCCGCGAACATGGCGGTATCGACGTTGTAGGTGGCTTCGACGTGTTCCTGCGCCAGGATCGGATTACCGGCGGCGACGCGGCCGACCAGCGGCAGCATCATCATCGACGGTGGCGGCATCGGGATCTGTTCGACGCTGGCGCCGACCAGGCGGATGCCGCGCGAGGTACCCGGTGCGATTTCGATGGCGCCCTTGCGCGCCAGCGCTTGCAGGTGTTCTTCGGCGGCATTCGCCGAGCGGAAGCCCAGTTCGGCCGCGATTTCGGCCCGGGTTGGAGGAAACCCGGTGTTCTCGATCGCTTCCTTGATCAGGTTAAGGATCTGTTCTTGCCTTGCAGTGAGCTTGAGCATAAATGTAATACAGCAACCGGTTATGAGAGGTAGACTGTATTTTTGTACAGTATTCTGCTACGCGCAAGGGATATTCGAAAAAAAAGCCTTAAAAATACCCAGACAGTGCTTTTCTTCGCAAAAGATCGAAGAATGCCCCGTCCGGGTGCTACGGCAGTCAGCCGATGGCTGGCAGCCCCGGGCTCAATAGCAGTCGTAGACGTCGACCGTGTCGCTGAACGAAGTCTCGGTGCCGTATTTGAACCAGAGACCCTTGCAGGTATAGAAAGCGTGGCCAACCACCGTGGTGAAGGTGGCGTCAGAATAGTAGAGGATAGTGAATCCTTGTGGTGGTCCTGCAGTGACGCTGACGGGGGCGCCGAACAGGGTGGCGACGACGGCAAGGGCTGCGAGTTGGCGTTTCATGGCGTTGTCCTCGATGTGGTGAGCGAAGTGGAAGTCAGCGGCTGTTAATCCCCGACAGGGCATTCATACTCGTACTTGGTCTCGGGATACTGGGTTTTTTCACCCCAGAATATGGTCCAGTTGTTGCGGCAGTCGCGGTGGCCTTCGCCGACCACGGCAGTGTGGGCCAGGTCGGAGTAGAAGATGAACGTGATGGCGTATTTCGGAAGCGCATTGGCCACGGTGGCGGCAGTGGCAAGGACGGCAGCGACGGCGACGAGAGCGAACTTGAGTTTCATTGATGGGTCCTCGGGAAGAGTCGTTAACGAAACAAAGAAACATCGAAAGCCTGCGTTGTTCTAAAGTAACGAAGTAGCTAGCGGACAAATCATATGCCGGTTCGCCCGGCAGGAAAGCTGCAGGACTGCCAGTTGCATAACGAGTGAGCAGCGGTTATACTCGAGGGCTTTCCCTTCCCACACTCGTCTTGACGCCGAGGTGGGCATTTGTTTAAACGTCCTCAAGGAGTAATGCATGCGTCATTATGAAATCGTTTTTATCGTCCACCCGGACCAGAGCGAGCAAGTTCCGGCGATGATCGAGCGTTACAAGACCACGGTCACCACCCGCGGCGGTAACATCCATCGCGTGGAAGACTGGGGCCGTCGCCAGATGGCTTACCAGATCCAGAAGCTGCCGAAGGCACACTACATCTGCATGAACATCGAGTGCGACAACGAGACCTTGGTCGAGCTGGAAACCGCATTCAAGTTCAATGACGCCGTCCTGCGTCATCTGACCGTCAAGATGAAGAAAGCTGAAACCGCACCGTCGCCGATGATGAAGTCGGTCCAGCGCGAAGACGCAGCCAAGAGCCACCGCGCAGAAGCAGCCGCTCCTGCAGCTGCCCCGGCCGCCGCTGCCTGAGTTTTTCCCAGGAATTCGTAGTAAGCCGTAAGCAGTAGAACCGGGTAACAGTTGGAACAGAATCATCTCCAGCTCGTGGCGACCATCGCCGAGCGCGACGTGTTGCGCTACACCCCGGCCGGCGTGCCGATCGTTTCCGCTGTCCTGATGCACAGTTCGCACCAGGAAGAAGCCGGGATCGACAGGCTGGTCGAGTTCGAAGTCCCCGCGTTTGCCGCGGGCGAAATTTCGGGCAGGTTCGGGAGCGCCGAACTCGGCGCCAGCTACCGCTTCACCGGATTCCTCGCACGGAAGAACCGCAACAGCAAAGCCCTGGTGTTTCACATCATTGATTTCAGTGCCGCGTAATCGGCAATTTTAGATATACAGGAGCCTCGAAATGGCATTCGGTAAAAAGTTCGACAAAAACAAAGCTAAAGAAAAACTCAAGCGCAAGCAGCAGAACCCGCTGTTCAAGCGCAAGAAGTTCTGCCGCTTCACCGCCGCCGGCGTTGAGCAGGTGGACTACAAGGACGTCGACACCCTGAAGGACTTCGTCCAGGAAAACGGCAAGATCATGCCAGCACGTCTGACCGGCACCAAGGCGCACTACCAGCGTCAGGTCGACACCGCCATCAAGCGCGCCCGTTACCTGGCGCTGCTGCCGTACACCGACCTGCACAACGCTTAATCGTCGGTCGCGACAGTCAGATATCCTGGAGATAAGAACATGCAAGTTATTCTGTTGGAAAAAGTCATCAACGTCGGCAACCTGGGCGACGTCGTCAAAGTCAAGGACGGTTACGCACGTAACTTCCTGATCCCGCAAAAGATGGCCCGTCGCGCCACCGCGTCGGCCGTCGCCGAGTTCGAAGCCAAGCGCGCCGAACTGGAAAAGGCAGCCGCCGAGAAGCTGGCAGCTGCACAAGCCCAGGGCGACAAGCTGAGCGGCATGACCGTCACCATCGCGCAGAAAGCCGGCGTTGACGGCCGTCTGTTCGGTTCGGTCACCAACTTCGACATCGCCGAAGCGCTGAGCAAGCAAGGCTTCCCGGTCGAGAAGTCGGCCGTGCGCCTGCCGACCGGTCCGCTGAAGACCACCGGCGAATTCCCGATCTCGGTGGCGCTGCACACCGACGTCGTGAGCGAGATCACCATCGCTGTCGTGGGCGAAGCTGCCTAAGCGAATGTTGTTCCAGTAGTTCAGAAAAGCCGGGTTCGCCCGGCTTTTTTGCTTTTGAAACTCTCCAATTATGACAGCCGTGTGACAGGAGAAGGTATAATGCCGCCCATGAACGCAGCACCCGCCGATCCGCAGCTCGAATCGCTCCGCATCCCCCCGCACTCCATCGAAGCAGAACAGTCCGTCATCGGCGGCCTGCTGCGCGATAACGCGGCATGGGACCGGATCGCCGATTTCATGCACGCGGACGACTTCTACCGTTACGATCACCGCATCATCTTCGAACAGATGATCCGCCTGATCAACGCCGGCAAACCGGCCGACGTCATTACGGTCTACGAGGCCTGCAACCAGCTCGGCAAGGCCGAGGAGGTCGGCGGCCTGCAGTACCTGAACGCGATGGCGCAGAACACGCCGTCCGCCGCCAACATCCGGCGCTACGCCGAGATCGTGCGCGACCGCGGCATCCTGCGCAAACTCATTACCGTCGCCGACGAGATTTCCGGCAATGCCTTCAATCCGCAGGGCAAGGAAGTCAAGCAGATGCTGGACGAGGCGGAGTCGAAGATCTTCGCCATCGCCGAGCAGGGCGCGCGCGGCGCCCAGGGCTGGAACCCGATCCAGCCGCTGCTGACGCAAGTGGTCGAGCGCATCGACGAACTCTATAGCCGCGAAAACCAGGGCGAGATCACGGGCGTGCCGACCGGCTTCCTGGACCTGGACCGCATGACCTCCGGCCTGCAGCCGGGCGACCTGGTGATCGTGGCCGGTCGTCCGTCGATGGGCAAGACCGCATTCTCGGTGAACATCGGCGAAAACGTCGCGATCGAGGCCGGCCTGCCGGTCGCCGTGTTCTCGATGGAGATGGGCGGCACCCAGCTGGCCATGCGTATGCTCGGCTCGGTCGGCCAGCTCGACCAGCACCGCCTGCGTACCGGCCGCCTGCTCGACGAAGACTGGCCGCGCCTGACGCACGCGATCCAGAAAATGAACGACGCCCAGCTGTATATCGATGAAACCCCGGCATTGAACCCGATCGAGATGCGCGCCCGTGCGCGCCGCCTGGCGCGCCAGTGCGGCAAGCTGGGCCTGATCATCGTCGACTACCTGCAGCTGATGCAGGGCAGCCAGCCGGGCGACAACCGCGCCTCCGAGATCTCGGAGATCTCGCGTTCGCTCAAGGGCCTGGCCAAGGAATTGCATTGCCCGGTGATCGCGCTGTCGCAGCTGAACCGCTCGCTGGAACAACGCCCCAACAAACGTCCCGTGATGTCCGACCTGCGCGAATCCGGCGCTATCGAGCAGGATGCGGACGTGATCATCTTCCTGTATCGCGACGAAGTCTACAACCCGGATTCGCCCGACAAGGGCACCGCCGAGATCATCATCGGCAAACAGCGTAACGGTCCGATCGGCGCGGTGCGCCTGACCTGGATCGGGCAGTACACCAAGTTCGGCAACTACAGCGGCAACCTCGCCATCTACCAGGGCGATTAAGCCGGTCAGCGGCCGTCACCAATTGCCGCCGCTTTTTCCCGGGCGGCGGCAAGTCCCAGAGAGTAATGACGAAAGTCACGGAGAAAAACAATGTTTGGACGCTTCATGCCCACCGAGGGCAAGTTCTTTGACCTGTTCAACCAGCACGCCGCGCTGTGCGTGAAGGGGGCGCACGAAATGGTCGGCCTGATGACCAATTTCGATGACCTGGAAAACCGCACCCACGCGGTCGAAAGCATCGAAAAGCAGGCCGACAAGATCACCTACACCACGGTGGACCTGCTGCACAAGACCTTCATCACCCCGCTCGACCGCGATGACATCCACAAGCTGATCACGCGCATGGACGACATCCTGGACATGATGGAAGACGCGGCCCAGACCGTGTCGCTGTACGACCTGCACGCCGTGACGCCGGAAGCCAAGCGCCTGGCCGAGCTGTGCCTGTCGTGCTGCCTGAAGGTGCAGGAAGCGGTCGGCATGCTGCACGACATGGACAACGCGCCGAAGATCGTCGCCATCTGCGAAGAGATCGACCGCTTCGAGTCGGACGCCGACCACGTGATGCGCGCCGCCATGTCCAAGCTGTTCCGTGACGAACCGGACGTGCGCAACCTGATCAAGATGAAGGCGATCTACGAGATCCTGGAAACCGTGACCGACCGCTGCGAAGACGTCGCCAACATCATCGAAGGCATCATCGTCGAAAACGCGTAAGCGTCTCGCGGGCAGAAAATTATGGAAACTCTCCACATCAGCATCTACGTGCTGGGCCTGCTGGTGCTGCTGGCACTGGTGTTCGACTTCATGAACGGCTTCCACGATTCGGCGAACTCGATCGCCACCGTGGTCTCCACCGGCGTCCTGAAACCGCAGACCGCGGTCGCGATGGCCGCCTTCTTCAACTTCATCGCGATCTTCGTGGTCAACATGAAGGTGGCGCAGACCATCGGCAAGGGCACCATCGACCCGCACGTGGTCGACCATTACGTGATCTTCGGCGCCCTGGTCGGGGCCATCGCCTGGAACATCATCACCTGGTACTACGGCATCCCGTCCTCGTCCTCGCACGCCCTGATCGGCGGCCTGGTCGGCGCGGCAGTGGCCAAGGCCGGCACCGGCTCGCTGATTTCCGGCGGCCTGATCAAGACCGTGGCCTTCATCGTGGTCGCGCCGCTGCTCGGTTTCGTGCTGGGGTCGATCATCATGCTGATTGTCTCCTGGTTGTTCGTGAAGTCGACGCCGCGCAAGGTCGATACCTGGTTCCGCCGTCTGCAGCTGGCCTCGGCCGCAGCTTATTCGCTGGGCCACGGCGGTAACGACGCGCAAAAGACCATGGGCATCATCTGGATGCTGCTGATCGCGGCCGGCTACACCAACGCCGCCGACACCCATCCACCGGCCTGGGTCATCATCTCGTGCTATGCGGCGATTGCCTTCGGTACGCTGTTCGGCGGCTGGCGCATCGTCAAGACCATGGGCCAGAAGATCACCAAGCTCAAACCGGTCGGCGGCTTCTGCGCCGAATCGGGCGGCGCCGTGACGCTGCTGATGTCGAGCGCCTTCGGCATCCCGGTCTCGACCACCCACACCATCACCGGCGCCATCGTCGGCGTGGGCGCGGCGCAGAAAGCGTCGGCGGTGCGCTGGGGCGTGGCGGGCAATATCGTGTGGGCCTGGATCTTCACCATCCCGGCGTCGGCCTTCATGGCGGCGATCGCGTGGTGGATCGGTACCCACATCATGTAAGAGCAAGTCGGCCGCGACGGCCGGCAACGAAGAACGGAGCCCGCGGGCTCCGTTTTTTTATGCCTGCCTGCGCACCGGCTTCAGATGTTGATGGTGCCGGCGCCGGCGCGCTGCATGTTCTCGAGCTGCGTCTTGTCGACCGCCTCGGCATCCTGCGGCTTGCCGGGCCGGCGCTTGAGATAGGTGCCGGTGGGCAGCGTGCGGTCGGCGGCCGGATCGGCGCCGGCGGTGTTGTTGCCGCTGCTGGCGGCGCAGCCGGACAGCAGGATGGCGGTAACGGCAAACAGCGGGACAAGCTTGTTCAAATCGTGCTCCTGCAGAAAAGTTGGGCCGGGCAATGGGCCGGCACCGTCATTCTAGGCGCGCGATCGGTGGAAATGCACCTGTTCGATGTATCAGGTTGGCGCCATCGGCGTCGTCAGTCCAGCGTCACTTCCAGACCTTCGTAGGCCAGATGCACCTGCAAGTCGCCGAGCCGTCCGGCGTGGCGCGCCAGCACGTCGGCGAAGGCGGCTTCCAGTGCGTCGTCACTGCGCGTCGGCTCGTGGTGGGTGCAGTACAGGGCGCGCGCGCCGACCCGCAGCGCAGTGGCGACTGCCGCGTCGAAGGTGCCGTGGCCCCATCCGGCGCGCGCCGGATATTCGTCGCGCGTGTACGAGCAATCCATGATCAGGGCGTCGACGCCGGCCATCAGCGCGTCCATCGCCTGCTCCCGTTCGCGCAACCGGGCCTCGGCGGCGGCGTGGTGCGGGTCGCCTGGCGGGTGCGGGTTGTTCCACGGCTCGTGGTCGCCCGTAAAGAACAGCGAGCGGCCATTGCAATCGATGCGGTAGCCCAGGTTCAGCACCGGGTGGTTGGTCATCACGTTCGAGACGCTGGCCTGGCCGAGCGCGAGCGGCACGCCGATTTCCAGCGTGCGGTATGCGATGCTGGCCGCCATCTGCGCCTCGCCGACTGGGAAATAGCTGTTCTGCAGCTGCACCGCCATCACGTGCTCGATGCCGCGCCCGCTGGCCTGGTCGTGGGCGCCGTGCAGGCAGATCCGGCTGCCCTTGACGAACAGCGGCGTGAAGAAGGGCAGGCCGTGGATATGGTCCCAGTGGCTGTGGGTGATGAAGATATTGGCGTCGACCGTGGCGCCGTCCTTGAGCAGCTGCTGGGCCAGCGGGAACAGGCCGGTGCCGGCGTCCAGTACGATCAGGGTGCCGTCATCGAGGCGCACCTCGATGCAGGTGGTGTTGCCGCCATAGCGCGCGGTGTGCGGGCCGGGCGAGGGGATCGACCCGCGCACGCCCCAGAAGCGGAATTTCATGGTGACTCCTGGCCAGGACTGACGCAGGTTATTTTAAGCAACCCCGATGATAGCGGGTTTGTGTCCATGTGGCATCGAGGAGCGTGCGCGCAGCTGATTTGCGCGGGATCAGCGCTCGCTTGTTGCAATGCGCGCCTATGTGGCGCCGGGGCCACGGCTTCAGGCGGTCGGGCGTGCCGTTGCGCGGCCGTCACCAACCAGGCACCGGTCGGGCACTCGGCGGCGAGGACAATCATCGGTTCTGCTGCGGATGAGTGGGCGATGCTAAACCCGGACCGAACGCCCGCCACGCCGCGCCGTGATGCGGCGCACGCCGAGCTGCACCGCCAGCGCGCAGGCGGTCGCCACCAGGAACGCGGGGCCGATGGCGCCGCCCGGCAGTAGCAGGGCCAGCGCCAGGCAGAACACGGCGAAGGCATGGTAGCCACCCACCATGCCGCGCAGCAGGGCGACTGCGAAGCCGGGCCCGGAAGCGCGGTGCGAAAAGCCGACCAGCACCGTGCTCATCACCGGGAACATGGCGAACAGCCCGCTCAGCGTCGGCCCCAGGCCGCTGGCCGCCTGGGTCACGGCAACGGTCAGCACTGCTCCGGCCAGCATGCGCCACGGCAGGTCGCGCGCCGGCCGCACATTGGCGGCGCCGGGGGCCGGCGGCTGGCCGATCAGGCGCGGCGCCAGCAGCAGCGCGATCGCGACAACGACGAAGCCGGCCCACGGTGGCAGCGATACACGCTGCAGCACCGCCACCGCCAGCGCCCAGGCCAGCAGCGCCACGCCCAGGCAAGCCGCTACATTGGCGCGCACCGCCATTCGCGCATAGGCCACGCTGAACACCAGCACCGCCAGCACGGCCAGAAAAGTATTGGCTGCGGCAATGGCGGCGAAGTCGCTGCCCTGTTCCAGCGCGATCGCCAGCAGGATCGGGCCGGAGACGATGGGGAAAGCCGACAGCCAGCCGGCCACGCCCGGGCCCCAGCGGCGGCCGGCCAGGGTGACGAGGGCGATCAGGGAGGGGACGAGCAGGAGCTTGAGGATCAGTGGCATCGGGCGGCTTCAAAAACGTTACGCCACGAATGCGTGGCGCATAAAAAACGCCCGCCGAAGAGGGCGGGCGTTGCGGCGGATGCCTGCGCTGGCGCAGGCGGTCCGGGGCGAGGTCAGATCAGGACTCAGAGCACGTCGCTGGCGTGATCGGCCAGGCGCGAGCGTTCGCCGCGCGCCAGCGTCACGTGGCCGCCATGGCTCCAGCCCTTGAAGCGGTCGACCACGTAGGTCAGGCCGCTCGAGCCTTCGGTGAGATAGGGCGTGTCGATCTGGGCGATATTGCCCAGGCACAGGATCTTGGTGCCGGGACCGGCGCGCGTGACCAGCGTCTTCATCTGCTTCGGCGTCAGGTTCTGCGCCTCGTCGATGATCAGGAACTTGTTGACGAAGGTACGGCCGCGCATGAAGTTGAGCGACTTGATCTTGATGCGCGAGCGGATCAGGTCTTGCGTGGCGGCGCGGCCCCAGTCGCCGGCGTCGCCGTCCGACTTCATCAGCACCTCCAGGTTGTCGTCGAACGCGCCCATCCATGGCGACATCTTTTCTTCCTCGGTGCCCGGCAGGAAGCCGATGTCTTCGCCCACCGGCACCGTGACGCGGGTGACGATGATCTCGTTGTACTGCTTGGTCTCGAGCACCTGCGCCAGGCCGGCGGCCAGCGCCAGCAGGGTCTTGCCGGTGCCGGCCTGGCCCAGCAGGGTGATGAAGTCGACTTCCGGATTCATCAGCAGGTTGAGGGCGAAGTTCTGCTCGCGGTTGCGCGCGGTGATGCCCCAGACATTGTTCTTGTTGTGGCTATAGTCGCGCAGCGTCTGCAGCACGGCGGTCTTGCCGTTGATCTGTTTTACCTGAGCGTAGAGCGGCGCTTCGCCATCCTTCGGTTCCAGGAATACGAACTGGTTCACCAGCAGGGTCGGAATCACCGGACCGGTGACACGGTAGTAGGTCGACGAATTGCCGTTGCGGTTTTCCTGCCACGATTCGACGTCCTTGCCGTGGGTGTCCCAGAAGTCGTTCGGCAGTTGGACGATGCCCGAGTACAGCAGGTCGGTGTCTTCCAGCACGTGGTCGTTGAAGTAATCCTCGGCCGGCAGGCCCAGCGCGCGCGCCTTGATGCGCATATTGATGTCTTTCGACACCAGCACGATGGCGCGGCCGTTCATCTGGCCTTCCAGCGCGCGCACCACGCCCAGGATCTGGTTGTCGGCCTTGCCCGACGGCAGGCCTTCGGGCAGGGCGGCGCCGTTCAGGCGGGTCTGGAAGTACAGGCGGCCCTTGGCGTCCTTGTTGCCGAGCTTGGAGAGCGGAATGCCGGACTCGATCGCGTCGTCGTCGACGTTGGCGATCAGGGCGTCCAGCGTGCGCGAGACCTGGCGCGCATTGCGCGCGACTTCGCTCATGCCCTTCTTGTGGTTGTCCAGCTCTTCGAGCGTCATCATCGGCAGGTAGACGTCGTGCTCCTCGAAGCGGAACAGCGAGGTCGGGTCATGCATCAGCACATTGGTATCGAGCACAAACACCTTGGTCGAACCGGAACGGTCGGCCTTGCGGCTGGTGGACGACTTGACGGTGACCTCGACCGGCTTGTGCTTGACCGGATGCGGCTGGCCGGCATCGGTTTCGCGCAGCTTGGCCTGGACCGGTGCTGGAACAGGGGCGGCAGCGGAAACCAGCGCAGGTGCGGCGCCCTTGGCGGGCTTGGCAGCCGCCACCGGCGCTTCGGCCGCGGCCAGGGTGTCCTGGGCCTTGCGGCGCGCACGCGATTTAGGGGTAGGGACGGCCTGACCGCTGATCAGGTCTTCGACGTCGGCGTCGGTCTTGGCCGAGGCCGGGCGCACCGGGCTCTTGCCGGGTTCCGCCTTGGGGTAATCTTTTACCAGCAGCATGGTGGCTGGTTGAGTAGGTAGCTTGGGCAGTGGCATCAGGTTCTCAATCTAGAAAAATAAGGAAAGGCCGTGTGCGCGCGGGCCATGCGGGCGCTGCAGACGGGAACGATGCAACTTGGGGGTACTTCGAACGATACGATGGGGACTTGCAGGGACATCCTGTTGCGGCTCGGCCGGACTTGGGCAGGTGCAGAAGCGGGGAAGCTGATGCGCGTGCGGGCCCGGCGGGCAAGCAGAATGGAGTGAGGCTGATGTGTTGCGGTTTGACTCAAAATAAACGATAGCGTTCCAGCAAGTTAAACAAACTGGAGCCATCCGTTTTTCAGGGCTGGCTCTTCAGAAATTCCAGCACTTCGGTCACGTGATCGTTGACTTTCACGCCACGCCATTCTTTCACCAATCGGCCTTGAGCGTCAATGACAAACGTACTGCGCTCGACGCCACGTACTTGTTTGCCATACATATTTTTCAGCTTCATGACATTGAACTGGCCGCACACGGCTTCTTCCGGATCAGAGATCAGCTCGAACGGCAGGCCCAGCTTGGACTTGAAGTTCTCGTGCGAGCGCAGCGAATCGCGGCTCAGGCCATAGATCTCCGCGCCCAGCGCCTCGAACTGCGGATACGCTTCGCGAAAGGCGATGCTCTCGGTGGTGCAGCCGGGCGTGTTGTCCTTGGGGTAGAAGTACAGCACGGTGTACTTGGCCGGACGCCCGGCCAGTTCGAAGGTCTGGCCGCCGGTCATGGCGGCGCTGAAAGGCGCGACGCTGGCGTCGGCGGCGGGTGCAGGTGCAAGAACGGCGGTTGCGGTTTGGCTCTCGGCCACGGGATTCTCCTGGCGGTTCGGGATGTCCTCCCTGGCACGAAAAGCAGGGAGCGGCATTGCGATGATAATCGCCTGTGCCGCGCGCCGCCAGTCCCGGCTGGGCAAATTGGCAATCTTGTCGCAAAGTTGAGCGTAATTGCCAGATTTCAAGAGCCCTTATGCGCACAAGCTCCTGGGATCAGTCCGTGCCGGCCCGCCTCAGGCGCCGCTGCCGACGATCAGGGCCAGCGTGACCTTGCGCCCTTCGCCCATCAGGATGTTATAGGTGCGGCAGGCGGCCTGGCTGTCCATGCTTTCGACGCCGATGCGCAGGTTCGACAGGCTGGCGATCAGGCGCGGGTGGACGAAGCGCTGGCGCTCGCCGGTGCCGAGGATGACCACGTCCGGCTTGTCCTCGGCGATCTGCTCGAAGTGCGCGGCGGTCAGGTCCTCGAAACGGGTCACGTTCCAGGGCCGCGGCGGCACTTCGGGCAGAACGGTGAGGCTGTAGTCGAAGGGCTGGGCATTGATCTCCACCACGCCAGCGTGGTAACCGGTCACGGTCTGGTATTGTTGCGTATCGTCGGAATGAAGCTTCATCGTCTGGCCTGATCAAACAAGTGGGCAAACAGGATGCACCGTGCGATTGCCGCGGCGCACCACCAAAACGCCCATTGTACCCGCAGCCGCGTATTCCCCCAGCTCGCCCCGAGGTTGCCTAATCCGCAGCCTTTCGGCAGAATGGTATTTTTCGCACTGCAACAGTGCACGCTCACACCAGGGGTTACTTTGCGACCGATCCTCAAATCGAACAAGCTCGACGACGTCTGCTACGAGATCCGTGGACCCGCCCTGGACAAGGCGCGCCAGATGGAAGACGACGGCCAGAAGATCATCAAGCTGAATATCGGCAACCTGGCCGTGTTCGGCTTCGACGCGCCGGACGAGATCGTCAGCGACATGATCCGCAACATGCACAACGCGGCCGGCTACACCGATTCGAAGGGCATGTTCGCGCCGCGCAAGGCGGTGATGCACTACACCCAGCAAAAGGGCATCGCCAACGTCGGCATCGACGACATCTACCTCGGCAACGGCGCCTCGGAGCTGATCGTGATGGCGATGCAGGGCCTGCTCAACAACGGCGACGAGGTGCTGGTGCCGGCGCCCGACTACCCGCTGTGGACCGCGGCCGTGAGCCTGGCCGGCGGCGCGCCGGTGCACTACATCTGCGACGAGGGGGCCGGCTGGATGCCGGACATCGAGGACATGCGCAGGAAGATCACGCCGAACACGCGCGCGATCGTGGTGATCAACCCGAATAACCCGACCGGCGCGTTGTATTCGCGCGAGGTGCTGCTCGAGATCATCGAGCTGGCGCGCCAGCACGGCCTGATCATCTACGCCGACGAGATCTACGACAAGACCTTGTACGACGGCGCCGAACACGTTTCCCTGGCCTCGCTGGCCGACGACGTGCTGTTCGTGACCCTGAACGGCCTGTCGAAGAACTACCGCTCGTGCGGCTACCGCGCCGGCTGGATGGTGGTGTCGGGCGAGAAGCGCCATGCGAAAGGCTATATCGAAGGCCTGAACATGCTGGCCTCGATGCGCCTGTGCGCCAATGCGCCGGGCCAGTTCGCGATCCAGACCGCGCTCGGCGGCTACCAGAGCATCGACGACCTGGTCAAGCCGGGCGGGCGCCTCCTGAAACAGCGCGACCTCGCGCACCAACTGCTTACCGATATTCCGGGCGTGAGCTGCGTGAAGCCAAAAGCCGCGCTGTACATGTTCCCGCGCCTCGATCCGAAGATGTACCCGATCACGGACGACCAGCAGTTCATCTGCGAACTGCTGTCCGAGGAAAAAGTGCTGCTGGTGCAAGGCACCGGCTTTAACTGGATCGCCCCGGATCACTTCCGGCTGGTCTTCCTTCCCAACTCCGACGATTTAACGGACGCCTGCGGACGCATCGCGCGCTTCCTCGACGGTTACCGACGGCGTCATGCCTGAGCACGGCTGCGGCGCTTTGAAAGCCGCAGCCTGTGCCGGACCTGTGCGCCTGGACCAATAGAGAAACAGATTACATGAAACCGATCCAAGTTGGCCTTCTGGGAATCGGCACCGTCGGTGCCGGCACCTTCAACGTTTTACAGCGCAACCAGGCAGACATCCGGCGCCGCGCCGGGCGCGGCATCGAGATCGCCATGGTGGCGGCGCGCAATACCGAGCGCGCACGCCAGTTGACCGGCGACAGCGTCACCGTGGTGGCCGATCCGTTCGAGGTGGTGAACCATCCCGACATCGACATCGTGGTCGAGCTGATCGGCGGCTACGACTTGCCGAAGGAACTGGTCTTACGCGCCATTGCCAACGGCAAGCACGTGGTCACCGCCAACAAGGCGCTGCTGGCGCAGCACGGCAACGAGATCTTCGCCGCCGCCCAGGACAAGGGCGTGATGGTGGCGTTCGAGGCCGCCGTGGCCGGCGGCATTCCGATCATCAAGGCGCTGCGCGAAGGCCTGACCGCGAACCGCATCGAGTCGGTGGCCGGCATCATCAACGGCACCACCAACTTCATCCTGTCCGAGATGCGCGAGAAGGGGCTCGACTTCGCCACCGTGCTGAAACAGGCGCAGGAGCTGGGCTATGCCGAAGCCGACCCGACCTTCGACATCGAAGGCGTGGACGCGGCCCATAAACTGACCATCATGTCGGCGATCGCCTTCGGCATCCCGGTGCAGTTCGACAAGGCCTACGTGGAAGGCATCAGCCGGCTGCAGGCGCAGGACATCCGCTACGCCGAGCAGCTCGGCTACCGCATCAAGCTGCTGGGCATCACCCGCCGTACGCATACCGAGTCGGGCGAGGGCGTCGAGCTGCGCGTGCACCCGACCCTGATCCCGACCGGGCGCCTGATCGCCAACGTCGAAGGCGCAATGAACGCGGTGCTGGTGCAGGCCGACGCCGTCGGCGCCACGCTGTACTACGGCAAGGGCGCGGGCTCGGAGCCGACCGCCTCGGCGGTGATCGCCGACCTGGTCGACGTGACCCGCCTGCTCACGGCCGACCCGTACAGCCGCGTGCCGCACCTGGCGTTCCAGCCGAACCAGATGACGGATGTGGCCATCGTGCCGATGTCCGAGATCACCACCAGCTACTACCTGCGCGTGCACGTGCAGGACCAGCTGGGCGTGATGGCCGACCTGACCCGCATCCTGGCCGACGCCGGCATCTCGATCGACGCGGTGCTGCAGAAGGAACCGGGCAACCAGACCGACATCGACATCATCATGCTCACGCACCAGACGCGCGAAAAGAACATCGATGCGGCGATCGCCAAGATCGAAGGGCTGCCGGCGGTGATCGGGAAGGTGACGCGGATTCGCCTGGAAAGCCTGGGGTAAGCCTGCGCTTTCTCCGGCGACGGCTTACGGTGGCGGCAGGCCTTCGTGCACGACCGCGTTTGGTACGCTCGGCTCCGGCCGGAACGGACAATCCTCATCATCGTCGATGAGGGCGGTAGTCAGGAGCAGCAGATCCTGCTCGATGTGCTCGAACAGCGCATTGGCGACGCTGGCGTAGCAAACGTGGAAGTTGGCTGAAGTCATCCGCGGATTCTACCCCGCGTTGCAGCGCATAATTCTCTCGGATCAGGTGTCGTTTGACCGGTTTCAATCGACATTAGCGCCCGCGGCACGTTTTCGGCGCAGCCGCTTGTCCGGCGCCGCGCTTTATGGTCGACAGCTGACCCGGTCCTGACCCCGCGTTGATCAATCAACGGCGCGTATCGCCGCCCACGACCTCGGGTATCGTCTGCGGATACGCAATCATGTGTGTGAGAAACAGCGTTTGTTGTGCCGGTCTTGCCGTTGTACATTACGCACTCCACATCACCCGAGCCAAGAAGCATGAGCCAACCGAGCCAGTTTTCCCTGCTGACCCAGCGCCGATTCGGCCCGTTTTTCTGGACCCAGTTCCTGGGCGCGTTCAACGACAACCTGTTCAAGACCGCGCTGCTGGTCGTGATGACCTACGACGCGCTGAACTGGACCTCGCTCGATCCGTCGCTACTGAACAACCTGATCCCGGGCCTGTTCATCCTGCCCTACGTGCTGTTCTCCGCCACATCGGGCCAGATCGCCGACAAATACGACAAGGCCAGGCTGGCGCGCATCGTCAAGATCGCCGAGATCGCGATCATGCTGATCGCCGGCATCGGCTGGATGACCCACACGCTGTGGCTGCTGATCGTGGCGGTGGTCGGCATGGGCATGCACTCGACGCTGTTCGGACCGGTCAAGTATGCCTATCTGCCGCAGAACCTCAAACCCGATGAACTGGTTGGCGGCAATGGCGTGGTCGAGATGGGTACTTTTGTCGGCATCCTGCTGGGCGAGGTGGCGGGCGCGATCCTGGTCGGCTACAAGCCGAACGGCATCCTGCTGGTGGCCGCCGCCACCCTGGCGTTCGCCGTGCTGGGGCTAGTGGCCAGCTGGCGCATCCCGCCGTCGCCGGCGCCGGCGCCCGAGCTGCGCATCAGCCGCAACCCGTTCGCTGAATCGTGGCGCAACCTGGCGTATTCGCGCCAGAACCGCACCGTGTTCCTGTCGATGCTGGGCAATTCCTGGTTCTGGTTCTACGGCGCCTTGCTGCTGGCCCAGTTCCCGGTGTTTTCGAAGGATTACCTGAAGGGCGACCACAGCGTGTTCGTGCTGCTGTTGACCGTGTTCTCGCTCGGCATCGGCGCCGGTTCGCTGCTGTGCGAACGGCTGTCGGGCCGCAAGGTCGAGATCGGCCTGGTGCCGTTCGGCTCGATCGGGCTGTCGGTGTTCGGCATCGACCTGTATTTCGCCAGCCAGGCTTTCGTTGGCGGCACGGTCGGCGGCGCGGCGGTGGTGGACGCCATGACGCTGCTGGGCCAGCCGGGCGTGCTGCGCATCCTGGCCGACCTGGTGCTGATCGGCGTGTTCGGCGGCTTCTTCATCGTGCCGCTGTTCGCCCTGATCCAGACCCGCTGCGACCAGAAGCACGTCTCGCGCACCATCGCCGGCATGAACATCCTGAACGCGCTGTTCATGGTGGCATCCGCCGGCGTGGCGATCCTGCTGCTGGGGCAGGGCTTCACGATTCCGGAACTGTTCCTGACCACGGCCCTGCTCAATGCGGTGGTGGCGATCTACATCTTCTCGCTGGTGCCGGAATTCCTGATGCGCTTCCTGGCCTGGCTGCTGATCCACACCGTGTACCGGGTGCGCACCGTCGACACGGCGAACATCCCGGACGAGGGCGCCGCGATCCTGGTCTGCAACCACGTCAGCTACGTCGACGCGATCGTGATCAACGCCGCCAGCCCCCGTCCGATCCGCTTCGTGATGGACCACCGCATCTTCAAGACGCCATTCTTGCGCTGGATCTTCCGCGCCGTGAATGCGATCCCGATCGCGCCGGCCAAGGAAGATCCCTGGGTGATGGAAAAGGCCTTCGTGGATATTGCCCACGCCCTGCACGACGGCGAGCTGGTCTGCATCTTCCCGGAAGGGAAGCTGACCACCACCGGCGACCTGAACGAGTTCCGCAACGGCATTGCGAAAATCGTCGAGCGCAGCCGGGTGCCGGTGATCCCGATGGCGCTGCGCGGCCTGTGGGGCAGCTGGTTCACGCGCGACCAGAGCAACCTGTTCGAACGCCGCATTGCGCGCGGCATGCGTTCGCAGCTGGCGCTGGCGGTGGGGCTGCCGGTGGCGCCGGAGCAGGCCACGCCGGAATACCTGCGCCAGCAGGTGCTGGCGCTGCGCGGCGACTGGAAGTAATGGAACAGGCGCCGCCATGCAGGCGGGGACGGCGCCTCTGTCGCGCGAATTTATTCCGGCGGCGTGTATCAAAAACTCAAGATTTTTTCTGTCTCTGATATAATTGTTGGCTAGTCGGGGCGTAGCGCAGCCTGGTAGCGTACCTGCATGGGGTGCAGGGGGTCGGAGGTTCGAATCCTCTCGCCCCGACCATAGAATCAACGAGTCAGGCCAGCTTTCGAGCTGGCCTTTTTCGTTTCCGGACGCTGCCGAGGCCGCTCAATCCATCAGCACCTGTTCCGTCATGCGCACCTGCGCATACTCACCGTCCAGGTTGGCCAGCGCCATCAGGTGCACCTCTTCGGCGCTGCGCAGGTTGCCGCCGAAATCCGTTTTCTCGAACGCGAAGCAGGCGTCGGCCACCACCGTCACATCGAAACCGAGATTGCCTGCCGTGCGCGCGCTGGCCTCGACCGAGTTGTTGGTGCTGACCCCGGCGATCACGACGTGGCGCAGGCCGCGCGCATGCAGCCAGCGCTCCAGGCCGGTGTTCACGAAGGCATCCGGCACGTTCTTGTCGACCACGTGCTCGTGCGCCAGCGGCAGGAAGCGCTCCTGGAACAAAGCGCCCGGCTGACCCGGCGCGAATACCGACGCCGGCGAACGGCTGATGTGGCGCACCAGCACCACCGGCTGGCCGCGCGCCCGCCAGGCGCCGAGCAGGCGCGCGATGCGCGCTTCCGCGTCCGGATTGTTGCGAGGAGGAAGCGTATCGAAACGCATTCCCTGCTGCATGTCGATGACGATCAGCGCTGCGTGTTGCTGGTCCATGATGCTCCCCGGTTGGTCGATATCCAGCCTGTCGGCTGACCAGGATGATTCTATCGCGCAATGCCGGCGTCGCCTTCAGGACAAGCCCGGCTCCAGCGTCGGCGCATCCTGCACGATGCGCGCGTCGAGCGGGATGTCGATCACGAAAGTGGTCCCGCGCTCTGCGCTGCTGTCCAGTCCGATACTGCCGCCATGGCTCTCGGCTACCGCGCGCACGTAGGGCAAGCCGATGCCCCAGCCCTGGCGCTCACCGCTCCTGGCCGCTTCGGCGCGGCGATACATCTGGAAGATGCATTCCTGTTCCTCCAGCGGGATTTGCGGGCCGTGGTTGTGCACCGTCAGCAGCAGCCGCTCGTGCACTTCCTGGATCGCGATCGTCACCGGCGTATCCTGCGCGCCATATTTCAGAGCGTTGCCGACCAGGTTCTCGGTGGCGCGCTTGAGAGCCAGCCGGTCCCAGTGGCCGACGATCGAGCGCGCGTCGACCACGATGCAAGGGCCGTGCGCGGTCTGGGCATCGGCCTGCACTTCCTTGACCACCTCGCAGATGTCAACGCGATGCAGGTCGAGCTGGATGTTTTCGCCGCTGTGAAACGCCATGGTGTTGAGTAGCTCGTCGATCATGCCGTTCATGCGCTGGACGTTGTTCAGCGCCTTGGCGGCGACCATCTTGATGCGGGTAACGTCGTTGCTCATCAGGATCAGTTCGAGCGCCGTCGTGGTGGCGGTCAGGGGGCCGCGCATGTCGTGGGTGAGGGCGGCCGCGAAGCGCTCGCGAAAGCCGCTGTGCACCAGCGAAAACGACTGCACCGCTTGCTGGATGCCGGAGTCGATCGAGGAATGGATGATCTCGGTCTCGCGATGGTCGAGCGTCACGCCCTCGCGCTGCAGCACGTGGAAGATCGCCCAGCGCAAGACCTGGTATTCCTCGATCAGGGCCGCGTGGTCGTAGGCCGTGACGCGCGCCCGTTCGCCGCCATGCTCGGCGGCCACGGTGGTGCCGTCCACGCCCGACAGGCGCGGATAGTCGGGGCTGATGCTTTGCGCGATATTGTCGTAGAACACCGGCAGCGTATCGATCAGCACCGGGTGCTGCACCGTGCTGGCCTGGGCGATGCGTTCGCGCACCCGCGTTTCCCACGCGCCGAACACGGCGTCGCGCAAGGCGAGCATGCGCCGGGCGTTGGGCGACAGCGGGGGCGAGGCCTGGTCCTGGTCAC
Source organism: Massilia sp. YIM B02443 (assembly GCF_030411955.1). Lineage (GTDB taxonomy): Bacteria > Pseudomonadota > Gammaproteobacteria > Burkholderiales > Burkholderiaceae_D > Telluria. The sequence continues at coordinate 35,169 of NZ_JASNRA010000003.1, forward strand.
TGGCAAGCGTCATGCGGAGGTCCGTTCGTTGATGTGCATACGATCCGCCATGCTACGCGAAATGGCGCCGGACCGAAGCGCATTGTGACGCCGCTGCGTGCTCATCTGTAACAGTTGGCGCAATATGGCATTGGCGCCACGCGCCAGCCGAGTCCTTCGGCGCCGTCAACCGACCGTGTCCACGCGCGGCAAGCCAGCGAACACGTCGAGCAGATGCGGAATGTCGACCGGCTTGACCAGGTGCAGCGCGAAGCCGGCGCGCTGCGAGGCTTCCATGTCCTGCGGCTGGCCATAACCGCTGAGCGCGATCATCGTGGTGTGCGCGGCCCGGGGCAGGGCGCGCAGGCGGCCGACCAGCTGGTAGCCGTCCATGTCCGGCAAGCCGATGTCGAGCAGGCAGACGTCGAACGTCTCGTGCCCGGCGCGGCGCAGCGCCGCCAGCGGCGACTCTTCCACCGCGACCGTGTGCCCGAGCGCCGACAGCAGGATCGACAGCGATTCGGCGGCGTCGCGGTTGTCGTCGACCACCATGATGCGCAGCGGGCGCTGCGGCGCGAGCGCCGCTTTGGCGGCATCCGGCTGCGCCATCGTTGCCGGTTCGCGCGCCGGCAGCGGCAGGGTGACGCTGAAGCAGCTGCCGCGGCCTGGCCCGCCGCTCGCCGCCTCGACCGTGCCGCCGTGCAGGCCGACCATGCTGCGCACCAGCGCCAGCCCCAGCCCGAGTCCACCCTGGGCGCGGTCGGGTGTGCGCTTGGCCTGGGTGAACAGCTCGAAGATGTCGGGCAGCAGGGCGCCGTCGATGCCGATGCCGTTGTCGCGCACGCTGAGCTTGATATGGCCCGGCGCGGCGTCGGCGCACACCGCGATCTCGCCGCCGTCGGGCGTGTACTTGGCGGCGTTGTTGAGGAGGTTGGCCATCACCTGCACCAGCCGCTTGCGGTCGCCGATCACGGTGACGTTGGCGTCGCCCAGGCGGGTCGATAGCGTGTGGCCCTTCTTTTCGATCAGCGGGCGCGCCTGTTCGATAGCGCTCTGGATTACCGACTTCATGTCGACCGCCACTTTTTCGAGCTCGACCAGGCCACGCGTGACGCGCGAGACATCCAGCAGATCGTCCACCAGCTCGACCATGTGGCGCACCTGGCGCCCGATCACGTCGCCGGCCTGGGCGATGCGTTTCGGCTCGCCCCCGGACAGTTTGAGGATCTGGGCCGCGGTGCTGATCGGCGCCAAAGGATTACGCAGTTCGTGCGCCAGCATGGCCAGGAATTCGTCCTTGCGCGCATTGGCCGAGCGCAGTTCCTCGGCCGCCAGCTTCTGGTCGTGCACGTCGGTCACGGTGCCCATCCAGCGGACGATGCGCCCGCCGTCGTCGCGCACCGGCAGCGCCCGGTTGAGCACCCAGCGGTAGTCGCCGCTGACGTGGCGGATGCGGTGTTCGACCTCGAACAGGCGGCCGCTGGCCAGGCTGTCCCGCCACAGGTGCATCAAGGTCGGCAGGTCGTCCGGATGGATCACGCCGATCCAGTCGCTGCCGCTCAGCTCGCGGCTGCTCAGGCCGGTGAATTCGCTCCAGCGCGCGTTCGCGTAATCGTTCGAGCCGTCGGGCAGGCACGACCACACCATCTGCGGCATGGCTTCGGTCATGATCCGGAACTTGCCTTCGCTCTCCTGCAGCGCGCGCCGGGTGTCGACCTCGGCCGTGATGTCCATGGTCGCCGCCACCGCGCCGCGGATCGCGCCGGCCTCGTCGCGGATCGCGCTGGCGCGGGTGAAGATGGTGCGCTGCTCGCCCGGCCGGCCGAAGGGCTGGATCTCAATGATGTCGCTGTCGACCCTTTCGCCGCGCAGGGCGCGCGCCAGCGACCAGTCGTGCGACGCCACCGGCTCGCCGTGGCGCGCCGAGCCGTCGGCCCACCAGCCGCGCCATTCGGCGTACTGGTCCGGGCTGGCGGACATCGGGTGTTCGCCCCACAGCGTCTGGCTCATCGGGTTGGCGGACGACAGCGCGCCGTGCTCGTCGGCATAGATGATCGCCACCGGCGCCGCGGCCAGCAGAGCGTCCAGGCGCCGGCGGTCGGCCTCGGCCTGGGCCGCGGCCGCGCGCGCCGCCAGTTCGCTCAGCTGCAGGGCGCGCTCGGCCTTCTTCTGGTCGGTGATGTCGGTGAACAGCAGCGCCACGCGGCGCTTGCCGGGATGCGCGATCGGGCTGGCATACACGGTGAACCAGCGGCCCATCGCTTCCGAGCCTTCGTTGAAGCGGCGCGCCACGCCGCTGCGGGCGATCGCGTCGTAGCTGTCGACCCAGCTCTGCTCGAGGTCCGGCACCAGCTGGCGCGCGGTCTTGCCGACGCTGTCGACCAGGCCGGTATGGCGGGCGAAGGCGTGGTTGGCTTCCAGGAAGCGGTAGTCGGCCGCGCGTCCTTCGGCGTCATCGATCATCTCGAGCAGGCAGAAGCCATCGTCCATGGTCTCGATCAGCGCGTGGTTGGTCTGCTCCAGGCGCTGGCGCAGCAGGTGGTCGCGCGTGACGTCGTTGCAGATCACCAGCACCCCGTGGATGCCGCTCTCGTCCTCGATCGGGCTGTAGCCGTAGGTCCACCACACGTCCTGGCGCTCGCCGTGGCGGGTCAGCGGCACCAGCCGGTCTTCGTGCCAGACGCTGCCTTCGCCACGGATCACGCGCTCGATGTCGGGCCCGATGATGTCCCAGGCCTCGGCCCAGCAGGCGCGGCCGGGCTGGCCGAGCGCCGACGGGTGGCGTTCCGGCCCCATGGTGCGGCGGTAGCCGTCGTTGTAGAACTGGATCAGGTCGTCGCCCCACCAGATGAACATCGGGTGGTTGCTGGACAGGAGCAGGCGCACCACGGTCTTCAGGGTCGACGGCCAGGCCTCGGGCGCGCCGAGCGAGGTGTGTTGCCAGTCGTGGGCGCGCATCAGGGCGCCCATCTCGCCGCCGCCGGCAAGGAAGCTGAAACTCGAGTTCAATGTGGTCCGCTGTGAATGTGGTCAGCCGTGAACGATACGGGCTATCCGGCAAACCCGCAACAGGTTTGGTGCGTAGCAATCCGACACGGCGGGCGCCGCCTCAGCGCTGGCGTTGCAGGCGCAGCAGCAGCCAGGCAGCGACCGAAGTGAACAGGACGGCCAGCACCAGCACGATCCAGAAGCCGTGCTCGCTCTGCGCGAGCGGCACGCCGCCCACGTTCATGCCGAGCAGGCCGGCGATCAGATTGATCGGCAGCGCCATCACGGTGACGATGGTCAGCAGGAACAGGCTGCGGTTATTGTCTTCGTTGACGCGCGCCGCGATCTCTTCCTGCAGCAGCTTGATCCGTTCCTGGAGGGCGGCCAGGTCGCTCAGCACCACCGTGAATTCCTCGGTCGCCTGGCGCAGCGCCTGGCGGTCGTCCGGCGCGACCCAGGCGGGCGGGCGCTGCAGCAGGCGGAACAGGGCGGCCGGCTCCGGCGCCAGCAGGCGCTGCAGGCGCACCAGCACGCGCCGCAGCGTGCCCAGGTCTTCGCGCTTGCGCGTCAGGCGCCCGGCCAGCAGCCGGTCTTCGATGGTGTCGACCCGCGCCACCGCGTCGCGCACGATGTTGACCAGGACGTCGGCCTGGTCCTGCAGCAGGTGCACCAGCAGCTCGAGCGGCGAGCGCAACCGTTCACCCTGGAGCACGGCCTGGCGCAGGCGTTCGATCGAGGCCAGCGGCTTGCGCCGCGCGCTGATCACCAGCTCGGGCGTGACGTGGGCCCACAGGGTCGAGATCTCGGCGCTGTCGATCGAAAAACCGTGCAGCACGTCGTTGACTACCGCGATCAGGGCATCGTCGGCGATTTCGATGCGGGTCGAGCGCGAGCCCTGGTGCAGGGTGCCGTAGAACTCGTCGGCCAGGCCGGCATGGGCGCGCAGCCAGCGTTCGCTGGCGGTGTTCGACAGGTTGAAGTGCAGCCACAGGAATTGGCCCGGCGCCGGTTGCCGCATCCAGTCGGCGGCATCGCGTACGCCAAGCGGCACGGCCTGGGCGTCGCCGATCAGGAAGCCCCATACCAGGCCCGAATCGTCGGAACCGTAATTGAATCCGGACACTGCCATCTCTTATCCCATAGCCATCAGCGATGGGCAATTGTAGAGCGTTCCGCTGCGGCAATGGCGGCATTTGCGCGTGCCGGATGGCGTGCGGCCGAATGGGACCGTCGCCGGGTGCTTGTCATCAAGATGAAACCGGCGCGCGCTATGCTGCGGTCCGTCTCTCCGCGTGATCCTGTATGGATAAGCGTTCATCCGTCGGCCTCGCGGCCGACGGTTTTTTTTTGAATTCGGGCATCCGGGTGGACGCCTTGTCGAACCGCCTGGCCGTCCGGCCGGCGCAGGAAAGGAAGTCATGCAGGATTCGCACATCGATCGCCGTGCCACCCCGGCGCTGCCGGCCGTCGGGCCCTACGCCGATCCGGCCCGTGTGGTCCGCCAGGGCATGGCGATCCAGGCCAGCCTGGGCACCCGCAGCGCGGTCGAATTCCTCAAGCAGCACGGCGTTCATGGCGAAGTGATCCATCGCGTGCTGATGGGCGAGCAGGTGCGCGCCGACGACCGCCAGGCGACGGACGGCGCGGCGCGCTGAGCCGTCAGCGCCAAGCCTTCAAGCGTGCTCGGTCAGTTCGCGCAGGATCGCGCACTGGCCGGCGGGACGCACCGCGTCGCAGCGCGAACGCAGCGACGACAGCTCGGCGCGCAAGGCGCCCAGCTCGGCGATCTGGCGGTCGATCTCGCTCAACTGGTGATCGACCAGGTCGTTGACGCCGCTGCAGGAACGCTCGGGCTGGTCCTGGTAGCCGAGCAGGGCGTCGACTTCGTTCAGCGACATGCCGAGCGCGCGGCAGCGCCGGATGAAGTGCAGCCGGGTCGCGTGGCTATCGTCGTACTGGCGGTAGTTGGCCTGCGTCCTGAGCGGCGGCGGCAGCAAACCCTTCGCTTCATAGAACCGGATCGTCTCAGGCAGGCAGCCCGTCATTTTCGCCAGTTCGCCAATGCGCATCGACATCACTTTCTCCGCTTGACCTTGCAGTCACTATAGGGTTTCCAATGGGGGGATTCTAATCCAGATGGCGATTCTTGGAGGTGTCCATGTCCGCATGCTGTGCCGGTTCCTGCAATGCTGCCGCACCGCCACCCGACGGCCGCTACCGCAAGGTGCTGTGGGCGGCCTTGCTGGTGAATGTTGCGATGTTCGGGGTCGAACTGGCGGCCAGCATGCGCGCCGGCTCGGTGGCGCTGCTGGCCGATTCGGCCGACTTCCTGGGCGACGCCGCCAACTATGGCGTGTCGCTGTTCGTGCTCGGGCTGGCGCCGGTCTGGCGTTCGCGCGCGGCCTGGGGCAAGGGACTGGTGATGGGCGTGTTCGGCGTGCTGGTGCTGGCGCGTGCGCTGTTGGGCGGGCTCGGCGGCGGCGTGCCGCATGCGCAGACCATGGGCGCGGTCGGGATGCTGGCGTTCGCTGCCAACGGCGCGGTGGCGGCGCTGCTGTACGCGTTTCGTAACGGCGACGCCAATATGCGCTCGGTGTGGCTGTGCACGCGCAACGACATGATCGGCAACCTGGCGGTGCTGCTGGCCGCGCTCGGCGTGTTCGGCACCCAGGCCGGATGGCCGGACATCGCGGTGGCGGCGATCATGGCCTTGCTCGGATTGTCGTCGGCGCGCGATGTGATGCGCCAGGCACGGCTGGAAATGCGCGCGCGCACGCCGCTGGCGGCGTCCTAGTCGTAGGCCAGGGGCGAGGCGCTGTTGCACGCCTGGCGTCCGGACGGCTCGTGCAGCAGCGCGGCCACGGCGGCGGCGACCCTGTCCGGCGCCAGCAGGTCGAGGCAGGCGTGGTGCACTTGCGGGCAGGTGCTGCGCAGGCAATCGCGGCAGTCGACCGGATGGAACAGCACCCGCTGCGCGACCTGCCACGGCGTGTGCTGGGGATTGGTCATGGCGTACAGGCTGACCACCGGCGTGCCGACGGCGGCGGCGATATGGGCCGGGCCGGTATTGTTGGCCACCAGCAGCCGCGCGCGCTGCAGCAACATCCCGAGCTGGGGCAAATCCAGGCGGCCGGCGAGCGAACGCGCCTTGAGGGGGCTGGACAGGGGCGGGTGGGGCATGGCGTTGGCGGCGCCGATCATGGCGTCGATGACGCGCGCTTCGGCGGCATCGCCGCTGAGGACGAGCTGGTGGTCCATGCTACCGAGCAGGCGCAGCAGCTCGGGCCAGTGGCGCGCCGGGTAGCGCCGTGACGGTGCGCTGGCGCCGGGATGCAAGACCAGGAAGGGCCGGCTGGAATCGATGCCGGCGCGGTCCAGGCAGGCGTCGAGCTCGGCGCCGGCATCGTCGGGCGCCGCGAACGACAGGTGCAATGCGCTTGTCGTGCAGCCGATCGCGGCAACCAGGTCGAGCTGGCGCTGCACTTCGTGGCGCTTGGCGCGTTCGCGCTCCGGTTCCTGCACCCAGTCGGTGAGCAGGGCGTAGGGATTCTCGCGGCAGGTGGCCAGGCGCAGCGGGATGCCGGCCAGGTGGCACAGCATGGCGGCGGGGAGGGCGCTCTGGCTGTACGAGGTGAAGATGACGGCGCCGTCGAAGGCATGGCGGCGCAGTTCGGCGGCCAGCCGGTGCAGGGAGGAGGATGAGGACGCGTCCATTCCTTCGGCGGTGTCCGCATTCCTCTTTTGCGGCGCGATCGCGCCCATGGTTTCTGCCGTGAACGTCTCCATTCCCTCCAGCGCGTCCGCATGTGCCTTGCTCATCGGAGCAGCATCCGTTTCCGCCACCTGAGCGGCATCCTTGCTCTCCATCCGAACAGCATCCATGCGTTGCAGCGGAAAAGCATCCCTTCCCGCCGCCGTGGCCGGCTGCTTCATCCACGGCACGTTCCAGACCAGCGCGGCATCGAGCTCGGGAATGCATGGCGCCACGGCCGCTCCGGCAGGGGAAGACAGCAGGGTCAGGTGGCGGCCCGGCACGGCATCGCGCAGCGCGCGCATGGCCGGCGTGCACATCAGCACGTCGCCGAGGGAGTCGAGGCGGATGCACAGGATGTGGCGCGCCGCCCGCCAGCGGGCGGCGGCGGCGGGGTTCGCGTTCAGGACTGCTGCCGGGCCGACGCGCGGTTCATCGTTCATCGCGAGATCCTGTGTGCACAGCGATTGCGTCGCTCGGTCCCGCGCGCATAACGATGACGCTCATCGCCCGTCCTCATGCAGGCGGCGGCGCCCGGCGTTCATCGCTCCTCCCCATGCCGGGCGATCAGCATGGCCGCGCTGTACAGGTCGGGCGCGATGCGCGTCGGCAGGCGGCGCGGACCGAGGCGCCATTCGGTTTCGTTGCCGTTGTCGATCAGCAGGGTGCGGCAGCCGGCGCGGTTGCCGGCTTCGACGTCGTGCAGGATGTCGCCGATCATCCACGAGGCGCGCAGGTCGATGCCGTGTTCGTGGGCCGCGCGCAGCAACATGCCGGGGGACGGCTTGCGGCAGGCGCAGGCGAAGGCATAGTCGCTGACCGTGCCGAGCGGATGGTGTGGGCAGTAATAAAAGCCGTCGAGCGAGAGCTGTTCGCGAAACAGCAGGTCGCTCAGGCGGTCGGCGACCGGCCCCATCGCGTCTTCGCCGAAGCAGCCATGCGCGATGCCGGACTGGTTCGAGACCACGAACAGGCGGTAGCCGAGCCCGGCCAGCAGGCGCAGGGCGGGCCCGGCCCCGCTCACCAGGCGGATGCGGCGCGGCTCGACGTTGAAGGGGAAGTCGTCGATCAGCGTGCCGTCCTTGTCGAGGAAGATCGCCTTCATGTCACGGCCACGATGTTTCGCGCAGCGGCAGGATGGTCAGCTCGGCGACTACGCTCGATGCCGGCAACAGCAGTACCGAGCGGATCGCGTCGGCCACGTCGTCGGGATCCTGCAAGGCGGCAGCGTCGAGTTCGGGGAAGCGTTCGAGCAGGAAGGGCGTGCGCATGCCGCCGGCCACCACGGCCGTGACGCGGATGCCGTAGGGCCGCAGTTCGGCATGCAGCGCATGCGACAGGCCGAGCAGGCCCCATTTGCTGGCGTGGTAGGCGCTGGCGTTGGGCCAGGCGCGCTTGGCGGCGGTGGAGGCGATGTTGACGATGGCGCCGCCACCCTGGCGCCGCATGGCCGCTGCCGCCTGGCGCGCCAGCACGAACGGGGCATTGAGGTTGGTGCCGATCACGCGCAGCCAGTCGCCGTCGCTCAGTTCGTGAAGCGGCAGGGTGATGTCGGTGCCCGCGTTGTTGACCAGGATGTCGAGCCGCCCATTGCCATCCAGAGCAGCATCGACCGCGCGCGCCGCTTCGTGCGGATCGGCCAGGTCGGCCGCGAAGCCGCGCGCGTCAAACCCGCGTTCGCGCAGGGCCGCCATGCCGTCGGCCAGGCGCCCGGCCTGGATGTCGACCCCGACCACGGTGGCGCCGGCCTCGCCCAGCACGCGCGCCAATGAAGCGCCCAGGCCGCTTGCCGCGCCGGTGATCAGGACGGTCTTGCCGGCGAGCGGCGCGGCGCGCGCCGGCGCCAGGGGCGACGCTGCAGACGCTGGCGCCGGGTCGTCCGATACCACTGGCGCCACTGCTGCCGCCGAAATTGCCGATGTTGCCGATGCTGCGGGTGTGATCATGCGCTCTCCTGGCTGGATAGGAAGGCGGGCCGGTGGGCCGCCCGGGTTTCTTCGAGGACTTCGGTATAGACCGTCATCACCTGCTGCGCGACGCGCTGCCAGGTGTAGTGTTCGCAGGCGCGTACCCGTCCGAGCTGGCCCATGCGCTGGGCGCGCTCGGGCTGGCGCTGTAGCCGGGCCAGGCGATCGGCCAGGGCTTCCGGATCGCGCGGCGGCACCAGGTAGCCGGTGATGCCGTCGAGTACCGTGTTCTTGATGCCGCCGACGCCGGCGCCGACCACGGCGCGCGCGCAGGCCATCGCCTCGACCGGTGTGATGCCGAAAGGTTCGTACCAGGGCGTGCTGGCGAACACGTCGGCGGCGGCGTAGTAGTCGCGCAGGATGTCGCGCGGCTGGCGGCCCTCGAAGCGGACGTGGGCCGCGATGCCGAGTTCGCGTGCCAGCTGGCGCAGGCGCGCGAGTTCGGCGCCGTCGTGGCCGGACGCTGGATCCTGTAAGCGATCGCGGCCGATAGGGTCATGTCGGGTGGTGTTGCCGCCATCGCCGAGGGTCCCTCCAGCGCCGTCGGCAGTAGTAGCAGTATCAGCACCATCGGTATCAGCACCCAAAGCGCCAGCACCAGCACCCTCGGCACCAGCACCCTCGGCACCAGCACCCTCGGCACCAGCACCCTCGGCACCAGCACCCTCGGCACCAGCACCCTCGGCACCAGCACCGTCATCAATAACACCACTAGCACTATCAAAAGCACGACGAGCTCCATCAAGTGCATCACTGCCACCATCAGCACCATCAGCACCGTCAGCACCGTCAGCACCATCAGCACCATCAGCACCATTGCCAGCTTGCTGGAGTGCTGCCTGAATCGCCGGCGTGGTGCTGACGTGTCCGGCTTCGGCCGTGGGATCATCGCCGCCGACGATCACCAGCTCGGCGTCGACGCCGTGGCGCTGGCGCAGCATGGCGACGCTCTGGATGACGGTGTCGACGCCCTTGCGCGGCACCATGCGCCCCAGTTGCAGCACGACGAAGCGGCTGCCGGGGATACGCAGGCGCTGGCGCGCCTCGCGCATCGGCACCGGCCAGAATTCGGCGGGCGAGAAGCCACACGGGACGACCGCGATGCGCGGGGATGGCGCGTCGTACAGGTGTTCCATGTCGAGCCGGTCTTGCGGGCATTCGGCGATCACGCGGCCGGCGTCGCGCATCAGGTCGCTTTCGATCTGGACGCGCTGGACCGGAAAGCCGTCGGCGGTGCCCTGGGCCAGGCGCCGCACCTGCCCCAGCGCATGGAAGGTGATCACGAAGGGCAGGTTGAGCGTACGCCGCAGGTGCGCCGCCACCATGCCGGACATGAAGAAGTTGGCGTGTACCAGGTCGTACATGGCCGGCTGGCGGCGCGCAAAGCGCGCCACGAAGCGTGCGAAGGCGTCGATATAGGGCAGCATCTGTTCTTTCGGCACATGGCGCGCCGGGCCGGCCGGGACGTGGATCACGCGCACGCCGTCCAACCAGTCGACTACCGGCCGCAGTCCGGGCGCATTGCGCCGGGTGAAGATGTCGACCGCGACGCCGGCGCGCGCCAGCTCGCGCGCGAGTTGCGCCACGTAGACGTTCTGGCCGCCGCAGTCGATGCTGCCCGGTTCGGCCAGCGGCGAGGCGTGGTCGCTGATCATGGCGATGCGGCGCGGCAGCGCCGGGGCGGCATCGGCATGCGTGATTGCCGATGCCTGCGGCAGCTTTGCATCGGCTTCATCGGAGCGCGCCGGCCCCAGCCCGTCGTCCCCGGGCCAGCCGGCGTCCAGCGAGACCGCGATCGTCGGTGCATCGTGTGGCTTCATGCGGACTCCTGGTGAGCGTGACGGAGGGAGTGGGCGGGCAGGTCGGTGACGTGGCGCAGCGTGGCGTCCCAGTCGCGGCTGAAGCGCTCGATGGAAAAGCGTTCCATGGCACGCTGCCGGCCGCGTTCGCCAAGAGCGCGCGCCAGCGCCGGTTCGCGCAGCAGGGTTTGCATGTGGCTGCACAGGACCTCGGGGCGCGTGTCGGAAAATCCGGACACGCCGTTCTCGATCACGGTGGCCATCTCGGTCGTGGCCAGCGCCACCACCGGCATGCCGATCATCATGGCTTCGATCACCGACAGGCCCAGGCTGGAATAGCGGATCGGACTGAACAAAAAGCGGTAGCGCGCGGCGAACCCGAACAGCTGGCCGTGCTCGACTTCGCCGAGTCCGCCCAGTTCATCGGACGCCATGCCGACCAGGTCGAGCGGCAACTGGCGCCGTGCCGCCAGGAACAGGTCGGGCCCCATGCGCCGGCCGCGCCGCGCCAGGTTGTTGCTGATCACCAGGCCGCGCGCCAGTTCACCGTGCCAGGCGACGCCGGACGGCGCCGCCACGCCGTGCTCGATGACGCGCGTCGGCGTGCGGCCGCTGTTCCACGCCAGGGCGTTATACGGCGTGACGTGCACCAGCAGCACGTTGGGGTCGTCCACCGGATGCCGGGTCTCGGTGGGGTGCGCCAGCGGCGGATCGTGCTCGAGGTAGATGCGCGGCAGCGCCCGCTGAGCCGGCGTCAACAGATCGTACTGGTCGCGTTCCCATTGATGGTCGTCCTGGAACAGGATGCAATCGAACTGGCGCGTGCGCGCGGTCTCGGCCGGCAGGTCGTGGACGTTGTCACCCCATGGATGGTGGCCGCAGCGGCCGCCGTAGCCGGGTGGGCGGCCGGGACGCGACAGCACGTGGAAGTCGTGCGGCGCGTGCGACAGGTAATACAGGTAGCTGCCATGCGTGTGCCACGTGAGGACCTGGAGCCGGCGCATGGGGGCCTCACGCGAAGCGCACGCGGAAACGCACGGCGCCGGCCAGGCGCCAGAACACGGCCAGCGGCGGCAGCAGCAGCGAGGTGAGCGCCATCTCGGCCACGTGCGAGACGCTGTGCGCGGTGCCGTGCAGGCGCCGCGCGCACAGGCGCACGGTGAGCGCCAGCCAGGCCAGGGCGCCGGCCAGCGCCAGCCAGCGCGCGCCCAGCAGCCAGCTGCCCAGCGTCAACAGCAGCGCACCGACGATGGCGTAGTGTTCCCAGCACGGGTGCGCCTCGACGCGCTGGCGGTACAGGGCGGGATGCTTCTTGTACAGCAGAGCGTCGAACACGACGTGGCGGATCTGCAGCAGGCTCGCCCCCCACGGCGCCGGACGCACCGGGTGGGTGGCCAGCGCCAGTGGCGCGCGTACGATGCGCACGCCGTGCTCGAGCAGCCGGAAGTGCAGGTCGGCGTCGCTGCCGCGCTGCACGCTGAAGCGCTCGTCGAAACCGTCCAGGCGTTCGAGCACCGGCTTGTGGATGAAGCAGTTGGCGCTGCTGAAATCGGCGCGTTCGTGGGCGTGGGCGCTGCGCTGGCGGTCGGTCGGACGCGCCGGCACCGGGGTCTCGATGCGCCCGCACGCCACCTCGGCGCCGTCGCCGAAAGCCGACAGGCCGTGTTCGAGCCAGCCCGGCGCCGGCACCGCGTCGTCGCTGGTGAAGGCGACGATGGCGCCGCGTGCGGCGCGCCAGCCGCGGTTGCGCGCGGCGGACGGGCCGCGCGGGCCGGTGTTGGCGACGTAGACCAGGCGCGGGCCGCGTTCGAGGGTGCGGGTGCGCCAGCCGGCCACCAGGTGCAGGGTGTTGTGGTTGGGTTCGTCGTCGACGACGATGACTTCGTAGCTGCGCGGGTCGAGGGTCTGGCGCATCAAGGCATCCAGACTGCGGTCGAGCAGGTCCATGCGGCCGCAAGCCGGCAGCACCACCGAGACGGTGGTCAGGACGTCGGCGCTCGGGACGTCATCCGTGGCTGGCATGTGATGTCTCCCCCTGGTCTCGTTCGCCACTTCATCGTGACGATCGTGAGCGGTTCGATTGCCGGGTTACGGCTGGGGTTCCGCGACATCTGTACAGCTTGGAGGTGGATCAATCGTTTGCCCATAAACGTCGTCCCCGCGAAGGCGGGGACCCAAGTCCGTTGCGTAGCCACTGCGTTTGATTGCACTGGTACGCACCGAAACTTGGGTCCCCGCCTGCGCGGGGAGTCATTACGACCAATGGGAGTAATGACGGTCTTGAGGATAACGTTCCGAATTTACGCTAACGATATGCTGCTTGCGCGTTGTTAGCGATATATCGCGGGCGCCTCACAATCACCCCCGCGAGAACCCCGTGTCGTCATCCATCTTGCGATCGCCCGCCAATTTATTGGCCCCGCCCGGGCTGCGCGGGTAGCCGCCGGCGGCGTCGTTCGATTCGTGCACCGGATTCGGTTCGGCGTGCATGCTACCGCCCGGCTTGTAGCCCGGGTTCTCGCTGGTCGGGCCGGTGCCGCCGGGGCTGCGCGGCAGGCCGCCGGCGACGTCGTTCGACTGGTGCACGTCGTGGCTGCCGGCGTCGCGCGCGCCGGCGGCGGTTTGCGAGCCGCTGCGGTCGGTGCTGTCGGCCGACTGGCCGGCCTGGCTGGCGCCGCGCTCGGACGCTTCGATGCGCTCGATGCCGCCGCTCTGGCGGTTGCCGTAGATGTCGCCCTGCTGCGCGCCCGGCAGGCCGGCTTCGGTGCCATGCGCGTCGGGGCCGCTGTTACCCGGGACCACGCCGTGGTGGCGGCCGAGCGAGCCGCCCTGCAGCTCGGGCTGGGCCGGGTTCTGCGGATTCATGGCTTCGGTGGCCTGGGTGTTGCCCTGGCGGTTGGCCGGATGGTCGCGCAGCGAAGTGCCGGAGTCGGCCGGACGGTGGCCGACCGGCTGCTCGAGTTCGCCCCAGGCGCCGGAACGCATCTCCATCTGGCGCTGGTGGCTGTCGGTGATGCCCTGCTGCGGGCCGGAGCCGCCGGTCTGCTGGGTCTGCATCGAGCCACCCGGCAGGTCGCCGCCCTGGCCGCTGCCGTCCGGGCTGCCGCCCAGGCCGGCCTGGTCGTGTCCGCCCGAATGCGCCATGCCGGTGCCCGACATGCCGCGCTGTTCGCTGGCGCCGTTCGGGTAGGTGTGGTCGTTCGGACCACTGGTGGTGTTGCCTTTGGCGCCGGGCGTCCACTTTTCGTTGGCGCCATTATTGGTTTGATTGTTGCTCTCGCTGCGTTGGTTCGCATCCATGTCGGCCTCCTGATTTGTTGGATTAAGCAGACGGCTCATGGCCATCCAATAGTGCCATGATGCGCGTTCGGCGGCGCCGCACGAATAGGAAGAGGTAGGGGGACGATGTAGGACTATTTCTGACGAGCCCACTCTAAATTTATTGATCAGCGGAAGTCAATTTCGTAAGTGCATTTTCTGTCGCCTATAGTCCTACAAAGTCATCTGAAATGCTCCTATACCCTCATCTAAATTGCATGCCTAAGATGACTTCCGACTCATCGCTCATCGGCGTGAAACCCTGCGGCGAAGGGGTCTTCAGCCTGCCGCAGGACGCGGCGGTTTCAAAAAGCGTACAGGGAGAAGATCATCATGGCTTCAAGCAACCAAGGTAACAAGCAGACCGGCAACCAGGGTAACAGCCAGAGTAGCGGTACCCGCAATCGTGGCTTCGCATCGATGGATCCGGCGCGCCAGCGCGAGATCGCCAGCCAGGGCGGCAAGGCCGCCCACGCCAAGGGTACGGCTCACGAGTTCACCTCGGAAGAGGCACGCCGCGCCGGTAGCATGAGCCATGGCAACCGTCAGTCGGCCAGCGCCAGCGCCGGTGCAGCCAGCACCTCGCGCACCAGCAGCAAGAGCGGCAACCGCCAAAGCACACAGGGCGGCAGCCGCGGCGGCTCCAAGGAGTAATCCCGGAGCCGTACCAGCCGCCGATCCGGCCGCACGCTGCTGCCTGGCGCAGCGGGTGTAGCCGGGCAGCGGCGCACGCACACACAAAACGGGGAGCCAGTCGGCTCCCCGTTTTGTTGAGGGGGCCGGTTGGCCCCCGTTTCATTTCCATTACCACACAAAATGCCGAATGGATGCGGTAGAATCGCTGCGCCTTTTTCAACCTTCCCAAGGATCAACGTCGTGAAATCACCGGTCATTCGTCAAGTCAAAAGCCTGTCCATGTCGTGCGACCGGATCGGCAACCTGTTGCTGGCCAAGTTCTCTTCGCACGGCGCGGGCGACGTATGCTTCCAGGTGCCGGCCTCGATCGTGTTCTGGCTGCTGCAGCACTTGCCGGCCAACCGCGATCCGCGCCTGCAACCGCCGCCGGCCGGCCCGGCCATCACGCAGCGCGACTGGGACATGCAGATGCCGCGCGCCCTGTTCGTCAATTGCAAGGAACTGCCTGGCGCGATCCGCATGACCTTCGTGTTCGAGCACGCGCCTGACCTGACCCTGGTGCTGAATCGCAGCAACGTCGAACTGCTGCGCCAGGTCATGCAGATGTACACCAAGGACTTGATCAACCTCGAAGCGCAATAACCTTCTTCACTGGCCCGCGCCGCGCATCCGGACGGCAGGGCCGATCCGGTATGATGGCCGGCCAGAACCCGACAATTTGCAGCCGGCGCAGCCTGCGCGCTGGCCATGAAAGGATCGCCATGCCCATCAAGATCAGCACCATGTTCGACTCCGGTTCGATCGACGTCGTCGATGCCGCCGACCCGTCCCGGATCGACCTGAACCTGCGCAAGGATTCGCACGCCGACATCCATCAATGGTTCCACTTCCGCCTGCAGGGCGCGCGCGACCAGGCGGTCACGATGCGCTTCCTGAACGCCGGCCAGGCCACCTATCCGAAGGGCTTCGAGGATTACCAGGCGGTGGCGAGCTACGACACCGAGAACTGGTTCCGCGTCCCTACCAGCTTCGATGGCCAGGTCATGACCATCGAGCACACCCCGGAGCTGGACAGCGTCTATTACGCCTACTTCGAGCCGTACAGCTGGGAACGCCACCTGCGCCTGCTGGGCGAAGTGGCCGAGAATCCGATCGCGCGCGTGCACGACATCGGCTCCACGGTCGACGGCCGCGACATGAACCTGGTGGTGATCGGCAACCCGCAAGCCGAGAAAAAGATCTGGGTCATCGCGCGCCAGCACCCGGGCGAGTCGATGGCCGAGTGGTTCGTGGAAGGCATGATGGATGCGCTGCTCGACAACGCCAATCCGGTCTCGCGCAAGCTCTTGCAGCGCGCCGTGTTCTACATCGTCCCGAACATGAACCCGGACGGCTCGGTGCGCGGCAACCTGCGCACCAACGCCGCCGGCGCCAACCTGAATCGCGAGTGGATGAACCCGTCGCTCGAGCGCAGCCCGGAAGTGCTGTGCGTGAAGCAGAAGATCGAAGAGATCGGCATCGACATGTTCTTCGACATCCATGGCGACGAAGCGCTGCCGTACAACTTCGTGGCCGGCTGCGAGATGCTGGAAGACTTCACCGCCGAACGCGCGATGGAGCAGAGCAGCTTCATCGACAATTACATCTCTTGCAGCCCGGACTTCCAGAAGGAATTCGGCTACGCCGCCAGCAAGTACAACGACGAACTCTTGACGCTGGCTTCGAAGTACGTCGGCCACCACTTCAAGTGCCTGTCGCTGACGCTGGAAATGCCGTTCAAGGACAACGCCAACCTGCCGGACGCGCACACCGGCTGGAACGGCGCGCGCAGCGCCGGCCTGGGCGCGGCGATGCTGCAGCCGATCCTGCAGGCGCTGGGCTGAAGCCATGGGCATTGAGATCGAGCGCAAGTTCCTCCCGGCGAGCGACGACTGGCGCTCGCTCGGCGAGGCGGTCCTGGTGCGCCAGGGCTATCTGACCTCCGACCCGCTGCGCACGGTGCGCGTGCGCATCTATGGCGGCGAGGGCTTCCTGACCATCAAGAGCAAGAGCGAAGGCGCCTCGCGCGGCGAGTGGGAATATCCGATCCCGCTGCAGGACGCGTCCGAACTGCTCGACCGCCTGTGCGAGCGGCCGCTGGTGGAGAAGTATCGGCGCCGCATCGCGCACGCCGGCTTCACCTGGGAAGTCGATGAATTCCTGGGCGATAACGCCGGCTTGGTGGTGGCCGAGATCGAACTGCCGTCGGAAGATGCCGCCTTCGAGCGCCCTGACTGGATCGGCCAGGAAGTCACCGGCGACAAGCGCTACTACAACTCCAACCTGATCCGTTCACCTTATTCCACCTGGACCCAGCCACGATGACCTTGACGCGCCGCCGCCTGCTTGCCGTTTCTCTCTCAACCGCAATTGGGCTGGCGCTGCCGTCGGCCGGTGCATTCGCTGCTGACGCCGGGAGCTACTTCCCGCCGGCCGGCGAATGGGCGCGCAAGGACGCGGCCCAGCTCGGCATGGACCCGGCGGCACTGGCGGCAGCGGTGCAGTTCGCGCAGTCGCACGAAACCGACTGGCCGCGCGATTTGTCGACCCAGGAAACCATCTTCGGCGAGCGTCTGGGTTCGATGCCGACGCGGCGCGCGGCGACCAGCGGCGTGGTGATCTACAAGGGCTATGTGGTAGCCGAGTTCGGCGACACGCGCTTCGTCGATCCGACTTATTCGGTGGCCAAGAGCATGCTGGCCACTGTCGCCGGCATTGCCGTGCGCGACGGCCGCATCAAGGTCGATGAGCGGGTGGCGCAGCGCGTGCAGGACGGCGGCTACGACGCGCCGCAGAACGCCCCGATCACCTGGAAGCAGCACCTGCAGCAGGAGTCGGAGTGGGAAGGCACGCTGTGGGGCAAGCACAGCAATTTTATCGGCAAGGCTGCCTTCGGCAAGGGCGAGCGCAAGCCGCGCGCGTTGCAGGCGCCGGGCAGCTTCTACGAATACAACGACACCCGCATCAACCGCTTCGCGCTGTCGCTGCTGAACGTGTTCGGCCAGTCGGTGCCGGAAGTGTTCCAGCAGCAGGTCATGGACCCGATCGGCGGCTCCAGCAGCTGGAAATGGCTGCCTTACCATAACAGCTACGTGGAACTGAACGGCAAGCAGGTGCCGTCGGTCAGCGGCGGCACGCGCTGGGGCGGCGGCATGTGGATCGACAGCTGGGACATGGCGCGCTTTGGCTACCTGTGGCTGCATCATGGCGCGTGGAATGGCAGGCAGATCCTGCCGGCGTCGTACGTCAAGGACGCCTTGACGCCGAGCGCGCATGGACCGGACTACGGCTACCTGTGGTGGCTCAACACCAAGGGCAAGAATTTGCCGGGCTTGCCGGCGAATGCTTTCGCCGCATTGGGCGCGGGCAGCAACACCATCGTCGTCTCGCCCGACCATGACCTGGTGGTCGTGTGGCGCTGGCACTCGGGTAATACGGCCGAGTTCACCAAGCGCGTGATCGCCGCGATCCGCAAATAGCATCCGTGCTTTGTCGCGCCGCGGCAGGCGGCGCGGCGCCCTGCGCCACTGCGCGCAACCCTTCTCCTTTCCTGTTCCGTATGTCATCCATAACAGCCCTCGCGTACGCGCGCGCGCACGTCCAATTGTGCGGAGCAAAACGGGTGATTGATGATATATTTTTGGCATTAATTCCACCCGCGATGCGGTGTCGCGTGTCTCTCGTTTGACTCGGCATTTTCAATCTTCATCACCGTGTTCGACTCGAGGCAAGGCGCACGCCCGGCATTGCCAACACCACCAGGACACAAGAAGATGAAAAAGAATATCGCCATCGTCGGCGCAGGGTTTTCCGGGGCAGTGATCGCCAACCAGCTGGCCAAGGAAGGCTATACGGTTGACGTGTTCGAATCGCGTCCCCACGTCGCAGGCAACTGCTACTCGGAACGCGACAGCGAGACCGGCGTCATGGTGCATATCTACGGTCCGCACATCTTCCACACCGACAATGAGCGCGCCTGGGAGTTCGTCAACCGCTACGCCGAGTTCAAGCCCTACGTCAACCGCGTCAAGGCGATCACCGACAACAAGGTGTTCACGCTGCCGATCAACCTGTTGACCATCAACCAGTTCTTCAACAAGACCATGGGTCCGGCCGAAGCGCAGGAATTCCTGGCCAACCTGGGCGACAAGTCGATCGAGAACCCGACCACCTTCGAAGAACAGGCGCTGCGTTTCGTCGGCCGCGAGCTGTACGAAGCCTTCTTCAAGACCTACACCATCAAGCAATGGGGCCTGCAGCCGAGCGAACTGCCGGCCAGCATCCTGAAGCGCCTGCCGGTGCGCTTCAATTACGACGACAATTACTTCAACCACAAATACCAGGGCATGCCGGCCAACGGCTACACCGAGCTGGTGCAGAACATCCTGGACGTGCCGGGCGTGACCGTGCACCTAAACACCATGTTCGATCCGTCGACCAAGGGCGACTACGAACACGTGTTCTACAGCGGCCCGATCGACGCCTGGTTCAAGCACAGCGATGGCCGCCTGCCGTACCGCACGCTGGACTTCGAGGTGTTCCGCGCCGACGGCGACTTCCAGGGCAATGCCGTGATCAATTACTGCGATGGCGAAAAGCCGTACACCCGCATCACCGAGCACAAGCACTTCTCGCCGTGGGAACAGCATGACAAGACCATCTGCTACGCCGAGTACAGCCGCCAGTGCGAAGAAAAGGACATCCCGTACTATCCGATCCGCCAGACCCGCGAAAAGGCGCAGCTGGAACTGTACGTGAACAAGGCCAAGCAGGAAGAGAACGTCACCTTCGTCGGCCGCCTGGGCACCTACCGCTACCTGGACATGGACGTCACCATCCATGAAGCGTTGCTGACCTCGGACAAGTTCCTGGAAAGCGCGAAGAATGGCGCGCGCATGCCGGCATTCACCATCGACCCGATGGCCTGATTTTCGCTCGCCAAAGAAGAAGGGCGCCGTCCGCATTGCTGCGGGCGGCGCCCTTTTTTATCGCGCTGAAGCTTCGGGAAAGCTTGGCGCAGACACGGTCGCGACTGCCGGCGCTGCAGGCCCGCGCGGGCCCGCCTCAACCGATCAGTGGAAGTGCTCGGTCCCGGCCGGCGCGTCTTCCGGCATCTCGGCATGCACCAGTTCACCGGTCGGGTCGGCGAACAACGGCGAGCCGCAATCGTCGCAGTACTCGGCCGCATAGCGCTCGTTGATGCGTTTGACGTGGGCGATGCCGGCGTCGTTCAGGTGGGCGATGATCTCGTTGATCGGGCTCAGGAGCTGTCCGGTGGCGGCCAGCGGGCCTTCCATCGGCGTGCCTTCCTCGTCTTCCTGGCCGTACAGCGGCCAGACGATGCCGTACACCACGTCGGCGCTCTGGCGCATCGTGAACGAAACCCGGTATTCGTCGATCTGGATGTCGGCCGCTTCCTCGCCGAAACCCGCCACCACGGCGCGCAGGTCGGACGCTTCCACGCCCAGCGTGTTGGTGAGATAGTGCACGGCGGCGCGGATCGAGATCGGGCGGATCAGTTTATCCGCTTCGCGGCAGGTCACGTAATACGCTTCCGGCAGCAGCAGCTCGATGCCGCAGCCCGGCAGCAGGCGCGCCACGTTGGCGGTGGCTTGCGCGCGCCATTGTTCCAGGCAGCGGTTGCGTTCTTCGGCAAAGCGCAGTTGGTGCTGCGGCTCTTGCCAGCGGAAGATCGGCTCGCCGGCCGGCGCCACCACGGCCACGACCAGATAGCGGGTGTCGGCCAGGAAGGCCGGCACTTCTTCGGCGCTCGGGGCCGGCTTGATGGTGCCGCCCTTGTGCGCGGCGGCGGCCAGCTTGTGGGTCAGCGCATAGGTTTCGGAATGGGTGCGCGGCAACTGGTCGAGCGAATACAGGGTCGGCGCCATCGCCATGCGCGTGCCTTCGGCCAGCAGGTGGCCGGAGAAGTGCGCGCCGAGGGTGGCCAGCAGGTCCGACGGGATATTGCCGGTGGCGATGGAGAAACGGGTCCAGGCCAGGATTGGCGCCGCGATCAAGAGCGCCTGCCAGGTGACGTCGCCTTTTTCGGTCTGTTCGACCATGCACGACGATTCGCTGACCGCTTCCACGGTATCCATCAGCACGTCGTAGGAGGCGAGGTCATCCTTGAACAGGGTATTCAGGGCGCTGTCGACGCTGTCCTGATGATTGAGCTTGAGCAGCTTTTGCAGGTGCGTGTCCAGCTGGCGTTCCCAGGCCCGTTCCTCGGCCCGGCTGGCAGCTTGCATGAGGGCTTGCGAGAGGCTGACGAGGCGCTGGCTTTCTGCGGAGAGTTTGGTTGAATCTTTGGAAGGACGACGCATGGCGCTTGTGAGTCTCTTGTCGGTGAATGAATCGAAAGTTCAGTGGGTCATGATAAACCCATATCCCCGGTATTGTAGTTGATTCGGCCACAAGTCACGAATACCGGCGGCGGCGCCCGGGTGCGCACGACAGCGCTTGCATGTCGGCGCGAGCCGGTACATAATGAGAACGATTCTCATTCAAAGCCATGTTGAAGGTGCAAGCGTGGCCCAGGGTGCGATTCGATTGAGGCTGCCCGCGACCGGGAAACTCGTCGGTAGCTGGTTTGGCAGCATTGTTTCACGGAGTACCACCCCCGCCGGGAAACCGGATTTGCCCCTCCTGGCGCCGCCAGGGGGGATTTTTTTGTTGGCATTCAAAAAAGAACTGAACATGATGCTGCATATTCCCGGCGTGCTGACGCCGGAGCAGGTGGCGCAGATCCGCGCCCGCCTCGATCAATCTCCCGAATGGATCGACGGCCGCGAAAGCGTCGGGCCGCAGGGCGCGCGGGTCAAGCGCAACCGCCAGCTGGGCGAGAGTACGCCGCTGGCGCTCGAGCTCGGCCAGATCGTCAGCGCGGCGCTGATGGCCAATCCCCTGTTCTTCGCCGCGGCGTTGCCTCTGCGGGTGCTGACGCCTTACTTCAACGCCTACAGCGGCGGCGAGCATTACGGCCTGCACGTGGACGGCGCGATCCGCGCCCAACGCGGCGGCTTGCCGCCGCTGCGGGCCGACGTGTCGACCACGGTGTTTCTGAGCGGGCCGGACGAGTACGACGGCGGAGAGCTGGAAGTGGTGGACCTGTACGGGACGCACGAGGTCAAGCTGGATGCGGGCGATGCGATCGTGTATTCGTCCGGCAGCATTCACCAGGTCAAGCTGGTGACGCGTGGGGAGCGGGTGGCGTCGTTCCTGTGGACGCAGAGCATGGTGCGCGATGACGGCAAGCGGGCCATGTTGCTCGACCTCGATACGCATATCCAGCGGCTGCGCGCCGAGCACGGCGAATCCGAGACGACCGTGGGGTTGACGGCGCATTATCACAACCTGTTGCGGATGTGGGCCGAGGTGTGATGCGCTAAAAAGCAACTGCGTTAGAGGTTGCGAGCAAACGAGCAGTTGACGTGATCGTCTGAGTTTTTGTTGGTTTTACCTTAATGCCCGATGAGCTCCATCGGGCGTTTTGTTTTTCCGAGACACAGTGGAGTTTATTCGGAATATTCCGACAGGTCGACATTGCCTTTGCTCAATTTTTAATGAAGGGAAACTGCCAAAATTCACGCTTATTCAGAAGTGGATCATGGGAGACCGCCGTGCACATTGGTGATGAACTCGTCAGTCTTATGCAGGAGAACAGATACCTGCAAACCACACATCGCCCAATTCGGCTCAAGCTTTTCCATCTAGGCAAGCAGATCAGCGATATCCTGCTTCCGCAGTTTATCCGCGGGAACGAAACCGTATGCGGCGGGCTCGACTATCAGGTCGACTGTGTGGCTACTTCAAACACGCTTCCCCTAAAAGAATTAATCGGTTTGGTCGCCACTATTGAATTTGTCACTGACCGCGGGTCTTTACGACGGGTCAGCGGAATTGTCGCGCAGGCAAATTCCGGCGAATTCGACGGATCAATCGCCAGCTATCGCATCGTCATCCGTGATGTCATGGCGATCATGGAACAGCGTGTCAACACCCGAATCTTCCGAAGGATGAGCTGGCCGCAGGTCGTAACTGTGGTGCTGGACGAATGGGCGCGCTCGAACAGCGCGCTGGCCGGGATTTTTGATTATGAATTCGCGCCAGGATTTCACATGGAGGCGCACTCTGAGCGCGAACAGACAATCCAGTTCAACGAATCGGATGCGGCGTTCGTACGCCGCCTGCTGAAGCGGTCGGGAATCGGCTGGTTCTTCCGGCCGGGCCGTCATCGTGCACGTCCAACGGAGCAGCAGGCCGGTGATGTGCAGGAGGCGCACACACTCACGTTGTTCGATGCATCCAGCATTTTTGATCAGAACGCGGCCGGCGTCGTGCGGTTCCATCGCGACGACGCCACTGAAGAGCGTGACTCGATTACAGGTTGGGCAGGTGTTCGCACGCTTCAACCGGGCAGCGCGAATGTATTCAGCTGGGACTACAAGCGATCAGCAAATATCGATTTTATGCATGCCGAGGTTCCAGGCATGGCCAACCAAGGTCCATTGGGCAACGAGCTGGCTGGAAGCGTGCAAGAGTTTATTGTCGAATCGCCCCATGTAGCTGGTGATGACGAAGAATTGTACCGCCAGGGCCGGTTGCGTATGCAACGCAAGGAGCTTGATGCGAAGCGTTTTACAGGCGAAGGAAGCGTACGCGACTTTCGTGCAGGTGAATACTTCACGATCAAGGGGCATCCGGAGATCGACCGGCATCCAGCAACGGAGCGAGACTTCGTTATCACATCAATTGATATCAGAGCACGAAATAATTTGCCGAGGAGCCTGGAAGAGCGAGTACAGCACCTGTTCGCTCGTAATGGCTGGCATGGCGCGGTTACCAGCTTCAATCCGGCCGGCGCCCCAGAAGCGCCCGCGTTTCATCTGCGGTTCGATGCGGTGCGACGCGGTATTCCGATTGTGCCAGCATTTGACCCGCGTACCGACCTGCGTGATCCGGGTCTGCAGACCGCCCTTGTGGTCGGCGGAGAAAAAGATGTCGTGTATTGCGATGAGTTCGGCCGTGTAAAGATTCGCTTCCCCGCAATGCGTCAGGCTGACCACCAGCATGCAAAAGGTGCCGGTGCGTCAAATACGGATAGCGATTCCGCGTGGGTAAGAGTAGGGACAAATTGGGCTGGCAGTAGCAGTTCACGTTGCGGGACGCTGGCGTTGCCGCGTGTCGGAACCGAAGTTCTGGTGGCCTTTCTGGGCGGAGATCCCGACAAACCGATCATCATTGCGCAGCTATACAACGGACAGGCTCTCCCCGCGCCTTTGAGCGAGCGGGCGAATGTGCCACAGACGCGGTTTCTGTCTGGGATGCGCAGTGAAGAGATTCAGGGTTCACGTGCGAACCAGCTGCGCTTCGACGATACGCCGCGCGAAATCAGCGCCCAATTGGCAAGCGACGAGGGCGCTTCACAACTGAATCTCGGTTGGCTCACGCATCCACGGGGAGAGGGCCATCGGCCTCGGGGCGAGGGGGCGGAGTTGCGCAGCGACCATGCCGTGGCAATCCGAGGCGGCAAGGGCGTGCTGATTACGGCTGACCCGCGTAACAAGGCCGAAGGCAAGCAGCTGGACCGGGAGGAACTCATCGGATTGGCAGACGGATTACGCGACATATCCGATCAGCTCGCGAAGCTGGCGGAGGCCCACGCGAAAGATCCTGCCAGCGGTCCTCTATTGACAGAACTGTTGGACAAGCTCAGGCATCTCGATCACGGCACCAACGCCGTTGAAAGCGGCGGCGGTTCAGGCGGAGCCGGGATTGTGGCAATCGCTGGCCCGGCTGGCATCATCATGGCGAGCGCGGAAAGCGTGGTAATTGGCGCTGAAAAGAATGCCGACTTCATCACGGTTGCGGATACGTCCTTGACCACCGGGGGGAAGACATCAGTACGTGCGGGGCAGGGAATCAGCATGTTTGCCAACGATGGCGGAATGAAGTATATCGCGGCACGTGGCGGCGTAAGGACTGAGGCCCAGGATGGCGTAATTGAACAGGTCGCGAAGAAGGTGATGGAGCTGATCAGCACGACGGACTGGATCAATATCAAGGCTAGAAAAGGTGTACGGATATACGGCGGTGGCAGTGAGTTGAAGATCAGCGCTGAGGGGATCATTGCTAATACAACTGGTAATAGTCATGTGTACGCCGCGGATCATCAGACGTTTGCGAAGAAAGCGTCCGAGATGCAGTTTCCTGACGAACTGCCGCATCATGATATTTGCATTCCTTGCATGCTCGCGGCCGCACGTGCACATAGTCCACTAGTGGAGGCGGAATGAATGATCATAGGTGCGAGATGTTTGTCTATTTCCTGATTGATAATGGACTGCTGCAAGAAGTGTCGGCAGGCTATAGCGAAGATGATGTGAAAAGCCGTCCTGAATGGCTAGAGCCGCTTTATTCCGAACGTGCTTTGGAGGTCAGTCCACTCCTAGTAGATATCGAATCTGCTTACGAAGAAGGTGCCCTTGATCAGGTCATGGGTTACTTGAATGCGTGCAAGCCCGCGCTCCACGTATCGATCATCGAAACTAGCCTGGACCTTAAACAGATCGCTCAACATCTGCGCCGCTTTATCTTTATTCTCGACTCTGCGGGGAAACAGTTCACGCTCAGGTATGGTGATTGCGCAGTGCTCGCGGTACTCCCCTCGATCTTAAATCCAGAGCAATGGGCAGCTATGAGCTTGCCAATCTCACAATGGAATATTTGCAACCGATCAGGAGCGATCGTGCGACTTCCGCTAAATCATTTCACTTCAAGCACACCGACGCCAATATGTTTGGAGCAGGATCAGTTGGATGCCCTTGAGGAATCTAGTGAGCCTGACCATTTCGTTGCCAAAGTGAGGATGATGCACCATGGTGCTGACTTTCCGGGTAGCGCTGCTGATCAATACACTTGGGCATGTGCTGCGCGCCAAATTTGGCGTGCAGCAAATAACTCAAATGAGTTGTGTTTAACTTTTTTGACAGAGGCGGCTATTTTTACGCGCGGCAATATTTTGAGAAGACAAGCCATCCAAGAATTTCTTGCAATTGAAAAGGCAGGGATATTTCGAGAAAGGTTGCAAGAACTGGTCAGGCAGATGAGCTCAATCTGACTTTGTAATAGCAATGGTATTGGTTGATAATATTTTCGAGGAAATTTATGAAAATTGGCCAATTAAAAAATTTCTCGTGGGGTAAGATTTTTTTGTGCGCAATTGCAATCAGCGTGATTTGGTCTTCCGCCAAGAAACATTCCGTTCTAGCAGGTGATGAAGGGTTGCCTGTCACTGTCAAAGGTGTTCATCATCTTGGGCCAGATTATCTGATTAGCCAATTTTATATTGATAAAAAAATTGGCGACGGCGTCGGGGAGGGTGGGGGCGGTGGAAGTAATGTATGTTGTCTGATACTTCCAAAAAAATGGACTCCTGATTTGAAGGTGGAAGTACGCTGGGAGGTACATCATATCGTCAGGCCACATAGTCCGCTACAGTCTGAAACTGCGGAGCTCGTAGGAATATATCAAGCTCAAGTTCCGGTTGAAAAATATAAAGAGCCAGATCTTTTCTGGGTTCATTTCTTTTCGGATGGGAAAGTACGTGTTGTGGTAACTCCTTTTGGATTCGATGGTGATAAACATCCAATTCAATGGGGTAATGCACAGGCAGCTCAATTGGCGTCGTCGGGCAAGATAATAAGAGAATTCTTCAGCGAAGAAGAGGTTGCTGAGTTCGCAAGACAAGCAGATATTGATAAAAAAAATCTTGGAGGATGGTAATGAGTCGCGAGACAATTTCTGCTTCGCCCACGAAACTAGCTCCTGTCAGTGACATGAAGATAGTGGTTCCAAAAGTGAGTTGCGATGTTAAATCGTGCCAAGTAACCCTAAATATAGGATTATTCTTTGATGGTACTAATAATAATATGTATAGAGATTTGCCGCATTTGGCGGATACAAACATCGCACGTCTATTTAGGAGTTATATTGATAGAAGGAAGGACGGATACGAACGTGTCTATATTCCTGGGGTCGGAACAAGTTTTCCTGAAATAGGAGAAGATGGAGAGAGTAAGCTCGGTACGGGATGGGCATTCGGTTGTGAGGGAAGGGTTGTCTTCGGGTTGCTGTCCGTTTTTAACTTCCTAAGTTATCGAACCATGAAGAATTATTTGTTCGATGAGAAAACCGTGCTCGGTTTATGTCGTAATAGATCTCTGTTTACCGGTGTTGCCGATCGCGAGCACCTCGCTAAATTTGATATGGATATGAGCTTGGTGACGGGGGCAGCAGAAGGGGTTAATATCCGCCATCTTTTTCTAAGGCAACAATCGGATTTGCTCGAGGCGAAGCTAAAAAATTACAAACCGCATATTGCTGAATGTTTCATTGACGTATTTGGTTTCTCAAGGGGGGCAGCGGAAGCGCGGGTATTTTGCAACTGGCTAAATGATTTGCTCGTCAATGGTCGCTTAGCTGGCGTTCCATTGCAATTTCGTTTCCTTGGAATAATTGACACTGTCGCGTCAGCAGGATTCTGGTCAGGTACAACAGCGCTAATTAAGAACTCAACTGGTGGGCATGGGTCATGGGCCAGTGCTAAATCACTGCGCGTCCCGAATTCAGTTCAGAACTGC
Source organism: Massilia sp. YIM B02443 (assembly GCF_030411955.1). GTDB lineage: Bacteria > Pseudomonadota > Gammaproteobacteria > Burkholderiales > Burkholderiaceae_D > Telluria. The sequence goes on from NZ_JASNRA010000003.1 coordinate 62,287, forward strand.
CTGCATATGGTGGCAATGCACGAACTTCGACGAAATTTTCCTTTGGATGCATTTGGAAGCAAAGATAGGATGTCATCCGGATGGGTACAATATGCTTATCCAGGCGCCCATAGCGATGTTGGCGGCGGTTACCGGCCAGGCGAACTAGGTCTCGCGGTAGACGACGACTCCAAAAAGCTATCCCAAATTCCGCTGAATCATATGTTCGATTGTGCTGTAGCTGCTGGCGTTCCATTGAAAAAAACCGTGACTCAGCTATAGGACGTGATCCATTTGCGATTCACTCTGACGTCATTAAGTCTTATGATGATTTCATTTCACAGGCAACGCTGACGCCGCGACCGATGTACGAGTGGCTCCAGCCTTATCTCAATTGGCGTTGGCAAATACGTGAAAGTTTTCATACATCAAATCAAGTTACGCGGGCAGTCCAAGAAGAAAAAGAGATATTGCTAACTTTTAACAAGCGTCTTATCAATGATGCTAATGCCATGACAAGAACTAAAGATATGGGTGTTGGTAGACGAATATTTGAAATTGTTAAAGATCGCACGTTTACTAGAGGTAGGAAAGATTTAATCACTAATCTATTTCTCGAGCCAGAAGCACAGTCAGTGTTGGCACTTGCTAAGAAATCTAAGGCAACACTGCCATCTTTCGCCATATTGTTCGATAATTATGTGCATGACTCCCTTGCAGGATTCAATTTGCACCATTTAGAACTATCTGGATACTGGCGATATAGAAAAGTCTTTTTAGATTCCGATGATCACCTCATCGCTATAAACGAGAGTGTCGCTGGGGCTGATAGCATCGCCTGAGCAAATCAGTTAGGAGTAAAATGAAAAATCAGAACGGACGTGGGGTTATTCGGCTAGGTGACAAGACCAGCCATGGCGGTAAGGTCACCTCCGCAACAAAGGATTTTACTGTACTCGGCAAGCCTGTGGCCGTCGAATGGGATTCAACCTATTGTCCTAAATGTAAAGGCATGTTTCCGATCCAACCAAATGGTAGCGATCGCAAACACCATGGAAAACAAGTCGCTTATCACATGGATACTACTGCATGCGGGGCCAAGCTGATTTCATCAATATGAATACCTATGGGTATGTCGACACTGTCGACATACCGGTATCGAAGCAGGAGCATAAAAAGGCTGGAACCCTCTCAGATTCCAGCCCTTTTTATTTAGACAACCATCCCGTATTGAAAAGACTTTGCCCGATTACGCCGCCAGCAGCTGACGCAGCACGAACGGCAGAATACCGCCATGCTTGTAGTAATCGACTTCGATCGGGGTGTCGATGCGCAGCAGCACTTTGACTTCCTGCGTTTCACCGTTTTCGCGGTGGATCACCAGGGTCGCCAGTTGTTGCGGCTTGATCTCGCCTTCCAGGCCCTTCAGGTCGTAGGTTTCTTTACCCGTGATGCCCAGGGTGTCGACGCTGTCGTTGCCGATGAACTGCAGCGGCAGCACGCCCATGCCGACCAGGTTCGAACGGTGGATGCGCTCGAACGAGCGCACGATCACGGCCTTCACGCCCAGCAGCTGGGTGCCCTTGGCTGCCCAGTCGCGCGACGAGCCGGTGCCGTACTCTTCGCCGCCGAAGATCATGGTCGGGGTGCCCGCTTCCACGTACTTCATCGCTGCGTCGTAGATCGACATCTGTTCGCCCGACGGCTGGTGCAGCGTGATGCCGCCTTCGACCGCCGAACCGTCCGCCTTCGGCGGGATCATGCGGTTCTTGATGCGCACGTTGGCGAAGGTGCCGCGCATCATGATCTCGTGGTTGCCGCGGCGCGAGCCGTAGGAGTTGAAGTCGGCCTTCAGCACGCCGTGATCCTTCAGCCACTTGCCTGCAGGACCGTCTTCCTTGATCGAACCGGCCGGCGAGATGTGGTCGGTGGTGATCGAGTCGCCGAACACGCCGAGTGCGCGCGCGCCGGTGATGCCGGTGGCGGCCGCTTTCGGGGTCATCTCGAAGTCGCTGAAGAACGGTGGTTCGGCGATGTAGGTCGACTCCGGCCAGTTGTACACCTGGCCTTCGGTGGTCGACACGCGTTCCCACAGTGCGCCAGGGTTGCCCTTGACGTCAGCGTAGTTCTTCTTGAACACTTCCGAGTTCATCGCGAAGCGCATCAGTTCGCCCACTTCCTGCGACGAAGGCCAGATGTCGCCCAGGTAGACGTCGACGCCGTTGGTGTCCTTGCCCACTGGCTCGGTCATCAGGTCTTTCGTCATGTTGCCGGCGATCGCGTAGGCGACGACCAGCGGAGGCGACGCCAGGAAGTTCGAACGGATGTTCGGGTGGATACGCGCTTCGAAGTTACGGTTGCCCGACAGCACGGCGGCGGCGACGATGTCGTTCTGGGTGATCGCGGCGTTCAGTTCCGGGGTCAGGTCGCCGGCGTTGCCGATGCAGGTGGTGCAGCCGTAGGCGGTCACGCCGAAGCCCAGTTTATCGAGGTAAGGCAGCAGGCCGGCGGCGGTCAGGTACTCGGTGACCACGCGCGATCCAGGCGCCAGCGACGACTTGATGTGCGGCGCCACGGTCAGGCCGCGCTCGACGGCTTTCTTGGCCAGCAGACCGGCGGCCAGCAGCACGCTCGGGTTCGAGGTGTTGGTGCACGAGGTGATGGCGGCGATCAGGATGTCGCCATTCTTCACGCGCACGCCGTTGGTGGTCTCGTAGACTTTCGACAGGTCGTCCGGGTTCTTGTTGAAGCCGTTCTGGGTGGTTGGCTTGCTGAACAGTTCGGTGAAAGTGTTCTTCACGTGGCCCAGCTCGATACGGTCTTGCGGACGCTTCGGACCTGCCAGCGATGGGGTCACGGTCGACAGGTCGAGTTCCACCACGCGGGTGTAGTCGATCTCGCCTTCTTGCGGCACGCCGAACATGCCCTGCGCCTTGTAGTAGCCTTCGAACGCAGCCAGTTCGTCTTCGGTACGGCCGGTGCCGCGGAAGTAGTCGACAGTCGCTTCGTCGACCGGGAAGAAGCCCATGGTCGCGCCGTATTCAGGCGCCATGTTGCCGATGGTGGCGCGGTCGGTGGTCGACAGCGAGCGGGTGCCTTCGCCGAAGAACTCGACGAACTTGCCGACGACTTTCTCTTTACGCAGCAGCTCGGTGACGGTCAGCACCAGGTCGGTCGCGGTGCAGCCTTCGCGCAGCTTGCCCTTCAGGTTGACGCCGATCACGTCCGGGGTCAGGAAGTACACCGGCTGGCCCAGCATGCCGGCTTCGGCTTCGATGCCGCCCACGCCCCAGCCGACCACGCCGACGCCGTTGATCATGGTGGTGTGCGAATCGGTGCCGACCAGGGTGTCAGGGTAGTACATGTCGCCCTGTTTCATGACGCCGCGCGCCAGGTATTCCAGGTTGACCTGGTGCACGATGCCGAAGCCCGGAGGCACCACGCCGAAGGTGTCGAAGGCTTGCATGCCCCACTTCATGAACTGGTAGCGCTCGTTGTTGCGCGAGAATTCCAGCTTCATGTTCAGGTCCAGCGCGTTCGGTTCGCGGAAGTGGTCGATGGTCACCGAGTGGTCGACCACCAGGTCGACCGGCACCAGCGGCTCGATCTTCTTCGGATCGGCGCCGGTCTTGGCGGCGACGTTGCGCATCGCGGCCAGGTCGGCCAGCAGCGGCACGCCGGTGAAGTCCTGCAGCACGACGCGGGCGACGACGAACGGGATCTCGTCGGTGCGTTCCGCGGTCGCGCCCCAGTTGGCCAGCTGCTTGACGTGCTCTTCGGTGACCTTCTTGCCGTCGCAGTTACGCAGCACGGATTCGAGGACGATACGGATCGACACCGGCAGGCGCGACAGGTTCACACCGAGGTTTTCCGCCAGCGCCGGCAGCGAATGGAACTGGCCGCTCTGGCCGCCGCCGATCGGGAATTCCTTCAGTGTGTTCAGAGTGTTGCGAGACATAATCTCTCCTTCAGTGGGGTATTGTTATTTCAACAGCAGAAATGCGGCCGTCATAACTTCGGGCGATTCGATTTTTCCCGGCCGGGACCGGGGCTTGCATCACATTTCGATTCAACTTTTTACTGCGTCCGCCGGAGCCGCGGCGACGATCGCCGACTGCTCGGCGTTCTTGCATTCATTGGCCAGCTGGCGGTTCAGCTTCGAGTCCAGCAGGATGCCCTTGGCCGGGATGCCGATCCAGATCAGGCCCCAGTGCGGGTTCTCGAAGCGCAGCGCGCCGGTGGTGGTGCCCACGCGCGACAGGCGGTGCAGGCGGTGCTTCCAGCGCAGCGCGATATGGCTGTCGTCGGTCTCGTTGGTGTAGATCGTGACCTTGTTGTTCAGTTCACACGCGTACTCGGTGACCTTGGTGTCGGTGATGTCCGGCTCGTTGACTTCGAGCGGGTCGGCGGCAACAACGGCCGCCGTGGCGGCGCCTGCAACGGCAACGCCGGCGACGGCAGCTTTCGCCTTCTTCGACGGTTTCTTCCTGGCTTGCGCCTTCAGGACTTTTTCCGCTTTCGGGTGCTTTTCCTTGGCGGCAGCGGTTGTACCAGCGGCTGCGGCCGGCACGCACATGCCGGCGCTCGCCAGCGCGACGGCGCAGGCGGCGATCAGTTTGGGGAGGAGGGTGGCCATGGTCGGGTCAGTTGGAGGCTGAGGCATTGGGGAGGTTGACGATTGCCGCAGCCGCCTCCGGCAGCGCGAGGCCGGCCAGCTTAGCGCGCTGCAACACCGACCAATAATATCGGTAGCTCGCACGGTCGTGCAAGCGGCCATGTTGAGCAATCGGTCCCCAATCCGCGGCCATGGCCTCGGTCAAGATATTTGTTGCTTCGTTCACCTCGGAAAGACGCGGCGTAAACGCCTTCAGGATCGGCTTGATCTGGTCCGGGTGGATGCTCCACATGCGGGTAAAGCCGAACTCGGCACCGGCGCGCTGGGCGTCGTTGGCCACCGTTGCCGTGTCCTTGATGTCGGTGGTGACATTGTGCGACGCTACCTTGCCATGCGCATGGCAGGCCGCCACCATTTCCAGCTTGGCGCGCACCACCAACGGGTGGGTGAACTGGCCCGGGGTGCGCATCGCGCTGGCCGGAATCGCGCCATAGTGGCTGGAGACGAAGTCCATGATGCCGAACGACAGGCACTCGACCTGGGGCAGGGCGGCGATGTCGTAGGCTTCGCGCAGGGCGCCGTGGGTTTCGATCAGCACGTGCACCGGCAGATCGGTGCGGGTTCCCGCATGCCCGTTGACCAGGTCGATCGCGCGTCGCACCTCGTCCACGCCCGACACTTTCGGCAGCACCACGTAGGCCAGGCGCGCCGCAGCGCCGCCCACGATGGTAGCGACATCGTTGGCGAAATGCTCGCTGGCCGGCTCGTGCAGGCGCGCGCCGATGCGGTTGTGGCGGTTGTCTTCGCTATTGATGAGCGACGCCACCAGCGCCGCATGCTCGGCTTCGCCGCCGGTCGGGGCGCCGTCCTCGCAGTCGAAGGTGATGTCGAACAAGGGGCCAAGCTCTTGTTGCAGGGCCATCGATTTGCGCATCAGCTTCTCGCTGCCGGCGTAATGGTCGCAGGCGGGGAGAAGAAGCGGCTGGCGTTTGCCCTGGAATAAAACCTCGGAAGGATGCATATCTCTTATGACGACGTAAGACGGTACTGCGCCGCGCCGGGTAAATGGCGCGGCGCGGTTGGCGCGCGGCAGTCGCCGCGCGCCGTGGTACGGCGATCAGCCCAGCAGGTGAGCGACGCCGGCTTTCTCTTCTTCCAGCTCTTTCAGGGTCAGGTTGATGCGCTCTTGCGAGAATGCATCGATGTCCAGGCCCTGGACGATGGTGTATTCGCCGTTCTCGGTGGTGACCGGGAAGCCGAACATGGTGCCTTCAGGGATGCCGTACGAACCGTCCGACGGGATGCCCATGGTGGTCCACTTGCCGTTGGTGCCCAGCACCCAGTCGCGCACGTGGTCGATCGCTGCGTTGGCGGCCGAAGCTGCCGACGACAGGCCGCGCGCTTCGATGATCGCGGCGCCGCGCTTGCCGACGGTCGGCAGGAAGGTGTTGGCGTTCCATTCCTGGTCGTTGATCAGGTCCTTGATCGACTCGCTGCCGGCGGTGGCGAAGCGGTAGTCGGCGTACATGGTCGGCGAGTGGTTGCCCCAGACGACCATCTTTTCGATGTCCTTGACCGCCTTGCCGGTCTTGGCGGCGACTTGCGACAGCGCGCGGTTGTGGTCCAGGCGCAGCATGGCGGTGAAGTTCTTGCTCGGCAGGTTAGGGGCCGATTTCATCGCGATGTAGGCGTTGGTGTTGGCCGGGTTGCCGACCACCAGCACTTTCACGTTGCGCGAAGCGACGGCGTCCAGCGCCTTGCCCTGCACGGTGAAGATCTGGGCGTTGGCTTCCAGCAGGTCCTTGCGTTCCATGCCCGGGCCGCGCGGACGGGCGCCGACCAGCAGGGCGACGTCGACGTCCTTGAAGGCGGTCATCGGGTCGGCGTGGGCGGTCATGCCGGCCAGCAGCGGGAACGCGCAGTCGTCGATTTCCATCATGACGCCCTTGAGCGCCTTCTGAGCCTTCTCGTTGTCGATCTCGAGCAGCTGCAGGATGACCGGCTGGTCCTTGCCCAGCATGTCGCCGTTGGCGATGCGGAACAGCAGGGAATAGCCGATCTGGCCGGCGGCGCCGGTCACGGCAACGCGCATTGGGGTTTTAGCCATGATGAATCTCCAAAGTGGGAATGAACGTGCTCAATTAAGTTAAGCGGTCAACGCCTGGGACTTGCTGGTTCGGTGAAGCTGCAATGATACCAAAAGCGCATGCCAAATTAACCGTGTGTCGCGCGCGTACAATGTCTGCGCAAGTCGCCGCCGACGCCCGGTCGGCCACGAGTGTATTCCTCTGCCGTTGCCTCTGTCAATTCATATCATATGTCTTATATAAGACACATATGTTTGCCAGAGTTGCACTGGACGGTCGTGCGCTTTTGTGGTGAAATCGCGGTCTATGAATTCCGCTCCGTCCAACCCGGCCATCCCGGCCTCAGCCAGTGTCGGCTCGCCGTCGTTCCGGCCGCTGTACCAGCAGATCAAGGCCCTGATCACCCAGAGCCTGCAGGCGGGCGAATGGAAGCCGGGCGAACTGATGCCGAGCGAGGTCGAGCTGGCCGCGCGCTTCAAGGTGTCGCAAGGCACGGTGCGCAAGGCGATCGACGAACTGGCGGCCGAGAACCTGGTCGTGCGCCGGCAGGGCAAGGGCACCTTCGTGGCCAGCCATGCCGAGGAGCGCGCCCACTTCCGCTTCCTGCGCCTGATGCCCGACGAAGGCGTTCCCCACCATCCCGAGAACCGCTTCCTCGAAGTCAAGCGCATCCGCGCGCCGGCCGAAGTGGCGCGCCTGCTCGAGCTGAAATCGGGCGACGCGGTGGTGTACATCAAGCGCGTGCAGTCGTTCGACGGCCAGCCGACCATCCTGGAAGAGTTGTGGCTGCCGGGCCAGCTTTTCAAGGGCCTGAGCGCCGAGCGCCTGGTGGAATACAAGGGGCCGATGTATGGCCTGTTCGAGACCGAGTTCGGCACCCGCATGATCCGCGCCACCGAGAAGATCCGCGCGGTGGCGGCCGACGCGCAGACCGCCGAGCACCTGAAGGTGGCCGAGGGCACGCCGCTCTTGTGCGGCGAGCGGGTGTCGTTCACGTATGGCGACAAGGCGGTCGAATTGCGGCGAGAAATGTATTCGACCGCGAAACACCATTATTTGAATGAGCTGTCATAAAAACAAAATAAACACGATGGAAATCGATCGGTAAATATTCGCTCATTTCTGTCATTTCAAACAGTTCTGAAAATAGCCGAAAAGAATTAAAACTCGCGGCTGCGGCGATTGTTTGATGCGATTAAAATATATTGGTTTTGGGTACGCGACGGACATGACCCGGTTCGCCGCTCGCTGTCCCGCTCGCCCGCTCCGAGTTTCCCCGGATCGGGCCATGCAATCGGCAAGAATGCAGGGTTCATACAAAAATTTGTCATAAATGGGAGGTGTACCATCATGTCGGAAGCCGTGAGAGAAGCAAGCAAGAAAGGGCGGCCGGTGTATCGCAACGTCGACATCGGCGACATCACGACCAAATATCGCATGCCGCCGTCGGCGATCGTGTCGATCCTGCACCGCGTCAGCGGCGCCGGGTTGTTCCTGCTGCTGCCGTTCCTGCTCTACCTGTTCCAGCAGAGCCTGCTGTCCGAGTCGACCTTCGGCTATTTCCAGGGCATCGTCTCGCACCCGCTGGTCAAGATCATCCTGCTCGGCCTGTCGTGGGCTTACCTGCACCACTTCACCGCCGGCATCCGCCACCTGTTCATGGACAATCACTTTGCCCTGGACAAGGATGCAGCCCAGTCGACCGCCCGTTGGGTGCTGATCATCAGCCTGCTGCTGACCGCCGTGGTCGGCCTGAAACTGTTCGGAGTGTTCTAAATCATGGCAAGCAAGAATAATATCGGCCAGCGCCGCCTCGTCGTCGGCGCGCACTATGGCTTCCGCGACTGGCTGGCCCAGCGCATCACCGCGATCCTCATGGCGGTCTACACCGTCGTCCTGCTGGCCATGTTCCTGACCGGCCAGAATTTCACGTATGAAGGCTGGGCCGGCCTGTTCGCCAGGCAGTGGTTCAAGCTGCTGTCGATGGTCACCTTCCTGGGCATGTACTACCACGTCTGGGTCGGCATCCGCGACATCTGGATGGACTACATCAAGAACGTCGGCCTGCGCCTGACGCTGCAATTCATCACCATCTTCTGGCTGGTGGGCTGCGTCGCCTATACCGTGCAAATTCTCTGGAGTGTGTAATCGTGGCAGCAATCAAAACTGCAATCCCTACCCGTCGTTTTGACGCGGTCATCGTCGGCGCCGGCGGTTCCGGCATGCGCGCATCGCTGCAGCTGGCAGAAGCCGGCCTGAACGTGGCCGTGCTGTCGAAAGTGTTCCCGACCCGTTCCCACACCGTGGCTGCCCAGGGCGGCATCGGCGCCTCGCTCGGCAACATGAGCGAAGACGACTGGTACTGGCACATGTTCGACACCGTCAAGGGTGGCGACTACCTGGGCGACCAGGATGCGATCGAATTCATGTGCCGCGAAGCCCCGAAGGTCGTGTACGAGCTGGAACACTTCGGCATGCCGTTCGACCGCAACCCTGACGGCACCATCTACCAGCGCCCGTTCGGCGGCCACACCGCCAACTTCGGCGAGAAGCCGGTCCAGCGCGCCTGCGCCGCGGCCGACCGTACCGGCCACGCGCTGCTGCACACGCTGTACCAGCGTAATGTCCGCGCCCGCACCCACTTCTTCGTCGAGTGGATGGCCCTGGACATCATCCGCGACGCCGAAGGCGACGTGGTCGGCGTGATGGCGCTGGAAATGGAAACCGGCGACGTCATGATCCTGGAAGCGAAGACCACCATCTTCGCTACCGGCGGCGCCGGCCGTATCTTCGCGGCCTCGACCAACGCCTTCATCAACACCGGCGACGGCATGGGCATGGCGGCGCGCGCCGGCCTGCCACTGCAAGACATGGAGTTCTGGCAGTTCCACCCGACCGGCGTGTCCGGCGCGGGCGTCCTGATCACCGAGGGTGTGCGCGGCGAGGGCGGCATCCTGATCAACAGCAACGGCGAACGCTTCATGGAGCGCTACGCGCCGACCCTGAAGGATCTGGCGCCGCGCGACTTCGTGTCGCGTTCGATGGACCAGGAAATCAAGGAAGGCCGCGGCTGCGGTCCGAATAAAGACCACGTGCTGCTCGACCTGCGCCACATCGGCAAGGACACCATCGAGAAGCGCCTGCCGTCGATCCTGGAAATCGGCCACAAGTTCGCCAACGTCGATGCGACCAAGGAACCGATTCCCGTGGTGCCGACCATCCACTACCAGATGGGCGGTATTCCGACCAACATCCATGGCCAGGTGGTTGCCCCTGACGGCAACGGCGGCCAGAAGATCGTCAACGGCCTGTACGCAATCGGCGAATGCGCCTGCGTCTCGGTCCACGGCGCGAATCGCCTGGGCACCAACTCGCTGCTCGACCTGGTGGTGTTCGGCCGCGCGGCCGGCAACCACGTGGTGGCCTCGAACCTGAAGCAGCGCTCGAACAAGGCCTTGCCTGCCGACGCGGCCGACTTCGCGATGGACCGCCTGAACAAGCTGGAGAACGCGACCGGCGGCGAAAAAGTGCAGCACGTCGCCAACGACATCCGCGCCACGATGCAGAAGTACTGCGGCGTGTTCCGTACCCAGGAACTGCTGGACGCGGGCGTCACCGAAATCATGAAGCTCGACGAGCGCCGCAAGCACGTGTCGTTCCAGGACAAGTCGAAGGTCTTCAACACCGCCCGCGTGGAAGCGCTGGAACTCGACAACCTGATCGAGACCGCGAAGGCGACCATCGTCTCGGCGGCGGCGCGTCCGGAATCGCGCGGCGCCCACGCCCACAGCGACTACCCGAACCGCGACGACGAGAACTGGATGAAGCACACCCTGTTCTTCTCGGAAGGCAACCGTCTCGAGTACAAGCCAGTGGTGCAGAAGCCGCTGACCGTGGACACCTTCAAGCCGAAGGCCCGTACTTTCTAATATTGATGTAAAGCCGGAGCAAACCGCTCCGGCTTGATAGAACAGGTAATCAAATGGCACGCACCGTCCAACTGAAAATCTACCGCTACGATCCGGACAAGGATCAGAAGCCTTATATGCAAGACGTGACCGTCGAGCTGAAAGACACCGACAAGATGCTGCTCGACGCCCTGCAGCGCATCAAGTCCGACGTCGACGATTCGCTGGCCCTGCGCCGCTCGTGCCGTGAAGGCGTGTGCGGTTCGGACGCCATGAACATCAACGGCAAGAACGGCCTGGCCTGCACCACCAACCTGAACGAACTGACCCAGCCGATCGTGCTGCGTCCGCTGCCGGGCCTGCCGGTGGTGCGCGACCTGATCGTCGACATGACCCAGTTCTTCAAGCAGTACCACTCGATCAAGCCGTACCTGATCAACGATTCGATCAAGCCGGAGAAAGAGCGCCTGCAGTCGCCGGAAGAGCGCGAAGAGCTCGACGGCCTGTACGAGTGCATCCTGTGCGCCTGCTGCTCGACCTCGTGCCCGTCGTTCTGGTGGAATCCGGACAAGTTCGTCGGTCCGGCCGGCCTGCTGCAGGCCTACCGCTTCATCGCCGACTCGCGCGACGAAGCCACCAACGAGCGCCTGGACAACCTGGAAGACCCGTACCGCCTGTTCCGCTGCCACTCGATCATGAACTGCACGGACGTGTGCCCGAAGGGCCTGAATCCGAACAAGGCGATCGGCAAGATCAAGGAACTGCTGGTTCGTCGCGCCATTTAATGGCGTAGTGCATGTGGCGCCGGAGCAGGGCGCCGCATGCGATCCGGTATGCAGACGTGCGTCGAACGGTGCGGTATGCAGACGCCGGTTGAACGCGTCGGCGGCATAGCCGCCAACCCTACGTAGGGTTGGCGGGTCCCCCGCCGACGCGTTCAGCCAGCCTCGAATCAGCCGCGAAACGTAGGGTGGACGGCTCGCCGTCCACGCGTTCGACGCACGTGTGCATCACCCCGCATCGTCTTCCAAAAAGACGCTGCAATACAGTAAAAGTACCGTACTGCCGAATCGCGGCAGCCGGAGTATGATGTCGAACCAATAACGGACTGTAGAGTGAATCTGAGCTCAACCGCGCATCAAGCCGACCCTGCCAACCGTGCCCGCCTGCGCTGGCGCGCGCGCCGGGGCCTTCTCGAGAACGACCTGATCCTCACGCGCTTCCTGGATGCGCACGAAGAACAATTGACGGACGACGAGGTCGATGCGCTGACCCGCCTGCTGGACCTGGCGGACAATCCACTGATGGATCTGCTTTTGGGACGTGTAGAGCCCGAGGGCGATGTCGACCTGCCGCACGTGCGCGCCTTGCTGGCGAAGCTGCGGCAAGCGTAAGCGAAATTGCGAAGCGGCCGCCGTGTGGCGACCGGTTCACGTAAGGTTTCGTTTTATTTTGTAGAACCCACTCCCACAAGAAGGAAGTGCCATGAATATCTCTGATACCAAAGCCACCCTGTCGTTCTCGGACGGCAGCCCGTCGGTCGACATGCCGATCTACAAAGGCACCATCGGCCCGGACGTCATCGACATCCGCAAGTTGTACGGCCAGACCGGCAAGTTCACCTACGACCCTGGCTTCATGTCGACCGCTTCGTGCAACTCGAGCATCACCTACATCGACGGTGACAAGGGCGAGCTGCTGTACCGCGGCTACCCGATCGAGCAACTGGCCGTCAACTGCGACTTCCTGGAGACCTGCTACCTGCTGCTGAACGGCGAACTGCCGAACGCCGAGCAAAAAGAACAGTTCAGCGACACCGTGACCAAGCACACGATGATCCACGAGCAGATGAACTTCTTCTTCCGCGGCTTCCGTCGTGACGCGCACCCGATGTCGGTGCTGGTCGGCACCGTCGGCGCCCTGGCCTCGTTCTACCACGACTCGCTCGACATCAATGACGCCAAGCAGCGCGAAATCTCGGCCATCCGCCTGATCGCCAAGCTGCCGACCCTGGCCGCGATGGCCTACAAGTACTCGATCGGCCAGCCGTTCATGTACCCGCGCAACGACCTGTCGTACAGCGCCAACTTCATGTACATGATGTTCGCCAACCCGTGCGAAGAGTACAAGGTCAACGACGTGCTGGTGCGCGCCCTGGACCGCATCCTGATCCTGCACGCCGACCACGAGCAGAACGCATCGACCTCGACCGTCCGCCTGGCCGGTTCGTCGGGCGCGAATCCGTTCGCCTGTATCGCAGCCGGCATCGCCTGCCTGTGGGGCCCGGCGCACGGCGGCGCCAACGAAGCGGCGCTGACCATGCTGAAGGAAATCGGCTCGGTCGAGAACATCCCTGCCTTCATCGAGAAGGTCAAGGACAAGAACTCGGGCGTGAAGCTGATGGGCTTCGGTCACCGCGTGTACAAGAACTTCGACCCGCGCGCCAAGCTGATGCGCGAAACCTGCCACGAAGTGCTGAACGAGCTGGGCCTGCAGGACGACCCGCTGTTCAAGCTGGCGATGGAGCTGGAAAAGATCGCCCTGAACGACGAATACTTCGTGTCGCGTAAACTCTACCCGAACGTCGACTTCTACTCGGGCATCGTGCAGTCGGCCCTGGGCATCCCGACCTCGATGTTCACCGGCATCTTCGCCATGGCGCGCACCATCGGCTGGATCGCGCAATGGAACGAAATGATCGCCGATCCGGAGCAGAAGATCGGCCGTCCACGTCAGCTGTTCGTGGGTTCGCCGGTGCGTGACGTGCCGTCGATCGACAAGCGCTGATCGAAACGCGTTGTTACCAAGAAGCGGGCTGCGGCCCGCTTTTTTTACGTCCGTTCAGGGCGGCGCGGCCGTCAGGCGCTGCTGGTACGCGCTCGGCGTGGCGCCGAATGCTCGCCGGAATACGGCGATGAAGGCGCTTGCGCTGGAGTAGCCCAGATCGAGCGCGATCGTGCTGACCGGCTGGCCGGTGGCCAGCAGTTCGAGCGAACGCATCAGCCGGGCACGCTGGCGCCAGGTGCTGAAAGTAAAACCGGTTTCCACCACGAAGCGGCGGCTGAGCGTGCGCGCGCTGATCGCGCCCCAGTCCGCCCATTCGTCCAGTCCGCGTTCTGACGCGGGATCGTCCACCAACGCGCGGGCAATACGGCTCAGCCTCGCATCGACCGGCATCGGCAGGCCGAGCGGCTCGGGTGGCAAAGTGCCGATCTCGTCCATGATCACCTGCGCCACCCGGTCCTGAGCAGGCTGCAATGGCGTGGCGCGTTCCAACGGCCAGCTGCCGGCGCGCAGCACGGCTTCGCGCAGCAGGCCGGAAATGCGGATGGTGCAGGCGCGCTCCGGCAGGGCGCTGCAGGCGCCTTCGGCGACATACGCGCCCCAGCCTTCGAACGGTCCGTGCGAACAGGCCCAGTGAACCCGGTGCGGCGGCAGCCACACCGCGTGGCTGGACGGCACCACCCATACCGCGCTGTCGACACCGACTGTCAGCAGGCCGCGCACCGATCCGAACAGCTGACCGCGTGCGTGCGCATGCGGCGCGGACAGGTGCTCGCTGTCGTCGCGTCCGGCGACGACGATCACGACCGGGCCGTCGCTCCAGTTGACCATGCTGCGGTCGACGGAAAAATCACTCATCAGATAGAAAATGTGGCGCCATTCTGTTATTGAATGGCGGCTTTACCGTACGGCCGCCAGATTGTCCGATGCTACAGTGGCCGCAACGATTCCACAAGGAGCCAGCCATGCCCACCGACCAAGCCACCAGCGAGCAGGAGCGCGTCGATCTCGGCGCCCTGTACGCGCCGCCGCAAGAACGCATCACCAAGGCGGTGCTCGACCACCTGGCCGACGTGCACGAGGAATACCTGCGCCGCGCCACCTTCTTCTGTCTGGCCACGGCCAGCGCCGATGGCCTGGATGCCTCTCCGCGCGGCGGCCCGCCCGGCTTCGTGCGCGTGCTCGACCCGCACACGGTGGCGTTTGCCGACTGGCCGGGCAATAACCGCATCGAATCCATGCGCAACCTGGAACGGGACGAGCGGGTGGGCATGCTGTTCCTGTTTCCCGGGCTCGACATCTTCATGCGCATCAATGGCCAGGCGCGGGTCAGCACCTGGCCGGAATTGCTTGAGCAGCTGGCGGAAAACGGCAAGACGCCGAAGACCGCCACCGTGGTGCGGCTCAACGAAGTGCTGTTTCATTGCGGCAAAGCGGTCAATCGGGCCAGGCTGTGGGACGAGTCGGGACGGATCGGGCGCGACCAGGTGCCGTCGCCGGGCCAGGTATTCGTCCGGCTTGCGGGAGTGACGCAAGAGCAGGGCGCGCAGCTCGACGAGCATTATGCGCATGCGGTAAAGCACGATCTGTACTGAAAGGCCGATCCCGACGTCAAGCGGACGGCGCTGACGCCCGATTTGGCGGAATCACAATTGGCGGACTATACTGGTTGGAATCGTCTTCGTCGTCCGCCATGCATTCTTCCCGACTGCCAGTTCCTCACATCGTCCCGCGCCAGAAGCCAGGCGTGGCAGGCGCGTGCGCGGACAGTCGCATGAATGCCGCCATCGCGTGCCGAGCGGCACACCTCATCGTTCGTCACTGCGCCCGGCTTTCCCGGGCTCGGTGAGGAACCACGGGGGGCTGCCGCCCGCCCGTCCTCCCGAGCCACCTCCATCGCACCGTCGCGCCGGCCAAGCCGGCTTCAAGTCAGGGCCGTCAACCGGCCACACCATGGAGAACACAATGAAACCTTCGATCACCGTATCCTGGCTCGACCTCGAGCGCCTGGAACGCATTCTCGACCGCCTGCCCGCCGCCCAGGCCAACGCACGCGACGCGTTGATGAGCGAACTCGACCGTGCAGAAATGGTCGAGCCCTGGGACATGCCGTCCGACGTCGTGACGATGAATTCGCGTGTGCGCTTTGCCTTTGCCGGCTCGAGCGAGGCGGTCACGATGACCCTGAGCTATCCGAAGGACATGCACGACAGCGACCAGCAACTGTCGGTGCTGACGCCAGTCGGCACGGCTCTACTGGGCCTGCGCATCGGCGACAGCATCACCTGGGAGCGCCCCGATGGCCGGACCTTCGAGGCAACCGTGCTCGACATCGACTATCAGCCGGAGCGGGCCGGCGAGCTGCATCGCTGAGCCGTCTGGCCGCTCAGCCTTCTAGAACAGGCATTTGGCACGCGCCCGCGCGACAAAGATGAAGGGCAGGGCCAGATAGCCGCCGATGACGAAGGGGCCGATGCCGGTCGGTTGGCGCTTGAGGCCATCGTGGTGCAGGCAATACGGCACCTTCGCCTCGGCAAACTCACGCGAAAATGCCCGGTAGCTGTCCCCGCTGAGCGCGGTTTCTTTTTGCTGCCACTCCGCCTCGGATTTAGTGGCCTCGGGTGCGATATCGGGCAGGGCGCTGCGTACAGCCTGCTCCAGCGGCCGCTCGCGGACGGCCTGCCGCAAGTCAGTGGCAGGGGCGGCGGGCAGTTCCTGCGCCAGCACATTGGCTTGCGCCAGGATCATCAGGCCCATCACCGGGCGCAGTACCACACTACGAAACAAGCCCTGCCGGAAACGCGTCATCGCCTAGCCTCATCGTCACGATATTGGCAAATATACACCGGCATCGACGGTCGCAGCAGATTGCATGATTCGCCACATTTCCGTGTGTACAATATCCGCTCGACTCTTGAACTGAAAGGACTTTCATGAAGCGCTTCCTGACCGCCTGTTTCCTGTTCCTCAGCATGCTTGGCAGCGCCCATGCTGCCACTGACGCCGCCCTGACCCGCGACGTCAACGCCTTCCTCGACGGCTGGCACCAGGATGCCGCCAACACCCGCATGTCCTACTTCGACAAGATCGCCAAGGATGGCGTCTACATCGGCACCGACCGCACCGAAGTCTGGACACGCGACGAATTCCGCAAGTGGTCCAAGCCCTATTTCGACGCCAGGAAAGCGTGGACCTTCAAGGCTACCAAGCGCAACGTCTACGCGTCGGCCGACAAGTCGCTGATCTGGTTCGACGAGCAGTTGCACACCGAAAACCTGGGCCCGTGCGTGGCCAGCGGCGTGATCCGCAAGACCAGGACCGGCTTCGAGATCGTGCACTACCAGCTGGCGGTCGCGGTGCCCAACGACGTGGTCGAGCAGGTGACCGGCATCATCGCCGAGCACGAGAAGAAGGCCAAGAAGTAATCCGCGCATCGCCCAAGGCGCCGGCCGCCGCCGGCGCGCGCCGCTTGTGCTAAGGTGGCCGCTTCCCCGCAATAACGAACTTCCCGCCAGTGACTGCATCCCGTCCCATCCCCTACGTCGGCCGCTTCGCGCCATCCCCGACCGGCCCGCTGCATGCCGGTTCGCTGGTGGCTGCGCTGGCCAGCTACCTCGACGCCAAATACCACGACGGCACCTGGCTGGTGCGCATCGAGGACATCGACGAAGGCCGCAGTGTGGCGGGCGCGGCCGACGGCATCCTGGCGCTGCTCGATGCGCTCGGGATGCACGCCGACGGCGACATCGTCTGGCAGAGCCAGCGCAAGCACCTGTACCAGGCCGCGGCCGAGCGCATCGTCCAGGATACCTATCCCTGCGGCTGCAACCGGCGCGAGATCGCCGATTCGCGCCTCGGCTTCGCGCCCGACGGCGCCGCCATTTATCCCGGCACCTGCCGCCACGGCCTGGGGCCGGGACGCACCATGCGCAGCCAGCGCGTGCGCGTACCCGATGCGGGACAGGACGAGATCAGTTTCGTGGACCGCTTCGCCGGCCGCCATACCCAGCATCTGGCGCGCGACTCGGGCGACTTCGTCCTCAAGCGCGCGGATGGCTTCTGGGCCTATCAGCTGGCGGTGGTGGTGGACGACTGGGAGCAGGGCGTGACCGACGTGGTGCGCGGCGCCGACCTGCTCGACTCCACCCCGCGCCAGATCTACCTGCAGCGGCTGCTCGGAGCCCCGACGCCGCGCTACCTGCACGTGCCGGTGGTGCGCAATGCGAACGGCGAAAAGCTGTCGAAGCAGACCGGCGCGCTGGCGGTGACGGTGGAAGACGAGCCGGCCGCCGTGGCTGCGCTCCTGGGGGCGGCGCAGGCGCTGGGCCTGGTGCTGGATGCTGCCCTCGGGCCGAGCGCATCGCGCCAGGACTTCTGGCGCGCGGCGGTCCCGGCCTGGGGCAGGCTGCTGGCGCAATGCGAAATGCCTACACCGGCGGCATGACGCGGCGCCGGCCGTACAGCGCCAGCATTCCCAGGCCCAGCCCCAGCATGCCCCAGGTCGTCGGTTCCGGAATCGGCGCCGCCACGGCGAAGCCGCGGATTTCGCCGGCCGGATAACGCTCGGAGTGGATGTTGACGTAGGCCTGGTTGGCGTTGAAGGCGTCGATCAGCGCGCCGCTGGCCAGCTGCGGCGTGCCGCCATTGGCGGTCAGGAAAGCGGGATCGTAGATCGCGGCGTCGCCCAGATCGAAGCTGTAGCTGTAGTCGCCGGCCCGTCCTCCCAGCGGGAAGTCGACGAAGGGGATTGCGATGGGCGCCACGCCGCGGAAGGCATCCGTCGTGCAGCAGTGGATGTGGGCGCTGATGGCCGGGGCGCTGAGATCGCGGAACGGCACCTCGGCGCGCAGGATCATGTCGTCGATCTCGAAGGTCGACACGCTCGAGCCGGGCGAACCGTTGGGGATGTCCTCGGCCGGGCCGCTGGCCACCGCGCGGTAGGTGACCGGTACGGCCTGGCTCGCCGTGGCGGCGAACAGGGTGGACGCCGCCAGGGCCAGCGCAGCCAGCCTGGGCAGAGTGTGGGCTTTCTTCATGGCATACCTCCTGATTAGGAAAGGATTCCAAGCGCGCTTCCGGCCGGAAGCGCCGCCCAAAAAATTAGCACAGCAAGAAGCAGTCGCCCACACGGTACGGGCGGTCAAAGACCGCTGAGAAACCTCGTCAGCTCAAGAAAGAGTTACCCGGCAAGAAACGGAGCGGCGCAGCGCAAGGAAAAGATTCAGGACGGATTGCGCAGGATGCTGATCCGGCCATCGGCTTCGAGAAAGGCGCACTTCATGTCCGGACGCGGGCAGTCGGCTTCGCGCAACGCTTCCTCGACGTCGCTCTGCGACAGGCGGCAGCGCTTCAGCACCGATTCGAAGAACACGCCGTCGCGCCCGATCAGCACCGGGCTGCCTTCGATGAGCTCTTCCAGCTTCTTGCTGCGCGACGTAAGAAAGGCGAACAGCACGGTCAGCGACACCAGCGTCGCTGCGATGATCAGGCCGCCGAACAGTGTTTCGTCGCCGCCGGTCATCGAGTTCGACACCGCCTCCGACAGCAGCATCACCACCAGCAGGTCGAACGGGGTGAACTGCCCGACCGTGCGCCGGCCGGACAAACGCATCATGGCCAGCAGCGCCAGATACACGATGGCGCCGCGCGCAATGAGTTCCCACCATGGAAGATCGAGATCGAACATATGCCCTCCGCAGGCATGAGGCTGGTGTATGCATTGTAATCACTTTGCCAACAATGCGGTTCCAAGCGTGCGCTTGTCTTAGCTGTGCGGTCACTGCGACTGATTCGGCTATTTATTAGTCTATTTCTTTCAACTAAATGAAATTCTAATAATTATCATTCTAAGAACTGTCAGATAAATAATGAATTTTTCCCGGTATTTGACGGCCTGAACGGATAGGTCCATAGGGCCGGGTCCTACAGAACGGTTGGCGCTTTTCGGTGTTCAGGCTGCCTGACGGTGGCTACGATGGAGTCCTTCGAGTCGGCTTCGGCTGACACGTTTTTTACACTGCATTTGACCGGAGGTAATCATGGCAAACAACGACCAAGGCAACAACCAGTACACCAAGCAGGGTAACAACCAGAGCGACAACCGCGGCAACAACCAGTACACCCAGCAGGGCAACAACCAGAGCGGCAACCAGGGCAACCAGGGCAGCGGCAACCAGGGCTTCGCGTCGATGGATCCGCAACGCCAGCGCGAGATCGCCAGCGAAGGCGGCCGTGCCGCACACGCATCGGGCAATGCGCACGAGTTCAACTCGCAGGAAGCGCGCGACGCCGGCTCGATGAGCCACAAGAACGGCAACCAGCAAAGCGGCAACCAGGGCAATCAGGCTAACCAAGGCAACCAGCAGAGCGGCCAGCGCGGCGGTACGCCGGAGCAACATGCCGAAGCCGGCCGTCAAAGCCACAAGAACGACCAGCGCTAAGCACCGGTCAAGGGCGGGCGGACTGATGTGACAGTCCCGTGCCCTTTATCCATTGCCTGCATCCGCCTTCGTGCGGACGCAGGCTCGCGTCGTTAACAAGGCAAGGAACTTGCTCAGCCGACGTGGTGACGCCGCATCTGGAAACGCATCTTGCCGCTTTCCTTTCGGCACACACCGGCCATCGTTTCATGCGGTCCCAGCTTGACCGTCATCTTGCTGCCGTTCTTGCGCCTTGCGCAGGCAGCGTGCGCGGATTCCGGAATCTCGGCCACGGCGGTCGGCGCCAGCGGGATGGCGGGATTGGGCGGCATCGACGGCGCCGCCAGCGAAGGCGGTCCCATCATTGACGGCGCCACCATCAAGCTCATCGCAGCATCGCCTGGCTTGTCGGGCGGCAGGACCGGCTTCCCGGGCGGCGCGGGTGGCGCCGGTGGCGCGGGTTCCTTCTCGCAATCGCCGCCGCTGGCGCTGCATTTGACGATCACCTGGGCCTGGTAGGCGCCGGCGCTGGTGCCGGCGCACGCCAGCAGGGCGAACAGGATGAGTGGTAACGATTGCTTCATGATGGGGACTCCTTGTCGGTGGCCAGCGGCGCATGGGGCGGCTGGCTGCCACCATCATGCGCCCGAACGTCTTCTCATTCTTGTCATTCTGAAAAGTTCTTGACGTCATCATATCGCTTACGGTCTACTCAGGGCGCTCGCATCCGCAATGCTTCGACCACGACCGTTCACATGCTCAATCTGCTCAACGCCATCCCCCGCGACCTGATTCTTCCTCCGACCAGCCTGTTCTTCGTGATCGGACTCGGCCTGGCGCTGTGGCGCTGGTGGCCGCGCACCGGGCGCATCCTGGCAGCCGGCGGACTGGCGGCGCTGGCGATCCTGTCGAGCAATGCCGGCGCCGGCTTCTTCGTGCGGCCGCTGGAAGCGATGACCACGCCACTGCTGGCGCCGGAGAGCGCCGGCGCCCAAGCCATCGTGGTGCTGGCGGCGGGGCGGTTGCAGGACGCACCCGAATACGGCGAGCGCGACATTCCCGACTACATCGCGCTGGCGCGCCTGCGCTACGCGGCCCACCTGCAGCGGCGCACCGGCTTGCCGCTACTGGTGAGCGGCGGCAATGGATCGAGCGGCGCCGATCCCAAGCCGGAAGACCGCGCCTATACCAAGGCCGACGCGATGGCGACCGCGTTGCGCGAGGATTTCGGGGTACCGGTCAAGTGGGTGGAGGGCAATTCGCGCGACACGGGCGAGAACGCCAGCTACAGCGCGGCGATGCTGGGCAAGGATGGCGTCAAGCGCGTCCTCCTGGTGACCGATGCGATGCACATGGCGCGCGCCCGCTCGGTGTTCCAGCGCGCCGGGCTCGAAGTGGTCGATGCGCCGACGATGTTCTTCAGCGACCAGGCGAGGGGCATCCGTGCATGGCTGCCGAGCGCGGAAGGCATGCGGCGCTCGTGGTATGCAGTGTATGAACTGCTGGGGCTGGCCTGGTACCGGCTGCGTTTCGGCTAAGGGTTGTAGCCGGTGTTGATGATGCTGAATCCCAGGACGAACATAGCGACGGCAACCGCCATCGGGATCATCGACACCAGCATGCCCAGGCGGCTGTAGGGGCCGGGCCTGCGGCGGCGCGCCTGGTAGGCCTTGTAGCCGACGTAGAACGCGAGCGGCGGGAAGATGAATACCGGGATCATGAGCCAGAGGGTAAAGAGGGTCAGGATCGACAGCAAGAGCGAGAGTGCGTACATGATTCCCGGATGGTAGTTGCAGGAGCGTTGCCGGGAATGTAGGTGCTTATTGCTGAGGTCGCAAGTTGGGCTGCAATCGTGCGCTGAGAGCATGGACTCTAATAGACGTCGCGCCGGTAACGTCCATCCGCCATCAGGCGCTCGACCACATCGAGGCCCAGCAATGCGCCCAAGGCCTCGTGCACGCCGCCAGCCATACCCTGCAGGCTGCCGCAGACATAGATCGCCGCGCCGTCGCCCACCCAGCGCCTCAGCTCGTCGCCATGCGCCAGCAGCAGGTGCTGCACGTAGCGCGTTGCGCCGCCGTCGCGCGAGAAGGCGAGGTCGAGCCGCTCCAGCACGCCACCGTCGCGCCACGCTTCCAGCTCGTCGCGGCACAGGAAGTCGTGGGCCGCATTGCGTTCGCCGAACAGCAGCCAGTTGCGCCGCTCGCCGGCGTCGATGCGCGAACGCAGCAGCGCGCGCAGCCCGGCCAGGCCGCTGCCGTTGCCGATCGCAATCAGGGGCCGGCGCGCATTGTCTCCCAGCCGGAAGCGCGCATGGGCGCGCAGGCGCAGGCGGATCGGTTCGCCGTCCTGAGCCCCGCCGCACAGCCAGCTGGAGGCGACGCCGGCGCTGCCATCTTCGCGCTGCTGCAGGCGCACCATCAGGCCCAGGCTGCCTTCTTCCGGCAGCGAGGCAATCGAATACTCGCGCGGATGCTCGGGGTCGCCTGGCGCGCTGACCTGGGCCAGGTCGCCCGCTTCCCACACGGGCAGGATGCCCGACACCGGCACCAGCGCCAGGCGGAACAGGGGCGCGCCCTGGCTGCCGGGATTCATCAGTTCGCGCCGCGCGATGCGCCAGTCGTCATACGTCGGCGCTTCCCATTCGGGCGCGTCGCTGGTGCCGGCCAGCCGGCCGACCTGGTGCTGCCATTCGGCCAGCGCGGACGGGGCGCCACGGTCGACGTCGATGCGCTCGAACAGCGGCGTGGCGCCGCGCGCCGCCAGCCAGGTGTCGAGGGCGCGGCCGAAGCCGCAGTAATTGGTGTAGGTGGCGTCGCCCAGTGCCAGCACCGCGTAGTGCAGGTGCGACAGGTCGGGCAGGGCGTCCATGATCTGTCCGGCGAAGCGGGCGCCGGTGTCGGGGGCGTCGCCTTCGCCGTAGGTGCTGCAGATAAAAAGGATGCGCGAGTTTGCCGCCAGCCCGGCTGCGTCCAGGGTCGACATGCAAGCGGCGCGTGCATTCAGGCCGCCCAGCAGCAGGGTGGCGGAGGTACGTTCGGCCAGAGATTCGGCGCTGCCGGTCTGGCTGGCGTGCACCACCAGCCAGTCGGCCCGCATATCGGACACCCCCGCCGCCCCGGCATGCGCCAGGCGCTGGCGCCAGATGTTCAGGCACATGGCCAGCCAGGCGCCGGACAGGGCCAGCGCGCCGCCCCAGCGCAATGGATCGACGGTCAACATCATTGCTGCATCCGGCTCCAGGCGGCGGACACGGATTCACGCAACCCGTCCGCATCGCGCACCAGGAAGCGCGCGGCGATGCCGCGTGCGTCGGCGAAGGCGAGCCCATCCTTCGGACCCAGCACGGTGAGCGCGGTCGACAGCGCGTCGGCCGCCATGCAGGTGGCTGCCAGCACCGTCACCGAGGCGACATTGTTAGCGACCGGCTGGCCGCTGCGCGGGTCGAGCGTGTGCGAAGCGCGCTGCGCGCCGTGTTCGAAGTACTGGCGGTAGTCGCCCGAGGTGGCGATCGCCAGCCCGTGCAGGGCCACTACCGCTTGGCGCGCTTGGCCGTCCGGCACACTTTCAATCTCGACCCACCATGGCTCGCCATTGTCCTTGACCCCGGCGCCGCGCAGCTCGCCGCCGGCCTCGACCACGAAATGGCGCACGCTGCGCGCTTCCAGGCAGGCCGCCATGCGGTCGACCGCGTAGCCCTTCGCAACCGAAGAGAAGTCGAGCGTCGCGCCGCCCGGCTGCAGCAGGCGTCGGTTGACGCGGTCGAGCAGGGGCTGGCGTTCGCTACGACGTGCCAGCAGCGCGCCGATCGTCAGTGCGTCGGGCGTCCGAAAGCCGTTCTGGTCGTAACGCGCGCTGGAACCGAAGCCCCATAGGGTGACCAGTTCGCCCGCGGCCGGATCGTAGGCGCCGCCGCTATCCTGCGCCACCTGCAGCGCGTAGTCGGCCACCTCATAGAACTGCGGCGGCAGGGCATGCCAGCTGCCGGCCGGCGCACGGTTGTAGCGCGCCAGCAGCGAAGCATTATCCCAGTGGCTCATCTGCGCGACGATCTCATCCAGCTCGGCCTGAAGCGCACGCTCGACGGCGGCGCCGTCGGCACCCGGCGGCAGCATCATGCGCGCCGACCAGCCGGTGCCCATGGTGCGTCCGTCTGCCTTGAACAGCGTGCTGCCGCCAGGCGGCAAGGCCTCGTCAATGGCCAGCGGAACGATCACGTCGCGCATCGAGGCTCCTTACTGCGGCAGCACTTCGAGCGTGGCGGCGTAGCTGTAGCGGCGCGCGCCAGGCTCCGGGCGGCCCTTGCCGGCCTCGAACGGATACTTGGCGCTGAGCCAGTACATGTTCGCGCTCGGCACCGTGAAGCTGGCCTCGCCCCTGGCGTCGGTGCTGAAGCGCAGCTCGCCCAGCGTGCCGCGGTATTTGACACCGCCCGGCACCATGCTGAACGGGAAATTGGCCAGCGGCTTGCCGTCGAGCTGGAACTTGAAGCGGATCGGCTCGCCCGTGCGCAGGTCGGTCGGATTGGTCACCGGCACCAGTTCCAGGCCGACGCCGCTCGGCTTGAGGGCACCGTCGCTGGTGCTGTTGGCCGAGACAAAGGTTTCCAGGCGTGCGTGGGTGGTGCTGGTCTCGACGTCGGTGGCGCCGGCCGGGACCTGGGCGCCAGGCGAACCTTCCGCGCCGCGGAAGCGCTTGGTTTCGCCATTCAGTTTGTAGCTGCCGAACACATTGTTGTTGACGATCGCCAGGCGATACGTGCCGTCCTTCGGCAGGCGCACGTCGATGGTGCTGCGGTACTTGCCGAGCACGGCGCCGGTGGCCTGGGTGGAGACGCCGTCCGGATCGGTGATCGTCAGGCCGTCCAGGCGCAGCGGCACGTGGTGGAATTCGAACAGGCCTTCCGAGATCGCGCCGTCGAGCGTGACCCAGGCTTCCTTGGCCTCGACCATCGAGTTGCTCGGCAACAGCCAGCCGCGGTGGGCCTGGGCCGACAGCGTCAGCGTGGCCAGGGCCAGGCCGAGCGCGGCCGCCTTCATCGTACGAAGTTGCATGGTGATCTCCTTTATTGTTGGGATTATTGGATCTGCAGCGACACCGCGCCCAGTTCTTCCTTGCCGGCCGCGTTGGCGGCCAGCTTGCCCTTGCCGGCCCAGTTGAATGGCACCTTGACCAGTTCGCGTCCGCCCGCTTCGCGCGCCGCTTCCACCACCAGCTTGTATTCGCCGGCCGGCAATTTATCCAGGCCATTGCGGGCGGCATTGAAGTTCATGGTGTGGCTGCCGGCGGCGCGGGTGGCGCCGCTGACGCCGTCGATCGGCAGGGTGGCTTCGCGCCCGGCCTTGCGCCACCAGGTGCGCAAGTCCTTGACCCATTTCTCGCCGGCGTTGTCCTTCTTCTTGACGTCGTACAGCAGGGCCAGGCTGGAGGCGACGCTCTGGTCGGCGCGCTCGATCCAGATCGCGACGTAGGGCTTGTGGTATTCGGCCACGTTCAGCTGCGGCAGGTCGAATTTGACCGACAGGTCGGCGGCCATGGCCCAGCCGGAGGCCAGCGGCAGGGTCAACATCAGGGAACGGGACAGCAGGGTGGGCATCTTGTTGGACATGTTCATTCTTGCTCTTCTCTCGGGTTGTTGGAATCAATGTACGAATAACAAAGCCAGTACGGCCGGCAGCACGATGCCGAACCCCACCACCGGCCAGGTCGACGGCCGCTTGGCCGCGTGGTACTTCAGGATCAGGAAGCCGGTGATGCAGAACACCAGGCAGGCGATGGCGAACAGGTCGATGAACCAGCTCCAGGCCGGGCCGGTGTTGCGGCCCTTGTGCATGTCGTTCAGCCACGAGATCCAGCCGCGCGAGGTGACTTCGTATTCGGCGCCGCCGTCGACCGCGATGCGCAGCCAGGCGTCGCCGCCGGGGCGGGGCAGGGCGATGTAGGCGTCGTCGGGCGTCCATTCGGCGCGCTTGCCGCGCACGTCGACCGGGAAGGTGCGGTTGGTCCAGTCCGCCAACTCTCCCGGCAGCGGCACTTCGGCGTCGGCGTGCTCCTCGGCCCAGGCGCGCAGCTGGATGCGCAGCGGTTCCGGCAGCGTGGCTTTCAGGTGCGTGACCTGGGGCTTCGCTTCGATCAGCGCCGCGTTGTTCAGGGTCAGGCCGGTAAAGCTGAACAGCAGCATGGCCATCAGGCAGATCGCCGAGCTGATCCAGTGCCACTGGTGCAATTGCTTGAGCCACATGGCGCGCCTGGCGCCGGGCAGGGGAGCGGCCGCGGGCACGGCGGCAGCGGCTGCAACGGCAGGCGTTACGCCATCGGGCGAGCTGGTGCGTGGAGCGGAGGGCAGGGTCGAATCCATCTGTAAATAATAATCATTATCATTTACGTGGTCAACTCAGCCGTTGGAAGAATGTCGGAAATACCACGTACGTGGTGACATTTTGAAATAAATAATTTATAGAGGGTGGGTCTATACCGACTGAGATGATGCGTTACAATAACGTGCGCAAATTGGCAGGATTTTGCACACGATTTTGGTCTTGAACAGTCCTTCCCCCACAACTTGATGTCTTGAAGTGCAATCCGCTAACCGGTCAGGCCGTGCCGCGGAAGGTTAATTTAACCCGCCCCAACCTCGCGAAGCGCGAAAAGAAAGGTGAGCAAGAATGATGCAACAATATAACGCCAACTCCTACCTGTTCGGCGGTAATGCGCCGTACGTGGAAGAGTTGTACGAAGCGTATCTGAACAATCCGACGTCGGTGCCCGAAAACTGGCGCGCCTACTTCGACCAGATGCAGCACGTGCCGGCAGTCGACGGCTCGAGCCGCCCCGACGTGGTGCACTCGTCGGTCGTCGCTTCGTTCGCGGAACGCGCCAAGCAGGGCCCGATCCGTACCGTGGTCGCCTCGGCCGACTCCGAACTGGGCCGCAAGCGCGTGGCCGTCACCCAGATCACCGCCGCCTACCGTTACCTCGGTTCGCGCTGGGCCAACCTGGACCCGCTGCAGCGCCAGGAACGTCCGCCCCTGCCGGAACTCGACCCAAGCTTCTACGGCTTCACCGAAGCCGACATGGACACCGTCTTCAACATCAGCAACACCTACTTCGGTCAGGAAACCGCGCCGCTGCGCGACATCCTGAACATGCTGCGTGACACGTACACCCGTTCGATCGGCGCCGAGTTCATGTACATCAGCGACCCGACCGAAAAGCGTTGGCTGCAAGAGCGCCTGGAGTCGATCCGTTCGACCCCGACCTTCAGCGCCGAAAAGAAAAAGCACATCCTCGAGCGCCTGACCGCGGCCGAAGGCCTGGAACGCTACCTGCACACCAAGTACGTCGGCGCCAAGCGCTTCTCGCTGGAAGGCGGCGAATCGTTCATCGCCTCGATCGACGAAGTGATCCAGCGCGCCGGTGAAAAAGGCATCCAGGAAATCGTGATCGGCATGGCCCACCGCGGCCGCCTGAACGTGCTGGTCAACACCCTGGGCAAGAGCCCGGCCGACCTGTTCGAAGAATTCGAAGGCAAGCACGCCGACGACCTGCCGGCCGGCGACGTCAAGTACCACCAGGGCTTCTCGAGCGATATCTCGACCCCGGGCGGTCCGGTCCACCTGTCACTTGCTTTTAATCCTTCTCACCTCGAGATCGTCAACCCGGTCGTCGAAGGTTCGGTCAAGGCGCGCATGATGCGCCGCGGCGACCGCAAGGGCAAGGAAGTGCTGCCGATCCTGGTGCACGGCGACGCTGCATTCGCCGGCCAGGGCGTGGTCATGGAAACCCTGAACCTGGCCCAGACCCGCGGCTACGGTACCGGCGGTACCGTGCACATCGTCATCAACAACCAGATCGGCTTCACCACCTCGGACCCGCGCGACGCCCGTTCGACGCTGTACTGCTCGGACGTTGTGAAAATGATCGAAGCGCCGGTGCTGCACGTCAATGCCGACGATCCTGAAGCCGTCGTGCTGGCCAGCCAGATCGCCCTCGACTACCGCGCCGAATTCGGCAAGGACGTCGTGGTCGACATCATCTGCTACCGCAAACTGGGCCACAACGAGCAGGACACCCCGGCGCTGACCCAGCCGCTGATGTACAAGAAGATCGCCAAGCACCCGGGCACGCGCAAGCTGTACTCGGAAAAGCTGGCCGCGCAGAACACCATCCCGGCGGACGAGGGCGACAAGCTGGTCGCCGCCTTCCGCGACGCGATGGACGCCGGCAAGCACACGGTCGACCCGGTGCTGACCAACTTCAAGAACAAGTACGCCGTCGACTGGGCGCCGTTCCTGAACAAGAAGTGGACCGACGCCGCCGACACCGCCGTGCCGCTGACCGAACTGAAGCGCCTGGCCGAACGCATCACCAAGGTCCCAGAGGGTTTCAAACCACATTCGCTGGTCGAAAAAGTGCTGGCCGACCGCGCCACCATGGGCCGCGGCGAGATGAACCTGGACTGGGGCATGGGCGAGCACCTGGCCTTCGCGTCGCTGCTGTCGTCGGGCTATGCGATCCGCCTGTCGGGCCAGGACGCCGGCCGCGGCACCTTCGTGCACCGCCACGCCGTGCTGCACGACCA
The DNA here is from genome assembly GCF_030411955.1 of Massilia sp. YIM B02443. GTDB lineage: Bacteria > Pseudomonadota > Gammaproteobacteria > Burkholderiales > Burkholderiaceae_D > Telluria. Next base: position 90,660 of record NZ_JASNRA010000003.1, read on the forward strand.
GAACCGCGAGCGCTGGGACCAGGGCATCTACCTGCCGCTGGCCAATGTCTCGGATAACCAGGCCGACTTCACCGTGATCGACTCGGTGCTGTCCGAAGAAGCGGTGCTCGGCTTCGAGTACGGTTTCTCGACCGCAGAACCGAACACGCTGACCATCTGGGAGGCCCAGTTCGGCGACTTCGTGAACGGCGCGCAAGTGGTCATCGACCAGTTCATCGCTTCGGGCGAAGTCAAGTGGGGCCGCGCCTCGGGCCTGGTCATGATGCTGCCGCACGGCTACGAAGGCCAGGGTCCGGAGCACTCGTCGGCCCGTATCGAGCGCTTCCTGCAACTGTGCGCCGACAACAACATGCAAGTCGTGCAGCCGACCACGGCCGCGCAGATCTTCCACCTGCTGCGCCGCCAGATGGTGCGCCAGTTCCGTAAGCCGCTGGTGATCTTCACGCCGAAGTCGCTGCTGCGTAACAAGGATGCCGGCTCGGCACTGGGCGACCTGGCCAAGGGCGGTTTCCAGACCGTCATCGGCGAGTGCGACGACAAGATCGACGCGTCGAAGGTCAAGCGCGTGCTGGTGTGCTCGGGCAAGGTGTATTACGACCTGGTCAATTCGCGCAAGACCCGTAATGCGACCGACACCGCGATCATCCGCATCGAGCAGATGTATCCGTTCCCGCACAAGTCGTTCGCGGCCGAACTGAAGAAGTTCCCGAACGCGCTTGAAGTGGTGTGGGCCCAGGACGAGCCGCAGAACCAGGGTCCATGGTTCCAGATCCAGCACAACATCTTCGAAGGCATGGAAGCCGGCCAGCGCCTGGCCTATGCCGGTCGCGCCGCTTCGGCTTCGCCGGCGGTCGGCTACGCCGACAAGCACGTGGCGCAGCAGAAGGAACTGCTGGACACCGCGTTCTCGAAGCTCAAGGGTTTCATCCTGACGAAGTAATGGCACCGGCCCCACGCACGCACCGCGGCGTGGGGCTTTTTGCACAGAATAATTAATCGGAGTTATACATGGCACAAATCGAAGTCAAGGTCCCCCAACTGTCGGAATCGGTTGCTGAAGCGACCCTGCTGTCCTGGCACAAGAAGGTCGGCGAAGCCGTCTCGCGCGACGAGAACATGATCGACATCGAAACCGACAAGGTGGTCCTGGAACTGCCGGCCCCTGGCGCCGGCGTGATCGTGCAACTGCTCAAGGCCGACGGCGCGACCGTGGTCTCGGGCGAAGTCATCGCGATCATCGATACCGAAGCATCGGCCCAGACCAGCCCGATCGCCGTCAAGGCCATCCCGTCGGCAGCCCCGAACGCGCCGATCGAAAGCGCCGCGCCAGCTGCTGCTCCTTCGGCTGACCAGTCGAAAGCCGGCGTCGCCATGCCTGCCGCCGCCAAGATCCTGGCCGACAACAACATGAACGCCTCGGGCATCGAAGGCTCGGGCCGCGATGGCCGCGTGACCAAGGGCGACGCCCTGAATGCGGTGGCCAACAAGCCGGCCGCTGCACCTGCTCCTGCCGCCGCGCCTGCCAAGGCACCGCTGCAGCAAGTCGCCGCGCCGGCGCCAGCCAACCTGGGCGACCGTCCGGAAGAGCGTGTGCCGATGAGCCGCCTGCGCGCCCGTATCGCCGAGCGCCTGCTGCAATCGCAGTCGACCAACGCCATCCTGACCACCTTCAACGAAGTCAACATGGCTCCGGTCATGGAACTGCGTAACAAGTACAAGGACAAGTTCGAGAAAGAACACGGCGTCAAGCTGGGCTTCATGTCGTTCTTCGTCAAGGCCGCTGTCGCCGCCCTGAAGAAGTACCCGATCCTGAACGCCTCGGTCGACGGCAACGACATCATCTATCACGGCTACTTCGACATCGGTATCGCTGTCGGTTCGCCGCGTGGCCTGGTGGTGCCGATCCTGCGCAACGCCGACCAGATGTCGATCGCCGAAATCGAGAAGAAGATCGGTGAATTCGGCCAGAAGGCCAAGGACGGCAAGCTGACCCTGGACGACCTGTCGGGCGGTACCTTCTCGATCTCGAACGGCGGCGTGTTCGGCTCGATGCTGTCGACCCCGATCATCAACCCGCCACAGTCGGCAATCCTGGGCGTGCACGCGACCAAGGACCGCGCCGTGGTCGAAAACGGCCAGATCGTGATCCGTCCGATGAACTACCTGGCGATGTCGTACGACCACCGCATCATCGACGGCCGCGAAGCCGTGCTGGGCCTGGTTGCGATGAAGGACGCGCTGGAAGATCCGGCCCGCCTGCTGCTGGACCTGTAATCACCACTTGCCGGCATTCCTGAAAAGGTGCCGGCTGCTGTTTGCCGGAGAATGACATGCTGTCAGACGAAATCAAGCGGCTGCACGAGCTGCACCAGGCCGGCGCGCTGTCGGACGCCGAATTCGAGCAGGCCAAGGCCCGCATCCTGTCCGGCGCCGCGACCGTGAGCCTGAGCAAGGAGCACGTGTCGCGCGACTCGACCTCGTTCGCCACCCACCGCGACGACCTGCTGAGCGGCCTGCGCCGCTCGCGGCTGGACCGCTGGCTGGGCGGCGTGTGCGGCGGCCTGGCGCGCACCTATGGCCTCGAGTCCTGGGTCTGGCGCCTGATCTTCGTGCTGTTCGTGCTGACCTTCGGCTTTGGCGTCCTGATATACCTGCTGCTGTGGGTATTTGTTCCGGAAGAATAAACACGTTTGATGCGTGAAAGTGTGTCGGTAACCCGCACCTTTGGCACGTCGTTCCCGCGAAGGCGGGAACCCAAGTTCGCCGCGCCGCCATTCGATTCGAGCGCAGCCAGTGTGCAAGCAAACTTGGATCCCCGCCTGCGCGGGGATGACGTGCCGAGGGCGCGGGCCTGTTCCCGCCATACGATCGTGCAAAGGACTTAACAAGGAATTAGTAATGAGCGATAAACAATTTGACGTCGTCGTGATCGGCGGCGGTCCTGGCGGCTACATCGCCGCCATCCGCGCGGCCCAGCTGGGCTTCAAGACCGCCTGCATCGACGAGTGGAGCAACGCCGCCGGCAAGCCTGCCCCGGGCGGCACCTGCACCAACGTCGGCTGCATCCCATCGAAAGCGCTGCTGCAGTCGTCGGAACACTTCGAGCACGCCGGTCACGCCTTCGCCGACCACGGCATCAAGGTCTCGGGACTGGAACTCGACCTGGGCACCATGCTCAAGCGCAAGGACACCATCGTCAAGCAGAACAACGACGGCATCCTGTTCCTGTTCAAGAAGAACAAGGTCACCTTCTTCCACGGCCGCGGCAGCTTCGCCGGCAAGGCGGAAGGCGATGCGGGCTACACCATCAACGTCAGCGGCCCGACCACCGACACCATCACCGCCAAGAACGTGGTCGTCGCGACCGGTTCCAACGCGCGTCAACTGCCGGGCGCTGAGTTCGACGAGAAACTGATCCTGTCGAACACCGGCGCACTGGCGATCGATGCCGTGCCGGGCAAGCTGGGCGTGATCGGCGCCGGCGTCATCGGCCTGGAAATGGGCAGCGTGTGGCGCCGTGTCGGCGCCGACGTCACCGTGCTGGAAGGTCTGCCGACCTTCCTGGGCGCGGTCGACGAGCAGATCGCCAAGGAAGCGCACAAGCTGTTCACCAAGCAAGGTCTGAAGATCAACCTGGGCTGCAAGATCGGCGCCATCACCAAGAACGCCAACAGCGTCACGGTCGAATACGCCGACAGCACAGGCGCGGCGCAAACCGCCGAGTTCGATCGCCTGATCGTTTCGATCGGCCGCGTGCCGAACACGACCGGCCTGGGCGTCGAGACCGTCGGCCTGCAGGTGGACGAGCGCGGCTTCGTGGTGGTGGACGACGAATGCCGCACCAGCCTGCCTGGCGTGTGGGCGGTGGGCGACGTCGTGCGCGGCCCGATGCTGGCGCACAAGGCGGAAGAGGAAGGCGTTGCGGTTGCCGAGCGCATCGCCGGCCAGCACGGCCACGTCAACTTCAACACCATTCCTTGGGTCATCTACACCTCGCCGGAAATCGCGTGGGTCGGCAAGACCGAGCAGCAGCTGAAGGCCGAAGGCGTGCAATATAAAGCCGGCACCTTCCCGTTCATGGCCAACGGCCGTGCGCGCGCGCTGGGCGACACCTCGGGCATGGTGAAGTTCCTGGCCGACGCCACCACCGACGAAATCCTGGGCGTGCACATCGTCGGCCCGATGGCTTCGGAACTGATCTCGGAAGCCGTGGTCGCGATGGAGTTCAAGGCGTCGTCGGAAGACATCGCCCGCATCTGCCACGCCCACCCGTCGCTGTCGGAAGCGACCAAGGAAGCCGCACTGGCGGTGGACAAGCGTTCGCTGAATTTCTAAGCATACGCATCTCGTAGTTCGTAGGGTGGACGGCTCTGCCGTCCACGCGTTCAACCGGCATGCATGGCCGCGGTGCTGATCGGCATACGTGCGTTGAACGCGTGGACGGGGGACCCGTCCACCCTACGTTTTTGGTATCCGGCTTATGAACGTTCAAGAGTATTACCAGCACGCGCTGCAAGAGCGCGGCTTCAAGTCCGATCCTGCGCAGCAGATGGCGGTGGACCGCCTGCAACAGGCGTACGACGACTGGGTCGACTACAAGGCCCAGCGGTCGTCCGCTTTCAAGCGCCTGATCAACCGTCCCGATGTGCCCAAGGGCGTGTACATGTGGGGCGGGGTGGGGCGCGGCAAATCCTTCCTGATGGATTCGTTCTATTCGGTGGTGCCGGTGGTGCGCAAGACGCGCCTGCACTTCCACGAGTTCATGCGCGCCGTGCACGGCCAATTGGATGAGCTGAAAGGCGTGGCCGATCCGCTCGACGAAGTGGCCAAGCGCATCGCCAAGAAATACCGCCTGATCTGCTTCGACGAATTCCACGTCTCGGACATCGCCGACGCGATGATCCTGTACAACCTGCTCAAGGCCCTGTTCGACAATGGCGTCAGCTTCGTGATGACCTCGAACTACGAGCCGTCGACGCTGTACCCGGACGGCCTGCACCGCGACCGCATGCTGCCGACCATCGCCCTGCTGCAGGACAAGCTCGACATCCTGAACGTGGACGCCGGCAACGACTACCGCAAGCGCGCCATGGAACAGGTCGAGGCCTATTACATGCCGCTCGACGCCGCCTCCGACAAGGCGCTGCGCGATGCTTACGCGAAAGTCGCCGATACCGCCGACGAAGCGCCGGTCGTGCACATCGAAAAGCGCGAGATCCGCGCCCTGCGCCGCGCCGGCGGGGTGATCTGGTTCGACTTCGCCACCCTGTGCGGCGGCCCACGCTCGCAGAACGACTACCTGGAACTGGCGCACCAGTTCCATACGGTGATCCTGTCCGGCATCCCGGCCATGTCGGCGGGGCAGTCGTCGGAAGCGCGCCGCTTCACCTGGCTGATCGACGTGTTCTACGACCACAAGGTCAAATTGATCATGTCGGCCGCGGTCGAGCCGGAAGAGCTGTACACGCAAGGTCAGCTGGCAAACGAATTCCACCGCACCGTATCGCGTATCATCGAGATGCAGTCGCGCGAATACATGCTCGCCGAACGGCGCGGCGCGGCCGCCGCCATCGCCTGACCGAAAGGACCACCATGAACCATCACCCGACGCTGCGCCTCCTGGCCGGCGTATGCCTGGCGGCGCTGCTGGGCGCCTGCTCCACGGTCGACCAGACCGCCACCGAGGCGCCGGCCGCGCCGAGCACCTCCGTTGCCCAGGCGGAGCAGCGCCTGGCCGCCGTCGCCGCCGAGCGCGCCGCCATCGAAGCGCGCTACGCCGAGCGCGAAGCGGTCTGCTACGACAAGTTCTTCGTCAACCGCTGCCTGGACCAGGCCAATGAACGGCGCCGCGTGGCGCTGCTGGCCCAGCGTGCGATCGAGATCGAGGCCGAACGCTACCTGCGCCGCAGCAAGGTCGAGGAGCGCGACCGCGCCATCGCCGAGGCCGAGGCAGCGTACCAGAAAGAAGAAGCGGCACTGGCGGCGAATCCACCGCCGGTCAAGCAAGCCGAACCGACGCCGCCGCCGCGTACCAGGACGGCCGAGTCGCGCAGCAAACAGCGTGCCCAGGAAAACAAGGCGCGTCCCGAGGACGATGCGGCCGTGCGCGCGGCCAACGTCGCCGCTTATGAGGAGCGCAAGCGCAAGTCGGAAGAGCGGCAGAAGGAAGTGGCGCGCCGGGTTGCCGAACGCGAGGCCAAGGCGGCGCGGCGGGCAGCGGCGGAGGCGGCCAAGGCAAACGGCACCGCGACCGCGCCGGCGCCTGCGCCTGCGCCTGCGCAGTAAGCGAACACCTAGCGGCCCGGGTTGGCGAACGCGCCGCCCTGGGCCGGTTCCACCAGCTTGACGATCGCCATCGTGCAATTGCCGCCTTTGCCCTGCGAGCGCTCGGCGGCTTTCTCGATCAGCTTTTCCGACGCTTGGCGCGGCGTCGACTTGGCCGTCACCGCGCCCAGTTCGGCGTCAGTGAAGAAGTGCCACAGCCCATCCGAACACAGCAGGAAACTGTCCCCCGCCTTCAAGCCGCTATGGCTGCCGGTCGTCACGAACGGCTCCTTGCGGCTATTGCCCAACGCATTGAGCAGCAGCTTCGAGCGGCGATGATTGCGCGCCGCGTCCGGCGGCAGGCGGTCGCTCAGGATCAGGTGTTCGACATAGGCCGCGTCGCCGGTGCGCAGCGCGCACGCCCCATCCTCGAACCGGTACAGGCGCGAATCGCCGACGTGCGCCCACACCGCCTCGCCATGCGGGCTGAGCACCAGCCCGACGAAGCTGGCCTGGATCTCGGCCTTGGCGGCGATCGCATTCATCTTGATGACCGTGTGCGTCTCGCTGATGATTTCATGGAGCAGGGCGGCCAGGCGCTCGATGTCGGGGCCGTCGGCCGGCTTGAACCCGTCGAAGACCTGGCGCGCCGTGTGCAGCACCTGGTCGGCCCCGGCGGCGCCGGTGATGCCGTCCGACAGCACGGCCAGCACGTAGCCGGGCGCGCGCGCGCCGGTGAACAGGGCGGCGCGGTCGTTCTGTTGGGGGCGATTGCCGATGTGTTGCGCGGTTCCCGCTTCGATCTTGTATGCAGTCATAAATCCGTGTTTTCCGTAGCGCTTACGCCATTCTTTGTTGGCGGCAACCTCTGCCTGCATTAAACTATGCACCGAGAAGCCGCCGCCTTGCAAGCCAAGTTGCCGACACGCTCATCTTTTCACCCATCCAGCCGGCGCCGCCCGCCGCATTCCACTTTCGCTTAACACTGTTTGGAACAGTAATCATGACCGACGTCCAGGACATCCAGCGCCGTATTATCGAACTCGATGTGGAGCACCGCGACCTCGACGCCGTCATATCGCTGCTGACGGCCGACGGCCATGCTGACCAGCTTCAACTGCGCCGGCTGAAAAAGCGTAAACTACAGCTCAAAGACCATATCACGCTGCTCAAGATGCAGCTGGTCCCCGACATCCCGGCCTGACGCGCTTCATCCAGGCCCAACAGAACACGATTTTGACCGACCATCTTCCCGATCCTCTGCCTGGTTCCGGCCACGCAGATCTGTCCGCCGTGCCTGGCGGCGTTGTTGCCGATGCTACCGCTGCCGTAGCCGATCCTGCCGCGCCTGCTGCATCCGACGCATCGGACGTCGCGACCGCTCCGGCTGGCAAGTACGACGCCGACCTCGACCGTCTGTTCGGCGCCGGCGGACCGCTCGCGCCCGCCGTCGGCACCTTCAAGCCGCGCCGTTCCCAGACCGAGATGGCCAAGGCCGTGGCCCAGGCCATCGCCGACCAGCAAGTGCTCATGGCCGAGGCCGGCACGGGCACGGGCAAGACATTCGCCTACCTTGTCCCTGCGCTGCTGTGGGGCGGCAAGACCATCGTCTCGACCGGGACCAAGAACCTGCAGGATCAATTGTTCCTGCGCGATATCCCGACCGTGCGCGCCGCCCTGCGCGCGCCGGTTTCGGTGGCGCTGCTCAAGGGCCGCTCCAACTACGTCTGCCATTTCCACCTGGAGCGTACGCTGCAGAACGGGCGCCTGACTTCGCGCGACGACGTCGGCCACCTGCGCGAGATCTCGCGCTTCATCAAGATGACCAGCTCGGGCGACAAGGCCGAGCTGGCCAAGGTGCCGGAAAGCGCCACCGTCTGGAACCTGGTGACCTCGACCCGCGACACCTGCATGGGCGCCGAGTGCCAGTACTACCAGGACTGCTTCGTGATGAAGGCGCGGCGTGAGGCGCAGCAGGCCGACGTGGTGGTGGTCAACCACCACCTGTTCTTCGCCGACGTGGCGCTGAAGGACACCGGCGTGGCCGAGCTGCTGCCGTCGGCCAACACCATCATCTTCGACGAGGCGCACCAGCTGCCCGATACCGCGACCCTGTTCTTCGGCCAGTCGGTCTCGACCTCGCAGGTACTGGAGCTGTGCCGCGACGTGCTGGCCGAAGGCCTGGCGCATGCGCGCGGCGGCCCGGACTGGGCCAAGGTGGTGACCGTGGTCGAGAAGGCCGCGCGCGACCTGCGCCTGTCGTTTGGCGACGGCAACCTGCGCCTGTCGCTGCCGCAGATCATGCCGACCTCGCAGTTCTTCCCGGCCCTCGAAAAGCTCAAGGACGAGCTGTCCGGCATGATCACGGTGCTGGAAGAAAACGCCGCGCGCGCCGAGACGGTCGAGGCTTGCCGGGTGCGCGCGATCGAGCTGGCCGCCGCCTTCGAGGGCTGGCGCCCGGACCCGAAGGCCAAGGCTTCCGAGCAGGCCGTGCTGTGGGCCGAAGCGTTCTCGTCCTCGCTGCAATTGCACAAGACACCGCTGTCGATCGCGCCGATCTTCGCCAGCCAGCGCGAAGGCACGCCGCGCAGCTGGATCTTCACCTCGGCCACGCTGGCGGTGAAGAACGACTTCAAGCATTTCTCCGATCAATTGGGCCTGACCGGCGAGCCGGCCAAGACCTGGCCCAGCCCGTTCGACTACGAGAACCAGGGCATCCTGTACGTGCCGACCGGCCTGCCCGAGCCGCAGGCGGCGGTGTACACCGACGCCGTGGTCGACGCCGCGCTGCCGGTGATCGAGGCGGCGGGCGGGCGCACCTTCTTCCTGTGCACCACGATCCGCGCCGTGAACAAGGTGGCCGAGCGCCTGCGCGCCGAGTTCGCCGAGCGCGGCTGGGACTTCCCGCTGTTCGTGCAGGGCGAGCGCGGCCGCACCGAACTGCTCGACTCGTTCCGCAATGCCGGCAACGCGGTGCTGGTGGGCAGCCAGAGCTTCTGGGAAGGCGTCGACGTGCGCGGCGATGCGCTGTCCCTGGTGATCATCGACAAGCTGCCGTTCGCGCCGCCCGACGATCCGGTGCTGGCGGCGCGCATCGAGGTGATGGAAAAGCAGGGCCTGAACGGCTTCATGCACCATCAGTTGCCGGAAGCGATCATCACGCTGAAGCAGGGCGCCGGGCGCCTGATCCGCGACGTCGAGGACCGCGGCGTGCTGATGATCTGCGACCCGCGCATCATCACCAAGCCGTACGGGCGCCGCATCTGGCAGAGCCTGCCGTCGTTCAAGCGTACCCGGGTGCAGGAAGACGTGATCCGCTTCTTCCGCGAAGGGCCCGGCGAGGAAGCCGGCCAGGACGCTGCCTGAACGCCGGCGGTGATTCCGCCGCACAATTGCACAGAAACACGGGCCTCCCGCATTGCGCGGCAGGCCCGTGTCTGCTTGTTCGACCGCAAAGCTCGGTGAAGTCGGCGCGCTAGAGTCATGGGGTTGCGAGCGCCACGGCGCCGCGGAACGGGGACCAGCATGGCGATACGTTACGGTTGTTTCTTCAGCTACGCCCATGGGCGCCACGAGCTCATGCGGCAATTCAAGACCAGCCTGGCGGACGCGCTGCGCTGCTATCTCGAACCTTATTTCGACAACGAAGACGAACTCTTCGTCGACACCGAGCAGCTCGGCGGTGGCGACGACCTCGACCGGAAGATTGCGCGCGCGATGTGCGAGAGCGTGTGCATGATCCTGATCTACACGCCCAAGTACGAAGCGCACGCCTACACCCGGCGCGAATACGCCGCCATGCAATTGCTCGAGGCCGAGCGCAGCAACTGGTACGTGCTGCCCAGCCGGCTGGTGATCCCGGTGATCATGACGCGCCACCCTGAGTCGCTCCCGCGCCAGATTTCCGAGTCAACGTTCTACGTCGACTTCTCGCACTACACCATGGCCACCGCCGATCTCAAGTCGAACCCCGACTTCCTGCCCGACATCGACAAGATGGTCAAGCGCATCGCCACCCACTACGCCTGCCAGAAAAAACACACGCCGCACGATCATGACTGCAACCAATTCGTGCTTCCCGCTGTCCCACCCGAATGGCGCGACGTTCCGGACCTGACTTTTCCCAAATGAGGAGCCCTATGGACCACAACCGCATTGCGTTCCAGCCGCTGGCCACGCCCGGCGAAGTGACGACGTTCTACGCATACGAGGGGGGAGCGGCGCGCAACGCCGTTCTGTCGGCGCTGGCGCTGCATCTGGCGGGTGCGAGGTGCAACGCCAGCGCCGATACCGGACCGATGGCCGGCCCGCTGGCAAGCGTTGCCGGTCCGCCCACCTAAGACATGGGCGCCGCCACGGCGCCGGACGGGGAGGATGCACCGGTGCTGGTAATCGACTGGGACCTGGAAGCGCCTGCACTGCACCGCCACTTCGCGCTTCCCTCCGACTGCGCCGACCTGGCCGAGGATGCGGCGCCGGACGCCGACGCCGCGCCTATGCGCGCCGGCCTGCTCGAATTCTTCGAGGCCTGCCGCGCGCGCCTGCGCGGGGCCGGCGGCCACGGCGAAGAACTGGCCGACCGCGTGATCGACGATGCCGGCTGGCGAGCCCACATCGAACGCGCCGACGGCCGCCGTCCGCTGTATCTGATGCGCGCCGGCCGCTTCGACGACAGCTACACCGAGCGCGCCGGCCGGCTCGATTGGGAAGCGCTGTTCGATGCCTGCCCGGCCCTGTTCCGGCGCTTCGCGGCGCGCATGGCCGCCCACTTCCGGCACGTGCTGGTGGCGACCGGCGCCGGCCGGACGGCCGCGGTCAGCGTCTGCTCGACCCTGCTGCCCGACCGCCTGGCCGGCCTGTTCACGCCGGCCCCCGGCAGCCTGGAAGGGCTGGAAGGGGTGGTGCGGCGCGCCATCGACTATCGCTGCACGCACGAGGACGAACAGCGTCCGTTGCTGCTGTACCCGATCGCCTGCAGCGCCGACGGCGCGCGCAGCGATCCGCACGGTCGCTGGCGCCGCGGCGACGTGCGTAACGGCGCGCCGGGCTACCAGCCGCGCCTGGAAGCATTGCTGCGCGCCTGCTATGGCTGGCCGCGCGTGAACCTCGACAGTTACTTCGACGAGGTGCAGCTGGCGCTGGCCGACGCCGTGTCCACGACCGGCGCCGGCGGCGACCGGCGTGCGCTGGCGCGCTTCGCCGCGCAGCTTGGCGAGTGGCTGGCGCCGGGATACTTTCCCTGGCAATCGCTCGACGAAATCCGCCTGCGCGCGGCGTTGGCGCAGGCGCGCGCGGCGACGCAGGAAGGCGCGCAACAGGCTGCGCCGGCAGGGCAGCACGTGCCAGAGCCGCATGGAGGCGCATCGAACGCGGCACCCGCCACGTTGGCCGACGTGCTGGCGCGCCTGGGCCTTCTGTACCGGCGCGAACGGCGGCGCGACGAGGCGCGCGCCTGCTTCGAAGAGAGCCTGGCGTTGCGCGAACGCTTCCAGGGCGAGGACCACGCTGCTACCCGCGCCGCGCGCGCCACCCTGGCCTCGCTGCTGTTCGAGAGCGGTAGCCTGTCCGAGGCGCGGCGCCACTACGATGTACTGGTGCAGGCATGCGCGCGGCGCGCCGGCGCCGACGACCCGGAAACCCTGTGCGCCCGTTCGCAGCTGGCGCGCGTGCTGGCCGGCCTGGGCGAGGGCGAGCGTGCGCTGGCGCTGCACGAGCAGGTGGTGGCGGCCTGCGAGCGCGCGCTGGGCGACGATCATCCGGCCACCCTGGGCTGCCTGGAAGATCTGGCGCGCAGCCTGGCGCAGCAGCACGAAAGCGCACGCGCGCGCATCGTGTACGAGCGCGTGCTCGAAGGCCGCCGCCGCCGCCAGGGCGCCGAGCATCCGGACACGCTGCGTTGCGCCCAGGGGCTGGCGCTGCTGTTCGGCGAGACCGGTGAGCTGGGCAATGCCCGGCGCATGCTGGAAGCGGTGCTGCGTGCACGCGAACGGCATGACGGCCCGGATGCCGCCGGCACTCTCGGGGCGCGCGAGGCGTTGGCCGAGATCCTGGCCGCGCAGGGCGACCTGGCGGCGGTGCGCAGCATCCAGGAATCGTTGGCCCGCGCGCGCGAACGGCACCTGGGGGCCGGCCATCCCGAAACCCTGAACATGCAGCTGCGCCTGGCTTCGACGCTCGGCCAGCAGGGCGAAGCCGAAGCCGCGAGACGGCTGCGCGAGCAGGTGGCCGATCTGCGCCAGCGCTTGCAAGAGGCGGAAGGGTGGGGTAAAGGTCATGCAGGTCTCGACGGTGTTGACGCCGGCGCCACCAATCTTGGCGGAACCGATCCGGTGCCCAGCCGACATTCCATCGCCAGCACCGGCGCATCGGATACCGCGGCTGCTGGAGCTGCCGAAGCGGCCGGCGCCGGCTCCCGCCCGCCGGGCCGGTCGGCGGGCTTGCACGCCGCGTTCCATGACCGTCATGGGCACGAGAGTCGTCGCCCGCACGAGCGCGAGGCGGTGCGTCCGCTGGGCGCGACGGGCATGGCGGGCGACCACGGCGAACCGGGTCATGTCGCCGATAACCTGGGGCACAAGCTCGCACAATTGCAAGACCTGATCGACAGCCGTAGTCCGGGCGAGGCGCGCGCACTGGCCGACAGCCTGCGCACCTCGGTGCTGCGTCCGAGCGCCGCCCACCCGCTACGCCGGCGCGGCGCCGCCATGATCAAGCAGGTCTATTTGCAGGATGGCGACAAGGATGCCTTGCTCTCGTTCACGCAGGACGAGGTATCGCTGCTCGAAGGAGCCCTGATCGAAGCCGCGCGCGACAATCCCATGACGATGCGCTGAGCCCAGCGCCAATGGTGTCCGGCCGGGCAGCAGAGCCGCCGGGCCGGCCTGCTTGGCCTGGCGCCGTTGCTCGTTAAGCCGGCCAGTCTGGCGCAATGGCCAGTCGTTCTTTTCGGTTTGGCGCCTGGCCCGTCGTCCCTTTCGGTCTGGCGCCAGGGCCCGCCGTGCTGTGCGGCTTGATGCCATGGCTCGCCGTCTGCGCAGGCTGGACGGTGTACGCCTGTGCATGGAACGAGTGCTGGCATGAGACCTGAATGGCAGCGGACGCCGTGTCACAGCGTCTACTCAGCGGTCGCGCACGGATTTACGCCCCATACCCCGGCTTACTATAATGGTCACGAACGGCATTTTCCTCGCTTGACGAACTGACAAGCGCACGCGAAAAGCCGCGCCGACCGTTGTTTTCATGCCCGCTCCGGCGTTGTCAGCCTGTTCAGCTTTCGCTAGCGCGCTCCTAGTGCGCTCGATCGCGGCGCTGGCGGCCTTCCCAGATTATGAAATCCCGGCGCGAATTTCGCCCTTCAAACGTCGATACAGGCGTTGCTTCGGGTAAAATCTTCGACATGCGAATTCTTATCAGTAACGACGACGGATATCTGGCGCCTGGTATTAACGCGCTGGCCGACGCGCTCGCCGCAATCGCGGAGATCGTGGTCGTCGCGCCCGACAGCAACCGCTCGGGCGCGTCGAACTCGTTGACACTGGATCGTCCATTGTCGGTGACCAAGGCTGCCAACGGTTTTTACTTCTGCAACGGCACGCCGACCGACTGCGTCCACATCGCCCTGACCGGCATGTCCGACAGCCCGCCCGACCTGGTCGTCTCGGGCATCAACAACGGCCAGAACATGGGCGACGACACGCTATACTCCGGCACCGTCGCCGCCGCCACCGAAGCCTACCTGTTCGGCCTGCCTGCGATCGCCTTCTCGCAGGTCAACGCCGGCTGGGCCCACGTCGATTCCGCCGCGCGCGTGGCGCGCGACATCGTGCAGCGCTACCTGGACGGCGGCCTGGCCATGCTGCCAACGCCGTTCCTGCTCAACGTGAACATTCCGAACCTGCCGTACGAGCAGATCGGTCCGCTGACGCCGACCCGCCTCGGCCGCCGTCACCAGTCCGAACCGGTGATCCGCGCACAGGACCCGCGCGGGCGCGAAATCTTCTGGATCGGCGCGGTCGGCGCCTGCCGCGACGCCGGCGAGGGCACCGACTTCCACGCCACCAGCCAGGGCCAGGTTTCGCTCACGCCCTTGCAGATCGACCTGACTCACAAGACCCAGCTTGACCTGCTGGCGCGGGGACTGGCATGAGCGATCAGCGCAGCAATTTCCCCTTGCCGCTGTCGTCGGTTACCGGCGGCGCCGGGCGCACCACCAAGCCGGCCGCGCGCGGCCCGGTCGCCACGCCGCAGACCGCTACCCGCAACGCCGCCAGCACCGCCACCCAGGGCGGATCGGCCAAGGCGCCGCCGGCCCCGGCCCCGGCGCCTCGTCCGCCGAGCTATGTTCCCAAGGCCAGCAGCGCGCCGGCCGCGCAGCGTTCCGACCTGATGGCCACCGAGGCGGTGCGCCGCGCGATGGTGGCGCGGGTTGCGCGCCAGGGCGTGGCCAACCCCAAGGTGCTGGCCGCCCTGGAAACGGTGCCGCGCCACCTGTTCATCGAACCGGCCCTGTCGAGCCAGGCGTACATCGACGCCTCGCTGCCGATCGGCCACAACCAGACGATTTCCCAGCCCTATATCGTCGCCCGCATGATTGAGCTGATGAGCGAATCGGTGCGCGGCGGCAAGGCGCTGGAACGCGTGCTCGAGATCGGCACCGGCTGCGGCTACCAGGCCGCGGTCCTGTCCTTCGTCGCGAAGGAGGTGTATTCAATCGAGCGCATCAAGCCCCTGCACGAGCTCGCAAAGACCAACTTGCGGCCGCTGCGGATTTCCAACCTTCGTTTGCAGTACGGCGATGGTATGCTAGGCTTGCCGCAGGTGGCGCCATTCGATGGCATCATCCTCGCGGCCGCCGGACTCGAGGTGCCGCAAGCCTTGCTCGAGCAGCTGGCCATCGGTGCGCACCTCGTTGCGCCCGTCGGCGCCCAGGTGCAGCATCTGCACCGCATCACCCGCATCGGCAAATCCGAGTGGACCAGCGAAACGCTGGAAGCCTGCCACTTCGTGCCGCTGCGTCCGGGCACCATCTAACCAGGAAAGGAGCCTGCCAGGCTCCGCCGTACGCCGATAGACTAATTAGAATGCCAATGAAACAAGCACCGCGTTTAGCCCTCCTGACGATCTTCCTCGGCCTCGTTGCCGGTTGCTCCACCACCACCCGCCAGGCCCCGGTCGTCGAACGTCCGGCCACCCAGGCCCACACCCGTCCGGCGCCGGCGCGCGTCGAAGAAGCGCCCAAGCAGGACGAGCGCGGCATGTACACCGTGCGCAAGGGCGATACCCTGCTGCGCATCGCCCTCGATTTCGGCCAGAACTACCGCGACCTGGTCGCCTGGAACAACCTGGCCAACCCGGACGACATCAAGGTCGGCCAGGTGCTGCGCGTCAATCCTGTCGAGCGCGCGACCGCCGCCGTGACCACCCAGCCGGTGCCGATGCCGCCGAGCGCCGGCAGCGTGCCGCGCAAGACCGAACCGCGCGCCGACAAGAAGCCGTACAGCGAGACCGCCGTCGCCGACGCGCGCAAGGACGCCGCGCCGGCCGGCGCGCGCACCGACGCCGTGACCCCGGCCCCGACCTCGGCCGCCGGCAACGCCAGCGTGGCCGCCGGCAGCACCAGCGCTCCCGGCGACGAGAAGCTGAGCTGGATGTGGCCGTCGGACGGCCGCATCATCGCCACCTTCGACGAAGGCCGCAACAAGGGCATCGACATCGCCGGCAAGATGGGCCAGCAGGTGGTCGCGGCCGGCGCCGGCAAGGTAATGTACGCTGGCAGCGGCATCCGCGGTTATGGTAATCTCGTCATCGTCAAGCACAGCAACAGCTTGCTGTCCGCCTACGCCCACAACCGCAAGATCGTGGTCAAGGAAGGCGACAACGTGGCCAAGGGCCAGATGATCGCCGAAATGGGCGATTCGGACGCGGACCTGGTCAAATTGCATTTCGAGATCCGTCAACAGGGCAAACCGGTCGACCCGACGAGGTTCCTGCCCGGCCGATAGGAAGGACATGACGCAGCCGCCGCATTCGCTGGACCTCGACGATTCGGACGAATTTCCGGATGATCCGGACAGCGAGCGTGTGCATGCTGCGGACGGTGCCGGCCATGCCGATGGCGCCGACGGCGCGGATGGCGTTGCCTTGTTGCCCGTCAGCGCCGGCATCGAAACGGTCGACGAGCTGCGCAAGGTGCTGCAGTCCGAACTGGCCACCGACACCACCCAGCACTACCTGAACCAGATCGGGGCCCGCGCGCTGCTCACCGCGCCCGAAGAAGTGCACTTCGCCACCCTGGCCAAGGCCGGCGATTTTTCCGCGCGCCAGAAGATGATCGAGCATAACCTGCGCCTGGTCGTCTCGATCGCCAAGCACTACATCAACCGCGGCGTGGTCCTGCTTGACCTGATCGAGGAGGGCAACATCGGCCTGATGCGCGCCATCGACAAGTTCGAGCCCGAGCGCGGTTTCCGTTTCTCCACCTACGCCACCTGGTGGATCCGCCAGAGCATCGAGCGCGCCATCATGAACCAGGCGCGCACGGTGCGCCTGCCGGTGCACATGGTGCGCGAACTCAACAGCGTCCTGCGCGCCAAATACCACCTCGAATCGCAGCACCACGACGGCAAGGAAGCCTCGAGCGAAGACATCGCCAGCCTGCTCGACCGCCCGGTGGAAGAGGTGCAGGACATCCTGGCGCTGTCCGAGCACGCCACCTCGCTCGACGCGCCGCTGGACAACGATCCCGGCTCGAGTCTGATGGACATGCTGCCCGACGAAGCCGGCGACAGCCCCGACGCACGCGCCGAGCAGCACGAGATGGCGCTGCTGGTGCGCGACTGGCTGGCGCGCCTGCCCGACAAGCAGCGCCTGGTCGTGACCCGGCGCTACGGCCTGGACAACGACGATCCGGCCACGCTCGAGGTGCTGGCCGAGCAGATGGGCGTGACGCGCGAGCGGGTGCGCCAGATCCAGCAGGAAGCGCTGGTCAAGCTCAAGCGGGCGATGGCGGCGCGCGGCGTGGAGCGCGACTCGTTGCTGTAACTGCGTGCTGTAACTGCGTGCCGTAACTGCGTGCCGTAACCGTGGCATACAACATTGCGTTGACGCTCTGGGCGCGCAGCATCACCGTCGTGGTCGTACTGCCTATAAAAATGTAACTAACCAACAGGGATTTGTACTCGCCGAACCCCGGGTCTGCAGGCGCCGACGCCCGCTACGCGCCTGGCCTGCCGCTGGCTTGCGCCTGGCCCGCACCCGGCCCCGCGGTAGCGCCCACCCCGATTCCTTGCTATCATGCCCGCCGGGCGTGAACAGCCCATTTTTTGTTTGTGTCGTCCGCCCGCGCCGCCTTGCGCCGGGCCGGTCAGTGGTCCACTCCCAACTTCTCTCGCCATGCAAGAAATATTCATCGACATCAAATCCCTCGACGCGGATGCCCGTGGCGTCGGCCACCTCGAGAACGAAGACGGCACCCCAGGAAAGGTGATCTTCGTCGAAGGCGCGCTGCCGGGCGAGCGGGTCAGCTTCGAGACGCTGCGCAAGAAGAAGAACTGGGAATCGGGCCGCATGGTCACCCTGCAGCGCGCATCGTCGATGCGGGTCGAACCGAAGTGCCAGCACTTCGGCTACTGCGGCGGCTGCTCGATGCAGCACCTGGAGCCGTCGGCCCAGGTGGCGATGAAGGGCCGCGTGCTGGAAGACAACCTGTGGCACCTCGGCAAAGTGAAGGCCGAGATGATCATGCGCCCGATGTATGGCCCGACCTGGGACTACCGCTACCGCGCGCGCCTGTCGGTGCGCCACGTGGCCAAGAAGGGCGGCGTGCTGGTCGGCTTCCACGAGCGCAGCTCGTCCTACGTGGCCGACATCACCACCTGCGAGATCCTGCCCGACCACGTGGCGCAACTCCTGATGCCGCTGCGCGAACTGATCGGCGCGCTGTCGATCTACAACCAGATGCCGCAGATCGAAGTGGCGATCGGCGAAGAGACCACGGTGCTGGTGCTGCGCATCATGGCGCCGCTGAGCGCCGCCGACGAAGTGCTGGTCAAGGCCTTCGCCGACAAGTGGAACATCCAGTGGTGGCTGCAGCCGAAGGGCCCGGACACCGCCTATCCGTTCTATCCTTTGGGCAAGGAGCTGTACTACACGCTGCCCGAGTTCGGCATCCGCATGCCGTTCAAGCCGACCGATTTTACCCAGGTCAACCACCACATCAACCGCGTGCTGGTGGCCAAGGCGCTGCGTTTGCTGGAAGTGCAGCCGCAAGACCGCGTGGCCGACCTGTTCTGCGGCCTGGGCAACTTCACGCTGCCGCTGGCGACCCAGGCGCGCGAAGTGGTCGGCATCGAGGGCAGCACCGCACTGACCACGCGCGCGCTGGACAACGCCCAGGCCAATGGCCTGGCCGCCAAGACCTCGTTCTCGACCCGCAACCTGTTCGAAGTGACGAAGGATGACCTGGTCGCCCTCGGCAAATTCGATCGCATGCTGATCGATCCGCCGCGCGACGGCGCCATGGCGCTGGCGCTGGCGCTGGCCGAACTGCGCGAGACGCATGAGGAACTGATGCCGCAGCGCATCGTCTACGTCTCGTGCAGCCCGTCGACGCTGGCGCGCGACGCCGGTATCCTGGTGCACAAGGCCGGCTACGTGATGAAGAAGGCGGGCGTGGTGAACATGTTCCCGCACACTTCGCACGTGGAGTCGATCGGCGTGTTCGAGCTGGGCGAGAGGCCGGTTCCGGGCGCCGTGGTGCCCGGGATCGAAGCGGCGCCGAGCGCGTCCGACGCGCACGCGTAAGCCCAGGCGCGCTCCAGGCGCCGGCCACGCGGCCCGGCCGGATCGTTCCGGCCGGGCCGTTGTCGTCCATGCCTTATGGATGAGTGTTAGCGAACAGACCGCTGCGCCTTGCATCGGTTCAACTGCTGTAATGACGCAATGGCGGGTGCAGGCACAATGAACAACGACAAGGATCAGGGCAAGCAACTGGAAGAGGGCTGGCGCGCGGCGCTGCTGGCGCTGACCGACCAGCTCGGCCAGCACGACGACACGTCCAGCCTGGCCGACGTCGCCAGCCGCATCCTGGGCCAGACGCTGGACGTGGAGCTGGTCGGCTATGGCACGATCGACCTCGAGGCCGAGACCTTGACCGTCGAGTGCGATTGGACCCGCGGCGACGCCGGATCGCTCGCCGGCACCGTGCCGTTCCGCGATTTCGGCGCCCACATCGACGCCTTCCGGCGCGGCGACACGGTGGCGGTGCGCGACGTGCGCCGCGATCCGCGCACGCGCGACCATGCGCCGCAGCTGGAGGCGGGCGGCGTGCGCGCCTTTGTCGACACGCCGGTGCTCGAACGCGGCAGCCTGGTCGCTTTGCTGTACGTCAGCAGCGCCCACGCGCGCGAATGGAGCGAAGGCGAGCTGGCCTTCATGCGCGAGGTGGCGCAGCGCACCCATGCCGCCACCGCCCGGCGCCAGGCCGAGCAGTCGCTGCGCCAGCTGGCGGCCTCGCTCGAGCAGCAGGTCAAGGCCCGCACCCGCGAACTCGACCGCTCCTGGCAGCTGTCGCAGGAGCTTCTGGTCGTGGCGCTGCCGGACGGCACCATCGAGATGGTCAATCCGATGTGGACCGTGCTGCTGGGCTATGAGAAGCACGAGATCGTCGGCAAGAAGTTCATCGAATTCACGCACCCGGACGACCTCGACGCAACCTTGATCACATTTGCAGGAATGCTCGAGAAGCCGCTGTCGGTGCCTTACGTCTACCGCTTCCGCCACCGGGACGGCTCCTACCGCCCGCTGTCGTGGACCGGCGCCTTCGAGGAGGGCAAGGTGTACGCCGCC
This sequence comes from Massilia sp. YIM B02443, assembly GCF_030411955.1. Classification (GTDB taxonomy): domain Bacteria; phylum Pseudomonadota; class Gammaproteobacteria; order Burkholderiales; family Burkholderiaceae_D; genus Telluria. Next base: position 110,769 of record NZ_JASNRA010000003.1, read on the forward strand.
GGACGCGACCTGACCCCCGAGCGCGCGCGCGAACAGGCCTTGAGCGAAGCCGAGGCATTCTCGCGCCTGGCGCTCAATTCGGTCGGCGGCGTCGGCGCCTGGACCTTGGACCTGCACACCGGACGCTACGTATGCGACGCCGCCATTGCTGAGCTGTACGGCGTCGATCCGGTGCGCGGCGCCGGCGGCGTGCCGGTCGAGGAGTTCCTGGCCAACGTCCATCCTGACGACCTGCCGCAGTTGCGGGTCGAGATCGCGCGCAGCATGACGTCCGGCAAGGACATGGCCTACGAGTACCGCCTGCGCCATCCGGGCGGCGCGATCCGCTGGGTGCTGTCGCGCTGGCGCACCCAGCTGGACGAGCACGGCCTGCCGGCGCGCCGCAGCGGGATCGGGATCGAGACCACCGGCCAGCGCAACCTGGAAGAGCAATTGCGCCAGGCGCAGAAGATGGAAGCGGTGGGGCAGCTCACCGGCGGCCTGGCGCACGACTTCAACAACCTGCTGGCCGGCATCACCGGCGCGCTCGACCTGATGCAGATCCGCATTCGCCAGGGCCGCACGGCGGAGCTGGAGCGCTACATGACGGTGGCCCAGGGCGCGGCGCGGCGCGCGGCGGCGCTGACCCATCGCCTGCTGGCGTTCTCGCGGCGCCAGACGCTCGACCCCAGGCCGACCAATGTCAACCAGCTGGTGGCCGGCATGGAAGAACTGATCCGGCGCACCATCGGCCCGCAGGTGGCGCTCGAGGTGGTGGGCGCGGTCGGGCTGTGGCCGGCCCTGATCGACGCCGGCCAGCTCGAGAATGCGCTGCTGAACCTGTGCATCAATGCGCGCGACGCGATGCCCGACGGCGGCCGCATCACGATCGAGACCGCCAATAAATGGCTCGACTATTCGGCGGCCAAGACGCACGCGATCCCGGAAGGCCAATACCTGTCGCTGTGCGTGACGGACACCGGCACCGGCATGACGCCCGAGCTGATGGCCAAGGTGTTCGAGCCGTTCTTCACCACCAAGCCGATTGGCGAGGGCACCGGGCTCGGCCTGTCGATGATCCACGGCTTCGCGCGCCAGTCGGGCGGCGAGGTGCGCATCTATTCCGAGGTGGGGCAGGGGACGACCGTGTGCATCTACCTGCCGCGCTACTACGGCGAGCTGGAGATTGAAGATGCGGGCCTGAAGACCGCCGCCGGCGCCCACGGCGGGCAGGGCGAGACGGTGCTGATCGTCGACGACGAGCCGTCGGTGCGCATGCTGGTGACCGAGGTGCTGCAGGACCTCGGCTACAACGCGCTGGAGGCGGGCGACAGTGCGGCCGGCCTCAAGCTGCTGCAGTCGGATGCGCGCATCGACCTGATGGTGACCGACGTCGGCCTGCCGGGCGGCATGAACGGGCGCCAGCTGGCGGAGGCGGCGCTGGAGCGGCGCCCGGGGCTGCAGGTGCTGTTCATCACCGGCTACGCCGAGAACAGCCTGATCGGCAACGGCCACCTGAAACCGGGCATGCAGGTGCTGACCAAGCCGTTCGCGATCGACGCATTGGCCGCGCGCATCCGCGAGATGATCGCCGCTTAGCACGTACGAATCGTCAGTGCGAAAAAAACCGGCCAGCGGCCGGTTTTTTTATCGTTGCAGAGGCGAATCAGTCGCGGTCGCCGCCGGCAATGCCCAGCAGGTGCAGCAGGCTGGTGAAGATGTTGTACACGTCCAGGTAGATCGCCAGGGTGGCCGAGATGTAGTTGGTCTCGCCGCCGTTGATGATGCGCTGCACGTCGAACAGGATGAAGGCCGAGAAGATACCGATTGCCAGGATCGAGATCACGATCGACAGCGCCGACATCTGCAGGAAGATGTTGGCGACGGCGGCCAGCACCAGGATGATCACGCCGGCCATCAGCCAGCTGCCCATGCCCGAGAAGTCGCGCTTGGTGGTGGTGGCGATGCTCGCCATCACGGCGAACACGGCCGCGGTACCGCCGAACGCGGTCATGATCAGGCTGCCGCCATTGTTGAAGCCCAGCGTGTAGGTGAGCAGCGGGGTCAGCATCAGGCCCATGAAGAAGGTGAAGCCGAGCAGCACCGCCACGCCGACTGCCGAATGCTTGGTCTTTTCGATCGCGAACATGAAGCCGAAGGCGATCGCCAGGAAGACGATGAAGCCGATGCCGCCGGTGAGCATCGGCAGCTGCATCGACACGCCGATGAATGCGCCCAGGACGGTCGGGATCATCGACAGCGCCAGCAGCCAATACGTGTTGCGCAACACCTTGTTGCGCGTGGCCTGGCCGCCTTTGGTCAGGTCGATGGTACTTTGCTGTTGGGTACTAGGGTACATATAGTGCCTCCGGTTGAGTAAAAAGATGCTGCACAATGTTGCAAGGTTTGCTGCACAATGGTGTTGCACTTCGATTGCAACGTGCTTCCAGGGGACTTCGACCGCATCCTACACCGCCAGTCTTAACCGGGGATGAAGAACGGGGGCGAAACCGGGACGGAATTCGTCGCCACTGTACCACCATGCTTGCCACTACCGCAATATCGGTTATATGCGGCAGGTATGCTAAAATTAAAGGTTGATTGAGCCCCGAAGTTCTCACGAATTTCTTAGATTTAACCTTACTTTTATCGGAGTTTTACATGGCAATCGAACGCACCCTGTCCATCATCAAGCCGGACGCAGTTGCAAAAAACGTGATCGGCCAAATCTACAGCCGCTTCGAAGGCGCTGGCCTGAAGGTCGTCGCTGCCCGCATGGTGCAACTGTCGCAAGCTGAAGCCGAAGGCTTCTACGCCGTGCACGCCGCACGTCCGTTCTTCAAGGACCTGGTCAGCTTCATGGTCTCGGGCCCGGTCATGGTCACCGTCCTCGAAGGCGAAGGCGCGATCCTGAAGAACCGCGACCTGATGGGTGCCACCGATCCGAAGAAAGCCGACGCCGGCACCATCCGCGCCGACTTCGCCGATTCGATCGACGCCAACGCCGTGCACGGTTCGGACGCTGCCGAAACCGCCGCCGTGGAAATCGCTTACTTCTTCCCGGCACTGAACGTCTACTCGCGTTAATTGGTCGAGGGGGAGCGCAGTCCGGGCGCTTCCCGGACGTTTTCCTCCCCCGGACTAATTGAATGAGTAACCCGCTCGCCCGCAGCCAAGGGCTGGCGCGAGCGGGTGTTTGAAATAAAGGAATTTGCCATGACGACGCTCACCAACCTGCTGGACTTCGATCCCGCGCAACTCGTCGCCTACTGCGCCGAATTGGGTGAGAAACCGTTCCGCGCCAAGCAGCTGCAGCGCTGGATCCACCAGTTCGGCGCGTCGGACTTCGACAGCATGACCGACCTGGCCAAGTCGCTGCGTGAAAAGCTGAAAACCCGCGCCGAAGTGCGCGCCCCGGCCATCGTCAGCGACAAGACCGCCAGCGACGGCACCCGCAAATGGCTGGTCGACGTCGGCAACGGCAACGCGGTCGAGACCGTGTTCATCCCGGAAGAAAACCGCGGCACGCTGTGCATCTCCACGCAAGCCGGCTGCGCCGTCAACTGCCGCTTCTGCTCGACCGGCAAGCAGGGCTTCAACCGTAACCTCACCGTGGCCGAGATCATCGGCCAGCTGTGGATGGCCGAGTTCGAGCTGCGCCGTACCAAGGGCATCGAGCCGGGCCCGAAGGGCGAACGCCAGATCACCAACGTGGTGATGATGGGCATGGGCGAGCCGCTGCTGAACTACGAACCGACCGTCACCGCGCTCAAGATGATGCTCGACGATAACGCCTACGGCCTGTCGCGCCGCCGCGTGACGCTGTCGACCTCGGGCGTGGTGCCGAACATCGACAAGCTGGCGCAGGACGTGCCGGTGGCGATGGCGGTGTCGCTGCACGCCTCGAACGACGCGCTGCGCGACATCCTGGTGCCGCTGAATAAAAAATACCCGCTGCGCGAACTGATGGCGGCCTGCAAGCGCTACCTGGAATTCGCGCCGCGCGACTTCATCACCTTCGAATACTGCATGCTCGATGGGTTCAACGACTCCGACGAGCATGCGCGCGAACTGATCGCGCTGGTCAACGACCCGGTGGTCGGCGTGAACTGCAAGTTCAACCTGATCCCGTTCAACCCGTTCCCGGAATCGGGCCTGTTCCGCTCCAAGAACCCGCGCATCAAGGCCTTCAGCGAAGTGCTGATGAACGCCGGCATCGTGACCACCGTGCGCAAGACGCGCGGCGACGACATCGACGCCGCCTGCGGCCAGCTGGCGGGCGAGGTCAAGGACCGCACCCGCGTGGCCGAGCGCATGGAAAAGATGGCCGAATACCAGAAGAAGTTCGGCGCCGACTTCGGCCGCATCGTGGAGATCCCGACCTGATGCGCCGCGCCGCCGCACTCGCGCTGCCCTTGATCCTGACCCTGGCCGCTTGCGCCGGGTCCGGTTCGGGCGCCGGCACGACCGCGCGCGGCGAACTCAAGACCGCCTCGGACCAGACCGCGCTCGAAAAGCGCGCCAACATCCGCCTGCAGCTGGCGGTCGGCTACTACCAGGAAGGCAAGCTCGAGATCGCGCTGGACGAGATCAAGCAGGCGATCGCGGCCGACCCCGACTATGCCGACGCCTACGGCGTGCGGGCGCTGATCTATACCGCGATGGGCCAGCTGCCGCTGGCCGACGACAACTACCAGCATGCGCTGCGGCTGGCGCCCGGCAACCCGGACCTGTCGAACAACTACGGTTCGTTCCTGTGCCAGTCGCTGAACCGCCCGCAGGAATCGTTGCGCTATTTCGATGCCGCCATCAGGAACCCGAGCTACCAGACGCCGACCAGCGCGCTGGTGAACGCGGGCGTGTGCAGCATCAAGCAAAAGAATTTCGACGCGGCCGAGCGCTACCTGCTCGACGCCCTGCGTCTGAGCCCCGACCTGGAGCCGGTCAACGCCGGCCTGGCGCGGGTGTACTACGAGCGGCGCGACATGACCCGCGCCGGATTCTTCATTAACCGCCTGATCGAGACAGCCAAACTGGAGACGCTGTCGGCCGATGCGCTGTGGCTTGCCATGCGCGTCCAGCGCAAGCTGGGCGACCGCAGCCACGAAGCGAGCCTGGCCGCGCAGCTGCGGCGCCGCTTCCCCGGATCGCCCGAGTATGCGGCGTTCGAGCGCGGGGCTTTCGACGAATGAGAAAAGGACAAGGACGAGCACAATGAACGAGCACGCAGACCAGCCGGCCACGCCGGGCAACCAGCCCGGCATTCCTGGCCAGACCCTGCAGTCCCAACGCGAAGCGATGGGCTGGACCGTGGAGCAGGTGGCCGACCAGCTGAAGCTGGCGCCGCGCCAGGTGGTGGCGCTGGAAGCCGGCGATTACGCCTCCCTGCCGAGCCCGGCCGTGACGCGCGGCTTCGTGCGCGCCTACGCCAAGTTGCTGCGCATCGACGCCGCGCCGCTGGTGTCGATGATCGAGCTGAACATGCCGCCCGAAGCCCAGGCCGGCGCCAACGCCACCGCCAGCGCCAACCTGCGCCGCGAGCAGCGTCCGGCCGCGTTCTCGGAAACCCGGTTCCCGATCGGTGGCCGCCGCAACCGCTTGCCGCTGGGCTGGATCGCCGCCGTGGTGGTGGTGGCCGGCGCCGCCGTCGCCGCCTGGCAGCTGGGCGCGATTCCCGGCACCGCCCAGCATGACGCGGCCGAGGCCAACCACGTGCTGGAAAACCCGGTCGGCACGGCGGCGCCGAACGGCGTGGCCGTCCCGGCCGGCGCCACCTCGGGCGCAGCCCAGCAGGACCAGTTGCTCAATCCATCGGTGCCGCTGATCTCGGTGCCGTCGCCGGCCGGCGAGGGCGCGCCGTCGAACCCGGCCCCGGCCGCCGCTCCGGGCGCCACACCGGCCACCACCGCGCCTGCAGCCCCGGTCACCACGCCGGCGCCCACCCCGGCGCCCGGCGCGCCGACCGCCGCCACCGTGACCGCGAACGCGCCCGCCGTCGCGACGCCGGTGGCCGCCACCGCTCCTGCCGCCGCCGCTGCTGCGCCTGCCGCTGCCGGCGCCAACACCCTGGTGCTGAACGTGCGCGAAGATTCCTGGGTCCAGGTCGCGCCCGCCGGTGGCGGCCGTCCGCTGATCTCGCGCCTGGTGAAAGCCGGCAGCACCGAATCGATCGAACTGAACGGCCCGGCGACCCTGGTGGTCGGCGCCCCTGGCGGCGTGAGCGCAACCCTGCGCGGCGCCAATGTTCCGCTGCCGCAGCAGCCGGGCAAGACGGTCGCGCGCGTGGCACTGAAATAAACAAGGGAATCCAAGCCTGATGATCTCTCCGAACCAAGTCTCCGAGCTGACCCCGACCGACGCCGCCATCCCGTCCGGCCCGCTGGCGCGCCGCGCCAGCCGCAAGGTCGCGGTGTCGCACGGCGCCCGCACCGTCTGGGTCGGCGGCGACGCCCCGGTGGTGGTGCAGTCGATGACCAACACCGACACCGCCGACGCGATCGGCACCGCAATCCAGGTCAAGGAACTGGCGCGCGCCGGTTCCGAGATCGTGCGCATCACGGTCGACACCCCGGCCGCGGCGGCCGCCGTGCCGGCGATCCGCGAACAACTGGACCGCATGGAAGTCGACGTGCCGCTGGTCGGCGATTTCCACTACAACGGCCACCTGCTGCTGCGCGACTATCCGGAATGCGCGCAGGCGCTGTCGAAATACCGGATCAATCCGGGCAACGTGGGCCAGGGCGCCAAGCGCGACACCCAGTTCGCCCAGATGATCGAGATCGCCGCCAGGTACGACAAGCCGGTGCGCATCGGCGTCAACTGGGGCTCGCTCGACCAGTCGCTGCTGGCGCGCATCATGGACCAGAACGCCGCGCGCGCGAATCCGTGGTCGGCCCAGGCCGTGATGTACGAAGCATTGATTACCTCGGCGATCGAGAATGCCGTGCGCGCCGAAGAAGTCGGCCTGGCGCGCGACAAGATCATCCTGTCGTGCAAGGTGTCCGGCGTGCAGGACTTGATCGCGGTCTACCGCGAGCTGGCGCGCCGCTGCGATTACCCGCTGCACCTGGGCCTGACCGAGGCCGGCATGGGCAGCAAGGGCATCGTCGCCTCGACTGCGGCGCTGTCGGTGCTGTTGCAGGAAGGCATTGGCGACACCATCCGCATTTCGCTGACCCCGGAACCGGGCGGCGACCGCACCCGCGAAGTGGTGGTCGGCCAGGAAATCCTGCAGACCATGGGCCTGCGCAAGTTCACGCCGATGGTGATCGCTTGCCCGGGTTGCGGCCGTACTACCTCGACCGTGTTCCAGGAACTGGCCGACAACATCCAGAGTTTCCTGCGCGAGCAGATGCCGGAGTGGAAGAAGACCTATCCGGGCGTGGAAGCGATGAACGTGGCCGTGATGGGCTGCATCGTCAACGGTCCAGGCGAATCGAAGCACGCCAACATCGGCATCAGCCTGCCCGGCACCGGCGAATCGCCGGCCGCGCCGGTGTTCGTCGACGGCCAGAAATTCGCGACCCTGCGCGGCGAGCGCATCGTCGACGAGTTCAAGACCATCGTGCTGGATTACGTGCAGAAAAACTATAGCCGCGAGGCGGCGACCCAATAATATGCATCGTAGGGTTGACGGCTCCGCCGTCGACGCGGTGGTAGTTTGCAGCAAGATCATCCGGCGCGAAATCGGCGCCGGTCACTATCACCGCGTCGACGGCAGAGCCGTCGACCCTACGCGAATCACGAGATAACCCTATGTCCAAACCAGAAAAAATCGTCGCCATCAAAGGCATGAACGACATCCTCCCGCAAGACGCACCGCTGTGGGAGCTGTTCGAGAACACCACCGAAACGATCCTGAAAAGCTACGGCTACCAGAAGATCGTGACCCCGATCGTCGAGGAAACCCGCCTGTTCTCGCGCGCCATCGGCGCCGTGACCGACATCGTCGAAAAGGAAATGTATTCCTTCGAAGACTCGATGAACGGCGACCAATTGACCCTGCGCCCGGAAGGCACCGCCAGCGTGGTGCGCGCCGTGCTCGAACATAACCTGGTCTACGACGGCCCGCGCCGCCTGTGGTACAAGGGCCCGATGTTCCGCCACGAGCGTCCGCAGCGCGGCCGCTACCGCCAGTTCTTCCAGTTCGGCGCGGAAGCGGTCGGCTTCTCGGGCCCGGACATCGATGCCGAGCTGATCATGATGTGCCGCCGCCTGTGGGACGACCTCGGCATCCAGAACGTGCGCCTGGAGCTGAACTCGATCGGCAATGCCGAAGAGCGCGCCCGTCACCGTACCGACCTGATCGCCTACCTCGAGAAGCACGAAGACATCCTCGATGCCGAAGCCAAGCGCCGCCTGCACAGCAACCCGCTGCGCATCCTGGACACCAAGAACCCGGCGATGCAGGAGATGGTCAACGGCGCCCCGCGCCTGCTCGACTACCTGGGCGAAGAGTCGCTGGCGCACTTTAATGGCGTCAAGAACATCCTGGACCGCGCCGCCGTCCAGTACACCGTCAACCCGCGCCTGGTGCGCGGCCTGGATTACTACAACCGCACCGTGTTCGAGTGGGTCACCGACGAGCTGGGTTCGCAGGGCACCATCTGCGCGGGCGGCCGCTACGATCCGCTGATCGAAACCTTCGGCGGCAAAGCCACGCCGGCGGTCGGCTTCGCGATGGGCATGGAGCGCATCATCGAGCTGATGAAGGCGATGGGCGAGCCGGCCCAGCCGAACCAGTGCGACGTCTACATGGTGCACCAGGGCGAAGAAGCGCGCATGCAGGCCTTCATCCTGGCCGAGCGCATTCGGGATGCCGGCCTGGATGTTGTGTTACATTGCGCAACGCCGGCCGGCGCGGGCAGCTTCAAGAGCCAGATGAAGAAGGCCGACGGCAGCGGCGCGGCGTTCGCCGTGATCATCGGCGAGGACGAGATCGCCAACAACGTGGCGGCCATCAAGTCGATGCGCGGCGCGGCCGGCGAGCAGCAGCAGACCAGCGTGCCGTTCGAGGAAGTGGTCGATCACCTGGTCGACCAGATCATCAGCGGCGGCGGTCATGACCACGATCACGACCACGATCACGGCCACGTGCACTACCATCCGTAATCAGTCCACAACAGCAATCCGAACCTTTCAATAAAAGAAGACGCACATGGCATACGATCATCAAGAACAGGAACAGCTCGATTCCTTCAAGGCGTTCTGGTCGAAGTACGGCAGCATCATCACCTGGGTGCTGATCATCGCGCTCGGTTCCTACGCCGGTTTCAACTACTGGAAATCGCACAAGCGCAACCAGTCGGTCGAAGCCTCGGCCCTGTACGACGAGCTGCAGACTGCGATGATCGCCAACGACAATGCCAAGGTGCAGCGCGTGGCCGGCGACATCCGCGCCAAGTACGACGGCACCGCCTACGCCCAGATGGCGGCGTTCGGCGCCGCCAAGGCCGCCTTCGAAGCGAACGACCTGAAGACCGCCAGGGCGCAGCTGCAGTGGGTGGTGGACAACGGCAACGACGAATACAAGTCGATCGCCCGCATCCGCCTGGCCGGCGTGCTGCTGGACGAAAAAGCCTACGATGAAGCGCTGAAGGTGCTGAACGGTAACGTGCTGCCGCAGTTCGCCGCCGAAGCCAACGACCGCAAGGGCGACGTGCTGGTGGCGCAGAACAAGCTGAAGGAAGCGCGCGAAGCCTATGTCGCGGCGATCGCGGCCATGGATGCGAGCAATCCGGGCCGCCAGGTCGTGGTGATCAAGCTCGAGTCGATCGGCGGCACCGCCCCGGCCGACAAGAACGCGGAACAACAGAAGGCGGCGCAAAAGGCAGCCGCATAACAATCGCGCACGAGATGGCCCGCGCACGCCCTATGGCGGCGCGGGCTTTGCGTCCTCTATAGTCCAGGAACAAGGTAGAAGAAAATGCGTATTAGCAGGAAGCTTGTTGGTGTCGGCGTACTGGCCCTGATGACGGGTTGCTCGACCCTGAGTTCGCTCAATCCGTTTGGCGACAAGGATAAGGCCGACCAGCCGGCCAAGCTGGTCGAACTGAAGGGCACGATGGCCGTGCGCACCGCATGGAAACTCGACATCGGCAAGTCGGAGGGCTACCAGTTCTCGCCGGCGCTGACCGGCAACACCCTGGTCGTGGCCAGCGGCGCCGGCCACATCGCGCGCGTGGAAGCGGCCGGCGGCAAGCAGCTGTGGCGCATCAACACCAAGGAAGAACTGAGCGCCGGCGTCGGCACCGACGGCAACCTGATCGTGGTCGGCGGCGCCAAGGGCAAGCTGCTGGCCTTCGACATGGACGGCAAGCCGCTGTGGGACGTCCAGCTGTCGAGCGAGATCCTGTCGGCCCCGGTCGTGTCGCAAGGCATCGTGGTGGCGCGCTCGATCGACAACCGCATCGTCGGCTTCGACGCCAAGACCGGCGCCCAGAAGTGGATCGTGCAGAAGGTGGCGCCGCCGCTGACCCTGCGCACCGCGCCGGGCATGATCGTGGCCGGTACCGATGTGATCGTGGCCCAGCCGGGCGGCAAGCTGTCGGCATTGATCCTGGCCACCGGCGCCCCGCGCTGGGACGTCGAGGTCGGCGTGGCGCGCGGCGCCACCGAACTGGAACGCGTGACCGACATCGGCGGCGCCCCGGTGCTGTTCGAGAACGACGTCTGCGCGGTGTCGTACCAGGGCCGCGTCGGCTGCTTCGATCTCGGCACCGGCTCGGCGCGCTGGACGCGCGAACTGTCGTCCAGCGTCGGCGTCGCCGTCGACCAGCGCTTCGTGTTCGCCCCGGACGACAAGGGCGGGCTGAACGCGTTCGCACGCGACACCGGCTCGAGCAGCTGGAAGAACGACAAGCTGTCGTTCCGCCGCCTGTCGACGCCACTCTCTTATGGCCGCGCCGTCGCGGTCGGCGACTATGAAGGCTATGTGCACTTCCTGTCGCGCGAAGACGGCACTTTCCTGGCGCGCGCCGCCACCGATGGCAGCCCGATCGTGGGCACGCCGCTGGTGGCCGGCACGAACCTGATTTTTCAAACACAAAACGGAACAGTGACCGCGATCGCGGTCGAATGAATTAACACATGAAGCCGGTAATCGCACTCGTCGGTCGTCCCAATGTCGGGAAATCGACCCTATTCAACCGCCTGACCCGTTCGCGTGACGCGCTGGTGGCCGACCTTCCAGGCCTCACCCGCGACCGCCACTATGGCGAAGGCCGGATCGGCGAACGGCCGTTCCTGGTCATCGACACGGGCGGTTTCGAGCCGGTCGCCAAGGAAGGCATCATGCACGAAATGGCGCTGCAGACGCGCCAGGCCGTGGCCGAGGCCGACGTGGTCGTGTTCATCGTGGACGGCCGCCAGGGCCTGACCCCGCATGACAAGACCATCACCGACTACCTGCGCAAGAGCGGCCGCAGCGTCATGCTGGTGGTCAACAAGTCGGAAGGCATGAAGTACACTTCCGTCACCGCCGACTTCTACGAACTCGGCATGGGCGACCCGTACGTGATCTCGGCCGCCCACGGCGACGGCGTGCACGACCTGGTCAACGAGGCGCTCGACATCGCGTTTGCCAGCCGCCCGAACGAGCCGGAAGAACTGGAACCGGCCGACCACGGCTTCAAGATCGCCATCGTCGGCCGCCCCAACGTCGGCAAGTCCACCCTGATCAACACCTTGGTCGGCGAGCAGCGCGTGATCGCCTTCGACATGCCGGGCACCACCCGCGACGCGATCGAAGTGCCGTTCGAGCGCGACGGCAAGAAGTTCACCCTGATCGACACCGCCGGCATCCGCCGCCGCGGCAAGATTTTCGAAGCCATCGAGAAGTTCTCGGTGGTCAAGACCATGCAGTCGATCTCGGACGCCAATGTCGTGATCCTGCTGCTCGACGCCCAGCAGGACATCTCGGAGCAGGACGCCCACATCGCCGGCTTCATCCTGGAATCGGGCAGGGCGCTGGTGGTGGCTGTCAACAAGTGGGACGGCCTGCAGACCGACCAGCGCGACCAGGTCAAGAACGACCTCGACCGTAAACTCGATTTTCTCGGCTTCGCCAAGACCCACTTCGTGTCGGCACTGCGCGGCACCGGCATTACCCAACTGATGAAATCGGTCGAGTCGGCGTATGCCGCCGCCACCGCCAACCTGTCGACCCCGCGCCTGACGCGCGCGCTGCAGGAAGCGGTCGAGAAGCAGGAGCCGAAGCGCAAGGGCACCAGCCGTCCGAAGATGCGCTACGCCCACCAGGGCGGCCAGAACCCGCCGATCATCGTCATCCACGGCAATGCGCTGGAAGGCATTACCGAACCGTACAAACGCTACCTGGAAAAGCATTTCCGCGAGACGTTCAACCTGGTCGGCACGCCATTGCGCATCGAACTGCGCAGCGGGAAAAATCCGTTCGCCAAGGATTGAAACCAACAGGCTAGGGGCCCGATGTGCGGCCCCTAGCAGTACGACAAAAAGTGGCAAAACAGGTTACAGTAGCTCAGAGCACGCATTCGCCATCGCGGAATGTAGCCCAAGACCTTGAAATCCGGCAAAACGCCTCAAACTTTTAACTACAACAACATTACGGAGCTGTCATGAGCAACAAAGGGCAACTGTTACAAGACCCATTCCTCAACGCCTTGCGCAAGGAACACGTCCCTGTCTCGATCTACCTCGTCAACGGTATCAAACTCCAGGGCCACATCGAATCCTTCGACCAATACGTCGTTTTGCTTCGTAATACCGTGACCCAGATGGTCTACAAACATGCCATTTCCACCGTCGTGCCGGCCCGCGCCGTCAACCTTAACCTCGATTCCAACGAAGCCGAGTAAGGCCGATGGCTGACGCCCCCGGCACTCCAACCCTGCGCGCAGCGCTGGTCGGCATCGACTTCGGGACTGGCGACTTCGCCGCCAGCCTCGAAGAGCTGTCGCTGCTTGCGCGTTCCGCCGGCGCCGAACCGATCACCACGATCACGGCGAAGCGCTCCAGCCCCGACCCCGCCCATTTCGTCGGCAGCGGCAAGGCCGACGAAATCGCCCTCGACGCCAAGTCGCAGGGCGCAGAAATCGTCATCTTCAATCACGCCCTGTCGCCCGCCCAGCAGCGTAACCTGGAGCGCCGCCTCGGCCTGCGCGTGATCGACCGCACCAGCCTGATCCTCGACATCTTCGCCCAGCGCGCCAAGAGCCACGAGGGTAAATTGCAGGTCGAACTGGCCCAGCTGCAGCACCTGGCCACGCGCCTGATCCGCGGCTGGACCCACCTTGAACGCCAGAAGGGCGGTATCGGCCTGCGCGGGCCCGGCGAAACCCAGCTCGAGACCGACCGCCGCCTGATCGGCGAACGGGTCAAGATGCTGCGCGCGCGCCTCGGCAAACTGCGCAAGCAACACGAAACCCAGCGCCGCCAGCGTGGCCGCAACAACACTTTCTCGGTGTCGCTGGTCGGCTACACCAACGCCGGCAAGTCGACCCTGTTCAACACCCTCACCAAGGCCGGCGTGTACGTGGCGAACCAGCTGTTCGCCACGCTCGACACCACCAGCCGCCGCATGTACCTGGGCGACGAGGCCGGCAGCGTGGTGATTTCCGACACCGTTGGCTTCGTGCGCGAACTGCCGCACCAACTGGTGGCGGCGTTTCGCGCCACGCTCGAGGAAACCATCCACGCCGACCTGCTGCTGCACGTGGTCGACGGCTCGTCGCCCGCGCGCATGGAGCAGATCGAGCAGGTCAACGAGGTGCTGCGCGAGATCGGCGCCGATCACGTGCCCCAGATCCTGGTCTGGAACAAGATCGACGCCGCCGGGCTGGAGCCGGCGGTCGAGCGTGATGAGTATGATAAGATCAGCCGGGTTTTCATCAGTGCCCACAGCGGCGCCGGCCTGGACTTGCTGCGCGAGGCCATCGCCGAAGCCGCCAAGTCCGTGCAACGCGAGCCGTACGGAGCAGCGTTCGAAGCGCAAGAATACGAAGAGCAGGACGACCCCCTCGGGCTCGACGACGACGACGACGAGAACGCCGAGCGTCCTGCCGACAATATGCCAACTTCCAACCATGTCAGGCCCCATTAGCCTATGTTTGTTTCTATACTAAAAAGATTCGGCGTCAAGTTGTCGCTGAACGATCCACGCTGGGGCCGTAACCCGGACGACGACCGCAAGGCGCAGGAAGGCCGCCGCCCCGGCGACGGACCGCCCGACCTCGACCAGATGTGGCGCGACTTCAATGCGCGCCTGAACCGCATGTTCGGCGGCCGTGGCAACAACGGCGGCGACAACAACGGCGCGCCGGGCCGCGGCGAAATGCGCGGCGCCGGCATCGGCGCCGGCGTGGTCGCCGTCATCGTCGGCCTGATCTGGCTCGCCAGCGGCGCCTTCATCGTGCAGGAAGGCCAGACCGGCGTGGTCACCACGTTCGGCAAGTTCAGCCACTCGACCACGCCGGGCTTCAACTGGCGCTGGCCGTATCCGTTCCAGGCGCACGAGACCGTCAACGTGTCGCAGATCCGTACCGCCGAGATCGGCTATCGGGGCACCGTGCGCAACAAGCAGCCGCAGGAAGCGCTGATGCTGACCGACGACGAGAACATCATCGACATCCAGTTCGCGGTGCAATACACCCTGAAGGATCCGGTGGCGTGGCTGTTTAACAACCGCGAGCGCGACGACACCGTGCGCCAGGTGGCCGAGACGGCGATCCGCGAAGTGGTCGGCCGTAACAAGATGGACTTCGTGCTGTACGAAGGCCGCGAGCAGGTCGCGACCGACGTCCAGACCATGATCCAGCAGATCACCGACCGTTATGCGCTGGGCGCCCTGATCACCAACGTGACGATGCAGGGCGTGCAGCCGCCGGAGCAGGTGCAGAGCGCCTTCGACGACGCCGTGCGCGCCGGCCAGGACCGTGCCCGCGCCCGCAACGAGGGCGAGGCATATGCCAACCAGATCATCCCGGCCGCCCGCGGCCAGGCCTTCCGCCTGCAGCAGGACGCCGAGGCGTACCGCTCGATGGTGGTCGAGAACGCGACCGGTAACGCTTCGCGCTTCGACCAGGTGGTGGCAGCCTACTCGCGCGCTCCGGCCGTGACGCGCGACCGCATGTACATCGACACCATGCAGCAGATCTTCACCAGCACCACCAAGGTGATGGTCGACTCGCGCGCCGGCAACAACATGCTGTACCTGCCGCTGGATAAGCTGATGCAGCAGGTGCAGGCCAACGACGCCGCCATCGGCAGCAAGTCGGGTCCTGTACAAGTACAAGGAGGGGTGCCATCGTCGGCGCCGACCGCCGAAGTAACCCAAGCCATGGATGCGGTGCGCGAGCGCGATTCGCGCAGCCGCGATTCCTCACGTGACCGGGAGAGCCGCTGATGAACCGCCTTGTAACTTTATTCGTGGCGGGCTTCATCGCACTGATGCTGCTGTCGTCCACCATCTTCGTCGTCGACCAGCGCCGTTTCGCGATCGTATTCGCGCTCGGCCAGGTGAAGGAAGTGATCGCCGAACCGGGCCTGCACTTCAAGCTGCCGCCGCCGTTCCAGAACGTGCTGTACCTGGACAAGCAGATCCTGACGCTCGACACGCCCGACGCCGACCGCTTCATCACGGCCGAGAAGAAGAACATCCTGGTCGATGCCTTCGTCAAGTGGCGCATCATCGATCCGCGCCTGTACTACGTCAGCTTCACCGGCGACGAGTCGCGTGCGCGTGACCGCATGTCGCAGATCATCAAGGCGGCGCTGAACGACGAGATCACCAAGCGCACCGTGCGCGAAGTGATTTCCGGCGAGCGCGCGGCGGTGATGGCGGCGGTGCAGGCCAAGGTCGTGGCCGAGGCCAAGGAGATCGGTGTCGGCATCGTCGACGTGCGCCTGAAGCGCGTCGACTACATCGACCAGATCAATAACTCGGTGTACGAACGCATGCGCGCCGAGCGCGTGCGCGTGGCCAACGAACTGCGTTCGACCGGCGCCGCCGAATCGGAACAGATCCGCGCCGACGCCGACCGCCAGCGCACCGTGATCATCGCCGAAGCGTTCCGCGACGCCGAGAAGATCAAGGGTGACGGCGATGCCAAGGCTTCGCAGATCTATGCCGATTCGTTCGGCAAGAACCCGGAGTTCGCCAAGTACTACCGCTCGCTCGAGGCCTATCGCGCCAGCTTCAAGGATCGCAGCGACGTGCTGGTGGTGGATCCGAGCTCGGAATTCTTCAAGTACATGAAGGCCCCGGCGGCGGGACGCTAAGCGCTGGCCAGTCGTGCTCACGAAAGGGCTCTTGCGAAAGCAAGGGCCTTTTTTTGTTTTGGGCGATTCAACCATAAGGGTGGGCGACGCGACGAACTTGGGTTCCCGCCTGCGCGGGAACGACGGCTTTTAGGCCAGAGGGGAGAGCATGTAAAGCTGAAATGCAGACTGTCTCACCTACCCCCAAGACCGTCATTCCCGCGCAGGCGGGAATCCAAGCTCGTCGCATTCCCCAGCCACATTCAGCACCCGCAGCAAATGTAAACCATCACGGCAAACGTGGCAGGTTGTTAACCTTTCAACCTGTCTATACGGCATTACCTGCCTCGACCTCTCCGTTTTCGGGTAAAATCACCGATTCGGCGTTCGCGCCGCGCGTCGGCACGTCCATCGCTGCCACGCCACATCCAATTCCCAACAACACGCTGTTGCCCATGCCGAACTGGCTATTGCCTGAGAATATCGCCGATGTCTTGCCGTCCGAAGCGCGCAAGATCGAAGAGCTGCGCCGCCTGATGCTCGACAACTTCCGGCTGTACGGCTACGAGCTGGTCATGCCGCCGCTGCTCGAGTACACCGAATCGCTGCTGGCCGGCGCCGGCCTTGACACCGACCTCAAGACCTTCAAGGTGGTCGACCCGCAATCGGGCCGCCTGCTCGGCCTGCGCGCCGACATGACCACGCAAGTGGCGCGCATCGACGCCCACCTGCTCAACCGCGACACCATCACCCGCCTGTGCTATGCCGGCAGCGTGCTGCATACCCGACCATCGGGCTTGCACGCGACGCGCGAACCGGTGCAGATCGGCGCCGAGATCTACGGCCACGCCGGCCTGGAAGCCGACGCCGAGATCCAGGAGCTGGCGCTGGGCACGATGGCGCTGGCCGGCTTTACGGACGTGCGCCTCGACCTGGCCCACGTCGGCGTGCTGCGCGCGCTGCTGAACGAAGATCCGGCCGCCAAGCGCGACGAGACCCAGCTGTACGGCCTGCTGCGCGCCAAGGATGCGCCGGGCCTGGACGAGATCTCGAAGAATTACTACCCGCAGACGCGCCAGGCGCTGCTCGCCTTGCCGCACCTGTACGGCGACGTCGAGGTGCTGGCCAAGGCGCGCGAGGTGCTGCCGGCGCTGCCGGGCGTGCAGCGCGCGCTGGCCGAACTGGCGGCGCTGGCGGCGTCGGCCCTGGGCCGCGCGAACGTCGCGATCGACCTGGCCGACCTGCGCGGCTACCAGTACGAAAGCGGCGCCATGTTCGCGCTGTACGTGCCGGGCCTGCCGAACGCGGTGCTGCGCGGCGGGCGCTACGACCACGTGGGCGAAGCGTTCGGGCGCGCGCGTCCGGCCACCGGCTTCTCGCTCGACCTGCGCGAACTGGCGCGCCTGCTGCCGACGGCGCTGCGCAAGCATTCGATCCGCGCGCCATGGGGCAACGCCCCCGAGCTGAAAGAAAAAATCGCTGACCTGCGCAAGGCAGGCGAAGTCGTGATCCAGAGCATGCCGGGTCACGACAATATTCAGGACGAGTTCGAGTGCGACCGCGTGCTCGTCCTCGAAAACGGAAATTGGATTCTCAAAAACTTAGGTTAAGTGATGTCAAATACTAACGTGGCAAAAAACGTCGTCGTCATCGGTACCCAATGGGGCGATGAAGGCAAGGGCAAGATCGTCGACTGGCTGACCGACCACGCCGCCGGCGTGGTGCGTTTCCAGGGCGGCCATAACGCCGGCCATACCCTGGTGATCAAGGGCCAGAAGACCGCGCTGCAGCTGATCCCGTCGGGCATCATGCGCGAAGGCGTGGCCTGCTACATCGGCAACGGCGTGGTGGTTTCGGTGCCGGACGTGATGCGCGAAATCGACAAGCTGCAGGCAGCCGGCATCGAAGTCGTGTCGCGCCTGAAGATCTCGGAAGCGTGCCCGATCATCCTGCCTTACCACGTCGCCATCGACAAAGCCCGTGAAGCCAAGCGCGGCGAGAACAAGATCGGCACCACCGGCAAGGGCATCGGCCCGGCCTACGAAGACAAGGTGGCGCGCCGCGCGATCCGCATCGCCGACCTGCTCAACGAAGAGCGCTTTGCCGAGAAGCTCAAAGAGAACCTGGAATACCACAACCACGTGCTGGTGAACTACCTGGGCGCCGATCCGATCGACTTCCAGACCACCTACGACGACGCCATGGCCCTGGTCCCGCGCCTGCGTCCGATGGTCGCCGACGTCTCGTCGCTGCTGTACGCCGCGCACAAAGAGGGCGGCAAGCTGCTGTTCGAAGGCGCGCAGGGTTCGCTGCTGGACGTCGACCACGGCACCTATCCGTTCGTCACCTCGTCGAACTGCGTGGCCGGCAACGCCGCCGCTGGCGCCGGCGTCGGTCCGAACATGCTGCACTACATCCTGGGCATCACCAAGGCCTACACCACCCGCGTCGGCTCGGGCCCGTTCCCGGCCGAACTGCCGACCGATGCAGGCGTGGGCGAGCACCTGTCGCGCGTCGGCCACGAGTTCGGCACCGTGACCGGCCGCGCCCGCCGCTGCGGCTGGTTCGACGCCGCGCTGCTGCGCCGCTCGGTGCAGATCAACGGCGTGTCGGGTATGTGCCTGACCAAGCTGGACGTGCTGGACGGCCTGGAGTCGCTCAAGCTGTGCACCGGCTACACCGTGAATGGCCGTGCCGTGGACATCTTCCCGGTCGGCGCCGAAGAAGCCGCCCTGTGCGAGCCGGTGTACGAAGAGATGCCGGGCTGGAGCGAATCGACCGTCGGCGCCAAGTCGATGGCGGACCTGCCGGCCAATGCCCAGGCCTACATCAAGCGCATCGAAGAACTGGTTGGCGTGCCGATCGACATGGTGTCGACCGGTCCGGACCGCGAAGAGACCATCGTCCTGCGCCATCCGTTCGCAGCATAATTTAGAAGATTTGGAGTACTGAAAGATGAACACCCCTGTATCGACCGACAAGGACCTGTGGGTTTCCTGGGACGACTACAACCGCCTCGTCGAGCGCCTGGCGCTGCAAGTGTATGAATCGAACTGGAAGTTCGACATGGTGCTGTGCCTGGCGCGCGGCGGCGTGCGTCCGGGCGACGTGATCTCGCGCATCTTCGACGTGCCGCTGGCGATCCTGTCGACCAGCTCGTACCGCGAAGAAGCCGGCACCAAACAGGGCAACCTGGACATCGCCAAATACATGACGATGACCAAGGGCCCGCTCGCCGGCCGCATCCTGCTGGTCGACGACCTGGCCGACTCCGGCGTGACCCTGCAGCGCGTGCGCGAGCACCTGCAGACCAACTACCCGGACGTCACCGAAGTCAAATCGGCCGTCATCTGGGTCAAGGGCACCTCGACCTTCAAGCCGGACTATCACCTGCAGGACCTGCCGCACAACCCGTGGATTCACCAGCCGTTCGAGGATTACGACGGCCTGCGTCCGCACCAGCTGGCGGCGTGGCTGAAGAAGTTCGAAAAGTAATCCCGTCGTTAACGGGCGAATGAAGCAGGGAAGGGCGCGAGCTCTTCCCTGTTTTTTTATGCGCTTGGATTAATGTGAATACACATTGCGCCGAATATGCCCGAGGCATGGTCAGCGCAGTGACTTTTGTCGATCGCTCTTCGATAATTGATTGATTGAAACTTTCGATTGTCGACCGTGACCCTTTCCCTCCTGCGCCGTAGCGTCGTCGCCGCCTCGCTGGCTTTATTCGTCCTGCCTGCCGCCCATTGTGCTGGCCAGGAAGCCCCCGCCCAACCTGCCGCACCCGAAGCGCCCGCCAAACCAAAGTTCCTGCGTGCAGTCGAACTCGCCACGCAGGAAGTGCAGGACGTGCTGGAATCCAGTCCGCACCTGGGACGCAACATCGAGCGTCTGGTCGGTTTCCAGTTCAGCCCGGCCACCGCGCGCCTGCTCGAGGAAACAATCGGCACCGCGCAACCGATGCATCTCGAGCGGCTCGGCCAGAGCGACGGCCAGGACGCCTGGCGGGTGTTGATGCCGGCGCGCGAGCACGTCGTCGGCGACGGCGTCAGTATGCGCTGGACCGAATCGCCGACCGAACTGCGCGTCGACAAGAGCGGTCGCCGCCTGAGCTCGACCGGCACCTGGGCCGCGCTTGACATCAACGGCAAGGACACGCGCTTCGCGCTGCGCGACATGCGTGGCACGACCTCGCACCGCCTGGGCAAGGGCAAGCTGTGGTTCGGCACGGTGCAGGTCGGTGCGCGAAGCGTCGCGCTGGAAACCCTGGCGCCGGCCCCGGCCGGTCAGCAAGCCCAACCGGTCACGGTCACGATGCAAGACCTGGACTTCAACAGCAACACCACCGAGCGCGCCGCCACGATGGACATCGTGCAGCGCATGCGCATCGGCAGCATCGAAGTCGCGGGCGAGCGGGTGAACAACCTGATCATGAATTACCGCCTGAACCAGATCGACAAGCAGAACATGATCGAGATGACGGCGCGCCAGCGCCAGATCAGGAACGCGGACGGCGACGCCGAGCGCGAGACGACCGATCTGCTGGCGATGTTCAGGGACATGGCGCGCGCGTCCAGCAAGGCCGGCACCGCCTTGACCATCGACCGCATCAGCGCCGACTACGGCGGCCACACCTTCACGCTGCAGGGCCGCGTCGCGCTCAAGGGGGCAAAGGAGAGTGACTTCGACGATCTGGCGCAACTGTTCAAGCGCGTCGACGCCAGGTTCGACATCGCGGTGCCGGTGGCGCTGGTGAAGGCGGGTGCGCTGTCGGCCGCCAAGCGCCAGCTGGCGGCTGCCGGCCAGGCCAGCCAGGATCCGGCCGCGATGGCCCAGACCATGACCGACGTGGTGGTCGGCAAGCTGCTGGGCGAAGGCTTCGCCAAGCTCGACAAAGGCGTGCTGCGCGCCACCATCACGGTGCGCAGCGGCCAGCTGCGCGTCAACGGCAAGGAAGTGTCGCTGCCCAAGCCGCCGCAGCCGCAGTCTGTTCCGAACGGCGGACCGATGCCGACGATGCCGGCGCGCCAAGTCACCGGTTCGTGCGCCATGCCCGATTATCCGAAAGACGTGGTCGAGAGGGATGCGTTATTGATGCTGGGACTGCGCGTGCACGTGGACCAGACCGGCGTTCCCGGCGAGGTCACGATCGTGGACGCAAGCGCCTACCCGGACTACGACAAGCTGGTCGTGGCCGCCGTGGCAAGCTGCCGCTACGTTCCCGCCCTGCAGGGCAACACGCCGGTGGCCACGACCGTGCCGATCGTCATCATCCGTGAACAGGGCTCGGCGCGGCCCTGAGCGGCCGGCTTGACGGCAGCTAGCAGAGACAGGCCGGCCAAACTGCCGGCTTGTCTATACTTCTCTGCTAAGATTGCGGGATTATCGCCGCTGCATCACGCAGCCGGGTAAGCCAACAATAACAACGCCATGACCCAAAGCTTCTTCCAGACCTTCATCCTTCTCATCCTCGTCACCGACCCCTTTGGCAACGTCCCCCTGTTCGCCGCCGCCCTGAAAGACACGCCGGTCGAGCGCCGCGGCAAGATCGTGGTGCGCGAGTGCGCGATCGCCTTCCTGCTGCTGCTGGTGTTCATGTTCTTCGGCAAGCACTTCCTCGAAGCGCTGCACCTGAGCCCGGTCGCGCTGCGCATCGGCGGCGCCGTGATCCTGTTGATGATCGCGATCCGCATGATCTTCCCGCATCCGGACGGCGTGCTGGGCAAGAGCGAGCATGGCGAGCCGTTCATCGTGCCGCTGGCAATTCCCGCGCTGGCGGGCCCGTCGGCGCTGGCGACCGTGCTGCTGTTTTCCTCGACCAGCTTCACCGAGACCATGGTGCACGTGGCGGCGCTGGCCGCGGTCGGCGTGGTCTGGCTGGCGGTTTTCCTCAGTGCCGAAAAGCTGCAGCAGAAGCTCGGTCCGCAAGTGATGACGGCCTTCGAGCGTCTGATGGGCCTGATCCTGACGGCGATGTCGATCGAGATGCTGCTGGGCGGTATTCGCGAATTCGTGCAGACTTTGTAATCTTTGCAAGCCGTGCGGAACACGGCGCACTAATCTGGCACACTCTGGGCACGCACGCGACGTGCTTTCCAGGGAGTGCTTGAACGAATGAGTCCGGAGCAAGGCCAACAATCGGTGGCGTCATCTGAATTGCCATCCCTCTCGCTGTCCGCATCCTTGTCGTTCCTGAGCGGCGGCGGCATGATGGGCGCGATGATGCGCGCCCACGACTGGAGCGCGTCGCCGCTGGGCGACCCGGCCGCCTGGCCGCAGGCGCTGCGCACCGTGGTCGGGCTGATGCTCAATTCCAAGTTCCCGATGTTCGTGGCCTGGGGCGAGGGCCTGGGCTTCCTGTACAACGACTCCTATATCTCGGTGTTGGGCGACAAGCACCCGGCCGCGCTGGGGCGCCGCTTCCACGACGTCTGGGCCGAGATCTGGCACGACATCCATCCCCTGGTCGTGCGCGCCATGAACGGCGAGGCCAGCTACATGGACCGCCTGCCGCTGCGCATGCGCCGCCACGGTTACGACGAGCAGACCTGGTTCCGCTTTTCCTATTCGCCGGTGCGCGGCGAGGACGACCGCGTGGCCGGCATGTTCTGCGCCTGCGTCGAGATGACCGGCGAAGTGCTGGCCCAGCGCTACCGCGACGAAGAGAACGAGCGCCTGATGACCCTGTTCGAGCAGGCGCCCGGCATCATCGCCGTGCTGCGCGGGCCGGACCACGTGTTCGAGCTCACCAACCGCTCCTACCTGGCGCTGATAGGCCACCGCGCCCTGGTCGGCAAGCCGGCGCGCGAGGCGCTGCCCGAAGTCGAGGGGCAGGGCTTCTTCGAGCTGCTCGACCACGTCTACCAGACCGGTCAGCCGTTCGTCGGCCACGCCGTGCCGCTGCGCGTGCAGCGCGACCAGCACGATCCCCAAGCGCCGCTCGAACAGCGCTTCATCGACTTCGTCTACCAGCCGATCCGCGACGCGCACGGCAAGGTCTCGGGCATTTTCGTCGAGGGCAGCGACGTCACGATGCAAAAGCAGACCGAGGACGAACTGCGCGCGGCAAACCGCCAGAAGGACCAGTTCCTGGCCATGCTGGCGCACGAGCTGCGCAACCCGCTGGCGCCGATCACCACCGCGGCCCAGCTGCTGCAGCGCGGCCAGATGGACGCGCCCGGCATCCGGCGCGCCAGCGACATCATCGCGCGCCAGGCCGAGCACATGACGGCGCTGGTGAACGATTTATTGGACGTCTCGCGCGTGACGCGCGGGCTGGTGACGCTGAGCCGCGAAGCGCTCGACGTGGCCGCGCTTGTGCACGAGGCGGTGGAGCAGGTGCGGCCGCTGATCGACACCCGGCGCCACGCGCTGCAGGTCGAGGTCGCGCCGCAGCCGCTGCATGTCGAGGGCGACCGCACGCGCCTGATCCAGGTGCTGTCGAATATCCTCAACAACGCCGCCAAGTACACGGCGCCGGGCGGACGCATTGCGCTGCGCGCCGGCATCGAAAACGATTGCGTGACGGTGGCGGTGCGCGACAACGGGCAGGGCATCGAGCTGCCCGTGCTGCCCTATATTTTCGATCTGTTCATCCAGGCCGAGCGCACGCCGGACCGTTCGCAGGGCGGACTCGGGCTGGGGCTGGCGCTGGTGAAAAGCCTGGTGGCACTGCACGGCGGGCGGGTCGAGGCGCACAGCGAAGGGTCGGGGCAGGGGAGCGAGTTCGTGGTGCATCTGCCGCGCCTGCTCCAGGACGCACCATCGCCGCAGGCGCCGGGGGCCGATGCGGCAGCGTCCGAGAAGGGGCTGCGGGTGCTGCTGGTGGACGACAACGTCGACGCCGCCGAGATGCTGGGCACGCTGCTGGAGATGAGCGGCTACGCCGTGACGCTGGCCTTCAATGGCGAGGATGGGCTGGCCAATGCGGTGCGGGTGCGGCCGGATGCGGCGTTGCTCGACATCGGGCTGCCCGATATCGATGGGCATGAACTGGCGCGGCGTTTGCGTGCCATGCCGGAGACGGCAGGGGCGACGCTGATTGCGCTGACCGGGTATGGGCAGGTGGAAGACCAGCAGCGGGCGCTGAAGGCGGGGTTCGACCATCACATGGTCAAGCCGGCGGACCTGGGGAAATTGTTGGAGTTGCTGGCGACGGTTGAACGCGTCGGCGGCGGAGCCGCCAACCCTACGTAGATACGACGAGCGCCGCTAGGTAGGGTTGGCGGCTCGGCCGCCGACGCGGTGATGGTTGGCAGTGAGATCATCCGGCGCGAAAACGGCGCCGGTAACAATCGACGCGTGGACGGGAAACCCGGCTGCGCGCCCCGGTCCACCCTACGGCATGCCCGTTATGTGCCGAGCAGTGAGACGACGTTGTCGGCCCCCGACGCGGTGATGGTTGGCAGTGAGATCATCCGGCGCGAAAACGGCGCCGGTAACAATCGACGCGTGGACGGGAAACCCGGCTGCGCGCCCCGGTCCACCCTACGGCATGCCAGTTATTTGCCGAGCATTGAGACGACGTTGTCGGCCCCCGACGCGCCAAACGCCTGCTGCTTGAGCACATGCAGCTGGTCGCGCACCTGCGCCGCCTTTTCGAACTCGAGGTTCTTGGCGTGGTCGACCATGAGCTTCTCGAGGCGCTTGATCTCCTTGCTGATCTGCTTCTCGCTCATCGACTCGACCTTGGCCGTCGCGGCGTCCTCGTGGACGCCCTCGACCATCGCTCTCTGCGCGGCGTTGCTGTACACGCCGTCGATCATTTCCTTGATCTTCTTCTGCACACCCTTCGGCGTGATGCCGTTGGCTTCGTTGAAGGCGATCTGCTTGGCACGGCGGCGCTCGGTTTCGTCGATCGCGCGTCGCATCGAGTCGGTGACCTGGTCGCCGTACAGGATCGCCACGCCGTTCAGGTTACGCGCGGCGCGGCCGATGGTCTGGATCAGCGAGCGCTCGGAGCGCAGGAAGCCTTCCTTGTCCGCATCGAGCACCGCCACCAGCGACACTTCCGGCAAGTCCAGGCCCTCGCGCAGCAGGTTGATGCCGACCAGCACGTCGAAGGTGCCCAGGCGCAGGTCGCGCAGGATTTCCACGCGCTCGACGGTCTCGATATCGCTGTGCAGGTAGCGCACCTTGATGCCGTGGTCGCCCAGGTATTCGGTCAAC
The DNA here is from genome assembly GCF_030411955.1 of Massilia sp. YIM B02443. Taxonomy (GTDB): domain Bacteria; phylum Pseudomonadota; class Gammaproteobacteria; order Burkholderiales; family Burkholderiaceae_D; genus Telluria. The sequence goes on from NZ_JASNRA010000003.1 coordinate 136,149, forward strand.
TGCTCGGCCATGCGCTTGGTCAGCGTGGTCACCAGCACACGCTCGTCCTTGGCGATGCGGTCGTTAATCTCGCTCATCAGGTCGTCGACCTGCGACAGCGCAGGGCGCACGATGATCTGCGGGTCGACCAGGCCGGTCGGGCGCACCACCTGCTCGACCACGTTGTCGGCGTGCTGCTGCTCGTATTCGGCCGGCGTCGCCGATACGAAGATGGTCTGGCGCGACTTGCCTTCGAATTCCTCGAATTTCAGCGGCCGGTTGTCCAGCGCCGACGGCAGGCGGAAGCCGTAGTCGACCAGGTTGGTCTTGCGCGAGCGGTCGCCGTTGTACATCGCGTTGAGCTGGCCGATCATCACGTGCGACTCGTCCATGAACATGATCGCATCCTTCGGCAGGTAGTCGATCAGCGTCGGCGGCGGCTCGCCCGGCATCGCGCCCGACAGGTGGCGCGAATAGTTCTCGATGCCTTTGGTAAAACCGATCTCGGCCAGCATCTCGAGGTCGAAGCGGGTGCGCTGCTCGAGGCGCTGTTCTTCGATCAGCTTGTTTTGCTGGCGGAACTCTTCCAGGCGGTCGCGCAGTTCGGCCTTGATCGACTCGACCGCGCGCAGCACGGTCGAGCGCGGCGTGACGTAGTGCGAGCCCGGATAGACGGTGAAGCGCGGGATCTTCTGGCGCACCCGGCCCGTCAGCGGATCGAACAGCTGCAGCGACTCGATCTCGTCGTCGAACATCTCGACGCGGATCGCCAGCTCGGCGTGCTCGGCCGGGAAGATGTCGATGGTGTCGCCGCGCACGCGGAAACTGCCGCGCGAGAAATCCATCTCGTTGCGGGTGTACTGCATCTGGATCAGGCGCGCGATGATGTCGCGCTGCGCCACCTTGTCCTTGTGGCGCAGCGTCAGGATCATCTTGTGGTATTCGTTCGGATTACCGATACCGTAGATGGCCGACACGGTGGCCACGATGACCACGTCGCGCCGTTCCATCAGCGACTTGGTGCACGACAGGCGCATCTGCTCGATGTGCTCGTTGATCGACGAGTCCTTTTCGATGAACAGGTCGCGCTGCGGCACATAGGCTTCCGGCTGGTAATAGTCGTAGTACGAGACGAAGTACTCGACCGCGTTCTGCGGGAAGAATTCGCGGAACTCGGCGTACAGCTGGGCCGCCAGGGTTTTGTTGGGGGCGAACACGATGGCCGGCCGGCCGGCGCGCGCGATCACGTTGGCCATCGTGTACGTCTTGCCGGAACCGGTCACGCCAAGCAGCGTCTGGTACGACAGCCCGTCCTCGATGCCTTCCACCAGCCCGGCGATCGCGGTCGGCTGGTCGCCGGCCGGCGGGAACGGCTGGTGCAGTTTGAAGGGCGAATCCGGGAAGGTGATGACGGTCGGTTCGGGAGATGTTGCGATGGATAAATCAGCCATACGTTCAGACCTTTGCTAGAATGAGAATCCGCTTGCGGCCTTGTAGCATCAGGGGCCGCTGTCTATACAACCGCTGCGTCCCAGCCGACAAACTTAGTTTATCACGATGACTTCCACTGCCTCTGCCAGCTTATTTGGCGCCATTGAAATGGCCCCGCGCGACCCGATCCTGGGCATCACCGAAGCCTTCAATGCCGACACCAACCCTGCCAAGATCAACCTCGGCGTGGGCGTGTATTACGACGACAATGGCAAGGTTCCACTGCTGGCTTGCGTGCAGAAAGCGGAAGCGAAACTGATGGAGCAGCCAACGCCGCGCACCTACCTGCCGATCGACGGCCTGGCGGCGTACGACAAGGCCGTGCAAGAGCTCGTATTTGGTGCCGACAGCGCCGTAATTCAAGAGAAGCGTGCGATCACCGTGCAGGCCCTGGGCGGCACCGGCGCGCTGAAGATCGGCGCCGACTTCCTCAAGCGCTTCGTCCCGCACGCCGACGTCTACATCAGCGACCCGAGCTGGGAAAACCACCGCGCGCTGTTCGAAAGTGCCGGCTTCACCGTGCACAACTACGCCTACTACGATGCAGCCACCCGCGGCGTGAACTTCGACGGCATGCTGGCGGCGCTGAAGGCCATGCCGGCCGGCTCGATCGTCGTGCTGCACGCCTGCTGCCACAACCCGACCGGCGCCGACCTGTCGCAAGCGCAGTGGGATGAAGTCATCGCTGCGGTGAAAGCCGGCGGCCTGCTGCCGTTCCTGGACATGGCGTATCAAGGCTTCGCCGACGGCATCGCCGAAGACGGCGCCGTGGTGCGCCGCTTCGCCGACACCGGCATGCCGCTCCTGGTGTCGAACTCGTTCTCGAAGTCGTTCTCGCTGTACGGCGAGCGCGTCGGCGCGCTGTCGATCGTCGCCACCAGCGGCGAAGAGGCGGCCCGCGTGCTGTCGCAGCTCAAGCGCGTGGTGCGCACCAACTACTCGAACCCGCCGACCCACGGCGGCAAGGTAGTGGCCACCGTGCTGTCGACCCCGGAACTTCGCCAGCTGTGGGAAGAAGAACTGGCCGGCATGCGCGTGCGCATCCGCGAAATGCGCGGCGCCATGGTCGAAAAGCTGAAAGCCAAGGCCCCGGGCCACGATTTCGAATTCGTGCGCGAGCAGGTCGGCATGTTCTCGTATTCCGGTCTCACCAAGGAGCAAGTGGGCAAGCTGCGCGACGAGTCGATCTATGCGGTCGACACCGGCCGTATCTGCGTGGCGGCGCTCAATTCGAAGAACATTGACCGCGTCGTTGACGCGATTGCCAAAGTTCTCTAAAATCGCGGCTCTCCGCAGTTGCTGTAGCAGCGACGGAGAGCGGCAGAGCAGGGTCGAGCACGTTTCGGTTGTTTGCAAGTTTGACAGAAACGTTTCACCAACCCTATAATGCATGCATCAATTCCCTGATAGCTCAGTCGGTAGAGCGACGGACTGTTAATCCGCAGGTCCCTGGTTCGAGTCCAGGTCGGGGAGCCAGAATTAGAAAAGGCCGCATCTCAGGATGCGGCCTTTTTCGTTTGCGCGCCGCCAGCGCATTGGGAGCTATATGCAGCAACTGCCAAACAGCCACGCCACCCTGATCGAAGGGCAGATGTTCCGCTTTGCCAAGTCGGGGCAGGGCAAGCCGTCGATTGTCCTGCTTGCCGGCGCCGGCGGGCCGCTCGATTCCTGGTACAAGCTGTATCCCGAGATCGAGAGCCTGGGCACGGTGTTCGCCTACGACCGGCCCGGCGTCGGCGGCAGCGCCAAGCCGCGCGAAGCGCAATACGGCGAGACCGTGGTGGCGCAGCTGCGCCAGTTGTTGCAGGTGGCCGGCGTCGAGCCGCCGTTCGTGCTGGTCGGGCACTCGTTCGGCGGCCTGCACGCCAACCTGTTCGCGCGCGAATTCGCCGACGAGGTGGCGGGTGTGCTGTTCCTGGAGGCGACCGCGCCGGAAGACGTCAGCGGGCTCAAGCGCTTCCAGTCGCCGCTGCAGCGCGGCCTGGTCAAGCTGCTCGACCGCCTCTCGCCGCGCGACCCGTTCGACGAGATCCGCAACGAGCTCGAGACCGTCAAGGACATCGCCGACGCGCCCGGTTTCCCGCTGGTGCCGGTGACGGTGCTGTCGGGCACCAAGCGCCTGCCGCGCCTGCTGGTGCCGCAGGCGCTGGTGCGCGAGCGCGAACGCACCCAGCTCGGCCTGGCCGTGCTGTCGCCGCTGGGCGAGCGCATCAAGGCCGAGCGCAGTGCGCATTTCCCGCAGTTGTCGGAGCCGGAGCTGGTGCTGGATGCGCTGCGGCGCCTGGTCGCGCGCGTCGGGAGGGGCTGAATCCGGTTTTTCCGCAGGGAAGCTTGCGAAATCGAAAACAGCATGTATAATGCGGCCTCCATTCCCTGATAGCTCAGTCGGTAGAGCGACGGACTGTTAATCCGCAGGTCCCTGGTTCGAGTCCAGGTCGGGGAGCCAGAACAAGAGAAGGGCCGCATGCGAATGCGGCCCTTTTCGTTTATGGGTTGCCGGTCGAAGGCTTGCCCGATACCGGCTTCACCTTCGCCGCTGCCTCCAGCGCCCGCGCACGCGCCGTCTCGATCGACTCCGCCACTGCCAGCGCCACGCCCATGCGCCGCCGTGCAAACGACTCCGGCTTGCCGAACAGGCGCACGTCGGCGCCGGGCACGCGCAGCGCCTCGGCCACGCCTTCGAACGCGATGCCCGCCTCATCCAGCTGCCCGTAGATCACCGCCGACGCGCCGGGCGCACGCAGCGCCGCATTCGTCGGCAGCCCGAGGATCGCCTTCGCGTGCAGTTCGAATTCGCTCTGCACCTGGCTCGCCATGGTCACCATGCCGGTATCGTGCGGACGTGGGCTCACTTCCGAGAACCACACGGTGTCGCCTTTCACGAACAGCTCGACGCCGAACACGCCCAGTCCGCCCAGATTGCCGGTGACTTTCTCTGCGATATCGCGCGCGCGTTCCAGCGCCAGCGGCTGCATCGGATGCGGCTGCCACGATTCGACGTAGTCGCCCTGCACCTGCTTGTGGCCGATCGGTTCGCAGAAGGTGGTCTCGACCTGGCCGTCGGCGCCCAGCGAACGTACCGTCAGTAGCGTGATCTCGTAATCGAAGTCGATGAAGCCTTCCGCGATCACGCGGCCCGCGTCGACCCGGCCGCCGGCGGCGGCATACTCCCACGCGGCCTGCACGTCGGCGGCGCCGTCGAGCTTGGACTGGCCCTTGCCCGAGGACGACATCACCGGCTTGACCACGCACGGGAAGCCGACTGCGGCGCAGGCTTCCTGCAGTTCGGCCAGGCTGCTGGCGAAGCGGTAGGGCGAGGTGGCCAGGCCCAGTTCCTCGGCGGCCAGGCGGCGGATGCCTTCGCGGTTCATGGTCAGCTGGGCGGCGCGCGCGGTCGGGATGCAGGTGATGCGGCCCGCGGCTTCCAGTTCGGCCAGCTTGCCAGTGGCGATCGCTTCGATCTCGGGCACCACCAGGTCGGGACGTTCTTGGGCGATCAGCGCTTCCAGGGCGGCGCCGTCCGTCATGTCGATCACGTGGGCGCGGTGCGCCACCTGGTGGCCGGGCGCGTTCGGGTAGCGGTCGACGGCGATCACTTCGACGCCGAGGCGCTGCAGGGCGATGATTACTTCCTTGCCCAGCTCGCCGGAGCCGAGCAGCATGACGCGGGTGGCGGAAGGGGAGAGCGGAGTGCCGAGGGTGCGGGGTTGGGTCATGGTGACTGTAGGGGTAGTGAGGAATGCAGGACGACGCAGTGTGCGTTGGATTGGGTGCGACTATAGCAAAGCGGCATCGACCATGCAGGCAGGCCCGGGATTAGACGGCGATCCGAACGGCAAGCCGAACGGCGAGCCGACCCATTTGCAATCGAGCACTGGTCAAACTGAAATCCCGCGGCTATAATATTGCCTCAATTCCCTGATAGCTCAGTCGGTAGAGCGACGGACTGTTAATCCGCAGGTCCCTGGTTCGAGTCCAGGTCGGGGAGCCAGAATTAGAAAAGGCCGCATCTCAGGATGCGGCCTTTTTGCGTTGCGCGTCGTGTTCGCATCACGACCGCGGCGGCTGGCGCAACAAGGCATCGTCCTGCAGCGCCGCCGCCGGGCGCGCACGGCCGGCGCATGCTGCAGGAGGCCTTGGCCCCGATGGTTGACAGGCAGCCAGGCCAGCGGGGCGATCGCCTGCAGCGCGCCGGCGTAAAGATGTCGCACCGTCACGAAAGGCGGTAGGATGGTCGCTTTCGAAAGGAAGCTCATGACCCGCACGTTCAGGATCGCCGCGATCGCCGGCGACGGCATTGGCAAGGAAGTCCTCCCGGAAGGCATCAAGGTGCTGGAGGCGGCGGCCGCCCGTTTCGGCATCGCCCTCGAATTCACCCATTTCGCCTGGGCCAGCTGCGACTACTACCTCGAGCACGGCGACATGATGCCGCCCGACTGGAAGGAGCAACTGTCCGGCATGGACGCGATCTATTTCGGCGCGGTCGGCTGGCCGGCCACGGTGCCGGACCACATCTCGTTATGGGGTTCCCTGATCAAGTTCCGGCGCGAGTTCGACCAGTACATCAACCTGCGTCCGGTGCGCCTGTTCGACGGCGTGCCGTGCCCGCTGGCCGGGCGCAAGCCGGGCGACATCGACTTCTTCGTGGTGCGCGAAAACACCGAAGGCGAATACACCAACCTGGGCGGCATCATGTTCCCCGGCACCGAGCGCGAAGTGGTGATCCAGGAATCGGTGTTCTCGCGCCACGGCGCCGACCGCGTGCTGAAGTACGCCTTCGAGCTGGCCAATGCACGCGAGCGGCGCCACCTGACGGTGGCCACCAAGTCGAACGGCGTGGCGATCAGCATGCCGTGGTGGGACGGGCGCGCCGACGCGGTGAGCCGGGATTATTCCGAGGTCACGGTCGACAAGCAGCACATCGATATCCTGTGCGCGCGCTTCGTGCTGCAGCCGAACCGCTTCGATGTGGTGGTCGCCTCGAACCTGTTCGGCGACATCCTGTCCGATCTCGGTCCGGCCTGCACCGGCACCATCGGGCTGGCGCCGTCGGGCAACCTGAACCCGGAACGCCGTTTCCCGTCGCTGTTCGAGCCGGTGCACGGTTCGGCGCCGGACATCGCCGGCAAGGGCATCGCCAATCCGATCGCGATGATCTGGTCGGGCGCGATGATGCTGTCGTTCCTGGGCGACGGACCCGATGCGGGGCCGGAACTGCGCCAGGCCCACGACGCCATCGTGGCGGCGATCGAGCAGGTGCTGCGCGACGGTCCGCGCACGGGCGACCTGGGCGGCAAGGCGCCGACGATCGAGGTCGGCGACGCGATCGCCGCGCTGGTCGCGCGCGGCTGACCGTCACGGCGTCAGGCGGCGCCCAGGCGCCGCACGTGGCGCCGCTCCAGCAGTTCGAACATCCCCATCCCGGCCAGCATGGCCAGGAAGAACAGCCACGGCGCGGCGCCGCCGCTGGCCAGCGAAGCCACTGCCGGGCCGGGGCAATAGCCGGCCAGTCCCCAGCCGGCGCCGAACACCGCGCTGCCGAGCAGCAGACGGCGGTCGATGCGGGTCGCGCCCGGCAGCTGCAAGGATTCGCCGAGCAGGGTGCGGCGCCGCCGCCCTGCCAGCGCATAAGCCGGCGTAGCCGCCGCCAGCGCGCCCAGCATCACCAGGCCGAGCGAAAGGTCCCAGCGACCGGCCAGGTCGAGAAAGGCCAGCACCTTGGCCGGGTTAGTCATGCCGGCCAGGATCAGGCCGGTGCCGAACAGCAGGCCGGCGAGCAGGGCGAGTGCGGTCTTCATGCGGCTCCCTCCGCGATGACGTGGCGCAGCAGATACACCACGACAAAGCCTGCGCCCATGAAGACGGCGGTGGCGGCCAGCGAACGCGGCGAGCGGCGCGCCACGCCGCACACGCCGTGGCCGCTGGTGCAGCCGCCGCCGTAGCGGGTGCCGATGCCGACCAGCAGGCCCGAGGCCAGCAGCGCCAGCGCGCCGGCGTCGACTTCGACCACCGGCAGCGGCGCGGCCAGCATGTACAGCAGGGGCGCGCCGGCCAAGCCGGCGAGAAAGGCCAGGCGCCAGCGCACCTCGCCGCGAACCGGGCGCAGCAGTCCGCCGAGGATGCCGCTGACCCCGGCCACGCGCCCGCCCAGCAGTATCATGGCGGCCGCGGCCAGGCCGACCAGCAAGCCGCCGGCCAGCGCCGTCCATGGCGTGAAATTGGTCCAGTCGATGTGCATTCCCGCTCCCTCGCAATCCATTGGACCGCGGCGGCGCGCGAACTATCCGCAGGCCCGGGCCGGCAGGCCGTCAGCGCTGCTTTTTCTTGTTCGAGGTGTAGGTGCGGGTATAGAACCCGGGCGGCTTCTTCGCCACCCAGTCGATGAAGGCGCGGATATCGTCGTGCCCGCGCAGCGCATCCCAGGTGTGATAGGTCTGCAGCAGCTCGCGCTCGGTGAAGGCCGAGTGGATCTTGCGATGGCAGATCTTGTGGATCGGGAACTGCTCCTTGCCCTTGAAGGTTTTCGGGATCAGGTGGTGGCGGTCGATATGGACGGTCCCGAGGATTCGCCCGCAAAGAGGGCACATTTCTTCATGCACGCTAACTCCCGGTTGTGTTCGATACGCTTATCAGATATGGTGTTGAGCTTAAGATGCACAAGTGTTGACCCGTAATAGCGATCAAAACAAAGGCGGTTCGGACTCTTGTAACAGGGTGATGGTGTAAAATTTAACCTTACTACTTTGCAACAATTCCTCCCCCTGAAAGCGACGCAGTTGCAATGATCGAAGACGACTTCACCCGCTGTTCCGTGCTGTTGATCGACGATGAGTCTTTCGCCCAGGACATCATCGCCCATGGCCTGAAAGGCTGTGCCGGCCACCAGCTCTGCTACGAGTCGAGCGCCGCGCGCGCCGTCGACGTCGCGCGCGAAGTCGCTGCGACCGTGGTGCTGGTCGACCTGCGCATGCCGGAAGTCGACGGCTTCGACGTCACCGCGGCGCTGCGTGCCCATCCCGACACCCACGACGTGCCGGTGATCCTGCTCTCGTCAGAAGACGACCCGGACATCAAGGCCAAGGCGTTCGCGGTCGGCGCCAACGACTACATGGTCAAGTGGCCCGATCCGCGCGAACTGGTGGCGCGCGTGCGCTACCACAGCGCCGCCTGCATCGCGCGCCGCGAACGCGACCAGGCCCATGAATCGCTGCGCCTGAGCCAGGAGCAGCTGGCGGCCAGCCAGTCGGCGCTGCACCAGGCGCAGAAGATGGAAGCGATCGGCCAGCTCACCGGCGGCGTCGCCCACGACTTCAACAACGTGCTGCAGATCATCGGCGGCAACCTGCAATTGCTGAAACTGGTTGGCAGCCTGAACGAGGCCGCCCGCACCCGGGTCGAGATGGCGCTGTCGGGCGTCGAGCGCGGCGCCAAGCTGGCCGCGCACCTGCTCGCCTTCGCGCGCCGCCAGCCGCTGCAGTCGGTGGTGATCGACCCCGGCCACCTGGTGCGCGAGATGGACGACATGATGCGCCGCGTGCTGGGCGGCGGCACCCGCGTGGTGACCGAGATCGCGCCCGGCCTGGGCAGCACCAACGTCGACCCCAACCAGCTCAATAACGTGCTGCTGAACCTGGCGATCAATGCGCGCGACGCGATGGCCGGCGGCGGCACCCTGACCATCCGCGCCAGAAACGCCGCGCCGGACGACGAGCTGCCGGCCGAAGTGCCGAAAAACGATTACGTCATGCTCGAGATCGCCGACACCGGCAGCGGCATGCCGCCCGACGTGCTGCGGCGCGCCTTCGAACCCTTCTTCACCACCAAGCCGACCGGGCAGGGCACCGGCCTGGGCCTGTCGATGGCCTACGGCTTCGTCAAGCAGTCGGGCGGCGAAATCGTCCTGCGCAGCGAAGTCGGCGTCGGCACCAGCGTACGCATCTACCTGCCGCGCAGCAGCGCCGCCCTGCACGTGACCGAGCCCGAACAGCACGGCCCGCTGGCCGGTGGCCTGGAGACCATCCTGGTGGTCGAAGACGAAGAAGACGTGCGCACCTCGACCTGCGGCATCCTGTCGGCGCTCGGCTACGATGTGCTGGAAGCGGGCGACGCCGCCGCCGCGGCGGCCATCATCGAGGGCGGACGCCAGATCGACCTGGTGTTCACCGACGTGATCATGCCGGGTCCGGTCAGCAGCCTGCAGCTGGGCGAGATCGTGGCGCGCCACCAGCCCGACTGCCAGATCCTGTACACCTCGGGCTATGCCGAGGGCGTGCTTGCCCACGAAGGCAAGCTGGACGCGTCGGTGCACCTGCTGCAAAAGCCGTATCATCCGGACGCGCTGAGTGCGCGCATCCGCCACCTGCTGCGGCGCGCCAGGCGCAGCGCCGGCGGCGCGGCGAATGGCGCCGGCAAGAGCCCGGCTTACCTGAACCTGAACTGAGATTCAACCGCTGGCGTGCGTCTGGCACGCGCAGACGTGACGACGCCGGCCTGAACAGGCCGGCGTCGTCGTTCTGGCGTACCGCTTTCGGCGTGCTTACTTTGGCGCGCTTACTTCGGCTTGACGTAGCGGCGCGACCCCGGCGGCGGTTCGTTGAGCACCGCCCAGAAGATGCCGAGGTCGGCGATTGCGCGCACGAACTCGGCGAAGTCCACCGGTTTCACCACGTACGCGTTGACGCCCAGCTGGTAGCTGCGCACCACGTCCTGTTCTTCCTTGGACGAGGTCAGCATCACCACCGGCACCGGCCTCAAGGCTTCGGTGTTGCGGATTTCCTTCAGCACTTCGAGGCCGTCGACCTTCGGCAATTTGAGGTCGAGCAGGATCACGGCCGGGCTGCCGACCGGGCGTTCGGCGAACTCGCCGCGCCGGTGCAGGTAATCGAGCGCATCGGCGCCGTCGCGCACCACCACGACCTCGTTGGCCAGCTGGCTCTTGGCCAGCGCGATGAGCGTCAGTTCCAGGTCGTGGGGATTGTCTTCCACTAGCAGGATGGGCTTGAGCATGGTTGGTCTCAGGTAACAGGGAGTTGTTTTGGAATGCTGAACGAGAAGGTCGCGCCTTCTGCTTGTTTTGATTCGGCCCAGACGCGGCCGTTGTGGCGTTCGACGATGCGGCGCACGTTGGCCAGGCCGATGCCGGTGCCCTGGAAGTCTTCCATCCGGTGCAGGCGCTGGAACACGCCGAACAGCTTGTGCACGTAGTCCATGTTGAAGCCGGCGCCGTTGTCGGCCACGTGGAACACGGTCTCGTCCTGCTTGTCATCGGCCCAGATGCGGATCACGGCCGGGTCGCGCGCGGCCGTGAACTTGACCGCGTTCGACAGCAGGTTGAACAGCGCCAGGTGCAGGAAGGTCGGGTCGGCGTGGATGGTCGGCAGCGCGTCGATGTGCCAGTCGACGTTGCGCTGGCCGATCTCGATGCCCAGCTTGTCGATGCAGGCCGAGACCAGTTCGGCCATGTCGACGTCGGCCGGGCGCAGCGCCGCGCGGCCCATCTGCGAGAACGACAGCAGGTCGTCCACCAGCTTGCCGGCCAGGCGCGCCGATTCCTTGATGTTCTTCAGGAAGCGCTGGCGCATGATCGCATCCTCGGCGCCGGCCGATTCGATCAACAGGTCGGAAAAGCCGACGATGTGGCGCAGCGGCGCGCGCAGGTCGTGCGAGACCGAGTACGAGAACGCCTCCAGTTCCTTGTTCGAGCGGCTCAGTTCCTCGGCCAGTTCGGCCATCTGTTCGGCGCGCTCGAGCGCGATGCCCAGCAGCGCGCTGCGGAACTCGATCGCCAGTTCGATCTCGGCCGCGTGCCATGGCAGGCTGTGGCCGTGGATCGTCTCGCGCCAGGCGGCGAAGCTCTGGCGCGGAGACAGCTGGGTCGGCGCGCCCGGGGGCGCCTGCTTTTCGTAGGGATTGCCGGCCCACTCGACGGTCTGCACCAGCTCCGGGCGGAACCACAGCAGGTAGTGCTGGTGGATGCGCGAGATCGGCAGCGCCATCAGGCCGCTGGCGTTGCGCATCAGGTCTTTGGCCGGCGGGTAGACGTCGGCCAGGTGGTCGGTGTGGAACAGTTCGGTGTGGCCGTGCACCGCGAGCCAGGTTGCCAGGCCGCGGATCGCTTCTTCTCCCGGCGCATCGCCGTAGGTCAGGATGCGCTCGTCGGCGACGATCGCCACGCCGCCGGCGCGCGCGAAGCGCAGCAGCTCGGGGAATACGCCGCTGAGGTTGTCGACGAAGTCGGCGCCCTTGGTCAGGTGGCCGAGCAGGTCGACCATCACGCGCCGCACGTCGAGGCGGAACTGCAGCTCGCCGGCGTCCTCGCGCGTCTCGATGCACAGCGACAGGATCTGGCCCAGTTGCTCGCAGGCGGTGCGCTTCTCGACCGCCACCGGGCACGGCCCGGCGTTGTGGCACGAGATCAGGCCCCACAATTTACCCTTGACGATCAGCGACACCGACATCGACGCCAGCGTGCCCATGTTGCGCATGTATTGCAGGTGCACCGGCGAGACGCTGCGCAGGGCGGCGAACGACAGGTCGTTGCGTGCTCCGGTCAGGGGATTGTCGCCCGGCACCAGCGGCGAAGGCTGGTAGTTGGCGTCCTGGATCAGGCGGATCGGCGACAGCCGGTACAGGTCGCGCGCCTGGGCCGGGATGTCGCTGGCCGGGAACGACTGGCCCAGGTAGGAGTCGTAGCCGGGGGCGAGCGACTCCGCCACCACACGGCCATGGCCGCTGGGGTCGAACTGGTAGACCATCACGCGTCCGTAGCCGGTCACCGAGCGCACGTGGCGCGCGGCCAGCTCGGACAGCGCCGGGATCGAGGCGTGCTCGTTGACTTTCTGCAGGAAGTCGCTGACCAGCGGATACAGGTGGCGGAAGTCGGCCGGCTGCGGGCGGTCGACGTTCTCGAATTCGATGATGAGCAGCCCGTCCCAGGCGTGGCCGAGCACGTCGAAGTGCTTGCCATTGGCGGCGGTGATGGTGCCCAGGTAGAGCGGGCGCGCGCCGAGGTCGGCGCCGCCCAGTTCGTGCTCGAGGCGGGCGCCGGCCGCGTCGCCGATGACGTCGCGCAACGCGCGGCCGATGGCGGCGCCGGCCTCGGCGCCGGTCCAGTCGGCCAGGTTGGCGCTGGCCTGCAGCACTTCCAGCCCGGATGACAGCGTCAGCATGAAGCCGTGCGGCTGGATGCTGCCGGGCGTACGGATCGGTTCGACGTCGCAGCCGGACAGATCGAGGTGGTCGGGAGAAGCCTGGGTCATGGAGCCTTGAAGTCGCACGCAGGGAACAGGACGGTATTTTACCGTGAATGCACTGCTACTGCGCACGAGCGGCCGGCTTATTCGGGTGACAAGACCGCGGCGCCGCGGCGCATGTTGCGAATGCACATCGAGATGCGTGGCGTAATCAGGCAGAGCAGATGTATGATATGCCACTTGATTGGCATAGAGATAATGGATCCAGCACGGCCCATGGACACTTCGCACCCAGCCAGACAGCCGCTGACCGACGAGCAGCGCCTCCAGTACCTGATCGCCGGCATCAGCGATTACGCGATCTACATGCTCGACCCCCAGGGCTACGTCAACAGCTGGAACGCCGGCGCCCAGCGCTTCAAGGGCTACGTCGAGCAGGAGATCCTGCAGCAGCACTTCTCGCGCTTCTACACGCCGGAAGACCGCGCCAGCGGCCTGCCGGCGCAGGCGCTGGCGCACGCCCTCGAGCACGGCCGCTACGAATCCGAAGGCTGGCGCGTGCGCAAGGATGGCGCCCGCTTCTGGGCCCACGTGGTGATCGACCCGATCTACGACGACGCCGGCGCCCTGCTGGGCTTTGCCAAGATCACGCGCGACGTCACCGAGCGCAAGCTGGCCGAAGACAAGCTGCGCGACAGCGAGCAGCGCTTCCGGCTGCTGGTGCAGGGCGTGACCGACTACGCGCTGTACATGCTCACGCCCGAAGGCACGGTGTCGAACTGGAACAGCGGCGCACAGCGCATCAAGGGCTACTGTCACGACGAGATCGTCGGCCACCATTTTTCGCGCTTCTACACCGACGAGGACCGCCTGAGCGGCATGCCGGCGCGCGCCTTGACCACGGCCGGCGACGTCGGCCGCTACGAGGCCGAGGGCTGGCGCGTGCGCAAGGACGGCACCCGGTTCTGGGCCAACGTGGTGATCGACGCCATCCGCGGCGAGGACGGGCGCCTGCTCGGCTACGCCAAGATCACGCGCGACCTGACCGAGAAGAAGGCGGCGGCCGAGGCCCTGGATAAAGCCCAGGCGGCGCTGTTCCAGGTGCAGAAGATGGAGTCGATCGGCCAGCTCACCGGCGGCATCGCGCACGATTTCAACAACCTGCTGTCGGTGATCTCGAGCGGGCTGGAAGTGCTCACCATGCGCCACGCTGGCGGCAGCGACGCCAAGACCCTGGACAGCATGCGGCGCGCGATCGACCGCGGCGCCAACATGACCCAGCAACTGCTGGCGTTCGCGCGCCAGCAGCCGCTCGAACCCGAGACGCGCAACGTCAACCGCATCGTCAGCGGCTTCGAATCGGTGCTGCGGCGCGCCGCCAATTCGTCGATCGACTTCGTCCTGACGCTTGATCCCAAGACCCACAATGCGGTGATCGACGCCGCGCGCCTGGAGTCGGCGGTATTGAACCTGGTGGTCAATGCGCGCGACGCCATGCCGGGGGGCGGGCGCATCGAGATCGTGACCGGCAACGTCCTGCTTTCGCAGGACCAGGTGCACGGCCTGGCCGCCGGCCCCTGGGTGCGTCTGGCGGTGAGCGACACCGGCAGCGGCATGGCTCCCGAGACCATCGCGCGCGCCTTCGAGCCGTTCTTCACCACCAAGGAAGTCGGCAAGGGCACCGGCCTCGGACTGGCCCAGGTGTACGGCTTCATCAAGCAGTCGGGCGGCGACGTCGTGATCGACAGCGTGCTGGGGCAGGGCACCACGATCGCGATCTACCTGCCGGCGGTGACCTCGAACGCGGCCCATTTCCACGACGTCGAGACCGAGACCGTGCTGATCGTCGAGGACGAGCCGGACCTGCTGGACGTGGCCTCCTCGCTGTTCATGAGCATGGGCTACGACGTGATGACGGCGGCCAGCGGCACCGATGCGCTGGGCCTGCTGGCCAGCCGCGACGTCGACATCCTGTTCACCGATGTGGTGATGCCGAACGGGATGAACGGGGTCGAGCTGGCGGCGTACACGCGCCAGAACTACCCGAACATCAAGGTGATGCTGGCGTCGGGCTATCCGCAGCCGGCGCTGCGCCTGGACCGCAGCAAGCTGGGGGAGTTCGCGTTCGTGAGCAAGCCATACCGCCTGTCGGACCTGGCGCGCAGCCTGCGCAGTGCGCATTGAGGTGGTGGCAAGCGCACTGCGATTGCGCATCCATTTACCGCTAACTTAAAAACCGTCATCGCTTCCATTGGTCGCAATGACTTCCCGCGAAGGCGGGAATCCAAGTTTGCTCGCTCAGCCACTAAAGGTCGGGCTAGTGGTGCGCACGGGAACTTAGGTTCCCGCCTTCGCGGGAACGACGGCTTCGAGGGGGGCGGTGCAATCGGGCGATCGTGGTACGAACAGCGTTTCGCATTGACCGCCTCCACCTTACAACCCAAAAATGATATCGCTGATCTGGTCATACAGCTTGTCGGCCGACGGCCCCTTGTTGGGCCAGTTCAGGATGTCGAAGTGGTCGTAGCCCTTGTAGTTGCCCAGGAAATTCCAGGTCCCGCGTAGCGCCGTGCCGTCGTAGTCGCGCGCCGGATGCCCGTCCGGCGCGCGCATGCTGATCGTGTTGACCACGCCATCGTTGGCGAACCAGTCGGCGTCGATGCGCACCCGTCCCGGCGTGCTCTGGGTGTAGCTGCCCATGCCGCGCTGCAGCGCCGAGGGCACGATCCATTCGCCGGCATAGGTCTTGAAATACGGGATCATGTCGGTGCGCGGATACTGGAATAGCGCGGTCTGGATCGGGGCGACCGTGCGGTCGGTGCCGTTGCAGCACCAGCTGCCGCCCTCGGTCGCCACCGTGCCCACCGAAAAATAATAGATGTGCGGCGAGGTGCGCGCCCACAGGTTGAATTCGCGCGCGCCGTCGGGCGCCAGTTCCCAGCCGGCCATGCGGTGGCCCAGGATGTCGCGCAGCGGCAGGTCGAGATTGGGCAGGATGTTGAACACCGCATCCGGCAGGCTGGTGCCGTTGTGCGGCGCCGAGACCGTGGTCACGCTGCGGATCCAGCCGACCTTGCCGCCCGTGTAGAGATCGCCGCCGCCTTCGTCCTGGCTGGAGCCGTGCTCGAGCAGCTCGACCAGCGCGCGGATGGTGGTGCCGCCCTGGCTGTGGCCGATCAGGTGGATCGGGTGGTCCTGGTCCCAGGCCGGATACAGCGCCAGCGGATAGTCTTGCGGATTGTTCTTGGGATCGGCCGCCCAGCACTTGCCGGGCGGCTTTTGGACCTGGCCGGGGACGCCGTGGTCGCGCACGTGGGCGGCGCCATAATCGACGCAACCGCCCTTGATCTGCGTGTACAGGTCGGCGGCGCGGTCCCAGTTGGAACTGATCGGGCCGACCACGGCGGCGAAGATCGCGCGCGGACCGCGGTAGACCTGCATGTGGGCAGCGATGTCGCCGTAGCCGCCCCAGTAGTTGAAGCCGCTGTGCTCGAACTCCTCGGGCCCGAAGCCGAGGAAGCCGTGCACCAGCACCACGGGGTAATTGTTGGCGGCGTGCGCGGACCCGCACGCCAGGGTCAGGCAGGTCAGGCAAAATAGGCAAAACTGGCAGAGCGCCTGCACGGCGGCGCCGCAGGCATGGGCAAGGCGGACCATCTCGCTCCTCCGATCAATGCGTCAGGCACATTGTGGGAGTTCGGACGGGGCTGCGGTTTGCGCTGCATCGACTGCGAGCGCGACAGTGTGTCTTTGTGCGCGGAAACATGCGCGCCACGCTTGACAGCATGGCGCGCCATTTCGGTGTTTATCGAACGGTGGTGCTGCCGACCGAGGTGGTCGGGGCGGTGCTGGCCACCGCCGCGCTTGCCGTCGGCGCCGGCGCCGGCGTCAGGGCCGCGGTAGCGGAGGCCTTCTCGGCCTGATCCAGGCGCTCGTCGTTCCAGACCACGTAGTCGTCGACCGAGTACAGGCGGCACGGTTCCTTGCTCTTGGCCGAGCAGGTGGCCAGCGCGCGGCCGTCCGGGTCTTCGCCTTCCTCGGCCCAGGTCCAGGCGCCGCTGGGCGACACGGCGAAGGCGCGCGGCGTCATCTTGGTCAGGTAGTCGCTGTAGGCGCGGCGGCCGTTCTCGGACAGGAAGGGCACGGCGGCGACGTCGTCGACCCTGGCGAAGCCGGTGCGAGCCGGGCTCGGCATTGGCGCCACGTCGAACACCACCCTGGTCGGCATGCCGATTTCTTTCAGGAACTGTTCCGTATCTCCCAGCCACACTTTCTCGCCGTCGCGGCTGGCCAGCATGCCGTGCGAGTCGCGCTTGAAGGCGGCGAATTCGACAAGCCGGCCGCGTCCGCCGGCCTGGGCGTAGGCGTCGTGCATGCGCTGCGCCAGTTCCGGGCCGAACAGCGAATCGTTCTGGCCGTACATCCACAGGCTCGGCAGCTTGGCTTTGGAACCATATTCGGCGAACGCCGACACCAGCTGCGAGCGCCAGGCGCAGCGGTCGCTGTCGTCGCGCAGGCCGCCGGCAAAGTTGATCAGGCCGCGCACGCCCGGCAAGTCCTGGGTGCCGAGTGCGATCGTGGCCAGGCCGCCGTAGGACTGGCCGGCCACCACGATGTGGTCGGCATCGACCCACGGCTGCTGGCGCGCGAAGGCGAGCGTGGCGCGCACGTCCTCGGCCTGGGTGTAGCCGTTGGCGGTCATGTCGCAGCCGTGTTCGCGGTAGCTGCCACCCGACCTGGAAAAGCCCTGGCGCATCGGCACCATCACCGCGTAGCCGCGCTTCACGAAGGCAGTGGCCATGTGATAGAAGCGGTCGCGCTGTTGCAGGCTGGGGCGGCCCGGGTCCTTGCCGTGGTTGATCACGATCAGGGGGAAGGGACCGGCGCCGTCGGGACGGAACACGGTGGTTTCGAGCAGGGCTTCGCCGTTTTCGCCGGCCGGCACCTGCACGATGCGCTCGTTCATGTGGTAGTCCAGCGCGCGCAGGGCGCCGGCGCTTGCGGCCGCCAGGGGAAGGGCGGCCGGTTCAACCTGGGGCTGGGCTTGAAGCTCGGACTGGGCGTGGGACATCGCCGGCAGCATGGCCAGCACGGCAATCGAAGTGGAGATCAGGGTACGGATGGACATTGTTCTCGACGTGGATGACTCTGGACTTGCTGCGGTTCGCAGTGCTTACGGAACCCGTTCCGAGTGGAACAATTTCCGCATGGAATAATTCAAGTCTAGGACGAGTAAATCCTGAGAGCAATACCGAACAGGCTAATTCTGGAGGTAAATTTTTGCGTGTGGCAAAAGTGTCCATCCGACGTGTTTTTTAACGGAGGAGTATGATTGCGACCCTGATATCCTCAAACCATAACTGATGAGCAAGTATCTGCCGCGCGAGTGGGCCCCCGACGAAAAGCCGATGATGCCCGGCTCGCCGTCCACGCCGGCCCATCCGACGCCGCTGCGCTTTGCCTATCTGTTCGTCGGGATCCTGATCACCATCACCGGTGGCCTCGGCAACGCCCTGGTCACCGTCAACCTGGTCCACCTGCAGGGTGTGCTGGGCGCCTATTCCACCGAGACCACCTGGCTGCCGGCCGCCTACGTGATGGCGAATGCCTCGATGAACCTGCTCTTGGTGAAATTCCGCCAGCAGTTCGGCCTGCGCCTGTTCACCGAGATCTTCCTGGTGCTGTATGCGCTGGTGACCTTCGCCCACCTGTTCGTCAACGACCTCGGCTCGGCGATTGCGGTGCGCGCCGCCCACGGCATGCTGGCGGCGGCGGTGTCGCCACTGGGCCTGTATTACATCCTGCAGGGCTTCAAGAAGGAGTGGCGCCTGCGCGGGGTGGCGCTGGCGATGGGCGCGGCCCAGCTGGCGCTGCCGCTGGCGTATCTTTTTTCCAACGACCTGTTGCAGATCGCCGAGTGGCGCGGCCTGTACATGTTCGAGCTCGGCCTGGCGCTGGTGTCGCTCGGCGCGGTGCTGCTGCTCAAACTCCCGCCGGGCGACTACATCAAGGCGTTCCGCCCGACCGACTTCGTCACCTTCGCCCTGTTCGCGCCCGGCATGGCGCTGCTGTGCGCGGCGATCAGCTTCGGGCGGGTGGAATGGTGGTTCGAGCGCGCCTGGATCGGGATGGCGCTGGCTGGCGGCATCGTGCTGCTGGCGGCGGCGCTGTGCGTCGAGCACAACCGCGACAATCCCTTGCTCAACCTGCGCTGGCTGGCCAGCCGCGACATCCTGCGCCTGGCGCTGTCGATGATCCTGGTGCGCATCGTGCTGTCCGAGCAGAGCGTGGGCGCGGTCGGCTTCCTGCGCGCCGTCGGCCTCGACAATGACCAGCTGCAGACCCTGTACGCGGTGGTGCTGGCGGCGACCGTGGCTGGGATCGTGGTGTCGGCGCTGACCATCAACGTCCAGCACCTGATGGCGCCGCAGGTGATCGCACTGCTGTGCATGGCGCTGGGGGCCTGGATCGACGCCCACGCCACCAACCAGACCCGCACCGAGCAGATGTTCCTGAGCCAGAGCCTGTTGGCATTCGGCGGCACCCTGTTCCTGGGGCCGCTGGTGGTGTCGCTGCTGGGCGCGGTGATCGCGAATCCTTCGAACCTGATCAGTTTCTCGGTGCTGTTCGGCCTGACCCAGAACCTCGGCGGCCTGCTCGGCTCGGCCCTGGTCGGCACCTTCCAGGTGGTGCGCGAAAAATACCACTCTTCCCTGATTGCCGAAGGGCTGTCGAGCCTGGACCCGCTGGTGGCCAGCCGCATCCAGTCGGGCGCCGCCGCGGCCGGGCGCTTCCTGGCCGACCCGGCCGCGCGCACCGCCCAGGGCGTGCAGTCGCTGGCCAGCGCCGCCACGCGCGAAGCCAATATCCTCGCCTACAACGACGTGTTCCTGGTGCTGTCGATGCTCGCCGCCGCCAGCGCCACCTGGATTTTCCTGCACGCCGTGTGGCTGCACTATTTCCCGAAACCGTCCGCCGTGCCCGCGCCGCCGCCCAAGGTCGGCCCGCCGCCGCCGGAACCAGTGACCGATTAATCCGACAATCCCAGCACAAGTCCCACGACCATGCCAGAACCATCGACCGCGCCATCCCGCTCCCGCCGCATCCTGCTCAGTGCACTTGCGTTCGCCGCCATCGCCCTGGCCGGCGTGCTGCTGGTGCTGTACGCCTGGAACCTGCCGCCGTTCCGCAGCACCCTGCAGACTACCGAGAACGCGCTGGTGCGCGGCCAGGTGACGATCATCAGCCCGCAGCTGAGCGGCTACGTGGTCGAGGTGCGGGTGCAGGACTTCCAGAAGGTGGCCAAGGGCGAACTCCTGATGCGCATCGACGACCGCATCCCGACCCAGCGCCTGGCGCAGGCGCGCGCCGAGCTGGCCAACCGCCAGGCGGCGCTGTCCAATTTCGCCCAGAGCGCGAGCAGCGCGCGCGCCACCATCGCCCAGAACCAGGCGCTGCTGGCCTCGAACGAAGCGCAGCGCCTGCGCGCCCAGTCCGACCTGCGCCGGGTGGAAGAGCTGGCCGCCGACGGTTCGCTGTCGGCGCGCGAGCTGGACGCCGCCCGCGCAAGCGGCGCGCAAGCATCGGCCGCACGCGACCAGGCGCGCGCCACGCTCGAGATCGCGCGCCAGAACCTGCGCTCGGTCGACGTCAACCGCGCCGCGCTGGAAGCGGCCGTCGCCAACGCAGAAGCGGCCGTCAAGCTGGCCGAGATCGACCTGGCCAACACCCACATCACGGCGCCGCGCGACGGCCAGCTGGGGCAGGTGACGGTGCGCCAGGGCGCCTTCGTCAACGCCGGCGCCCAATTGACGGCGCTGGTGCCGGAAACCATGTGGGTGATCGCCAACATGAAGGAAACCCAGATGGGCAACGTGGCGGTCGGCCAGCCGGTGACGTTTACCGTCGACGCCCTCGGCAATGCGCGCCTGCGCGGGCACGTCGAGCGCATTTCGCCGGCGACCGGTTCCGAGTTCTCGGTGATCGCGCCGGACAACGCCACCGGCAACTTCGTCAAGATCGCCCAGCGCATTCCGGTGCGTATCAGCATCGACCCGAACCAGCCGCTGGCGCAGCGTCTGCGGCCGGGCATGTCGGTGGTGACCACGATCGATACCGCCTCGGTGGCGACGCAGACGGCGGGGGCGCAGCGGTGAGCCGGCGTCGCTTCAACCTGGCGGCGTTGGCGCTGCCGCTGGCGCTGGGCGCCTGCACCATGGCGCCGCAGCCGGCGCCGGAATCGTCGCTGACGCTGCCGGGCGGCTGGCGTACGTCGGTCCCCGCGGCCGGGGCGCCTGCAGTGGCAGAGCGCAGTGCCGGTTCGACTCCGGCTTCGGGCGTCGTCAATCGCGACTGGTGGCGCAGCTTTGGCGACCCGGCGCTCGACGCCCTGGTGCGGCGCGCGCTCGACAGCAACGGCGACCTGCGCATCGCCCGGTCGCGCCTGCAGGAATATGCGGCGCGCATCCGCGTCGCCGACAGCGCGCGTTTCCCGGCGCTGAACCTGTCCGTGGGACCGACCCGCGCGCGCGCCATCGGCCCGTTCGGCACGCCCGTGGAAACCACGTCGATCGCCGGCACGGTGCAGGCCAGCTACGAGCTCGACCTGTTCGGACGGGTGGCCGGCGCGGTCGCGGCGGCGCGCTTCGAGCAATTGTCGCAACAGGCGGCGCTGGACGCGGCCGCACTGGCGGTCGCCGCCAACACCGCCTCCGGCTACCTGAACCTGCTGGGCCTGGACGCCCAGCTGCAGCTGGCGCGCGCCACGCTGGAATCGCGCGAGCGTTCGTTCGAGCTGGCGCGCCACCAGTTCGAGGTCGGCTACAGCTCGCGCCTGGAAATGTCGCAGGCCGAGGCCGAGCTGCACGCCACCGCCGCCGCCGTCCCTCAGCTGGAGCGCCAGATCGCGCTGCAGGAGCAATCGCTCAACCTGCTGCTGGGAGCCAGCCCCGGCCCGGTGGCGCGCGGCGCCGACCTGCTGTCGCTGCGCGAACCGGCAGTCATGCCCGGCCTGCCGTCCGAACTGCTGCGCCGCCGTCCCGACATCGCCCAGGCCGAGAACGCCCTGGCCGCAGCCGACACCAGCCTGGCGGTGGCGCGCAGCCAGCTGCTGCCGTCGATCCGCCTGACGGCGTCGGTCGGCGCCGCCGCGCACAGCCTGCCAGACCTGCTGCAATCGCCGACCGACCTGTGGAGCATCGGCGGCAGCGTGCTGGCGCCGCTGTTCGACGCCGGCCGCCTGCGCGCCCAGGCCGAGATCGTCGGGACCGTGCGCGACCGCGCCATCTTCACCTATGAATCCGTGGTGCGCACCGCGTTCGCCGAAACCGACAACGCGCTGGCCTCGATCGACGGCCTGCACCGCCAGCTGGTGGAAGCCGAGGCGCGCCGCGTGGCCGCCAACGAAGTGCTGCGCGTGGCGCGCAACCGCTATGCCAACGGCTATGCGTCCTACCTGGAAGAGCTGGACGCGCAGCGTACGGCGTTCACCGCCGACGTGAATGCGCTGCAATTGCGCGCCAGCCTGCTGGCGGCGCACGTCGATCTGTATAGGGCGCTAGGGGGAGGATGGACGCCGGGAGTGGATGTGGTTCCCGCATCAGGCGCACAGCGTTAGCTCGAGATAGGACACGTAAGCAAGCACGTCGTCCCCGCGGAGGCGGGGACCCAAGTTCCCCACCGAAGCCGCACCACCCGCATGACCCAACCCAAAGCCAAGCGCCCAACCTGCACCACCTGCCTGCGCGCCGAATCCGCCTGCATCTGCCACTGGATCACCCCGATCCATTCACAGGCATCGCTGCTGATCCTGCAACACCCCCTCGAAGTCGGCAACGCCAAGAACAGCGCCCGCCTGTTGCACCTGAGCGCCACGGAAAGCACAATGGCCATCGGCGAAACCTTCGCCCCCGACCAGCTCCACACCTTGCTGCACGCCGGCGCCCGTACCGCGGTGCTGCTGTACCCGGACACCCCCGGCGATGCCGGATTACCAACGCCGCCACCATTTCCAGCGCGTCCCGCCTCGGCCGTGCGCCTGGTCGTCCTCGACGCCACCTGGCGCAAGAGCCGCAAGATGCTCTACCTGAACCCGCTCCTGCAGCGCCTGCCACGCCTGGCCCTGACCGACGTCGCCCCGTCGGGCTACCGCATCCGCAAGGCCCATGCGCCACACCAGCTCTCGTCGCTGGAAGCGGCCGCCCAGGCCCTGGCCCAGCTCGAAGGCGACGCCGCCCGCTACGTCCCGCTGCTGCAAGCCTTCGACGGCTTTGTGGAACAACAAGCCGCCTGGTTCCGCTGAAAATCCCGCTTGAGTTCCATGTCGGTGCGGCGTAAGATACTGTATAAACATACAGTATGGAGCGCCAGCCATGGCCATCTCTCATCCAGCCCACCAGCACACCGTCCGCGAGTCCCTGATCGAGCAGCCCCTGCCCGTGCCTGCGCCCGTGGCGCGCAAGGGCAGGGGAGCGGTATCGAACCTGCAAGGCCGCTACGAGGTCAACGGCCGCGAACGCTTCGACGACGGCTGGGAGCACCATCTCGACGACGCCGCCGTGCGCACCGTCGTCACCGACGAAGTCGCCAAGACCATCCTGACGCGCAACACCTCGCCCGACATCCCCTTCAATGTCTCGCTGAATCCCTACCGCGGCTGCGAGCACGGCTGCATCTACTGCTTCGCGCGGCCGACGCACAGCTACCTCGGGCTGTCGCCCGGCCTGGACTTCGAAAGCCGGCTGTTCGCCAAGGTCAACGCCCCCGAACTGCTGCGGCGCGAACTCGCCAGGCCCGGCTACGTCCCCGAGCACATCGCCATCGGCGTCAACACCGACGCCTATCAACCGTGCGAGCGCGAACGCGGCATCACGCGCCAGGTGCTCGAAGTGCTGTCCGAATGCCGCCACCCGGCCGGCCTGATCACCAAGTCCTCGCTGATCGAGCGCGACATCGACCTGCTGGCGCCGATGGCCGCCAAGGGGCTGGCCTGCGCCGCCATCACCCTGACCACGCTCGACGCCCAGATCGCGCGCACGCTGGAGCCGCGCGCGGCCGCCCCGATGCGGCGCCTGCGCACCATCCGCACCCTGACCGACGCCGGCATCCCGGTCAGCGTCAGCGTGGCGCCGATCATCCCGTTCGTCACCGAGCCCGAGATCGAGCGCATCCTGGAAGCAGCGCGCGACGCCGGCGCGGTCGGCGCCCACTACACGGTGCTGCGCCTGCCGAACGAGGTCAATCCGCTGTTCCAGGAATGGTTGCAAGCCCATTTCCCCGACCGCGCCGCGCGCGTCATGAACCGCATCCGCGACATGCGCGGCGGCAAGGATTACGACAGCGACTTCGCGCGCCGCATGCACGGCGAAGGCGTATGGGCCGACCTGATCCGCCAGCGTTTCGAAAAGGCGGCCGAGCGGCTCGGCATGACCGAGTTGCGTGGACGTTTCGGGCGGCTCGACACGACGCAGTTCAGGAAGCCGCTGGTGGTGCCGGCGGCGGTGGGCAAGAGCAGCGCCAAGGCTAGCGCGCAGATGGATCTGTTCTGACGTGCGGCGCCCGGGCTTGCACCGGGCTCCAGCGGTGGGCTCGGCGCGAAACGGCAAATGGCTTGTCTACATGCAAGCAAGTGCCGCGGTTGCAACACCGCTATGACGCGACCAGCACCTCGACCGTGCTTACAACAATCCTGTCGCCATCGCTGCACGTCAGCCTGAAGATGCGGCGGCCACTGCCGTCCAGCCGAATACGTTCGGTGCCGGCTGCGGTTCTGGCGCCGCTCCATCCCTCGTCCGCCGTGCAGTATGCGGTGTCGTACGAGGACCAGTTCAGCATCACCCATCCGCCCGGCGCCAGCACCGAAGGCGAAGCGACGAAGGACATCCGCAGATCCCACTCGTCGCCGCCACATCCGCCGAGCGCGGGCAATCCCAGCAAACCCAGCAAGCTCAAGCGTTTGCACATTGCGCGCATGGCTGTCTCCGCACAGTCGATCGAACTGCCATGGTATGCAACTGTGTCATTTAGGCGTTCGCCTCCGGCCAGCTTTTTGAGTCGTCTCAAACCAGCCGCATCATCCATCAATAAGGGTGAACTTGCCGGCCTAATGGTAGCCAGTTCGGGATCGCGCCGTTTTTGAGCACGACCTTAGTGCGATGCCTGGCCGGACGCCGGCGTTGCGCCGGGCGACGTCCTGCCCGCCTGGCAGAATGCCGCGATCTGCTGCAGCGCAGCCTCGGCGCGATAGATGTCGAGCCCGGCGCCGAACCGGTAGCGCTGGTTGGCGGTGTCGATCTCAATCAGTCCCTGCCCCATTCCGAGCCATGCCATTCTCGATTCGAAGGCGGAAATCGTGGATGCGGGGCGCAGGTGCACGGAAACGATGTCGCGGGCGTCGAGACAGATCGCGCCCATGCCGCGAACCGGCAGCGCGCCATGTCCGATCAGAAGCTGGTCCTGGTAGACGAAGTTGCGGTACAGGATGACGACCAGGAATACCACCATGAACAGCGACACCGCTACGAACAGATACGCTTCGCCGGCTACGATGCGCGGCCAACCGTTTCGGTACGCCGTGGTCAGGACCAATATGCCGGCGATGCACAAGAGCGTGGGCGCGAGCAGACATTGCCGGGGGCAGGTCAGGTGCAGTGTCTCGGGTCCTGCGGCGTTCACTGATTCGACGACGACGGTGCGTTTGGCGGCCGGGGAACGCATCGGGATGCTAGGCCGGTCGCGCCGCGTTGTCTGCTTCCAACGCGAGCAGTCGGCGCTCGAGCTCGAACACGTGCTCGTCCGGCTTGCCCAGTTCGCGCAGCGCCTGCGCCAGGCGCAGCAGGTATTCACTGTTCGGCCCGCTCGGTCCGCGCGCCGACGCGATCTGGCGCGCGATATCGGGTTCGCTCGCCGGTCCCAGGTAGGCCGCGTTGTCGTGGGTGGCGATGTAGACGATGCCCTCGACCGTGCTGCCGTCCTCGAAGTGCATGTCGGTCGCCAGGCGCAGGTAGCCGTTCTTTTCGCGGTGGTCGAGGTGGGCGAATTCTTCCGGCGTGACCAGGTAAGCCATGCCGTGGCACACGGCGCCTTCCTGCGGCGCCAGCGTCACCACCCGGCCGGGCGCGGTCTCGGTGCCGCGATGGTCGTGCGAGCCCTGCCAGAAGCGGCGGGTCCAGCCGCGGATACAGGCCGGGCGCCGCTCGATGAAGGGAAAGTCGGCCTTGAAGATCAGCGAGCCGTAGCCGAACAGCCATACGCTGGCGTGGCCGTCGAAGCGGTTCATCTGCTGGTTGATCGCGATCGTGTTGAGGGACATCGTCAAGGGCCGGACACTGGTGAAGGAGCGCCAGATTGTAGCGCGGGGGCGCCATGGACGCGCTCGACGTGGCCGAACAGAAAGGCGATGAAGGCCTCGGACGCCGGCGACAGCGAGCGGCCGGGCCGGGTGTACACCAGGAAGCGGCGGCTCAGCACCGGGTCTTCCAATGGACGCAGCGCCAGCCGGTGCTGCGCCACCAGCGGCGCGGCGTATGGCAGGCATACGGTCACGCCAAGGCCGGCGCCGACCATCGCCAGCGCGGTGGTCATGAAGGTCACCTCGTGCGCCGGCCGCACCGTGACGGCGCGCGCTGCAGTGGCCGCATGCATGTCGTCCAGCAGGCGCTCGGTGAACTGGCCCTGCAGCGAGATCAGCGGATACGCCGCCAGGTCGTGCCACGTGACGCGCTGCTGTGCCTCGAGCGGGTGGCCTTGCGGGAACACCGCCGCGAACGGCATCTCGAATAGCTGGCGCGCCATCAGGGGTGGCGCCGGCATGCGCTCGGGGCCGATGCCGACGTCCGCTTCGCCCGACAGCACCCGGGTGACCACGCCTTCGACCTCGGTGTCGGCCAGCCGCACTTCGACGTCCGGATGCTGCGCGCGCCAGGCCGCGATCACCTGCGGCAGCAGGGTGCACGCCAGCAGTTGCGGCGCGGCGATGCGCACCACGCCTTTCTTGAGGCGCGTATGGTCGGCGACGTTAGCCAGCGCACCGTCCAGGTCATCGATCATTTGGCTAAATAAGGGGTATAGCTCGCGCCCGATGTCGGTCAGGTCGATGCGGCGCGTGCTGCGGTCGACCACGCGCGCGCCCAGGGTCTGCTCCAGCTCCTTGATCAATCCGGACAGCGCCGATTGCGTCACGTGCAGCGCCTGCGCGGCGAGCGTGAAGTTGCCGCTCTTGGCCAGGGCGACGAAGGCGCGCATCTGGCGCAGGGTTGGATTCATGAGAAAGTCCGATAGATCGTGCGGAAAATATCGTTTGAATGATAATTGGTTTTCCTCTGTAATGGCGACTGCTCAGCAACAGCGAAGGAAACGCCCATGAAACTCGCCACCATCAAGAACGGCCGCCGCGACGGCGCGCTGGTCGTCGTCAGCCGCGACCTGGTCACCTGCCAGGCCGTGCCGGAAATTGCCGCCACCCTGCAGGCGGCACTGGACGACTGGGAACGCGTCGCGCCGCAATTGCAGGCGGTGTACGACCAGCTCAACGACGGCGCCGCCGACAACGCCGAATCCTTCATCGAGCACGAATGCCACTCGCCGCTGCCGCGCGCCTACCAGTGGGCCGACGGCTCGGCCTACATCAACCACGTCGAACTGGTGCGCAAGGCGCGCGGCGCCGAGGTGCCGGCCTCGTTCTACAGCGATCCATTGATGTACCAGGGCGGCGGCGACTCCTTCGTCGGCCCGTGCGACCCGATCGCGGTGCTGTCCGAAGACTGGGGCGTCGACCTGGAAGCCGAGGTGGCGGTGATCACGGGCGACGTGCCGATGGGCGCCAGCGTCGACGAGGCGGCCGGCGCAATCCGCCTGGTGATGCTGGTCAACGACGTTTCGCTGCGCAACCTGATCCCGAACGAGCTGGCCAAGGGTTTCGGCTTCTACCAGTCCAAGCCCGCCAGCGCCTTTTCTCCGGTGGCGGTCACGCCGGACGAACTGGGCGGCGCCTGGACCGGCAGCAAGCTGCACCTGCCGCTGCTCGTCACCCTCAACCGCGAGCCGTTCGGCCGACCCAACGCGGGCGAGGACATGACCTTCAGCTTCGCCCAGCTGGTCGCGCACGCGGCCACCACGCGCGAGCTGTGCGCGGGCAGCATCATCGGTTCCGGCACCGTCTCGAACAAGCAGGGCAGCCTGCACGGTTCGAGCGTGCAGAACGGCGGCGTTGGCTACTGCTGCCTGGCCGAAGTGCGCATGTACGAAACCATCGAGGGCGGCAAGCCGCAGACGCCGTTCTTGCGCTACGGCGACACGGTGCGCATCGAGATGTTCGATGACAGTGGCGTCAGCATTTTCGGCGCCATCGACCAGGAGGTGGTGCAGTATCACGGCCCGCGCCACGGCGAACGCCAGGGCGTCCAACACGCGAGGTAATCCATGAAGCTGTTCACGTATTTCCGCAGTTCGGCCGCCTACCGGGTGCGCATCGCGCTCAACCTCAAGGGTCTGCACTACGACGCGGTGCCGGTGCACCTGCTGCGCGGCGGCGGCGAGCACCTGCAGGACGAGTACCGCAAGATCAACCCGAGCGGCCTGGTGCCGTCGTTCCAGGACGACTGGATCACGCTGACCCAGTCGATGGCGATCATCGAGTACCTGGAAGAGACGCACCCGCAGCCGCCGCTGCTGCCGAAGGATGCGCCGGGCCGGGCGCGGGTGCGCGAACTGGCCCAGATCGTCGGCTGCGACATCCACCCGGTCAACAACCTGCGCGTGCTGAACTACCTGGTCAAGCACATGGGACTGTCGGACCAGGCCAAGACCGAGTGGTACCGCCATTGGGTCATCGAAGGCTTCCAGTCGCTCGAGGCGCACCTGGCGCGCGACCCCGGCGCCGGGCCGTTCTGCCACGGCGACCATCCGACCATCGCCGACTGCTACCTGGTGCCGCAGGTGTTCAACGCCCAGCGTTTCAATATCGACGTCGCGGCCTACCCGAACATCGACCGCATCAATTCGCTGTGCATCGAACTGCCGGCGTTCAGGGCGGCGCATCCGTCGCAGCAGCCGGACAAGGAATAGCCCGGCGCCGCGACCGCCAGCCGGCCGTGGCACACTTTCTTCAATGCCGCAGCGTCGAGCGGTCCGGCTCGGCCGGCGTCGAGATCTCGTCCAGCGTGCGGTCGACCTGGGCCGAATGCTTGGCCGCCCAGCGAGACGATGCCGACCAGGCGCTGCGAGGCCTGATCGATCACCGGCACGCGCCGGATCTGCACGTCGCCCATCTGGTGCATGACCGCGTCGACTTCCTGGTCGCTGGTGCAGGTGCGCACGTCGGTGCTCATCACGTCGGCCACG
The DNA here is from genome assembly GCF_030411955.1 of Massilia sp. YIM B02443. Taxonomy (GTDB): domain Bacteria; phylum Pseudomonadota; class Gammaproteobacteria; order Burkholderiales; family Burkholderiaceae_D; genus Telluria. The sequence continues at coordinate 165,149 of NZ_JASNRA010000003.1, forward strand.
CGGGTGGCGTCGGGCGCCTGGCCGGCGGCGACCGAGCGCACCGTGATGTCGCGGTCGGTGATCATGCCGACCAGGCGCTCGCCGTCGCACACGGGAATCGCGCCGACATTAAGTTCATCCATCATCTGGGCCGCGCGCTGCACCGATTCCTGCGGCGAAATCGTGCGTACGTCGGGTGTCATCACTTCGCGAATGGTTTGCATGCTGTCCTCCTGAGCCTGGTCGAAGTTCCCGCGTGGGGAAAGGCGGCCATGATGCGCCGCTTCGCCCATGGCGGACGCCACCTTGAACGGTGGCAAGCTGCGCGCGTCGCAGCACCGCCCTGTGCGACAATCGCGCCTCTTCCGACTTGCCATTCCACCATGTCCAACATCGACATCCCCGCACCGATCCTGCAAGCCCTCGACCTGGCCGACGCTTCCTGGCGCCCGACGCTCGAGGCCGGCCTGGCGGCCGTCGCCCGCGCCAACCCCGGCTACCTGGCGGCGCTGGCGGCCGACGATTACCTGCCGACCGAAGGCCGCCTGTTCGCCGCTTTTGCCCAGCCTGTCGAGCGGGTCCGCTATGTGCTGGTGGGGGAGGGGCCGTACCCGCGCGCCGAAAGTGCGACCGGGGTCTGCTTCATGGACGGGGCAGTGGGAGAATTGTGGTCCGCGACCGGGCTGTCGAAGCCGGTCAACCGCGCCACCTCGCTGCGCAACTTCATGAAGATGCTGCTGGTGGCCGACGGTCAATTGCAGCCGGGCGCGACCGGCGGCGACGCGCTGGCGTCCGTGGCCCGGGCGGCGCGCGCCGGCGCGGCGATCCAGACCCTGGCGCAGCTGCAGGACAAGCTGCATGGCCAGGGCTTCCTGCTGCTGAATGCGGCGCTGGTGTTCCGCAAGCACGTGGCGCCGGCGATCGACGCCCGCGCCTGGCTGCCGTTCCTGCAGACGGTGCTGGCGGCGCTGGCCGGGCAGTCCCGGCCGCCGACCCTGGTGTTATGGGGCAAGATCGCCGAGCAGCTGAAGAAGCTGCCGGAGACGGCGGCCTTCCCGCAGGCCGTGGCCGAGCATCCCTACAATCTGACGTTCATCGAGCATGAAGGCATGCACCGCCTGTTCGGTCCGATGCATTTGCTGAAACCGTAGGGTTGGCGGCTCCGCCGCCGACGCGGTGGTCGTTTGCAGCGAGATCATCCGGCACGACAGCGGAGCCGCCAACAATCACCGCGTCGGCGGCATAGCGCGGGGCCGCCGAGGCCAACCCTACGTTGCCATCAAGATCAGGGAAAAGGTGGGGTGGGAACGCCCCGGCCGTTTTTGGGGCCCTCCAAGACAAGTCCCCCGCGATTTGCTATACTTGACTAAATCGTTCAACTAATCAGGTTATTCATCTGCCCCTCTGCAGAAACTGCATAAGACGGGGTGTTGAACAAGAGGAATATTTTAACATTAACCGGGGTTGTCATGCGTCTGACTACCAAAGGCCGTTTCGCTGTTACCGCGATGATCGATCTAGCCATGCGTCAAGGCAATGGTCCGGTCACGCTGTCGGGCATCAGCCAGCGCCAGGCCATTTCGCTGTCCTACCTGGAGCAGCTGTTCGGCAAGCTGCGCCGCCACGAGATCGTCGAGTCGATCCGCGGCCCGGGCGGCGGCTACAGCCTGGCGCGCACTGCCGAAAAGGTGACGGTGGCCGACATCATCATCGCCGTCGACGAACCGATCGACGCGACGCAGTGCGGCGGCAAGGAAAACTGCGCCGGCACGGCCGCCCACGGCGCCCGCTGCATGACCCACGAACTGTGGACCACGCTGAACGAAAAGATGGTCGATTACCTGGATTCGGTTTCCCTGCAAGACCTGGTCGACCAGCAGCGGCAGAAAGAGCAAGCCGAACAGAATGTGGTGCACGTGCACCGCGGCGCCCCCGCCGCCGTCGGACAAAACTAATAGCAAGTTGAAGCTTACTGGAGTGAATTGATGAACGCGCCTTTGGACAAGAAAACCGAGCAGAGCTTCGCGACTGCCCCCCATTTCCCGATCTACCTGGACTACTCGGCCACCACGCCGATCGATCCGCGCGTGGCGGACAAGATGATTCCGTTCCTGCGCGAGCAGTTCGGCAACCCGGCTTCGCGTTCGCACGCCTACGGCTGGACCGCCGAAGCGGCGGTCGAAGAAGCGCGCGGCCACGTCGCCGCCATCGTCGGCGCCGATCCGCGCGAAATCATCTGGACCTCGGGCGCCACCGAAAGCAACAACCTGGCGATCAAGGGCGCGGCGCATTTCTATAAAACCCGCGGCAAGCACATCATCACCGTGAAGACCGAGCACAAGGCCGTGCTCGACACCGTGCGCGAGCTGGAACGCGTCGGCTTCGAAGCGACCTACCTCGAGCCGCAGGATAACGGCCTGATCACCGTCGAGCAGCTGCAGGCGGCGATCCGTCCGGACACCATCCTGGTCTCGGTGATGCTGGTGAATAACGAGATCGGCGTGATCCAGCCGATCGAAGAGCTGGCCACCCTGTGCCGCTCGAAGAACATCATCTTCCACTGCGACGCCGCGCAAGCGGTCGGCAAGGTGCACATCGACCTGGCCAACAGCAAGGTCGACCTGATGACCTTCACCGCGCACAAGGTGTACGGTCCGAAGGGCATCGGCGCCCTGTACGTGCGCCGCAAGCCGCGCGTGCGCCTGGAAGCGCAGATGCACGGCGGCGGCCACGAGCGCGGCCTGCGTTCGGGCACGCTGCCGACCCACCAGATCGTGGGCATGGGCGAAGCCTTCCGCATTGCCAAGGAAGAAATGGACGCCGAACTGGTGCGCGTGAAGGCGCTGCGCGACCGCCTGGCCAAGGGCCTGATGGAGATCGAAGAGGTCTACGTCAACGGCGACATGGACCACCGCGTGCCGCACAACCTGAACGTCTCGTTCAACTACGTCGAGGGCGAGTCGCTGATCATGGCGGTCAAGGACATCGCCGTCTCGTCCGGTTCGGCCTGCACCTCGGCCAGCCTGGAACCGTCGTACGTGCTGCGCGCCCTGGGCCGCAGCGACGAACTGGCGCACAGCTCGATCCGCTTTACCATCGGCCGCTTCACGACCGAAGAAGAAATTGATTTTGCTGTCGAACTGCTGAAGAGCAAAGTCGGCAAACTGCGCGAACTGTCGCCGCTGTGGGACATGTTCAAGGAAGGGATCGACCTGAACTCGATCCAATGGGCAGCCCACTAAATTACTGAATTCAAGGAGCATCACCATGGCATATTCGGACAAAGTTCTGGACCACTACGAAAACCCGCGCAACGTCGGCGCCTTCGACAAGGGCGACGATGCGATCGGCACCGGCATGGTCGGCGCGCCGGCCTGCGGCGACGTCATGAAACTGCAGATCAAGGTCAACGACCAGGGCCTGATCGAAGACGCGAAGTTCAAGACCTATGGCTGCGGTTCGGCCATCGCCTCCAGCTCGCTGGTCACTGAGTGGGTCAAGGGCAAGAGCCTGGACGAAGCGCTGGCGATCAAGAACACGCAGATTGCCGAAGAACTGGCGCTGCCGCCGGTCAAGATCCACTGCTCGATCCTGGCCGAAGACGCGATCAAGGCCGCCGTTGCCGACTACAAGGCAAAGCACGCCGACAAGGCAGCAGCGTAATCACCGTCGTCACTGTAGAAACAAGCTGGAGAAGCACATGGCAATCACCCTGACCGAAAAAGCTGCGAAACACGTCAACCGCTACCTCGAACGCCGGGGCAAGGGCATCGGCTTGCGTTTCGGGGTGCGCACCACGGGCTGCTCCGGCCTGGCCTACAAGCTGGAGTACGTCGATGAAAGCGCGGCCGAAGACAGCGTCTTCGAGTCGCACGGCGTGAAGGTCTTCGTCGACCCGAAAAGCCTGGCCTACATCGACGGCACCGAACTCGACTTCGCACGCGAAGGCCTGAACGAAGGCTTCCGCTTCAACAACCCGAACGTCAAGGACAACTGCGGCTGCGGCGAAAGCTTCCGTATCTAAGGGCTTATGCAGAATCACTTCGACCTGTTCCAGCTGCCGGCCCGCTTCGAGGTCGACCAGGACGCCCTGGACGCCGCCTACCGCGAAGTGCAGGGGCGCGTCCATCCCGACCGTTTCGTGAACGCCACCGACGCCGAGAAGCGCGTGGCGATGCAGTGGGCGACGCGCGCCAACGAGGCGTATCAGACGCTGCGCCATCCGCAGAAGCGCGCGCAGTACCTGTGCGAGCTCAATGGCGTCGATCTGCAGACCGAATCGAACACGGCCATGCCGCCGGCATTTTTGATGCAGCAGATGGAATGGCGCGAAGAGCTGGAAGACGCGCGCGCAGCCAGGGATGCGATCGCGCTCGACCGTCTTGAAGCGCAGCTGCGCAGCGAGCGCAAGAACCTGCTGGGCAGCGTGGAAAAGCAGCTTGATGCGGGCGACTACAAGGCCGCTGCTCAAGGCGTACGCTCGCTGATGTTCCTCGACAAATTCGGCGACGAAGTGCAGTACGCCTTCGAAGCCATCGAAGCCTGACCTGTTGCGCCACCGTACGGTGGCGAATACGGCCTGCCGCCCGGCGCGCGATCCCGATTCGGCGTATCATCCCCGGCGCACAAAAACAATATTGGTAACACGACTATGGCACTCCTCCAAATCGCCGAACCCGGCATGTCCACCGCCCCGCACCAGCACCGCCTGGCCGTGGGCATCGACCTGGGCACCACCAACTCGCTGGTCGCCACCGTGCGCAGCGGCAGTCCCGAAGTGCTCAGCGACGAGGAGGGCCGCTCGCTGCTGCCGTCGATCGTGCGCTTCCTCCCGGATGGCAACGCCAATATCGGCCACAAGGCGCGCGCGCACCAGACCACGGATCCGAAGAACACCATCGTCTCGGTCAAGCGCTTCATGGGCCGCGGCTTGAAGGACATCGCCCACGCCGAAAACCTGCCCTACGATTTCGTCGACGGCGAAGGCATGGTGCAGCTCAATACCGTGGCCGGCGTGAAGAGCCCGGTCGAAGTCTCGGCCAACATCCTGGCCACGCTGCGCCAGCGCGCCGAGGATTCGCTGGGCGACGACCTGGTCGGCGCCGTGATCACCGTGCCGGCCTATTTCGACGACGCCCAGCGCCAGGCCACCAAGGACGCGGCCCAGCTGGCCGGCCTGAACGTGCTGCGCCTGCTGTCCGAACCGACCGCCGCCGCCATCGCCTATGGCCTGGACCATGGCAAGGAAGGCGTCTATGCCGTGTATGACCTGGGCGGCGGCACCTTCGATATCTCGATCCTCAAGCTCTCCAAGGGCGTGTTCGAAGTGCTGTCCACCGGCGGCGATTCGGCGCTGGGCGGCGACGACTTCGACCACCGCCTGTTCTGCTGGATGGTCGAGCAGGCCAAGCTGGCGCCGCTGTCGGACCAGGACACCGCGACCCTGATGGTCAAGGCGCGCCAGGCCAAGGAACTGCTGTCGACCAATGAAGAGACGTCGATCGAAGCGATCCTGAAATCGGGCGAGATCGTGCAGCTGACGATCACCGCGCACACCTTCGCCGAGATCACGAAAAACCTGGTCAACAAGACCATGAACGCGATCCGCAAGGCGATGCGCGACGCCGACGTGGCGGTCGAGGACGTCGACGGCGTGGTGATGGTGGGCGGCGCGACGCGCATGCCGCACGTGCGCCGCGCCGTGTCGGAATTCTTCCAGACCATCCCGCACGCGAACATCGACCCGGACCGCGTGGTGGCGCTGGGCGCCGCGATCCAGGCCAACCTGCTGGCCGGTAACCGCGCCGAAGGTGACGACTGGCTGCTGCTGGACGTGACCCCGCTGTCGCTCGGCATCGAGACCATGGGCGGCCTGGTGGAGAAGATCATCCCGCGCAACTCGACCATCCCGGTGGCGCGCGCCCAGGAGTTCACTACCTTCAAGGACGGCCAGACCGCGCTGGCGGTGCACGTGGTGCAGGGCGAGCGCGAACTGGTGAGCGACTGCCGCTCGCTGGCGCGCTTCGAACTGCGCGGCATCCCGCCGATGGCGGCCGGCGCGGCGCGCATCCGCGTCACCTATCAAGTCGACGCCGATGGCCTGCTGGCGGTGGCGGCGCGCGAGATGCGCTCGGGCGTGGAAGCCTCGATCACGGTCAAGCCGTCGTACGGCCTGGGCGACGACGAGGTGGCGCGCATGCTGCAGGATTCGTACTCGTCGGCTTCCGAAGACATGCAGATGCGCGCGCTGCGCGAAGAGCAGGTCGAGGCTGAGCGCATCCTGCTGGCGACCGCCTCGGCGCTGGCGGACGACGCCGAGCTGCTGTCGCCTCAAGAACGCGCCGCGGTCGCCGCGCTGGAGCAGGGCGTGGTCGATGCGATCACGTCGTCGCAGGACGCCGCCTTGGAAGCCGGCCAGCGCCAGGACGCGCTGCACAATGCGGTGCAGGCGCTTGCGCGCGGCACCGAAGAATTCGCCGCCCGGCGCATGGACAAGAGCGTGCGCAAGGCGCTGGCGGGCAAGTCGCTGGACGAGGTCTGAGGTGGTCGAACTTGTGGACGGCATAGCCGTCCACCCTACGTCCTGAGCTGCGCTACACATAAAACAAATTAACGAGGTAACCCAAGTGCCACAAATCGTCATCCTCCCGCACCCGGTCTTCTGCCCTGACGGCGCCGTGCTCGAAGCCCCGGCCGGCAAGTCGGTCTGCGACGTCCTGCTGGACAACGACATCGAGATCGAACACGCCTGCGACCGCGTCTGCGCCTGCACCACCTGCCACGTGATCGTGCGCGAAGGCTTCGACTCGCTGAACGAGCAGGAAGAAAAAGAAGAAGACATGCTCGACAAGGCCTGGGGCCTGGAGCCGAACTCGCGCCTGTCGTGCCAGGCGATCATCGCGGAAGAAGACCTGGTCGTCGAAATCCCGAAATACACGATCAACCACGCCGCCGAAAAGAACCACTGATTTGTCCATGAAGCGCGAACCCGTCGCCAAGAAGGCGCCTGCCGCCACCGAGCTGCCCCCGGAAGTGCGTCCCGGCCAGTCGATCGAGCTGCTCAAGGAGCTGCACATCCTCACGCGCGACGGCAAGCTCAATCAGGACAGCCGCCGCAAGCTGAAGCAGGTCTACCACCTGTACAACTTCATCGAGCCGCTGCTGCGCGACGTGCAGGAAGCCAAGGGCAGCGTGTCGCTGGTCGACCACGGCGCCGGCAAGTCCTATCTCGGCTTCATCCTGTACGACCTGTTCGTCAAGCAGCACGGCGAAGGTTCCCATATCTACGGCATCGAGACGCGCGAAGAACTGGTCAGCAAATCCACCGAGCTGGCCGCGCGCCTGGGCTTCTCAGGCATGTCGTTCCTGCCGCTGTCGGTGGCCGAATCGACCACCTCGAGCCAGCTGCCGCAAGAGATCGACATCGTCACCGCGCTGCACGCCTGTAACACCGCCACCGACGACGCCATCGACTTCGCCCTCAAGAAGAAGGCCAGGCACATGGTGCTGGTGCCGTGCTGCCAGGCCGAAGTGGCCAGCGTGCTGCGCAAGAACAAGGGCAAGGACCTGGGGCGCAGCGCGCTGACCGAGATCTGGCGCCACCCGATCCACACCCGCGAGTTCGGCAGCCAGATCACCAACGTGCTGCGCTGCCTGCAGCTGGAAGCGCACGGCTACCAGGTCACGGTCACCGAACTGGTGGGCTGGGAACACTCGATGAAGAACGAGCTGATCGTCGCCACCTATAAAAACCTGCCGCGCCGCCGTCCGGCCGAACGCCTGCACGAAGTGCTGGCCGAAGTCGGACTGACCGAGATGCGGCACCGCTTCTATACCCCGCAAGCCGAGACCACGGAGTAACGCCGAGATGAACGAGAACAAGCAACGCTGGATCGACCTGCGCAGCGACACCGTCACCCAGCCGGGCGCCGCGATGCGCGCCACCATGGTGGCAGCCGACGTCGGCGACGACGTGTACGGCGACGACCCGACCGTCAACCGCCTGCAGGACTACGCGGCCGACCTGTTCGGTTTCGAAGCCGGCATGTTCGCGCCGAGCGGCACCCAGACCAACCTGATCGCGCTGATGACGCATTGCGGTCGTGGCGACGAGTACCTGGTCGGCCAGGAAGCGCACACCTACAAGTACGAAGGCGGCGGCGCCGCGGTGCTGGGCAGCATCCAGCCGCAGCCGATCGCCAACCAGCCGGACGGCTCGATCGCTCTGAGCGACATCGAGGCTTACATCAAGCCCGACGACATGCACTTCGCGCGCACTCGCTTGCTGGCGCTGGAAAACACCGTCGGCGGCCGTGTGCTGTCGCAAGAGTACGTTGCTGCTGCGACCGCGCTGGCGCACAGCAAGGGCCTGGCCACGCACCTGGACGGCGCCCGCATCTGCAACGCCGCGGTCAAGCAGGGCATCAGCCTGCGCGATGCCGTCAAAGGCTTCGACACCGTCTCGGTGTGCCTGTCCAAGGGCCTGGGCGCGCCGGTCGGCTCGGTGCTGCTGGGGCCTAAAAGCTTCATCGAGCAGGGCAAGCGCTGGCGCAAGATGCTGGGTGGCGGCATGCGCCAGGCCGGCGTGATTGCCGCCGCCGCGCATTACGCGCTCGAGCACAACGTGGCGCTGCTGGCGCAGGACCACGACAACGCGGCCGAACTGGCGCGCGGCCTGGCCAGGATCGAACAGCTGAAGGTCACGACGCCGCAGACCAACATCTTCTGGATGGACGTGCCGGCCGCCGCCTGCGCGCCGCTGCGCCAGGCGCTCGAGCGCGCCGGCATCCGCGCCACCGTCGGCCCGAAAATGCGGCTGGTGACCCACCTGGACATCTCGGCCGCCGACGTGGCGCACACGGTCGACGTGTTCAGCACGTTCTTTTCGGACTGGCGCGCATGACCGACGCGATCAAACCTGATGACGGCATCCGCCTGGCCAAGCGCGTCGCCGACATTGCGGCGTGCTCGCGCGCGGACGCCGAGCGTTATATCGCCGGCGGCTGGGTCAGCGTCGATGGCGTGCTGGCCGAAGATCCGGCCAGCCGCGTCACGCCGGCGCAGGAAGTCGTGCTGCTGCCGGGCGCCACGCCGGTGGAACCGGAGCCGGTGACGATCCTGCTGCACAAGGCGGCCGGGGTCAGCATGGACGATGCGCTGGCGGGCCTGAACGCCGAGACGCAGGTGCTGGAGAACGGGCGCGGCAAGCCGTTCCTGCGCCGCCATCTGTTCAAGCTGCAGTCGGCCACGCCGCTGGAAGACATCGCGTCCGGCCTGGTGGTGTTCAGCCAGGACTGGCGCGTGATGCGCAAACTGGTCGAAGACGCGCCGCGCAACGAGTATGAATACGTGGTCGAAGTCGATGGCCAACTGGCCGACGGTGGCCTGGACAAGCTCAATCGCATGTTCAAGGCCAGCTGGCAGAACGAGACGCGCCTGCGCATCGCCGGCAAGAACATCCAGCGCGGCCAGATCGCGCGCTTGCTGGGCGACGTCGGCCTGTCCGTGGTCTCGATGCGGCGCCTGCGCATCGGCCGCATCTCGATGGGCGGCGTCCCTAGCGGCGGCTGGCGTTTCTTGCGCGACGTCGAGCGTTTCTAGTTTTCCGGCCATGCCCGGCAAGGCCTGAACGCGTCGATCATGACAGCGACAAGATGCGTCATATCGCTGTCATGATCGATCCTTATGCTGTCGGTTTTTCATCCTTGAGAAATCGACAACCATGCCGCATCGCCTCGTCACCCCTTCGAAGTTCCTTCCCATGCTGAGCGCCATCGCGCTGGCCTGCACCCTGGTTGCCTGCGGCGGCGACGACGACGATCCGACGCCGACCACGCTGGCGATGGAGAAGATCGGCAGCTTCGATGGCGGCGCGGTCGGCGCAGCCGAGATCACCGCCTATGACGCGGCCAGCAAGCGCCTGTTCGTGGTCAACGGCGCCAACGGCACGGTCGACGTGCTCGACCTGTCCGCGCCAGGCTCGCCCAAGCGCGTCGGCACCATCAGCGTGGGCAGCATGGGCGCCGCCGTGAACAGCGTTGCGGTGCACGACGGCCTGGTGGCGCTGGCGATCGAAGCCGCGCCCAAGACCAGCCCGGGCACGGTGGCGTTCTACAACGCGGCCGACCTGAAGCTGGTCAACAGCGTGAAAGTCGGCGCACTGCCCGACATGCTGGTGTTCACGCCGGACGGCAGCAAGGTGCTGGTCGCCAATGAAGGCGAGCCAAGCGGCTATGGCGTGGAGCGCGCGGTCGATCCCGAAGGCTCGATCAGCATCATCACCGTCAATCGCGGCGGCGCGCCATCGGTCGCCAGCGCCGACTTCAAGAGCTTCAACGGCCAGGAAGCGGCGCTGCGCGCGCAGGGCATCCGCATCTTCGGTCCGGGCGCCAGCGCGGCCCAGGACTTCGAGCCGGAATACATTACGGTCAGCGACGACGGCCGCACCGCCTGGGCCACGCTGCAGGAGAACAATGCGATCGCCACCATCGACGTGGCGGCTGCCCGCATCACCTCAGTCAAGCCGCTCGGCTTCAAGAACCATAACGTCGCCGGCATGGGGCTGGACGCGTCGGACGAAGACGGCGGCGCCAATACCAACAGCGGTTCGCCAAGCGTGAAGATCGCGCCGCAGCCGGTGAAGGGCATGTACCTGCCGGACGCCATCGCCAGCTACAGCGTGGACGGCGTGCGCTACCTGATCACCGCCAACGAGGGCGACGCGCGCGCCGACTGGCCGGGCTTCAACGAAGAGACGCGCGTGCGCGCCCATTGCACCGCCGGCCTGGATCCGGCCGTGTTCCCGGACGCCGCCAATCTGATCCTCGATTCGAACCTGGGCCGCCTGCGCATCACGACCACGCCGAACGGCGGCAGCACGGGCAAGAACGCAGCGGGCCAGTGCACCGAGCTGTACGCCTTCGGCGCGCGCTCGTTCTCGATCTGGAACACCGACATCACCCGCGTCTACGATTCGGGCGACGAGTTCGAACAGCGCACCAAGGCGCTGCCGAACGTGAAGTTCAACGCCAGCAACGACAACAATGAACTGGACGGCCGCAGCGCCTCGAAGGGGCCGGAGCCGGAAGGCGTAGTGGTGGGTAAGTTCGGCGCCAAGACCTATGCCTTCATCGGCCTGGAGCGCGTGGGTGGGGTGATGGTGTACGACGTCAGCAAGCCGTCGGCGGCGTCGTTCGTGACTTACCTGAACACACGCGACGGCGACAAGGGCGACCTGGGACCGGAAGGCCTGACCCTGATCCCAGCCGACAAGTCGCCCAACGGCAAACCGCTGCTGATCGTGGGGAATGAAGTCAGCGGCACGACGGCGGTCATGCAGATCAACCTGCGCTTCGAGTAAGCGCAGGCCGGGCGCTTCAGCCGCGCTTGCGCAGCAGCTGCGCGCCGAGCGCCGCCGCGACCACGGCGGCGCCGATCACCAAGCCCTTGTTGCGGCCGCCCGACCTGTCATGGCGGCCGCGCTGGCCGCTGTACAAGCCGTCGGCGCGCGCGGTCGGTGCGTACAGCGCGCCCTCGGTCACCGGCGTGCGCTTGGCCTTTTTCGACCACGCGCTCAGGAAGCGGTGCATCCCGGCCGCGGCCAGGTGCGGGGTCGCGAACTCGCTCAGCTTGAGCGCGCTCGCCGGCGCGCCCACCGCGGTGGTGGCGCGCGGACGGCGTCCCAGCTCGACGACGGCGTCGGCCACCGTTTCCGGCGCCAGCACGCCCGGCGGGAATTTCATGCGCGCGCCGGTGTAGTTGGCGGCGTGCTTGAAGCCGGGCGTGTCGACGAACAGGGGATAGACGTCGCACACGTGGATATGGCGCCTGTCGCCGACTTCGGCGCGCAGCGCTTCGCTGAAGCCGCGCAGGCCGAACTTGCTGGCCGAATAGGCTGCGGCATAGGGCGAAGCGACGAAGCCGCCGGCCGAAATCATGTTGACCCAGATGCCGTGGTCCTGCTCCAGGAAGATCGGCAGCACCGCGTGGGCGTCGTTCATGTGGGTGATCAGGTTGGTCTCGATCACGCGGTGGTGGTCGGCCAGCGGCACGTCGGCGTACTTGCCGACCACGCCCGCGCCGACGTTGCTGAACCACAGGTCGATCTCGCCCAGCGTGCGGCGCGCGAAGCGGGCGAACGCGGCGACTGCGTCGGCGTCGGTGGCGTCGACCGTCTTGATCTCGGCCGTGCCGCCGGCCTGGCGGCAGCGCCAGGCCACGTCTTCCAGTCCTTCCCTGCCGCGTGCGCCCAGCACCAGCTGCGCACCCTGGCGGGCGAAGGCGATGGCGGTAGCGGCGCCGATGCCGCTCGAGGCGCCCATGATGACGACGCGACGTGTCGAATAGGTCATATTCATCCTTTCTGAAATGGTGGGAATGTGTTTCCTTCCCAGCGATTATTTCAGTATTTGAACGAACGCCGCACGCGCGTGCCTAGCGGAAATTTACGGTGATGCCGGGCTTACCTGGGAATCGCGACCAGCCGCGTGCCGGCCAGGCGGTCGTGCAGGAACTGGCGATCGCGGTCGAACAGGGCGGTCATGGCCCAGGCCAGCACCCCGACCAGCAGCGCGAGCGCGATTTCGCCGCGCGCATGCAGCCCGAACACGGCGCACACCAGCAGCGCCGGTGCGAACCAGGCCCAGGCCAGCAGGTAGCGCAGGATGGCCGCGCGCCACGGCAGGCGCGCGTGGCCGGGCTTCACGACCCGGATGCGCCAGGTCTTCATCGCCAGCGTGTGGCCGGTATTGGTCCAGCTCCAGGTGAAGTAGGCGCCGGTGACCAGGAACAGGAACAGTTTCAGGCCGTGCTGGAACAGCGGTTCCTGGCGGTTGCCGGTGGCCAGGATATAGATCAGCACCGCCAGCATCTCGACGGCGAACAGCAGGAAGAATTCGTAGACCATCGCCGTCAGGCGGCGTTTGAGCGTTGGCGTATGGAGTGCCGGCACGCCGGCGGTGGCCGGCTCAGTTGCTCGCATTCGCGGCCTGGGCTGCGGAGGAAGAGGGGGCGGCAGCGGGCGCCGCCGGTGTCGGTGCGGCAGGTGCGGGGGGCGCAGCCGGAGCCGGGCTGGGGACCGGAGGCGTCGACGCGGTCGCGGCCGGCGCAGCGGCCTCGGGCGCGCCGATCACGATGCATTCGGCGCCGCGGCGGGTGGTGTTCGGCGGACACGGCATCGGCACGACCAGCGCCGGCGCTTCCGGCGCGGCGGCCGGGGCCGGCTTGCGCGCGCCGGCGCTGCGCGCCAGGTTGCGTTTCTCGTCAGCCGACAATTGCTTGTAGTTTTCCCAATCGGCGGCCTTGTCGCCCTGGGCCAGGCGACTGGTCTTGCTGTAGTTTTCGCGCGCGCGTTCGCGCTGCTCGGGCGTCAGGCGCATCCATTGGCGCATGCGTTCGTGCACGCGCTGCTGCTCAAGCGAGGGCAGCGAGGCGAATCTGGACGACATCTCGATCCACTTGCGCTTGCGCAGGCCTTCCATCCGGTCCCATTCGGGCTCGAGCGGGGCGAGCGCCACTTGCTGGCTGCTGCTCAGGTCGCGCCACAGCGGCTTGTCCAGGGTCTTCGGCAGCGGGCGCGCGCCGCTGACGGCGTCGGCCACGGTAGGGATCACGGCCGGGGTTTCGAAGCGGTCGACGATCACCCAGGCGATGGCGCCGGCGGCCAGCACGCCGGCCACCGTCCGCAACACGGGAAAGCGGGACTTCGAAACGGTCTTCTTGGTCATTGCCGGCGCTGCTGCGACTCCAGGTAGGCGCTGAAGCCGGGATCGAGGTAGGCGGTCAGCGGCAGCTCGTCGGCCAGCACGGCGGCGTCGAGTTCGGCCAGTTCGGCGATCTGTTGCTGCTGCTCGTGCTGGTACACGCCGCCGAAGCCGATCACCAGCGCCAGCAGCGGCACGGCGATCGCCAGGCGCGACATCGCCGGCGTGCCGAACAGCGCGCTCAGGCGTGCGCCGGCGGCGCGCCAGCCCTGGACCTTGACCGGTTCCGGCTTCTTGCGCGCGAGCGCGGCCGCGCGTGCGGCGGCCAGCCGGTCGGTGGTCGAGGCTGGCAGGGTGTCGAGCTGTTGGTCCAGCGCGTGGCGGATCTTGTACGCCAGATTGATGTCGTCGGTGTTCATAATGTGATTCCCTTGGCCTTGAGCGCTTCGGCGAGGGCGTGGGTGGCTCGCGAGCAATGGGTTTTGACGCTGCCTTCAGAGCATCCCATCGCTTCAGCCGTCTCGGCCACGTCCATATCCTGCCAGTAACGCATGAGGAAGGCTTCCCGTTGACGCGCGGGGAGCTTTTGTACTTCTTCGTCGATCACGCGCAAGGTTTGTGCCCGCTCAAGCTGATCGGCAGTCGATTCTGCGGCAGCCGAGCCTTCCTCGGCTTCGTATGAGGCAAGTATATCAAAGTCATCATCGTCCTCGCCGCCACCGCGGCCGAAGCCCGAGAACAGGCTGACCCAGGTGTTGCGCACCTTTTCGCGGCGGAAGTAGTCGAGGATGGTGGTCTGCAGGATGCGCTGGAACAGCATCGGCAATTCGGCGGCGGGCTTGTCGCCGTATTTCTCGGCCAGCTTGATCATGGCGTCCTGCACGATGTCCAGTGCCGACTCGTCCTTGCGCACCGCATACACCGCCTGCTTGAACGCGCGCCGTTCGACATTCTCGAGGAAGTCGTTAAGTTCTTTGTCTGTGGCCATGCGGGTTCAGGGAAGCGCGCGTCTCGTGCTTTAAGGAAAACTTACGAATCCTAGCAAAAAACGCCATCGGTTGCACCGGAATCGCTCAGACGACACTTGCGGCGCCCTGGCGGAGTGCGGCGCGAAAAACGCATGTCGATAGGCGAATTCATTCGTTTCCAGGCTCCGAGTGCGTGGATATTCTGCCAACACGACCATACGCCACGCCATTTCGAACATGCCTCTCGACACCATTCGCCAGGATTTCGCCATCCATCCTTTCCCCGGCGCCGCGCTCGGCGCCGAAGTCATCGGCCTCGACCTGTCGCACCCGCTCGGCGCCGGCGATTTCACACGCCTGCACCGCGCCCACCTGAGCCACCACGTGCTGGTGTTCCGCGACCAGCACATCACGCCGGCGCAACAGGTGGCGTTCTCGCGCCGCTTCGGCGAACTGCAGATCCACGTGCTGCGCCAGTTCCAGCTGCCCGAGCAGCCCGAGGTGCTGATCATCTCCAACATCCGCGAAAACGGCGCGCCGATCGGCCTGGGCGACGCCGGCCACCTGTGGCATTCCGACCTGTCGTACAAGGAGACGCCGAGCCTGGGCTCGATGCTGCACGCCCAGGAGTTGCCGGAAGAGGGCGGCGACACGCTGTTCGCCAACCAGCACACGGCCTGGGACACGCTGCCCGACGACCTGAAACGCGAGATCGAAGGCTTGCAGGCCGAACACTGGTATTTGGCGCGCTACGAAGACCTGCGCCGGCGTAATCCCTGGCGGCCCAGGCTGACACAAGCCCAGATCGACGAAGTCAAGCCGGTGCGCCACCCGGTGGTGCGCACCCATCCCGAGACCGGCCGCCGCGCGCTGTTCGTCAGCGAGCATTTCACGACCCGGATCCTCGGCGTGTCCGAACAACGCAGCCGCGAGCTGCTCGACGCGCTGTTCCAGCACAGCACCCGCGCCGAGCTGGTCTATCGGCACCAATGGCAGCCGCACGACATGGTGTTCTGGGACAACCGCTCGCTGATGCACCTGGCGGCCGGCTGCCCGGACCACCTGCGCCGCAAGCTGTACCGCACCACAATCGCGGGCGACGTTCCGTTCTGACCGAGGGATTCCATGACCACCATTCAAAAGTTCGCCGCCATCGCTGCTACCAGTGCAGCGCTGGCGCTGGCGTTTTCGTCGTCAGCCCAGGCCGAAGGCAAGATCCGCATCGCCGAGCAGTTCGGCATCGTCTACCTGCTGCTGAACGTGGCGCAGGACCAGAAGCTGATCGAAAAGCACGGCAAGCAGCAGGGCGTCGATATCGATGTCGACTGGGTCAAATTGTCCGGCGGCGCCGTGATCAACGATGCGCTGCTGTCGGGCTCGATCGACATCGCCGGCGCCGGCGTCGGTCCCCTGATGACGATCTGGGACCGCACCAGGGGACGCCAGAACGTGCGCGGCGTGGCCTCGCTCGGCAGCTTCCCCTACTACCTGGTCAGCACCAACCCGGCGGTCAAGACCATCGCCGACTTCGGTCCGAAGGATCGCATCGCGCTGCCGGCGGTGACGGTGTCGGTGCAGGCGCGTATCCTGCAGATGGCGGCCGCAAAACAGTGGGGCGTGGCGCAGTTCAAGAAGCTCGATCCGATCACCCAGGCCGTGCCGCATCCGGACGCTGCCGCGGCGCTGATTGCCGGCAAGACCGAGCTGAATGCCCACTTCGGCGGGCCACCGTTCCAGGAACAGGAGCTGGGCGGCAACCCGAACGCGCACGTCGTGCTCGACTCGTACCAGGTGCTGGGCGGGCCGGCCTCGGCGACGGTGCTGTATGCCACCGAGAAGTACGTGAAGGAAAACCCCAAGACCTACCGCGCCTTCCTCGACGCGCTGACGGAGGCGGCGCAGATCATCGCCACCAATCCGGAAGCCGCCACCGACAGCTACCTGCGCGTCAACAAGGCCAACACCGACCGCGCACTGGTGCTCAAAATTATCAAGGACCCGAAGGTGCAGTTCCGGGTCGCGCCACAGAACACGCTGGGCCTGGCGCAATTCCTGCACCAGGTCGGCGCGATCCGCAACAAGCCGGCCAGCTGGAAAGACTATTTCTTTGTCCATCCCGCCATCGCTTCGGGGAGCTGATCATGAGTCCATTGAACCTGGTGCAAAACCGGCCCGAACCCTTGCTGCGCGCCGAGCACGTGACCCTGGAATATGCGGGCGAGCGCGGCGTCGTGCGCGCGCTGGACGATGCCAGCTTCGAGGTATGGCGCGGCGACCGCTTCGTGCTGCTGGGGCCATCGGGCTGCGGCAAGTCGACGTTGTTGAAAGCGGTCGGCGGCTTCATCCAGCCGCGCGCCGGCAGCCTCAGTCTGGCCGGCAAGCCGATCACCGGACCGGGGCCGGACCGCATCGTCGTGTTCCAGGAATTCGACCAGCTGCCGCCGTGGAAGACGGTCAGGCAGAACGTGATGTTTCCGATGCTGGCCGGTGGGGTCAAGCGCGCCGAGGCGGATCAACGCGCGCGCCACTGGCTGGGCAAGGTCGGGCTGGCGCGCTTTGCCGACGCCTATCCGCACACGCTGTCGGGCGGCATGAAGGCGCGGGTGGCGATCGCGCGCGCGCTGGCCATGCAGCCGGAAGTGCTGCTGATGGACGAGCCGTTCGCCGCGCTCGACGCGCTGACCCGGCGCAGCATGCAGGAAGAGCTGCAGTCGCTGTGGGACGAGATCGGCTTCACGATGCTGTTCGTGACGCACTCGATCGAGGAAGCGCTGGTGGTGGGCAACCGCATCCTGCTGCTGTCGCCGCATCCGGGGCGTGTGCGGGCCGAGCTGAATAGCCACCAGTTCAGCTTGCACAGTGCCGGCAGCCAGGAGTTCCAGGGCGCGACCCAGCGCATCCACGATCTGCTGTTCGGTGTTGAAGAAGGTGTCGAAAAAACGCAGCCGGCGCTGCAACCAGCCGTGGCGGTGCATCCATGACGGCGCTGCGCGAACCGCCGATCCGGGCCGAATACGTGTTGCCGTCGCGCCCGGCCGCGCCTGCCGTCGCGACAATCGATTCACGGCGCACGCCGTTTCCCCTCCCGAGCCTCGGCTGGGCCGGCAAACCGGCGATCCTGCTCGTCATCGCCCTGCTGTGGGAAGCGGCGGCGCGCTGGTTCGGCAACGACCTGTTGCTGCCCGGCGCCTGGCAGACCGCGCTCGCCTTTGTCGACGGCCTGCGCTCAGGTGAACTGATCGGGTTCGTGTCGGTGTCGCTGGCGGTGCTGACCCAGGGCTTCGTGCTGGGTGTGGGCGCATCCTTCCTGCTGACCTGGTTGGCGGTGTCGAGCCGCCTGGGGCGCGAGCTGATCGACACCCTGACTTCGATGTTCAACCCGCTGCCGGCGATCGCGCTGCTGCCGCTGGCGCTGCTGTGGTTCGGGCTCGGCAAGGGCAGCTTGCTGATGGTGCTGGTGCACTCGGTGGTGTGGCCGCTGACGCTCAACGCCAGCGCGGGCTTTCGCGCCGTGCCCGAGACGCTGCGCATGGCCGGCCGCAACTACGGTCTGGGCGGTCTGCGCATGGTGCTGCAGATCCTGATCCGGGCGGCGCTGCCGGCTATCCTGTCGGGCCTGAAGATCGGCTGGGCGTTCGCCTGGCGCACCCTGATCGCGGCCGAGCTGGTGTTCGGCAGCACCTCGGGGCAGGGCGGACTCGGGTGGTACATCTTCCAGAGCCGCAACGAACTGTTCACCGATAAGGTGTTCGCCGGGCTGGCGACCGTGATCCTGATCGGGCTGGCGATCGAGCACTTCGTGTTCCAGACGCTGGAACGGGTCACCGTGCGGCGCTGGGGCATGCAGCGTTGATAGCCGGCGAAAGCAAAAAACACGCAGATTGCCGACATCCAGCCAAATTTGTTGCACCATTTTCGGGCTTGCGGCGATTTATATCTTTCCTTCTTGACCAAAATGGTGCGGCGCGGTATGGTGTTCCCCACGCTTTGCACCCCCAAGGCAACCACGTCATCCGGACCCGGCACACAAGGCCAGGCCCGGTTGTGACACGCTTTCATTTGTAGGCAGTTTGCTCCGACCCGCGCCACAAGCGCGAGAGATGCGACCGTCCACTACAAACACTCACGCTGAACGAGTTGCGCCCAGCGCCAGTGCGTAAGGACCCTACGGCGTCCTGAAACATCGGCGTGCACGCAGAAAGAAGGGAAGCCTGAGGGGTCGTAGTGCACGACGCATATCGTTAGGAACGGGCATCCGATCAATCTCCCTCTGGGTCTTGAAAGGAATGAACATGAGTAACGATTCAGCCGTCCCCGGGGCAACAGTCCCCATCACGGGCGCTGAGATAGTGGTGCGTTGTCTCGCGGAAGAGGGCGTCAAGCACGTCTTCGGCTACCCGGGCGGCGCGGTCCTCTATATCTACGACGCTATTTTCCAGCAGGATAAATTCCAGCACGTGCTGGTGCGCCACGAACAGGCCGCGGTACATGCCGCCGACGCCTATTCGCGCAGCTCGCAAACCGTCGGCGTCGCCATCGTCACGTCCGGTCCGGGCGTCACCAATGCCGTCACGGGTCTCTCCACCGCGTACATGGATTCGGTGCCAATGGTCGTGATCTCGGGCCAGGTGCCGAGCCACGCGATCGGCCAGGATGCGTTCCAGGAATGCGACACCGTCGGCATCACCCGCCCCGTGGTCAAGCACAACTTCCTGGTCAAGGACGTGCGCGAGCTGGCATCGACCATCAAGAAGGCCTTCTTCATCGCCCGCACCGGCCGTCCCGGTCCCGTGCTGGTCGACATCCCGAAGGACATCACGGTCAACAAGTGCCTGTACGAGTATCCGCGCGAAATCGAGATGCGCTCCTACCGCCCGGTGGACAAGGGCCACGCCGGCCAGATCCGCAAGGCGGTGGCGCTGCTGCAGAACGCCGAGCGGCCGATGATCTATGCCGGCGGCGGCGTGATCCTGGCCAATGCCTCGAACGAGCTCAACCGCATGGTCGACAAGCTCGGCTTCCCGATCACCAACACGCTGATGGGCCTGGGCGCCTCGCGTTCGTCCAGCCCGCACTTCGTCGGCATGCCCGGCATGCACGGCACGTATGAAGCGAACATGGCGATGCAGCACTGCGATGTATTGATCGCCATCGGCGCCCGCTTCGACGACCGCGTGATCGGCAACCCCAAGCACTTCGCCTCGCACCCGCGCAAGATCATCCATATCGACATCGACCCGTCATCGATCTCGAAACGGGTGAAGGTCGACATCCCGATCGTCGGCAACGTCAAGGACGTGCTGGTCGAACTGCTGTCGCAGCTGGAAGCCGGCAACGTGCAGCCGAACACGACTGCGCTGCAGGGCTGGTGGAAGCAGATCGACGAATGGCGCGGCCGCGACTGCCTCAAGTACGCCGGTTCCGACACCCTGATCAAGCCGCAATCGGTGATCGAGCAATTGCACAAGGTGACTGATGGCGACGCCTTCATCACCTCGGACGTCGGCCAGCACCAGATGTGGGCGGCCCAGTACTACCCGTTCGACAAGCCACGGCGCTGGATCAATTCCGGCGGCCTGGGCACGATGGGCGTCGGCCTGCCGTTCGCGATGGGCGTGCAGATGGCCAATCCGGATGCGACCGTGGCCTGCGTCACCGGCGAAGGCTCGATCCAGATGTGCATCCAGGAACTGGCTACCTGCAAGCAGTACCACCTGACGCCGAAGATCATCCTCCTGAACAACCGCTTCCTGGGCATGGTGCGCCAGTGGCAGCAGATCGACTACGGCTCGCGCTATTCCGAGTCGTACATGGATTCGCTGCCGGACTTCGAAAAGCTGGCCGAGGCCTATGGCCACGTCGGCATGCGCATCGAAAAGCCATCCGACGTCGAAGGCTCGCTGCGCGAAGCCTTTGCCATGAAGGACCGGCTGGTGTTCATGAACTTCATCACCGACCAGAGCGAGAACGTGTGGCCGATGGTCAAGGCCGGCCGTGGTTTGAATGAAATGCTGCTCGGTTCGGAGGATCTGTGATGCGCCATATCATCTCTGTCCTTCTTGAAAACGAAGCCGGCGCGCTGTCGCGCGTGGTCGGCCTGTTCTCGGCGCGCGGCTACAACATCGAAACGTTGACGGTCGCGCCGACCGAAGACGCGACCCTGTCGCGCATGACGATCGTCACCTCCGGCTCGGACGACATCATCGAGCAGATCACCAAGCACCTGAACCGCCTGATCGAGGTGGTCAAGGTGGTCGACCTGACCGAGGGCCAGCACATCGAGCGCGAGCTCATGCTGATCAAGGTCCGCGCCGTGGGCAAGGAACGTGAAGAAATGAAGCGCACCGCCGACATCTTCCGCGGCCGCATCATCGACGTCACCGAAAAGACCTACACGATCGAGCTGACCGGCGCCAAGAGCAAGCTGGACGCCTTCATCGACGCCATCGACCGCGCCTCGATCCTCGAGACCGTGCGCACCGGCGGCTCCGGCATCGGCCGCGGCGAACGCATTCTAAAAGTCTGACCGGCACCAAAAAAAATTGATGGACGTAGGGTTGGCGGCTGTGCCGCCGACGCGTTACGCCCGCACACCAATAACGATATTCAGATACAGGACACCCAAATGAAAGTTTTCTACGACAAAGACTGCGACCTCTCCCTCATCAAAGGCAAGAACGTCGCCATCATCGGCTACGGCTCGCAAGGCCACGCGCACGCCCAGAACCTGAGCGAATCGGGCGTCAACGTCACCGTCGGCCTGCGCCGCGGCGGCGCCTCGTGGGGCAAGGTCGAGCAGGCCGGCCTGAAGGTGGCCGAGGTCGACGAGGCGGTGAAAGCCGCCGACGTCATCATGATCCTGCTGCCGGACGAAAACATCGCCGACGTCTACAAGCAGAACGTCGAGCCGAACGCCAAGCAGGGCGCGGTGCTGGCCTTCGCCCACGGCTTCAACGTGCATTATGGACAGGTGGTGCCGCGCGCCGACCTCGATGTGATCATGGTCGCGCCGAAAGCGCCGGGCCACACCGTGCGCGGCACCTACACCCAGGGCGGCGGCGTGCCGCACCTGGTCGCCGTCTACCAGGACAAGTCGGGCGCGGCGCGCGACATCGCGCTGTCGTACGCCATGGCCAACGGCGGCGGCCGTGCCGGCATCATCGAGACCAACTTCCGCGAAGAGACCGAGACCGACCTGTTCGGCGAGCAGGCCGTGCTGTGCGGCGGCGCGGTCGAGCTGATCAAGGCGGGCTTCGAGACCCTGACCGAAGCCGGCTACGCACCCGAGATGGCCTACTTCGAATGCCTGCACGAGCTCAAATTGATCGTCGACCTGATCTACGAAGGCGGCATCGCCAACATGAACTACTCGATCTCGAACAATGCCGAGTACGGCGAGTACGTGACCGGCCCACGCGTGGTGACCGCGCAGACCAAGGAAGCGATGCGCCAGTGCCTGAAGGACATCCAGACCGGCGCATACGCCAAGAGCTTCATCCTGGAAAACAAGGCCGGCGCCCCGACCCTGATCTCGCGCCGCCGCCTGACCGCCGAGCACCCGATCGAAGAAGTCGGCGCCAAGCTGCGCGGCATGATGCCGTGGATTGCAAAGAACAAGCTGGTGGATCAGTCGAAGAACTGAGATATTTAGTTATCTTTGAGACCGTCATCCCCGCGCAGGCGGGGATCCAAGTCCGTTGCGCCGCCACTTCGTTCAACGTAAGTGGCATGCAAAGTAAACTTGGGTCCCCGCCTGCGCGGGGATGACGGTTTTTGGGATAGTGGCCAACGGATGCGTAGCTGGTATATCTCCCGAAGGGCTGGCGACAATTGGAGACACCCATTTCAAAAGCTACTCATTTGCAACTGTCCATTACAAATTCCCGATAGAAGCCCCGAGGGCGCTATCGTATAAACCAAGTCAGACATTCGTCGCAACTTACTTGGAGAATAATAAATGGCCTTCGCAAAATCCATCGTCGCCGCCGCCCTGGTCCTGGCCTTCAGTGCCGCCCACGCGCAAACCGCCCCGGCGCCATCCACCGCCGGCACCATGGTCGTGGTCCCGGCCTTTGGCGAAGTGAAACACGCCAACGACCAGGCCACCGTGATCTTCGCCGTCGAAGAGCACGACAAGGACAAGAATACCGCCGCCGACCGCGTCAACCGCAAGATGAAGGAAGGCACCGAGATCGTGCGCCGCCTTGACCCCAACGCCCAGCTGAAAACCCAGGGTTATTACACCTACCCGGTCTACCCGGAAGTGCCGCCGATGCCGCAGCCGACCACGCGCGCGCCGGTGAAGCCGGTGCCGATCGCCTGGCGCGTCGGCCAGTACCTGGAAGTCAAGACCACCAACCTGGCCGCGCTGCCGAAGACCGCCGCCGCCGCCCAGAAGGTTCTGCAGATCAATAACATCGATTTCGGCCTGACCCCGGAAACCGAAAAACGCCTGGACGACCAGCGCATCGCCGCAACGTATAAAAACCTGAACGAGCGCATCGTCTCGATCGCGCGCGCCATGGGCCGCCAGCCGGGCGACGCCGTGCTCGACACGGTCGACTTCGAGGGCTCGGGCAATTACGCAGGCGACAACCAGGCCGCCCCGGCCATGATGCGCATGAGCGCCAAGCGCGAGAGCGGCGACGCGATGAGCGAGCCAAGCTTCGAGCCTGGCGAAACCACGCTGCAGATGCGCCTGGTGGGCAAGGTCAAGTTCAAGTAACGGCCGACACCGGTTGCTGCTCAGTTCAAGTAAGCGCCACCGCTTTGCCAGTCGCGCTAGGGTATTGGTTAGCTAACAATTGCCCTCGCCTCTATAATGGGGGAAATGCCCGGCGGGGGAATGTCCCCAGGGCGCTTTACTTGAATGTGACTGCTTATGCCAACCTTTCCACGAAGAAGAACACCAGGGGCACCAAAGACGCCACGATTCGCCCGCCTGAAACGCTTCGGCCGCCGCGCCGAAGACCGCCAGCGCGGACGCGGCATCTACCTGCTGCCGAACGCGTTTACTACCGGCGCGCTGTTCTGCGGCTTTTACGCCATCGTCATGGCCATGAACCAGCGTTTCGAGCACGCCTGCTGGGCCGTGTTCATCGCCATGGTGCTCGACGGCCTGGATGGACGCATCGCGCGCCTGACCAACACCCAGTCCGAATTCGGCGCCCAGTACGACAGCCTGTCCGACATGGTCTCGTTCGGCGCCGCGCCGGCGCTGGTGATCTATGAATGGTCGCTGCGTGGCCTCGGCAAGCTGGGCTGGATCGCGGCCTTCATCTACTGCGCCGGCGCCGCGCTGCGCCTGGCCCGCTTCAACACCAATATCGAGGTGGTCGACAAGCGCTTCTTCCAGGGCTTGCCGAGCCCTGCCGCGGCGGCGCTGGTGGTCGGCTTCATCATGATGATGACCGACCCCGACATCAGCGTCAGCGCGCGCAAGGTCGATTGGGTGTCCTGGTGCATTGCCGTGTTCGCCGGTCTGACCATGGTCTCGAACGTGCCGTTCTACAGCTTCAAGGACGTCAATTTCAAGAAGTCGGTGCCGTTCATCGCCGTGTTCCTGATCGCGCTGGTGCTGGCGCTGCTGGCGATCGACCCGCCCAAGGTGCTGTGGCCGATCTTCGTGATCTATGGCTTGTCCGGCTACGCCGTGTACGTGTGGCAGAAAGCCAAGGGCAAGCGCGTCAGCATCATCCCGCTCGACAAGGATGAGGAAGAGGGCGTACGCCGCTGAGCGCTGCCCTGGATAATAAAGTGCGCGCGGCGCACTGGCGGGTCGCCCTGGCCCGTCTTCATATAATTTCTTCAGTTCAAATGTGTTATGAGATGGTCCGGCCCGATATACTCGGGTCGTGACCAGCTCCGATCGCACCCGATGAGAACGTTCTACCGCGCGGCCAGTGCCGCATTCGTCCTGCTTCTGACCAGCTTGCTGGCCGGCTTCCTGACCGGCTGCTCGCCGCTGGCGCTGGTCAATGTCGTGTCGCCAAGCGGCGCCGATCGCACCACCACCAGCGCGGCCTATGGCGCCAACCCGCGCTATACGCTCGACATCTACCGTCCCGAGAGCGGCGCCGAGCGGGCGCCGGTGATCGTGTTCTTCTACGGCGGCAACTGGGTCAGCGGCGAGCGCAAGGATTACGCCTTCGTCGGCCATGCCCTGGCCGCGCGCGGTTTCGTGGTGGTGATTCCCGACTACCGCCTGTATCCGCAGGTGCGCTATCCCGACTTCCTGGACGACAGCGCGCGCGCGGTGGCCTGGACCGAGCGCAAGATCGCGGCCTATGGCGGCGACCCGAAGCGCATCTACCTGATGGGCCACAGCGCCGGCGCCTACAACGCGGCGATGCTGGCGCTGGATCCGCGCTGGCTGCGCCGCCAGGGCGGCGACCCGGCCCGGTTGCGCGGCTGGATCGGGATGGCGGGGCCGTATAACTTCTTGCCGGTGCAGAACCCGACCACGCGTCCGGTATTCAATTACCCCGACACGCCGCCTGACTCGCAGCCGCTGGCGCACGTGCACAAGGGCGCATTGCCGGCGCTGCTGATCGCCGCCAACAAGGACGACCTGGTCGACCCGCAGCGCAATACCGGCGTGCTGGCCGACCGCCTGCGCGCGGCCCAGGTGCCGGTGCGCGAGATCTACTATGACCGCGTCAACCACAACACACTGGTGGCGACCCTGTCGTCGACGCTGCGCCGCCTGGCGCCGAGCCTGAAGGCAGTGACCGAGTTCGTCAGCAGCGACGGCGGGCGCACGGCGCCACGCCCTGGCGCCGGCAAATAAGCGAGCCGATGCGCCTGGCGCCGGCCGGGCAGGGCGTCACCAGCGGCCGCGGTCGCGCGGCTCGTACATCGGGTCCGGCCCGTTGAGCATCTGGCGCACCACGCCCTGCCCGTCGAAGTGCACGTGCATCAGCGAATTCCACACGCCGGCTTCTTTATAACGGTAGGACCAGACCTCGTAGTTGTTCATTGCCACCCGCGAGCGCTCGGCCGGGCGGCCGACGGTGCGCAGCACGTCGGCATGGGTGGCCTGGTCGATCTTGATGGTGGCGAATTTCTCGCTGGTGAGCACCTGCTCGTAAGACGCCAGCCGGCCATCCGGTCCCAGGCGCGCCATGTACGTGTACTGGCCCATCGGTCCGGTCGCGTATTCCAGCACGCGCAGGTCGCCGTCCTGGTAGGTGCCGGTCGGCGTGCCCATTTTCGCCTGCACTACCTCGGCCGGGTCGCCCGGATTCGGGGCCTGGCGCAGCATGGCGGCGCAGCCGGACAGCAGCACGACGGCTGCCAATGATGCAATCTTGTTCATGTTTTTCATCGTGTCACCCGTGGTGGTGTTGCCAGCATAGCCAAAAATACAGCAATCGGCGTGACAACAGCGCCGCCCGCGTCGGTAAATACTGGCTACCGTCGCCGTTTTGCCCTATACTTGCCGGTCTGTCGAATCCCGACAGACAATTTGAACAATCACGGTGCGCCGGGTTCCGACTCTTGCACCGCATGTGAAAGGTAATATCATGTCCGTAGAAAACATCAACAAAGCCGCGATCATCGCGGACAACGCACGTGGCCAGAACGACACCGGTTCGCCGGAAGTGCAAGTTGCACTGCTGACCGCACGCATCAACGAACTGAACGGTCACTTCAAGGCCCACCAGAAGGACCACCACTCGCGCCGCGGCCTGATCATGATGGTCAACCGTCGTAAGAGCCTGCTGGCTTACCTGAAGAACAAGGACCTGAACCGTTACCGCGACCTGATCGCCAAGCTGGGTCTGCGTAAGTAATCATTGCGCCAGACGGTTTAGTCACGAAAATGCCTGCGCCAGTTCACTGACGCGGGCATTTTTGTTTTCTACCGTTTGACGCGGCAAGGTCGCCGCCGACGCGGCGGCCGGTGGTGAGGTGAACGACAGCCCCTGAAAATCTGTCGGCAAAATGAAAGGGAATCCCCATGTTTAACAAAGTTACGAAAACCTTCCAGTACGGCCAACACACTGTCACCCTGGAGACGGGTGAAATCGCGCGCCAGGCATCCGGCGCCGTCGTGGTGTCGGTCGAAGACACCGTCGTGCTGGCTACTGTGGTTGCCAAGAAAGACGCGAAGCCGGGCCAGGACTTCTTCCCGCTGACCGTCGACTACATGGAGAAGAGCTACGCCGCCGGCAAGATCCCGGGCGGCTTCTTCAAGCGCGAAGGCCGTCCTTCGGAAAAGGAAACCCTGACCTCGCGCCTGATCGACCGTCCGATCCGCCCGCTGTTCCCGGAAGGCTACCTGAACGAAGTCCAGGTCATCATCCACGTGCTGTCGGTGAACCCTGAAATCGATCCGGACATCCCTGCGATGATCGGCGCCTCGGCCGCCCTGTGCATCGCCGGCATCCCGTTCAACGGCCCGATCGGCGCGGCGCGCGTCGGCTACGCGAACGGCCAGTACATCCTGAACCCGACCACCACCGAGCTGAAGACCTCGCAGATGGACCTGGTCGTGGCCGGCACCGAAACCGCCGTCCTGATGGTGGAATCGGAAGCCCAGCAACTGTCCGAAGAAGTCATGCTCGGCGCGGTCGTGTTCGGCCACGACCAGATGAAGGTCGTGATCGACGCGATCCACGACCTGGTCGCCGAAGGCGGCAAGCCGGAAGTCGAATGGGCGCCGGCGCCAAAGAACGAAGCGCTGATCGCGCGCGTCGGTGAACTGGCCGGCGCCAAGATCCGCGACGCCTACCAGACCCGCGAAAAATCGGCGCGCCAGCAGAAGCTGAAATCGCTGTCGTCGGAAGTGATGGCCGACCTGGCCGCCGCCGGCGAAGCCGCTGACGCAGCAGACGTTGGTAACATCCTGTTCGACATGGAAGCCAAGATCGTGCGTTCGCAGATCCTGGACGGCGAGCCACGCATCGACGGCCGCGACACCCGCACCGTGCGTCCGATCTCGATCCGCTCGAGCGTCCTGCCGCGCACCCACGGCTCGGCCCTGTTCACCCGCGGCGAGACGCAAGCCCTGGTGGTCGCCACCCTGGGCACCGCGCGCGACAGCCAGAAGATCGACGCGCTGATGGGCGAGTACACCGACGACTTCATGATGCACTACAACATGCCTCCGTTCGCCACCGGCGAAACCGGTCGCGTGGGCACCCCGAAGCGCCGCGAAGTCGGCCACGGCCGCCTGGCCAAGCGCGCGCTGGTCGCTGCGCTGCCTAACCCGGAAGATTTCAGCTACTCGGTGCGCCTGGTGTCGGAAATCACCGAGTCCAACGGTTCCTCGTCGATGGCATCGGTCTGCGGCGGCTGCCTGGCACTGATGGACGCCGGCGTGCCGATGAAGGCGCACGTGGCCGGTATCGCCATGGGCCTGATCAAGGAAGGCGGCAAGTTCGCGGTCCTGACCGACATCCTGGGCGATGAAGACCACCTGGGCGACATGGACTTCAAGGTGGCCGGCACCGCGCAGGGCATCACCGCGCTGCAGATGGACATCAAGATCCAGGGCATCACCAAGGAAATCATGCAGGTCGCACTGGCGCAAGCCAAGGACGGCCGCCAGCACATCCTGGCCGAAATGCAGAAGGCCATGCCGACCGTGAAGACCGAACTGTCGGACTTCGCACCGCGCCTGATCACCATCCGCATCAACCCGGAAAAGATCCGTGACGTGATCGGCAAGGGCGGCGCCGTGATCCGCGCGCTGACCGAAGAAACCGGCACCCAGATCGACATCACCGACGAAGGCATCGTGACCATCGCCTCGGTCGACGCCGCCGCCGGCCAGGAAGCCAAGCGCCGCATCGAAGAGCTGACCGCATCGGTCGAAGTGGGCAAGACCTACGACGGCACCGTGCTCAAGCTGCTGGACTTCGGCGCGATCGTGCAAGTCATGCCGGGTAAAGATGGCCTGCTGCACATCTCGCAGATCGCCAACGAGCGTGTGAACGCCGTGGCCGATTACCTGAAAGAAGGCCAGCAAGTGCGCGTCAAGGTCCTGGAGACCGACGAGCGCGGTCGTCTGAAGCTGTCGATGAAGGCGGCCGATCCGGTCGAAGGCGCGGCGCAGTAATATGTCGCTTAGCCGATAGCGGTTCGCCGCTTCGTTAAAAACCGCCAGTGCGTGAGCCTGGCGGTTTTTTTATGCGCGTTTTTCTTCACGCCGAAAGGTCGTTGGCAGGCAAGGCCGGGAGTTATTGGTAGCGGTGGATCATGTCATTGCTCGACATTTATGTGTCCAGCATACCGCCGCACCGCTCAACCGTTCGATATCAAGAGTAGGTGGCAGTGATATACTGAAACGTACTTTCACGTGTTAATCAATAGGCGAGAGGATGGCGATTTCCCTTGATGCGCTAGCGTCCGCGATCAATGAACAGTTGGCAGGTACGTACACTCAGTATCGCCGCGTTTTACGTTTAACCGCGCCGCCCGGTGCTGAAGGATTGCTGGCGGAAAGCTTGCGTGGCGAGGAGCAGGTCGACGCCGGATTCCGGTTCGAATTGTCCGCACTTTCGCTTGATGCGGCGATCCCTCTCAAGGCGCTGATCGGACAGCCGATGTCGGTCGAACTGCAGAGTGCCGGGATGATGCAGCCACGCATGTTTCATGGTCACGTTACCAGGGCCGAGCAGGTTGGCGCCAATGGCGGATTCGCACGCTACCGGCTTACTCTAGAGCCGTGGACATCGTTTCTGGGGCTGGGACGCGATAGCCGCGTATTTCAGGACCTGACGGTATTCGATATCCTCGATGCGGTGTTCCAGTCTTATAGCGGAAAAGGCCGTCTCGCCCCGGCCTGGCGTTTCGATATCCGCGACCGCAATGTCTATCCGCGACGTAGCCTCGTTACCCAATACCAGGAAAGCGACCTGGCGTTCGCCGAACGCCTGATGAGCGAAGAGGGACTGTTTTACTTCTTCGAGCACGAGGGCAGCGCCGATAGTCCCGACTTGGGACGCCACACGCTGGTGGTGGCCGATCACAACGATGCATTCGTTCCCAATCCCCAGACCGAGGTGCGCTTCACGCAACCGGGCGCGGTGATGAAAGAGGATAGCCTCGACCGCTGGCGCCGCGAGATGCGCGTGCAGACCAATACCGTCGAACTGGTCAGCTGGGATTACCGCAGCCGTATGCAGCGCACGGTGACAAGTGGCGCCTACGAAAGCGATGCCTTGGTCAGCCGCGATACGCCTGGTGCGTATGCCTTCTCGAGCACTGAGCAAGGGCAACGTATTGCCGACAACCAGTTGCAGGGACTGCAGGCCCGAAGGGAAGTCTTTACGGGAGCCGGTACCGTGCGCACCATGGCACCGGGCACGACGTTCACCTTGCATGAGCATGCGTCGCACAACGGCGGGGAAGCGGACCGGTTTGCGATCCTGCGTGTCGTTCATCTTGCGCACAACAACCTGAATGCCGAAACAGACAAGGCCCTCCGGGGACTGCTCGGTCTCAACCTCCTGCAGCAGGAAAGTGATGCCGAACTGGCAACCAGTCTGCACGCGACCGGACGTGGCGCGGGTGAACGTCCAGTCTACCGAAACCGCATCGACGCTATCCGTAGCAGTGTGCCGTATCGCCCAAGCCGCACTGATGGGCAGGGCCAGTTGCTGCATCCCCGGCCTTCGGTACAGGGGCAACAGACGGCGATCGTGGTGGGGCCGCCTGGTTCCGTTATTCACACTGACCGAGATCATCGAATCAAGATCCAGTTCCACTGGCAGCGTGGCGAGAGCAGCCACAGCCGTTTGACGCATCCATCTCCCGACGGACACGGAGGCGCGCCCGGGGACGACCGGGCGGGCACCTGGGTGCGGGTGGCCACGCCGCTGGCGCCGGTCGCCGGCAGCAACTGGGGCAGCAATGCGCTGCCGCGCGTCGGGCAGGAGGTGCTGGTCGATTTCTTGGAGGGCAATATCGATCGGCCGGTCGTGATCGGGGCGCTGTACAACGGCCGCGGGCAACCGGATGCGCAGCATAATCAGGTGGCACAGGGCGCGGGCGCGGGCGCGGCGACCGGCAACGCGCCGACGTGGTTTCCGGGCGAGAGTGGGGCGCATGCGCATCCGGCAGTGCTATCTGGGATCAAGACGCAGTCACTGGCCGCTAGTCAAGGTGGAACGGGTGCGTACAACCAGCTGGTGTTTGATGACAGTCCTGGCCAGCCGAGGGTCGTGCTGCAGCGTCACGGCGCGCTGCATGACGGGTCGGCAGAGTTGAATCTTGGTCATCTACGCCATCAAAGCGATAACCAGAGGCTAAGTCCGGCTGCGTTTGGCGCCGAACTCAAGAGTGAGCATAGTGCGGCGCTCCGTGCCGGGCAGGGGCTGCTGTTGTCGGGCGATGCGCGCGGAGCCGGAGCCGGTGATCAGCTCGATGTGCGCGAAGCCATTGCTCAGATCGAGCAGAGCCATGAAATGCAGCTCAACCTGGCCAGTTTGGCCCAAAAGCATAGAGCGGGAATCAAGACCGAGCCAGAGGCGGAGCAACTGCCGGCTTTGATGCGCCTTGTGAACAGCATCGAGGTCCTGGAGAGCAAGGATGGCGGTGACGGAACGGCGAACGACGATGAGCCGAATCTGGCAACCGGATATAGCGAGCCTCAGCTGGAATTATCCAGCCCGGACGGCATCGTTGGAACGACCCCGGCCGATGCGATATTCGTTTCGCGAAAGACGAGCAATCTGAGTGCCGATCACGATGTGAATTTTGCTTCGCAAGGCAATGGGTTCTTCGCAAACAGGAGTGGTATTAGCCTGTTTACCTATGGGAAAGCCAGTGCGAGCGAAAAACCAAACAAGGAAATCGGGATCAGCTTGCACGCGGCTAGTGGGAAGGTAAGTGCGCAAAGCCAGTCGGAGGCGACCATGATCATGGCAGACAAGGCTGTCACGGTTGCCAGCGTGATGAAAGGGGTCATGGTGCGTGCAGACAAGCATGTTTTATTAAACGCGCAAGGCGCTCAACTGAACCTTAAGGGTGGAAACATCGAGCTCTATGCGCCTGGAAAAGTCGAGTTTAAGGCGAGCTTAAAAGAACTTGCGGGGCCACAAGGTACGGGCGATGGTGTCAGCTTGCCGATGCTATCGGAGCTGAAGGATTGCGCACAGAAAATTTCGGCTGCCGCCGGTGAAGGCGGCGCCATCGTCACGCTATGACATGGATATGCAAACTGCAGGCATGGCGATGCAGTAGCACAGCTTGACGCGGCGCAGGTGCTGGCAGTAAGCAACTCTAATAAGTGCAACTTGCAGATGAATCTATATGTCTGATCAAAGCGGTGTTGAGGACGCGGTAGCAACAGTCGATATCCTCGTCAACGATGCCATCGCCGCGTTACGCTTGGCTCTCGCCAGCAGTAACCAGCAGGGCCTGGCAATCTTGGTCGACCCAGCAATGGGCGACCCCATTCTAGAACTGTATCGCGCGCACGGCCTTCCAGTGAGAAGGCTGGCGGTACCATATGGTGACGTGGCTGACGAAGTCAAACCTTATATTGTGCTGGTGGCAGATGAGCAAACCCATGAGCGGTTCGTTAATGAAACCGTTTCAGTGGCTGTGCGAGAAAGTATCATCGCCCGAGACAAATGGCCTGCGGCACGGTCGGTAAGTGCTTGGCTCATCATGGATGAGCAAGAGGCCAGAACTTTAATACACGAGTTCAGATCACGCGCAACGCTGCGCGATCCAGTGCAGAGAAACCGATGCCATCTCTTGCGCTTCTGGGATCCGCGCGTCATGCCCCAGCTTGCCCGCCTGGTCGGGCAGCCGGCTTGGACCTCATGGATGAATGTCACGATGACGTGGTTGTCGGTCGATGCTTGGGGGCGGATGAATACGCACCGTTTTATAAAAAGCGCAGACAGTACGCATGTCAGCACATCGACCCGTACAGTCTCAGTTGATGCGCTGGCGCGCATCGCAGAGGTCAATCAATGCATGACGCTCAGCGGTAGACTTAATCGCAGTGCCGATGAACAGCTGTTCGAACATTTTAATCGCCTCTTGATCCGTGCAGAAGAATTAGGATGTAGCCGAAACGTCGACCGTGTGACCTATGCTGTAGTCGCCGATTCCATGCAACTGCCACTCGAAACCCATCCGCGCATTACCGCGATGTTAGCGCAGACCAAATGCGACGAAGAGTCCTTTGCCGATCTACTGTCCGTTCTTGAATCCGAAGATTGGAATCGAATTCGCGACGATCTCACACGTACTGCAGACTCCAGGCCCTTATCAATTCTTAAGCAGGCATCTTCATGAATCAAGCGATTCTCGTCAACAAAGTACGTGCGTCTTCAACGCAAGCAACAGGCAGCGACTGCCGGGCCTGCCCGACCATGGGCCTGCCAATCTTGCCAGTCCGGTATGCAGTGGTTCCTAAATCCTTAACAGGCTTCGAACTACCTTCAACGTGCGCTAATCCGCTTGTGTCCCCTGAAGATAAAGGAAAAGTGACTATCGAAAGCAGTAAGTATGCGCTACGAACGTTACGCCCCGGATTTCTTTATATTACTTACGAACACCCTTCGAGTGGCGCGCGGATCTGGCAGTGTTTCATGATTTCACCAAGCGGATCGCTGCGTGAAATTCCCTTGGCGTCGAAAGGAGTCATCCTTCCGGAAGACCCCAAACCGATTTGTGAGCGTGTAGGACACAATATCAATTCCAGCTTCATAGCGCTAAAAAACCCAGAAAAAATCCACAAGGCTTATATCGGGTATAGCGAGCATTTTTGGTCTCGCAAAGCGTTTGAAAAATATAAGAATAGCTTCCGTAATAGGTTAATTGAATTTAGCCCATCTTCCTGGATAAGCCGTTTAGTCCAAGACAACGCAATACCTATATCTCAGTTGGAGAAAAATGTTGTTGAATATTCGCCAAAAAATATTGAAAAATTTTTGAAAACTGGGGCATTTGATCATCATAGTAGAAGCGGTCAAGCTACAGCGCTTCAAGCGAGGATGGAGAAAATCAATCCAGGTAAAGGGATGGTGCTGGCTATTCCTGATCCGATTGGGTGTATTTGTGATCTTAATTCTTATCGAATGCACATGGTGGATGCGCGCCAGAAATATATAGCTAGGGAGGACGTATCTTGGAAACTTTCGTGCGCTATTCAAATTGAGGGACTGCGAAGCGGGGCTGCGGCGCAGGTTAAAGAATCATTAAAAAATGCAAAGCCAAAGTACGTCGGAAATGCTTTAATAGGAGGTCGGGTCCGCACAATTACTAAGGAAGATCAGATAAAAAATTTGACTGAAGAAGCTTGGAAAAAACTCGCTGAACATTATGATGAAGAGGCTCGAGTAAACTTTATCGAGAAATTCAAAAATGATTGCGCTAAATTTGACGACGATATTTTTAAGCTAGATACAGACTATGTTAATTGGAAGAAAAGTCGCAGTTTAGCGCTTGTGATTCAAGACTTTGATCGAACTCCTGGATCTTCTTGCATAGAAGCATCTAAGACTCTTTGCCGAGTTCTGGACGGAGGCCCTGTTTCTGCTGTAAGTACCAATTCGTGGAAAGAGATGCTGATGCTAGAGGCGAGTAATTTAGAAAATTACGCGATCTCAGCGATCATGTTAAACCAAGAGGAATGGTTAAAGAAATTTGAAAATACAGATGCGAAAAACTTGGTAAGTAATATTTGGGGTGATAATAGTGGAAAAATCTATGATTTTTCAAAGAACTTTGTAGAGGCTAAGGAATTTGAAAATCCCAATAAGCGGGTCAACGATGAGATAAGCAATTTATCTGGATTGCTGGCAAAGGGTATCGCGAATGTTATTGGGGCGATCGCAAGTGTGATAAGTTCCACGACGAAAAAAACAGGCAGAGCTGTCGATGCTGGCGCATTGAAAACAATATCAGCACTCGAGAGTCTACAAATAAAGTTAGGGGCTGCGTATAGTTATTTGTACTCGGGGTCTAACTTCGTGGTATTTTCGGTGGAGCTCACTGTAAATGAGTGGCACCGCATCATGTCAGAAAGCTTGCGGAAATCTATGGAAATGATTTCACGTCAAGCTACTAAGGGTTTTGCAGCAATGGCAGTAGCTGCCAGGGTAAGCCTACCCGCTGACAGCGTAGTTGCATCGAAATTGATCTCGTTCACGTTTTGGATGAGTGGCAGCGTAGACCAAATCACGAAAACGCTTAATTTTGTTGGCAACGCGGCTAGCGGCGGCGTGGCAGCGACAACAAAGGCAGCTGCGAAAGGAGCGGTCGTAATAGCGGGAGGAACCGCAAAAGCTTCCGTTTCAAGTGCAGGATCAGTTGCTGGTAGTGCTGCTGGAGGGGTGCGGAAACTTCGTATATTGGCACATGCACTTCCAGCAGAAATCGCGGCGAGGCTTCCGACCAATATTTCAGCGACGACCGCTGGCCAACTTGCCGCTAAAGTGTCGCGCAACAGTCTTACAATATTGGGTGCTGCTGATGCAAAACTCGCCGCGCCAGCGCTAGGCTTTCAAATATGGGCTCTCTGGAAAGCATCTAATGATATAAACGGCGCCGTAGGATACAAATATGACGATGCTCAATGGACGGTTGCATCGAGCATTCTCGGATTCGCAGGAGCTTCTTTTGATTTGTTTGGCAAGAGCTGGAAGGCATTGAGTTATTCAGCAACAGGTGCAGTGAGCGTACGAGTAGAACGGCTAATCCGACATGCAGGATTCGTGAGTGCGGGCGCTTCTGTCGTGGACTGCTTTCAAGCAATAATGAGAATGAATGTAATGATGAAGCGCGGAGACAATGATGCAGCTGCATATCAATCTCTATTGGCAGTGACAGCGGTAGCGGCTGGGGGCGCTAGCCTTGCGATGGCCTTCGGTTATACAGCACTTCTTGGGCCAGTTGGTATATTGCTAGCGTGTATCGTTGCAGGTATTGCATTGACGATCTTGGCTGCCAATGCTCAGGACCTGGCGATCGAGATTTGGCTGGACCGATGTAAGTTCGGTTATGCCAGACGTATCGAGGGGAAGTTTGCTACAAAGAGGCATGAGGCTGACTCTTTGGAGCTGGTTTATAGAAATATTAATATTGAACTGGAATGGCTTGATAAGCCATTTACCTCATTGCGCACGAATGAGATTTCCGTTTGCATCAAGCGTAGCAAGCAAGCAAGCGATGGGTTAATTATCGGGCTGGTAATCGAAGGTCGTGCGGGACGGAGAAAAGTTATATATCTACATAATGGCTTGGGAAAAATAGAGGACCATTGTAAGGTTGGCTGGCCTGTGACATTTTCAAAGATGGAAGTTGCTCGTCAACTTGAAGGAGGCGAGTTCGAGGCGAGAATAAAAAACGGCGAGCGTAAGATAAAAGATATGAACGAAGGGGAGCAAATTACGATTTCTTGGGAGGAGAAAGTGGAGTTGAATCCTGAAAAATTTGATAGAGCTAAGCTAATGGTTAGATACTTTCCTGATAAAAATGATGGAACACATTTTTTTGACGAAGAACTGTTGGTAGCTGATGATAGCTCATCAATTAAAAGAATAAATAGTGGAAAATAAAATGAAAAATGGTCCGCAAGGTGCAGTCCATAATTTTGGCGGCACAAAAATTTTTTCAGACACGCGACTAGATGATTTTCTGGCGTCTCACCGCGAAACTAATAAGTGGATGATATTGCCCGGGGCCGACTCTAAGGCCTTGGAGCCTCCAAATGGTGGTGTGATTAAAACTTTGCCACCTCCGGAAGTAAGCGTGGTGCCTCAATCATTGCCGCCTATGCATTTGGATGTGCGAGAAATTAATCAAAAATTTCTCGAGTTAACTTCAGGGCTAGCGTCGAGTAAATGGATAGCCATAGCTGGATCAATATTGTTTGGTCCGATTGTGCTATGTTTCCCGATCTTTGCGATCTGGCAAATTTTTTGGGGCGCAGATAACGAACAGCTTTTCGGGCTTAGAATCCTTTTGTTGCTGATTTCGTTATTTACAGTGGCCTTTTTTATGGGGATTTTTTCCATTGCTTTTCTTGCGCCGGAAGATGAGCCAATACGGTTCTGCAAGGCCAATCAAAAGGTCTACCGTTACGAGGCCCGTCACAGGAAGTGGTTGGGAATAAAGCTGTATACTTTTACCGGTAGTCGAATCACCGTGTACGATTGGGCTACGTGCAGGGGCGAGGTTGTCAGAAAAATTGTTGGATCGACCAATTCTGCACGTTATGAATGCTTTTTAGAACTGGCGATTAT
Source organism: Massilia sp. YIM B02443 (assembly GCF_030411955.1). Classification (GTDB taxonomy): domain Bacteria; phylum Pseudomonadota; class Gammaproteobacteria; order Burkholderiales; family Burkholderiaceae_D; genus Telluria. Next base: position 202,010 of record NZ_JASNRA010000003.1, read on the forward strand.
TGATCCACTCTCACAGTGCGTAGTTGAGCGTTTTAGAGTTGGTGATCGGGATGTGTACAGTGATTTCTCAGGACGTGTTTTGCTATGGGAAACGATCCGAAGGTATATGGCTGAAGGTGCCGATAGCGTACCTCCAACTACTTTGAAAACCAATCGCGGAAAATTTCTAGATTGTGTCGATGAGTTTAACCCATTTTCAATGCCCACCAGATCTAGTTCGGGGTTACAACGTTTCGCCGCCTACCTATTTGGAGCTTTGATATGGTTGAGTAGTGTTTTCGTCTGGCTCGCTGTGCTCTCTCGGTGGATCGAAATAAGGACTGCCAGAAAAGTTCATTGGGGTGAGTTGGAAAGAAGCGTATTCAATATTGATCCATCGGACTCTTCGGTCAATATAATGAACGGCGCGATAAGGGAATTGCCCGATGGCTGGCATAGCGAGCTTGAGAGGCGTAAGCGGGCAGCGTGCTGGTGGGGTATATCTATCATTTGTCAACTAATAATAATCTGGTGGATTATCTTTGGGCCTTCTTCGTTTTAAGGAAAGGTTAGGCGCCTTTTGTTGCTTATCTGCCGGGTAGTGCATCTCGTCGGCTTAGCCGAACTTGGTACTTTTGAGCTGTCAGCACACAGGCGCATCGATCTGCGGCGATATGTTTCCCATATCCGCGACCCAATTTCGCGACTTACTTGGCCGTGCGGACCGAAGCATCGTTGTATATCACCTGTCGAATGTGCTTAACCCTGAAGCTGGTACACGGTATCTAATAGTAGGTAGAAGCGACCAACCGGCCGCGCCCTTGCCCTCGCACCCACTGTGATGAAACGCCCGCTGTTGATACTGCTGCTGATTGTAATACCGCTCCAGTCCGTCTGGGCCGCGTGCGCGGTCTGTTTCAGCCACGGCGAAGCGACGCTGCATCCGGGCCACCACGTTCACAAGCCCCCGCCATCGAGCAGCCAGGATTGACGACGGCGCGACGCAACCTTGCGACGAATGCGAGGCCTGTCATCACCTGTCGTCAAGCTGCCCGAGCTGTACTCGATGTACAGCGCATACAGTATGAAGCGGATGTACGAGTCGAATTCTGTTGCAGGCGGGGGCGATATTTTGTTTTGATTTTGCGAGATTGTGAGTAGGTAAGTCGAAATCGGGTAAATAATGCTGCTGTATTGGTTTTCTACGCTTGTTTGTTAATAATGGGTGGTGCGCGATGTCGAAAAATGAGTCTAAAAAAATTAATTCTATTCATCATTTCAATCCGCGGGAGAGAGCCTCGAAAAACCCCATTAGCTTGGATTTGATAAAAAGCGTATTTTGTGATGCCATTGAGTATCGCGGTATCCCTTTGGGAACGCGTGGGATGGCTAGTACTATGGGGTTGCTGTGCCTTAGTGCGGCGATATGGGCAGCTTATATGATATTGTCGACGACTAATCCTGAAAATTTCTTCATTCATATATTCGACCTGACAGCTGTAGTAGCATTTAGTTCTTTCGGGGTTTTCACTTTTCTAAAGATGATTAGGCTCGAGTTATTCCAGCCGGAAGATGCTCCCATTATATTTGATCGAAAACATCGGAAAATATATCGAATCGGTAGCGAGATTGCACCTGGGTGGATGGGGCTTTTGAAGCATTGGCCTATGAAATTTGCTGAATATTCATGGGACCTTGTAGACGCTGAACACCATGCACAACTCAATGTCAATACGGCCGCCGCTAGTCGTATCCATGAACTGCTTTTTTTAGTTCGTAAGAGCCAAACGGACTCTTCTGTTGTAGATGCGTTTTCAGTAGGCAATAGCCTTGTTCTGGGAGAGGTTACAGTCGCGCCAGTTTGGGAGCATATTCGGAGTTTTATGGAAGAAAATGGACCGCAACTTCCTTTAGGGGAAACACTGCGTCAGCATCATAAGCCAAAAAATTATGTAGAGAGTGTCGCACGCGCGGTGAATCTATATATCGGATTTTGGAAAGAATACCGGTTTCTTGCAATAACTTTGACTCTTCTTTTTCCAATAACGCTCCCCGGCGCTGTGTTGATAACGATATTTTCCTGGTTGTCGTACAAAACAGCAATTCCGGTCCAATGGCCGCAGCACGTACTGGATGCTATCGGCCTTCCAATGGACGATCAGTCGGAAGCTGATCAATCAATCAGGTTACATTGTCGGTAAACATTCGCCCTGTCGGAGAGTGCGAAGTGAACGATTAGACCGGCGTCCCAGTGTCAGAAGGGGCATTCAACGGCCTGGCTGTGCAGCGAATGTTGGATGTGCTTGACCCTGTAGCTGGTACAAGGTATCTAATGGCAGGTAGAAGCGGCCAACCGGCCGCGCCTTTGCCGTCGCGCCCACTGTGATGAAACGCTTGCTGTTGCTACTGCTGTTGATCGTGATGCCGCTCCAGTCCGTCTGGGCCGCGGGCGCGGTCTATTGCAGCCACGACGAAGCGACGCCGCATCCGGGTCACCACGTCCATAAGCACCCACCGTCGAGCAGCCAGGACGATGACGGCCCGGCCCAGCCGTGCGACGACTGCGACGCCTGCCATCACCTGTCGGCCAGCGCCATCCCGTCTGCCCAGCCAAACCTGCCGCTTCCCAAGGTGTCCGCCCACATGCGCGGCGACCTGCGGCGCTACGTCTCCCACATCCCCGACCTGATTCCTCCGCCTGACCGAGCGTCCCGCGCCTGACAGGGCGGGACATCTCACGGAAACAGCGCGCCCGTCGAGGACGACGCTACACCGCCGCGCACCATCCCGCCGAATTTCCACCGATTCGGAGCAACATCATGAAACCATTATTCGCACTGCCGGTGCTGTGTCTGGCCGTGCTCGCTATGCCGCGCATAACCTACGCGCAGGCGCCGGTCACGCTGGCGGCGGCGATCGAACGCGCGCTGCACGCCAATCCCACCCTGCGTGCCGGCCTCAACGAAGCTGCGGCACAGGAAGGAACTTTAGACCAGGCGGGCGCCTTGCCCAACCCGGAACTGTCGCTGCTGCGCGAAGGCCAGGACCGCGCCACGCGCACGTCGACCGTCACCCTCGGCATTCCCATCGAACTGGGCGGCAAGCGCGCGGCCCGCATCGACGCCGCGACGCAGGAGCGCCAGCTGGCGCTGATCGAAGCCGACGCCCTGCGCGTGCAGCTGCGCGCCGACACCGTCGCCGCCTTTTACGACCTGCATGCCGCCGCCGAGCGCTTGCGCATGGCGGGCGAGATGGCGGCGCTGGCGGCCAGCGCCACCCATGCCGCCGCGCGCCGGGTCAAAGCCGGCAAGGTCTCGCCGGTCGACGAGACCCGCGCCCGCGTGGCCGAGGCCAATGCCCGCATCGACGCGCTGCACGCCGCGCGCGACCTGGAGACGGCGCGGGTGCGGCTGGCCGTGCTGTGGGGCGGCGATGGCGCCGGGCTGGAGATCGCGGCGCCGGCGACAACGGCATTGCCCGAGACGCCATCGCTCGAGCGGCTGCTGGCGCGGCTCGACGACGCCCCGGCCATGCGCCTGGCGCGCGCCCGGGTAGCCCAGCGCAGCGCCCTGGCGCGGGTCGAGCAGGCACGCCGCACGCCGGACGTGAACCTGATCGTCGGCGCCCGCCGCGAAGGTCCGGAGCAGCGCAACCAGGCGGTGCTTGGCCTCTCGGTGCCGCTGCCGCTGTTCGACCGCAACCACGGCGCGGTGCTGACCGCGCTGCGCCGGGTCGACCGCGCGCGCGACGAGCAGGAGGCGGAAAGCCTGCGCCTGCGCACTGCGTTGACGGAGGCCCACGCGCGCTTGAGCACCGCCCGCGCCGAAGCGCAACTGATCGACGCCGAGATCCTGCCCGGCGCGCGCAGCGCCGCCCGGGCCGCGCAGCGCGGTTTCGAAGCCGGCAAGTTCGGCTTCCTCGACGTGCTCGACGCCCAGCGCACGCTGTTCCAGTCGCAGACCCAATATCTGAATGCGGTGGCGCAATGCCACCGCGCCGCCGCCGACATCGCCCGCCTGAGCGGCGCGTCGGTCGACCAGGAGAATCCATGAACAAGCAACAAGCCAAGATCATCGCCGTCATGCTGGCGCTGGCCCTCGTCCTCGCCGCCGTCGTGCTGCTGCGCGATCGCGGCAGCGCCGAACAAGACAGCCACGGCGAGCACGCCGAAGAGCAGCACGGCGAGGCCGACGCCGGCCGCGACGGCGACCACGCGAACAAAGCCCACGACGACGGCGTGATCCGCTTCAGCGACGCCCAGGTGAGCACCGCCGGCATCACGCTGGCGACCGCAGGCCCGCGCCACCTCGACACCTTCATCCGCATGCCGGGCCAGATCATGCTGAACCAGGACCGCACCGCCCACGTCACGCCGCGCGCGTCCGGCGCGGTGGAATCGGCCCCGGCCAGCCTGGGGCAGCGCGTGAAGAGGGGCCAGGTGCTGGCCACCATCGCCAGCGCCGACGTGGCATCCCAGCGTGGCGCCTTGCTGGCCGCCGAACGGCGTCTGGCCACCGCGCGCAGCGTGCACGCTTCAGAAAAAATGCTGTACGAAGAAAAGGTCTCGGCGCGCCAGGACCTGATCCGCGCCGAGCAGGAGTTGCGCGAAGCCGAGATCGCGGTGCAGGCCGCGCGCCAGCAGCTACAGGCACTGGGCGCCGGTGGAGCAAGTGAGGCATCCAACCGCCTGCAGATCCGCGCCCCATTCGACGGCGTGATCGTCGAAAAGCACATCGCGCTGGGCGAAGTGGTCGGCGCCGATACCCGCGTGTTCACGGTCAGCGACCTGTCCACGGTATGGGCCGACGTCGTGGTGCCTGCGCGCGACCTCGACATCGTGCGCGAAGGTACGGGCGCCGTGATCCGCTCGATCGCCGCCGGCACGACGGCACCTGGCAAGGTCAGCTTCGTCAGCTCGCTGATCGGCGAAGAATCGCGCTCGGCCACCGCGCGCGTGGTGCTGGACAATCCCGGCGCCGCCTGGCGTCCCGGCCTGGCCGTGAACGTCGACATCGTCACGGGTTCGAGCGATGTGCCGGTGGCCATCGACCGCGCCGCGCTGCAGACGGTCGAAGGACGCCAGGTGGTATACCGCCGGGTAGATAACGGTTTCGTCGCCCAGCCAGTTGCCACCGGCCGCTCGGACGGACGCCACATCGAAATCACCTCGGGCCTGCAGGCCGGCCAGCAAGTTGCGGCCGCCGGCAGCTTCGCCGTCAAGGCGGAGCAGGGCAAGGGCGAAGCCAGCCACGATCATTGAGGACCACGCCCATGTTCAACCGAATCATCCAGACCGCCATCGCCCAGCGCTGGCTGGTGATGCTGGCCACGCTGGCGATGGCGATCATCGGCGTCTACAACTACGGCCGCCTGCCGATCGACGCGGTGCCCGACGTGACCAACGTCCAGGTCCAGATCAACACCGCCGCTCCCGGCTACTCGCCGCTCGAGACCGAGCAGCGCATCACCTACCAGGTCGAATCGGTATTGGCCGGACTGCCGCAGCTCGAGTCGTTCCGCTCGCTGTCGCGCTACGGCCTGTCGCAGGTGACGGTGGTGTTCAAGGAGGGCACCGACATCCACTTCGCGCGCCAGCTGGTCAGCCAGAAGCTGCAGGACGCGCGCGAAGGCTTGCCCGAGGGCGTGGTGCCGGCGCTCGGCCCCATCGCCACCGGCCTGAGCGAAATCTACCAGTGGACGGTGGAAAGCGAACCGGGCGCGAAGAAGCCGGACGGCTCGCCCTACACCCCGACCGACCTGCGCGAAATCCAGGACTGGATCATCAAGCCCCAGCTGCGCACCGTGCCCGGCGTCACCGAGATCAATTCGATCGGCGGCTTCGACAAGGAATACCTGGTCGCGCCCAGCACCGCCGCGCTGTCCTCGTACGGCCTGGAGCTGGCCGACGTGGTGCGCGCCCTGGAGCGCAACAACAGCAACGTCGGCGCCGGCTACATCGAGCGCGAGGGCGAGCAGTACCTGGTGCGCGCGCCGGGGCAGGCGGCGTCGATGGACGACATCGGCAACATCGTGGTCACCAGCATCCGCGGTATCCCGGTGCGGGTGCGCGACGTGGCCGAAGTCTCGGTCGGACGCGAGCTGCGCACCGGCGCCGCCACTGAGAACGGGCAGGAGGTAGTGCTCGGCACCGTGTTCATGCTGATCGGCGAGAACAGCCGCGCGGTCTCGAAGGCGGTCGACGCGCGCATGCTCGAGATCAACCGCAGCCTGCCGCCCGGGATCAAGGCGGTCACGGTGTACGACCGCACGGTACTGGTCGAACGCGCGATCGCTACCGTGCGCAAGAACCTTGTCGAAGGCGCGATCCTGGTGGTGGCGGTGCTGTTCCTGTTCCTCGGGAACATCCGCGCCGCGATCCTGACCGCGCTGGTGATTCCGCTGGCGATGCTGTTCACCTTCAGCGGCATGGTCGGCAACCGCGTCAGCGCCAACCTGCTCAGCCTGGGGGCGCTGGACTTCGGCATCATCGTCGACGGCGCGGTGGTGATCGTCGAGAACTGCGTGCGCCGCCTCGCCGCCGCGCAAACAAGGCTCGGGCGTGTCCTGAGCCGCGAGGAACGCTTTGCTGAAGTGTTCGCGGCGGCCGGCGAGGCGAGAAGGCCGCTGGTCTACGGCCAGCTGATCATCATGATCGTCTACCTGCCGATCTTCGCGCTCACCGGCATCGAAGGCAAGATGTTCCACCCGATGGCCTTTACCGTGGTGTTCGCGCTGCTGGGCGCGATGATCCTGTCGCTTACTTTCGTGCCGGCCGCCGTGGCCCTGTTCATCGGCCGCTCGGTGCAGGAAAAGGAAAGCCGCATCATGCACGGCGCGCGGCGCTGGTATGAACCGTGCCTGACGTATGCGCTGGCGAATCGCCCGGTGATGCTGGCCTTCGCCGCGCTGGTGATCGCGCTCGCGGCCCTGATGGCCACCCGCCTGGGCCTGGAGTTCGCGCCCAACCTGGACGAAGGCGACATCGCCGTGATGACGGTGCGCATACCCGGCACCAGCCTGAGTCAGTCGGTCAAGATGCAGCAGCAGATCGAAGCGACGCTGCTACGAAAGCACCCCGAGATCGCGCGCGTGTTCGCCCGCATCGGCACCGCGGAGATTGCGTCCGACCCGATGCCGCCGAATGTCGCCGACGGCATCGTCATGCTCAAGCCCGAAAAGGACTGGCCGCGCCCGCGCAAGACGCGCGCCGAACTGGTGGCGGCGATGCGCGCCACGCTCGACGCCTTGCCCGGCCAGAGCTATGAATTCAGCCAGCCGATCCAGCTGCGCGTGAACGAGCTGGTGTCGGGCGTGCGCAGCGACGTCGCGGTCAAGGTGTTCGGCGACGACCAGGCCGTGCTGGACGCCAGCGCGCAGCGGGTGGCCGCCGCGCTGCGCCGCATCGACGGCGCCAGCGAAGTGCAGGTCGAGCAGACCAGCGGCCTGCCGATGCTGCAGATCCGGGTCGATCGCGAGCGCGCCGCGCGCATGGGACTGAACATCGGCGACGTCCAGGAAGCGATCGCCACCGCCACCGCCGGGCGCGTGGCCGGCACCCTGTTCGAAGGCGACCGTCGCTTCGACGTGACCGTGCGCCTGCCGGAATCGCAGCGCGCCGACATCGACGCGCTGCGCCGGCTGCCGGTGGCGCTGCCCGGCCAAACAGCAGGGCAGGCGCGCAGCTTCATCACGCTGGGCGAGATCGCCGCCTTCGAGGTCGCGCCCGGCCCCAACCAGTTCAGCCGCGAGCAGGGCAAGCGGCGGGTGGTGGTCAGCGCCAACGTGCGCGGACGCGACATCGGCTCGTTCGTGGACGAAGCACGGGAGCGGGTGGCGCAGGACGTGGCGCTCACGCCCGGCTATTGGCTGGGCTGGGGCGGCCAGTTCGAGCATTTGACGACCGCCGCCGAGCGCCTGCGCCTGATCGTGCCGGCTTCGCTGCTATTGGTTTTTGCTCTCCTGTACCTGGTGTTCAACAGCCTGCGCGACGGCTTGCTGGTGTTTTCCGGGATTCCCTTCGCGCTGGCCGGCGGGGTGGCGGCGCTGTGGCTGCGCGGCATACCCCTGTCGATCTCGGCGGCGGTCGGCTTCATCGCCCTCAGCGGCGTCGCCGTGCTCAACGGCCTGGTGCTGGTGTCGTTCATCCGCAACCTGGTCGAGGGCGGCATGGCGCTGCCGCAGGCGGTGCGCGAAGGGGCGCTGGCGCGCCTGCGGCCGGTCCTGATGACGGCGCTGGTGGCCTCGCTCGGTTTCGTGCCGATGGCGCTGGCGACAGGCACCGGGGCCGAGGTGCAGCGGCCGCTGGCGACGGTGGTCATCGGCGGCATCTGTTCGTCCACGGTGCTGACCTTGCTGCTGCTGCCGGTGCTGGTCGAGTGGCTGCACGGCAGCCGGCGCAGGGCGCTCGCCGAGGAAGCCGCCGCGCCCGGCTTGTCATAGTGGCATCGCGGTGTGGGCGTTCGCCAACGACAGCGTTGGCGTTCGCTTGCGCACCGAACTAAAATGCTGGATGTTGGCAGAATAAACGCCCGGAGCGCCGCATCGTGCTTTCCCGCCGCCCCTCCCTCAGCAGTTTCATGTAATTTTAACCATAAGGGCCGGAAAAACCGGCGCCATCTTCGCAGCGTTTACTTCCATGCCCCGTTCTTCTTCGAACTCGCTCCACGATCTTTCTTCTGATCAACGTTACCGTCTCTTGGTCGACCATGCTTTCGAACATGCGCTCGTCGTCACCGATGAAAAAGGGGTGATCGTGGAGTGGTCGGTGGGTGCGGAACGGCTGCTCGGCTGGGACGCGCAGGAGACAATCGGCCAGCCGATCGCCATGATCTTCACCCCCGAAGACCGCGAGGCCAACGCGCCGCAGGAAGAACTGTTCAATGCGCTGGCGCTGGGCCGTTCGTCCGACGTGCGCTGGCACCTGCGCAAGGACGGCACCAGCGTATTCTGCGACGGCATCGTCAACAAGCTGCTCGACCCGCACGGCAGGCACCTGCTGGGCTACGGCAAGGTGCTGCGCGAAGCCTATTCGAGCAGGAAATACCTGCCCGAACAGCACGCGCACGTGGGCGGCGAACAGCGCTCGTTCCTGGCGGCGGTGCTGGAGAGTGTGGAAAGCGGGGTGGTCGCCTGCGACCGCCAGGGCAAGCTGACCTTCTTCAACGAGGCGGCCCAGGAAATCCATGGCCTCGAAGCCGAACCGCTGTCGTCGGCGCACTGGTCGAGCCATTACCACTTGTACCGCCCGGACGGCAAGACCCTGCTGCCGGTCGAGGAAATCCCGCTGCAGCGCGCGCTGCGCGGCGAGCGGGTGGAGGCGGCCCGGATCGTGGTGCGCACGCCGGCCGGCCGGCAGCGCGATATCGAGGTCAATGGCCGCGCCCTGCGCGACGGCGCCGGCAATATCCTGGGCGCCGTGATCTCGATGCACGACGTCAGCGCGCGGCGCCAAGTGCAGGCGGCGCGCGACGAAACCACGCGCGTGCAGACCCTGCGCGACGAGGGCCTGGCCGCGCACGAACAGCTGCGCAAGGCCGAAGAGCAACTGCGGGTGGCGACCGAGGCCGCGCGCCTGGGTATCTGGACCTGGCAGGTGGCTCACGGCAGCGGCACCTGGGAAAACGAGCGCATGTACGACATCTTCGGCGTGCCGCCCGAGCAGCCGGCGCTCGACCCGTTGCGCCTGATCGCCGAGTACCTGCATCCGGACGACGCCGAGGCGTTTCGCCAGTCCACGCGCGTCACGGTCGAGGAGCGCGGCCGCTTCAGCTTTGTCGGCCGCATCCAGCCGCGCGACCGGCAGCCCATGCGCTGGATCGAACTGACCGGCGAACTGGCCCCGCGCCTGTACGGCGACACCGACGTCATCATCGGCACCGCCGCCGACATCACCGAGCGCAAGGAAATCGAGCAGACGCTGGAAGACGCGCGCCTGCGCCTGAACGCCACCCTGTCGGCCGGCGAAGTCGGCACCTGGATCTGGGACATCCGGCAAGACCGCATCCGCGGCGACGGCAACCTGGCCGACCTGTTCGGCGTGGCGCCCGAAGCGGTGGCCGAGGCCACGCTGGCGGTGTACCTGGGCGCGGTCCATCCCGACCACCTGAACGAGGTGCTGCGCCAGATCCGCCACAGCGTCGATACCGGCGAACCCTACTTCGCCACCTACCGCATCCGCCATCCGGAAGAGGGCTACCGCTGGGTCAGCGCGCGCGGGCGCGTCGAAAGGGACGAAGAGGGCAACCCGGCGCTGCTGGCCGGCGTGATCCTGAACATCACCGAGCAGAAACAGGCGCAGGAAGCGCTGGAACAGGCCGAGGAACGCTACCGCACCCTGATCACCTCGATGGACGAGGCGTTCTCGATCGTCCAGGTGCTGCTCGACGCCGACGGCCGTCCGGCCGACTACCGCTTCGAGCAGGTCAACCGGGCGTTCGAGGAGCAATCGGGCCTGGTCGACGCCGCCGGCAAGACCATCCGCGAGATGGTACCCGGCATCGAAGCGCGCTGGATCGAGATCTACGGCGCCGTGGCGCTCAAGCGCGAACCGGTGCGCTTCACCGAGCATTCGGCCGCCATGGGCTACTGGTGGGACGTGTACGCGACCCCGATCGGCAAGCCCGAAGAGCGCCGCATCGCGATCCTGTTCACCGACATCACGGCGCGCCGCGCGGCCGAGGAAGCGCTGCGCCAGACCGCCGCCGACCTGTCCGAAACCAACCGCCGCAAGACCGAGTTCCTGGCCACGCTGGCGCACGAGCTGCGCAATCCATTGGCGCCGATGCGCACCGGCCTCGACCTGCTGCGCCTGGGCACGAAGGAAGGGCAGGGCGGCCCGGGCAACACGCGCGTGATGGACATGATGGACCGCCAGCTGCGCCAGATGGTGCACCTGATCGACGACCTGATGGACGTCTCGCGCATCAGCAGCGGCAAGATCGTGCTCAAGCGCGAGCGGATCGACCTCGGGCAGGCGATCGCCAACGCGGTCGAGACGGCGCTGCCGGCGGCAGAGGCGGCGCGCCATGCGCTGACGGTCGACCTGGCCGATGGCGGCCTCGAAGTCGAGGCCGACGCCACGCGCCTGGCCCAGGTGCTGAGCAACCTGCTCACCAATGCCGTCAAGTACACCCCGCCCGGCGGACGCATCCGGGTCTCGGTGCGCCGCGACGGCGACGCGGCGAGCGTCGCCGTCAGCGACAGCGGCATGGGCATTCCGCGCGAGGAGCAGGCGCGCGTGTTCGACATGTTCAGCCAGGTCTCGCGCAATATGGGACGCGCCCAGGGCGGTCTCGGCATCGGCCTGTCGCTGGTGCGCAGCCTGGTCGAAATGCATGGCGGCAGCATCGCAGTCAGGAGCGCGGGCGCCGGCCAGGGTTCCACCTTCACCGTCACGCTGCCGCTGGCGAGCGCAGCGGGCGCGCAATCCACGCCCGCCTCCGGCGTGGCGCCGGATGGCGGCGCGCGTCATGCGGCCCTGCGCATCGTGGTGGCCGACGACAACGTCGACGCGGCGCTGATGCTGGGCAGCCTGCTGGAGGCCGCCGGCCACCACGCCGAAACCGTGCACGACGGGGTGCAGGCGCTGCACCGGATCGACGCCATCCATCCCGACGTCGCCATCCTCGACATCGGCATGCCGGGCCTGAACGGCTACGAAGTGGCGCAGCAGGTCCGGGCCACGCCAGGGCGGCGCGACACGATCCTGATCGCGCTCACCGGCTGGGGCGGTGAACTCGACCGCAGCCGCTCCGGCGCCGCCGGATTCGACGCCCACCTGACCAAGCCGGCGGGGCTCGATGAACTGGATCGACTGATCGCCGGCATCGTCGCGCAACGGGCGGCGCGCCAGCGCTGACCTGTGTTCCGTGCGCTGCATTTAACAATTTCCGGTAAATATGCCTTTTCGGCAACAGACGTGCCCATTGCAGAGGGCGGGAAATGGTATAGTCCAATGTCGTACCGGATAGCGCCGGCATTCCCCGATTTAAGCCGCGATCTTGACTGGCGGCCCCCTATCATTTCAAGGAAATAAAAAGATGAGCATGAAGGATTACGCGAGCGCGATCAGCGAAGTGATTCAGCAGAACGAAGCCGCAATCGGTTCCGAGTGGATCGCCCAGCTCGAAGCGCTGATGGTGCGCAGCACCAGCGCGTCGCGTGAACAGCTGCGCTCGCACTGCCAGCAGTTCCTGAAGGCGTTCGCCGCCGCCACCCGTTCCGGCGAACTGGGCAATATCGAGCACCGCGCCTGGGACGAGGTGCGCGACCTGCTGGCCGAGATTTCGTCCAGCCGCGCCAAGAGCGGCTCGACCCCGAGCGAGACCGCGACCTTCGTGTTTTCGCTCAAGCAGCCGCTGTTCGCCCAGCTGCAGCAATCCTTCGTCGCCGATCCGGCGGCCCTGGCCGCCGCCTCGTGGACCATCACCACGCTGCTCGACCGCCTGGGCCTGTACACCATCGAGGTGTTCCAGAAGACCAAGGACCAGATCATCGTGCGCCAGCAGCAGGAGTTGCTCGAGCTGTCGACGCCCGTGGTCAAGCTGTGGAACGGCATCCTGGCGCTGCCGCTGATCGGCACCCTGGATTCGGCGCGCACCCAGGTGGTGATGGAAAACATCCTGCAGAAGATCGTCGACACCGGCGCCATGATCGCCATCATCGACATCACCGGCGTGCCGACCGTCGACACCCTGGTGGCGCAGCACCTGATGAAGACCATCGCCGCCGCGCGCCTGATGGGCGCCGACTGCATCATCTCGGGCATCCGCCCGCAGATCGCGCAGACCATCGTGCACCTGGGCGTGAACCTGGAAGACGTGATCACCAAGGCCACCCTGGCCGACGCCTTCCTAGTGGCGCTCGAGCGCACCGGCGCCTCGATCACGATCAAGCACGCGTAAGGGCCGGCATGGAACGCATCCCGATTCTGCGCATGGGCGACCTGCTGCTGGTGACGATCCAGGTGGACATGCACGACCGCCTCGCCATGCAGCTGCAGGACGACCTGACCCAGCGCATCGTCGCCGACGGCGCCAAGGGCGTCCTGATCGACATCTCGGCGCTCGACCTGGTCGACTCCTTCATCGGCCGCATGATCAGCAACACCGCCGCCATGGCGCGCGTGCTCGACGCCCGCACCGTGGTGGTCGGCATGCAGCCGGCGGTGGCGATAACGCTGGTCGAACTGGGCCTGACCCTGCACGGCGTCAAGACCGCGCTCAACGTCGAGAAGGGCATGGCCCTGCTCGGAAAGCGCTGGCAGTGATGGTCGGCGAACATAGCGACGCAGTCCTGTTCGACACCGCGCTGCTGGACCGCAACCGCCAGCACCGCACGGGGCGCGTGACGCTGCCGCTGCGCAGCGACGAAGACGTGGTCAACGTGCGCAAGCAGGTGCGCGAGCGCGCAGTGGCGATCGCCCTGTCGCTGGTCGACCAGACCAAGCTGGTGACCGCGGCCAGCGAACTGGCGCGCAACACCATCAAGTACGGCGGCGGCGGCGAGGTCTACCTCGATGACCTCGACGACGGCGTGCGCAAGGGCGTCGGCCTGCTGTTCGTCGACGCCGGCCAGGGTATCCCCGACATCGGCAGGGCGCTGCAGGACGGTTACACCACCGGCGGCGGCCTGGGCCTGGGCCTGAGCGGCTCCAAGCGCCTGGTCGACGAATTCGACATCGACAGCCGTCCGCAGGAGGGCACCGCGGTGCTGATCGTCAAATGGAAGCGCTGATCAGTTCCCAGACCCCGCAGCTGGTGTTTGCGGTGAACCACGCCAGCGACGTCGCCGCGGTGCGCCGCGCCGGCCAGAAGCTGGCCGACGCGCTCGGCTTCGACGAAACCCGCGCCGGCAAGCTGGCCCTGATCATCACCGAGGCCGCCACCAACATCCTCAAGCATGCGCAAGAGGGCGAGATCCACGTCGGCCCGGCGCAGTCGGCGGCCGGCGTCGGCATCGACGTGCTGGCGCTGGACAAGGGCCCCGGCATCGCCGACCTGGCCGGCAGCCTGGTGGACGGCGTCTCGACCGCCGGCACCGCCGGCACCGGCCTGGGCGCGCTGGCGCGCCTGTCGGACGAATTCGACGCGTATTCGGAAGGCGGCAACGGCGCCGCGTTCTTCATGCGCCTGTGGCGCGACGTGCCGGCCCCGCATCCGTGCGGGGTCGAGATCGGCGCGCTGTGGACTCCGATCGCGGGCGAGGACGTGTGCGGCGACGGCTGGGCAGTGCTGTGCGGCGCCGGCGGCGCCACCGTGCTGGCCTCGGACGGCCTCGGTCACGGTCCCGACGCGGCGCGCGCCAGCAATGCGGCGATCGACGCGCTGGCGCGCAGCCATCCGGCCACCGCCGGCGAGGCCATGCAGGCCGTGCACGAGGCGCTGCGCGCCACCCGCGGCGCGGCGCTGGCGGTCGCGCGCATCGATTACGAGGCCGACGAATTGCGCTTCGCCGGCGTCGGCAACATCGCCGGGGTGGCGATCGACGACGCGCGCCGCGCGCTGGTGTCGCACAACGGCATCGTCGGCCACAATATGCGCAAGGTGCAGGAGTTCGCGCTGCCGTTCGGGCCCGGCGCGCTGTGCATCCTGTGCTCGGACGGGATCCAGACCCAGTGGGACCTGAACAAGTATCCCGGCCTGCAGGGACGCAGCCCGGCCCTGATTGCGGCGGTGCTGATGCGCGACTTCATCCGCCGCCGCGACGACGCGATGGTGCTGGTGGTGCGCCGATTGAACGGAGCAGGATGAACCCGCAGCGCATTCTCGGCGTGGCCCTCGACAGCGACCAGGACGTGGTGCTGGTGCGCCAGCGCGCGCGCCAGATCTCGGCGCTGCTCGGCTTTTCGCAGCAGGACCAGGTGCGGATCGGCACCGCGGTGTCCGAAGTGGCGCGCGGCGCCAGCCGGCCCGGGATGGGCGGGCGCGCCGTGTTCCAGCTGCGCGAGCAGGACGGCCGCCAGCATCTCGAGATCCTGGTCAGCGCTGCCGGCCGCGCCGGCATCACGGCCGGCCAGCAGGACGCCGAATCGCTGCGCGAGCTGGCGATCGTCACCGCGCACCGCCTGATGGATGCCTGCGAAGTCGATCCGGGCGAAGCCGGCGCCACCACCGTCACGGTGCGCAAGGCGCTGCCGCGCCACGAGCACATTACCCCGGCCCGGATGGCCGAGATCGGCGCGCGCCTGGCCGACAGCCCGGTCTCCAATCCCGTGCACGAGCTGCAGCTGCAGAACCAGGAATTGCTGGCCACGCTGGCCGAGCTGCGCGAGCGCCAGGACGACCTGCTGTCGCTCACGCGCGAGCTGGAAGACACCAACCGCGGCATCGTCGCGCTGTACGCCGAGATCGAGGACAAGGCCGAACGCCTGCGCCGCGCCGACGAGATGAAATCGCGCTTCCTGTCGAACACCAGCCACGAACTGCGCACCCCGCTGTCGTCGATCCGCGCGCTGTCGCAGCTGCTGCTGCAGCGCCTGGACGGCGAACTGACCGAGGAACAGGAGCGCCAGGTGCGCTTCATCGATACCGCCGCCAGCGAACTGTCGGAACTGGTCAACGACCTGCTCGACCTGGCCAAGATCGAGGCCGGGCGCGTCAGCGTGCAGAGCGATCCGGTGGTGGTGGACAACCTGTTCCGCGCGCTGAAGGGCATGATGCGTCCGCTGGTGGACGAGTCGCGCGTGGAACTGGTATTCGAGCCGTCCGGCATCGAGCTGCCGTTCATGTCCGACGAAGGCAAGATCTCGCAGATCCTGCGCAACTTCATATCGAACGCCCTCAAATTCACCGAGCAGGGATCGGTGCTGGTGTTCGCGGCCCACGATCCGGAAGCCGACACGGTCGCCTTCGCGGTGGCCGACACCGGCATCGGCATCGAGCCCGACGACCTGCAGCTGATCTTCGAAGAATTCGGCCAGGTCGAGCATCCGCTGCAGCGCCGCGCCAAGGGCACCGGCCTCGGGCTGCCGCTGTGCCGCAAGCTGGCCGACCTGCTCGGCGGCCGGGTCGACGTTTCCAGCACCCCCGGCGTCGGCTCGACCTTCACGCTGACCCTGCCGCGCACGCCACCCGCCAGGCGGAATGGCGCCGACCAAGACGGAACCGCATCATGAACCCACATTCGACCCAGATCCTCAACGTCGACGACAACGACGGCGCGCGCTACGCCAAGACCCGCATCCTGCAAAGCGCCGGCTTCACGGTGATCGAAGCGGCCAACGGCACCGACGCCCTCGAGATCGTCAAGCGCGTGCAGCCGGCGCTGGTGCTGCTCGACGTCAAGCTGCCCGACATCAACGGCATCGAGGTATGCCGCCGCATCAAGGCCGATTCCAGCAGCAGCAGCGTGCTGGTGCTGCAGACCTCGGCCGCGCTGACCGGGCGCGCCGACAAGATCCGCGGCCTGGAAGGCGGCGCCGACAACTACCTGGCGGCGCCGATCGAAGCCGACGAGCTGATCGCCAACGTGAATGCGCTGCTGCGCATGCGCCAGACCCAGGTCGACCTGCGCGACAGCGAGGAACGGTTTCGCCAGCTAACCGACAATATCGACGACGTGTTCTGGATGTTCTCGCTGCCGGGGCGCGAACTGGTGTACGTCAGCCCCGAATACAGCGCAGTGTGGGGCGGCAGCGACGAGTCGCTCGGCCAGCAGCCGGGCGGCTGGCTCGCTGCCGTGCATCCGGACGACCAGGCCCGGATGGCCCGGCGCTGGGAGCGCGTGGCCGACGAGCCGCATTATGACGAAGAGTTCCGCATCAACGCCGCCGACGGCCAGGTGCGCTGGGTGCGCGACCGCCTGTTCCCCGTGCGCGATGCGCGCGGCAATGTCTATCGGGTCGCGCGCGTGACCAGCGACATCACGGCGCGCAAGGAAATGGAAGCGCTGCTGCGCGCCGCCGACAGCAACAAGAACCAGTTCCTGGCGACGCTGGCGCACGAGCTGCGCAATCCCCTGAGCCCGATCCGCAACGCCGCCGCGCTGCTGGGCGCGACCGGCGAGGGCGCGGCCGAACTGCAGGCGCGCGCGCGCGACGTCATCACGCGCCAGGTCGACCACCTGGCGCACCTGGTCGACGACCTGCTCGACGTGGCGCGCATCTCGGAAGGCAAGATCGTGCTGCGCAACGAAGAGGTCGACCTCAAGGGCGTGGTGGCGCAGGCGATCGAGACCGCCGCGCCCCTGATCACGGCGCGCGGCCATCGCCTGGAAGTGGTGCAGCCGGCGCAGCGCATCTGCGTGCTGGGCGACCCGGTGCGCCTGGCGCAGTCGATTGGCAACCTGCTGCACAACGCCGCCAAGTTCACGCCCACCGGCGGCGAGATCGTGCTGAGCGTGGCGATGGATCATGGCGACGGCGGCCGGGTGCGGATCTCGGTGCGCGACAACGGCATCGGCATCGACGCGGCCAACCTGCCGCGCATCTTCGCCATGTTCGCCCAGGTCGGCGCGCCGCCGGATCGCGCGCCGGAAGGGCTGGGCATCGGCCTGTCGCTGGTGTCGCACCTGATCGAGCTGCATGGCGGCCACCTGTCGGCGGCCAGCCCGGGCATCGGCCTGGGCAGCACTTTCACGCTCGACCTGCCGCTGCTGCATGCTGGCGCCGACGCCGACGCGGCGGCGCCCGCGCAGGCGCCGCAGGAGCAGCCGTCGTCGGGCGGCATGCGGGTGCTGCTGGTGGACGACAACGTCGACGCGATGGAGATGATGGGCTTCCTGCTGGCCGAGATGGGCTACGAGGCGCGCACCACGGCCGACGCCAGCGAGATCGAGGCGATCGCGGCGAGCCACAAGCCGCAGGTGATCGTGCTCGATATCGGATTGCCGGGCGTCGATGGCTACGAAGTGGCGCGCCGCCTGAAGGCCAATCCGCAGCTGGCGCACATCCGGCTGGTGGCGCACACGGGGTATGGCTCGCCCGAGGACCGCAAGCGCGCACACGAAGCCGGCTTCGATGCGCACCTGGTCAAGCCGGCGGAGTTGTCGGACCTCGAAAAAGCGCTGCGCGGGGACTGACAGTCTTCAGGGCGTGGGTTCAGGCGAGCAATGCGACCGCTTTCACCTGCGCCCATACCTCTCGCCCCGCCACAATATCCAGCTCGCGCCGCGAGCGCTCCGTAATCCGCGCCAGCAGCGCCGTCTCTCCGATCCGCATCCGCACCAGCACCTGCCCTGGCGCGCCGCCGGGACCCACCGTTTCCACCGTCGCCGGCAGGATATTGGTGATGCTGCTCCCTCGCGGCTTCTCCAGCGCCAGGCTGACGTCGCGCGCGTGGATGCGGCAGCGCATCCGGCCCCCCGTGACGGCATCGCGCCGCGCCACGAACAGCGTCCCGCCCGGGAACGCCAGGTGCGACAAGCCGTCGGCATCGTGCCCGCTGACCACCGTCTCGATCATCACCCCGGCATCGTCCTCGAAGCTGCCGGCGACGTCGATCCGCGCCAGCGTCGCGGCCAGGGCGCCGCTGGCGCTCACGCGGCCGGCGTCCAGCACCACCAGGTGGTCGGCCAGGCGCGCCACTTCGTCGGCCGAGTGGCTGACGTAGACCACCGGCAGCGCCAGCTCGTCGTGCATGCGTTCGAGATACGGCAGGATCTCGAGCTTGCGCTTGAGGTCGAGCGCGGCCAGCGGTTCGTCCATCAGCAGCAGGCGCGGCGACGACAGCAGGGTGCGCGCGATCGCCGCGCGCTGGCGCTCGCCGCCCGACAGCGTGGCCGGGCGCTGGTCGAGCAGGTGGCCGATGCCCAGCAGCCCGGTCACCTGGCCCAGGTCGAAACGGCGATCGGCGGCCGGCAGGCGCTTGCGTCCGAATTCCAGGTTGGCGCGCACGTCGAGATGCTCGAACAGGCTCGGCTCCTGGAACACGTAGCCGACGCCGCGCCGGTGGGTCGGCACGAACACCTGGTTCGCATCGTCCTGCCACACTTCGTCGCCCAATGCCACGAAGGCGCCGGGGGCGCGTTCGAGTCCCGCCAGCACGCGCAGCAGCGTGGTCTTGCCGGAACCGGAATGGCCGAACAGGGCGCTCACACCGCGTCCCGGCAGGGACAGGTCGACGTCGAGCTCGAAGCCGTCGCGCACGATGCGCACGCGGGTACGGATCGCAGTCATGATTCCGTTCATCGGTTGGCCCCCCGCATCGACTGCGGATACAGCGTGTACAGCAGCAGCAGCACCACGAAGCTGAACACCAGCATGCCGCCCGCCAGCCAGTGGGCCTGGGCGTATTCCATCGCCTCGACGTGGTCGTAGATCCGGGTCGAGACCACGCGCGTGCGGTCCGGGATGTTCCCGCCGATCATGAGCACCACGCCGAACTCGCCGACCGTGTGCGCGAAGCCGAGGATGGCGCCGGTCACGAAACCCGGCCGCGCCAGCGGCATTACCACCGACCAGAACGTGTCCCACGGCCCGGCGCGCAGCGTGGCCGCCACTTCCAGCGGACGCGGGCCGATCGCCTCGAACGCGTTTTGCAGCGGCTGCACCACGAACGGCAGCGAATAGAACACCGAGGCGATCACCAGGCCGGTGAAGGTGAAGGCCAGCGTGCCCAGGCCGAGCGCGCCGGTCAGCCGGCCGAGCGGGCCGTCAGGCCCCATCATCAACAGCAGGTAGAAGCCGATCACGGTCGGCGGCAGCACCAGCGGCAGCGCCACCAGCGCGCCGACCACGCGCTTGAACGGCGAGCGGGTGCGCGTCAGCCACCAGGCCAGCGGGGTGCCGATCAACAGCAGCAGCAGGG
This sequence comes from Massilia sp. YIM B02443, assembly GCF_030411955.1. Lineage (GTDB taxonomy): Bacteria > Pseudomonadota > Gammaproteobacteria > Burkholderiales > Burkholderiaceae_D > Telluria. The sequence continues at coordinate 221,734 of NZ_JASNRA010000003.1, forward strand.
TGACGACGGTAGCCAGTTTCAGGGTCAGCCAGATCGCGGCCAGGTCGGTCGAATCCAGCGCCATCAGCACGGCCTCACACTTCGTAGCCGAAGCTGCGGATCAGGGCCTTTGCCTTGTCGCTGCGCAGGTACTGCAGCAGCGCCCGGGCCGCCGGATTGCCGGCGCCCTTGTTCAGCAGCGCCGCATCCTGGCGGATCGGGTCGTGCATGCTGGCCGGGACGATCCAGCCCGAACCCGCGGTGAACTTGCCGTCGCGCCAGACCTGGGACTGGGCCACGAAGCCCAGTTCGGCGTTGCCGGTGCTGGCGAACTGCCATGCCTGGGCGATGTTCTCGCCCTGGACGATGCGCGGCTGCAGCCGGTCGCGCAGGCCGAGACGCTCGAGCGTCGCGACCGCGGCCGCGCCGTACGGCGCCGTCTTCGGATTGGCGATCGACAGGTGTCTGAAGCCGCCCGTCTTGAGGACGTTGCCGCTGGCGTCGACGTACGCATCCTTGGCCGACCAAAGCACCAGGCGCCCGACCGCATAGGTGAAGCGCGAGCCGGCGACCATCTGGCCTTCCTTCTCCAGCCTCGCCGGGGTCTCGTCGTCGGCCGCCAGCAGCACCTCGAACGGCGCGCCGTTGCGGATCTGGGCGTAGAACTTGCCGGTGGCGCCGGTGGCGACGATCGCCTTGTGGCCGGTGTCGCGCTGGAATTCGGCCGCCAGCTTTTCCATCGGTCCCGCGAAGTTGGCGGCGACGGCGACCTGGACTTCGCCCGCGTGGGCACCGGCGCAGGCGAGGAGGGCGATCAGGCTGGCAAGACGTTTCATGTTTTCTCCAAAAGGGATATGCTCGGACTGCAGAGCAAGCGCTATAAACGCGAGTATATAACGAAATTTTGGATGACAGGCAACGAAGCAGAATATGGACAAGGCAGACAAGGGCATCGCCCTCGAAGGCAAGCTGTGGATGACCGTCGGCGGCGAGAACCTGGGCGGCGCGAATCGGGTCGAACTGCTGGCGGCGATCGCGCGCCTCGGCTCGATCACCGGTGCGGCCAAGGCGGTCGGCCTGAGCTACAAGGCGGCGTGGGACGCGATCGACACCATGAACAACCTGGCCGGCGAGCCGCTGGTCGAGCGCGTCACTGGCGGCAAGGGCGGCGGCGGCACCCGGCTGACGGCGCGCGGCGTCGGGCTGGTGGACAATTTCCGGATGATCGAACAGGTGCACAATGACTTTCTCGAACGACTCAACCGCCAGGCCGCAGGCTCGCCGTCCGCGCTGGCCGACGACCTGGCTCTGTTCACGAGGTTCAAGATGAGGACCAGCGCCCGCAACCAGTTCTTCGGCACAGTGGCGCGCGTCGACCGCGGCGCCGTCAACGATGAAGTCGTGATCGGGATCGCCGGCGGCCAGCAGATCGTCGCCATCGTCACGCGCGAGAGCGCCGAGAATCTCGGGCTGGCGCCGGGACGCCAGGCATTTGCGCTGATCAAGTCGTCGTCGGTGATCGTGATGACTGAAGGCGCAGGCGCGCGGCTGTCGGCGCGCAACCAGTTGCAGGGAACCGTGACGCGCGTGATGCGCGGCGCCGTCAATTCGGAAGTGGTGATCGCGCTGCCGGGCGGCGGCAGCGTGGCCGCCACCATCACCAACGAGAGCGCCGCCGCGCTGGGCCTGGCCGAAGGGGCGGCGGCGACCGCCCTGTTCAAGGCGTCGAGCGTGATCCTGGGCGTGCCGGACTGATTATCCGGGCTGGTTGGGCAGGCTAGCCGTGTTCGCCGGTCGGTACGACGAAGGCGCGCAGCTCGACCATCTTGTCGTCGCGGAAGCGCCAGACGTCGGAGTAGGCGTTGGCGACCGGCTGGCCGTCCGCGCCGGCGGTCGTGATGTCGCCCAGCGCCACCACCCAGTCGCCCTCGGCAATCAGGGTGTGCACCGAAAACGCGGGCGGATTCACGTATTCCTTCTGCATCGCGGCGCGCACGGCGTCCTTGCCGCGCAGTGTTTCGCCGCCCACCGTCGACCACACGATATCGTCGGCGCAGAACGCCAGGAAGCCCTCGTTGTCGCCGGCGCTGACCGCCGCGTTCGCCTTTTGCAGAATGGATTTGTTCAGTTCGGACATGTGATTCTCCAGTGATTGAAGGGGACATGCATCTGCCTGAAAGTCTAGCGCAAGGCGCCGCGGCGCACGGCTGGCGCTACTTGTCAGACGCCGATGCCGTCGGCCAAGTCGATGACGCCGCCGGTGATGTAGCCGGCCGCCGGCCCCGGCCAGGAAGCACACCGTGGCATGCACGGCATGGCGGTGCAGGGCAAGGCCGGCTTCAGCCGCGCGATGCTGGCGGCGGTGGCCGAGCAGGCCTTGTCGGCCTGGCCGGGGAGCGGGTCAGCGCGTTTGTGACGATCCTTCCTGCGCCGGCAGCAGGCGCGGCGGCGGCTCGCAGCGGCACAGGCACAGGTCGCCGCTGAGGGCATGTTGGCGGCCATTGTCGCGCGCGCCGTCGCGCGGGGCGTCGAGGGCAATGACGCCGTTCGAATGGCAGCCTTCGCACCAGACGCTGTCGCCTTCGAGGGCGGTGCGGACGCCGTTGACCGAGAGCAGGGAACTGGCGGAGGAGACCTTGCCGCCGGCGGTGGTGGGGGCGCCGAGGGTGATGTAGAAGCGTCGGGGCATCGTGGCTGGCGGGTAACGGAAAAGGCCAGCTTAGACAGCGGCGCCGTGAATGGGTTTGCGCGCACACAATCGTGCAACGGTCTTGCGCGCGTGCAGTCAGCAACTTCGTTCTTCCAATAGCGCAAAGACCGTCATTGCCGCCAATCGCGGCAATGACGGTCTTCGGGCCGGGGGGCGTCTACGCAAGCGCGGACCGCGCTTACTTCTCGACGACCGTGAACTGCCCGTACGGCTTCAACTGCTCATCCAGCTTGGACGGATCGCCCACCACCACGATCGACTGCCGCTCCGGCGCGAAATATTTCTTCGCCACCGTGCGCACCTGCTCCGGCGTGACTTTCTGGATCAGCGGCACGTACTGCCCCAGGAATTCCGGCGGCAGCCCCACCAGCCAGTTGCTGGCCAGCGTCGCCGCGACCGAGCGCTGCAGCTGGTTGCTGAGCAGGTAGCCGCCCGCCACGTAGCGCTTGTTCATCTCCATTTCCTTGGGCTGCACCAGCTCGCTGCCGATGCGCGCGTATTCGCCGAAGTATTCCTTCAGCGCGGCGCCGGTGACTTCGTTGCGCACGTCGGCGCCGCCCACCATCATGCCGCCCGCGCGGCTCATGCGCGCGCCGGCCGAGGCACCGTAGGTGTAGCCCTTTTCTTCGCGCAGGTTGGTGTTGACGCGGCTCGAGAAGCCGCCGCCGAGGATGGTGCTGGCCAGGCGCAGCGGGATCTGGTCGGCGGCGCTGGCGGCAATCCCCGGGCTGCCCAGGCGCAGCGTCGACTGCACGCTGCCTTCGCGCTTGAGCACGATGCGCGCCGGCTTGGCGCTGACGGCGGCCGGCGGCGTGTCGGGCAGGGCCGGGCCGCTGGCTTTCCAGTCGCCGAAGGCGGCTTGCGCCAGTTTCATCGCTTCAGCCTCGCTGATGCGGCCGGTGACCACCAGCAGCGCGTGGTCCGGGCGGAAGCGCCGCGCGTGTTCGGCGCGCAGCACTTTGGCGTCGACCGCGTTGATCGAGGCCACGGTCGGGTCGGTGCGGCCGTACGGGTGGTCGGCGTAGACGGCCGCCTTGATCGCACGCTCGGCGCGGAAGGTCGGCTGGGTTTCCGAGACGCGCAGCGCCTGCAGTGCGTTGGCCTTGGCCAGCGCCACTTCGTTCTCGGGGAAGGATGGCTGGCGCGCGACCTCGGCCAGCAGTTCCATCATGCCGGACGCGTGCGAAGCGAGGGCGTTGGCCGAGATGACGATGCCGTCGGCCGCCGGGCTGGCGCCGACTTCGCCGCCCATGCTCTGGGCCGCTTCGGCGATGGCGCGCGAATCGCGCTTGGCCGTGCCTTCGTTGAGCATGCCGGCCAGCATCGCCGCGAAGCCGGACTGGGCCGGGGTGTCGGCGGCGAAGCCGGCGCCGCGCAGCGCCAGCACGTAGTCGACACGCGGCAGGCCCTGGCGCGGCACCACCCACACGGTGAGACCGTTGGACAGGGTCTGTTTGGCGATCTTCGGCGCCGGGATCGTGGCTTCCTTGCCGAAGGCCGGCATGCCGGCCGGGGTTTTCACGTCGGCGGCGGCGTGCACGGCCAGCGGCGCCAGGGCCGCCGAGACGGCGATTGCGAGCATCAGTTTTTTCATCGATGCGCTCCTTATTTCTGGGTGGCGCCGGCTGGCGCGGTGGTCTTGGTGGCGCCCTTTTCAGCGGCGAGCATGGCGGCCGGCTTGCGGTCAATCACGGTGCGGTTGGTCGGTACGATATAGGTCTTCACCACGCGCTGGATGTCGGCGGAGGTGACGCCTTCGATCCAGCCCGGGATCTTGTTGACCACGTTGGCGTCGCCCCACAGGGTCTGCATGCGCGCCATGGTGTCGGCGCGGTTCACGAAACTTTCCAGCTTGTTGTTCCAGTCGGCCAGCATGCGGGTCTTCACGCGCGTCAAGGTGGCGTCATCGACGCCGTTCCTGGCGATTTTCGCGATCTCTTCATCCATCGCCTTGAGCATGGCGTCGGCGCTGCTGTCCGGCTTGTACAACGCGAACACGGTCATCAGGGTCGGGCCGTTGTATTCCCACGGGCTGGTCAGGCCGAACATGGTGTCGACATTGAGCGCGATCTCGCGCCCCTTGACCAGTCCCTGGTAGAACAGCGAGGCGTCGCCGCCGCCCAGCAGTTCGGCCAGCACCGCGATCGGCGCCTGGTCGCGGCTGCCGCGCTCGGGCACCTTCCAGGCGGCGGCGATGGCCGGCACCTGGGCGTGGGCATCGCTTTGCTGGATGCGTTTTTCGACGGTATTGAGCGGCTCGGAAAAGTCGGTCGGTTTCGGCGTCGGACGCGCCGGGATGCTGCCGAAGTATTTCTGGGCCAGCGCGAAGCCCTGCTGCGGCGTGATGTCGCCGGCGATCGCCAGCACCGCATTGTTCGGGCCGTAGTAGTCGCGGTGGAAAGCGCGCACGTCGTCCAGGCTGGCGTTCTCCAGGTCTTCGAAACTGCCGTAGCCGTCGTGGTTGTTTTCCCACTTCTGGAAGGCGTGCTGGCCGATGTCGATCCACATGAAGCCGCCGTATGGCTGGTTCTTGACGTTGACGCGGATCTCTTCCTTGACCACGTCCTGCTGGTTCTTCAGCGTGGCCGGATTGAAGTCGAGCGTCTTCATGCGGTCCGCTTCCAGCCACAGGATTGGCTCCAGCGCGGTGGAGGGCGCGGTCTCGATGTAGTTGGTGAAGTCGGCGCGGGTCGAGCCGTTGTTCCAGCCGCCGCCGGCGGTGATGGTGGTGTCGAACACGCCTTTCGGCGCGTGCGGCGTGCCCTGGAACATCAGGTGCTCGAACAGGTGGGCGAAGCCGGTGCGGTTCTTCGGCTCCAGGCGCATGCCGACGTGGTACACCACCGACACGCCGACGGTCGGCGAGCTGCGGTCTTCCGAGACGATGACGGTCAGGCCATTGTCGAGTTTCTTGACGTTGACCGGCAGGGTCCACTGGTCCGATGGCGCCGCGTGGACAGTCACGGCGGCCGACATCGACAGCGAAAGCCCGGCCAGCAGGGCAGGGAGTTGGCGCATGCGCATGGGTTCCTCTTTTATCGAATTCTGGGTGATGCACCGGACAGGACGGGGTCATGCTCCGCTGCCCGGCGGCGCAACGATCTTAGCGCAACGGCATGCTGATAAGTAATCTTTTTGATATGCATACACGTGACATGTGGCTGTCATGTGGACGGTATGCAGGTGGCATGCAGGGTCGCCGGACGACGCTCCAGGCGCCGTTTCGTGCAGTTCGTCGCATGCCGCTGGGGTCGTGCCCGGCACGGCGATATAGTTTCGGCATGCCAAACCTACCAGATTGTTCAGATGAAATAATTTTGGTGGAGCGGGCGCCGCGTTGCTGGTAACGTATGGCGACAACAAGCAGAAGAACAACGACGAGAACCGGAGAACCCGATGAATCAATTGACCAAGCTGGGCGTGGCGGCGGCCTTTTGGGGCGCCGCCTCTGTCTCCGTCTCCGGCTGCGCGCAGGCCGCCACCGACACGATCACCGAGACGCGTCCGATCGACGCGCGCGTGGTGCGCGTCAAGCTCGACGGCGTGGTCGACCTGCGCATCCGCCAGGGCAGCAGTGCGCAGCTGGTGCTCACGGGCGACGCGCGCCTGCTCGGCAAGACCACCACCCAGCAGCGCGGCGACACCCTCAACATCGACACCGAGATGCGCTCGGCCAGCTTCAACTTCGGCCGCAGCGAAGGCCTGCGCGCCGAACTGGTCTTGCCCGAACTGCGCGCGGTGACCTCCGAAAGCGTCGGCGCCACCGAGGTCAGCGGCTTCTCGGGCGACAAGCTCGAGATCAGCCTGGACGGCGCCGGGTCGATGAAGGTGTCGTCCAACTACCGCTTCATCTCGGCCAGCCTGGACGGCGTCGGCAGCCTGCGCGTGCATGGGATGGACAGCGAAGCGATCGAACTGAACCTGAACGGGGCCGGCCTGGTGACGCTGTCCGGGCGCAGCAAGACCCTGCGCGGCGAGTTGGGTGGCCTGGGCAGCCTGGATGCGCGCCAGTGCACGGTGGAATCGGTGGCGCTCGAGCTGTCGGGCCTGGGCAACGCCACCGTCAACGCCCAGAACAGCGCCAACCTGATGCTGTCGGGGATGGGCTCGGTGACGGTGTTCGGCAAGCCGGCCAACCGCAAGGTGGTGCTCGACGGCCTTGGCAAGGTCAACTGGAAATGATGGCGGCGCTCGACGAGCGACCTGAGACGACGGGGTTGTTGATTTCCGTGCACGAGACATGAAAAAACCATTCCTAGCGATCGCGCTGGCGATCGTCCTGCAATTCTGCCTGCAGCCGGGCGCCGTGGCCGGCTTTGCGGAAGGGGCGAGCGCCTATAACGCCCGCAACTATGCGCTGGCGCTGAAAGAGATCACGCCATTGGCCAGGGCCGGCAACGCCGACGCCCAGCACCTGATGGGCCTGATGTACTACATGGGACGCGGCGTCACGCGCGACTACAAGCAGGCCTTCGCCTGGCACCACAAGGCGGCGCTGCAGGGCAAGTCGGATGCCCAGTACGTGGTCGGCGCCATGTACTACACCGGCAACGCGGTGCCGCAGGACCAGAAGCATGCCGTCACCTGGTTCCGCAAGGCGGCCGAGCAGGGCCACGCCGAAGCCCAGCACGCGCTGGGGCTGATGTACCGCTACCATGTGGCCGGCCTGCCGCAGGATTCGGTGCTGGCCTATATGCTGTGGAACCTGGCCGCGGCCGGCGGCAACCGCAACGCCGCCGACCAGCGCGCCGCCATCGCCAAACGCATGTCGCAGGAGCAGATCGAGGAGGCCCAGGCCTTGTCGCGCACCTGGAAGCCGGGGACCAGCTTGCCGACGGCGTCGCGCACCGGCGGCGAAGGCTGATGCACCGGCCAAGGCGCCGATGTCAGCGCGGTGGCGCGGTCACGCCCGCCGCTGTCCGGAACAACTCGAGCGGCACCGCATTGCCCATCGCCTGGTAGCCGAGGTCGCCCGGATGCAGGTGGTCGCCGCTGTCGTAGGCCGGCAGCAGGCGGCTCGGGCGCGCCGGGTCGCGCGTGGCGCGGTCGAAGTCGATCACGGCGTCGAACTCGTCGCCGCTGCGGATCCAGGCATTCACGGCCTGGCGCAGCGCCTCTTTTTCCACCGAGTAGTACGCCGCGCCTTCGAACGGCAGCAGCGTGGCGCCGATGATGGCGATGCGCGCGGCGCGGGCGCGTGCGATCAGCTGGCGGTAGCCGGCGATCAGGTCCTCCGCCGTCACCGGATTGCTCGCGGAACTGTTGCCGATATCGTTGATGCCGATGAGTACCACCAGGTGGCGCGCGCCGCTAGTCGCCAGCACGTCGCGGTCGAACCGTTCCAGCGCGCTGCGCCCGGCCAGCAGGTTGGCGCTGTTGGCGCCCAATAGCCGGTTGCCGCTGATGCCGCGATTGACCACGCTCGGGCGCGGGGGCGATGCGGCGCGGGCCTCGCGCGTGGTCTGCAGGCGCCGCGCCAGCACGTCGGTCCAGCGGCTGTTGGCGTCGACCGTGCTGCGGGTGCCGTCGGTGATCGAGTCGCCCAGCGCCACGATCGCCGCGCCCCCGGCGTCGACGTCGAGCGCGGTCAGGAACGGCCATTGCGTGATGGTGCGTTCGACCTGTAGCGCGGTGGCGTTGCTGTAGTCGCCTGCTGTCGAGACATATCCCGTCTGTAGCGCCGTACCGTGCAGCGTGGTGGCCGGCATCAAGCCTGGCAGGTACAGGCTGACCGCGACGTCGGCCAGCGGCGCCAGGTTCAGGTCGACCGGATCGGACAACGCCGGCGTGCCGGGCGCGAGCGTCACGCCGGCGCGCCCGCCGAAGGTCAGCGCGCGCGTGGTTCCCGGCGCCAGGTCGGAACCGGACGCGCGCAGGCCGATTGCGGCGGCGCCGACGGTCAGTGGCGCCGTTCCCATCTCGTTGGACAGCCGGATGCGCACCCGGTTGCCGCCCATGCTCGGGCGCACGATCAGGCGTACGGTCTGGTTGGTGAAGGTCTGCAGGCCGGCGTCGGGCGGTGGACCGGCCGGTGCCGTACCCCAGGCGCCTTGCCAGCGCGCATTGTCCCAGTGCTGGGCCACGGCCGGCGCGCCGGGCAGGGCGATGGCGGCGGCCAGCATGGCGCTGCCCAGCAGCAGGCGACGGCGCGCGGGCGACAGCCGGCGCAAGGTGGTCGTGAAATCGGACGCCAGCCGGGCGGCGACGTCGAGGAGGGTGGAAAGTGTGGTCATGGATGGCTTTCGAAGCGGCCATGCAGCAAGCATGAGCTCGTCTGAACAATCTAGCCCCCGTACCGACCTCGGCATAGACGGCAGCGGACCTCTTCATTGCGCAGCATCGAATTGCGCTCAGGTTGAGATTCCGAAGGGAAAATACGCGTATTGACACCGCTTGTTGGCGGAAAACACCAGATTTTGAACAAGTTCTACGCGAAGGTGCCGAAGTGCGAAGTAACGAACTGAAGCTTAACGAACGGGCGTTCAGTATGGAACTGACCCAACCGCACGGAGGCTGACATGGCAACAGTTCGATTTTCACTTGCAACCAAGGTCCCGGCCTCCACCCAGGAGGTCTGGTCCTGGTCGACCTCGATCCGCGGCATCAAGTCCGAAATGTGGCCCATCCTGAAGATCACCTTCCCCAAGGAAATGACCCACATCGGCAAGGAAACCGCACTGGGCAAACCGCTGTGCCGCTGCCAGTTCCTGCTGCTGGGCCTGTTCCCGATCGACATGTCGAAACTGACCTTCGCCGAGATCGAGCCGGGCCACCGCTTCGTCGAACAGTCGCCATTGCTGTCGATGCGTTCCTGGCGCCACGAGCGCGTGGTGACCGCGTCCGGCGACGGCACGCTGGTCACCGACAACCTGGAATTCTCGCCCCGTTTCGCGGGGCCGGTCGTCGGCTGGTTCGTCAAGCAGTTTTTCCAGCACCGCCACAAGGTGCTGGCGCGTTCGCTCGCAGCGCGCGAGAGCAGGCGAGCCGTCGTCGGCAATGGCGCGGACAGCATTCCACACCATTGAGCGGTCGGCATTACTCCAGATGCGTCCGCATGTAGTTGTGATAGAACGGTGAGGAGTTAAGGGGACGCAGTGCCCACTCGTAGCGCGAACCGGAGCGTTTGCCGATGACGTCGTTGATCGACTTGTCGGCATATTCGTAATGTGGGCAGCAACGGGTTTCGAACTGCTTGTTCCACAGCGGCGCCGAGCCATACTTTTGGCCGAAGCGCTCGAGAATGGCGGCCTCCGCGTCCTTGTATGCGAACTCGCTGTTGCGAATCCGGGGCACGGCGATGCAGACTTCGAATTCGAAGTCGCCGACCAGCTGTTTCAGCTCGGTCACCCATTCACGGTGCTTGTTGATCCGTTGGTGGAAGTTGCCTTCACCGACGTACACGGTCGGGGAGGTTCCCCACGGGTAGTCGATGCAGTATTCGCCATTGAGCCTGATGACATACACCGAACGCTTGAGTTCGGTGAGCGTTAGTCCCATGTCTTCCAACATCGGGAGCGTTTTCTTTGACCAGCTATCGTCCGGTAACCATTTAATGCGTTGCCATCCGAGTGTTACGTGCACCATTGCTTCCTCTTCTGTGAAAAAGCTGTCACCGGGCATCGGTTGGCCAAGCCGACAGCCCGTGCAGTATAAGTTCCGTACGGCAATAAAAATGCACGGATAGTCACGGACTTGTTTCGACGAACCAAGTGCGTTACATGCTCGATATGTCGCCAGAGCGCGGTCCGGCCCGCCGGCGTGGTAGGCTTCGCCTCTGAATAATGCGTTTGTATCACTTGCCCGCGCTCTGTTTCCTGAGCCCGGGCCATTTGGAGCTTGTATGTTGATTGCCACTCACGGCGGCAAATTCCACGCGGACGACGCGTGGGCGGTCGCCGTCCTGAAGGTGCTGTTCCCCGATGCGGAGATCGTCCGCACGCGCGAAGCGGCCCGTATCGAAGCTGCCGATTTCGCCATCGACGTCGGCGGCATCTGGGACCCGGCCACTGGCCGCTTCGACCATCACCAGAAGGAATTCGACGGCGCCCGCGCCAGCGGCGTGCCCTATGCCAGCGCCGGCCTGGTCTGGAAAGAGTTCGGCGCGCGCTGCGTCGCCGTGCTGGCCGAGAAGCATACCGGGCAGCAGATCGCGGACGACACCGCCCAGCAGATCGCCTATGCGATCGACGCCGACGTGGTGCAATACCTGGACCTGTCCGACGTCGGCGTGGCGCGCAGCGCGCCCGGCAGCTACGGCTTGTCGGCCACCGTATCGGGCTTCAATCCCGGCTGGCTCGACGAGCAGCGCCTGGGCTATGGCGAGGCGGTGGAGGCGTTCCGCATGGCGCAGTTCATGCGCGCGCTGGAATTCCTCACTGACATCATGGCGAATGCCGTGCGCTACCGCGTGGGGGCGATCCTGGCAGTGAGCCAGGTGCGCGCCGCCGAGGCGCTCGAAGACGGGCGCGTCTTGTTCCTGAAGAATGCCGCGCTGCCGTGGAGCAGCGTGGTGCGCAAGGAAATGCCGAAGGTGCTGTTCGTGATCAGCTACAGCATCCTCGAGAACCGCTACATCCTGCACACGGTGCCGGTCGACGCCGAAAGCTTCGACGCCCGCGCCGACTTGCCGGCCAGCTGGGCCGGCCTGCGCGACGCCGACCTGGCCGCCGTGACGGGCGTGCCGGACGCCGTGTTCTGCCATACCGGACGCTTCATCGCCGCGGCCCGCTCCTACGACGGCATCCGCATCATGGCGCGCCAGGCACTTGCCGAAGCCGCAGCTTGACCAAGGTCAAGATCTTGAATATTTCTGGCTGAAAGCGGACCGACAGGACGGCGCACGATCGGTCCGGCCCGGCGCACGCATCGCGCGTCTCCCGTACAATTGCGGTTTTGGTAACTCGGGAGCATTGCATGCGCGCCATCGAAATCACCCAGCCGGGTAAACCTGAGGTCCTGCAACTGTGCGAACGGCCCCGGCCGGTCCTGAAGGCAGGCGAAATCCTGATCCGCGTCCACGCCGCCGGCATCAACCGGCCCGACGTGCTGCAGCGGATGGGTCACTATCCGGTGCCGCCGGGCGCCTCCGATCTGCCGGGCCTGGAAGTGGCCGGCGAGATCGTCGACGGCGACCTCGGCGACAGCGGATTCAAGCGCGGCGACATGGTGTGCGCGCTGGTGCAGGGCGGTGGCTATGCCGAATACTGCGCCGCGCCGCTCGAACAGTGTCTGCCGCTGCCCGAAGGTCTGAGCCCGCTCGAAGCGGCGACCCTGCCTGAAACCTATTTCACCGTGTGGAGCAATGTGTTCGACCGCGCCCGCCTGGCCGCCGGCGAAAGCCTGCTGGTGCAGGGCGGCAGCTCGGGCATCGGCGTCACCGCGATCCAGCTTGCCACCGCGCTCGGCCACCGCGTGTTCGCCACCGCCGGCAGCGCGGACAAATGCCGCGCGGTCGAGGCGCTGGGCGCCGAGCGCGGCATCAACTACCGCAACGAAGACTTTGCCGCCGTGGTCAAGGAACTAACGAACAATAAAGGTGTCGATGTCATTCTGGATATGGTCGCCGGCGACTACGTGGCGCGCGAAGTGGATTGCCTGGCCGACGACGGCCGCCTGGTGATCATCGCGCTGCTGGGTGGCGCCAAGGCCAATCTCGACATGGGGCAGGTGCTGCGCCGCCGTTTGACCCTCACCGGCTCGACCTTGCGGCCGCGTCCGGTGGCGTTCAAGGCGGCGATCGCGCGCCAGTTGCGCGAGCAGGTGTGGCCGCTGTTTGGCCAGGGCAAGCTGAAACCGGTGATCCACCGCATCTTCCCGCTGGAGCAGGCGGCCGAGGCGCACACGCTGATGGAGTCGAGCACCCACGTCGGCAAGATCGTGCTGCAGGTGGTGTAAGCCGCAGCGGTGCAACAGTCAAACGGCGGGCCGGATGCAGGCGTCCGGGACCGCTTAATGGTCGAACAAGTGGCTCAGCCATTGTTTGACCGTCAGATTATCGACCGCTAGAATAGCGGGTTATTCATCATGGGGTAGTATGCGTTCCAAACTCGTCGTAGGTAACTGGAAGATGAACGGCAGCCGCGAAGCCAATGCCGCGCTGCTGGACGGCATTCTCGCGGGGCTGGACGGCACCGGCGCGGATTGCGCGGTGTGCGTGCCGGCGCCGTATCTGTTCCAGTGCGAACAGCTGCTCGCGGGCAGCGCCGTGGCGTGGGGCGCGCAGGACGTCGCGACCGAGCCGTGCGGCGCGTTCACCGGCGAGGTGTGCGCCGCCATGCTGCGCGACTTCGCCTGCCGCTACGTGATCGTCGGCCATTCCGAACGGCGCGCCTACCATGGCGAATCGAATGCACTGGTGGCGCGCAAGGCCAAGGCCGCGCTCGACGCCGGCCTGACCCCGATCGTGTGCGTCGGCGAAACGCTGGCCCAGCGCGAGGCGGGCGAGACCATGGCCGTGGTCGGCGCGCAGCTGGGCGCGGTGCTGGCGCTGCTGGGGCCGGGCGCGGCCGCCAAGATCGTGCTGTCCTACGAGCCGGTATGGGCGATCGGCACCGGCAAGACCGCGACCCCGGCGATGGCGCAGGAAGTGCACGCCGCGCTGCGCGCGCAGCTGCGTGATTGCAACGCAGAAAGTGCTGAAAACGTACAAATCCTTTACGGCGGCAGCATGAAGCCGGAAAATGCTCGCGACCTGATGGCGCAGCCGGACATCGACGGCGGCCTGATCGGCGGTGCGGCGCTGAAGGCGGCCGATTTCCTCGGGATTATCCGGGCGGTTGCATAAAGCACTAAACAGCGCCGCACGCGCGCTAAACAGATGCAGGCAGTACCCGCTGGGCAATAAGAGCGAATTAAGAAGTAAACAGCGCCACGACTGAAAATGCAGTAGTTTTCGAAGCTTTCGAAAATAAAAGAAATTTAAAAACGCAGTGTAACCTTGGAATGGAATTGCAATGATCCACAATCTGATTATCGTCGTGCAGGTTATTTCGGCCCTGGCCATTATCGGTCTGGTGCTGATGCAGCACGGTAAAGGCGCCGACATGGGCGCGGCTTTCGGTTCCGGCGCCTCGGGCAGCCTGTTCGGCGCCACCGGCTCGTCGAACTTCATGTCCAAGGCCACCGCGCTGGCGGCGGCAATCTTCTTCGGCTCGACCCTGGCGCTGGCCTACATCGGCAACACCCGTGTCGCCGGCACCGACGAAGGCGTGATGGGCCGCATCACCGTGCCGTCGAGCCAGGCTCCGGCCAGCGGCATCCCGGCCACCACTCCGGCCCAGACCGCACCGGCCGACGTGCCGACCCTGCCGGCAGGCAGTGCTGCGCCGGCAGCGGACGTCCCGGCAGCGCCGGCCGCTCCGGCTCCGGCTCCGGCTCCGGTGACCCCGGCCCCGGTGACCCCGGCGCCTGCCACCAACTAAGCGGCAGGGCGCCCATGGCGCCGTCGCAGTATCCCGAAAGCGCGCCTCACCGGCGCGTTTTTCATATGTGCTCTTGATTCCTGAAATCAGTTTCTTTAGTTCCAGAATTTTCAGTAATTTGATGCACTGCAATAAATGCGCGATAATACGATCAAGAAGCCATGAGGTATTGACGGCATTAATGGAGGGCGGCTCAATAATTGAGTCCTTCTATTATCCAAAGTGGGTTCGGCTTAAAATATCCTTGTGATATCGCAATTTGAGCATTGAAAAGTAGTGCTAAGACAGGGTAAAATACTGGTCTCCAGCCGACGTGGTGAAATTGGTAGACACGCTATCTTGAGGGGGTAGTGGCGCAAGCTGTGCGAGTTCGAGTCTCGCCGTCGGCACCAAGAATTTGATGAAAGAAAAGCCAGCAAGGGCGCATGAGGATTGACTCCTCTTGCCTAAGCTGGTTTTTTTACGAGGATTGTTCGTACGATCCTGGTGGCAACCTTTGCCAGGTTCGCGCGATTCGGCGCCGCATCCATGCGGTGTGTTTTCTAACCGATCGTTCAAATAGGCATCATCGTGAACCTCGAAAATTATCTCCCCGTCTTACTCTTCATCCTGGTCGGCATCGGCGTCGGTGTCGCGCCCCAGGTGCTGGGCCGTCTGCTCGGCCCCTACCGTCCCGACTCCGCCAAGCTGTCCCCGTATGAATGCGGCTTCGAAGCCTTCGAAGACGCGCGCATGAAGTTCGACGTCCGGTACTACCTGGTCGCGATCCTGTTTATTTTGTTTGATCTGGAAACGGCATTCTTCTTCCCATGGGGCGTCTCGATGCGCGAACTGGGCTGGACCGGTTTCATCACGATGATGGTGTTCATCGCCGAATTCGTCGTGGGCTTCTGGTACATCTGGAAGAAAGGTGCCCTTGATTGGGAATAAGCCATGGCAATTGAAGGCGTTTTAAACGAAGGTTTCATCACCACCACAGCCGACAAGCTGATCAACTGGGCGCGCACCGGGTCGATGTTCCCGATGACGTTCGGCCTGGCCTGCTGCGCGGTCGAGATGATGCACGTGGGCGCGGCCCGCTACGACATGGACCGCTTCGGCATCGTGTTCCGCCCGTCGCCACGCCAGTCGGACGTGATGATCGTGGCCGGCACCCTGTGCAACAAGATGGCGCCGGCGCTGCGCAAGGTCTACGACCAGATGGCCGAGCCGCGCTGGGTGATCTCGATGGGCTCCTGCGCCAACGGCGGCGGCTACTATCACTATTCCTACTCGGTGGTGCGCGGCTGCGACCGCATCGTCCCGGTCGACGTCTACGTCCCGGGTTGCCCGCCGACTGCCGAAGCTCTGCTGTACGGCATCATGCAGCTCCAGAACAAGATCAAGCGCACCAATACCATCGCGCGCTAACAAGAATCGGTCTACTTCATGACGACAAAACTCGAGAACCTTGAACTCGCCCTGCGCAACGCGCTCGGCGAGGGCGCCGCTATTACCTCGGCGCTGGGCGAACTGACGGTGGTGGTCAAGGCCGCCGACTACCTCCAGTCGATGCAGACCCTGCGCGACAATCCTTCCCTGCGCTTCGAAGAAATGATCGACCTGTGCGGCGTCGACTATTCGCAGTACGGCGAAGGCACTTACGACGGTCCGCGCTTCGCCGTGGTGGTGCACCTGCTGTCGCTGGAGCACAACTGGCGCGTGCGGGTGCGCGTGTTCTGCCCGGACGACGACATGCCGCTGGTCGAATCGATCACCCCGATCTGGCGCTCGGCCAACTGGTTCGAGCGCGAAGCGTTCGACCTGTTCGGCATCCTGTTCGACGGTCACGGCGACCTGCGCCGCATCCTGACCGACTACGGCTTCATCGGCCACCCGTTCCGCAAGGACTTCCCGGTCTCGGGCTACGTCGAGATGCGCTACGACCCCGAGCAGAAGCGCGTGATCTACCAACCGGTGACGATCGAACCGCGCGAGAACATCCCACGCGTGATCCGCGAAGAAACCTACGGGACGAAATAATGGCTGAGCTTAAGAATTACACCCTGAACTTTGGTCCGCAGCACCCGGCAGCGCACGGCGTGTTGCGCCTGGTGCTGGAGCTGGACGGCGAGGTGATCCAGCGCGCCGACCCGCACATCGGCCTGCTGCACCGCGGCACCGAGAAGCTGGCCGAGACCCGCACCTATCTGCAGTCGGTGCCGTACATGGACCGCCTGGACTACGTGTCGATGATGTGCAACGAGCACGGCTACGTGCTGGCGATCGAGAAGCTGCTCGGCATCGAAGCGCCGATCCGCGCCCAGTACATCCGCACCATGTTCGACGAGATCACCCGCATCCTGAACCACCTGATGTGGCTCGGCGCGCACGCGCTCGACATCGGCGCCATGGGTCCGTTCCTGTACTGCTTCCGCGACCGCGAAGATCTGTTCGACGTGTACGAGGCGGTGTCGGGCGCGCGCATGCACGCGGCCTATTACCGCCCGGGCGGCGTGTACCGCGACCTGCCGGACACCATGCCGCAACACAAGCAGTCGCCGATCAGGAGCGCCAAGGCGATCGCCGAGCTGAACGAGCACCGCCAGGGTTCGGTGATCGACTTCCTGGACGCGTTCACCAAACGCTTCGACGGCTACGTCGACGAGTACGAGACCCTGCTGACCGATAACCGTATCTGGAAGCAGCGGACCGTCGGCATCGGCGTGGTCTCGCCGGAAGACGCGAAAGCGATGGGCTTCACCGGCGCCATGCTGCGCGGTTCGGGCGTCGCCTGGGACCTGCGCAAGAACCAGCCGTATGCAGCCTATGACAAGGTCGAGTTCGACATACCGGTCGGCACCAACGGCGACTCCTACGACCGCTACCTGGTGCGCGTGGAAGAGCTGCGCCAGTCGAACCGCATCATCAAGCAGTGCCTGGCCTGGCTGCGCGCCAACCCGGGCCCGGTGATGATCGATAACAACAAGATCGCACCGCCGAACCGGATGGACATGAAGTCCAACATGGAATCGCTGATCCACCACTTCAAGCTGTTCACCGAAGGCTTCCACGTGCCGGAAGGCGAAGCGTATGCGGCGATCGAGCATCCGAAGGGCGAGTTCGGCATCTACATCGTGTCGGACGGCGCCAACAAGCCATACCGCCTGAAGATCCGCACCCCGGATTACGTCCACCTGCAAAGCCTGGACGAAATGGCGCGCGGCCACATGATCGCCGACGCGGTCGCCATCATCGGTACGCAAGATATCGTGTTCGGCAGTATCGACCGATAAGAAGGGCAGAGAGAAGACTATGTTATCCCCGCAGTGCTATCAAAAAATCGATCGCGAGCTGGCCAAGTACCCGGCCGATCAACGCCAGTCGGCCGTGATGGCTTCGCTGGCCCACGCCCAGGTCGAACTGGGCTGGCTGTCGCCTGACACCATGCAAGAGATCGCCGACTACATCGGCATGCCGGCGATCGCCGTGCAAGAGGTGGCGACCTTCTACAACATGTTCAACATCAAGCCGGTCGGCCAGCACAAGATCACCGTGTGCACCAACCTGCCATGCGCGCTGTCGGGCGGCGAACGCGCCGGCCAGCGCATCAAGGACGCGCTCGGCATCGACTACCGCGACACCACCGCCGATGGCAAGTTCACGCTGCTGGAAGGCGAGTGCATGGGCGCCTGCGGCGACGCGCCGGTGATGCTGGTGAATAACCACCGCATGTGTTCGTTCATGAGCGACGAGAAGATCGACGCCCTGCTTGAGGAACTGAATAAATGACCAGCCTGCACGACCGTCACATCAAGCCGCTGATCCTCAAGGATCTGAACGGCGACAACTGGCATTTGTCCGACTACGTCGCCCGTGGCGGCTATTCGGCCCTGCGCCGCATCATCGAAGAAAAGATCACGCCGGAACAGATCATCGCCGACCTGAAAGCCTCGGGTCTGCGCGGCCGCGGCGGCGCCGGTTTCCCGACCGGCCTGAAGTGGAGCTTCATGCCGCGCCAGTTCCCGGGCCAGAAATACCTCGTCTGCAATACCGACGAAGGCGAGCCGGGCACGTTCAAGGATCGCGACATCATCCGCTACAACCCGCACGCGCTGATCGAAGGCATGGCCATCGGCGCCTACGCGATGGGCATCACCGTGGGCTACAACTACATCCACGGCGAGATCTTCCAGGAATACCTGCGTTTCGAAGAAGCGCTGGAAGAGGCGCGCGCCGCCGGCTTCCTGGGCGACCGCATCCTGGGTTCGGACTTCTCGTTCCAGTTGCACGCGCACCATGGTTATGGCGCCTACATCTGCGGCGAAGAAACCGCGCTGCTCGAGTCGCTCGAGGGTAAAAAGGGCCAGCCGCGCTTCAAGCCGCCGTTCCCGGCCTCGTTCGGCCTGTACGGCAAGCCGACCACCATCAACAACACCGAGACCTTCGCCGCGGTGCCGTTCCTGCTGAACATCGGCCCTGAGAACTACATGGCGCTGGGCAAACCGAACAACGGCGGCACCAAGATCTTCTCGATCTCGGGCGACGTCGAGCGTCCGGGCAACTACGAAGTTCCGCTGGGCACGCCGTTCGCGACCCTGATGGAACTGGCTGGCGGCATGCGCGGCGGCAAGAAGATCAAGGCCGTGATTCCAGGCGGTTCGTCGGCGCCGGTGATTCGTGGCGACGTCATGATGCAGACCGACCTCGACTACGATTCGATCGCGAAAGCCGGCTCGATGCTGGGTTCGGGCGCCGTGATCGTGATGGACGAGACGCGCTGCATGGTCAAGTCGCTGCTGCGCCTGTCGTACTTCTACTACGAGGAATCGTGCGGCCAGTGCACGCCGTGCCGTGAAGGCACCGGCTGGATGTACCGCATGGTGCACCGTATCGAGCATGGCAAGGGCCGTCCGGAAGACATGGATCTGCTGAACAACATCGCCGACAACATCAAGGGCCGCACCATCTGCGCCCTGGGTGACGCCGCCGCGATGCCGGTGCAAGCCATGATCAAGAACTTCCGCGAAGAATTTGAATATCACATCGAGCACAAGCACTGCCTCGTGCCCGCATACCTTTAAACCAGGTCAGGTAACGATCAAATGGTTGAAATCGAATTAGACGGCAAGAAAGTCGAAGTCCCACCAGGTTCCATGGTGATGGACGCCGCAAACAAGCTCGGCACCTACATCCCGCACTTCTGCTATCACAAGAAATTGTCGATCGCGGCCAACTGCCGCATGTGCCTGGTCGAAGTGGAAAAAGCACCGAAGCCGCTGCCGGCGTGCGCCACCCCGGTCTCGCCGGGCATGATCGTGCGCAGCCACAGCGACAAGGCGGTGCACGCGCAGAAATCCGTGATGGAATTCCTGCTGATTAACCACCCGCTGGATTGCCCGATCTGCGACCAGGGCGGCGAATGCCAGCTGCAGGATCTGGCCGTCGGCTACGGCAAGAGCGGCTCGCGCTACGAAGAAGAAAAGCGCGTGGTGGCCCCGAAAGAAGCGGGTCCGCTGATCTCGATGGAAGAGATGTCGCGCTGCATCCAGTGCACCCGTTGCGTGCGTTTCGGCCAGGAAGTGGCCGGCGTCATGGAATTCGGCATGCTGGGCCGCGGCGAGCACTCGGAAATCACCACCTTCGTCGGCAAGACCGTCGACTCGGAAGTGTCGGGGAATATGATCGACCTGTGCCCGGTCGGCGCGCTCACCAGCAAGCCGTTCCGCTACTCGGCACGTCCGTGGGAACTGCAGCGCCGCAAGTCGGTGTCGCCGCACGATTCGCTGGGCGCCAACCTGATCGTCCAGGTCAAGGGCGGTAAAGTGATGCGCGTGCTGCCGCTGGAGAACGAAGCGCTCAACGAGTGCTGGCTGTCGGACAAAGAGCGTTTCTCGTACGAAGCGCTGGACAATGCCGACCGCCTGATCAAACCGATGATCAAGCAGGGTGGCGTGTGGCAAGAGACCGAGTGGCAGACCGCCCTCGAGTACGTCGCCCACGGCCTGCGCAACATCCGCCACGAGCACGGCGCCGACAGCCTGGCGGCCGTCGCCACCGCCCACTCGACGGTGGAAGAGCTGTACCTGCTGAACAAGGCGTTCCGCGGCTTCGGTTCCGACAACGTCGACTTCCGCCTGCGCCAGAGCGACTTCGCGCTGGACGGTAAAGTCACCCCATGGCTGGGCATGCCGATCGCGGACATCAGCAAGCTCAAGCGCGCCTTCGTCATCGGCTCGTTCCTGCGCAAGGATCACCCGCTGGTCGCCACGCGCCTGCGCGCCGCCACCAAGGGCGGCGCCCGCCTGTCGCTGCTTGGCGCGAGCGATGACGAACTCCTGATGCCGATCGCCCATAAACTGATCGCAGCGCCGGCCGACTGGCTGGTGGCGCTGTCCGAAATCGTGGTCGCGGTCGCCGCCGCCAAGGGCGTCGCCGCCCCGGCCGGTTTCGAAGCGGTCGAAGCGTCGGATATCGCCAAGTCGATCGCCGCCTCGCTGGTCGTCGTCGGTGACGTCGAACTGCCGGGCGCAGTCCTGATGGGCAACGCCGCCGCACAGCACCCGCAAGCCTCGAAGATCCACGCCGCTGCGCAATGGATCGCCGAACAGACCGGCTGCAGCTTCGGCTACCTGGTCGAAGCCGCCAACAGCGTCGGCGGCCACCTGGTCGGCGCAACGAGCGGCAAGGGCGAATCGCTGTTCGCGTCGCCGAAGAAAGCCTACGTGCTGCTCAACGCCGAACCGGAACTCGATGCGGCCAACCCGCAGCAAGCGACCGCCGCGCTGGCGCAAGCCGAGATGGTCGTGGCGATGTCGGCTTTCAAGCACGGCATGGACTACGCCGACGTGCTGCTGCCGATCGCGCCGTTCTCGGAAACCGCCGGCACTTTTGTCAACTGCGAAGGCCGCGCCCAAAGCTTCAACGGCACCGTGCGTCCGCTGGGCGATGCGCGTCCGGCCTGGAAAGTGCTGCGCGTGCTGGGCAACCTGCTGGGCCTGCAAGGCTTCGATTACGAAACCTCGGAATCGATCCGCGACGAAGCCTTCGGTAAGGGCAATACCGACCTCTCGGCCAAGCTGAACAACGTGTCGACCCTGGCGCCGACCGTGGGCTCTTACGCCCCGGCCGGCCAGCTCGAGCGCGTGACCGACGTGCCGGTGTACTTCACCGACGCCCTGGCGCGCCGTTCCGAGCCGCTGCAGCGCACTGCCGACGCGAATGCGCCGCTGGTCACGCTGTCGAAAGCGGTCGCCGAACAGATCGGCGTGCAAGCCGGCGACAGCGTCAAGGTCACCCAAGGTAACGGCTCAGCCGTGCTGGTGGCCGACGTCGATCCGCGCCTGCCGTCGAACGCGGTGCGTGTCGCCGCCGGCCATCCGGCCGTCGCGACCCTCGGCGCGATGTTCGGTTCCATCCAAGTTGAAAAAGCAGGGGAGGGCAAGTAATGGCAACGCCCGGTCTTATCGATAGTTTCACCGCCGGCGGGGCTGACCTGCTGGGCCCGGTCTGGCCGCTGGCCTGGACCTTACTGAAAGTGGTCGCGGTGCTCGCGCCGCTGATGATCTGCATCGCCTACCTGACCCTGTGGGAGCGCAAGCTGATCGGCTGGATCCAGATCCGCGTCGGTCCGAACCGCGTCGGTCCCGGCGGCCTGCTGCAGCCGATGGCCGACGGCCTGAAGCTCCTGATCAAGGAAATCGTGATCCCGGCGAAAGCCAACCGCAACCTGTTCGTGATCGGTCCGATCATGACCATCATGCCGGCGCTGGCGGCCTGGTCGGTGATCCCGTTCGGCCCGCAGTTCGCGCTGGCCGACGTCAACGCCGGCGTGCTGCTGCTGCTGGCGATCACCTCGATGGAAGTCTACGGCATCATCATCGCCGGCTGGGCGTCCAACTCGAAGTACTCGTTCATGGGCGCGATGCGCGCCTCGGCGCAGATGATCTCGTACGAAATCCCGATGGGCTTCGTGCTGGTCGTGGTGCTGATGGTGTCGGGCAGCCTGAACTTCTCGGATATCGTCGGCGCGCAACAAGTCGGCATGTTCGCCGACTGGGGCCTGACCTTCATGTCCTGGAACTGGCTGCCGCTGCTGCCGTTGTTCGTCATCTACATCATTTCCGGCCTGGCCGAGTGCAACCGTCACCCGTTCGACGTCGTCGAAGGCGAATCGGAAATCGTGGCCGGCCACATGGTCGAGTACTCGGGCATGTCGTACGCGATGTTCATGCTGGCCGAGTACGGCAACATGATCCTGATCGCCTGCATCGCCTCGCTGCTGTTCCTGGGCGGCTGGTCGGCGCCGTTCGCCTTCCTCGACGTGGGCGGCACCATTGGCGGCTTCATCGGCTTCTTCTGGCTGTTCCTGAAAACCTTCTGCATCGTTTCGCTGTTCATCTGGATTCGCGGCACGTTCCCACGCTACCGCTATGACCAGATCATGCGCCTGGGCTGGAAGGTCTTCATCCCGCTGACCCTGATCTGGCTGGTGCTCATCGCTGCCTGGATGCAGACGCCGTGGAATATTTGGAAGTAAGGAACAGACAATGTCACGAATGAAAGAAATCCTCGGCAGCTTGATGCTGACCGAGCTGTTCAAGGGCCTGGCCCTGACCGGGAAATACGCGCTCTCGCGCAAGATCACGGTCCAGTACCCGGAAGAAAAGACGCCGATGTCGAACCGCTTCCGCGGCCTGCACGCGCTGCGCCGCTACCCCAACGGGGAAGAGCGCTGCATCGCCTGCAAGCTGTGCGAAGCCGTGTGCCCGGCGATGGCGATCACGATCGAATCGGCGCAGCGCGAGGACGGCACCCGCCGCACCACGCGCTACGACATCGACCTGACCAAGTGCATCTTCTGCGGCTTCTGCGAAGAATCGTGCCCGGTCGACTCGATCGTCGAAACCCACGTGCTGGAATACCACGGTGAAAAGCGCGGCGATCTCTACTACACCAAAGAGATGCTGCTCGCCGTGGGCGACCGCTACGAAGCCGACATCGCCGCCGCCCGCGAGGCGGATGCGAAGTACCGCTAATAACTACAGGCTCGGGAAATGACTTTTACTAACGTTTTGTTCTACGTGTTCGCGGCCGTGATGGTGCTGGCCAGCCTGCGCGTCATCACCGCCAAGAACCCGGTGCACGCCGCGCTGTTCCTGGTGCTGGCCTTCTTCAACGCCGCCGGTATCTGGCTGCTGCTGAAGGCCGAATTCCTGGCCATCGTGCTGGTGCTGGTGTACGTCGGCGCCGTCATGGTGCTGTTCCTGTTCGTCGTCATGATGCTCGACATTAATATCGACCGCATGCGCGAAGGTTTCTGGGGCTACCTGCCACTGGCTGCCGGCATCGGCATCCTGATCGTGGTCGAGATGGGCGCCGTGCTGTGGAATGGCTACGCCAACTTCGCGCAGACGCCGGAAGCGGCCGCGCTGAACATCGGCGGCACCAAGGAACTGGGCCTGCAGATCTATACCAAGTACATCTACGGCTTCGAGATCGCCGCCGTGGTGCTGCTGGTGGCCATCATCGCCGCCGTTGCCCTGACCCTGCGCAAGCGCAAGGACAGCAAAGCCATCGACCCGGGCCAGGCGGTCCGCGTCAAGCGTAACGACCGCCTGAAGATCGTCAAGGTCGCCACGGTCAACCAGCGCGCCATCGACGCAGCGAACGTCGAGGCAGCAGCTGCCGCAGCCGCAGCCGCAGCGCCAGTCGAACCGAAGGAGCCGAAATGACCGTATCGCTCGCACACTACCTGATCCTGGGCGCGATCCTGTTCGCGATCTCGGTGGTCGGCATCTTCCTGAACCGGAAGAACATCATCATCCTGCTGATGGCCATCGAACTGATGCTGCTGGCGGTGAACCTGAACTTCATCGCGTTTTCCCATTACCTGGGCGACGCGGCGGGGCAGATCTTCGTGTTCTTCATCCTGACCGTCGCCGCCGCCGAATCGGCCATCGGCCTGGCGATCCTGGTGGTCCTGTTCCGTAACCTGGACACGATCAACGTGGAAGACCTCGACAGCCTCAAGGGCTGATTGGTCTCGCTCGATAACTTATAACGAATAAGGTTCAACAATGGCGGGGCAAATCTCTACCTCACTCTTACTGGCGGTGCCGCTGGCGCCGCTGGCAGGCTCGGCGATCGCCGGCCTGCTCGGCACCAAGTTCCTGGGCAATGTGGTCGGCCGCAAGGTGTCGCATACGGCGACCATCCTGGGCGTCGCGATCGCGCTGGTGATCTCGGTCATGACCCTGATGGCCACCCTGGACGGCTTCAAACTGAATGAAGACATCTACACCTGGATGACGATCGGCACGCTGAAGATGGCGGTCGGCTTCCAGATCGACACCCTGACCGCGATGATGATGTGCGTCGTCACGTCGGTGTCGCTGATGGTGCACATCTACACGATCGGCTACATGGCGGAAGACGACGGGTACAACCGCTTCTTCTCGTACATCTCGCTGTTCACGTTCGCGATGCTGATGCTGGTCATGTCCAACAACTTCCTGCAGCTGTTCTTCGGCTGGGAAGCGGTGGGCCTGGTCTCGTACCTCCTGATCGGCTTCTGGTACACCCGTCCGACCGCGATCTTCGCCAACATGAAGGCCTTCCTGGTCAACCGCGTCGGCGACTTCGGCTTCATCCTCGGTATCGGCCTGCTGCTGGCCGCGTCCGGTTCGATGCAGTACACCGAAGTGTTCGCGCAAGCCGACCAGCTGGCGCAAATGACCGTGCCCGGCACCGACTGGCCGCTGCTGACCGCCGCCTGCATCTGCCTGTTCATCGGCGCGATGGGCAAGTCGGCGCAGTTCCCGCTGCACGTCTGGCTGCCGGACTCGATGGAAGGCCCGACCCCGATCTCGGCACTGATCCACGCCGCAACGATGGTTACCGCCGGCATCTTCATGGTGTCGCGCATGTCGCCACTGTTCGAGCTGTCGGATGGCGCACTGAGCTTCATCATCGTCATCGGTTCGATCACCGCGCTGTTCATGGGCTTCCTGGGCATCATCCAGAACGACATCAAGCGCGTCGTCGCTTACTCGACCCTGTCGCAGCTGGGCTACATGACCGTAGCGCTGGGCGTGTCGGCCTACTCGGTCGCCGCCTTCCACCTGATGACCCACGCGTTCTTCAAGGCACTGCTGTTCCTCGGCGCCGGCTCGGTCATCATCGGCATGCACCACGACCAGGACATGCGTAACATGGGCGGCCTGCGCAAGTACATGCCGATCACCTGGATCACCTCGCTGATCGGCTCGCTGGCCCTGATCGGTACCCCATTGTTCTCGGGCTTCTACTCGAAGGACTCGATCATCGAGGCGGTGCACGCAAGCAATCTGCCGGGTGCCGGTTTCGCCAACTTCGCGGTGCTGGCCGGCGTGTTCGTCACGGCGTTCTACTCGTTCCGCATGTACTTCCTGGTGTTCCACGGTGAAGAGCGTTTCGGCAAGGCGCATGCCCATGATCACCACGATGCGCACCACACCAAGGCCGCCCACGGCGACCCGCACGCGCTGCACGATTCGGATGCGCACCATGAGGAAGAGCACGACGACCACGGCCACCACGGCCTGGCCCCGGGCCAGAAGCCGCACGAGTCGCCATGGGTCGTGACCCTGCCGCTGATCCTGCTGGCGATCCCGTCGGTCATCGTCGGCTACCTGGCCATCGGTCCTATGCTGCACGGACACTTCTTCGACGGCGTCATCACCGTCAACCCGAGCCACCCGGCAATGGCCGAACTGGGCGAGATGTTCCACGGCGCCGGCGCCATGGCGCTGCACGGCCTGCAGACCGCACCGTTCTGGCTGGCACTGGCAGGCGTGGTTGCCGCGTATTACTGCTACATGATCAATCCACGCGTGCCGGCATGGTTCTACGCCAAGCTCAAGCCGCTGCACACCCTGCTGGACAACAAGTACTACATGGACGCGTTCAACCAGAAAGTCTTTGCCGGCGGCGCACTCGGCGTCGGCAAGGGCCTGTGGAACGTGGGCGACCGCGGCCTGATCGACGGCCTGATCGTCAACGGCAGCGCCAAGGTGGTGGCATGGTTCTCGACGGTCACCAAGACCGCCCAGACCGGCTACATCTACCACTATGCGTTCGTGATGATCGCAGGCGTGCTGGCCGCCATGCTGTACTTCTTCCCGTTCTGGCGCGGTTAATCAGAGGCAGAGACAAAAAAAATGACGCAGTTATCCACTTTTCCACCGTACCTGAGCCTGGCGATCTGGCTCCCGATCCTGTTCGGCGTGCTGGTCCTGGCCGTCGGCCGCGACAAGAACGCCGGCATGGTCCGCATGCTGTCGCTCGTCGGCGCGGTCGTCAGCCTGCTGCCGACGATCCCGCTGATCACGAATTTCGACAACGCCGCCCACGGCATGCAGTTCTTCGAACAGGCAGCCTGGATCGAACGCTTCAACATCTTCTACCGCCTCGGCGTGGACGGCCTGTCGCTGTGGTTCGTGCCGCTGACCGCCTTCATCACCATCATCGTGGTGGCGGCGGCGTGGCAGGTGATTGAGGAACGTGTCGCCCAGTACATGGGTTCGTTCCTGATCCTGTCGGGCCTGATGATCGGCGTGTTCGTCGCCCTCGACGGCCTGCTGTTCTACTTCTTCTTCGAAGCCACCCTGATCCCGATGTTCATCATCATCGGCGTGTTCGGCGGCCCGAACCGTGTGTACGCGGCCTTTAAATTCTTCCTGTACACGTTCTTCGGTTCGCTGCTGACCCTGGTCGCGATCGTCTACCTGTACAACAAGTCGGGCTCGTTCAACATCCTCGACTGGCACAACCAGCCGCTGACGATGAAAGAACAGATCCTGATCTTCATCGCCTTCTTCATGGCCTTCGCCGTGAAAGTGCCGATGTGGCCGGTGCACACCTGGCTGCCGGATGCCCACGTCGAAGCGCCGACCGGCGGCTCGGTGGTGCTGGCCGCGATCATGCTGAAGCTGGGCGCTTATGGCTTCCTGCGTTTCTCGCTGCCGATCGCCCCGGACGCCAGCCAGTACCTGGCCCCGGTGGTCATCGTGCTTTCCTTGATTGCCGTCATCTACATCGGCCTGGTGGCCCTGGTGCAGAAGGACATGAAGAAACTGGTCGCCTACTCGTCGATCGCGCACATGGGCTTCGTGACCCTGGGCTTCTTCATGTTCAACGACCTGGGCGTGCAGGGCGGCCTGATGCAGTCGATCTCGCACGGCTTCGTGTCGGGCGCGATGTTCCTGTGCATCGGCGTGCTGTACGACCGAGTGCACTCGCGTGAAATCGCCGCCTACGGCGGTGTGGTCAACACCATGCCGAAGTTCGCCGCCTTTGCCGTGCTGTTCTCGATGGCCAACGCCGGCCTGCCCGCCACCTCGGGCTTCATCGGCGAATTCATGGTCATCCTGGGCGCGGTCGAGTTCAACTTCTGGACCGGCGTTGCCTCGGGCACCGCGCTGATCCTGGGCGCCGCCTACTCGCTGTGGATGGTCAAGCGCGTCATCTTCGGACCGGTCGCCAACAAGCACGTCGCCGAACTGACCGACCTGAACGGCCGTGAGTTCGCCATCCTGTCGGTGCTGGCGATCGCCACGCTGCTGATGGGCCTGTACCCGGCGCCGATCGCCGAAACGCTGCAGGTGTCGGTCACCGACCTCCTGCAACACGTCGCAGTCAGCAAAGTGCCTCAATAAACTGCCATGAATGAAATGAACTCCACATTGCTCGCGGCCACCGACACCAACCTGGTGCCGGTGTACGCCGAAATCTTCCTGCTGATCGCGGCTTCCGCGATCCTGCTGATCGACATGTTCCTGAAAGAGGGCAAGCGCAACCTGACCTATGGCCTGTCGCTGCTGGCCATCGGCGGCTGCGCCGCGTTCTCGTTCGTCGACTTCAGCGCCGGCAGCACGGTCTACACGTTCAACCACATGTACGTGTCGGACCCGATGTCGAACCTGCTCAAGCTGTTTACTTACCTGGCCACGGCCATGACCATCGTCTACTCGCGCCAGTACGCCGGCGAGCGCGGCATGATGTCGGGCAACCTGGGCGGCGAGTTCTACGTGCTGGCCCTGTTCTCGATGCTGGGCCAGATGATCATGATCTCGGGTAACAGCATGCTGTCGCTGTACCTGGGTCTGGAACTGATGTCGCTGTCGCTGTACGCGCTGGTTGCCCTGCGCCGCGATCACGCGATCTCGACCGAAGCGGCGATGAAGTACTTCATCCTGGGCGCACTGGCTTCCGGCTTCCTGCTGTACGGCATCTCGATGATCTATGGCGCCACCGGCACCCTGGACATCAACGCCATCAACGCCGCTGCCACCGCAGAGGGCGCCAACCGCACCATCCTGGTGTTCGGCCTGGTGTTCGTGGTGGCCGGCCTGGCCTTCAAGCTGGGCGTGGTGCCGTTCCACATGTGGGTCCCGGACGTGGTGCAGGGCGCCCCGACCGCCGTCACCCTGCTGCTGGGCGGCGCGCCGAAGATCGCGACCTTCGCCATGGTCATCCGCGTGCTGGCCGAGGGCCTGCCGTCGATGGCTTTCGACTGGCAACAGATGATGATGGTGCTGGCCGTGCTGTCGCTGGCGTTCGGCAACATCACCGCGATCGCGCAGACCAACATCAAGCGTATGCTGGCCTACTCGACCATCGCGCAGATGGGCTTCGTGCTGCTGGCCATGGTCGTGGGTAATGTTGATGGCGACACCACCAACGCTGCCGCCGCCTACAGCGCCGCGATGTACTACACCATCGTCTACGTGATCACCACCGTCGGCACCTTCGGCCTGATCATGATGCTGGCGCGCGCCGGCCATGAAGCCGAGCTGATCAGTGACTTCAAGGGCCTGGGCAAGCGCAGCCCATGGTTCGCGATCGTCGCCACCATCCTGATGTTCTCGCTGGCCGGCGTGCCGCCGATGGTCGGCTTCATCGCCAAGTACGCGGTGCTGCAGGCGGTGGCGAATGCGGGCATGGTGTGGCTGGCGGTCGTGGCCGTGCTGTTCTCGCTGATCGGCGCGTTCTACTACCTGCGTATCGTCAAGACCATCTGGTTCGACGAAGCGGTGGATGCGAGCGCCATCTCGACCCCGACCGACATGCGCGTCATCATGTCGCTCAACGGCGTCGCGATCGTGGTGCTGGGCATCATCCCGGGTGGTCTGCTGGCGATCTGCTACGCCACCATGCAGGCAACCCTGGCAAACTAAGCTTTGGATAATTCCATCGCTGCCTGGCTGGTGGTCGCCCTCGCGGCGGCCGCGGCCAATCTTCCTTTCCTCAGTGAGCGCGTCTTTGGCGTGGTTCCACTTCCTGGCCGCAGCAGCGGTCAGGAAGCAGGGGAGGCGCGCACCAAGCGCTTCCCGTTGCGCCTGCTCGAACTGATTGTCTTATACTTCCTCGTCGGCTTCGTCGCGCGCCTGCTCGAATCGCGTATCGGTTCGGTGTACGTGCAGACTTGGGAGTTCTTTGCGGTGACCGGGTGCCTGTTCCTGGTGCTGGCGTTTCCGGGATTCGTGCTGCGCTACCTGCGCAAGCGGCGCAATTAGATGACGTTGCCGACACAGCCATCATTCACTCAAACAATGGAGCGCGCATAGTGTCGGAACTCAAAGAAACCCGCCTCGACGGTGGCCTGGTGTACGACGGCCACTTCCTCAAAGTCGAGCGCGACCGCATCGAGCTGCCTAACGGCAAAACCAGCCACCGCGAATTCATCCGTCATCCGGGCGCCGTCGTCATTCTTCCTCTCTTGCCCGACGGCCGTGTGTTGCTCGAGCGCCAGTTCCGCTACCCAAACTCGCAAGTCTTCATCGAATTCCCGGCCGGGAAGATCGATCCGGGCGAACAGCACCTGGCCTGCGCCCAGCGCGAGCTGAAAGAAGAAACCGGCTACACGGCGGGCCGCTGGCGCTTCGTCTGCACCATCCACAACGCCATTGCCTATTCGGACGAGCACCTGGAACTGTTCCTGGCCGAAGACCTGGTCGCCGGCGAGCAGAAGCTCGACGACGGCGAGTTCCTGGAACTGTTCACCGTGACAGTGCCCGAGCTGCTGGAAATGGTACGGCGCGGCGAGATCACCGACGTCAAGACCATCATCGGCGCCTTCTGGCTCGAGAAGATCCTGTCCGGGACGTGGACGCCCGCCTGATCAGGATGGGCGTGCTGGCCGCCGGCCTCTTGGGCGCAGCCTGGCCGACCGCCGCGCAACAGCGCACGCCGTTCCAGGCCAAGTGCGAAGATACCATCGGCCAGTCGATCTCGGTGCTGTCGGCCCAGCAGCAGGGCTACCGCGTCGACCCCACCCGTTCCTTCTACGACCTCACTCGCTTGAAAGGACAGTCTCGCGCCAACGAATGGGTGCTCGGACTGACCCACACCGACGCCCGGATCGACATCAAGGCCGGCGGGCGCATGCTGCAGGATCGCGCCAGCGGCTACGAATGCATCATGCCACGGATCGACGTCTCGCTCACCTATCTGCCGATCATGGTCTACGTCAGCCGCGAGTTCCCGCCCGGGACCTGCTCGTACCGCGAGGTGATGGCGCACGAGATGCGGCATCTCAAGACCTACCAGGATTTTCTGCCGCAGGCTGAGGCGCGGGTGCGCGCTGCGCTCGCCAAGCGCTTCGCCGGCAAGCCGCTGTATGCGCCGATCGGCCAGGCCCAGGCATCGCTACAGCGCGAGATCGACCGCAGCTGGATGCCCTACATCAAGCGCGAAATGGCGAAGGTCGAGTTGCTGCAGGCCGCCATCGACACGCCGCAAGAGTACGCGCGACTGGGCAAGGTATGCGGAGGTGAGGTACAGTCTTTGCTTCGACCCAAGCGCCGCAACTGACACACCACTGAATGACCGAACACCAGAACACTCCAAACCAGGACATGACCGTGCGTCACGTTGCCCTGATCCCGGCCGCCGGGGTGGGTGCCCGCATGGCTGCCGGCAGTCCCAAGCAGTATTTGACCATCGGCAGCAAGCCGATGTTGCGGCATACCGTGGACGCGTTTCTCTCCAGTCCATTGATCGCACACACTTACGTCGTGGTCAGTGCCGACGATCCCTTCATCGACGGCGTCCTTCCGGATGCGAGCGAAGAGGGCGCACGGGTCACGGTCCTGCGCTGTGGTGGAGCGACCCGTATGGAGTCGATCCGCAACGGGCTGCGTGCAGTCCACGGCACGCTGGGCCAGAACGATTGGGTACTGGTGCATGACGCTGCCCGTCCTGGACTGGACGCGGAACTGATCGAACGCTTGATTACTGAAACCGGCGAGCACCCGGTCGGCGGCTTGCTGGCCCTGCCGGTAGTCGACACCGTCAAGCGCAGCGCCCTGGATAAAGTCAGCACCGTCCCGCGCGACAGCCTGTGGCTGGCGCAAACGCCGCAAATGTTCCGCTATCAATTGCTCGGTCGCGCACTCGATGCCGCGACCGATCCTTCCGCGATTACCGATGACGCCAGTGCGGTTGAAGCCCTCGGCCTGGCCCCCAAGTTAGTCGAAGGACATCCCCGCAACCTGAAGGTCACGCTGCCGTCCGACATCCGCATCGCCGAGATGTACCTGGCCGCGGCCGCCCGACCTTGAACCCGCCTTGAACCGACCATTACAAGCAAACCACACCATGGCACTCGCATCCTACAATCCTACCCCGCCGTTTCGCATCGGCACTGGCTACGACAACCACCGCCTGGTCGAAGGCCGCAAGCTGATCGTCGGCGGCGTCACCATCCCGCACCGCCTCGGCCTGCTCGGCCACTCGGACGCCGACGTGCTGCTGCATGCGATCATCGACTCGCTGCTGGGCGCGGCCGCGCTGGGCGACATCGGCAAGCACTTCCCGGACACCGACCCGATGTTCGCCGGCGCCGATTCGCGCACGCTGCTGCGCGAAGTGGCG
Source organism: Massilia sp. YIM B02443 (assembly GCF_030411955.1). Taxonomy (GTDB): domain Bacteria; phylum Pseudomonadota; class Gammaproteobacteria; order Burkholderiales; family Burkholderiaceae_D; genus Telluria. The sequence goes on from NZ_JASNRA010000003.1 coordinate 253,738, forward strand.
CACCGCGTGCTCAACGCCGGCTACACCATCGGCAATATCGACGCCACCATCATCGCCCAGCAGCCGAAGATGGCGCCGCACATCCCGCAAATGGTCTCGCGCATCGCCGAAGATCTGGGCGTGTCGCCGCAGCAGATCAACATCAAGGCCAAGACCAACGAGAAGCTGGGCTACCTGGGACGCGAAGAGGGCATGGCGGCGCAGGCGACTGCGCTGCTGATCCGGGTAAACGCCGACTAAAAACCCGTATCTGGATGAATGCTGAAGCCTTGAGCAGTATCGACTGAACGCATGAATCTTCGTCCGAAGATACTATTGATGAAGGAGAGTTCTTCATGTCATCTAAAAGCAATGAACTTAGAGCACAACCGTTTCGGTAGGTACTGCTGATGATGTTATGTCCGGGGCAGATCTGATAAAGCCTGAGGCCTGATAAATTCCAGCTTGCGAATCCTGTCATTGACACAATGGACCCGCCAACCGAGATCTGGCCGCATTCACGTCGAGAGGATTGCCGCCAAAGGCGTTTGACTATACATTTTTTCAAGCACTTGCGAGGTTGCTCGAGAATTCTAGAGATATACTTGAGCAAGCCGTCCGCGCTGACTTCCAACGATCCCAAGCAATGAGGCTTTGATATTACCAAAGGATAAAGTAGATTTTGCGACCATTGCTGGTCATCTATATGGGGCACTCGCGAAACAGGCGCAATGCAATATGGTTGCGGTGGGCGCTCTTATTGAAGTTGCGAAAATAACGCGTTCTAGCGGGAATAGCGAAATAATTCAAAAAGCAGAAGATTTTCTGAAATTATCAAAAGAGCAAAACGACATACTGAATGTCGTACATGATGAGCTTCAGAAAATGACAGCTGCACTGAAAGAAGAGCTTAAAGAAGAGCTTAAAGAAGAGCTCAAAACTGCGCAGGATATGCAGACTGAAGAGAAGAAGGTTGAGTCTCATGACGGAACGTAACCATCTTCAGATAGTTGACTTGGAGTATCAGCTGGCGCAAGAGAAGATCGCAGAGCAAAAACAAACGGGTTTTGACGGCGGCGGCGGCGGGGGATATGATGGCACCATGGAAAAGCGCCTCACCGCTCTGGAAGCCCGGCTCGATGCAATTCTGCCGACGCTCGCCACTAAGGCCGATCTCACTGACCTGAAAATCGAGGTGGCTGGGGTTCGTACAGAGGTGACCAAATCTATCGGGGACGTCCGAACTGAGCTCGTCAAGTCGACCGGAGAACTAAAAGCGGAAATCACCCGTAGCACCGGTGAAACCCAGAAGTGGATGATTGCTACCGTTATTGGCCTGTTCGTGGGTTTCGGTGGGCTATTTATGGCCATGAGCAACGCTCTGAAACCTAGTGGGGCCAGCCAACCACATTCGACTCCCGCACAAGTGGTGTATGTGCCAGTTGCCCCGGGTACGACGCAGCCATCTGCGCCTCCAAGTCAAGCTGCTCCTGCTGTCCCACCGGGATAATGTGCTGTTCGACCAAGCCTCGCTAGAGCGAGGCTTTTGTTACCATTCTCAATAATATCGGGCACACTCCGAATCAATGCGGGCCGTTGACCTGCGTAAACAGCTCTTGATAGCCTGCTTGCCCCTGTGCGGCGGCGAAGCGCTGGCGATGGACGCGTTGCACCAGCACTTCCGGCGTATCGTATGTTTCCAGGAGTTGCATCACCTCGTCGATGAACTCGGCCAGCGGCATGGCGCGTGGATCGCTGGCCTGCTGCGCGCCCATCAGCTCTGTCTGTACGTAGGGCGGGGCGATTTCGATTACCTCGACCGCCGTGTCTTTCAACTGGTGCCGCAGCGATTCGCTGAACGAATGGATCGCGGCCTTGGTCGCGCTGTAGGTCGGCGTGATCGCCAGCGGCAGGAAGGCCAGGCCGGACGAGACGTTGACCACGTTTGAGGCGGCCTGCTTGCGCAGCTGCGACAGCAGGGCGGCCGTGAGCAGGATCGGCGCCAGCAGGCTGGTGGCAATGGTCGCTTGCGCCGTTGCGGTGTCGACGTTCTCCGCCGTCCAGTCTTCGGCGCGCATGATGCCGGCATTGTTGATCAGCACGTTCAGTGCCGGATAGTCGCACACGATCTGCTGCGTGAAGCGCGCGATGTCCTGCGCATCGGTCACGTCCAGCACGGCCGTCGCCATGCCGGGGTTCGCATTCGCGACCTCGTCCAGCACGGCCTGGCGCCGGCCGGCGATGATGACCTGGTTGCCGCGTCGATGAAAGGCTTCGGCCAGTGCGCGGCCGATGCCCGAACCGCCGCCGGTGATGAGCATGGTATTTCCAGTCGTTTTCATGAATCCTCCTTGCAAGTTGAACCAGGCTCCGAAGGCGCCAATCCGCCTCGAATCCGTGCTAGCCTAGTCGCAATACTCTCAAACAGGAAGTAGGCACTTTTTTGTGCTGTACGAACATAACGGTAAGGATTGGGCCGCGATGGGCAACAAGGCAGGACAACGGCATGTGGTCTTCGAACCACTGCAAGGAGGCGCCGGCGGACACCAGCCGCGTCCCGAGCTGGACGCACTGGTACTGGACGTGCTCGACCGCGTGGCCGACAAGTGGACCATGTGCGTGCTCGAGGTGCTGCACCAGCACGGCGTGCAGCGCTTTACCCGCGTGGGCGAACTGGTCAGAACGATCAGCCAGCGCATGCTGACCAAGACCCTGCGCCAGCTCGAAGCCGACGGCCTGGTGCTGCGCACCGTGCATCCGGAAGTGCCGCCGCGCGTCGAGTATCAACTAACCGAGATGGGCGCCAGCCTGTGCGCCGCATTCTGCAGTCTGTGGGTGTGGGCCGAACGGCACGAGCCGGAGCTGCGCCAGCACAAGCTCGCCCGCGCTGGCGCTACCGTGGAGCGCGGCTGACATGGCGCGCGACGCATGGGCCTACCGCGAGGTCGCGGTCGAATCGGTGCTCGATCAACGCAGCGGCAAGCTGCGCATCCGGCCGATGGCGGGGCAGGCGGTGTCCACCGGCATGCGCGTGCAATGCTCGCGTCAGCTGCTCGACACCGACGTCTATCCGCCCGGCACCCGCTTCCTGCTGTCGGCCAGGCTCACCGATCGCCTGGGCGGCGAACCGTTTTTGTATGCCTGGCACGGCGACCCGGTCAGGGTGCTGAGCGCGGCCGCCGCCAGGCGCTTCCTGCAAGCCTACCGCCGTTTGCGCCTGTGAGTCGCGTCCGGCAATAAGGACAGGAACGCAAGCTTGCAAAAATGGTTATCATCGGCCATCGACAACGACCTCATTCAAGGAACCATCATGGCCACCAAACACATTGCCGTCCTGGTCGGCAGCCTGCGCAAGGAATCGTTCACCCGCCGCGTCGCCAACAGCCTGATCGCGGTCGCCCCGGACAACCTGCACCTAGAGATCGTCGAACTGCGCGACCTGCCGCTGTACAACGAGGACGACGAGACCGCTACCCCGCCGGCGTCGTTCACCGCCTTCCGCGATGCGATCCGCAAGGCCGACGGCATCCTGTTCTGCACCCCGGAGTACAACCGTTCGGTGCCGGGTTGCCTGAAGAACGCGATCGACGTCGGTTCGCGCCCCTACGGCAAGGCGGTGTTCGCCAACAAGCCGGCCGCCATCGTCAGCGTCTCGCCGGGCGCGCTGGGCGGCTTCGGCGCCAATCACCACCTGCGCCAGATGTTACCGTTCCTGAACATGCCGACCATGCCGGCGCCGGAAGCCTACGTCGGCGGCGTCGCCTCCAAGTACGACGGTCATCAATTGACCGACGAATCGACGCGCGCCTTCTTCCAGCAATTCATGACTGCCTACGGCGCCTGGGTCGACCAGCATGCGGTCTAAGTCAGGTCCTGCAGGCCCTGTCGACACGACCGGCTGCGGGGCGGCCGGCCAATGATCCGTTCCACCGATTCGAAAATCGTCCCCACCGCGCCGCGCGACCTGCCTGCGCTGCTGGGCCGTCCCGGCGGCGGCTGGCGCGCGCGCATGTTCGACGTCATCTTCGGCACCGACACCCCGGCCGGGCGCCGCTTCGACATCGCGCTGGTGTGCCTGATCCTGCTCAGCATCCTGGTGGTGGTGCTCGACAGCGTGCCCGAGATCGGCGCCCGCTACGCGTCGGTGATGACGGCGCTGGAATGGACCTTCACGCTGCTGTTCACGGTCGAATACGTCGCGCGCCTGGTCTGCATCCAGCGTCCGGGGCGCTACGCCACCAGCTTTTATGGCGTGATCGACCTGGTGTCGGTGCTGCCGACCTACCTGTCGCTGCTGCTGCCGGGTAGCCAGGTGTTCCTCGACGTGCGCATCCTGCGCCTGTTGCGGGTGTTCCGCATCTTCAAGCTCACGCTCTACATCGAGGAATACCACAAGCTGGGCCAGGCGCTGGTGGCGAGCCGGCGCAAGATCATGGTGTTCCTGTCGGTGGTGCTGATGCTGGTGCTGATCCTGGGCACGGTGATGTACGTGATCGAAGGGCCGGAAAACGGCTTCACCAGCATTCCGATGGCGATGTACTGGGCCACGGTGACCATCACCACGGTCGGCTACGGCGACATGACGCCGCATACGGCGCTGGGCAAGGGCATCGCCTCGTTCATGATGCTGCTCGGCTGGGGCATCCTGGCGGTGCCGACCGGCATCGTCACCGCCGAGATGACCTCGCAGAAGCTGTCGCGCAACGCGCCGCGCGGCCAGCCGCGCCAGTGCGCGGCCTGCGGCAGCGGTGGACATGACCCGCGCGCCCACTTCTGCAAGGATTGCGGCGCGGCGCTGGCGCCGGCCGAGGCAGTACAGGAAGGTAGCTAGGCGGCCTGCTGGGCGAAGCGCGCCAGCGCCGACGCCGGCGTCAGGCGCGCCCGGGCGCTCTCCGGCGCCGCCGTCTCGCAGGCCGGCGCCGGGATCGAGCCGTCGCGCTCCAGCCAGTAGCTGAACTGGCCGAAGGTCGGCACCGCGTTCGGTTCCTGGTCCTGGAAGAAGTGCTCCAGCATCATGCGGTAGGCGGCGCGGCGCGAGAAGTCGTCGTGGCTGGCCGCATAGCGCGCGGCGGCGGCGCGGAAGATGGCGCGGATCCGCTCGTCGGCATTCAGGCCGGTGCCGGCATCCTTGCGCGGGCGGCCGCGCTTGATGCCGGCCGTGACCGCACGGGTGCGCCCCGGCGCGCCCGAGTTGCCGTAGTCGGGCAGCAGCGCGTCCGGGGTCTGGCCGCGTTCCCAGAAGCGGCGCAGGTAGCGCAGGATGCTCGACTTCGAGATGCCGTGCGCCGTGGCGTAGGCCGCCACCAGCGCGGCGCGGCGGCGCGGATCGTACAGCGCGCGGCGGTCGGCGTGCAGGGCGCGCACCGCCGACCAGGCCTTGGCCTGCAGCGCCAGGTAGCCGGCCGGCATGGTGTCGGGCGGAACCGGCGCCGCGCACGGGTCGACCAGCAGCCGCCGCGCGCGGCCCGAGGCCACGTCGTCGCGCAGCGCGCGCAGCGGCGCCGGGCTCGGCACCGCGGCGCGGCTGCGCAGTTCATAGGTATACGCCAGCGCGTGTTCGACGTCGATCCACAGGACGCGGATCGCGCGGTCGGGCGCCGTCACATATTCGAGCACATCGTTTTGCACCAACATCGCCTTCTCCCGGACGAGTTCACGGTGCTTTCTACCATGCAAGGATCGCGCCAGCTCAGTTTGCATGGATACGAATTCGTTTGTTCCAGATCAAAGGTTGAGCACGCTTGGGCCTTTAGCCTTCTAGGCTCGTGTCGTCAGGAAGTATCGAGCGCAGCGCCACATGCCAGAAATGCCCGCGGCTGGACAGGTTTGCTCCGGGATGGCCCGCTTCCGTGCACCGCCAGGGTGCGCGTGGGGCGGGCCGGGCACGCCGCGCCGCGCCGGGACTGCCGGCGGCACGCACTCCAACCAAACCAGAGAGGTTCCAGCATGTACCCATTCCCGCAATCCGTGACGCCGGCCGTGCGCAGCCACATGGACGCCCAGACCGCTTTTGTGAACGACATGTCGAAATCGCTGTTCCGCTCGTTCCAGCAGATGTGCGAACTGAACATCCAGCTGGCCCAGACCATGCTCGAGGAAACCACGCTCACCAGCCAGCAGGTGCTGAGCGCCGACCGCCAGTCCGAAGTGCTGAGCGCGGCATCGTCGCGCGCCCAGCCGGCCACCGAGAAGCTGCGTTCCTACCAGCAGCACATCGCGCGCCTGGCGAGCGACGCCCAGGTCGAACTGGCCAGGGTCACCGAGCAGCACGTGCAGAACACCACCCGCACCGCGCGCGCCCTGGTGGACGAAGTGGCGCGCACCTCGGCCGAAGAAGCCGAGCGCGGCATCCGCAGCCAGCAGGAAGCGATGCGCAACCTGTCCGATCCGTTCACCCGCCAGGACGGCGCCATCCACAGCCGCGCAGGCGACGGCGCCGCCCACGCGTCGCAGCCGAACGGCCAGGCCCAGGCCACCTCGACCGCCATCAGCGCCCAGCACGGCCAGGGCAGCCAGCAAAGCCGCCAGACCGGCGCTTCCTCGCACTAAGGTCTCGCGATCCTTCTCCGCTAAACCGCGGACGCCGGCCGGCTGCCTGCCTTGGCGGCTGGCCGGTCGTCGGCAGCACGCAATGCGCGCAATCCGAACAGGGGACGCAGCAATGCCGCCCGCTGTACTGCCTCGTACAGGGCAAAGCTGGCGGCCGCCGTCAGCGCCACCAGTAGCGGCGCTTCCAGCCCCGGCGCCAGGTTGCGCGGCTGCCATCGCGCCGGTAGTCTTCCACCGTGACCAGCACCATCAGTATTTAGAACAGGACCCACGCCAGGCTGCCGGCGATCCTCGGACGGGGAGCAAGGATGACGGCGTGAACGAGTGACGGCAAACCGATAGTCACCCATCAGTGCCTACTTTCAAAGTGCAACCGTAGCCGGCCGCGGCACGATTGAGGCAAGCGCGCCACGTCGGATGCGCCACATGTCCAAGATTGCCTATGGTCAATCATCGTTCGTGCGACAATGGAACGATGAACGATTTTGGCCAAGACACACCGGTTTCCGCAGCCAGCGGCGGCATGCGTGCGCTGCTGCGCGCCCACCCATGGGAGGCGAGTGCGCTCGGCCACCCCGAGCATTGGCCACGCGAACTGCACGCCGCGGTCGAGATCATGCTCGAAGCGCCGCACCCGGCGCTGATCGGGTGGGGCGGGCAGGCCGTGGTGCTGTACAACGACGCCTACGCCGCGCTGCTCGGCGCGCGCCATCCGGCCGCCCTCGGCCAGCCTTTCAGCCTGGCCTGGCCGGAACTGTGGCAGACAGCCGGCGTGCGTGCAGCCGGCGCCCTGGCCGGGATTGCCCAGCACATGGACGACGCCCCGGCCCTGATCGCGGACGGCGGCACGCTGCGCCAGCACTGGTTCACGGTGTCGTATGCGCCGCTGCGCCTGGCCGACGGCGCGGTGGCCGGCTTCTTCCATAGCGCCCTCGACACCACCGACCGCGTCAACGACCTGCGCTGGCGCAGCTTCCAGCTGGCGCTGTCCGAGCGCCTGCGCAGCGTCGACACCTCGCACCAGATCGTCGAGGCGGCCAGCGCCATGATCGGCGCCGAACTCGATGCGGCGCGTGTGTTGTACGCCGAAGCGGAACAGGACGGCGAAGGTGGCGAAGGCTTCACGGTGCTCTCCGAATGGGTGCGCGAGGGCGTTGCCCGGCTGGCCGGCGCCGATGCGCGCCTGCACGATGTCGGCCCGGTGCTGGTCGCCGCGCTGCGCGCCGGCCAGGCGGTGGCGGTAGGCGACGTCGCCCATGACGAACGCACCGCCGGCCACGGCGCGCGCTATGCCGGCGCCGGGGTCGGCGCCCTGCTGGCGCTGCCGCTGCTGAAGAACGGCCGCCTGCTGTCGGTGGTAGTGCTGCAATCGGCGCAGCCGCGCCACTGGCAGGACATCGAACTGCGCCTGCTGCAGGACGTGGCCGAGCGCACCTGGACCGCGCTCGACGCGCTGCGTTCGCACCAGGCGCTGCGCGCCAGCGAAGCGCGGCTGTCGGCGGTGTTCGACAGCCTGCCGGTCGGCGTCGGCGTGGCCGACCCGGACGGCAGGCTGGTGCTGTCCAACCAGGCCATGCAGCGCTTCGTGCCGAGCGGGATCATGCCCTCGCGCGACGAGCGCCGCTACGCGCGCTGGACCGCGCTGCATCCCGACGGCAGCCCGGTCGGACGCGACGACTATCCCGGCGCGCGCGCCCTGCGCGGCGAGCGCGTGGTGCCCGGCATCGAGGCGCTGTACCGCGACGACGACGGCGCCGAGATCTGGACCCACATCGGCGCGGTGCCGATCCGCGATGTCGAAGGCCGCATCACCGGCCAGGTGTCGGTGGTCACCGACATCGACCGCGTCAAGCGCGCCGAGGCGCAACTGCGCGTGTCCGAGGCCAAGTACCGCAAGCTGTTCGAGCGCATGGACGCCGGCTTTTGCATCGTCGAGATCCTGTTCGACGAAGGCGGCCGGCCGCGCGACTTCCGCTACCTGGAACTGAACCCGATGTTCGAAAGCCAGTCCGGCCTGCTTGATGCGCGCGGACGCACCGCGCTCGAGATGGTGCCGGGCCTGGAGCAGGCCTGGATCGAACGCATCGGCAATGTGGCGCTGAGCGGCGTGTCGGACCAGTTCGAGGCCTATTCGGACGTGCTGGGCCGCTGGTTCGAGACCAATGCCTCGCCCCTGGGCGAAGCCGGCGCGAATCAGGTGGCGCTGATCTTCCGCGACACCACCGCGCGCCGCGAGACCGAGGACAACCTGCGCCGGCTGGCGGCCGAGGACGCTGAAGCGAGCCGGCGCAAGAGCGAATTCCTGGCGGTGCTGGCGCACGAGCTGCGCAACCCGATGGCGCCGATCCGCACCGGCCTCGAGATCATGCGCCTGCGCGCCGACAGTCCCGAGACCATCGAACGCGTGCGCGAGATGCTGGAGCGCCAGACGCGCCAGATGACGCATCTGATCGACGACCTGCTCGACGTCGCGCGCGTCACCAGCGGCAAGATCGAGATCCGCAAGCAGCTGGTCGACCTGAACCGCGTGGCGGCCAGCGCGGTCGAGACCAGCACCCCGATGATCCAGGGCGCACGGCATGTGCTGGACGTGAGTATGTGGGGCGAAGCGCTGCTGCTCGAGATCGATCCGACCCGCATCGCCCAGGTGGTCAACAACCTGCTCACCAACGCCGCCAAGTACACGCCGCCGGGCGGGCGCATCGCGCTCGCGGTGCGCAAGGAAGGGCGCGAAGCGGTGATCGCGGTGACCGACAGCGGCGTCGGCATCCCGCCCGAGCATCAGGACTCGATCTTCGAGATGTTCAACCAGGTCGGCCGCAACATGGGCCTGGCCCAGGGCGGCCTCGGGATCGGCCTGTCGCTGGTGCGCCAGCTGGTGGCGCTACACGGCGGCCGCGTGAGCGCGGCCAGCCCCGGCGTCGGCCAGGGCAGCACCTTCACGGTGCGCCTGCCGCTCGGCGTGCAGGCGGAGGGCAACGGCGGCGACCCGGCGCTGCCCGAGCGCCGCACCGCGCAGCGCCGCACCTTCCGCATCCTGGTGGTGGACGACAACACCGACGCCGCCGAGAGCCTGTCGCTGCTGCTGCAGCTGAACGCGCACGAGATCCGCACTGCCACCAATGGCCGCGACGCGCTCGAGATCGCGCGCGAGTTCCGGCCCGACATCGGCTTCCTCGACATCGGCATGCCCGGCATGACCGGCTTCGAACTGGCCAGCCGCCTGCGCGCCATGCCCGAACTGGCCGGCATGACGCTGGTGGCGGTCACCGGCTGGGGTTCCGAGGACGACCTGGCGCGCTCGCGCGAAGCCGGCATCGACCACCATTTCACCAAGCCGATCGCGGCCGAGACGGTCAGCCGGCTGCTGAGCCAGATCACCTGACCGCGGCGCGGCGCGCAAGCGAACGGCGCCGCGCGCGCACTCTGTTACCATGCGGCCGATGAAGAACATACTATTGGTCGATGACCTGGGCATCGACCTGATGTTGACGCGGCTGGCGCTGGAACAATATGCCGGCGCCGGCCGGGTCGATGTCGCCACCGCCGCCGACGGCGAAGACGCGTACCGCATGATCGAGGCCGACGGCTTCGACCTGGTGCTGCTCGACATCAAGATGCCGCGCGTCGACGGCTTCGAACTGCTCGAGCGCCTGCGCGCCAACGCGGTGCGCCATGCGCCGGTGATCATCTTGTCCGGTTCTGGCCTGGCCGCCGACCGCCAGCGCGCCGCCGCGCTGGGCGCGATCGACTACATCCAGAAGGCCGTCGACTTCAGCGGCTTCAAGCGCGAGCTGGCGGCGACGCTGGACCGGCACGGCTTGCTCTGACCATCGCGGCATCATTGCGCTCGCCAGCGTGGGTGCGGCGGGCTACACTGGCCGCATGCTGAACCATTCGATCCTGTTGCAGGGCTGGCGCTCGCTGTGGGAATTCCGTCCCGCCGCCAACGTTGTCCTGGGCGCGCGCCTGCTGGCCGCGTCGCTGCTGGCCGTGGCGCTGGCGCTCGGCCTGATGGCCTTCGTCGCCGTGTTCGGGCGGGTCGACCGGCCCGGATGGTGGTGGGCTTCGATCCTGCCCAATATCGGCATCTGCATGTGCATCGTGCACACGCTGTTCGGCGTGCTGCGCCTGGCCGGACGCTGGCTGCCCAACACCCTGGTCGAGCGCATGGCCGACGTGCGCGACCTGCGCGCCGGCATGCTGCTCAGCGCGCTGGCGCTGGGCTCCATCATCCTCGGCATGACGATCGGCTTCACGATCGTGCCGATCCTGGTCGGCTTCAACGTCTGGGGCATGTTTCACTCGCTGCCGGCGGCGCTGACCAAATTCGCCGTGTTCCTGCTGTGCGTGATGGGCGTGAACTGGGCCTGGTGGCGCGCGCGCCTGCGCCGCCAGCAGCTCGAACGCGACGCGCTCGATGCGCGCCTGCGCCTGCTGCAGGGGCAGATCGAACCGCACCTGCTGTTCAACACCCTGGCCAACGTCCAGAGCCTGATGGATTACGACCCGCCGCGCGCCAAGCGCATGCTGGAGACGTTTTCGACCTACCTGCGCGCCGGCTTGAGCCAGATGCGCAGCAGCGACGCCACGCTCGAGGACGAGCTGGCGATGGCGCGCAGCTACCTGACGCTGATGGGGATCCGCATGGAAGAGCGGCTGCGCTTTCGCATCGAGGCCAGCGTCGAAGCGCGCGCGGCGCAGGTGCCTGCGCTGATGCTGCAGCCGCTGGTCGAGAACGCGGTCCATCATGGCCTGGAGCCGCAGATCGACGGCGGCAGCATCGTGGTGCGCGCCGACGTGCGCGAAGGCCGGCTTGAAGTCAGTGTGATGGACGATGGCGCCGGCATCGATGCGCCCGGACGCCGCCTGCGGCCCGGCGCCGGGATGGCGCTGGCCAACCTGCGTGCGCGCCTCCAGGCGCAGTTCGGCAGCGACGCCAGGTTAATTCTGCGCGCCGGAGCCGGCGGCGGCACCGAGGCCGTGCTGGTGCTCCCTTATCATCGCGCGGACGACCTGCTTGTCGCGGCGGTGGCGGCATGACGCGTGCGCTGATCGCGGACGACGAGCCGCACCTGGCGCAGTACCTGCGCGACCAGTTGCTGGCGTTGTGGCCCGGCCTGGAGATCGTCCACGTCGCGCGCAACGGCGTCGACGCCGCCGCGCGTATCGCCGAGCTGGAGCCGGACCTGGCCTTCCTCGACATCCAGATGCCGGGCTTGACCGGCCTGGAAGTGGCGCAGGGGATCGAGGGAGCCACCCGCGTGGTGTTCGTCACCGCCTTCGATGCGTTCGCGCTGCAGGCGTTCGAGCATGCGGCGCTGGACTACGTGCTCAAGCCGGTCGGCACCGAGCGGCTGGCGCGTACGGTGGCGCGGCTGCGCGCGGCGACAGCGCCGGCCGTGGCGCCCGACGCTGCGCTGGCGCAGGCGTTGCAGCAGCTGATGGCCGCTCCGGCGCAGCCGCGCCTGCGCTATATCCTGGCCGGGCAGGGCGAGCGCACGCGTCATCTGGATGTTGCGGACGTGCGCTTCTTCCAGGCCGACGACAAGTACACCGTGGTCGCCAGCGTGCACGGCGAATACCTGATCCGCACCACCATCACCGACCTGGTTGCCCAGCTCGACCCGCAGCAGTTCTGGCAGGTGCATCGGTCCACCATCATCAATCTGGCCTGGCTGGAAGGCACGCGGCGCGACGACGCCAGCCGGCTGTTCCTGCGCGTGCGCGGCCACGCCGGCGAGCTGCCGGTCAGCCGGGCTTTCGTCCACCTGTTCAAAGCGATGTAGCCGAGGCGCTTGCCATTCATCGGCTGTGCCGTCGATTCGTCGCATGGCGAATGCATTGATGGCGCGCGGCGGCGATGCTGGCGTTTTCTTCGACGGAGACGCCCATGTCCAGGTCCACATTTTCCTTGTCCTTGCCCTTGTCCGCCCTCGTGCTGTTGTGTCTTGTTACCGGCCCGGCGCCAGCAGCCGCGCCGGTGCCGACCGTCGAAACCATCGCCGGGCGCCAACTGGAATCGCTCATCATCCGCCATCCGGCATCGAAAGACGTGATCGTGTTCGAAGGCGGCTCGCGCAACACGATCGAGAAATGGGGCGTGGTGCCACAGCTGCTGGCACGCGACGCCACCGTGTTCGCCTACAACCGTCCCGGCTACGGCCACAGCGAGGCGGCGCCGACGCCGCGCGACGGCCGCACGGTGGTCGAGGAGCTGCGCGCCGTGCTGCGCCACAAGGGCCTCAAGCCGCCTTACGTGCTGGTCGGGCATTCGCTGGGCGGCCTGTACGTGCAGCTGTTCGCGCGCGCCTATCCGGACGAGGTGAAAGGTCTGGTGCTGGTTGACGCGCTGTATCCGCGCATGGTCAAGCGTACCGCCGACTTTCCGCTGTACAGCCGCCTCGCCGGCCGGCTGGCCTTTTCGCGCACGGTCTGGCGCGAGATCGAGGGCATCGACGAGACCGGAGAACAGATACTGGCGCTGGATGGCATCGACGACAAGCCGATCGTGCGCCTGGTGAACCAGCCGCAGTCGGCCACCGCCATCGCAGTCGATTTCGGCGCCTTCAGGATGGACGAGGAGACGCGGCGCCAGGTGAGCGCGCTGTATCCGAAGGCAAAGAAGGTAGTGGTCGATTCGAGCCACCAGATGGCCTTGACCTCGCCCGAGGTAGTGGCGGCGGCGGTGCGCGACGTGATGGCCGCAGCCGACTAGCGCGCCGGGATGGCGTCGAGCGTGCTGTTGCCATGCGGGCGCTGGCTGCCGCGATGGCGGGCATGCACGCCGGCGGCCTCAGAGGCGGGGCGGTTCGGCCAGCGGCCGGATCGCCAGCTCATCCCAGCCTGACGCGGGATCGGGTTCGCGGCTGAAGCGCACATCGGGCAGCGCCGCCAGCAGGATCTCGGCCGTGGTGCGCACGATGCAGCCCGGCGCCACATGGCCGCCCGTGACGCGGCCGTCGGCATCGGCCACGCTGATGTGCAGGTGGGCGCCGTCGGGCGACAGCGAGCCGGCCAGCGTCAGGATTTCGAGGTCGCCGCGCAGTTCGGTGGCGTCGCCGCGGCCGGCGAAGCGGATGCGGGCGACGCTCAGGCTGCCGATGCCTTGCAGGACGAAGGCGGCAGCCAGGCCATGTTCACGCGCCAGCGCGTCGAGCGCGCTGCGCAGGTCCTGTTGCGGGCGGAGGCGTACGGGCAGTGTGCGCATGGGAGAGGGGGCGGTGGCGCCGCGGGGTCGATGATGGAACTCCGATTGTATTACCGGAGCGCGAGCTCCAGCATTCCCGTGGGAGCCGCGCGATAGCCGAGCCCCCGGAACAGGCGCTGCGACCGTTCGTTGTCGGGCGCGACATCCGCATTCAGGTGCCGCAGGCCCAGCCCGTCCACGGCATGGCGCGTCATCAAGCCGATCGCTTCCGTCATGTAGCCCTGGCCCCAGCACGCACGCCGCAGCATGCAGCCGACCTGCGCGGCCCGTGCGCCGTAGTCGAAGCCGTGCAATCCGCAGGTCCCGACCACCTCGCCCGATGCGTGCAGGACGATCGCCCATTCCAGCGACGCGCCCTCGGCCAGCAGCCTGCGCACGCTTGCCAGCATGACGGCGACCGTTTCCACGCCGGGAAACGGTTCCTCGTCGGTATGGCGCATGACGCCGGGATCGCCGTAGATGGCGAACAGCGCTGCGGCATCGGCGTCGGTCATCGCCCGCAGCAAGGCGGTCGCCGTGCAGGATCGGCAGTTCGGCGGTCAGGTGAATGCGGTCCATGCGGTCAGGCGGTGACAGGCGCAGTGTCACGTTCGGCGGCATCCTGGCACAGCGCGTGATGTTCGCTACCAAACAGCATCGCGTACAGGCCTGGAATATCTGCGACCAGCTGGAACCTGGCAATCGGAACGACCCGCAGATTTGGCCTCTCCTTTTTTACACCCGCAGCATCCGCTTTTGCGTGCTTCGCTGTCGGGAAATCGGCGAGCGATGGCAGCCGGGCGCCAGGCTCGCCGCCGAAGAACAAGAAGGGGCCGAGGGTCATGCTGTCGGCATCGAACCGGCTCCAGATGACGCAGCCGGATGGTTTGCCGAGTAGTCCGAGATGCACTTTTTGGTGGGCCGTTGTCGCGTTTCGAGAAGAGGATTTGAGTTGAACGTGGCGCGTTACGCCGTTCGCTTCGAGTACCACATCGTGACCGGAGCGGTCGATCGACGGCTGCGAGACTTCCAGGGTGGCGCCGGCGTGTAACCACGAATACTTCAGCAGATCGCCGATCAGGAGATGCTCAAGCAGACGCTCGCGGTAGACCGATTGATGGGTGTTGAGGTTGAAGGATGACATGCTGTGGCACAGGGTTGTACGGAACCTGAAGCATACAGAACGACCTACTCGGCCGGTTCAACCCGGGCGAAAAAATCTATCGGCAGCCAATTTCTTCATCCGGCCGTAACATAGTTCTCGGGAGGCTTGCCCATCCTTTTTTCAGCTTCGAGCAGCATCTCTTCTTTTGGCAGAGGAGTACCGTCGGCCAGGCGCTCCAGGTAAGGAATCAGCCACAATCCGTTCGTGATGTCGAAGTTCGCGCGCCATCGTTCGGCCAGCGCCTCGCGCGCCGCGAGCCGGCAGCCGGCACTTCCCCAGCCGACGCCTTCGCTGAGCGCCACCGGAGACGCAACGCCGTCGAAGCAGATATCGACATCGTAAGGCCACGGATAGTCGTTGCTCATCGCGAGCGCCCTGGTGCCGTGTGCCAGGTTGAACCAGGTGGGCATATCCTCGTCCGGACAGCGTGAATGGAGCGCAGAGTATAGCAACGCACCGGCGCGGGCGCGCCATCGGCGCTACTGCCCGCCACGCTCCGCATCGATCTCCTTCTTCATCGCCCCCACCTGGTTGATGTACTCCGCCACCGGCGCATCCGGGCTGGCGCGCAGTTCCGGCGGCAGCAGCACCGGCATGTACAGCTCGTCGGCCATCAGGCCGTGCTGCTGCTGGTTCCCGGCCAGCACCAGGATCGACACGATGACCGCCAGCACCGCGCACACGATGCGCAGGCGCCGTCGCAGCTGCGGCGTGACGGTGGCCAGGTGGAAGTAGATCATGCCCGCCAGCGTGACCACCGCCGCGTGCGAGGCGTAGCCGGTGACCCATTCGAGCGACCAGGCGTAGGCGACGACGCTCGCCAGCAGGCGCACGCACAGCAGCGTCGCCAGGCCGCAGCCGAAGATGAAGTAGTGGCGGCCCAGGCGCGCGCGGCGCCCGAACAGGCGGTTGCCGAAGGCCCACAGGCCGCTCCAGACCAGGCCGACGCCGATGGCGGCGGCCGGCCATTGCACGTAGCGCTGCAGCTCGATGTTGTTGCGGTCCGTGAGCCAGGCCGCCAGCAGCGCGCACAGGGCGGTGAGCAGGATCCCGGCCAGGCCGGGCACCACGCCTTCCCAGCCGTGCATGGTGCGGTCGCGCAGCTCGGGCGGCACCGGGTGCGAGGCGGGGCGGATGCGCAGCGTGGTGTGGCCCATGCGCACCACGGTGTCGCCGCCCATCGCCAGTTCCTTGACGCGGCGCTTCTTGTGCACGATGCCGTTGCGCGTGCCCAGGTCGCGCAGCAGCAGCTTGCCGTCCGGGCCGGCGTCCACCAGCGCGTGGTGCGGGGCGGCGTAGTCGTCGTCGACGATGAAGTCATTGTCGTAGGCGCGCCCCATGCGGATCGGGAGCGTGTTCACGCGCTGGCGCTGCAGCACCTCGCCGTTGCGCGCCAGGGTCTCGATGGTCCACGGCCCGCCCGTGGCCACGTTCGGCGGCATGGCGGCCTGGGTGTCGGACGGCATGCCCGCATGTTCGCGCGTCTGCTGGTCCATCGGCGTCACCTGCGTCCGGCGCGCCCGAAGGCGCCGAGGAAGGCGCGCGTCACGCGCAGCCCGTTTTCGTAGGAGACGCCGGAGACGTCGAGCCGGCTTTGCAGGCTGGCCTGCGAGGCGTCGGTGCTGGCCGTGAGCAGCGTGAAGTTATACAGGCCCTCGAAGTTGCGGTAGGCGCGCACGCAGGTCACGGCGCGCAGCGGCAGGGTGCGGGTGTGCACGAAGCGCTCGGTGCAGAACGGTTTCGTCAGGCGCGCATCGCCGATGCCCAGGTTATCGACCTTGAACAGGTCGCTCGCCAGCGCGGCGAAGCGCAGCGGCTCCATGCTGCCGGAGCGGATGTACTGGTGGGTCATGGCGACGTTGCCGGTCTGCTGCGAGTCGGACACGAACACCGCCGACTGCATCACGCAGCTCATGGCGTCGGTATTGAAGGCGGCCCCGCGCTTGACGCTCGAACGCCCCCAGCAGCGCACCTGGCCGGACTCGCGCACCGGCACCAGGTACGGCCCCATGCCCTTGAGCGTGAGCGGCTCTTCCAGCAGTTTATCCACCATCCCGCTCTGGTGCGCCAGCAGCTGCTGGCCGATCAGCGGATTGAAGTCGTCGGGCGGCGCCGGTTGCGAGGCCACCTTGCGCAGCAGTTCCTGGGCGTAAGCCACGGGCACCAGGAAGCTGACCGATTCGCCGTCGCGCCGCCGGGCGACATTGATGCCGGCCACGGTGCCGCTGGCGGTGACGCTGGGGCCGCCGCTCATGCCGGAGTTGATCGGGCCGCCGAAGATCAGGCGGTCGTAGAAGCTGCGCGTGAGCACGCCGTTGTAGGCGCCCTCGGAGATCGCGAAGCCGAGGTCGAGCGGGTTGCCGAGCGAGTACAGCGGCTGGCCCTGGCGCAATTTGACCGCTTGCTCGGGCACCTTGAAGAAGCCGCTGCCGTTGCGGTTGACGCGCACCACGGCCAGGTCGTGCAGCACGTCGACCGCCATCAGTTCCACCGGGCCGGTGTTGCCGTCGGTGTCGATGTACTCGGCCGTGTACACGTCCGGGTCGAGCGCCATCTGCGACACCACGTGGTAGTTGGTCAGGGCCAGGTTGCTGGTGCCGACCAGGAAGCCCGAGCCGACGGTGGACTGGGTACGGCCGTTCTTGAGCAGCATGCGGATCTGCAGCAGGTCGCCGCGCGCCGATTCGTACAGGTCCTGGGCGGCCGACGACGGCTGCGGCAGTGCGTCCTGGGTCTCGACTTCGCCCGGGATCGGAGAATTGGGCGTGGCAGCGGGCGGGGTCTCGGCCGGCATCTGCGGCGGCGGCGAGACGGCGGGACGGGCGGCATTCGGACTGGTGCCGTTGCCCGGCGCCGAGCGCGCGGACGCCGCCGGCGCATTCGCCTGGGGCGCGGCGGCGGCGGCAAAGCAGGACAGCAACAGTGCGATGACGGCCCGTTTCATGCAATCTTCATAGGAGAATTGAAGATGCTATCTTGCCACCGGTTTAATGGGCGGTGCGCGCGTTAGCGCGGCGGCCGTGGAGTGCTCCCAGCCGGGAGCCCCGTTCAGTCCTGCTTGACGACGATCTTCTCGTCCTGCTCCAGCGTCGGCACTGGCGCCATCATGTGGCCCAGCTTGGCCTGCTTGGTGTTCAGATACTTGTCGTTGTAGGCGTTGCGGTTGACCAGCAGCGGCACCCGTTCGCTGACCACGATGCCCAGGCGGGTGAGGGCGTCGATCTTGCGCGGATTGTTGGTCATCAGGCGCACCGCCGTGATGCCGAACTGCTCCAGCATCGGACGGCACAGTTCATAGTTGCGGGCGTCGGCATGAAAGCCCAGCTGCAGGTTGGCCTCGACCGTGTCGGCGCCGGCTTCCTGCAGGCGGTAGGCGCGGATCTTGTTGAGCAGGCCGATGCCGCGCCCTTCCTGGCGCAGGTACAGCAAAATGCCGCGGCCTTCCTCGGCGATACGCTGCAGCGCGCCTTCGAGCTGGGCGCCGCAGTCGCAGCGCTGCGAGAACATCACGTCGCCGGTCAGGCATTCGGAGTGGATGCGCGCCAGCACCGGCTGCCCATCCGACAGATCGCCCAGCGCCATCGCCAGGTGCTCCTTGCCGGTGGCCGGCTCGACCCAGGCGTGCAGGGTGAACTGGGCCCAGGGCGTGGGCAGCGCGCACGACGTGGCGTACTCCAGGATGGCGGGGTTGGCAGGGACAGTGGCGGTGGCTGGCATGACGGTGTTTCCAATCGGGTGCAAAAGCGAGCGGGGTGGTTCTCCAGACCGGCAAGTTTACCGGAAATCGAGGGTTGCCGTGGGAAATGCCCGGTTTTGGGCCGGGCACGGCCGGCTTCGGATGGCCGGGCCGGTGCGCCAATCGCTGTCATGACGCGAAATTGTCACGGTGTTACGCATGCTTGCCGCATAACCAGAGAGTTTCTTGCTTCGCATCAAAGCCCCTGTGATAATCTGTAATATCCCATATACCCGCATTTAACATGCCCCATTCGCGCCGTCTGTTGCACCGTTTCACGCCCCGCGGCCTCGGCGCCTGGCTGGCGCTGGCCTTTTCAATGCTCACCGTCGTGCTGACGCTGCTGTTGGTCGCGGTGGTCGAAAGCGCCGCCACCAGCCAGGTCAAGAGCAGCATCGGCCACGCGCTGGGAGAAATGGCGAACCAGACCGCCGACAAGCTCGACAGCGGCATGTACGAGCGCTTCCGCGAAGTACGGCTGATGGCGCGCCGCAGCGACCTGATTTCTTCCGGCGCCAGCCAGGAACAGCGGCGCCGCATCCTGCGCGACATGCAGGACACCTACGGCTACTACGAATGGATCGGCATGGCGGGCCTGGACGGCGCCGTGCTGGTCGAGGCGCGCGGCATGCTGGAAGGGAAGAACGTGGCCAAGCGGCCGTGGTTCAGCAATGCGCTCAAGGGCAACTTCGTGGGCGACGTGCACGAGGCGGTGCTGCTGGCCAAACTGTTGCCGGTGCAGGAAGGCGAGCCGCGCCGCTTCGTCGACGTCGCCTTCCCGTATCTCGATGCGCAAGGCAACCCGGCCGGCGTGCTCGGCACCCACCTGTCGTGGCAATGGGCGCGCGACGTCGAGCGCTCGATCATCGCGCCGGTGCAGGTCCGCAACAAGGTGCAGGCGCTGATCGTCAGCGCCGAAGGCGTGGTGCTGCTCGGCCCCGAAGGACTGCAGGACACCACCATCGACCTGGCCAGCCTGCGCGAAGCGCGCCAGGGCCGCACCGGCTACGCGGTCGAGCGCTGGCCGGACGGACGCGACTACCTGGTCGGCTACGGCGCCACGCGCGGCCGCGGCGACTATCCGGGCCTGGGCTGGTACGTGCTGGTGCGCCAGGACGTGCAGGATGCCTACGCCCCCGTGCGCGAACTGCGTAGCCGAGCGCTGTGGAGCGGCCTGGGGCTGGCGCTGCTGTTCTCGCTGGTCGGGGTGCTCGTGGCGCGCCGCATCACCCGCCCGCTCCAGGCGCTGGCCACCTCGGCCGACCACCTGCGCCGCGGCGACAGCACCGAGCTGGTGCCGGGAGGGCGCGGCTACACCGAAGTGCGCAAGCTCTCGGGCGCCCTGAACGCGCTGGTGGCGGCGCTGGTGCAGCGCCGCGCCGAGATGCAGGCGCTCAACGACACGCTCGAGCAGCGCGTCGAAGAGCGCACTGCGGAACTGGAGCGCGCGCTGTCCTCGGTGCGCGCCAGCGAGCAGCGCATCGCCGCCATCGTCGAGGCGGCGCAGGACGCCTTCATCGCGGTCGACCGGCGCGGCATGATCATCGACTGGAATCCGGCGGCCGAGCGCATGTTCGGCTGGGCGCGGCACGAGGCGGTGGGCTGGCCGCTGGCCGAGATGATCCTGCCCGAACGCTACCGCCCCAGCATCGCCAAGGCGCTGCACTCGCTGCGCCAGCTCGAACCGGACGCCCAGGTGCGGCGGCGCCTGGAACGCACCGTGATCAGCCGCGAGGGCGCCGAGTTCACGGTCGAGACCTCGGTGGCGCTGGCGGGCACGGGCAGCGACGCCTTCTTCAGCATCTTCCTGCACGATATCTCCGAGCGCAAGAAGGTCGACCGCATGAAGACCGAGTTCGTGTCGACCGTCTCGCACGAGCTGCGCACGCCCCTGACCTCGATCCACGCCTCGCTGTCGATGCTCGACCAGGGCATGGCGGGCGACTTGCCGCCCGACGTGGCGGGCCTGATCCGCATCGCCAGCCAGAGCTGCGAACGCCTGATGCGGATGGTGAACGACCTGCTCGACATCCAGAAGATCGAGGCCGGCCAGATGGAGTACAAGCGCACTGCCCAGCCGCTGGCGCCCTTGCTGCGCCACGTGGCCGACGCGATGGCCGGCCACGCCAACCTGACCGACGTGAAAATCAAGCTCGACCTGCCGCCCGGTTCGGACGGGGTGCGCGCCGAGATCGACCACGACCGCATGGTGCAGGTCTTGACCAACCTGGTGTCGAACGCGATCAAGTTCACGCCGTCGGGCAAGGAAGTGACGATCGGGCTGGCGCAGCGTCCGGGCTGGGCGCGCCTGAGCGTGACCGACGAGGGGCCGGGGATCGCGCCGGCGTTCCAGCCGCGCGTGTTCGAACGGTTTGCGCAGGACGATGCGGGGGATTCGCGGCAGAAGGGCGGGTCGGGGCTGGGGCTGAACATCAGCAAGGCGATCGTCGAGGAGCATGGCGGGACGATCGGGTTCGAGACGCATGCGGGGCTGGGGACGCGGTTTACGGTGGAGTTGCCGCTGGCGTCTTGATTAGCTTTTTTTATTGTTACCTTATAGACCGTCATTCCCGCGAAGGCGGGAATCCAAGTTCGTTAAGTAGCCACCTGCTTAAACGATGGTGGTATGCGTAAAACTTAGATTCCCGCCTTCGCGGGAATGACAGTCTTTAAGTTAGTAGCAAGAGGGAGAGGGAACGTAGCTGCGCGCAGTTATCGCAGCTCGTGCAGCGCCATCCCGTGGAAACTCTTCCACGCCCCGAACACGCTTTCCAGCTGCGGCAACAAGCGCATCATCGCCGCCTTGTCGCGATGGAAGGTGGTCGCCGAGCCGTCGATGATGCGGCTGCCGCCGAGGGCATACATCCGTCCTTGGGAATAAGCCCCCGGCGCGCGCAGCAGCACCAGCACCTGCCGTCCCTCGTGCCCGGTCAGCAGCAGGTCGCCTTTCGCGCCCGGTTCGACCTGCCGGTAACGCCGTTGCTCCTCGGCCGCGATCGGCCCGGCTTCGAGCGCAATGCGCACCCGCTTGCCGTGCTCCACGCCCCAGTCCAAAAACGGCGCCGCGAAGCGCTGGATCTGGCCGGGATCGGTGCGGTAATCCATCACCGCCAGCCCATCGGCATGGCGCGCCAGCTCGCGCAGCAGCTCGCGCTTGCCATCCCACCAGAACGGCACCACGAATTCGAGCGGCATCGCGCCGGCCGCCTGGCGCAGGGCGGCGGCCAGTTCCAGGAAGCGGCGGTCGCGCAGCGCCGGGTCGAGCACCGTGGCCGGCAGCAGATACGGTTCGACGTCGAACTGCATGCCTTTCAGGCGCGCCGCCGGTTCGGCCCCCGCGTTGTAGGCGGCGTAGGCGCGCGCCCGCGCGCTGCTGGGCGCGTGCTGCTCCGGCAGCACCATGTGCGGATCGCCCTCGACCGCCGTCACCGCCACGCCACGCGCGCCGGCGCGGCGCACGAAGGCCGCCAGCGCCTCGGGTTCGGCCACCCGCCCCTCGAGCAGCGGCACCGTGACGAACACTTCGCCCAGGCCCTGGCTTGCCGCCCAGTCGATCAGCGCGTCGCCGCGCTCGCGCCATTCGCTGCGGTCCCAGGCCCAGGTCGAACGCGGCGGCCGGCCCGGCGCCGCTGCGGCCGGCTCCAGCGTCAGCGCGTCGAGCGTCAGCTGGCCGCCGTCCTGCGGGCACAGGAGCGTGAACTGGCGCCAGCTGCCCCGATCGAGGTTCGGCGCCAGCGTCAGGCGCGCGCTGTCCACTTTGTCTGCTGCCGCCACGATGCCCAGGTCGAGCGCGCCCTCGCGCGCCGCCAGCCGCGCATCGGCCGCCTGCCACGTGAAACGCCCGGCGCCGGAAAACGCCGCCTGCAACACGACGTCGGCGCGCGGCAGATACCACGGTCCCTGCAGCAGCACGCCGGCGGGACGCGTCCCCGGCCGGCAGGCGATGCGCAGGCGGCCGTCCTGCAGCGTCGCGCTAACGCGTTCCTCGATGCCGAACGTGCGCTTTGTCATGCCTTCGAGCAGATTGGCGCCGAGCGGCATCGGCCCCGGCGAGTCTGGCGCGGGTGTCGATGCCGGCAGCGTGTGCTCGCTGATCTCGAAGCGGCCATCCTTTTCCACGCCCTGCAGCAGGATGAGCTGCTCGGGCCGGGCGTCGCGCGGCAGCGGATACACGGCCAGCACCTGGGCCGGATCGACGCCCGGCGGCACCGACGCGGCGTGGACGGGAGCGATGGTCAGGAGCATCGGCAGTAGGTAACGAATGGCGGAAAGGGACATGAGCGCAGTCTAGCGCGCAGCGCGCCGGATGCGCGCTCAGTTCGGCGGCGAGGCGCCGTCGGCATCCTTCACCGTGCCGCGGCGCTGCATCGCGCCCCAGCTCGCTTCGCGCTGGGTCGCCCAGCGCCACATGCCGACCAGGCGCCACCAGGCATTGACCTGGCGATAGCCGAAGTTCTCCAGGATCACGATCGCGCCCAGCGCCAGCAGCTGTTTGCCGCGCGGGTAGATGTGGAACGACATCTCTTCCAGCAGCAGCCCGGAGCTTGACAGCAGGATGCCGAGCCCGATCGCCACGAACAGGAAGGCGCCGAACGCCTGCCACGAGATCAGGCCGGTGAAGAAGGCGAAGATCATGAAGACGTAGCCGCCCAGTTCGACCAGTGGCCCGAGCCACTCGAACAGCAGCATGAAGGGAAATGCGATCCACCCCGGCACGCCGCCGTGCCGCGAGAACATCAAGCCCCAGTTGGCGCTCAGGCTCTCGGCCAGGCCGCGCTGCCAGCGGATGCGCTGGTTGCGCAACGTGCGCAGGTCTTCCGGCGCCTCGGTCCAGCACACCGGATCGGGCACGAACTCGATGCGGTAAGGCTGCCTGCGCGCGCGCAGCAGG
This sequence comes from Massilia sp. YIM B02443, assembly GCF_030411955.1. Taxonomy (GTDB): domain Bacteria; phylum Pseudomonadota; class Gammaproteobacteria; order Burkholderiales; family Burkholderiaceae_D; genus Telluria. The sequence goes on from NZ_JASNRA010000003.1 coordinate 277,247, forward strand.
CGGTGCATGCGCACCACCAGTTCCATGTCTTCGCCGATGGTGTTGACGCGGTAGCCGCCGGCCAGCACCACTGCATCCTTGCGGAACACGCCGAACGCGCCCGAGATGATCAGCATGCCGTTCATCGCCGACCAGCCCAGGCGTCCGAACAGGAACGCGCGCAGGTACTCGACCACCTGGAACAGCGCCAGCGCATTGTTCGGCAGGCCGACGCGGGTCAGGAAGCCGCCGCTGACCTGGCAGCCGTTGGCCACCCGCACCGTGCCGCCGGCCGCCACCACGGTGGGGTCGCGCAGGAACGGCTCGGTGACCTTCGACAGGCTGTCGCGCTGCAGGATCGAATCGGCGTCGACGCCGCAGAACAGCGGATAGCGCGAGACGTTGATGCCGGCGTTGAGCGAGTCGGCCTTGCCGCCGTTGACCTTGTCGATCACGCGCACGTTGGGGTAGCGCGTCGAGCGGTACACCTGGCGCACTTCTTTGGTGGCGATCTGGCGCCGGTAGGCCTCGGGGAAGGGCAGCAGCGCGAACTCGCGCTTGAGCACTTCCAGCGTGCCATCGGTAGAGCCGTCGTTGACGACGATGATCTCGAACTCGGCGTAGCTCAGTTGCAGCATCGAGCGGATCGAGGCCGCGATCGAGGCTTCCTCGTTGTAGGCCGGGACCAGGATGCTGATCGGTGGCTCGAGGCCCGAATAGGCGCGCGGCAGCTCGGCCATGAACATCTCCTGCCCCTTGCGCCGCAGTGCGCGCAGGGCGAAGCCGTTCAGGGCCAGGTAGCCGGCGTTGAGCGCGATAAAGTAGCAGAACACGAACCAGGTGATGAATTCGACCAGCAGGTGCTGCACGTTCATGCCGTCTCCTGTTCGGCCAGCACCTGGTCCAGCATGTCGAGCGCGAAGCGGTCGGTGAGCGAGGCGCGCACCGCCGCCATGTCGGCGCGGGTCAGCGCCGGCAGTTCGCGCAGGGCCTGGGCCGCGCGGTAGCGCACCCACCATTGCTGGTCGCCCAGCAGGGCGGTCAATCGCGGCGCGTCCTCGCGGCTGCCGATGCGGCCCAGCGCGCGCGCCGCCTGCACCCGCACCTGCCAGTCGGAATGCGCCAGCAGGGCGCGCACCTCGGCGATGGTCTCGGGCGTCATCACGCTGCGCAAACCGGCGATCACCACCGGCACCGCGCCGCTGGTCAGGGCGCCGGCCAGCACCGGTCCCGGCAAAGGCACGCGCAGGGCTTCGGCGATGCGCAGCGCGCGCGGCAGGCGTTCTTGCGGCAGCGTCGGCAGGATGCGGCCCAGCACTGCGGCGGTGGGCGCGGCGGCCTGCTGCAGGATGCCGGCCACGTGCGACAGCGCCCAGTCGTCGCGTTCGATGAACAGCGGCGTCAGGTAGTCGGCGGCGGCGTGCGGGTCGACCCGCACCAGCGCCCACAGCGCGGTCAGGCTCAATGCGCTGTCGGGCGCCTGCGCCAGCGGCAGCAGCCGGTCCCAGGCCGCGCGGTCGGCCAGGTGGCCCAGCACCAGCGCCGCCAGCAGGCGTTCGTCGCGCGGAGCGCGCGCCAGCATGCGGCGCGCCAGTTCATCGACGCCGAGCCGGCGCGCCACCGCATTGAGTGCCAGCGTGGCGTCGCCGCGCAGCGAGCCTTGCAGGTGCACCCACAGGCGCATGAAGTGGATCCGCTCGTGCGCCGGCAGCGCCGGCAAGGCCGGCTGCTCGCCGACGATGGCGGCGTTGAGCAGCGGGCGCCAGCGCGCCACCACCTGCGCGTCGCGCCGCTGGTGGCGCCGCAGTTCGACCCGCAGCAGCACGATCTGGCAGGCCAGCAGCAGGGTCACGCCGAGCGCGATGGCGCCGGTCCAGACCGCGATGGTGACGAAGGAATCGGTTGGCGGGGCGGGCACGTTCCGGCAGGCGTCGGTGTGCGCCTCAGGCGCCGAGCTTGAGGAAGCGCCGCACCCGCGCCAGCAGCTCGTTCGGCTGGAACGGCTTGATGACGAAGTCGTTGGCGCCGGCGTCGAGCGCGCGCACGGTGTCGCGCTCGGTGTTCTTGGCGGTCAGCATCAGGATCGGCACCGCGGCCCACTCGGCGCGCGCACGCGCCTGGGCCACCAGCTCGAAGCCGTCGATATACGGCAGCATGACGTCGAGCAGGACCAGGTCGGGCAGCGGCAGGTCCACTGTACCGGCGCCGGCGATGTACTCGCTCGCCGCGCGGCCGTCGGCCAGGTGCGTGACGCGGTAACCCTGGCGTTCGAGCATGAAGCGCAATACCTGGGCGATGTGATCGTCGTCCTCGACGACCAGCACCAGCGGTGCGGGAGCTTGTTGGTTGTCCATGATGGCGGTGTAATGAAGTGACGCGATTATACCGATGACAGCGGTTCGGATAACAAACTGCAATTGAACAGTTTGTTGTTGTCTAGCATCAAACAATCGCCGCCGGTAACACTCCCCGGCGCAGTGGGTCGAGCAGGGCGCGCAGGTCGTTGTGGTCCAGCTCGTACATCAGCGCCAGCAGCTGGCCCAGCTCGCCGCGCGGAAAACCCTCGCGCGCGAACCAGCCCAGGTAGTGGCCGGGCAGGTCGGCGATCTTGCGGCCTTTATATTTCCCGTACGGCATTTCACGGACGAGGAGTAGTTGCAGGTGGTCGGCGTTCATCGTGCGGCACTTTAGCAAACAACGGCGGCGTTGTAGCATTTGGAGGACAGAAGGGAGGGGATATGGAGAGCAATTACGATCTCGAGCGCTTCGTGCAGGCGCAGGAGCCGGTGTACGCCACGGTGCTGGACGAACTGCGCGCCGGCCGCAAGCAAAGCCACTGGATGTGGTTCATCTTTCCGCAGATCGCCGGCCTGGGGCGCAGCAGCATGGCGCAGCGCTACGCCATCGCCAACGACGACGAGGCGGCCGACTACCTGGCGCACCCGGTGCTGGGACCGCGCCTGCGCGAGTGCGCGACGATCGTGCTGTCGCTGCAGGGCGCGAGCGCGAACGCCATCTTCGGCGATCCGGACGATATGAAATTCCGCTCGTCGATGACGCTGTTTGCCGACACCGCGCCGGACGAAGCCGTGTTCCAGGCCTGCATCGACAAGTACTTCGACGGCGAGCCGGACCCGGAAACGCTGGCGCGGCTCTAGTCCGCGTGCCGGATCAGGCGTCGGCGAACTGCTCCAGCAGTTCTTCGCCGCGGCCGCGCGCCGCCACGTGCAGGATCACGGTATCGGCGAACTGCAGGGCCGGGTGGCTGGCGCGGTGGCGCGCGAACCAGAACACTTCTTCCAGGTCTTCGTCCTCGTGCGCGGTGCCCATCACCGCCTGCTCGGGCGCGACGTTGTCGTAGTCGAAGGCTTCGTCGGCGGCATCGTCGAGCGCGTCGCGCCAGCTTTCGCACTCCTTGCCCCAGGCCAGCATGAAGCGGCAGCCGCTCGTCACCAGCCAGCGCGCCACGTCCCAGCGCCACATCTCGTCGCTGTCGTCGTCGATCACGACGATCGCCATGAACGGGTCAAGGTGCTTAAGGTCGGGCAGCTCGGCGTGCGGACGCAGCTGGATGTAATGGGCTTTGGTGGTTTTCATGGTGGTGCACGGATAAAGAAGCGCATTATCGCCGGTTTGTCGCCGATGCGCGGGCGCAGTGTGGAATGGCCGGCTTCAATCGGGCTGCGCCGAGGAGCAGCCCGCGAGGCGTCAAGCGGAGCGCTGCGCCGTCCCGCCGAGGATGGCGAACAGGCGCCCGGTGTCGATCGGCTTGACCAGGTGGTGGTCGAAGCCGGCCGCCAGCACCTGGGCGCGGTCCTTGTCCTGGCCATAGCCGGTGACCGCCACCAGCAGCGCGGCGGCGGTCGCGGGCCGCGCGCGCAGGCGGCGCGCCAGTTCCATGCCGTCCATGCCGGGCAGGCCGATGTCGAGCAGGCAGGCTTGCGGCAGGTCGGACTGGGCCCGCGCCAGCGCGTCGTGGGCGTCGTGTTCGACCAGCACCTGGTGGCCCGCGGATTCGAGCAGCATGCCGAGCGTGACGGCGGCGTCGACGTTGTCGTCGACCACCATCACGCGCAGCGCGCAGCCCGCCGCCGGCGCCACGGCGTCGGCGGGCTGCGGGGCCGCCTCGGCGCCCTCCGGTTCCAGCAGCGGCAGGCACACCGAGAAGCGGCTGCCGGCACCCAGGCCGCCGCTCTCGCAGGCCACGCCGCCGCCATGCAGCTCGACCAGGCTGCGCACCAGCGCCAGGCCCAGTCCGAGCCCGCCCGAGGAGCGGTCGGACGAGCGCTCGGCCTGGGCGAACAGCTCGAAGGCGCGCGCCGCCAGGTCGGGCGCCATGCCGATGCCGTTGTCGAGCACGTCGATGCACAGCTCCCCGCGCTGGCGGCCGGGGCGCACGCTGGCCTCGAGCGCCAGCCGGCCGCCCTCGGGCGTGTACTTGGCGGCGTTATTGAGCAAGTTGGCCAGCACCTGCACCAGGCGCTTGCGGTCGCCCAGCACGCGCGTGCCCGGCGGCGGCAGCGTGACGGCCAGCTGGTGGCGCCGCCCCTGCACCAGCGGCATCACCTGTTCCACCGCCTCATGCATCACGCCGTCGACGTCGAGCGGTGCGTTAGCGAGCTGCACCAGCCCGCGCGTGACGCGCGAGACGTCCAGCAGGTCGTCGATCAGTGCGGTCATGTGGCCGACCTGGCGCCCGATGATCTGGCTGGTGCGCTTGAGCATCGCTTCGTCGGGCTTGATGCGCTGCAGCAGTTCGGCGGCGGCGCCGATCGGCGCCAGCGGGTTGCGCAGTTCGTGCGCCAGCATGGCCAGGAATTCGTCCTTGCGGCGGTCGGCTTCGCGCAACCGCTCTTCGGCCGCCTTGCGCTCGGTGATGTCGCTTGCGGCGCCGATCCATTCCACCAGCTTGCCTGCGGCGTCGAACATCGGCACCGCGCGCGACAGCGTCCAGCCGCTGCTGCCGTCGGCGCGCCGCACCCGGTGTTCGAGCTCGAACACCGAGCCTTCGCGGATCGCGCGCGCAATCTCGCGGTTGACCAGTTCCTGTTCCTCGGGCGGCACGTAGTCGCCCAACCAGTACGGGCGCGGCGCTGCGGTGTCCTTCAGGAAGCCGCGCCCTTCGAGGTGGCGCAGCTGGGTCCAGTCGGGGCTGATGCGGTAGATGACTTCGGCCGTGGCGTTGGTCAGCGCGCGGTAGCGCCGCTCGCTCTCGCGCAGCGCGGCCTCGGAACGCACTTTCTCGGTGACGTCGTTGTTGCTGTGCGAGATGCAGACGATGCTGCCGTCGGCGCCGAAGATCGGGGTGCTGATGGCGGTCCAGAAGCGCTCCTCGAAGCCGGGCTCGCCGTTCGGCAGGATCACCGGGATCGGATAGCGCACCGCGGGCAGGGTGTCGGGCCGGCCGGTCGCCAGCACCGTGGCGAACGAGGCGCGCAGGCGCACTTCGCCGTCGTCTTCGGGGTCGTCGGGATTGCCCGGGAACGCCGTGAACAGGCTGGTACCGACCAGTTCCTCGCGGGTGCGGTTGGAGGCGCGCAGAAAAGCGTCGTTGACCGCCAGGATCACGGCCTCGGGTGTCGGCGACAGCAGGTAGTGGCCGAACGGCGAGCTGTTGAAAGCGGACTCGAAAAGGTCAGGGGGAAGCATCGTATCGGCTGCCGATGATGGAAGCCGCATTATAGGTCAGAAGCGGTTCGTGTTAAACGGGCAATTGTGTGGTTCACAATCTGCCGATGCAGCAGGTGGAAGGTGGATTTCTGGCGAGACGGACGGCTCGGACCCCGGCGGGATGCGTATAATCGCCGTTAGCCCGTCTCATCATTACCAGAAAACAACAACTCATGGCCTCATCTTCCGACAACATCAGCATGGCGGTGTTCTGCGACTTCGAAAACGTCGCCCTCGGCGTTCGCGACGCCAACTACGAGAAATTCGACATCCGCCCGGTGCTCGAGCGCCTGCTGCTCAAGGGCAGCATCGTCGTCAAGAAGTCCTACTGCGACTGGGATCGCTACAAGGCCTTCAAGGCCCCGATGCACGAAGCGAACTTCGAGCTGATCGAAATCCCGCACGTGCGCCAGTCGGGCAAGAATTCGGCCGACATCCGCCTGGTGGTCGACGCGCTCGACCTGTGCTACACCAAGTCGCACGTCGACACCTTCGTGATCATCAGCGGCGACTCCGACTTTTCGCCGCTGGTCTCCAAGCTGCGCGAGAACGCCAAGCAGGTGATCGGCGTCGGCGTCAAGCAGTCGACCTCGGACCTCCTGGTCGCCAACTGCGACGAATTCATCTTCTATGACGACCTGGTGCGCGAACAGCGCCGCACCGCCGCCAAGCGCGACGAACGCAAGAGCCAGCCGCAGGCGTCCAAGCGCGGCAGCGCCAGCGACGACAAGCGCAAGGAAGAACTCGAGGCGCGCAAGATCCAGGCGCTGGAGATGGTGGTCGAGACCTTCGACGCGCTGGTGTCCGAACGCGGCGACACCGGCAAAATCTGGGCTTCGCTGCTCAAGGACACGCTCAAGCGCCGCCGTCCGGAATTCTCGGAAACCTATTACGGCTTCCGCACCTTCGGCAACCTGCTGGAAGAAGCGCAGACGCGCGGCCTGTTCGAGTTCGGCCGCGACGAGAAGTCGGGCACCTACGTGTACCGCAGCGCGAATGCGCCGGCCGCCGTGCCGGCCGCGGACGGCAGCGCCGGCGGCGACGTGACCCAGGCCCCGGACGCCGTGGTGCAGGACATGATCGACGCCGCGGCGCCGGTCGAGGGCGCGGGCGACGAATCGGCCAGGGACGCGGCCAAGGAAAGCCGCCGTGGCCGTGGCGGCCGTGGCCGCAAGCAGGGTGGCCGCGGCGAAGCGCAGGCCAATTCCGCGATCCCGGCGCTGCTGGAACCGGCGCCGCAGGAGCCGGTGTTCGAGCCGGTGGCGGAGATGGCCGAGGCGGAGCAGGCTGCTGCAGCCGTCGCGGCCGAGCCGGAAGCGGTAGCGGCGCAGGAGCCGCAGGCGGATGCTGCGGCGCTCGCTGAAGAAGCGCCGGCGCCGGTCAAGGAACGCCGCCGTACGCCGCGTAAACCGGCGGCCAAGAAAGCTGCCGCAGCGCCGGCGCCGGAAGACGTCGTGGCGGCGTCGAACGTGGCCGAGGTGGCCGAGGCGCCTGTGGTCGAAGCGCCGGTCGCCGAGGAGCAGCCTGAAGCCGCTGAGGAATCAGCTGCGGAAGGGCAGGGCGAAGAATCGGCCGCGTCGCGCAAGAAGGCGGCCCGTCCGTCACACAAAGCCCCGGCGCGCAAGGCCGCACCGCGCAGCCGCCGTCCGGCCAAGCCGAAGGCGGGCACCGAAAACGGCTGATGGTATCGGGTATAACACCCGGCACCTGGCCTAAGCACCGTCATTCCCGCGCAGGCGGGAATCCAAGTTCGCATGCAGCACCACTGCGGTTCGATCCAGTGGAGCGCAACGGACTTGGATTCCCGCCTGCGCGGGAATGACGTTTTTACGTTAACGATCATCCACCATGTCCCCGCTTCTCCTGTTCTGCATCCTCATCGCCTATTTCCTGCTGCTGCTCGGCGTCGCCCACGTCACCTCGCGCGGCGCCAATAACGACAGCTTCTTCATCGGTAACAAGAGCAGCAACTGGATGCTGGTCGCCTTCGGCATGGTCGGCACCACGCTCTCGGGCGTGACGTTCGTGAGCGTGCCGGGCGCGGTCGGCATCGACGGCTTCGGCTACGCCCAGATCCTGATCGGCTACGTGATCGGCTACCTGGCCGTGGTCTGGCTGCTGCTGCCGCTGTACTACCGCCTGCAACTGACGTCGATCTACCACTACCTCGACCTGCGCCTAGGTACACGCGCCTACCAGAGCGGGGCCGGCTTCTTCATCATCTCGCGCCTGCTGGGCGCCACCGCGCGCCTGTACCTGGTGGTGAACATCCTGCAGGCGATCATCCTCGACAGCCTGGGCGTGCCGTTCTGGATCACCACCCTGGTGGTGCTGGGCATGATTCTGATGTACACCTACCAGGGCGGCGTGAAGACCATCGTCTGGACCGACACCCTGCAGACGGGCTGCATGCTGTTCGGCCTGTTCGCCTGCGCCTGGTTTCTGCTGGGCGAACTGGGCCTGTCGGTGCCGGAGAGCCTGGAGCGGATGCGCTCCCAGGGCCTGGCGCACGTGTTCACCTTCGACGTCGACAGCCCGAATTTCCTGGTCAAGCAGATCGTGGCCGGCGCCTTCATCACCATCGCCATGACCGGCCTGGACCAGGAGATGATGCAGAAGACCATCTCGGTCAAGACGCTGCGCGACGCGCAGAAGAACCTGTTGAGCCTGACCGCGGTGCTGGTGGTGGTGCTGCTGTCGTTCCTGTTCCTGGGCGGCCTGCTGTACCTGTACGCCCCGAGCGTCGGCGTGACCGCCGGCGGCGACAAGATCTTCCCGGCGGTGGTGATGGGCCACATGCCGGCGGCATTGCAGATCGTGTTCCTGATCGCCCTGATCTCGGCCCTGTTCCCCAGTGCCGACGGCGCCATCACGGCGCTGACCTCGTCGTTCTGCATCGACATCCTCGGCATCAAGCGCAGGACGGACTTGACGGCGAATGACGCCGAACGCCTGCGCCGGCGCGTGCACCTGGGCTTCGCGGTCCTGTTCCTGCTGCTGGTGCTGGGCTTCAAGGCGGCCGACAATCCGAGCATGATCGGCGTGATCCTGAAGCTGGCGGCCTACACCTACGGCCCGCTGCTGGGCCTGTTCGCCTTCGGAATGATGACCCGGCGCATGCCAATCGACCGGTTTGTACCGTTTGTCACGGTCGGCGCGCCGCTCTTGTGCGCAATCCTTGAGTACAATCAAGCTTACCTGCTCGGCTCTTACCGACTTGGGCTGGAATTACTTATGGTTAACGGGCTACTCGTATTCGCTGGCCTGCTGGCGATTTCGCGGCCGCAGCCGGCCGGCGATCGTCCGGCCGCGGCGGCCGTATGAAGACGCCGGGTTGCCCACGTTGCTTTATGTTTGCATCAACCTTCTAATGGAGTTTCGATGGCCTTCAAGCCCCTGAGTGCGTTGCGGCGCGGGTTCGTCTTCCTGTGGACCGCGCTCGACGTCACCCGCCGTACCTTCTTCAACCTGCTGTTCCTGCTGATCCTGATCGCCATCATCGCCATGTTCTTCGGCGGCGGCGTCAAGCCGGTCGGCGGCAACACCTCGCTGGTGCTCGAGATCAAGGGCGACCTGGTCGAGCAGTACGAGACCACGCTGCGCGACACCGTGCTCGACAACGTGGGCGGCGACAGTAAGCGCACCGTGCGCCTGCGCGACGTGCTGCTGACCCTGGACACCGCCGCGCGCGACCCGAATATCTCGAGCGTGGTGGTGATCCTGGACGAGATGGACGGCGGCGGCATGGCCATGCTGCGCGAATTCGGCGCCGCCCTCGGCCGTGTGAAGGCGGCCGGCAAGAAGGTCGTGGCCTGGAGCGGTCAGTACGACCAGAAGCGCTATCTGGTCGCCTCGCACGCCAGCGAAGTCTATGTGCACCCGATGGGCATGGTGCTGATCGAAGGCTTCGGCGGGCGCCGCAACTATTATCGCGACGCGCTCGACAAGGTCGGCGTCACGGTCAACCTGATCAAGGTCGGCACCTATAAAAGCGCGGCCGAGCCGTACATCGCCAACGGCCCGTCGCCGGCGGCGCGCGAAGCCGACGCCTTCCTGTACAACGCGCTGTGGAGCGGCTACACCGGCCTGGTCGAGAAGAACCGCAAGCTGCCCGACGGCGCGCTGGCCGCGATGATCGAGAACCTGCCGCAGCGCATGGAAGCGGCCGGCGGCAGCGCCGCCAAGGTGGCGCTGGAGGCGAAACTGGTCGACGGCCTGATGACGCGCGACCAGCTGCGCGCCATGATGATCAAGCGCGGCGTGTACGAGGAAGACATCAAGAGCTTCCGCCAGGTGTCGTTCTACGACTACCTGTCGCGCCACCCGCAGCGCGCCTTCGGCGACGCGGTCGGCGTGATCGTGGCCGCGGGCGCGATCACCGACGGCGCCGGCGGCCCGGGCGTGGTGGGCGGGCGCAGCACGGCCAACCTGATCCGCCAGGCGCGCGAGGACGATTCGATCAAGGCGGTGGTGCTGCGCGTCGATTCGCCCGGCGGCAGCGCCTACGGCTCGGAACTTATCCGGCGTGAACTCGAACTGACGCGCGCCGCCGGCAAGCCGGTGGTGGTGTCGATGGGCAGCGTGGCGGCCTCGGGGGGCTACTGGATCTCGATGGCGGCCGACGAGGTCATCGCCGACCCGGCCACCATCACCGGCTCGATCGGCGTGTTCGCGCTGCTGCCGACCGCCGACAAGGTGGTCGACAAACTCGGCATCCATACCGACGGCGTGACCACCACCTGGCTGGCCGACGCCTACAACCCGCTGCGCCCGCTCGACCCGCGCTTCGGCCAGCTGGTGCAAGCCAGCATCAACAACGTCTACAGCGAGTTCACCGGCAAGGCGGCGGCGGCGCGCAAGACCACGCAAGCCAGGATCGACGAGGTCGGCCAGGGCCGGGTCTGGACCGGCGCCCAGGCCAAGGAACGCGGCCTGGTCGACCGCCTGGGCAGCTATAACGATGCGCTGGCCTCGGCCGCCGGCCGCGCCAAGCTGGACAAGGATTACCGCGTGGTCTACGTCGAGCGTCCGGTGACGCGCGTCGAGCGCTTCCTGCAGATGGCGGGCGCCTCGGCAGCGCAGGCGATGACGATCCAGGTCAAGCTGGGCCTGATCGAAGAGGCGATGCCGGCCGGCCCGGTGAGCAAGGTGGCGCAGGACATGGCGTTCTTGTCCGAGCTGAGCGGCGAACGCAAGCCGTTCGCGGCGGTGGTGCATTGCCTGTGCGGCGAGCTTTAAGGAATGTAGCGACTTTGTAACCGAATCATACAAAGTTGGCACGGGCGCGGCGGGAAGCTGCGCCCGTTTTTCGTTTCTCTCCCGATAACGTCGCCCATAGTGCGGACAACGGTGTAAATCGGCGTCAAGCCGGTCCGGCCGAGCTTGTTTAGTGGCTAACACAATGTACGTTACGAAACATATCGTTGGAAAGGGCCATGCTAAAGTCATTGTGAGCCGTATTGTGCAATTGGCATTCATATCGAACGAACAAGGACAAGCATGGACCAGCACTCCCCGACCAATCCACCTCTCGCCCGTCCCGCGCGCACCCGCCGCAACCGACTCGTCGGCAGCATCATCGCCGTGCTGGCGATGGTGGCGCTGGGCTGGCTTGCCTGGTCGCTGACGCACCAGCCGGCCGGCCAGGGCGGCCCCGGCGCTGCCGGTGGTCCCGGCGGTCCGGGTGGACCGGGCGCCGGCGGAGGTGGCGGGCGTGGTCCCGGCGGTCCCGGCGGCGGACGCGGCGGACCGGCCACCACGGTCGGCGTCGCCACCGCCACCGCGGCCGACATCCCGGTCACCCTCGACGCGCTGGGCACGGTGGTGGCGGCGGCCACCGCGACGGTGCGTCCGCAAGTCTCGGGCGTGGTGCAGAAAATCCACTTCACCGAAGGCCAGCTGGTAAAACCCGGCCAGGTGCTGGCCACGATCGACCCGCGTCCGTTCGAGATGGCGCTGCTGCAGGCGCGCGGCCAGCGCCAGCGCGACGAAGCGCAGCTGGAAAGCGCACGCGTGATCCTTGGCCGCTACCGCACGCTGCTGGAGCAGGATTCGATCGCGCGCCAGGAAGTCGACACCCAGGCCGCGCTGGTCAAGCAGCTGGAAGGTACGGTGATGACCGACAAGGCGGCCGAAGGCACCGCCCAGCTGAACCTGGGCTACGCCACGGTGCGCGCCCCGATCGGCGGCCGGGTCGGCCTGCGCACGGTGGACGTCGGCAACCTGGTCGGCAGCGGTGACGCCAATGGCATCGCCGTGATCACCCAGCTGGCGCCGATCGACGTCGAATTCGCGGTCCCGCAGGACAACCTGCCGGTGCTGCAACAACGCATCGCCCAGAACGCCAAGCTGGCGGCCACTGCCCTGGACCGCACCCGCACCGAGAACCTGGCCACGGGCAGCTTCATCGCGCTCGACAACCAGGTCGATACCCAGACCGGCACCGTGCGCGCCAAGGCCCGCTTCGCCAACGGCGACGGCAAGCTGTTCCCGAGCCAGTTCGTCAACCTGCGCCTGACCGTGAACACGATTCCGGACGCGGTGATGGTGCCGGTGACGGCGCTGCGCCACGGCGCCAACGGCGACTACGTCTACGTGCTGAACCCGCAGGCGCGCACCGTGGCGCTGCGCAACGTGACGCGCGGCGAGTCGACGGTGGACAAGGTGCAGATCCGCACCGGGTTGAAAGTGGGCGAGCAGGTGATCACCGAAGGCGCCGACCGCCTGCGCGATGGCGCCAGCGTGGTGCTGCCGGGCGATAAGCCGGCCGGTGCCCGTGGCCAGGGCGGGCAGGGCGGCCAGGGTGGCCGCCAGGGTCAGGCGCCGGCGGAAGGCCAGCGCCGGGGCCGTCCGGCGCAGGGAGCGCAGCAATGATGTTGTGGTTCGATGGCCATGCAGCCGCCCGTCGCGAGGCCCGCGCATGAGCCCCTCCACCCCGTTCATCCAGCGCCCGGTCGCCACGGCCCTCCTGATGCTGGCCATCGTCCTGTCGGGCCTGGTCGGCTACCGCTTCCTGCCGCTGTCGGCGCTGCCGCAGGTCGACTTCCCGACCATCCAGGTGCAGACCCTGTACCCCGGCGCCAGCCCGGAAGTGATGGCGCGCACCGTCACCGCGCCGCTGGAGCGCCAGTTCGGCCAGATGGCGGGCCTGACGCGCATGAGTTCCACCAGCGCTTCCGGCGTCTCGATCGTCACGCTGCAGTTCGGCCTGGGCGAAACGCTCGACGTGGCCGAGCAGGAAGTGCAGGCCGCGATCAACGCCGGCGGCTCGCTGCTGCCGACCGACCTGCCGGCGCCGCCGGTGTACGCCAAGGTCAATCCGGCCGACGCGCCGGTGCTGACCCTGGCCATCACCTCCGACACGCTGCCGCTGACCGAGGTCCAGAACCTGGTCAACACGCGCCTGGCGCTGAAGATCAGCCAGGTGTCGGGCGTGGGCCAGGTCTCGCTGTCGGGCGGCCAGCGCCCCGCGGTGCGGATCCAGGCCGATACCGAAGCCCTGGCCTCGTACGGCCTCGGCCTCGACTCCTTGCGCACCGCGATCACCTCGGCCAACGCCAACAGCGCCAAGGGCAGCTTCGACGGTCCCACGCGCTCGTACGCGATCAACGCCAATGACCAACTGGTCACGGTGCCCGACTACCAGAACCTGATCGTCGCCTACCGCAACGGCGCGCCGGTGAAGCTGAGCGAAGTGGCGCGCGTGGTCGACAGCGCCGAGAACGTGCGCCTGGGCGCATGGGCCAACATGAAGCCGGCCATCATCCTGAATGTCCAGCGCCAGCCGGGCGCCAACGTGATCGCCACGGTGGACGCCATCAAGGCGCGCCTGCCCGAACTGCAGGCCGGCCTGCCGACCGCGCTGCGCATGGACGTGCTGAGCGACCGCACCGCCGGCATCCGCGCCTCGGTGCACCACGTGCAGATCGAGCTGCTGCTGGCGGTGGTGCTGGTGGTGCTGGTGATCTTCGCCTTTTTGCATAGCCTGCGCGCCACCGTGATCGCCAGCCTGGCGGTGCCGATCTCGCTGATCGGCAGCTTCGGCGTGATGTACCTGCTCGGCTACAGCCTGAACAACCTGTCATTGATGGCGCTGACGATCGCCACCGGCTTCGTGGTCGACGACGCGATCGTGATGATCGAGAATATCGCGCGCTATATCGAAGAGGGAGAAAAGCCGATGGCCGCCGCCCTGAAAGGCGCCGCCCAGATCGGCTTTACCATCATCTCGCTGACCGTGTCCCTGATCGCGGTCCTGATCCCGCTGCTGTTCATGGGCGATGTGGTGGGCCGCCTGTTCCGCGAATTCGCGGTCACATTGGCGATCACGATCCTGATCTCGGGCGTGGTGTCGCTCACTTTGGTGCCGATGATGTCGGCGCGCTGGCTGCGCAGCCACGAGGAAGAAAAGCCGAGCCGCTTCGCCATCAAGTTCCAGAACTTCTTCGACCGCGTGATCGCCAAATACGACGTGATGCTGGGCTGGGTGCTGGCGCGCCAGGGCCTGACCCTGCTGGTGGCGCTCGGCACGCTGGTCCTGACCGCGCTGCTATGGGCGATCATCCCGAAAGGCCTGTTTCCGACCCAGGATACGGGCCAGTTGCAAGCCCGCGTGCAGGCGCGCCAGTCGGTTTCGTACACCGACATGGCGAAACTCCAGCAGGAAGCCGCGCGCCAGATCATGGCCGACCCGGAAGTCGCCTCGGTCGCTTCCTATGTCGGCGTGGACGCCGCCAACAACACCATGCTGCACACCGGCACCATGCTGATCAACCTGAAAGCCGATCGCGGCAACCAGGACGAGATCATGAGCCGCCTGCGCAAGCGCGTGGCGAACGTCGCCGGCCTCACCTTGTTCCTGCAGCCGACGCAAGACCTGACCATCGACGCCGAAAGCGGCCCGACCCAGTACCGGCTGTCGATCGAGGGCGCCGACAGTGAAGTCGTCAACGAGTGGGCGCGCAAGCTCACGCAAAAGCTGGGCAGCGTGCCCGAGGTGCGTAACGCGGTGACCGACGCCGGCGCGGTCGGCGCCGCGGCCTTCGTGGACATCGACCGCGACACCGCCTCGCGCCTGTCGATCACGGCTTCCGCCATCGACGACGCGCTGTACAGCGCCTACGGCCAGCGCATCGTCTCGACCATCTTCACCGAGACCAACCAGTACCGCGTGATCCTGGAAGCGCAGCAGGACGAGGCGATGTCGCTCGACGCGCTGAGCCGCCTGCAGCTGCGCACCGGTTCCGGTTCGCCCACGCCGCTGTCGGCGATCGCCACCATCAGCGAACGCGCGGCGCCGCTGCAGATCAACCACGTGGCGCAATACCCGGCCGCCACGGTCGGCTTCGACACCGCGTCCGGCGCCTCGCTGGGCCAGGCCGTGAACGCGATCCGCGTCGCCGCCGACGAGCTCAAGATGCCGGCCTCGGTCAGCATGACTTTCCTTGGCGCGTCCGGCGCCTACGAAGCCTCGCTGTCGAACCAGCTGTGGCTGATCCTGGCCGCCGTGGTCTGCGTGTACATCGTGCTCGGCGTGCTCTATGAAAGCTACATCCACCCCTTGACCATCCTGTCGACGCTGCCGTCGGCCGGCGTCGGCGCGCTGTTCGCGCTGTGGGTCAGCGGCCAGGGCCTGGGCGTGATCGGCATCATCGGCATCATCCTCCTGATCGGCATCGTCAAGAAAAACGCGATCATGATGATCGACTTCGCGATCGAGGCCGAGCGCGAGCAGGGCAAGTCGCCACTGGATGCGATCCGCCAGGCCGCGCTGCTGCGCTTCCGCCCGATCCTGATGACGACGCTGGCGGCGCTGTTCGCGGCGGTGCCGCTGATGCTGGGCTGGGGCGAGGGCGCCGAGCTGCGCCGGCCGCTGGGCCTGTCCATCTTCGGTGGCCTGATCCTGAGCCAGCTCCTGACCCTGTTCACGACGCCGGTGATCTATCTTGCGTTCGACCGCACCGCACGGCGCTGGACCGGCCGCGCCCCGCATAAAACCGAACAGGCGGGCGCATGAACCTGTCCGCTCCTTTCGTCCGGCGCCCGATCGCCACGGTCCTGCTGACGCTGGGCCTGGCGCTGGCCGGCATCGCCGCCTTTTTCGTGCTGCCGGTGTCGCCGCTGCCGCAGGTCGACTACCCGACCATCTCGGTGTCGGCCTCGCTGCCGGGCGGCAGTCCGGAAACCATGGCGTCCAGTGTCGCCACGCCGCTCGAGCGACGGCTGGGCGTGATCGCCGGCGTCAACGAGATGACATCGAGCAGCAGCACCGGCTCGACCCGCATCAACCTGCAGTTCGAACTGAATCGCAAGATCGACTCGGCCGCGCGCGAAGTGCAGGCCGCGATCAACGCCGCCCGCGCCGACCTGCCGGCCACGCTGCGCAGCAACCCGACCTATCGCAAGGCGAATCCTTCGGACGCGCCGGTGATCATCCTGGCGCTGACCTCCAAGACCCGCAGCCCGGGCCAGATCTACGAGGCGGTGTCGAACCTGGTGCAGCAGCGCCTGGCGCAGGTGCCGGGCGTGGGCGAGGTCGAGATCGGCGGCGGCTCGCTGCCGGCGGTGCGCGTCGAGCTGGTGCCGTATTCGATGAACCGCTATGGGGTCTCGAGCGAAGACGTGCGCGCCGCGATCCAGGCCAGCAATCCGAACCGGCCGAAAGGCGAGATCGTCGACGGCGGCAACCGGCTGCAGATCTATTCGCAGCCGGCGACCAGTGGCGACGGCCGCACCGCGGCCGACTACCGCGACCTGGTGGTGGCCTGGCGCGACGGCGCCGCCGTGCGGCTGTCGGACGTGGCGCAGGTGTTCGACGGCCCCGAGAACATCAATACCCTGGGCCTGTTCAACGGCGAGCCGGCGGTGATCGTGCTGGTGACGCGCCAGCCGGCCGCCAACGTGATCGAGACCGTGGACGGCGTGCGGGCGCTGCTGCCGACGCTGCAGGCGCAGCTGCCGGGCGACATCAACCTGGCGGTGGCGTCGGACCGCACCTATTCGATCCGCGCTTCGCTGCACGAGATCGAGTTCACCCTGATCCTCTCGATCGTGCTGGTGGTGCTGGTGGTGAGCGTGTTCCTGCGCAGTCTGCGCGCCACCGTGGTGCCGGCGGTGGCCACCGTGGTGTCGCTGCTGGGCACCTTCGGCGTGATGTGGATGCTCGGCTTCAGCCTGAATAACCTGTCGCTGATGGCGCTGACGGTGGCCGCCGGTTTCGTGGTCGACGACGCCATCGTGGTGCTCGAAAATACCGCGCGCCACATCGAGAACGGCATGGACCGCATGTCGGCCGCGCTGCTCGGTGCGCGCGAAGTCGGCTTCACCGTGCTGTCGATCTCGCTGTCGCTGGTGGCGGTGTTCATTCCGCTGCTGTTCATGGGCGGGCAGGTGGGCCGCCTGTTCCGCGAATTCGCGGTGACGCTGTCGGCGGCGGTGATGATCTCGCTGGTGATTTCGCTGACCACCACGCCGATGATGTGCGCCTGGCTGCTGCGCAAGGAAGACAAGGAAAAGAAGCCGGGCCGCCTCGCGCGCTGGTCCGAGAACGGCTTCGGCCGCATCCTGCGCACCTACGAGCACGCGCTGGACTGGGCGCTGGACAGCAAGCTCCTGGTGATGATCATCCTGCTGTTCACGGTGGCGTTGAACGTGTACCTGTTCTCGGCGGCGCCGAAGGGCTTCTTCCCGCAGCAGGACTCGGGCCAGATGAATGGCGGCATCCGCGCCGACCAGAGCATCTCGTTCCAGGCCATGCAGCAGAAGCTGCGCCAGCTGGTCGAGATCATCCGCAAGGATCCGGCGGTGGACACGGTGGTCGCCTTCACCGGCGGCGGGCGCGCCGGCGGCGGCTTCATGTTCGTCAACCTGAAACCCGTGGGCGAACGCGACGTCGCGGCCCAGGCGGTCATCACGCGCCTGCGTCCGCAGCTGGCGAAGGTCACCGGCGTCTCGATCTTCCTGAACCCGGTGCAGGACCTGCGCATGGGCGGCCGCTCCAGCAATTCCACGTACCAGTACACGCTCAAGAGCGACAATGCCGAAGACCTGAAGCAGTGGGCCTCGCGCCTGGCCGAATCGATGAAGGCGCAGCCGGCGCTGGTCGACGTCGACACCGACCAGGCCGAAAACGGCGTCGAGACCTTCGTCACCATCGACAAGGAAACCGCCTCGCGTCTGGGCATCAGCACGCGCGACGTCACCAATGCGCTGTATAACGCCTTCGGCCAGCGCCAGGTGGCGAACATCTACGATGAACTCAACCAGTACCACGTGGTGATGGGCGTGGCCCAGCGCTATGCGCAGTCGCCGGAAGCGCTGCGCGACGTGTATGTGCCGGCGCGCGGCAGCGGTTCCACCACGACCACCGCATCGAGCGGCACCGGCACCAGCGTCGCCACCGGCACCATCGGCACGCCAAGCGCCACCGGCAGCGCAGGTGCGGGAGCAAGCGCCTCGAACCTGACCGCCGCGCGCGACCCATCCGCCGGCCAGGCCCTGGCCAGCAGCGCCGCCACCATGGTGCCGCTGATGTCGGTGGCGAAGTTCGCCGAAAGCTCGACCCCGACCTCGGTCAACCACCAGGACGGCGAACTGGCCACCACCGTGTCGTACAACCTGGCCGAAGGCTTCAACCTGGCCGACGGCGAGGCCGCGGTGCGCCAGGCCGAAGCCGACATCGGCATGCCGAGCAATGTGCGCGGCAGCTTCCAAGGGCAGGCGCGCGCCGCGCAGGAATCGAACGAAGAGCAGCCGATGCTGATCGCGGCCGCCATCATCGTCATCTACATCGTGCTCGGCATCCTGTACGAAAGCCTGGTGCATCCGGTCACGGTGCTGTCGACGCTGCCGTCGGCCGGCGTCGGCGCGGTGCTGGCGCTACTGCTGTTCAAGATGGAGTTCTCGATCATCGCCCTGATCGGGGTCTTTCTCCTGATCGGCATCGTCAAGAAGAATGCGATCCTGATCATCGACTTCGCGCTCGAAGCCGAGCGCGCGCGGGGACTGTCCGCCATGGAGGCGGTGCGCGAAGCGTGCATGCTGCGCTTCCGCCCGATCCTGATGACGACCCTGGCCGCGGCGCTGGGTGCGCTGCCGCTGGCGATCGGCTTCGGCGAAGGCTCCGAGCTGCGCCGTCCGCTGGGCATCGCCATCATCGGCGGCCTGATCGCCAGCCAGCTCCTGACCCTGCTCACCACGCCGGTAGTCTACGTCCTGATGGACAAGCTGCGCACCAAGAAACCGGGCGAAGCAAACCTGACCCGCCATCCCCACGAGGACGAAGGTCCGTCCCTAGCGAAAACCTGATCTCTATGCGAAATACCGTTCCTTATCGCCTGACCCTTGTCGCTCTCGCCGCCGCGCTGGCCGGCTGCACCGTCGGTCCCGCCTACCAGCGTCCCGAGCCGCTGCAGGCCGGCACGCTGCCGGCCAACTTCAAGGAGCTGGCCGGCTGGGTGCCGGCGGCGCCCGCCGACACGCTCGAACGCGGCCCGTGGTGGCGTCTGTTTGCCGACCCCGAACTGGATCGCCTCGCGGCCCAGGTCGAGACGGCGAACCAGAACGTGGCGGTGGCGGTGGCCAACTATGCCCAGGCGCGCGCGCTGGTGGCGCAGCAGCGCGCCTCGCTGTTCCCGACCGTGTCGCTCACTGCCGGCGCCGACCGCGCCGGCGGCGGCAACCGCACCAGCGACAACGCCTACCGGGTACAGATCGGCGCCAGCTGGGAGCCGGACGTGTTCGGTCGCCTGCGTAATGCAGTAACAGTATCGGAAGCCAACGCGCAAGCCACCGCGGCCGACCTGGCCAGCGCGCGCCTGGCGGCGCAGGGCGAGTTGGCGATCAACTACTTCTCGCTGCGCCAGACCGACGCCCAGCGCGAGATGCTGGCCTCGACCATCCAAGGCTACGAGCGGGTGCTGCAGATCACCTCGAACCGCTTCGCCGCCGGCGTCTCGGCCCGCTCCGACGTGCTGCAGGCCCAGACCCAGCTCGCCACCGCGCGCAGCGAAGCGCTGGGCCTGGAGCGCCAGCGCGCCCAGCTCGAACACGCGATCGCGGTGCTGGTCGGCCAGGCGCCGTCGAACTTCTCGATCGCGCCGGCCGCGTGGCACGTGGCGGTGCCCGAGGTGCCGACGGGCGTGCCGTCGACGCTGCTGCAGCGCCGTCCCGACATCGCTGCCGCCGAGCGCGACGTGGCGGCGGCGAACGCGGACATCGGCATCGCGCGCTCGGCCTACTTCCCCAACTTCGGCCTGAGCGCCGCCTACGGCAACACCACCAGCCGCGTGGGCGACCTGTTCTCGGCGTCCGCCGCGGCCTGGTCGTTCGGACTGTCGGCGGCGCAGACTTTGTTCAACGCCGGCGCCACCCGCGCCAGTGTCGAAGGGGCGGAGGCGCGCCATCAGGCCACTGTGGCGCGCTACCGCCAGATAGTGCTCGATTCCTTCGCCGACGTCGAAAACCAGCTGGCCGCCACCCGCGTGCTGTCGCAGCAGCAGGTGCTGCGCGCCGAAGCGGCCGAGGCGGCGGGGATGGTGGAAGAACAGATTTTGAACCGCTACAAGGCGGGGCAGGTGAGCTACACCGAAGTGGTGCAGGCCCAGGTCACGGCGCTGAACGCGCGCCGCAACCTGGTGCAGGTGCAGGCCGACCGCCAGACGGCGGCGGTGGCGCTGATCCAGTCGCTGGGCGGTGGCTGGAACGAGGCGGCGCTGGCTCAATAAATTCAGTAGAGCACGACCGAGCGGATCGATTCGCCCGACTTCATCAGGTCGAAGCCTTCGTTGATGCGCTCCAGCGGCAGGCGGTGGGTGATCAGGTCGTCGATATTGAGCTTGCCTTCCATGTACCAGTCGACGATCTTCGGCACGTCGGTGCGGCCGCGCGCGCCGCCGAAGGCGGAACCCTTCCATTCGCGCCCGGTCACCAGCTGGAACGGGCGGGTCGCGATCTCGGCGCCGGCTTCGGCCACGCCGATGATGAAGGACTGGCCCCAGCCTTTATGGGTGCACTCCAGCGCCTGGCGCATGGTGGTGGTGTTGCCGATGCACTCGAAGCTGTAGTCGGCGCCGCCGTCGGTGATCTGCACGATGGCGTCGACCACGTTCTCGACCTGCTGCGGGTTGATGAA
Organism: Massilia sp. YIM B02443; assembly: GCF_030411955.1. Taxonomy (GTDB): domain Bacteria; phylum Pseudomonadota; class Gammaproteobacteria; order Burkholderiales; family Burkholderiaceae_D; genus Telluria. Next base: position 298,026 of record NZ_JASNRA010000003.1, read on the forward strand.
GTGGGTCATGCCGAACTTGCGCGCCATGCTTTCCCTCGCCGGGTTGATGTCGACGCCGATGATCTTGTCGGCGCCGACCATCTTCGCCGCCTGGATCACGTTCAGGCCGATGCCGCCCAGGCCGAACACCACCAGGTTGGCGCCGGCTTCGACCTTGGCCGAGAACAGCACCGCGCCGACGCCGGTGGTCACGCCGCAGCCGATGTAGCAGACCTTGTCGAACGGCGCGTCCTGGCGAATCTTGGCCAGCGCGATCTCGGGCACCACGATGTAGTTGGAGAAGGTCGACGTGCCCATGTAGTGGAACAGCGGCTTGCCGTCGAGCGAAAAGCGCGAGGTGGCGTCGGGCATCAGGCCGCGGCCTTGCGTCGAGCGGATCGCCTGGCACAGATTGGTCTTGCGCGACAGGCAGAATTTGCACTGGCGGCATTCCGGCGTGTACAGCGGGATGACGTGGTCGTCCTTCCTGAGCGTCGTGACGCCGGGGCCGACGTCGACCACCACGCCCGCGCCTTCGTGACCCAGGATGGCCGGGAACAGGCCTTCGGNTTTGCACTGGCGGCATTCCGGCGTGTACAGCGGGATGACGTGGTCGTCCTTCCTGAGCGTCGTGACGCCGGGGCCGACGTCGACCACCACGCCCGCGCCTTCGTGACCCAGGATGGCCGGGAACAGGCCTTCGGGATCGGCGCCCGACAGGGTGTAATAATCGGTGTGGCAGATGCCGGTGGCTTTCAGTTCCACCAGCACTTCGCCCTCGCGCGGGCCTTGCAGGTCGACTTCTTCGATGGTGAGGGGCGCGCCGGCGCGCCAGGCTACTGCTGCTTTGGTCTTCATGGGATGTCGTCTCGCATGGATTGGGATGGCGCGATTCTGGCCGCGCGGGCGCGCCAGGGCCAGGGCGGGGCCGGAGAATGGCAGGATTTGGTGCAATAATGACCGGATCGTCAGCCTGCTCCACGTCTTTCCATGTCCCGAACTTCCCCCAGCGGCGCCATCACCGTCGACATCATCGTCTATCCCGGCTTCAAGGCGATGGAGGCGGTCGGCCCGATGTCGGTGTTCGAGTACGCCAACCTGCACCTGCAGCGCAAAGGCCAGGCGGCCGGCTACGACGTGCGCGTGGCCGCCGAGCGGGTCGGGCCGGTGCGCTCGGACACGCTGATGTCGCTCGAGGCGAGCAAGGCGTTCAATCAGCTGGCGCTGCCCGACAATGCGATCATCGTCGGCGCGCGCCACATCGACGCCGCGCTGGCCGAGGGCCGGGCGCTGGTGGACTGGGTGGCCGCCGCCGCGCCGCGCATCGGCCAGCTCACCGCGCTGTGTTCGGGCGCCTTCTTCCTGGCCGCCGCCGGTGTGCTGGACGGCCAGCGCGCCACCACCCACTGGAGCGTGGCCGAGCGCCTGCGCACCGAGTATCCGGCGGTGGACGTCGACGCCGACGCCATCTTCGTACGCTCCGGCGCCATCTGGACCTCGGCCGGCGTCACCGCCGGGATCGACCTGGCGCTGGCGCTGGTCGAGCGCGACTTCGGCCGCGAGCTGGCGCTCGAGGTGGCGACCGAGATGGTGGTGTTCCTGAAGCGCCCCGGCGGCCAGTCGCAATTCAGCGCGCACCTGCTCAGCGAGCGCACCACGCGCCCCAACATCCGCGAACTGCAGGCCTGGATCCTGGACAATCTGCACCAGCGCCTGCCGGTGGCCCAGCTGGCCGAGCGGGCGATGATGAGCGAACGCCATTTTGCCCGCGTGTTCCAGCAGGAGGTTGGGATGAGCACCCAGGAATTCATCGAGGCGAGCCGCTTCGAGCGCGCCACCCGGCTGCTGGCCAGCCTCGACCTGCCGCTCAAGACGGTGGCCGCGCGCGCCTGCTTCCACGACGAAGCGCACATGCGGCGCGTGTTCATGAAAAAACTCGGCATCACGCCGAAGATGTACCGCGAGCGCTTCGTCACCACCGGCGTCGGCGCCGAAGCGGCAGCGTGACCACGTGCGGCCATGCCGCGGGCATATAATGCCGCTATCTGATGCAGGACTGACGCTATGAAAAAATGGATCGATCGTATGCTGGGCGGGGATGACAAGGCGGCGCGCAGCGAAGCGCCGGCCGCCGCCGAACCCGAGGCCGGCCCGGAGCAGCTGGCCGTCGAGGTCGACGCCGCCTATTACCGCTGGCTGACCGCTTCCAGCGGCTACCAGGCCACGCCGGAGGCAGAGGAACACATCCTCGACCTGGTGCGCACGCTGGCGGCCGACCCTGCGGCCGCTGCCGGCCTGGTGCCGCGCATCCCGGAACTGATTCCGCAACTGCTGCGCGACCTGGCCGACGACAGCGTCTCGTCCGGCGACCTGGCGCGCCAGGTAGAGCGCGACCTGGTGCTGGTGGCCGAAGTCATCCGCGAAGCCAACAGCGCCTACTACCGGCCGCTGCAGCCGGTCAAGTCGCTCGACGCGGCGCTGATGATGATCGGCCAGAACGGCCTGCGCATGCTGCTGGCTCGCATCGCTTTCCGTCCGCTGATCCAGATGCAGGAGGGCGGCTTCGCGCGCCAGGCGGCGCCGACGATCTGGAACCAGTCCGAAAAGTGCGCGCTGGCGGCCAGCCTGATGGCGCCCGGCCTGGGCGCGGGCGTGTTCGAATCCTACCTGGCCGGCCTGATGCAGAACCTGGGCTTGATCGTGGCGCTGCGCCTGGCCGGCCGCGCCAGCGACGAGGGCAGGATCCCGGGTTCGAGCGAATTCGGCCGGCGCCTGTTTGACGTCAGCCGCCAGCTGTCGTCCACCATCGCCGGACACTGGGAATTTCCGCAAGACGTGGTGGACGGCATCGCCGGCGTCGGCCGTCCTGATGCCACCGCGCTGTCCGGCGCGCTGGAGCGCGGCGACCAGATCGCCAAGCTGCGCCTGCTGCTCGATGCGCATGTGGTGGACGAGGATGACATGCTGGTATCTGGCAGCCTGGATAATTTCGAGCGGCGTTGCCTGGGCAAGCTGGGCGCGCTGGACGGCGCCGGCTGAAGAATCGGCCGCGCAGCCGGGCTTTGTGAGGAGATCGCCATGAGGATGAGCACCGAACACCTGGAGCAGCTGCGCGAAGCCAGGCGGCTGCTGGAAAACCCCGGCCTGGCCGCGCGCATGAGCAATCTGGTCGGCTCGCCAATCGAGTCGGCCATCGACCGTCTGCCGGCCGCGTGGCAGAAGCGCGTCGGCAGCGCCACCGAGAACGCGCTGCAGCACGCGATGCGCGGCGCGCTGTTCACCCTGGGCGACAATGAGGAAAAGACCGCGTCACCGCGCCTGCACAAGTTGGCGGCCGGCGTCTCGGGTGGCGTCGGCGGCGCCTTCGGTTTGCCGGGCCTGCTGGTCGAGCTGCCGCTGTCGACCGTGATCATGCTGCGCTCGATCGCCGACATCGCGCGCGCCAACGGCGAAGCGCCGGGCGACGCTGCCACGCAGATCGAATGCCTGCGTATCCTGGCGCTGGGCGGGCCGAGTGACGGCGACGATGCCGCCGAGTCGGGTTATTTCGCGATGCGCATCGCGCTTGCGCGCGCGGTGACCGAGGCCACCCAGGCACTGGCCGCGAAGTCGGTAAACGTCGCGACCGCGCCGGCGCTGCTGCGCCTGATCGCGGTGGTAGCCGCGCGCTTCCAGGTGCATGTGACGCAGAAGGCCGCCACCATGATGGTGCCGGCGCTGGGCGCGGTCGGCGGCGCGACCATCAACCTGCTGTTCATGGACCACTTCCAGAACATGAGCCGCGGCCACTTTGCGCTACGCCGACTGGAGCGCGAGTACGGCGAGGCGCTGGTGCGGCGCCAGTACCATGCCATCGCGCCGGATCGTGCGCTGCCGGTGCTGGCAGGCTTGCTGGCTTGAGCGCGGTTTTAACTGATTCGTCAGGTTGGCCGCTGATGAAGTTCCTCGCAAACGATGAAGTCTGTCACAACATCTGTGGTCGGCATCTCGGCAACGTGTGCTGGTAGCGGCAAGGTCGTACACTGAGCCGTACCGATCGTCCGCAATCGGCCAGGAGCGGACCTTAGCCCGACCAAAATCGACTGGAGAAGCTGAATGACCTACGACCCCCTCTCAGAAATCATTGACGAACCGCTTACCGTAGATGCACGCGTTACAGAGCAATTACGAGACTATCGACTAGCGTCAAAGCTAACGCACCTACCAGGAATTGACGTGACCGAGGAGCGTGAGCGCCTTGAGAAAAATCTCGATAACCTTGTCGATCGCCTGCTCGAAGGCATCGAGAAAAACCCAACTAAACGATGGGTGCTGGCGCAATTTCAACCTTCACTTGAAGCAGTGGAGTATGAAGACACTGAGGGTCGTGAGCATTTTGGTATGGAAATTGAATTGATCATGGACATTTTAGGCATCGACAGTTCTGACGGCCTTCTCACTCATTACCTCGGCGGCATGTAGAAGCCCGACGCGAGTGTCTGCTTTGGGTCGGAAGCAGACGTTCAGGTAGGTCTGCAACCGGCCAAAAGCGGGCATGCCCGCGTCACGCAGTTCCCGCTGCCTTACCTCTTCGGTGTCAGGATCAGGAGCCTGCCGCGCGGACCGTCCTCGAGCAGCCATAGCGCGCCGTCCGGCCCGGTGCGAACAGCACGGATGCGTTCGCCCATGTCCCAGTGTTCCACCTTGCTCGCGTTCTCGCCGTCGAGGGCGATGCGGTCTAGCGACTTGCCCGAGAGACCGGTGATGAAGAGGGAATTTTTCCACTTCGGGAACAGGTCCGCATCGTAGTAGGCGAGTCCGCCGGGAGAAATGGCCGGATTCCAGGACACTTTCGGGGCTTCGAAGCCGTCGCCAGGCGCGTGGTCGGGGATGTCCCGGCCGTCATAGTGGCTACCGTTCGATGCTCTCGGCCAGCCATAGTTGAGGCCTGGCTTGATCAGGTTGATCTCGTCGCCATGGCGCGGTCCCATCTCCATTTCCCACAGGCGCCCCTGCCTGTCGAGGGCAATACCGAGCAGATTGCGGTGGCCATACGACCAGACGGCTGCATGAAAGCCCTTGGCCGCGAGCGGGTTGCCAGCAGCTGGCGTGCCGTCGAGGTTCAGGCGCAGCACCTTGCCCAGCGTCGATTTAGGGTCTTGCGCCGGATCGAGAAGCTGGCGGTCGCCACTGGTAAAGAAGAGATACTTGCCATCCGGCGAGAACCCGATACGGCCCGAATAGTGCCCGCCAGTCGAAGCATCCTGGCCGCGGAAAATGACCTTGGTATCCTTGAGCGTGCCGCCTGCCTGATCCAGTGTCGCAGTGGCGAGCACGACCCGGCTATCGTTACCGGGACGCGCTTCGGAGTAGCTGAAGTAGAGTAGTTTGCTGGCGGCGAAATCGGGAGCGGGGACGATGTCCATGAGCGCGCCCTGGCCCTTGCTGCTGACGGCGGGCGTGCCGGACACTGTCCGCCTGGTACCGGTTGAGGGATCGAACAAGATCATCGTCCCCTCCTTTTGCGTCACGAGCATGTTGCCGTCCGGCAGGAATGCCATTGCCCATGGGTTCTTGAACGTGCCGACCGGCTTGACCTCGAAAGGCAGGCTGCTGGTCGCGGTTGCATTGGCCTGCGCGTTTGCGCCCGGAGCGGCGGCGAACGCGAGCAGGGTGAGCGAGAAAGTGGTGGCAAGGCCGAGCGTGCTCAAATTCATGTTGTCCAGATCTCCATTCGCGGATTGATGCCACGTTGTCGAGGCGGTGCGCACCCGTCGCCTACGCGCGCGAAGTATGCGCCGGCGCTGTTGGTTAGAAGGGGCGGTAGGAAGTGTAGAGCAAAACTCCGATTGCAGACGCTGCGCTGGTCGCGGCCGGCTGGTGAGAACGGAGCGGCAGCATCCGGGCAGTCGAGAACGTTCCTGGTGCAACTAGGGAGTTAGTTGACTTTTACTTCCCGTCTAAAAACACGGCAAGTTCATCATGCCCACGCTGCCCGCCAATATAGGTCTGCGGCGTAGTCTGAACTCCCTCGTCCTGCATGAACGCGTCAACTTCGCTTCGGGTAGTCAGCTGATGGTCCTCGACTTGATAACCCGCCCGCTTCAATAATTCGAGGACTTGACTCCCTATGGACAAATATGTTCTGGCGTGATCATGCGGTGCAGCAATGCTTGCTTTGACATGTTAGCCTTTTCATTGAAGGTAAGTTCCTTGTGGCACGCGACGTACGCGTAAATCATCGTTTGAGGTTACACCGGCAATACAGACCACGCCGTGCCAAGCGGTGGTGACCAGCCCGCTCACGGCGCCGGGCAGATGCGGTTACGCCCGCTCTCCTTGGCCGTATATAGCATCGCATCGGCGCGCAGGAACAATTCGTTTTCGCTGCGCTGTTCCGGGAAACCAGCCAGTCCGCCGCTGAACGAAAAGCACCGCGTCTCGGCGCGTCCGACCTGGAACGCGATCGCGCCGAAGGCCTGGCGCATCGCGTCCAGCCGGCGCCACGCGTCTTCCAGGCCGCAATCCCAGAACACCGCCACGAACTCTTCGCCGCCGAAGCGGCTGAGCAGGTCGCGCTCGCGCATGTGCGGGGCCAGGCACAGGCACAGGCGCTTGATCACGATGTCGCCGAAGTGGTGGCCCCAGGTGTCGTTGATGGTCTTGAACTTGTCGATGTCGATCACGGCGAAGGCCAGCGGCTTGCCGTCCTGGCAGGCCTGGCGGATCAGGTCCTGGGTCTTGCGCTGCAGGCCGACCTTGTTCAACAGTCCCGTGGCCCGGTCCTTGCCGATCAGGTCCTTGTTGACGCGGATCTTGCCGGCGCGGTTGACCAGCTGGGCGGTGAGCAGGTCGGGTTCGCTGCAATGCAGGATGGCGTCGAAGCCGCTGCCCAGGGCGCGCCGGGTGAGGGCGGGGTCGGGACTGCGCTGCAGCAGCACGATCTCGCGCACCGGGTCGGCCTCGATGTTCTTGCGCAGCACGCGCGCGATCGCGTCCAGGCGCACGAATTCACTGTCGCCGATCAGGACCAGGTCGGGCTGCAATTCCTTGACGCGCAGGTGCAGGGTGGTGGCGTCCAGGTGGTGGATCACCTCGACCTGTTGCTGCAAGAGCGCGGCGTCGTCCAGCTCGGCGGCGACGCCAAGGGCCACCAGGCGCACCGGGTCACCGCGTTTTTGCTGCACGAACAGGTTGAACAGCTTGTCGACCAGCACGTCGTTGGCGATCGGCTTTTCTGCGTAGGCCAGGCAGTTGCTGTCCACCAGGCGTTGCTGCAGCAAGAAGCGCCCGCCCTGGCGCGCCGATTGCAGGTAGACGTACTCGCGGCCGGCCGGCAGGCGTGCCAGCAGCTCGCCCAGCATCAGGGTCTTGCGGCCGTCGGCCATGTCGGACTGCATATTGTGCAGGGCGTCGAGATCGATCACGAACAGTCCGGCGCCAGTGTCCTGTTCGACGGCGGCGACGAACTGCGCCAGCTCGCTGTGAAAGCCGATGTCGAAGTCGTACTTGTGCGCGTGCAGCAGCAGTTCGGCGCCGTTGTCCTTGATGAAGAAACTCTGCGACAGGAAATGTACGCGGTGGCGGTAAAGGGGCGCGTCGCTGGTCATGATGCGGGGCTTTCGTGGTCTGTCTATCATTGACGTTACATTGATTAACGTTAGATATTGCCATCTGAATATGACACCGTGCTGACCGAGATTTCAAGGCGGTGAGACATTGTCATTACGCCAGAAAACATCCCGACTATACCGCAACGGCGATATACTCCGGGCTTGCTTTTTTTCATCCTGGGGTTCTACCTTGTTCAAATCCATCGTCTTGCCGGTCATCCTTCTGGGGGCGGCCGCCACCGTGCACGCCGACGAAGGCCAATGGCAACCGCACCAGCTGCCACAGCTTAAATCCGAACTGAAACGCATCGGCATCACCATGCCGGCCGAGAAGCTGGCCGACCTGTCCAAGCATCCGATGAGCGCGATCGTCTCGCTGGGCGGCTGCTCGGCCTCGTTCGTCTCGCCCGACGGCCTGGTGGTCACCAACCACCACTGCGCGTATGGCGCCATCCAGCGCAACGCAACCCCGGAAAAGAATTACATCGTCAACGGCTTCCTGGCCAAGACCCGTGCCGAAGAACTGCCGGGCGGCCCCAACACGCTGGTGTACGTCACCGAAAAGGTCGAGAACGTGACCGACCGCGTGCTCAAAGGCCTGTCGCCGTCCATGTCGGGCCGCGAACGCCACGAGCTGGTCGAGTCGCGCGTGAAAGCGCTGATCGCAGAGTGCGAAACCGACAAAGCCTATCGCTGCTCGGTGCCGGCCTTCCACCGCGGCCTCGAGTACTACCGCATCAAGCAGCTGATGATCCGCGACGTGCGCCTGGTGTACGCGCCGTCGGACCGCATCGGCAACTACGGCGGCGACATCGACAACTACGAATGGCCGCGCCAGACCGGCGACTATTCCTTCCTGCGCGCCTACGTCGGCAAGGACGGCCGCCCGGCCGACCCATCGCCGGACAACGTGCCCTACAAGTCGAAGGATTTCCTCGTCGTTTCGGCCGAAGGCCTGAAGAACGGCGATCCGATCCTGCTGGCCGGCTACCCGGGCCGCACCAGCCGCTACAAGCTGCCGAGCGAGATCCGCTTCGCGCGCGACGTCGACTTCCCGGCCAAGGTGGCAAGCATCACCGCCGACCTGGCCGTGATCGCCGCTGCCACCCAGGGCAATGCCGCCTGGGACGTGCGCTACGCCAGCGTGGCCAAGGGCCTGAACAACGTGCTCAAGAAAACGCAGGGCCTGCTGGACGGCTTCGCGCGCAAGGACATCGCCGCCATCAAGGACGTGCAGGACGCCGAATTCCGCGCCTGGCACAAGAGCCATGCGAACGGTTCGGCCAACCTGCTGGCGGACCTGGACAACGTGATCGGCCAGGACATGGCGCAGTCGCGCACCGAAGCGGCGTGGCTCGAGGCGACGCATAGCGACCTCTTGAGGAGCGCGCGCACCCTGTACCGCCTGGCGATCGAGCGCCAGAAGCCGGACGCGCAGCGCGAAGCCGGCTACCAGGAACGCGACCTGTCGTTCATCCGCGCGCGCCTGACGCGCCTGGAGCAGTCGTTCGTGGCCAACGTGGACGAAGCGCGCTACAAGGCCGCGCTGGCGCGCTACGCCCGCATCGACGCCAAAGTGCGCCCGCAAGGCATCGACGCGCTGCTGCCGCAGGCGAATATGCTGCCCGCGATGTACAAGGCCAGCGACCTGTCGAACACCGCCAGCCGCCTGGCCTGGATCGGCAAGGATCCGGACGCCTTCCGCCTGTCGAACGACCCGTTCATCCAGCTCGCCGTGCGCCTGCACGACGCCGGCATGGCGCTGGAAAACCGCCGCAGCGATATCGACGGCAACCTGGAACGCGTGATCCCGCAATACATGTCGGCCGTGATCGCGTGGAAGAAGTCGCAGGGCAAACCAGTCTATCCGGACGCGAATTCGACGCTGCGCGTGACCTACGGCACCGTGTCGCCATACTCGCCGCGCGACGGCCTGACCAAGGGCCCGTTCACCACCGTGGACGGCATCCTGGAGAAGGAAACCGGCAAGGATCCGTTCATCGTGCCTCCTGCCCTGAAGCAGGCGATCCAGCAGAAGCGTTTCGGCGTGTTCAAGGACCGCGCGCTGGGTACGGTGCCGGTCAACTTCCTGTCGAGCGCCGATACCACCGGCGGCAATTCGGGTTCGGCGGTGATGAACAGGAACGGCGAACTGGTGGGGCTGAACTTCGATTCGACCTATGAATCGATCACCAAGGACTGGTACTTCGACACCGCGATCACGCGCGCGATTCACGTCGACATCCGCTACATGCTGTGGGTGATGAAGGAAGTGGATCGGGCGGATAATCTGTTGAAGGAAATGACGATCAAATATCCGAAGAAGTAAGCTGGCTACTCAGTCCGTAGCATCGTTAGCCTAAAAACCGTCATCCCCGCGCAGGCGGGGATCCAAG
>NZ_JASNRA010000030.1 GCF_030411955.1 Massilia sp. YIM B02443
TGCATATGTTCGAATGAGTTCCTCGCTAACTGTTAGAACCCCTTCAGTTCCGGCGATGGCGCCGCCAGGCCGCGCAGCACGGCCGCCACCACCGGCGCCGCATGGCCGCCGCCGCTCGCCGCCGAATGGCTGACGAAGGAGGCAAAAGCGAGACGGCGGGTCTGGCCCGGCAGGCTGCCCGGCTCCAGCCAGCCCATGAACCAGACCGTGGCCAGGCCGTCGGCGCCCACCGGCGCGGTGCCGGTCTTGCCGTACAGGCCGGGGCGCAAGCCGTTGAAGGCCGGGTCGCGGAAGGCGCCGGCTGCGGTGCCGCCGTCGACCACGCCTTTCAGGCCGGCGCGGATGCGGTCCAGGCGCACGCCCAGCGCTTCGCCGCGCTGCGCCTTGGCGCTACGCCCGTCGAGCGACAGCAGCAGGCGCGGCGTCACCGTGCGGCCTTGCGCCACCGCCGCCGCCACCAGCGCCATCTGCAGCGGCGTGGTCTGCATGCGCAGGCCGATCGCCATTTGCCGCAATTCGTGGCGGCTGTGCACCGGGTCGAGGTTGGAGGCGCTGCCTTGCAGCGCGTCCCACTGCGACCAGCGGAACTCCGGCGGCAGCAGCCCGCCGTCGAGGCGCAGCGGCTCGCCGAAACCGAGCCGGCGCGCCATCGCCGCCACCGGACGCGCCGTGTCGAGCGCCCCGCTTTCCAGCTCGCGCGCGCCGGGCATGCCGCCGTCGGGCTGGCCGAACAGGGTGCGGTCGCTCAGTTCCGCGGTCCAGGCGAACCAGGTATTCACGCTGTGCGTCAGCGCCTGCGCCATGCCGAGCCGGCCGTCGGCGGCACGGGCGCCGGTGATCTGGTCGCGGAAGTTGGTGATGTGGGCGCGGCCGGTCTCGAACGGGTAGCTCGACGCGTCGGTGCGAAAGCCGTAGCCGCCGTCACGCGCCATGCGGTCGACGCTCGCCAGCGGCAGGCCGCCCAGCAGCGCGTCCAGCCGCGCGTCGTGGCGCGCGGCCTGCTCCAGACCGAGTGCGCTGACCACCTTGAAGGTCGATCCCGGCGCCCGGTGCGCGCCGCCGTCGTGCTGGAAGGCGGCGATGCGCAGCAGGCTGCGCGCCGGGTCGGCGCGGTCGAAGTCGCGCACTTCGCCCCACTGCGCCGGATCAACCGCGCCGGCGCCGCTGGAAGCCGCCGCCAGGATCTCGCCGCTGCCGGCGTCCAGCAACACCAGGCCGGCGCGCCGTTCGGATGCCGGGGCGGCGCCGCCGTGGCAGGCCTTGCCATCGAAGCTGCCGCCGCGCAGGCCGATGCAATCCAGCGCGGCCTGGGCGCGCGCCTGCATGGCGAGGTCGAGGCTCAGCGTCGCCTCATGTGCGTTGCCGCCCAAGCGCGCCAGCATGCCGGCCACGCTGTTGTCCTGGGCGCGGTGTACGCCCAGCAGCGGCGCCAGGCCGGCTTTGGCTGCGTCGCTCGACGGTGCGCCGTCCGCCCACAGCGCATTGCCGTCGCGATCCAGAAGGCGCACCGGCACCGCGGCAGGCCGGACGCTGTTGCTGCCCGCGGGCAGCGCCTGCCACGCCAGGCGACCGTCGACCAGACGCAGGTGGCGGTAAGCGGCATCCGCGTTGCCCGACAATGCGGCCAGGTCGAGCGGCTCGACCCGTACCGACATCGAGGTCGCCCCCGGCAGCGGCGTCAGCACCACGCGGCGCACGGCGGCGCCGTCGGGACAGGCGCGTCCGTCGCAGGCGCCCTGCACCATCGCGCTAGCTCCATTGGCGCTGCGCACCCGGCCCGCGACCAGCAATTCGACCGGGCCCTGGCCGGCTTTCACCGGTGCGCTCAGGGTCACCAGTCCACCGTCGCGACCGCCTTCCCAGCCGCCGACCCGGTTCCACGCTTCCCAGCCCTGCGGCAGGCGCGCGAACAGGCGCATCGCCGCCAGTGGCAGTCCACTCTCTCGCGGCGCCGGCGCGCCGGCCACGCTGGCGTGCCAGCCGGCGGCGCTGCCGGAACGTTCGCGCCATGCCACCAGCCGCCGCTCGCTGTTGAAGATACGTACCTGTTCGCGCACGAAGGCGCCGTCGGCGCGGTGGTGCAGGCGTTCCAGCAGGCGGCGGTCGCCCGCGTCCAGATTCACCTGCGACCAGCCGGGCAGCGGCGCGCGCGATGCCGGCGACGCCGCGTGCCAGGCCAGCAGGTCGCGCGGCGCCAGTTCGATCAGGCCATCGCGGCCCAGGCGCAGCAGGCCGCGGGCGCGCAGCGCTTCGAACAGGGCCTGGTCTTCCATGCCGGGGCCGGGAGTCAATGGCACCTGGTAGCTGCCGGGCGCGAGGCGCAGCGACACCGGGTCGCCCGCCGTCGGGAAAGCCTGCACCAGCGCCGGCGCGACGGTGAGCGCGTTGTCCGGCTTGCGGTAATGGGTCAGCACCAGTTCGCCGGCCTGCGGGCAAGCGCTGCTGGCCTGGCGCGCGAAGCGCAGCGCCTGGCCATTCCACACCAGCCAGCCGCCGCGGCCCAGCGCTGCCTCGCCCTGGCGCGCGCGGGTGACGCGTCCGCCGGAGGCATCGCCGGTCCAGCCTGCGGTGCCGGCGCCGGCGTCCCAGTTCAGCTTCAGGCCTTGGCCCGGCGCCGCGTTGCCGGTCACCTGCACCCGTGGCATGTCGGAACCCGGCCGCGCCAGCAGCACCGCGCGCGGCGGCGCATTGCGCGATTGCGCGATCGCGGCGGCGTCCCCGAACGGGTAACCGATGCGCAGCGGCAGCAGCACGGGTTGCGCCGGGTCGAGCGTCTGCGTGCACAGGTCGACCCGCAGCGCCGGGCTGGCCGTCATGCCGCCGGCCACCACCAGCGCAACGCCGGCTTCCTGGCTCAGCGAGACGCCCGGCTCGCGCGGCACCACGAAGTGCAGGCCGGGGGTCAGCGGCTGCAGCGCGGTCAGCGCGGCCGCGCCGGGCAAGCCGTCCTCGCCTGACGGCAGCGCGCGCGCATGCAGCGCCAGCGCCACCGCGCCACCGGCCGCCAGCACCAGCGCGCCCCATACCCAGCCGCTGGCAAGCCAGGACAAGGACGGCAGGCGGGCGGCGTGGCTGCCGGCGCCCGCTGTGCGGCGGCTGCCCGCGCGCAGGTTGCGCGCGCGCCGCCGCGCCGTCTGGCTGGCGGCCAGGAAATCGAACAGGGTGGTGAACGTGCCTGGCATGTGCTGGTCCGGATAGAAAAGTCGGCGGGCGCCCGCGCGCCCTTCGCGCAAGGCTAGCGGGGGGCATCGGAAAAGCCGCGCGGGACGATCCGGAACGAAGCTTCGGCCGCGATTTTGCGCAGGTCATGCCGCATTTTTCGCCGCCCGTCGCACGCCGCTGGAGGCCTGCCCTCACCCGGAATACAGTGACTACATCGACCACCCACCCGCAGGAGAACATCATGAACATCCTCAAGCACATGGAAGCCGCCTTCCTCGTCGCCGCCCTGGTGGCGGTGCCGGCCAGCTACCTCGGCGGCGGGATTCCAGATGCACAAGCTGACGTCAATGCCGCTGTCAAGGGCCAAGCCTATGCCGACGCGGTCGCGACGTCCGGCAAGACGGCAGTGGTAATAGTCAGCGCCAAGCGCCTGGATGCGGAAGAAAAACGCGAGATCCTGTTGGCGGCGCGCTGATCGTGTATCAAATGTAAGAACTTGCTTCAAATTCCGTCTTCGGGAATCCGGATTGCTATATTGGCGACATCCGCTTTTCGGACCTGGAGACAAACATGAAAACCGCCCTCACCATCGCAGCCCTGGCCCTGGCCGGCGCCGCTGCCTACGCTCCGCTGCCGTCACTCGCCCAGCCGCACGTGTCGGTCGTGATCAGCAGCGCGCCGCCGGCGCCGATCTACGAACGCATCCCCGGCCCGCGCCACGGCTACGTATGGGCGCCGGGCTATTGGGAGTGGCGCGGCCACCGCCACGCGTGGATCCCGGGCCACTACATCGCGGCGCGTCCGGGTTACGTATACGCGGCGCCGAGCTGGCACCAGCGCGGCGGGCGCTGGTACATGGAACCGTCGCGCTGGAACCGGCATCATGGTCCGGCGCCGGTGTATGTGGGCGGTTACCGCGGGCCTGACCGCCACGATCATTACGACCGCCACGACCGGCGCGGACATGGTCATGGCCATGGTGGGCGCGACGGACGCTGGCGCGACACCGACCGCGATGGGATTCCGAACTATCGCGATCGTGACCGCGACAACGATGGGATCAGCAACCGGCGTGACCGCGACCGCGATGGGGACGGTGTGCGCAACCGGCACGACCGGCGGCCGGATAATCCGTACCGCTACTGATAACGCAGCTGTCCACCGCAAGCCGGTAAACCGTCGCTCCTGCAAAAGCGGGAGTGGCGGTTTTCAGGGGTTTGGCTGATGGTCAAGGCTTCAGGTGCTTGTCCAGAAACGCCAGTATCTTCGCACTGGCCTCGGCCTGGTTCTTCTTCTTCGAGAACCCGTGCCCTTCGTCGCCGAACACGACGTACTCCACCTCCACCCCCTTCTTGCGCACCGCCTCGACGATCTCGTCGCTCTCGGGCTTGATCACGCGCGGGTCGTTGGCGCCCTGGATCACCATCAGCGGCTTGCGGATCTGGTGCGCATGGAACAGCGGTGAGGTCGCAATCAAGAACTCCTTGTCCTTGACCGGGTCGCCGATCTCGTCGTACAGCGCCTTGCGCTGCGCTTCCCAGTACGGCGGAATGCTCTCCAGCGTGCGCACCCAGTTGCTGACGCCGAAGATGTCGATGCCGACCTTGAACGCCTCGGGACGGAACGCCAGCGCCGCCAGGGTCATGTAGCCGCCGTAGCTGCCGCCCATGATGCCGATCCGTTCCGGATCGATATAGCCCTGGCTGGCCAGCCAGGTCTTCGCTTCGACGCAATCCCACAGCGGCTCCATGCCGTGCTTGCGGTCGTCGGCGCGGAAGAAGGTCTTGCCGTAGCCCGAGCTGCCGCGGTTGTTGATGCCCAGGACCGCGTAGCCGTGGTTGACCAGGTACTGGATCTGGGCGCTGTAGCCGCGCATGGTCTGCCCGCCGGGGCCGCCGTGCACGTACACCACCGCCGGCACTTTCGCGTTCGGCGCCGCGCTCTTCGGCTTGTAGTAGATCGACGGGATCACGGTGCCGTCGAACGAACGGAAGCGCACCACCTCGGCCTCGACCAGGTCGTCGGGGTCGATCTCGGGGCTCAGGCTGCGCGTCAGCTGGACCGTCTTGCCGCTCTTGAAGTCATGCACGTACAGGTTGTTGGGGGAGCGGTCGCCGTTCAGGTAGAAGGCCATCATGCGGCCGCTGCCCGAGAACGTCACCTGGCGCATCTCACCGCCCGGCAGCTTGGGCAGCGCCACGGCCTTGCCGCTCTTGTCATGGATGCGCACGTCGATGCTGCCGTCGCGGTTGACCACGCTGACGCGATGCTGGCCATTGCGCGAATAGCCGGTGCCGAGCAGGTCCCAGTCGGCCTTCTCGACCTCAAGCGTGGCGCCGGTGGCCAGGTCATACGCCATGATGCGCGTGAACTCGCCATCGGTGTTGGTGGTGTACAGCAGGCGCTTCGATTCCGGGTCGAAGTCGGCCGCGCTGTGGCTGGCCGGCTCCTTGTGCGGCGTGATGTGCTTCATCTGGCGCGTCTGCAGGTTGTACAGGTAGACGTCGCTGTCGGACGTGGTGTTCGGCTTGCCGAAGGCCAGCCAGTTGCCGTCGCGGCTGATGGCGCTCGGATTCATGCCGCTGTCGTTCTGGTACACCATGCTGCGCTTGTAGCTGGCGGCGTCGTACAGGTAGAGGTCGAAGAATTTCGGATCGCGCTCGTTGGTGACGACATAGAAACCGCTGCCGTCCGGCTTCCAGCCGGCGAACGACGCCTTCAGTTTGGCGCCCGGCGTCAGGTCGCGTTCCGTGCCGTCGAGTTCGCGCACGTACAGGTGGTTCTGCTCGTTGCCGCCCTGGTCGCGCGTGAACAGGATGCGGTCGTCGTTGTAGAAATAGTCGACCGCATAGGTGGTGTCGGTGGTGGAATTCGTGAGCGCGCGCGGCGTCCCGCCGCCGACCGGCATGGTGTAGGCATTGAAGATGCCGGACTGGTTGCTGCTGAACAGGATCTGCTTTTCGTCCTTGCTGAACGAGGCGCCGGTGACGGACGTCGTCGCCATGAACTGCTCGATGGTATAGCGCTTGAGAGCCTTGGCAGCCGGCTTGGCAGGCGCCGCTTTCTGTACTTTGGCGGCTTGCGCCGAGGCGAAGCCAGGGGCCAGCATGGCCCCTGCGAGCGCGGCGAACAGGGACAGTCGTACTGCATGGCGAGACGGATGCATGGATTCTCCTGAAATGAAACACGATGGACACGACCGGATGAGTGTTTCAAAAGTCTTAACTCCTGTCAATATTCTGGAATCGGTTATGCTCTCGCCATGAACGACCTCGCCACACTGCACGCCGCCGCCTTCAAGGCCGAACTCGCCGCCAGCCGGCGCCTGGCCGAGCGCGGCGGCTTGAGCGAGGCGGACGCACTGCGCCGGGTCCTGACGCTGAGCGCGGGCGTGGCCGGGCTCGAGCACCTGCTGGCCGAGCGCAGCGCGCGCCGCCTGCACGCCGAGCTGCAAGCGGCGCGGCGCCAGGCCGATGCGGCGGCGGCGCGGCTGCGCAAGGCATCTCCCGCCGCTGCTACGGCCGCTGCTACGGCCGCGTGGCGCGCCTGGTTCGATGGCTCGGCGCGTCCCAACCCGGGCCGCTGCGGGCTCGGGGGCATGCTGACCGGTCCCGCTGGCCAGCACATCGAACTCTCGCTCGACGGCGGCCATGGCAACAGCAGCGAAGCCGAATACCGCGCCCTGATCGCGGTGCTGCGCGCGGCGCTCGAACACGGCGCGCATGCACCCGTGGTGGCTGGAGACAGCCAGGTCGTCATCGACGACGTCAATGGCCCTGACTGCGCCGGCGCGCCCGCCCTGCAGCTTTACCGCGAACAGGCACGCGCGCTGCTGGCACGCCTGCCGGGAGCGACGCTGCGCTGGATCCCGCGCCACAAGAACCTGGAAGCGGACGCGCTGTCGCAGCGCGCGGTGCCGCCACCGATCATGGAACAGACAAAATGACTGATGGTAGAAACGATGTAACTGCGACCGATCTCGCCACGTGGCGCAGCAGGCTGGTGGCGATGGCCGCCGCCGGCGCCGACAACGACGGCGCCCACGACAGCGCCCACCTCGACCGTGTCTGGCGCAACGCCCGGCTGCTGCTGGAGCAGCATCCTGAAGCCGACCGCTTGGTGGTGCTGGCCGCCAGCTACCTGCACGACCTGGTCAACCTGCCGAAGAACGATCCCGAACGGATCCAGGCGTCGCGCCGCTCGGCCCAGCTGGCGCGGCATCAGTTGTCGCACCTCGGCTTCCCATCCGAGAAACTGGACGCGGTGGCGCATGCGATCGAAGCGCACAGCTTCTCGGCCGCCATCCGCGCAGAAACCATCGAGGCGAAGATCGTGCAGGACGCCGACCGCCTCGACGGCCTGGGGCTGGTCGGCCTGGCGCGTTTGTTCTACATCGCCGGCAAGATGGACAGCAGCCTGGCGCATCCCGACGACCCGCTCGGCAATGAACGCGACTTCGACGACCGCCGTTATGCGCTCGACCACATCATGGTCAAGCTGGCGAAGCTGCCGGACATGATGCAGCTGGAAGCGGCGCGCACGCTCGGGCATGAACGCCTGAACCAGCTGCTGGCGTTCCGCGAAGACTTCGCACGCGAGTGGAGCGGCGCCTGATTTCACTGGCATTCCGGCCTGCGCGCATGCTCTGCGGGTAACTGCTGCGGCGCCATGCGCAGTGACTGATGGTAGTGCTAATATGAAAGACCGCCACCAGCCGAGAAGTCCATGACCAGTCCGAGTACGCTATCGCCACCCGCCGCCGGCAAGCTCAATTTCGTCCTGGTCTGCATCTTTATCGACATGCTCGGCATCGGGCTGTTGATTCCGGTATTCCCGCTGCTGGTCGGCCAGTACGTCAGCGCGCCGGACGAGCAGGCGCTGTGGTACGGCGTGATGGCCACCGTGTTCGGCACCTTGCAATTCCTGTGCATGCCGGCGCTGGGCGCGCTGAGCGACCGCGTCGGCCGCCGCCCCGTGCTGCTGTACTCGATGGGCGGCATGTGCCTGAACTTCCTGGTCACCGCGTGGGCGCCGAGCCTGGCCTGGGTGTTCGTCGGGCGGGTCATCGGCGGCATGTCCTCCGCCAGCATGTCGGTGGCGGCCGCCTATGCGTCCGACATCTCGACCCACGCCGACCGCGCGAAAAGCTTCGGCAAGATCGGCGCCGCCTTCGGCCTCGGTTTCATCTGCGGCCCGATGCTGGGCGGCCTGCTGGGCGAAGGCAATGTGCGCCTGCCGTTCTACGTGGCGGCGGCGCTGTCGGCCGCCAATCTGCTCTACGGTTACCTGCTGGTGCCGGAGTCGCTGCCCCCGGGCCGGCGCGAGCCGCTGCGCCTGGCGCGCCTGAACCCTTTCACCGCCCTGCTGCGGCTGCTGCGCCGGACCGACATCCGCGGCCTGGTGGTGGTCATCGTGCTCACCACCTTCGCCCAGATGATGCTGCAATCGACCTGGGTGCTGTACACCACCTTCCGTTTCGGCTGGACCCCGCGCGACAACGGCATCGCCATGTTCTGCGTCGGCCTGGCCTCGGTGGTGGTGCAGGCCGGGCTGCTCGGCATGCTGATCCGCCGCTTCGGCGAGGTGCGCCTGTCGCTGCTGGGACTCGGCTCGGGCGCCCTCACCTTCGCCGCCTACGGCCTGGCGACCCAGGGCTGGATGATGTACGTGTTCATCCTGTGTAACATCCTGGCCTTCGCCGCCGGCCCGGCGCTGCAGGGGATCGTGTCGACATCCTCGCCGGCCGACCAGCAGGGCGAGCTGATGGGATCGCTGCAGTCGATCGCCAGCCTGGGCGTGATGTTGACGCCGATGATCGGCACCGGCATCCTGAGCACGGTCAGCCACCTGCCGCCGGACGACTGGCGCATCGGCAGCAGTTTCTTCCTGTGCGCGGCGATGCAGGGCGCGGCATTGCTGTGCGCGCGGCGCTACTTCCGCAATCACAAACAAGTTGGACGGGCAGCATGACGGCGACCATGCCGCCGCTGGTGCTCGCCGCGGTGCTGCTGGCGGCCTTGATGCACGCGTCGTGGAATGCCGCTCTCAAGGCGCAGCCCGACACCACGCTGGCGGCGCTGGCCGTCAGCGGCGGCGCAGGTTTGCTCGGCGCGGTGGCGCTGCTGTTCCTGCCGCCGCCCGATCCCGCCAGCTGGCCCTTCATCGCCGCTTCCGGCGCGATCCACGTCGTGTATTACCTGCTGCTGGCCTGGGCCTACCGCCACGCCGACATCAGCCACGCCTACCCCTTGATGCGCGGCTGCGCACCGGTGCTGGTGGCGCTGGCGGGGCAGCTGGTGGCCGGCGAGCGGCTGCACGGCGCGCAGTGGGCCGCCATCGGCCTGATCGGCGCCGGCGGCGCGGTGCTGACCTTCGGCGCGCGCCAGCCGGCCGGCGCCAAAGCGACGGTGCTGGCGCTGCTGGCGGCAGTGCTGATCGCGGCCTACACGCTGGTGGACGGCATCGGCGTGCGGCGTTCCGGTTCGCCCGCCGCCTACACCTGCTGGATCCTGATGCTGGGCGCAGTCGGCGCGGTGGCGGCGTCGTGGCGCTCGACCGAAGGCCGGCTGCCGGCCTACGTCTTGCGCCGCCCCGGCCTGGTGCTGCTGGGCGGCGTCGCCACCACCGGCTCCTACGCCATCGCGCTGTGGGCCATGACGCTGGCGCCGGTGGCGGTGGTGGCCGCGCTGCGCGAGACCTCGATCGTGTTCGCCACCGCGATCGCCGCGCTGGTGCTGCGCGAGCGCATGACCCGCGCGCGCGTGGCCGGCGCCGGCATCATCGCGCTGGGGGCGGTGGCGATGCGGCTGGCCTAGAAGTTCATTTCATAGGTCGCCTGCGCGCGCACCGTCCCCGGATAGGTCCAGCGGCGCCGTTCCAGGCCGGTGGCCGGATCGAAGTACGACGGCTCGAAGCCGCTATCCTCGCCGTGCAGGTTCGACAGCGCCAGGCGCAGCTCCTGCTTCGGCGTGAATTTCCAGGCCGCGTAGGCGCCGAGGTCGGTCATCGCTTCGGAATAAAATCCGCGGTTGGCGGCGACCCGCACGAAGCCCTTGCGCGTGAACGAGACGCTGGCGCCGGCGCTCAAGCGCCCCGCGCGCCAGTCGATGCCGGCCGTGGCCGACAGCGGCGACTGGCGTTCGAGCCGGTTGTCCGGCCCCGGCACCGATTCCACGCGCGACCAGTGGCGGCTGACGCCGGCGCGCAGGTCGATCGCCGGCGCGCCCTCGAACAGGGTCTTGAGCGGGAATTTGGTTTCCAGCTCCAGCGTGCGGGTGACGGCGCGGCCGTCGTTGACCGGCGTGAAGATCCAGCGGTAGCCGTCGAAGTAGATGCGGTTGCTGGTGTAGTCGTCGATGCGGCGCACCGACGCATTCACCGCCACCATCGCGCCTTCGGCCCAGTAGTGCTCGTAGCCGGCGTCGAGTCCCAGCGCCAGCTCGGGTTTGAGCTCGGGATTGCCTTGCGGATCGGCCTCGGTGGCGCTGTTGTTTTCCCAGGTGAAGCGGCGCGGGATCAGGTTGTCCACGGTCGGCGCCTTGTAGGTGCGGCTCAGGGCCAGGCGCAGCTGGTCGCTGGCGCCCGAGCCTGCTTTTCCCGGGAGTTTGTACAGCGTTTGCAGCACCGGGCTCCAGACGCTGGAGCGGTGGTCGACCGGCCCGATGGTGTCACCGGTCACGCGGGTGCGGATGCCCTCCCAACGGGCGCCCACGTACATCGACCATTGCGGTGTGATGTTCCACTCGTCCTGGCCGTACAGCGCCAGTCGCGTCACCCGCCCCTCGAAGTGCTCGTCCAGCGGCAGGCCGGGTGGGAACACGCGTACCCGGTCGCGTTCGTGGCGCGCGTCGTTGCGCCGGTTCGAGCCGCCGTCCCAGCCGAAGGCCAGCACGTGACCGGCCTCGAGCTTGCGCAGGTATTTGCCGGTGGAGTTCACTTCGCGCATGCGCTCGCGCGTGTCGACCACGCCGTCGGTGGCCGGTGCGCCGGCCGGGTCAAGGCCGGCGCGCCGCAACAGGTTGTCGCTGTTTTCGCCCACGACACCGAGCTTGGCCTCGACGCTGGCGCCGGACGCCAGTTCGCGCGACCAGGCCAGGTTGGTGGTGACGTTCTCGGCGTCGACCCGCATCGCGGTGGTGACCGTGGGCACCGGTGGCGGCGTGCCGATCAGCGTGTCGACCGTCGATGGCGCATGGTTGCGGAAGCGATTCACATTGACCAGCGTCTCGAGGCTCAGCTTGTCGCCGCGCTCGAGCGTCCATTCCACGCGCGGGGTCAGGTTCAGGCGGTGCATGCGGCCGCGTTCGTGCGTGGTGGTCAGTCTCAGGCGGTCGAGCGGGCCGTCAAGGGCAGTGTTCCGCTCGACGCCGCTCCATACGCGGCTGAAGCGCTCCAGCTGCAGGTCGGCCGCCAGCGAATACGCCAGGCGGTCGCTGCGTTCGCTCAGGCGCCAGGTGGCGCTCGGACCGCGGAACAGCGACGATTGCAGCATGCCGAGCTTGAACTGGCGCTCGGCCTTGCCCGACAAGCGGCGCATGACGATGTTGATCGTGCCCGCCACCGACTGGGTCGGCAGGTCGGCCGTGGCCGCGCGCAGCACCTCGATACGCTCGACCACCTCGGGCGACAGCCTGTCGAAGTCGAAGCCGGCCGGGGCACGCTCGCCATTGATCAGCACCTGCGTGTAGCTGCCCAGGCCGCGCATCTGGATCGCGCCGCCGCGCCCGCCACTGGTGTCGACCGTGACGCCGGGTACGCGCTTGAGCACGTCCAGTACCGAGCGGTCGCCGTAGCGCGCGATCTCGTCGCGCCGGATCACGATGCGGCTGGCCGTGTCGTCGCGCCGGGCGTTGTAGGCGGCGCCTCTGACCTCGATCTGATGCGTGTCTGGTGCGCCCTGCTCTTCCTGGGCGGCGGCGTGGCTGGCCAGGAAAAGCGCGACCAGCAACGGGATGGATCGGTAAGACGAATGCTGGTGCATGGCAACTTCTCTCCCTGGTTATTGAACACGTGTGGAGAGAATGTATTCCAAGTAATGGCAGAATGTAAACGTATCTATGGAAGGTTGAATTGCCATGCATGAGAACGTAAATATTACTTGTGCGAGCAATAATTATTTCCAACCCATGAGCGCGTACCGGTCGTCCGCCACGGCCGTGCGACCTGGAGTACACTCGGCCGGTGCGTCCCTGGGAAATGATCTTTCCAATAAGCATTCCATCTGGATCACGCTTTATAATGCGCACTTTTCCATGAAAGGCGATCGACCGTGTCCCGCATAAAAGTCCTGCCCCAATACGTGATGCCGAAGCAGGCAATGACCACCTTCGCCGGCCGCGTGGCGGGTGCCAAGGGCGGCTCCATGACGACCAGCCTGATCCGCTGGTTCGTGGGCAAGTACGGCGTCAACATGGACGAAGCGGCCGACCCGGACATCGCCAGCTACCCCAGCTTCAACGAGTTCTTCACCCGTCCCCTGCGCGCCGGCGCGCGTCCGCTGGCGCAGGCCGACTACGTGTGCCCGGTCGACGGCGCGATCAGCCAGTTCGGCGACATCGACGACCACCAGATCTTCCAGGC
Source organism: Massilia sp. YIM B02443 (assembly GCF_030411955.1). Taxonomy (GTDB): domain Bacteria; phylum Pseudomonadota; class Gammaproteobacteria; order Burkholderiales; family Burkholderiaceae_D; genus Telluria. Next base: position 12,742 of record NZ_JASNRA010000030.1, read on the forward strand.
CAAGGGCCACAAGTTCACCACGGCCGAACTGGTCGGCGGTGACCAGACCCTGGCCGCGCACTTCCAGCACGGCCACTTCGCCAACCTGTACCTGAGCCCGAAGGACTACCACCGCATCCACATGCCGTGCGACGGCCGCCTGACGCGCATGATCTATGTGCCCGGCAAGCTGTTCTCGGTGAACCCGACCACGGCGCGCGGCGTGCCGGGCCTGTTCGCGCGCAACGAGCGCGTGGTGTGCGTGTTCGAGAACGATGAGTTCGGGCCGTTCGTGATGACCCTGGTAGGCGCGACCATCGTCGGCAGCATGGCGACCGTGTGGCACGGCGTGGTCAATCCCCCGCGCATGCCGCGCATCTGCGACTGGAACTACGAACCGGGCCAGGTGACCTTGAAAAAAGGCGAAGAGATGGGCCGCTTCCTGCTCGGCTCCACCGTGGTGATGCTGTTCAAGCAGGGCGCGATCTCCTTCAATGACGAATGGGCGCCGGAACGCGCCGTGCGCCTGGGCGAAGTGATGGGCAACCGCGCCGCCGCCCGCTGATCGCTTCTGCCTAGACGGCGTGGACCGCGCTGGCGGCCGGCGCCGGGCCGTGCCCCTGCTCGTGGCAGGCCTGCTGCATCATGTCGAGGAACACCCGGGTCTTGGCCGGCATCAGCTTGCGGCTCGGGAACACCGCCCAGCCGTTCGCGCTCGGCATCTCCCATTCCGGCAACACCCGCACCAATTCCCCCGCCTGCATGTACGGCTGCGCGAACAGCGACGAACTGAGCGCGATGCCGGCGCCGCGCGCGGCGATGCGCGCCAGCAGGTCGGGCGAATTGGCCGTCAGGCGCGCCGGCAGCGCCCGCTCCCAGCGCACCTTGCCGCGCGTGAGCACCCAGGGCGCCGCGCCGCCGCTGCGGCTGAGGATGCACAACAGGTCGTGCGCCGATAAATCGTCCGGGTGCTCGGGAATGCCGTGCAGCGCCAGGTAGCCGGGCGCCGCGTACAAGCCAGGCTGCTCGAGCGTGATCGGGCGCGCGCTCAGGGTGGCGTCGTCGGGCAAATCTCCCATCCGGATCGCGATGTCGAAATTCTCCGCCACCAGGTCGACCCGGCGCGGCGACAAGTCCAGTTCCAGCGTCACTTGTGGGTAGCGCGCCAGGAAGCGCGCGATGACTTCGTTGAGGTTGTTGGCGAAGTCGCCCGGCGCCGAGATGCGCAGCTTGCCGCTTGGCGTGCCTTGCCGGTGCTGGGCCAGCGCGCCGGCCGCGTCGACCTCGTCGGCCAGGCGGCGGGCATGCTCGTACAGGCTGGCGCCAAATTCCGTCACCACCAGTTTGCGCGTGGTCCGCTGCAGCAGCCGTTCGCCGAGCGTGGTTTCCAGCAGCGCCAGGCGGCGTGAGACGGTCGACTTGGGCAGCTTGACGCGCTCGGCCGCGCGGCTGAAGCTGCCCGCCTCGACGATACGGGCGAACAGCAGCAGGTCATTCGGTTCCACATCCATGATTGTCCCACCAGCAGAATAATGTTATCCATTTTACTGGCTTCCGGATCGTTTTTGGAATTGCTAAAGTGGCTCCATCGAAACTTGATCAACCAACGAAGGGACCCACCATGAACATCCTGCAGATCACCACCAGCGTGCGCGGCGACGCATCGGAATCGACCCGCGTCACCAACCAGATCGTGGCCAGGCTGGTCGCCGCCAACCCGGGCGCGACCGTCGTCCGGCGCGACTTCGGCGCCCAGCCGCACCCGCTGCTGGACGGCGCCGCCTTGGGCGCGCTGTTCACCCCGGCCGACCAGCGCACCGCCGAACAACTGGCGCGCGTGCAGCTGGATGACGCCCTGATCCTGGAAGCGCAGGCGGCCGACGTGATCGTGCTGGGCGCCCCGATGTACAACTTCGCGATGCCGGTGCAGCTGAAAAGCTGGTTCGATGCGATTGCCCGCGCCGGCGTGACCTTCCGCTACACCGAGACCGGTCCGGAAGGCCTGCTGAAGAACAAGAAGGTCTATGTGGCGGCCGCGCGCGGCGGCGTCTACGAAGAAGCCAACGACCCGCAAGTGCCGCAGATGCGCGCGCTGCTGAACTTCCTCGGCCTGACCGACCAGACCTTCATCTACTCGTCGGGCATGGCGATGGGTCCGGACGCCGTGGCCAACGGCCAGGCTGCCGCCAACGCCGCGATCGAGAAAGCACTGGCATAACACGTAGGGTTGGCGGCTCCGCCGCCGACGCGGCGATGGTTGGCGGCTTCGATATCGCGCCGGATGATCTTGAAGCAAACAATCACCGCGTCGGCGGCCGAGCCGCCAACCCTACGCTACCTCCAGGAGAACACCATGAGCAGCACCTTGAGCGACACTACCCTCATCAAGACGCGCGGCGTCGAACGCATCATCAACGGCCAGTTCGTGATGGACGGCGCCGGAGTCCGGATCAACCGCGTGCTGACCGGTCCCCTGCAGCGCCGCCTGGATCCGTTCCTGATGCTCGACGCCTTCGGCAGCGACAAGCCGGGCGACTACATCGCCGGCTTCCCGGAACACCCGCACCGCGGCTTCGAGACCATCACCTACATGCTGGCCGGCCGCATGCGCCACCGCGACAGCGCCGGCAACGAAGGCCTGGTGACCGATGGCGGCGTGCAGTGGATGACCGCCGGACGCGGCGTCGCCCACTCCGAGATGCCGGAGCAGACCGAGGGCCTGATGGAAGGCTTCCAGTTGTGGCTCAACCTGCCCGCCACGGACAAGATGATGGCGCCGTGGTACCGCGACATCCCGCGCGAGGAAGTGCCTCGTTTCACCACGCCTGACGGCGTGACGGTGCAGGTGATCGCCGGCAGCACCCATGGCGTGGCCGGCGCCGTGCAGCGCGCCCGTACCGAGCCGCTCTACCTAGACCTGCATATCCCGGCCGGCGTCACCTTCGAACAGCCGCTGCCTGGCGGGCACAATGCCTTCGTGTACGTGTTCCGCGGCGAAGCCGTGATCGCGGGCAAAGGCGTGCCGCAGACGCGCATGGCGATCCTGGACAATGCGCCGGGCGCCGACGGCGTGCGCATCAAGGCGCTGGCCGACACCCGCATGCTGGTGCTGGCCGGTAAGCCACTGGGCGAGCCGATCGCGCAGTACGGGCCGTTCGTGATGAATACCCAGGCCGAGCTGGTGCAGGCGGTCGAGGATTTCCGCAGCGGGCGCTTCGCCTGAGCCGGCATCCGCGTCGAGCGAGGCGCCCCGCCGCTGTGCGGATGCAGGCGCCTTGCGCTACACTCGCGGGATGACACAACCGCAACACACCTGAACATGGCCCTGCTGGACACCCTGGGCGCGCTGCTCTCGCGCGCCAGCCACGCGCTCGGCCTGGAAAACGCCGACCGCTTCCCGCGCGGCCAGATCAATCCGCACACGCGCTGGAACAAGGCCTATTTCGACATCGCGTCCGACCTCAAGGCCGATCAGATGGAGCACATCATCTGCGCCGCGATTACCAATACCCCGCACGTGTTCGGCGAGATCCGCAATCCCACGCCGCGCATGCAGCGCGCCCTGCTGGCCGTGATCGAAGCGCAGCTGCGCCGCGCCGGCGGCCCGGTCGACCTGGTGCACCTCTTGATCCGGGCCTACCGCAGCCCGCACACGCCCGACATCGTCCCCGGCCTGCGCGACCAGATCGCGGCCAACGCGCAGTACGACGCCAACATCCAGGCGCATGCGGTGCTGGCCTTCCTGGGCGACGCGCCAGCGGGTTTTGGTGTGATCGAGGCGCGTAGCTAGCAGGCGTCCTGGCGTGAGAATCGGTGAGTGTTGGACCGGACTGCTTCGGCTATGCTTTCCCGATAACAGCCCTCTCCCCTACCTGCCAGGAGTTCGCCAATGCAGCCTCATGATCCGCGCGCCATCGTCAACGCCTATCTTGCCGCCTACAACAGCTTCGACCTGGAGCGCATGTTCGGCGTGCTGGCCGACACGGTCCGGTTCGAAAACTATTCGGGCGACGAATTGACGGCGCAGGCCAGCGGACTGGCCGAGTTTCGCCAGCTGGCGGAACAATCGAAAGGGATCTTTTCGGAACGCGAGCAGCGCGTCACGAAGTGGGAAATCGGCGACAGCGGCGTCACCGTCGACATCGCCTACCGCGGCACGCTGGCTCAGGACATCCCCGGCGGCCCGGCGGCCGGGACGGTCCTCGAACTGAACGGCGTGAGCGAATTCGCGTTCGAGGACGGCAAGATCAGCAAGATCGTCGATCGCGCCTAGCCGGCACGTTCGACGGCCGATCGACCTGTCAGGCCAACGCTTCCTTGGCCGCTTCCTCGGGCGTCAAGCCGTCGTAGAACTGGTCGGTAAACCATTCGATCTGTTCTTCGATGTGGTCCTGCGCCTGCTTCACGGTGGCGCCGCCGGCGACCAGGAAGCCTTCGACTTCGATGCACCAGTTAATGAGCGCCATCGTCTCTTCGTCGAGTTCTTCTTTCTTGGCCATATTGTTCCTTTTACACGTTCATGAGCGGCGGGTCGACGCGACCCGCTTCATCGCCATTTTACCGTGTCGGGACATTCCGGAGCCTCGCGGGTTCCGCTGTAACCCTTGGCCGCAGCCGCTTTACGGTTTCGACGGCATCGTAGAATCGGTGTTTCGCAATGACATTGAAGGAACGATGAATGGCCGACCCAGCAATCAAGGATCCAGGTGCACCGCCCGATATCGCGGCATTGAGCCTGCTCGACAAGGCGAGCCAGCTGCAATGAATGCTTCAAATCCTGTCGCTTACACTGTTCCTCGACTGCGCCCTCGTACTCACCAGAGGCCAGAACGTCCTGACGTATGCTTGGGAACAATTCAGCTGGTCGGCGTCGTTCGGCTTGATCGTCGTTGGAGTGGTTGCCTATTCGGTCCTGATATCGGTCGTAATACCGATTGCCGACGTTGCGCTCGGGAAGATGGTCGAGACGCTCCATATCGCCTACCCGGTATTCGATAGCCATGACCCGCACAAATATACGCGCTCGCAGCACCAAGTCACGCCGTATGAACTGCACGAATACGCGGATCGGCAGCAAAGTGATTACGCGCTCGCGAAATACAAGGAATACGTCGCCAACAGGGAGCGCACCAGCGACACAGCCGCCCAGCTGGCACGCCTGGCGCTCCAGACATTCGCGTTCCTGATCACGAACGTTTCTCTGGGCGCGTCCGGTTCGGACTCGCTGTTCAAGCATGCACTCATGTCGCTCGATGTGGAATGGGTCACCATGGTGACGCTCATGGCAGGGATCCTGCTGACAGGCTTATGGCTGGCGTATTGGTGCCGCAGCATGCCGTTTGGGTGGATTTATTTCGCGCCGCTCTACGATGAGATCGAAGCGAAAAGAAGAGCAGAGCGAATGAGATTCGAAGAGCATGCCGAGCGCTAGGTAAGCAGATGTCGGGCATGGCTGCGTTTCCCGATAAAATACCGGCACCCGAGTTACCTACTCCCACTTTCCTGCCTCGCTTTGCGAGCGCACTCACCGGCTTTGCGATCCATGACCACCACCCCAGCGCCATCACGCCAGTTCCAGTTCAAGTCCATCAACTACACCGCCATGCAGCCCGGCCCGCGCGTCATCATCATGGGCGCCACCCACGGCAACGAAGTCTGCGGCACGCTCGGCATCCGCCGCGTGATGGAGGAGATCGACAGCGGCAAGCTGCACATCGCCGCCGGCAGCGTGACCTTCGTGCCGATCGTGAATCCGCTGGCCTACCAGCAAGTGACGCGCAACGGCGACCGCAACCTGAACCGCGACCTGTTCCCGAAAGAGAACCCGCAGGACTTCGAGGACCACATCGCCAACTGGCTGTGCCCATTGCTGGCGCAACATGATGTGCTGCTCGACCTGCACTCGTTCGCGGCCCACGGCGAGCCGTTCGTGATGGTCGGTCCGCTCGACAACGACGGCGCGCTGCAGCCATTCAGGCACGCGGAAAAAGAGCGTGCCTGGGCGCGCCGCCTGGGCGTGCGCCGTTTCGTCGACGGCTGGCTGGCGACCTACGGCGACGGCGTGCAGCGCCGCAGCCGCAACGCCCAGGAACTGGAAACCGTGCTGCGCTACGGCGTCGGCACCACCGAGTACATGCGCAGCACCGGCGGCTATGCGCTGACGCTGGAATGCGGCCAGCACGACGACCCGGGCGCGCCCGACGTCGCCTATCGCGCCATCATGAACACGCTGGCGCACCTGAAACTGATCGTGGCGCCGGACCCGGAACCGGTGCCGTTCGAGGACATGGAAGCGCTGTCGATGGTGGTGGTGCACGACCGCCTGCACGCCGACGACAGCTTCGCGCGGCCGTGGAAGAGCTTCGATCCGGTCGCCGAGGGCGAGCAAATCGGCACCCGCGCCGACGGCACGCCGGTGACGGCCGAGTTCGGCGGACGGATCCTGTTCCCGGCGCCAAACGCGGCCGCCAACACCGAGTGGTACTACCTGACCCGTCCGAATCCGCAGTTCGGCCGCGAGCACGAATAAACCAGGCCCCAGTCCAATGCGCGGCGGTTTTTGGGCCGCCGCCAGCAAAGTTTTTTTGAATATCGTAAGATGACGATATTCGGATCGAGAAACTCCGATACAAGACAAAGACCCATGGACATCGACGCGATACACAAGGCGCTGGCCAATCCGGTGCGCCGCCAGATCCTGCAATGGCTCAAGGAGCCGCAGCAGTATTTCGCCGAGCAGGAACATCCGCTCGACTTCGGCGTGTGCTGCAAGCTGATCGACAAGCAGGCCGGCCTGTCGCAGTCGACCGTGTCGGCGCACCTGGCCACGCTGCAGCGCGCGGGCCTGGTGAGCACGCGCCGCGTCGGCCAGTGGGTCTTTTACCAACGCAACGAGGAGGTCATCTCGGCCTTCCTCGCACAACTGAACGACGGACTTTAGGAATACCCGATGACTACTTTGTTTGATCCGATCAAGGTCGGCGCCCTCGAATGGCCTAACCGCATCGTCATGGCCCCGCTGACCCGTGCCCGCGCCTCCGAAGGCCGCGTGCCGAACGCCCTGATGGCCGAACACTACGTGCAACGCGCCTCGGCCGGCCTGATCCTGTCGGAAGCCACCTCGGTGACGCCGATGGGCGTGGGCTATGCCGACACCCCGGGCATCTGGTCGGACGAGCAGGTCGAAGGCTGGAAGATCGTCACCGACGCCGTGCACAAGGCCGGTGGCCGCATCTTCCTGCAGCTGTGGCACGTGGGCCGCATCTCGGACCCGAGCTTCCTGAACGGCGAACTGCCGGTGGCCCCGTCGGCGGTCAAGCCGGCCGGCCACGTCAGCCTGCTGCGCCCGATGCGCGACTACGTCACCCCGCGCGCGCTGGAAACGGATGAAATCCCGGGCATCGTCGCGGCTTACCGCAAGGGCGCCGAAAACGCCAAGAAGGCCGGCTTCGACGGCGTCGAAGTGCACGGCGCCAATGGCTACCTGCTCGACCAGTTCCTGCACAGCTCGACCAACCAGCGTACCGACGCCTACGGCGGTTCGGTCGAAAACCGCGCGCGCCTGATGCTGGAAGTCACCGACGCCTGCATCGACGTCTGGGGCGCCGACCGGGTCGGCATGCACCTGGCGCCGGGCGGCGACCAGCACGACCTGAGCGACGCCAATCCGGCCGAGACTTTCGGCTACGTGGCGCGTGAGCTGGGCAAGCGCAAGATCGCCTTCATCTTCACCCGCGAAGTCGACAGCCCGAACGCGCTGGGCCCGATGATCAAGAAGGAATTCGGCGGCGTCTGGATCGCCAACCAGCAGCTGACCAAGCAGCGCGCCGAAGAACTGGTCTCGAGCGGCACGGCCGACGCGGTGTCGTGGGGCCAGCTGTTCATCGCCAACCCGGACCTGCCGAAGCGCCTGCAGCTGGACGCGCCGCTCAACAAGCCGGTGCCGGAAACCTTCTACGCCAAGGGCAGCACGGGCTATACCGACTACCCGGCGCTGGCCGCTTAAACAGCACTCACGCACGGCACCAGAGCAAGTTTCGCCAACGCTTCGCCCGCCCCAGCCGGCGAAGCCGCGGCGCCCCTCCCGCGCAGGACCGCCCGGTCCTGCGCACCTCCTCTTCCATTCGTATTTACGGCGTTCGCGCAGCATGCATATACCGTGCATATGCCCCGCGGAAGAACGACATATCCTCGTGTCAACTCACTTCAGTGCATGCTATTCTTGCGCGATTACTACGTCGCGCACACAGATGCGCCCACCAAGAGGAGTTGTTCCGTGAACTTTCCAGCACATCGCGTCATGGCGCTTGCCATCGCTTCCACGCTCGCCTTCGGCGCCGCCGTCCAGGCTGCAGTCCAGGCCGCTCCGGCAAAATCGACCGCCGCGCGCGCCGACAATCCATTCCTGTCGCAGGAAGACGCCTTCGCCCGCTCGGCGCGGGTCTCGAACGTGGACTACGCGCTGGACTTCACCCTCACCGGCAAGGAAACCTTCGCCGGCACCACCACCGTCACCTTCGACCTGAAAGACAACGCATCGGATATCACGCTGGACCTGAACAAGGCCACCGTCAAGTCGGTCAGCGTCAACGGCAAGCCGGTCCAGACCCGCTACAACAACGCCTTCATCACCCTGGCGGCCGCCGATCTGGCCAAGGGCCGCAACACCGTGGTGGTCGCCTACGAGCGCGTGCACAGCACCAACGGCGAAGGCCTGCACCGCATGGTCGATCCGGCCGACGGCCGCGTCTACACCTACTCGCACTTCGAGCCGGCCGCCGCCCAGCAGATGTTCGCCGTGTTCGACCAGCCCGACCTGAAAGCCAGCTACACCGTCAGCGTCACCGCGCCCAAGGACTGGCACGTGGTCACCACCACCCGCGAGACCGACATCCAGGATGCCGGCGCCAACCGCCGCTGGACCTTCAAGCAAACCAAGCGCCTGAGCCCCTACAACTTCTCGCTGCATGCCGGCCCCTACCAGGTGTGGGAAGACAATAGCGGCAAGTACCCGATGCGCCTGTTCGCGCGCCAGTCGGTGGCCAAGCAGGTGGTCCCGGCCGACTGGTTCCGCTACACCAAGAGCGGCATCACCTTCTTCGAAGGCTACTTCGGCATCCCGTATCCGTTCGAGAAGTACGACCAGCTGGTGGTGCCGGACTTCCTGTACGGCGCCATGGAAAACGCCGGCGCCATCACCTTCGCCGAGCGCAGCTTCCTGGGCGAGACCATGACCGCGGCCGAGAAGCAGCGCCTGGCCGAAGTGATCATGCACGAGATGGCGCACCAGTGGTTCGGCAACCTGGTCACCATGAAGTGGTGGAACGGCCTGTGGCTGAACGAAAGCTTCGCCTCCTTCATGGGAGTGCTGGCCACCGCCGAATCGACCGAATTCAAGGACGCCTGGCAGAACTTCTACCAGGGCGGCAAGCAGGCGGCCTACATCCAGGACCAGAAGGCCAGCACCCACCCGATCGAAGTGCCGGTGCCGTCGTCGGCCAACGCCTTCGACAACATCGACGCCATCACCTATTCGAAGGGCGGCTCGACCCTCAAGCAGCTGCGCCACCTGCTGGGCGAGGAAACCTTCCGCAAGGGCGTGCACAACTACCTGACCAAATACCAGTGGCAGAACGCCACCCTGCAGGACTTCATCGGCACGCTGGGCCAGGCCGCAGGCCGCGACATGAACGGCTGGACCAAAGAGTGGCTGTACCAGGCCGGCGTCAACACCATCGCCGCCAACTACAGCTGCAGCAACGGCAAGATCACCGGCTTCAAGCTGACCCAGAGCGCACCGAAAGACCTGCCGACGCTGCGCGAACAGCGCGTGCAGGTGGCCGCGTTCAAGGTCGACGGCGACAAGCTGACCCTGGTGAAGAACGTGCCGGTGACCTACAAGGGCGCGTCGACCGCCGTGCCGGACATGAACGGCGCCGCCTGCCCCGACCTGATCTACCCGAACTACCAGGACTGGGGCTACGCCAAGGTGCAGATGGACGGCCGCTCGTTCGCCACCGCCAAGACCAGCCTGGCCAAGGTCGACGATCCGCTGCTGCGCGCCATGCTATGGCAAAGCCTGTGGGACGGCGTGCGCGACGCCCAGCTGCCGCTCAACGAATTCATCTCGGTTGCCCTGAACAACGCGCCGCTGGAGAAGGACTACACGCTGCTGGGCGATACGCTGGGCAAGGTGACCGGCGCCAAGCGCTACCTCGACGCCATGAATCTGAGCGACGCCAAAGGCAGTGCCTACACCCGCGAGACCGGCAAGGCGCTCGAGCAGATGGCCTGGAACGGCGTCGCCGCCAACAAGGGCAATGCCGACTTCCAGCGCCGCTGGTTCGGCACCTACATCAGCGTCGCGAGCAGCCCGGAAGCGCTGGCGCGCCTGGCCGCGGTATTGGAAGGCAAGGACAAGGCCGAAGGCCTGGCGATCAACCAGGACCTGCGCTGGAGCATCATCGCGCACCTGAACCGCTATAACTACGCGGGAGCGACCGGCCTGGTCGACGCCGAACTGGCGCGCGACAAGTCGGACGCCGGCCAGATCGCCGCCGTGGCGGCGATGGCGGCGCGTCCGGACGGCGCGGCCAAGACCGAGTGGCTGGGCAAGATCGAGGACCAGCAGACCAAACTGCCGTTCTCGCGCCTGCGCACCGCGATGGGCAGCATCTATCCGGCCGAGCAGAAGGCGCTGAATGAAGCCACTGCCGACGCGCGCCTGGCGCGCCTGCCGGCGATCGACAAGGCGGCCGGCCCGGTATTCATGCGCGCCTACGCGGTGACCATGATCCCGGCCACCTGCACCCCGCAGAGCGTGGCGCGCCTGCAGCGCGCGGCCGACACGATGAAGGATCTGTCGGCCTTCACCCGCCGCTCGCTGCTCGACACGCTGCAGGACGACCAGCGCTGCGTGGCGATCAAGGGAGCGATGACCGCGCCGAAGGGCTGAACGGTCGATGGGCGCGGTACCGATCCTGATGCCGCGCCGCGCGCCCGGCTGGCCGCTGGCGGCCACGCTGGGCGCGCACGTCTTGCTGGCGTGGTGGTGGCTGCAGGCCAGGCCGCCGTTGCCGCAGGTGTTGCCGGGGCTGCGTGAATTCATGGTGGTGCCGGTGTTCACAACGCCGGAGCCGCCGGCGGCTCCGGCGCCGCCTCCTTCCGCTGCTGCCGCATCGCGGACGCCCCCGCCGCGCGCAGCCGGGCCGAAGCCGCGTTCCGCGCCTGCTGCTGCGGCGCCGGAGGCGGTGTTCACCGAACCGGTCGCGGCGCCCTCCTCGCCACCCGCGGCTCCTTCCGCCGCAACCGGGACTGATCCGTTCGCAGCGCCTTCACCGGCCGCCACGCCGTCCGGCGAGAGCGCCGCGGCGCGTGCCAGGCGCGAAGCCGGCGCCATTGACCGTGGTCTGCGCGACGGAAAAACGGCCAGCCTGCAGCCCGGCGACACGCCGTGGCGGCGTTTCACGGGCGCACTCGACAACGCGCACAACGATACTTCGCGCACGCTGAGCAGCGAGAGCTACACCACGCCCGATGGCGTCACCATTTACCGCTTCCGTCGCGGTAACCGCATCTATTGCCGCACCGGGGGCCACGTTCGCCCAGGCATCGGCAACCTGGCCGAGGGCGGCGGCATCGTCAACTTCGACCGCTTGGGCGGCGCAGGCGCGGCCGGCCTGATCGAATGCCCGGCCCAGGCCGCGTTCAAACGCGACTAGCACGATTAGCGCAAACCGCGCTTCCCGACATCGCCATCACGGGTCGGATCGGCTGTCCCGCCCGGTCCATCCGACCGATGCGGGCCGCACAACTCCACCACGCGGCGCCAGGCGCCGGTCGCCTCGCACACCGTCGGCGGCCGCCCTTCCAACAGCTTGCCCAGGTCGACCGGCTTGCCGTCGTTGACCGCGACGTCGCGCGCGATCGGCACGCACAGCACGTCGTGCCAGGCTGCGGCGTAGCCATCGGGCGTCGGCAGCGGTCCGCGCAGGCGCACGGCGGCCGCCTCGCACGCCGTCTTGCTGTCGAACTCGCCGCGCAGGCTGCTGCTCTCGAGCGTCACGTCGCGGTACTGCTGCAGGTACAGCAGCAAGATCATAGTGAACAATTTCTCTCCTTTATTGCCGACCAAAGGCGTCGATCCGGCATCGGCTCGACATTGGCGCACGCCTGCGCTGCATCAGCCTGCGCGCGGCGTGGCGGCGCTAGCCTTGCCAGTCATCGGAAAGGACACCCATGTTCAAGCTCATTACCTGGAATATCCAGTCCGGCCGCAGTCCGGACGGCAAACCCGATCTCGGCCGCGTGGTCGCCTGTCTCGACCGCTTAGCGCGCCACGACGTCGTCTGCCTGCAAGAAGTCGCTTCCGGTTTCGACCCCGGCGGCGAAGATCAGTTCGCGGCGCTGCGCGCATGCATGCCGGGGCATGCGGCAGTCAGCGCCATCGCCTGCGACCTGGCCGCCGATGCCGACCGCCCCGGCGCGGCCGACGGCCCGCGCCGGCGCATCGGCAGCATGATCCTGTCGCGCCATCCGGTGCTGCAGGTATTGCGCCACTCGCTGCCGTGGCCATTCGATCCCGCCGTGCCGAGCATGCCGCGCATGGCGCTCGAAGTCACGCTGGCCACGCCGGGCGGTTTGCTGCGCGTGATCAGCGCGCACCTGGAATATTTTTCGTACCAGCAGCGGCTGGCGCAGGTGGAACGGCTGCGCGAACTGCAGCGCGAAGGGCGTGCCCACGCCGTGCGTGCGCGCCCGGGTGGGGACGGCCCGTTCGCCGCGGTGCCGCGCGCCGCGCCGGCGCTGCTGGCCGGCGACTTCAACATGCTGCCCGGTTCGCCCGAGCACGGGCGCCTGCTGGCGCCGTTCGGCGACGATACCCCGTCCTGGCGCGACTGCTGGCACGTGGTGCAGCCCGGCCGCCGTCACGCGCCGACGGTCGGCCTGCACGACCTGCGGCCGGACGCCGCGCCGCCATTCACCTTCGACTACGTGTTCGCCAGCGCCGATCTCGCCGGCCGGGTGCGGCGCATGCGGGTCGACGCCAGCGAGCAGGGATCGGCGCACCAGGCGGTGCTGGTCGAACTCGACTGGCCGCCGCAGCAGCACCAGCACCAGCATTAGCACTGGCGCCAGCGCGGCGGCTGCGCACGCGACGCACGCCATGGATGCGGCTGCCGTACAATGCCCCGGTTCGCGGCCACGCCGCGCCCCACGAGGAACAACATTGGACTGGGATTATCCGCAACCGTTCGTCCTGCCGGTCACGCCGGCCGCCGGCGACATCGATGGCCTGAATCACACCAACAACGCGGTCTATGTGCGCTGGTGCGAGCAGGCCGGCTGGGCCCACTCGGAACAGCTCGGCCTGTCGCTGGACGACTACCGGCGTCTCGACCGCGCGATGGCGATCCGGCGCGGCGCGTACGACTACCTGCTGCCGACGCTGCCCGGCGAACCGCTCAGCCTGGCCACCTGGCTGGTGGGCGGCGACGGCAAGCTGTCGATGGCGCGCTGCTTCCAGCTGGTGCGCGACAGCGACGGCGTCACCGTCCTGCGCGGACGCTGGGACCTGGTCTGCATCGAGATCAGCAGCGGCCGGCCACGGCGCATGCCGGCCGAGTTCCTGGAGACCTATATGCCGGTGGTCGTCACGCCCGCACAAGGGCAGTGATCCCGCCGCAGCCGGGCTCACGCGGGAGACCTTCCCGGGATAGGTCAGTCTTGCGTCCGCACCGGCTGCCGGTCGACGCTGCGCGATCGTTGATAGATGCCGACCGCCTTGCCGTACACCTCGGTGTCCGCTTCATAAGTCAGGCCAAGCCGCCCGGCAACGCGCAGCGATGATTCGTTGCCTGGAGCGATGAGCGCCCGAACTGCTGGTTCGCGCCGGATCTCGAGCGCATGATGCAAGGCTGCGGCTGCCGCTTCGTTCGCGAATCCCTGGCCCCAGAAGGGACGATAGGTATTCCAGCCAAGCTCCATCACAGGGAATTCCTCGCGAAAGAAGGCGCCGACACACCCGACGAGTTGACCGGTCGCCTGTTCCTCGACCGCCCACCAGCCGGCGCCGTGGATCAGCCATAGTCCTGCCTGGTAACAAAAGATGCGCCAGGCACCCTGGCGGTCGGACTGGACCAGATGGGCCGCGCTTACCGGGTCGGCCAGATGCGCTGCGAATACATCGAAGTCCGCGCGTCGATATTCGCGAAGCGTGAGCCGTTCCGTGTGAAGGTAGGGAACACAAGTGATGAACTCGCTATGCATGCGCTGGATTCCTTGGTCCGGTGTCGGACGAGCCGTCGTTGTGGAGTGCTGGCTCGTTGTTGCGAAAGCCTGTATCCAGGCAATAGCAGACGGTCAATACAGCGGAGTGTACTCGGCGGTTGCAGTCAGAGCAACCAGACGGTTTTGTCAGGCGTTGTCAGCTGAAATCAGGGCTGGCCGCAGCCAGGCTCGGCGCGAATACGAGTGCACGCGGCGCGTCATCTAATTGCTCTTGTGCTCGCTTGCCGTCAGGATCGCCTCGTCCACCTTGAGCACGCTCAAGGACGATATTGAGCCAACCGGTGTCCGGCCCGCTTGTGGACGGCCACACTGAATCGTCACTGCCACCTACGACGAGGAAACGATGGTCCGTATTCCGTCTCTCGCACGCTTGCTGCTGCTCTGGATGCTGGCCGTGTTGGCCGTATTGGCCGCTACCGCGCTGGCCGGCTGCCGCCTGCGCGACGGCGGCAACGAGCGGCTGGTGGTGGCCGAGCTGGTGCGCACCCACCTGTACGTCGCGCCCGGCGGCTCGGACAGCAATCCCGGCACCCGCGCCGAACCGTTCCGCACCCTGATGCGCGCGGCCCAGGTGGTCACGCCCGGCACCACGGTGCACGTCGCGCCCGGCATGTATTCGGGCGGCGTGCGCACCGCCACCAATGGCACCGCGGAGGCACGCATCATCTTCCAGAGCACCGAACGCTGGGGCGCACGCATCGTGCCGCCGCTCGACGCGCGCCAGGGCGCGGCCTGGGACAACCGCGCCAACTACCTCGACATCATCGGCTTCGAGATCGACGGCACCCAGTACCAGAGCGGCATGAAATGGGTCAGCGGCATCTACAGCGGCGGCTCGCACAACGGCATCCACGACAACCACATCCACCACATCGGCACCGACGTGCCGTGCGAACCGAAGGGCGGCGCCGGGATCGGCGTGGACAGCTACTACAAGGGCGTCGACGCCACGGTCAGCGGCAACCGCGTGCACGACATCGGCCCGCCCGGCTGCCGCTTCATGCACGGTATCTACGTCAGCACCACCGCCAACGTGCGCAACAATGTCGTGTACCGCATCTCCGGCGCCGGCATCCACCTGTGGCACGACGCCAGCCACGTGACGATCCGCGGCAATACCGTGGCCGCGTCCGGCAGCGGCATCGTGGTCGGCGGCGGCGACTTCTATCACGGCAAGGGGCCGAACGACCACACCCACGTCAGCAACAACATCGTCTACGACAACCGCCACGGCATCCTGGAACAGGGCGCCACCGGGCGCCACAACAGCTTCCGCAACAACCTGGTGTACGACAACGACGAAGGCGACTGGAAGCTGGCCGAGGGGCGTGAGCACAGCGGCAGCGTCAGCGCGCCGCCGCAGTTCGTCGAGTACAGCGCGGGCGGGACGCCCGACTTCCGCCTGCGGCCGGGCTCGCCGGCGATCGGCAGGGGCTTGCCGGCCGAGGGGCCGGCGCCGGCCAGCAAGGGCGGCAATGGGGGCGGTCCGGCCGGCAAATCGGCGGATCAATCCGCGGGCAGGCCCGATATCGGTGCGCTGCCGCTTCCGGCGCTGTAGGGTTGCTTGCAGGCGCGCTGAAAGGCTTGCTCGCGAGCTTGCTCAAGTCTTGTTCGACAGCTTGCTTAAAAGCTCACGTGTAAGCTTGCTGACGGGGCTTCTTTACAGGCTTGTCAACAGGCTTACTTCACAGGATTTCCTGCACGCGCTCGAACGGGCGGCACAGACGCACGCCTTTCGGCGTCACCACGAATGGGCGATTGATCAGGATCGGGTTGGCCACCATCGCATCGAGCAAGGCGGCGTCGTCGACTTCGGGACGGTCCAGCTGCAGTTCGACGAAGCGCGCTTCCTTGCTGCGCACCGCGTCGCGTACGCTCAGGCCGGCGTCAAGAATCATTTTCTGCAGCGCCTCGCGCGACGGCGGATTGGCCAGGTAGTCGACCACCTGCGGTTCGTGGCCCGCTTCGCGGATCGCGGCCAGGGTGTTGCGCGAGGTGCCGCAGCGCGGATTGTGGTAAATCGTGATGTCAATTGTCATGACGGTTGCTCTACATTATCTTTCAGACAGCGGCATCATAACCACAGCACCCGTCCCCCGCCAGTTTTTTTGCTTGTCCGCCCCGGTGCATGCCGCTAGAATTGCCCGCTTCTTTTTCTACAGCGCAAATGCCTTCAATCCTGACGAGATGGCATCGCGCTGCCCCGGAGACTCGATGAGCAATTACCTGGTGCAAGCGTCAGAGCTGCCCACCCTGCGCCAGCGTCTGGCGTTGCGCGCCTTGCGCCTGGTCGGCTGGAAGCTGCACTACAAACCGCTGCCGGGACCGCATGGCATCGTGGTCGTGTATCCGCACACCTCGAACTGGGACTTCCCGATCGGCCTGGTCGCCAAGTGGGCGCTCGATCTCGACTTCCGCTGGCTTGCCAAGGATTCGTTGTTCCGCGGCCTGATGGGCCGCATCATGCGCTACTGGGGCGGTATCGCCATCGACCGCAGCGCGCCGATGGGCGCCACGCGCCAGATCGCCCAGAACATGCTGGCCGAGAAATGGTGCTGGGTTGCGATCACGCCCGAGGGCACGCGCGGCTACCGCCCGCACTGGAAGAGCGGCTTCTACCACCTGGCGCAAACCGCCAACGTGCCGCTGCTGCTGGTCAGCTTTGACTATGGCAAGAAAGAGCTGCGCGTGGTGGACAGCCTCACGCTGAGCGGCGACATCGAGCGCGACATGGACGCGATCCGCGCCGTCTACAAGGACGTGCAGGCGCTGCATCCGGAAGACGCCGCCCCGATCACGCTGGCACCGCGCGACAGCGACGAGCCGCGCCGCAAGCGCGCCTGACGCCACGGGTGATCCGGCACGACGGCAGACGCCGTCCGCAGGATCGACCCGCTCGGCCACGCGCTTGTACTACCGGCGCGCCGAGCGCCGCCTGCGACACCCGCCGCGCCGCGCTAGAACCGCACCCCCAGCGCCAGCGACGCCGTATCCCGGTCCGCCGCCGGGTGGTACTCCCCGCCCCATGACGGGTTGTACCCGAATTCGGCCAGATAGCGCTGGCGGTACTCGAAGCGCAGCGCCAGCGCCACCGACTTGCGTCCCTCGTTGAGCAGGAAGTCGCCCGACCAGCCCTTCACGTCATGCACGAACAGCAGGCTCGCGCTGCCGGTCAACTGCGGCGCCAGCGCCGGCAGCCGTGCATCCAGCCGCACCCGGTATCCCCATGAGCGCGGCGTGTTGTAGCCGCGCAGGCTGCACTGGCGCGCCGCGTTGCCTGTGGTGATATTGCAGATGCTCCCCACCGGCCCCACGCCGAAGATGTCGGCCCGCCCGTAGCGCAGCAGCGCCGGATCAGGCAGGTCGCGCACGTGCTTGCCCACCGCCTCGATCGTCTCCGCCAGCGGCACGCCGCGCAGGGTCCATTCGTGACGTGCGCCGAGTTGCGCCTGCCACATCGCGTACAGGTCGTAGCCGTGGAAGATCCCGCCCGGCGGCACGGCATTGGCGCGTGCGCGCAGCAGCGCCGGCGCAGTGGCGCTCAAAAACGGCGGCAGCACGTCGCCCGGCGCCAGCATGAATGGCGTCTGCGGCCGGTACGACACCTCGCCGTAGATCGTGGTCGGTCCCCGCTTGCGCGAGAACGTCGCGGCGCTGATGCGCAAGCCTTCCGGGTACTCGGTGAAATAGGCCATGTTGCGGCCATCGGGATCGCCGGGGATCAAGGCTGGTCCGCCGGCACGGGTACTGCGGCGCAGCGACGGCAGCGCGGCGCGCGCGTTATAGCGCGCGTGGTACAGGCCCAGGTCGAGGTCGAGCGCCTTGACGCGCCAGGTGGCGCCGACGCCGAATTCGTGGGTCTGCGGCTGCGGCGTCGGCAGTCGCTTCTGGAACGCGCCCAGCTGGACGCGGGCGCGGTCGCTCACCATCGGCGGCCCGCTCATGACCTGGTCGCAGCCGTCCGCCAGGTAGTCGCTCATCGACCACAGTGATCCGCACAGGTCGAGCGCGGTGGGCCGGAAGCTGGTCTGGTAATACGCTTCCAGCGCCAGCCCCGGCATGGCTTCGATGCGGCCGAACAGCATCGGCCGCGGCACCAGCGTCTCGGGCGGTACCGTCCCCGCGCGCCGCAGCCCCGGCAGGTCGCGCGGATTGAGCGCTTCCAGTCCACCCTGGTGCAGCGTGCGGCCGCCCCACTCCAGCGACTGCTGGCCGACGCGCGCCAGCAGCGCGACGTCATTGATACGCCAGGTACGCTGCACCCAGGCCTCGGCCAGGGCGACGCCGTCGAAGCGCGTCCGTCGCGCCGCGCCGGCGTCGCTCAGTGGCGCGCCCGCTGCGTAGCCGTTGACGACATTGCCCCATGGCCGCTCGTCGTGCAGCAGACCGAGGTCGCGCCAGGCCTTGACCCGCAGCGCCGCCGACCACGGTCCCTCGCTCGCGCTCAGTTCGAACAAGCCTTTCACGGCGCGCGACGCCGCGTCCCAGCGGGCGTAATTCGTATTGGCGTCGTCGGCGTTGCCACCGCTGCCGAACCCGGCCAGGCCGATGGTGGACGCGTTCACGCCCGTCAGCAGGTCGGGATCGCGATCCTGGACCCGGATCACTTCGCCGTAGGTGATGCGGCCGCCGAACTTGACGTCGGCGCCCGGGACGGCGCCGGCCCAGCTGGCCAGCAGCAAGGCGGCGCAGCTGCGGCGCAGCAGGAGTGGACGGGTGCGGCGCTGGCAGGACATGGTCTACCTCGACGTGATCGGCCCCGGTGCGGATGCAGGCATTGTCGTTACAATGCCGCGCCGAAAGATCGTAGTAGAACGGTAACTTTCAGTCAATAAAAAGATTGCTGATCAGGCACGCTTATGCCGCGTGCTTATACGGCTTGCTCAGGGCTACCGCCTGCAACGGGCGTTCCTGCGGCAGGCGATCCTGCGGCAGGCGTCCCTGCGGCAGGCGTCCCTGCAGCCGCCGAACCCGCCAGCCGGTCCCATGCCATCGCCGCGCTCAGGAACACCTGTCCGCTCAGCGCCTGCAGCAGGTCGCTGTCCTTCAGGCGGTCCATCACCGGCCCTTTCACTTCGGCCAGGTGCAGCACCACGCCGCGCTGGCGCAGCGAGGCGTTCAGTTCGCCCAGCCCGAACAGAGCCGAGGTATCGATCGCGTTCACCGCCGACAGCACCAGCACCAGGTGGCGCGTGCCCGCGTGGTCGAGCAATTCTTCGTCGATGCGTTCGTTGACCGCTTCCACGTTGCCGAAAAACAGACCCGCATCGACCCGCATCATGAGCAGGCCCGGCGTAGTCTCGGCCGAATAGCGGTCGATGTTGCGGAAATGCTCGGTGCCGTGGATGCGGCCCAGCACCGCGATGTGCGGCCGGCTGGCGCGCCAGATCAGCGCGCCCATCGACAGCGCCACCCCGACCACCACGCCCGCCTCCACGCCCAGCGCCAGCACGCCGCCGGCGGTGGCCAGCAGCGCCGCCGCGTCGGCGCGGTCGTAACGCCAGGCTGTGCGCAGCGTGGACAGGTCGAGCATGCCGAGCACGGCGACGATGATGGTCGCCGCCAGGGTCGGCAGCGGCAGCAGCGCCAGCCAGCCGGTCGGCGCCACCAGCGCCAGCGCCAGCAGGCCGGCGGTGATGATGCTGGCCAGCTGGGTGTTGGCGCCGGCCGCGAAATTCACCGCCGAACGCGAGATGCTGCCGGTGACCGGGAAGCCGCCAGAGAGCGCGCTGCCGATATTCGCCGCGCCCAGCCCCACCAGTTCGCTGTTGCTGGCCAGCTTCTCGCCGCCGCGCTTGAGCGCCAGCGCCTGCGCGCCGGACATGCTGATCAGGAATACCATGAAGCCGATCAGCAGCGCCGGCTGCAGCAGCGCCTGCCAGTGATCGGCCGACGTCGCCAGGTTCAGTCCCGGCAGTCCGGACGGCACCGCGCCGGTGATCGCCACGCCGCGCCCGGCCAGGCCAAGCAGCGGCACCAGCGCGGTCGCGCCCAGCACCACGAACATCGGGGCCAGCTTGGCGCCGATGTCGGCCGCCACCGGCTTGACGCGCAGCGCGCGCAGCAGTGGCGCCAGGTACTGGCGCGCCGCCACCAGCAGTGCCAGCGAGCCAAGGCCGAGCAATGCACTGGGCAGGTGCGGCGCGGTCGGCGCGCCGCCGACCAGGGGCCGCAGCTGGCCCCAGGCGATCACCAGCGCCGAGCCAATGGTGAAGCCGCTCATCACCGGGCGCGAAAAGAAATTGGCGAGAAAGCCGATGCGCAGCAGGCCGCACACCAGCAGCACCACGCCCGACAGCAGCGCCAGCTGGGCCGCCAGCACGCCGTACAGGGCGCTGCCCGGTGCGGCCAGCGGCGCCAGGGTCGACGCCGTCATCAGGGAAATGATCGCCATCGGCCCCACCGACTGGGTCGAGCTGGTGCCGAACAGCGCGTACAGCAGCGGCGGAAAGATGCTGGCGTAGATGCCAACCACCGGCGGCAGGCCGGCCACCAGGGCGTAGGCCATGCCCTGCGGGATCATCATCATCGCGACCACGATGCCGGCGCTGATGTCGCCCGGCAGCGCGGCGCGGCGGTATTGCCGCAACCACTGAAGCATCGGTATGTCTGGCTGGATTGCCGGATTGGAAAGGCCGCTAGCGTAGCATATTTACCGTCCCGCCGGCCCGCCAGGCCCGTCCGGCCAGCAGCTTCTCACGCCGCCAGCGCCACCAGCCACACGCCGGCCGCGCCGATCGCCGCGCCCAGCGCGCGGCGCAGACGCTCGACCGGCATTGCACCGGCCAGCATCACCAGCGCGCTGGCCAGGATGAAGCCGGCGCCGCTGCTCATGCCGCCCAACTCGCCACTCAACTCGTTGCCGTGCGCCAGGCCGTGCAAGAAGGCGCAGGCACCGACCGTGATTACTGCCAGTTCCGGCGGCACGCGCCGCTGCAGCGCCGGCGCGCAGGCCGCCAGCACGCCCAGCAGCAACACTGAAGCGGCGATCGACAGCTCGAGCGCCGGCACGACGATCCGGCTGCCGGCGCTCGCCGCGCCCAGCGCCATCAGGACCAGGAAGGTCGGCGCCAGCACCACGCCGTGACGCTGCTGGCGGCTCCACAGGCCGACGGCGAGCAGCGCCAGCAGGTGATCGACGCCCGTCACCGGATGCAGCAGGCCGTTCACGAAGCCGCTGTCGGCGCCGTGGCCCGGATGGGCGGCGGCCGGCAGCGCCATCGCCAACACGCCTGTCGCCACGGCTGCCCGGCGCATCATCGTCATCTTCTTCGTCATCCCTCGTTCTCCTTGCGCCACAGCGCATTTCCGTCAATGGTCCAGCAAACCCTGTTCGCGCACGAACGCCACCACCCGGTCCACGCCTTCGCCAGTGCGCAGGTTGGTGAACACGAACGGCCGCGCGCCGCGCTGGCGGCGCGCATCCTCGGCCATGATCCCGAGGTCGGCGCCGACGTGCGGCGCCAGGTCGGTCTTGTTGATGATCAGGAGGTCCGAGCGCGTGATGCCTGGCCCGCCCTTCCTCGGGATCTTCTCGCCGCCGGCCACGTCGATCACGTACAGCGTCAGGTCCGACAATTCCGGGCTGAAGGTCGCCGCCAGGTTGTCGCCGCCCGACTCCACCAGCACCAATTGCAGCGCCGGGAACTCGGCCTGCAGCCGCGCGATCGCTTCCAGGTTGATCGAGGCGTCCTCGCGGATCGCCGTGTGCGGACAGCCGCCGGTCTCGACGCCCATCAGCCGCTCGGGCGGCAAGGCGCCGGCGCGCAGCAAAATCTCCATGTCCTCGCGCGTATAGATGTCGTTGGTGATCACCGCCATGTCGTACTGCTCGCGCATGCGCCGGCACAGCATCTCGCACAGCGCGGTCTTGCCCGAGCCGACCGGCCCACCGATGCCCACGCGCAGCGGGTTGGATGGCCGTGGGTTGGAAGCTGCAGTCATCTCGTGATCCTCGGTTGCTTGGTTACGAACGGTACAGCCGCCCGTGCTGCACCTCGTGCCGCATCGACAGCATCGACAGACCCGGCGCCCAATTCGACATGCCCTCATCGGGCAAGGTACGCGCTATCGATGCCGCTGCCTCGATCGCCGGCCGCAGCGCCAGCAGCAGGCGCTGCCCGGCCACCTGCCCCAGCGGCACCGACTTCACGCACACCAGCACCTGATTCTCGGTCCAGGCGAAGATCGACGCCAGTAGCGCTTCCTCGTGCGGGATGTCGAGGCCGTCGACCGCGCAGGCGTAGGCCAGCGGCAGCGTCACCTCGCCGTCCAGCGCCGCCGTGTCGGTTATGCCGAGTTCGGCCACCAGCCGCGCCAGCGAATAACCCATCTGCACGCTCTCGGCGCGCAGTTCGGCCGTGTCGCGCGAGGCCAGGAAGCGTTCGCCCAGCTCGGCCACCGCCGCGCCGTCGCGCGCCGCGAGCGCCGCCATCAGGCGCCACAGCAGCGGCGCTTCCCAGCGCGCCACGACTTCGTCCAGGCAGCGCGCAATCCAGGCGTGGGCGCTGGCGGCGTCGTGCACCAGCCCCGCTTCCAGCGCCGTCTCCAGGCCCTGCGAATAGCTGTAGCCGCCGATCGGCAGCGCCGGGCTGGCGAATTGCAGCAGGTGCAGCAGCGCGGCGGCGTTCATGTATTCGACGGATCCGATGGCCGGTGGATCTTCTGCCGCAGCGGCACCGGCGCCAGCAAGCCTCCCGCCCCATGCTCGTGACCATGGCCATGTCCACCGCCATAGGCGCCTGACTCCGGCTCGAACGGCGCCAGCTCCTCGTCGACAACGCCGCCGAGTCCCTCCAGCATGTCCTTGAGCACCGGATCGACGCGGATGCGCAGCCAGCCGTCGCCCACCTGGGTCCGGGTATGCCGGTTCCCGAGGTGGAAGGCGCAGCGCGCCAGCAGCACGGCGTCCGTGCAGCGCACCACGTAGGTCGGCTCCGGCGCGGCGACGATGCGCACCACACGCCCGTCGTCGCCCGTCAACAGTTCGCCGTCGCGCAGCACCGTGCCGCGCACCACGAACAGCGCCGCCTCCTCGCCCGACTCCAGCCGCACGCGCTGGCGGCAGCGCTCGCGCGCGTCGAACGGCAGCCGCAGGCGATCATGGACCGTGTCCGCGCTCGTGATTTTGGTATGCAGCGACAGCATGCGCGGCTCCTCTAGAACAGAAAATAACACTGCGCCAGCGGCAGCACGGCGGCCGCTTCGCACACCAGCAGGCGGCCGTCGGCCCGCACTTCGTAGGTTTCAGGATCGACTTCCATGTGCGGCAAGGCGGCGTTGTGGATCATGTCGCGCTTGCGCAGGCCGCGCGTGCCGCGCACCGGCATCACGGTTTTCAGCAAGCCCAGCTCGCGCCCGATGCCGGTATCGAAAGCACTCTGCGAAACAAACGTGAACGACTTGCGCAAGCCGCCACCGAAGGCGCCGAACATGGGCCGGTAGTGCACCGGCTGCGGCGTCGGGATCGAAGCGTTCGGGTCGCCCATCAGGCTGGCTGCGATCATGCCGCCCTTCAGGATCATCGACGGCTTGACGCCGAAAAAGCCTGGGCGCCACAGCACGATGTCGGCGATCTTGCCCGGCTCGATCGAGCCGACCGCGTGCGCGATGCCGTGCGTGATGGCCGGGTTGATCGTGTACTTGGCCACATAGCGTTTGACGCGCAGGTTGTCGTTGCGGCTGGAGTCGCCCTCCAGCGGCCCGCGCTGGAGCTTCATCTTGTGCGCGGTCTGCCAGGTGCGCAGGATGGTTTCGCCCACGCGGCCCATCGCCTGCGAGTCGGACGACATCATCGAGATCGCGCCCAGGTCGTGCAGGATGTCTTCGGCGGCGATGGTCTCGCGCCGGATGCGCGATTCGGCGAATGCCACGTCCTCGGCGATGGCCGGGTCGAGGTGGTGGCACACCATCAGCATGTCGAGGTGTTCGTCGAGCGTGTTGACGGTGAACGGGCGGGTCGGATTGGTGGACGACGGCAGCACGTTGGGCAGGCCGACGGCGGCGATGATGTCGGGCGCATGGCCGCCGCCCGCGCCTTCGGTGTGGAAGGTGTGGATGGTGCGGCCCTTGAACGCGGCCACGGTCGACTCGAGGAAGCCGGCCTCGTTGAGCGTGTCCGAATGCAGCGCCACCTGCACGTCCATGCGCTCGGCCACCGCCAGGCAGCAGTCGATCGCGCTCGGGGTGCTGCCCCAGTCCTCGTGCAGCTTGAGGCCGATGGCGCCGGCTTCGACCTGCTCTTCCAGCGCGCGCGGCTGGCTGGCGTTGCCCTTGCCCATAAAGCCCAGGTTCATCGGAAAGGCGTCGGCCGCCTGCAGCATGGCATGGATGTGCCAGGCGCCCGGCGTGCAGGTGGTGGCGGCGGTGCCGACCGCGGGGCCGGTGCCGCCGCCCAGCATGGTGGTCACGCCCGACATCAAGGCTTCCTCGATCTGCTGCGGGCAGATGAAGTGGATGTGGCTGTCGACGCCGCCGGCGGTGACGATCAAGCCTTCGCCGGCGATGATCTCGGTGGCGGCGCCGATCGGGATCGTCACGCCGGGCTGGATGTCGGGGTTGCCGGCCTTGCCGATGGCCGCGATCAGGCCATCCTTGATGCCGATGTCGGCCTTGACGATGCCCCAGTGGTCGAGGATCACGGCGTTGGTGATCACGGTATCCATCACGCCGGCGCGCGGCAGCTGCGATTGGCCCATGCCGTCGCGGATCACCTTGCCGCCGCCGAACTTCACTTCTTCGCCGTAGATCGCATAGTCGCGCTCGATCTCGATCACGAGCCCGGTGTCGGCCAGGCGGATGCGGTCGCCGACCGTGGGACCGTACATATCGGCATAGGCCTGGCGCATGATGGCGGCCATCAGGCGTCTCCCTCGGGCGCCAGCGGCCCCATCACCCGTCCCTGGAACCCGACCACGACGCGCGCGCCGGCCAGTTCGACCAGTTCCACCGTGCGGCGCTGGCCCGGTTCGAAGCGCACGGCGGTGCCGGCCGCGATGTTCAGGCGCATGCCGCGCGTTGATTCGCGCTCGAACTGCAGCGCGTCGTTGACCTCGTAGAAATGATAGTGCGAGCCGACCTGGATCGGCCGGTCGCCGCTGTTCGCCACCGTCACGCTCAGGGTAGGACGCCCGACGTTGAGCGCGATGTCGCCGTCTTCGAGAAAGTATTCGCCCGGGATCATCTTGTGCTCCATTCAGGGAATCGGATGATGGACGGTCACCAGCTTGCTGCCGTCCGGGAAAGTCGCTTCGACCTGGATCTCGGGGATCATCTCGGGCACGCCCTCCATCACGTCGGCGCGCGTCAGGATGGCGGCGCCCTCGCTCATCAAGTCGGCCACGCTGCGGCCGTCGCGCGCGCCTTCCATGATCGCGGCGCTGATCAATGCCACCGCTTCCGGGTAGTTGAGCTTGAGGCCGCGCGCACGCCGCCGTTCGGCCAGCAGCGCGGCGGTGAAGATCAGGAGCTTGTCCTTTTCGCGCGGGGTCAGGTCCATGGCGGCTCCGTCAGGTGTTCCAGATGCGCGGCACGCAGGCCGGGCGCCCCAGCAGGTGCGGGCGCAGCGCCTGCCACACGCGCAGCATCGCCGCGCGCGCCGCCTCGGCGTCATCGCCCAGGTGGCGCGCCACGAAGACCGATTTCACCTGGCTCACGCCCAGCTGCGGATCGGCCGCGCGCAGGCTGGCCTGCAGCGCCGCCGGCACCGCCTTGCCAACCGCGAGGAAGGTGGCGCACACCGTGCGCCCGTTCAGGCCGAGCGGACTGGCCAGGCCCTGCGGCGTCAGCGCGCCCTGCTCCCACCACAGCATGCGCCCACCCTGGCGGATGCGGGTGCGTTGGGTGATGCGTCCGGCGGTGAAGCTTTCGCCGGCGGCGCGCCGGCCGAAGCACAGGATCTCGCTGCCGAGGTAGACGGCGTCCGGCGCCAGTTCGACCTCGTGCTCCAGGTCGACGCGGGCGGCGTCGTAGAAGATGGTTTCCTGCGGCAGCCACTCGAGCGCGGCGCCGGCCGCGGCGCGCAGGCGCACCGCTTGACGCGACGTGCGGCCGTTGGCGCGGTACCACTTGCCGGCGCCGGGGCTGGTGACCAGCACATGGCAACCGGCGCCGGCGTCGAGGTCGACCTCCAGTTGGTCGCCGCCGACCACGCCGCCGGGCGGATGCACCACGATCACGTGGCACACGCCCGGGCCTTCCGGATACAGCGCCTTCTGCACCCGCAGCGGGCCGCAATGGGCGCGCCGGGTCAGGCGCGTGACGCTGCCGTCGCGCGCGAAGCCCAGGCGCAGGCTGGCCTGCCAGGGCGGCGGCAGTGCGATGGTGGTATCGGAATCGAGGCTATCACGCATGCTTATCGAAATAGCACGATGCATGCCAGCGCTGCGTCAGACGACGCGGGGAAGGTAACTCAGTCAGTGCGGGTAAAAACCGCACCAGCACGGATCAAACGCACCGCGCCAGTGCCGCCATGCGCCAGCACATCCACTACTGCATCGCCAGCTCGACGCAATTGCGCCCGGCGCGCTTGGCGCGCGCCAGCGCCGCGTGCACCCGCACCGCCAGCGAATCGCCGCTCTCGGATTCGCCCAGCTGGGCCACGCCGAGGCTGATGGTGACGTGGTCGCAGCCGGGAATCTCGACCTGCTCGACCGCGGCGCGCAGCTTCTCGGCCATCTTGAGGCCGTCGATCGCGCTGGTGTGCGGCGCGATCACCTGGAATTCCTCGCCGCCCGAGCGGATCAACACGTCGCTCGAACGCAGCAGCGCGCGCGCCGTGTCGGCCACCGTGCGCAGCGCGATGTCGCCCACCGGGTGGCCGTAGCTGTCGTTGACGGCGCTGAAGCGGTCGATGTCGAAGGCGATCAGGGCCAGCGGCAGGCGGTAGCGGCGCGCGCGCTTGATTTCCGCTTCCAGCAGCTGCTCGCCATGGCGGCGGTTGGCGACGTCGGTCAGGGCGTCAATCGTAGCCAGGTGCGTCACGCGCGCCAGCAGGGCTTCGTTCTCGCGCGCCGCCTCGGCCATGCGCAGGCCGACGCCGGCCAGGCGCGCCAGATGGTCCAGCGCGCTCAGCTGCGCATGCGAGAACGGCCGTGCATGGTCGAACAGCAGCGACAGCGAACCGCGCGGCCCGCCCGGCCCCTCGCCCGGAATCGGCACGCCCATCACGCTGCGCACGCCATAGGCGTCGAGGCGCTCGGCCAGCTCCGGCTCGCCCGCCTTGGCGGGGGCATCGAGCAGAATGAACTCGTCGGTCGTCGCCGCAAGCAGGCCGGGGAAGGCATGGCGCAGCGGCGACTGCAGCAGGCGCGCGCCGGGTTTCAGCAACGCGCCCAGGCGCAGGCCGGGCAAGCCGTGTTCGGCTTCCAGGTGCAGGTCGCCGTCGCGGTGCTGGAACAGCGCCGCATGCGCCACGCCGGGCCAGGCGGCCAGCACCGCGCACAGGCGCTCGGCGAAGCGTTCGCTGTCGTCGGCGTCCTGCAGCGCTTCCTGGCCGGCGCCGTGCAGCGCCAGCAGGCCACGCAGTTCGTCTTCGCCCGGGGTCGGCGCCGGGCGCGGCGCAAAGCCGGCGCGCAGGCGCGCGTCGAGCAGCGAGCGCAATTGCTGTTCGCGCAGCGGGCCGATCGCGTAGTCGATGGGACCAAAGCCCATCAGGGCCGGCAGCCAGCCGGCGTTGGTGAACGGGCACAGCACCAGCACCGGCGCCTTGATGGCGGCGCGCGCCGCCACCAGCGCGCCCAGCGGCGCCAGGTCGAGGCCGATCTCGCAGCGTTCGAGGTCCAGGATCAGGAGGTCGGCGGCTTCGCGTTCGAGCAGGCTGGCCGCCTGCTCGGCGCCGGCGGCCACGCGCAGCTGGGCGAACAGGCCGCCGCAGGCATGCTGGAAGTCGGTGCGGCGCTGGCCGACCGGATTGACGAACAGGCCGGTGGTATGTTCGCGCGGGCCCTCTTGTTGCTGCATCCTGGTGTCTCCACTATTCCCTTGCGGGCAGTGTGCCATAAATCCGGCGTGCGAGTGGCCTGCGGCAAAGTCGTTGCTGTGTGTGGAAGCGCACCGTCGCCCTGGCGTGCGCGTCCAATACTTCCCAGATCGGATGAACGTTTATGGGAGAAGCACCATGACTCAGCAGGACGAAGCAGCAAACAGCGTGGCAAACAAGCAAAAAGCCATTCAAAGCCGCCAGGACCAGGCCGACGGCGCCAAGCAGGAACAGCAGGACCAGGGCGGCGAAGACCAGGCAGTGCAGACCGGCGTCGAGCAGCCGGAAACGCCGATGCCCGACCAGCACCTGGCCAAGCCCGGCATCGAAGCCCAGATGGAACTGAAACCCAAATTCATGGCCGAGCAATACAAGGGCAGCGGCAAGCTGGAAGGATTCAGCACCATCGTCACCGGCGCCGACTCGGGCATCGGCCGCGCGGTGGCGGTGTTGTTCGCGCGCGAAGGCGCCGACGTCGCCGTGCTGTACCTGAACGAACACGAAGACGCCGAGGAAACCAAGCGCTGCATCGAGGCCGAAGGCCGGCGCTGCATCACCATCTCGGGCGACGTCAAGGATGCCGCCTTCTGCAACGACGCGGTAGCCAGGGTGGTGGCCGAATTCGGCAAGCTGGACGTGCTGGTGAATAACGCCGCGTTCCAGGAACACGCCGACTCGCTGCTCGACATCACCGACGAGCGCCTCGACGAGACCTTCCGCACCAATATCTACGGTTACTTCCACATGGCGCGCGCCGCCCTGCCGCACCTGAAGCAAGGCTCGTCGATCATCAACACCGGCTCGGTCACCGGCCTGAAGGGCTCGAAAAAGCTGCTCGATTACTCCAGCACCAAGGGCGCGATCCACGCCTTCACCATGTCGCTGGCGTCCAGCGTGATCGAGCAAGGCATCCGCGTCAACGCCGTGGCCCCGGGCCCGGTCTGGACGCCGCTGAACCCGGCCGACCAGACCCCGGAACAGATCAAGGAATTCGGCGCCAGCACCGACTTCAAGCGCCCGGCGCAGCCGGAAGAACTGTCGCCCGCCTACGTGTTCCTGGCCTCGCCGGTGTGCTCGGGCTACATCAGCGGCATCATCCTGCCGATCACCGGTTCGGTAGGCTGACACGTACTTGAAGCACCCGTAAAACGACGAGAGAGAGGAGACGCCATGGCGCGCAGCATGTGGAAAGGGGCGATCAGTTTCGGGCTGGTCCATATTCCGGTCGATATGTATCCCGCGGTCGAGAGCAAGGGGCTCGACCTCACCATGCTCGACCGGCGCGACTTCTCGCCCGTCGGCTTCAAGCGCTACAACAAGGGCAACGGCAAGGAAGTGTCCTGGGACGACATCGTCAAGGGCTACGAATACGAGAGCGGCGAATACGTGGTGCTGTCGGACGAAGACCTGCGCCGCGCCAATCCGGAAGCGACCCAGACCATCGACATCCAGGCTTTTGTGCAGGCCGAGGACGTGCCGCTGATCTACTACGACCAGCCCTACTACCTCGCGCCCGGCAAGGGCGGCGCCAAGGTCTACGCGCTGCTGCGCGAGACCCTGCGCGAAGCCGGCAAGATCGGCATCGCGCGCGTGGTCATCCGCGTCAAGCAGCACCTGGCGGCGCTGGTGTGCGTGGGCGACACCATCGTCCTCAACACCCTGCGCTTCCCGGACGAGATGCGCGATCCGGACGAACTCAAGATCCCGTCGCCGAATTCGAAGACCGCCGCCGTCACCGTCAAGGAACTCAAGATGGCGATGGCGCTGGTCGAAGGCATGAGCGAGGACTGGGAACCCGGCCAGTACCACGACACCTACCGCGAAGACGTGCTGGCGATGGTCAAGAAAAAGATCAAGGCGCGCCAGACCAAGACCATCACCGAGCCGGAACCGGAGAAGGAAAAACGCTCGACCGGCAAGGTCATCGACCTGGTGGCGCTGCTGCAAGCGAGCCTGGGCAAGAAGCCGGCCAAGGCCGCGCTGGCGGCGATGGCGGAAGACGATGACGACGACGATGACGATCCGCCACCACGCAAGTCGAAGAAGCCGTCGGACGACGAGGATGACGACGACGACGAAGTCCATACGCCGCGCGCACGCAAGGCCCCTGCACGCGCACCGAGCCGCCTGAACGCGAACGCCGCCAAGTCGACCCGGACCACGACGGCCAAGTCTGCAGCCAAATCGCCCGCGAAGTCGGCAGCCAAGCCGGCGGCGAAGAAAACGGCCACCAAGGCCGTCGCGGCCAGGAAAGCCCCGGCGCAACGCAAGAAAGCGGCGTGAGGATGGAGGAACTCATCGACTTCCTGCAATGGCCGGCGATGCTGGTCACCCTGTTCGCCGCTTACCTGATCGGCTCGAAACGCGCCAAGCGGCGCGTGTTCGGGTTCACGATGTTCATACTCAGCAATATCCTGTGGATCATCTGGGGCTGGCACGACGGCGCCTGGGCATTGATCACGCTGCAGCTGGCGCTGATGGCCATGAACATCCGCGGCATTTTCAAGAACGAAACGTCGTGAGGAACTAGCATGGTTTCGATTTTACTAATTGTAAAATCCTGCTATTTCTGATTTGACTGATTTAAAATATATATCAAAATCTATCGAATCCATAAAATCAATTAACTTTTCCTTTTACGCATTGCTCCGTAGAATCTCTTTCATTGAAGCTTTACACACAAATGAAGGAGATTCAGATGAGCAATCCCCGCCTGACCACCGCTTCCGGCATCCCGGTCGCCGACAACCAGAACTCGCTCAGCGCCGGCCCGCGCGGCCCGCTGCTGTTGCAGGACTTCCACCTGATCGAGAAGCTGCAGCATTTCAATCGCGAGCGCATCCCCGAGCGCGTGGTGCACGCCAAGGGCTCGGGCGCCTACGGCACCTTCACCGTCACCCACGACCTGCGCGCCTTCACCAAGGCCAATCTGTTCAACGAGATCGGCAAGAAGACCCCGGTGTTCCTGCGCTTCTCGACCGTGGGTGGTGAAAAGGGCTCGGCCGACACCGAGCGCGATCCGCGCGGTTTCGCCCTGCGCTTCTATACCGAGGAAGGCAACTGGGACCTGGTCGGCAACAACACGCCGGTGTTCTTCATCAAGGATCCGATCAACTTCCCGGACTTCATCCACACCCAGAAACGCGATCCGCAGACCAACCTTAAGTCGGCCAACATGATGTTCGACTTCTGGAGCAATGCGCCGGAAAGCCTGCACCAGGTGACGATCCTGTTCTCGGACCGCGGCACCCCGGACGGCTACCGCCACATGGACGGCTTCGGCAGCCACACCTACAGCCTGATCAACGACAAGGGCGAGCGCTACTACGTGAAGTGGCACTTCAAGACGCGCCAGGGCATCAAGAACCTGAGCGCGGCCGAAGCCACCCGCATCGCCGGTACCGACCCGGACCACGCCCAGCGCGACCTGTTCAACGCCATCGCCGCCAACGACTTCCCGCAGTGGGACGTGCAGGTGCAGGTGGCCAGCGCCCGGCAACTCGCGGACTGGAGCCAGCGTACCGGCTGGAACCCGTTCGACCTGACCAAGGTGTGGCCGCATGGCGACTTCCCGAAGCTGCCGGTGGGCGTGCTGGAACTGAACCGCAATCCGGACAACTACCACGCCGAAGTCGAGCAGGCCGCGTTCTCGCCGGCCAACGTGGTGCCGGGCATGGGCTACTCGCCGGACAAGATGCTGCAAGGCCGCCTGTTCGCCTACCACGACGCCCAGCTGTACCGCGTCGGCACCAACCACCAGCACCTGCCGGTGAACGCCCCGCGCTGCCCGTTCCACAACCAGCAGCGTGACGGCACGATGGCGATCGCCAACGGCGGCTCGGCGCGCAACTACTACACGCTGAACTCGGTCGGCGCCGGCGCCACCGGCATGGGCCACGGCGAAGGCGAACTGGAACTGGACGGCAACGCCGGTCGCTTTGATTATCGCGGCGCCGAGGACGACTATACCCAGGCCGGCAACCTGTTCCGCCTGATGGACGAACAGGCGCGCCAGAACCTGTTCGACAACCTGGCCGGCCCGCTGAGCCAGTGCGACCTCGACATCGTCGAGCGCCAGCTGCGTCACTTCGACAAGGCCGATCCGGCGTATGGCCGTGGCGTGCGCGCTTCGCTCAAGGCGCTGGGCCGCAATATTGATTAAACGTTTCCGTTCCTTCAAACTTACGTAAAACTATTTACAGCTAGCTTTACCGTTGAATTCCTGCTTCGTCGAAGCTGGTTTCACCCTGCAATTTTGCAGGGCCAGAGCCGTCTTCTCCACAGGCTGACACGGTGGAACTCACCGCCGTATGATAAGACTACGCAAGTTTGAATGAGTTCCAAGCTAACTGCTAAAACCCTTTGCCGCCATCCCGGACCGCCAGTTCCGGTCTGGCGGCTTTTTTGCGTGGGTCCCGCCCAAGCTCAAGGCTTGAAGCCGAGCGTCTTCATTGCTTTAGTCAAGGTCTTGGCCGCCTTGCTGTAGCCATCCCACGGCGCATTGCCTTCATCCAGCCGGGTATGCACGTTGGTCACGTTCCACTGCGTGCTCGACGTCAGGCCCTGCAACTCGCCCCAGCGCAGTGGCACCGAGATGCCCAGGCCCGGGCGTACGCGCGCCGACCAG
Organism: Massilia sp. YIM B02443; assembly: GCF_030411955.1. Lineage (GTDB taxonomy): Bacteria > Pseudomonadota > Gammaproteobacteria > Burkholderiales > Burkholderiaceae_D > Telluria. The sequence continues at coordinate 45,615 of NZ_JASNRA010000030.1, forward strand.
GCGCACACGGTGGTCGCGCCCTGCCCGTTGCGCAGGTAGTCGATGAAGATCTTGCCGACCCGGTTCTTCGGGCCGCTCTTGAAGGCGAAGCGGTCGGGCAGCGTGGTGGCCATGTGGCGTACCACCTCCTGCGAGAACGCCTTCACCGTGTCCCAGTCCAGCCCGCCTTTGATCGGCACCACGACGTGCAGCCCCTTGCCGCCGCTGGTCTTCAGGAACGCGGGCAAGCCCAATTCTTCAAGGAAGGTGCGCATCAGCAGCGCCGCTTCCTGCACCTCCGGCCACTCGACGCCTTCGCCCGGGTCGAGGTCGAACACCATGCGGTTTGGCTTGTCGTAGGCGCGGCCGGTGGCGTTCTGCGTGTGGAACTCGACCACGTTCCATTGCGATGCCGACAGGATGCCCTCGATGCTCGCAATCTCCAGCATCGGCGGATGATCCGGATCGAGCGCCGGGTCCATGTTGCGCACGCCGGGCATCTTGCCCACGTTGGCGTGCTTCTGGAAGAACAGCTCCTTGCCCACGCCCTCGGGCGCGCGTACCAGCGAGACCGGACGACCCTTCAGGTGCTCCATCATCAATTCGCCGACCAGCGCGTAGTAGCGGATCAGTTCCAGCTTGGTGGTGCCGGTCTCGGCGTCGATGACGCGGTCGCCGTTGGTGACTTTCATCGTGGCCGGCATGCGGCTCGGGGCCTCTTGCGGTTCCTCCTGCGGCTTGGATTTCGGCACGGCTTTCTTCCCCTTCGGTTTCGCTTCGTCGGACTCGGCCTCGACGTGGCGCGGCCGCTCGCGCGTGATGCCCTTCGCCGGCTTGTCCTCGCGCAGGCCCTGGAACACCGGATGGCGCACGGCGCCGGCGCTGGTCCATTCCGAAAAGCTGACTTCGGCCACCAGCACCGGCTTGACCCAGTGGTGCTTGCGACCCGGCACGGCACGCGGCGGGAACGGACTCTCGTCGGTCAGGATCGCATCGAGCCGCTCCTTGATCGCCGCCAGCGAGGAATGGTTGAAGCCGGAACCGACGTTGCCGGCGTAACGCAGCACACCCTCATCGTCGTAGGTTCCCAGCAGCAGCGAACCGATGCCGGTACGCGAACCCTTGGGATCGGTGAAGCCCCCGATCACGAACTCCTGCCGCAGGCCGCACTTGAGCTTGATCCACTCGGGCGAGCGGCGCGACACGTAGCGCGAATCGCGGCGCTTGCCGATCACGCCTTCCAGGCCGATCTTGCAGGCGGCCACCACCAGCTCGTCAGGCTTGGTCCCGAACTCGGCCGAAAAACGCACGCGCCCGGATTTGGACTTGGCGTTCTCCAGCACCTGCTCGAGCAGCATGCGGCGGTCGACCAGCGGCATCTCGCGCAGATCGTGGCCGTCGAAGTAAGGCACGTCGAACAGGAAGAACACGATGTCTTCGGAGCGGGTCTCGTCGAAGGCCAGTTGCAGGCGGCCGAAATCGGGCTTGCCGGTGTCGTCGTGGACCACGATCTCGCCGTCGTACCAGCCGTCCGGCAACTTCATGCGCTCCAGTTCGCGCTTGAGCGACAACAGGCGGTCGGTCCAGTCGTTGGTGTTGCGCGTGATCAGGCGCACCTCGCCGTTGTCGATGCGCGCCAGCATGCGATAGCCGTCGAACTTGACTTCGAATACCCAGTTCTCGGGGTCGGGCGGCGGCGCGTCAACCAGCGTGGCCAGTTCGGGCGCGAATTTCTCGGGCAGCGCGACCTTGTCCATCACAGTATCGGCCAGCTTGGCGGACGACTTTCCTGCGGCGGCCTTTTTTGCCGCCGGCTTGGCGGCAGTTTTATCGGCCGACTTCGTCGTGGACTTCGCCGCCGCCTTGTTTGCCGGCGCTTTTTTAGCGGCGGCGCGCTTCGGCGCCGAGTCCTGTTCCTCTTCCTCTTCCTCGCGCAGAGCCTCGACCTTGCGCTCGGCCGGCGCCGGCATCGGCAGGCTCTTGACGCTGTCCGGCATCTCGTCGACCACCGAGAATTCTTCCGATGAGCGCGCGTACTCGTCCTTCTCCTTGACCAAGAGCCACGCCTCCTGCTTTTCGCCGCGGCTCTTCATGCGCACGAGCGCCCAGCGCCCGCGCATCTTGTGGCCGTGGATCTCGAACTTGATGCTGCCCTTGGCGAAGCCGGCGTGCGGATCTTCGAGCGGGGTCCAGGTGCCCTTGTCCCAGATGATCACTTTGCCTGCGCCATATTGCTTGGCCGGAATCGTGCCTTCGAAATCGGCGTATGAGATCGGATGATCCTCCACATGCACCGCCATGCGCTTGTCGCGCGTATCGTAGCTCGGGCCTTTCGGCACCGCCCAGCTCTTCATGGTGCCGTCGAGCTCCAGGCGGAAGTCGTAGTGCAGGCGCGTGGCCCAGTGTTTCTGGATGACGAAGGTCAGCGCATCGACACCGGGATCCCCGCCCTCGGCCGGTTCGCTGGTGATGGCGAAGTTGCGTTTCGATTTATAGAGCTTGAGTGCATCTGGCATGGCGGCACCTGTGTGGAACTCGATGTCCCAGCGTATTCCTGCGCCGCGCGCCGGACTGTACGGCAGCGAACAAAGAGTGTGGTCGAAAGCGCAAATGTAAGCGGATGTAAGACCCGTCAACTGGCCGTCGAGCGGTCGCGTTATCAGCTCAGTAACCCGACAATATCCCGGTTACCCGAAGCACCTCTAGGCAACAACTCGTTTAACTAAAGTGAAGGAATGAAACCATGAGCAAAATCGTCGCCACCCTGATCGCCGGCCTGTTCGCTACTTCCGTGTTTGCCCAGACCCCAGCCGCCACCAGCACCACGGCAACCACCAGTGAAGCCAAGGCCGACGCCAAGGCTGCGAAAGACGTGGCCAAGGCCGATGCCAAGCACGCCAAGGAAGTCGCGAAAGCCGACGCCAAGGTAGAGAAGGCCAACGCCGAAGCCAAGGCCGACGTCGCCGAAGCGAAGGCCGATGCCGCCGAGAAGAAAGCCAAGGCCGACCACAAGCACGCCGACAAGAAAGCCGAAGCCAAGGCCGACAAGGCTGAAGCGAAGGCAGACCACACCGCCAAGACCAACTAAGCGAACTGATCCCCGACCGCTCAGGGCCGCCACCTTCCGCATCATCGTTTCGATAACAGCCGGCTCGAGCCCCACCTATCCGCCTCCGGGTTATCCCGGAGGCGCGCCCGCTTCGGGTCCTCTAGAATACGGTGTTCCATCATGCTCCCGGCACAAAGGACACCATGCACCGAATCGTCTTCCTCGACCGCGACAGCCTGCAAGCCGAGGTACGCGCCCCCGCCTTCCCCCACGCCTGGCAAGACCATGACGCCACCCGCGAAGACCAGGTGGTCGAGCGCCTGGCCGGCGCCACCATCGCGATCAGCAACAAGGTGCCGCTGCGCGCCGCCGCTCTCGAGCAACTGCCCGACCTGAAGTTGATCGCCGTCGCCGCCACGGGCACCGACAACGTCGATTTGGACGCCTGCCGCGCGCGCGGCATCGCGGTGGCCAACATCCGCGATTACTCGGTGGTATCGGTGCCGGAGCACTGCCTGACCCTGATGCTGGCCCTGCGCCGCAACCTGCGCGCCTACGCGCACGACGTCGAGGCCGGGCAATGGGAAACCTCCAGCCGCTTTTGCCTGCTCGGTCACCCGATCGGCGACCTGGCCGGCAGCCGGCTCGGCATCGTCGGCTACGGCGCGCTGGGACGCAAGGTGGCAGCGCTCGGGCGCGCCTTCGGGATGGAGATATGCGCCACCTCGCGCTCGCGCATCGACGATGCCGGCGTGACGCAGCTGGAACTGGACGAGCTGCTGCGGCACGCCGACGTGGTCAGCCTGCATCTGCCGCTCAGCGAGCAGACGCGCTACATGATCGGCGCGCGCGAACTCGGCCTGATGAAGCCGGGCGCGCTGTTGATCAACACCGCGCGCGGCGGCCTGGTCGACGAGGCGGCGCTGGCGGAGGTGCTGGCCACCGGCCGCATCGGCGCCGGCTTCGACGTCCTGAGCAAGGAACCGCCCTCGCCCGACAATCCGCTGCTGCGCCTGCGCCTGCCGAACTTTATCCTGACGCCGCACGTGGCCTGGGCCAGCGCCGGTGCGATGCAGACCCTGGCCGATATGCTGGTCGATAACATCGAGGCCTGGGCCGGCGGCACACCGCGCAACCTGGTTTAGAAGCGCCTATCCAAAGCTTTCGAAGACCTCCAAAAAAGTGATCGATGAATCGGTGTTAAGCGCCTCCTCTTACGTCTGGCCGACGAATCTAGCCGCGGTCGGCGCCGGTGGCGTTGGCCACCGTCACAACGTCGATCAGCGTGCGCAGCCGTTCGGCAAGGCCGACTGCAGTAGAGATATCAACAGTAACTGTTTCTAGTCTGCGATCCGACTTGGTGATGCGATGCGTCGCCTGTATACCGTCAAATTCGCCAAGTCCTGCATGATGGGGATACAAAAGCGTCAATCGTTGACAATCATACAAACTGCCGTAAGCCATCAGCTGGTAGACATCCGACTGCGAAACACCTCGTTTCTTGTCGTCGACTTGCAGTGCAATCCGCTTCCACTTCGTATCGATCACTTGCACCACGGTGTCACCGTTTTTTATCAGAATGTCTGGTTTGGTCTGGAAAAGGCCCCCACTCTCACCTTCCAGGCAATAAATTCTTCCTCCCTGCCGCACCACGTTTAGATGGCTGCCCGAGAGTGCACGCGTCACGCTGCGCCCGACGTATTCTTCGAACAGGGTGTTCATTTCGAACAGCAGCGAAAAGCCAGTTCCTTCTCCAGATGAGGTTGTCTGGAATCGTTTGCCCAACAGCAGCCTAGCCATGTTCAGCAATTCCCGCCAGCGTGCGTTGGTGCGATCCAAAACGACATCGCCCCATCTCAGTGCCGGTACCGACTCGGTTGCGATATCAGCGAATGCGAGCGAGAGGTCCCTCAAACGCGACAGGTTTGCAATCGAGCGAGAAATCCTGGTTAGACGCTCGACAGCGGCCTTCATGATGCGGTTTAGCGCGATGTCGGCTGATAGTCCGTCATAGCGGCAGGCTAGCCGCGAAGGATCCGCGGCAAACTTGGTGAACTGCCGTACTACGTCAAGTCGTCCGCGCATCGATGGCAAGTCTTCTTCGTGACCGGCATAACGACGTGGCATACCTTGGCGCAAGGCATCGACCAGCTTTTCGGAAAAAATTCGAATCAGTATCTCAAGCAAGGTCTCATTCTGCCAATCGAGGTGAGCTACCTTGCCAACGTCAATCTTGATGTCGATAGCCAACGCGAGCATGTGGACTAGGCGGCGCCTGATTTGCACAATGCGGTCGGCTTCACCGCCACTTTTTGCATCGATCTTGGGCAGAATTTCGAGCGAACATCCCTCGGCCACGAGCACTCCAACAATCCCGCGCGCGCGCAGAGCGTTGCGGCCGTGCTCCAAAACACCACCACCGCCACGTCCCGCCAGTGGAGACGCGGCAGCGACTTTTGCAAGCCGGTCAGCGAGGTGCGACGGAATGACGCTTAAATCGGCTGGATCATCGCCATAGCCGATGGATTCCCATTCAAGAACGGTTCGGCGCATCATTACTTACTAGTTTCGAGAAGTCGAATTTCTCCTGCACACTCCATCGGAAGCGAATAGGCGCTTCGTCATCGCTTCCCATGCCTGGAGGACATACCAATCGCTCACGCTTGAGAAACCCACCTGAATGATAGTTCTCCCCGTCTTTTGCATCGCCGAGCACGGCGGCTACCTTGTTCCAGTCTTCGTAAAAATACTCAGCAAGAAGCGGAATGACCTTGTGTCGCATGACCTCTTCGATATCTTGGCGCGACTGGCAGCCGATGAAATACGCATGACCAATCTGGTGTTCTCGGTCGAAAAGGAATTCAATGCGCTCGTTTAAAGTCGCCAGCACTTTTGCCAGATCGACACCGTCGACCCGACTGAGCAGAGATGGTTGCGGCATTAGTTCGCGAAACTTAAAGCGCCGCCGCAATGCCGTATCAAGGAGGGCAATCGAACGATCAGCAGTGTTCATCGTGCCGATGATGTGCAAATTGGATGGCACGCCAAAGGACGATCGACCAGAATAAGGTAGCTGAACCCTGATTTCATTGGTTTCGCCAAGACGCTTGTCAGGTTCTAGCAGCGTGATTAGCTCACCGAACACCTTAGAAATGTTGGCGCGATTGATCTCGTCTATGACCAGCACGTAAGGCCTGGCGGTGGTGACTACCTGCTGTGCGGTTTTACCGAAGACTATTTCTTCAAGTCCGTCCCAATCGACAATATCGCGATTCAGGCGGTAGATAGCGTGTTGCCTAAAGAACTTCTTGTAAAAAACATCACGCCTCACGCCGGCAACATCTTGCCATAGCCACTCGACTTCGCGACGATGAGGGTGGTAAGACGCCGAAGCATCGTAATAATAGTGACCAGTTACCTTACCGACAGCGCGGATGGCATCGCGGCCGTCCGAGAGCACAATATAGTCTCCTACCTGCATGTCGCTGCGCAGCGAAAAAATCATTTCGATGTTGGAGTCCTTACCAGTTGCCCCAGGGTCCTTCTTCGTGTTCCATTCGCGCTTGATTGCATCGAAATTGTCGAAGCTTTCAGGAGACCAGTCAATATCGCCACCCCAACCCAAATGGACGAGGTTGTTGTCGAGCCCATCGGAAATACGGTCTTCTTCCTGTCCCCTGCGGCCGAGCGAAACCTTAAAGATTCGACGTTGGCGGTCGAGTCCAGTTTTCTCGTTCGCGCTACCTCGGTCTAGTCGCGCACGCTCGCAGATACGCTTGAAAATGCCATCTTCACAGCGCAACCGGAAACCACTCGTGGATACGTCCCGCGTTTCATCCACTGGCTCCAGCGAACCGTCGTCCATTTCCGTTGTCGGCCGCAGTCCTTCCACGAAGTCCTCGTAAGAGTATGACTGATGGAAGGTTACAAAGTCGATACGACCCGCTGCAACGAGGTCGCGATATGAGAGCATCAGCGCTTCGCGCTGTTCGGGCACGAGGAGTGGTGCCGCCTGCGCCTCCCCGAGACACAGTCGCACTGCTTCGGCTGCAGAGGCATACGTCTTGCCGGTCCCCGGTGGGCCATATAAGATCAGGTTGCTGGCAATTGTCGACTTCTGGGGCATGGGAATCGCCTGATTTTCAAAGTGATAGGTAAACGTCGTAGCAGAGCTGCCGGCAGCGCCACTGCGCTGTACTGTCGACAGATTGCACTGCTTGAGGAAAATCTTTCCCGTAAGTGCTTGGTCGACATTCGGAAAGTTTTTCGACAGGCCCAAGTCATTGTGAATTTTGCTTGCGAGGATTGTGACGCTCGATTCTCCTCGTTGCCGTGCTGGCAGGATGTAACGCGCTAAAGCATGGGCTCGGATTTTATCTGCGTTAGCGATCTGCGCATGGTGTGTGACGGCATACCATGCAATCAGATCCTGCAGTGACTGTGGAGATCGGACCACCACTGACATTTGCTTGCCCGGCTCGAGATTGCTACCTTTTGTTTGTAACGCACTACTCTGAAACTGAAGATCGTTCAGCTGACCATCGAACTTCGAGGCGGCGGACGGCCAGTCGAGTTGCACCCCGCCGGGGGCGCGTTCAAAAACCAGCTTGACCTGTACAGCATAATTACGCGATTGGGTATCGTTAATCTCAACAGCGAAATTCCGGCCCGTTAAAGTTTTGAAAATGATGGCCTTTGTCGTCCGCTCCGCAGAACTGACGCGAATTAATTCACCTCGCTGGACCATTTCCTCTACAAGATTCAGTGCTTCTCTGCTGTCCAAAATGGTCTCTGCGCTTTCTATCCCGTTAATAAATAAAGATTTGGCATTTGCCTGAAATTGATGGGTAATTTTAAATCATAGTTGGCCGACTGATGGCTGATAGCGATATTTGGATGACACGCGAATACGTCATGGAGTAAGCGATCATGCGACAGCGTCTGTACTTAGACCGTCAAGATCGCGCTATTTCAACCGTAGCGCATTACCTGGAACTATTTTTTTCACGATCTGTGGTGTAGGCTCATTCACGAGTGACGCTACGCATCCGGCGCCACCAGCGGCAGCTCCAGCACGAAGGCGGTGCCGGCGCCGGGCGCGCTCTCGACCCGGATGGTGCCGCCCAGCAGCGTGGTGACGATGTTCCAGGCGATGTTGAGTCCCAGTCCGGTGCCGCCCTGCCCCATGCGCGTGGTGTAGAACGGATCGAAGATGCGGCCCAGGTGCTCGCTCTCGATGCCGCGGCCGTCGTCGCGGAAGCTCAGGCTTACCCCACCGTCGAAGCGGCTGGCCTGCAGCGTCATGACGCCGCCCGGCGCCTCGAAGGCGTGCAGCATGGCATTGTTGACGAAGTTGATGATCACCTGCCCCAACGGCCCGGGATAGCCGTCCATCACGATACCGGGCGGGACGTCCAGCAGCAACTGGTGGCCGGCGCGGCGCACCGTGTTCATCATGGTCGCGGCGATCTCGTGACAGGCCTGGGCCAGGTCGAAGCGGCGGCGCTGGTCGCTGGCCTGGTCGACCGACACCTGGCGGAAGCTGCTTACCAGCTCGGCCGCGTTGTGCAGGCTGCGCGCGATCAGTTCGGATGCTTCGATCGAGGCCGCCATATACCCTTCCAGGTCGGAACGCTTGAGGGTGGCCGTCTCGAGGCGCCGCGCCAGCGCGCCGGTGCGCTCCTGCAGCGTGCTCGCCATTAACAGGCTATTGCCGATCGGCGTGTTCAGCTCGTGCGCCACGCCCGCCACCAGCGAACCGAGCGAGGCCAGCTTCTCGTGCGCCGCCAGCTGGGCTTGCGTTTCCTTGAGCTGGTGGTAAGCGCCGGCATTGTCGATCGCCACGCCGACGTAAGCCGCGAGCGTGCCCAGCATGTCGAGGTGCACCTGGGAATAGGCGTACGGCGCCAGGCTCTGCACCGTCAACCCGCCCAGCACCCGTTCGCCCACCGTCACCGGCACGCACAGCAGCGAGGCCGGACGCAGGCGCGGCTCGAGACCCGGCAGCGTTGCAAGCCGGGCGGCATCTCCGTCGCCGAGCTCGGCCACGACGTCGCCCAGCAGGATCTCGCGCCCCTCCAGCGCGCAGGCAAGCAGCAGGTGGCGCCCTCCTTCCAGCGCCAGCTCGCCCGGCGCGGCGCGGCGGCCATCGGCCATCACGAACGGCAGCTCGAGCACCCCGCGTCCCGGGCGCAGCAGCGCCACCGCGAACACCGGCGCGTCCATCAGTTCGCCCACGTGCTGGTACAGCGTGGCCATGATCGCTTCGCTGTCCAGGTTGGCGGTCAGCACCCGCCCCATGTCGGACAGCAGCGCGATGTCGCGGTGGGCGCGCTCGACCGATTCCTTCTGGCGCTCGACGTCTTCCTTCTGCAGGCGCAGCTCGGCGGTGCGGGCGCCGACCTCGCGCTCGAGCCGGTCGGTCTGCTCGACCAGGGCGTGCACGCGCATGCGGTAGGCCAGGTACGACAGCGCCAGCACGGTCGCCCCCAGGAACGTGCGGAACCACCAGGTCTTCCAGAACGGCGGCGTGATCGTGATGGCCAGCGTGGCCGCTTCCGGATTCCACACGCCATCCTTGTTGCTGGCGCGGACCCGGAACACGTAGCGGCCCGGATCCAGGTTGGTGTAGGTGGCGAAGCGGCGCCCGGCGGTGGTGTCGACCCAGCCCTGATCGAAGCCGTCCAGGCGGTAGGCATAGCGGTTGCCGCGCGGGTCGGCGTAGTGCAGCGCCGCGAATTCGAGCGTGAACACGGCGTCGCGGTGCGACAGCGTCACCTCCTTGCGCGCCGGCAGGTCGTGCACCCCGAGCGAGCGGTTCAGCACCAGCAGGTCGGTGATCGCCACGGTCGGCGGGAACGGGTTGTCGCGCACCTCGGACGGCTGGAACGAGGTCATGCCGTTCATGCCGCCGAAGTGCATGCGGCCATCCCGACCGCGCCAGCCCGAACCGACGAAATACGAGCCGTCGATCAGGCCGTCCTTGGCGGTGTAGCTCTTGGTCTGGCCGCTGCCCGGGTCGATGCGGGTGATGCCGGCGGTGGTGCTGGCCCACAGGTGGCCGTCGCCATCCTCGAGCGCGACCCCGATCGGCGGCGCCGGCTGCTCGCCGCTGAACGGGAAGAAGCGGAAGCGCGCCCCTTCTTCCCCTTGTTCCATGCGGTGCAGGCCGCCGGCGGTGCCGATCCACAGTTCGCCGGCGGCGGTCTCGAGCAGGTTGTAGACGCGGCTGTGGCGCAGGCTGGCGGGGTCGGCCGGATCGTGGCGGTAATGGGTGAAGGTGTTGGCGGCGCGGTCGAACCGTTCCAGCCCCGATTCGGTGCCGATCCAGATCATGCCGTGGCGGTCTTCCAGCAGCGCCAGGCCGTAGTTGTCGCCCAGGCTGGTCGGATCGTCGGGATCGTTGCGCCAGCTGCGCGTGGTGAGCGCGCCCGGGCCCAGCGCCGACAGGCCGCCGCGGGTGACGATCCACAGCGTGCCGTCGCGCCCGACGCGCAGCGCCTGCACGTAGCTGGCGCCGCCGCCGTGTCCGAGCGGCACCCGGCCCGACGCGCCGTCCGGGTCGCGCCACAGCAGGCCGGTGGGCGTGCCGATCCACAGCCGCCTGCCGCCGAGCGCCAGCGCGGTCACCACACCGCCCGGCAGCACCGGTTCCCGGATCCTTTCCAGGCCGCGCGTAGCCGGGTCCAGCCGCAGCAAGCCGTCGCCGGTGGTGCCGACCCAGATGCGGCCGTCCGGATCGCCGTGCACCGCGCGCACCTTGGCCCGGCCCAGGCCGTCGGCGGTGCCGTAGCGCGCGAAGCCGCCGCTGGCCAGGTCGGTGCGGCTCACGCCGCCGAAATAGGTGCCGACCCAGAGCGTGCCGGTGCGATCGACCAGCACCGACGTCACCTGGTTGTCCGACAGGCTGTGCTGGTCGTACTGCGAATGGCGGTAGCTGACGAACTGGCCGCTGGCCGGATCGCGCCACTTGAGGCCGCCCGTGTCGGTGCCGACCCACAGCTGCGCGCCACCGTCGTGGTACAGGCGCTCGATGCGCAGGTCGGCCATGCGCTCGGCCGCGCCTAGCGGTACCGGTTGCGGCATGGCTTCGCCGACGCGCCAGGCGGCGAGGCCGGCGGCGGTGCCGATCCACAGCGTCTCGCGCGGGCCCATCGACAACGACAGCACGTTGTCGCGCGCCGGGTTACGCCGCGCCAATCCTTTCGGCTCGACCGCGAAATGCTCGAAGCGCGCCGCGCCCGGCGCCAGCCGGTCGACGCCGGAGGCCATGCCGATCCACAGCGCGCCGTCGGCGCCCAGCGCCAGCGCGTTGATGCGCTCGTCGCGCAGGCTGGCCGGGTTGCCCGGCTCGTGGCGCCAGGCCCGGTGGCGGCCGCTGGCCGGATCGAAGCGCACCAGGCCGTCGCTGGTGGCCAGCCACAGTTCGCCGTTTGGGGCCGGCAGGATGGTGGTCACGCCGCGCATCGGCGCCCTGCCCGGCTGCGCCAGCAGGTGGCGCTGGAAGCGGCCAGTGACCGGATCGAAGCGCGCCAGGCCGCCCTTGGTGCCGAACCACAGCACGCCGTTGCCGTCCTGGTACGCGGCCGAGACGAAATTGTCGGGCAGGCTGCCGGGGTCGTTCGGGTCGTTGTGGAACACCGTCATGCGGTAGCCGTCGAAGCGGTGCAGGCCGGCCTGGGTGCCGAACCAGATGAATCCCTGGCGGTCTTGCAGGATGCTCAGCACCGATTGCTGCGCCAGGCCGTTTTCGCTGGTGAGACGTTCGAAGCGCAGGCTGCGCTGGGCGGCGCCGGCGTCGCCGGGCAGGGTGGCGCACAGCACGGCGGCGATCAGCATGGCCGCGAGCGCGGCGGCGCGCGTCATACAAAGCAGGCCGGCGTTGGCGGCCCTGGTCAAGCCCAGCATATTCTTCCGTTCGACAAGTCCAAGCGGCTAATCTACCAGAGGATCTGTTGCCAGGAAATAATTCGAGACTTCCAGAAACAACAAGCCGCTGCTATAATGCGTGCATCGGGCGGCTGTAGCTCAGCTGGATAGAGTACTTGGCTACGAACCAAGGGGTCGTGGGTTCGATTCCTGCCAGCCGCACCAAGAAATGCAAGGGACCAGATCGCAAGATCTGGTCCCTTTTGCTTTGGCGGCTGCATGTGCGAGGGCTGGACGAACGCCCTCCTGCACCACGGTTTTCGGGCCGGCCTGCACGAAATGGCAATGAGGCTTTGCCAAGACGCCAAGGTGCCGCTATAATGCCTGCATTGGGCGGCTGTAGCTCAGCTGGATAGAGTACTTGGCTACGAACCAAGGGGTCGTGGGTTCGATTCCTGCCAGCCGCACCAACCTTCTTCAGATAAGGGCACTTCGCAAGAAGTGCCCTTATTGCTTTGTGCGCCCGGTTTTTAGGCGCGCCACCTGCCAGCGAACGCCATGACCGACAGCCCAGTCTTTCATCCGCAGCCCGACGAGCANCCTTCTTCAGATAAGGGCACTTCGCAAGAAGTGCCCTTATTGCTTTGTGCGCCCGGTTTTTAGGCGCGCCACCTGCCAGCGAACGCCATGACCGACAGCCCAGTCTTTCATCCGCAGCCCGACGAGCACGGCAAACCCGTGCGCCTCCACCACCCCTCGACCCCTACCGGCATGCAAGCCTGGCACGATCCGGCGCGGCGCGCCACGGTCATTCCGCTGGGCCCCCTGCCCGCTGAACTGAACGGTATCAGCTTCGCGCCCTGGCTCGATACGCCAGTGACGTCTTCTGGCTGGGATCAGGTCGATGGTCAGGCCGGCATCGCCGAGCCGGCCTTCGCGCCGCCGCCCGGCAAGGCGGCCGCGGCCGGCGTGGTGATCGAGGAAGCCGATGGACGGATATGGGCGGTGGCGCCGTCGAACCGCTTCGGCGGTTATGACGCCACCTTTCCGAAAGGCCGGGTCGACCCCGGCGTCGGCCTGCAGGCGAATGCGATCCGCGAAGCATTCGAAGAGTCCGGGCTGCGGGTCGTGATCGTGGCCTTCCTGGTCGACAGCGCACGCACCCAGACCTTCACCCGCTACTACCTGGCGCGCCGGGTCGGCGGCAACCCGGCGCTGATGGGCTGGGAAAGCCAGGCCGTGCACCTGGCGCCGCTCGAGGGGCTGGCGGGCCTGTTGTGCAACCCGAACGACCAAGCCGTGATTGCGGCGCTCATCAAAGCGCGATCGTTGAAAAAAGTAAAATGACCGTTTGCCAAGGCGGACGGACGCCGCTATAATGCGTGCCTCGGGCGGCTGTAGCTCAGCTGGATA
>NZ_JASNRA010000031.1 GCF_030411955.1 Massilia sp. YIM B02443
ATGTCCCTAGACAACTGTTACCTATGTCCCTGTGCCATACAAACCCGCCAACCCTACCGATCACACCAGCGATACGTTCGCCCCGCCCTGCTCGCTCGCATACTTCGACAACGACGCAAAGAACTCGCTGTCGTCGCGCGTATTGCGCCACTCGCCATCGACCCGCTTGTAGTGGTAGCCGCCCGAGCGCGCCGCCACCCACATCTCTTGCAGCGGAGCCTGGCTGTTGACGATGATCTTGGAACCGTTGTCGATGAATTCGATCTCCAGCACGTTGCCGCTGCGCTTGCATTCGACGTCGACCACGTCTTCGTCGTTCAGGCGGTCGAAGGCTTCCTCGATCCGGTTCAGGGTACTGTCGGCAAGGTCCAAAAATTCGGTTTCGGTCATGCTACACTCCAAAATCTGCTAATCAAACCGTGATTCTAATCGTGAAGTCCACCCTCGCGCTTCTTTCCGGCTCGGCTTTGTTGGCCGGCATTCTCGCCGGCTGCGGCCAGACCGGTCCGCTGTACATGCCGAACCCGCCGTCGCGGCCCGCGCCGACGCCGGCCCAGACCGAACAGCCGCCGCAACCGGTGCCTTCGAACAACGCTTCCACTCCAGCCCCGCACCGTTAATTCAATGTCGCAATTTACTATCCAGGACGGCGTCCTGCACGCCGAAGGCGTCTCCCTGTCCGCCATCGCCGAGCGATTCGGCACCCCGACCTATGTGTATTCGAAAGCGGCATTGCTGGAAAATTTCAATGCCTACCATGACGCCTGCCAAGGGCGCGATGCGCTGGTCTGCTATGCGATGAAGGCCAACTCCAACCTGGCCGTGCTCGACTTGCTGGCGCGCCAGGGCGCGGGCTTCGACATCGTCTCGGGCGGCGAACTGCTGCGCGTGATCGCCGCCGGCGGCGATCCGGGCAAGACCATCTTCTCGGGCGTCGGCAAGACCGTCGAAGAGATGCAGCTGGCGCTGGAAAAAGGCATCCTCTGCTTCAACGTGGAGTCGATCCCCGAACTGCATCGCCTGAACGAGGTGGCCGGCAAGCTCGGCATGCGCGCGCCGGTGTCGCTGCGCGTGAATCCGAACGTGGACGCCAAGACCCACCCCTACATCGCCACCGGCCTGAAAGCCAACAAGTTCGGCGTGGCCTTCGACGATGCGCTGGACACCTACCGCAGCGCCGCCGCCCTGCCCAACCTGGACGTGGTCGGCATCGACTGCCACATCGGCTCGCAGCTGCTGGACGACGCGCCGCTGCTGGAAGCGCTCGATAAACTGATCGAGCTGATCGACACCCTGCACGGCGAAGGCATCCACATCCACCATCTCGACATGGGCGGCGGCATCGGCGTCGACTACGGCGTGGCCGGCGACAAGCCGGCGGTGCCGGTGGGCGACTACCTGACGCGCGTGTTTGCCCGCGTCGACGCCTGGCGCGCGGAGAAACACGAAGGCCGTCCGATCAAGGTCATCTTCGAACCGGGCCGCTCGATCGTCGCCGATACCGGCGTGCTGCTGACCAAAATCGAGTACCTGAAGCCGGGTGTGGAAAAGAACTTCTGCATCGTCGACGCCGCCATGAACGACCTGATGCGTCCCGCGCTGTATGAAGCCTGGATGGACGTGCAGCAAGTCACCGCGCGCGCGGGCGAGGCCGTGACCTACGACGTGGTCGGCCCGGTGTGCGAATCGGGCGACTGGCTGGCGCGCGAGCGCGCGCTGACGGCGCAGCCGGGCGACCTGCTGGCGATCATGACCGCCGGCGCGTATGGCATGACGATGGCGTCGAACTACAACACGCGTGGCCGCGCCGCCGAGATCATCGTCGACGGCGAAGAGGCGCATCTGGTGCGCCGGCGCGAGACGCCGGCCGAGCTGTTCGCACTGGAAACGGTGCTGAAGTAAGCGTTTAATGTTAGCGGTTTGAGCGACCTCAAACCGCTAACCACACCAGAACGGCGCCACCCTCCTCCGGCGTAGACTGGCTGCTCAGGATTTGAGCAACCAGCTTCCGGAGGCGCTATGGCTGAAGACGATGCAGCGGGCCCGTCCCTGATGATCGGCGGCGACGGTCAACCGGCTATTCCCTTGTATCTGCTGGCGTTCGACAAGCAGGGCCGCTGCACCTCGCCGCGCACCCGGGCGGCGGTGCTGGCCGATGCCAACAGCGGGCGCTACACCGACCTCCACATCTACTCCCACGGCTGGAACAATGTGTTCGATGAAGCCGTGCGCCACTACACCGAATTCTTCACCGAATACGCTGGCCTGCGCCGCGCTGCCGGGCTTGACAGCAATGAGTACCGGCCGCTTCTGGTCGGCCTGATCTGGCCCAGCACCGCGCTGCTGGCGCCGGGCGAAGAGCCGCCCCGGCTGGCGTCGATCGGCCCCGGCTTCGCCGCCGCCACACCCACCACGGCCCTCGAGGCCGCCGCGCTGGCCTCGGAAATGACGCCGGACGACGCCGCCCGCCTGAGCGCGCTGGCCGCGCAAACGGGGCCGCTGGACGGCGCCGACAGCGTCGCCCTGGCGCGCCTGTTGACGCCCCTGCTCGACGCGCACGCCAGCGGCGACCTCGAAAACACCGCACCACCCGCCGACGCCGGATCGCTGCTGCTGCACTGGAGCAGTGTCCGACCGGGGGCGGAGCCGGGAGCGGACGCGCTGGCGCCATCCGGCGCGCTCGGCTTCCTCGACCCGCGCGAGATCCTGCGCAAGGCCACCGTCTTTCTGATGAAGGACCGCGCCGGCACGGTCGGCGCCGCCGGCATCGCGCCGCTGCTGCGCGAAGCGCTGCACGACAGTTCGATCCGGATCCATCTTGCCGGCCACTCCTACGGCGCCAAGGTCATGCTGTCGGCGCTGGCCAAGCTGCCGCCCGGGCGCCAGGTGGCGTCGGTGCTGCTGCTGCAGCCGGCGGTCAGCGCGCGCTGCTTCGCCGAACGCATCGCCGAGCACAACGGCAAGCCGGGCGGCTATCGCGCCGCGCTCGAGCGCGTGGCGCTGCCGGTGTGCACCACCTTCAGCCGCAACGACGCGGCCCTGAACAGCTTTTATCCGCTGGCGCTGCGGCGCGGGCCGGACATCGGCGAGTTCGAGCCGAGCAGTTCCTCGGCGCCGTTCGCGGCGCTGGGCGGCGTTGGCCCGCAAGACATGGCGCCGGGCGAGCTGGAAGTCACGGCCATGCTCGACCAGCCGGGCGTCTACCCGCCGGCGCTACCTGGCGTGCGGGTGCGCGCGCTCGACGGCGCCAGCGGCATCGGCGGCCATGGCGACGTGCGCAACCGCTTCACGGAATGGGCGCTGGCGAGCCTGGTGCGGCAGGCGATCGCGGCGGACGCGCAAGTGTGAGTGGATCAGGCGCAGCATCAGGCACGTACGGCGGCGCGCGCCTTGGTCCGGCTCCACACCACGCGCAGGCCGAGCAGCACGGCGACGATCACGCCGAACAGGATCGGCTGCGCGAAGTCGTTCTTGCCCGCCTTCATCCACCAGAAATGCAGGATCGCCAGCGGCGCGATCAGGTAGATCAGGCGGTGCAGCCACTGCCAGCGCTTGCCGCCGAGGCGCTTGATCATGGCGTTGGTCGACGTTGCCGCCAGCGGGATCAACAACACGAAGGCAATGAAGCCGACCAGGATGAACGGCCGCTTGACGACATCGGCCAGCATCGCCGCCACATCGAAGAAATGGTCGAACCACAGGAAGGCGATGAAGTGCACCAGCGCATAGAAGAAGGTAAATAGCCCCAGCATGCGGCGCAGGCGCACCACCCAGTTCCAGCCCGTCAAGCGCCGCAGCGGCGTCACCGCCAGCGTGATGCACAGGAAGTACAGCGCCCATTCGCCGCTGCCCTGGGTGATCGCGGCCAGCGGATCGGTGAACGACCCGCTGGCCGTGCCCCATACCAGGCGCGCAAACGGCAGCAAGCCGAGCACGAAGATGGCGGCCTTGACCCACCCGACCTTTCGGTTGGAAAGCTGGCCCGCCATCAGTAGAAGCGCTTCAAGTCCATGCCGGTGTACAGCGAGGCCACCTGGTCATAGCCGTTGAACATCAGGGTCTTGCGCTTGGGCTGGAACAGGCCGGTCTCGCCGATGCGGCGCTCGCTCGCCTGCGACCAGCGCGGGTGGTCGACGTTCGGGTTCACGTTCGAATAAAAACCGTATTCGCGCGGCGCCGAATCGTTCCAGGCGGTGCGCGGCTGGCGCGACACCAAACGAATGCGCACGATCGACTTGGCCGACTTGAAACCGTATTTCCAGGGCACGATCAGGCGCACCGGCGCGCCGTTCTGGTTCGGCAGCACCTGGCCATACATGCCCAGCGTGAGCAGGGTCAGCGGATGCATGGCTTCGTCCAGCCGCAAGCCTTCCACGTACGGCCAGTCGAGCACGCCGCTACGCAAGCCCGGCATCTGCTTGCTGTCGGCCAGGCTGGTGAATTCGACGAACTTGGCATTGCCGGTCGGCTCGACCTGCCGGATCAAATGCGACAGCGAATAGCCGAGCCATGGGATCACCATCGACCAGCCTTCGACGCAGCGCAGGCGGTAGATGCGTTCCTCAAGCGGCGCGAGTTTCAAGAGCGTGTCGATGTCGATCGTCATCGGCTTCTTGACCTCGCCTTCGATGCGCAGGGTCCAGGGCCGGGTGCGCAGCGTGTGCGCGTTCTCGGCCGGGTCGCCCTTGTCGAGCCCGAACTCGTAGTAATTGTTGTAGTTGCTGGCGTCCTTGAACGAGGTCAGTTTCTCGTCGGTGGACAGGGCCGCGTTGCGGCGGGCCGCCAGTTTCGGGCCGTCCTGGGCCAGGGCTTCACGGTTGGCCATTTCCCAGATGCCGCTGCCGACGGCGGCCGTGGCCGCCATGCGGGCGATGAATTGGCGCCGTCCCTGGTACACGCTTTGCGGCGTGATCTCGGACGAAAACGGGAGGTCGATCCCGTTCGGATTGCGTTTGATGAGCATGGCGGCCCCGCGAACTAAGAGAACCTTTACCTTACAACAGTTCTCCTTAAGCGAGCGTTAGGCGGCCAACATTGACCCGCTAACGTAGGGTTGGCGGCTGCGCCGCCGACGCGGTGATAGTTGGCCTCCAGATCATTCGGCGCGATAACGGAGCCGCTAACGATCACCGCGTCGGCGGCATAGCCGCCGACCCTACAGTTCGCCGTACGAGTGCAGCCCCGACAGGAACATGTTCACGCCGAGGAAGGCGAAGGTGGTCACCAGCAAGCCCACCAGCGCCCACCACGCCGCCGCGCGCCCGCGCAGGCCGCTCATCAGGCGCATGTGCAGCCAGGCCGCGTAGTTGAGCCAGACGATCAGCGCCCACACCTCTTTCGGATCCCACGACCAGTAGCCGCCCCAGGCCTCGGCCGCCCACAGCGCGCCGAGGATGGTGGCCACCGTGAAGAAGGCAAAGCCGACCGAGATCGACTTGTACATGATGTCGTCCAGCACCTCGAACGACGGCAGGCGGTCGGCCAGGATGCCATGCGACTTGAGCAGATAGGCACTGGCCACCATCGCCGCCAGGGCAAAGGTGCCGTAGCCGATGAAGTTGGCCGGCACGTGGATCTTCATCCACCAGCTCTGCAGCGCAGGCACCAGCGGCTGGATCTGGGCGGCGTCGCGCGACACCGTGTACCACAGCAAAAAGGCGACCGCGGCCGAGATGATCAGCATCACGAACGGGCCCAGCTGGCGGGTGGCGTAGCGCTCTTCGTAGTACAGGTGGAACAGCGCGGTGATGATCGAGAACAGGATGAACACTTCATACAGGTTCGACACCGGGATGTGGCCGACGTCCGGCCCGATCAGGTAGCTCTCGTACCAGCGCACCATCATGCCGACCGCGCCCAGCAGCACGGCGGCCCAGCACAGGCGCGCGCCGACGCCGCCGCCGAACTTGCCGCGGCTGGCCAGGCCGATCCAGTAAAACACGGTCGAGAACACGAACAGCGCGCTCATCCACAGGATCGCGGACTGGCTCGACAGCATGTACTTGAGGAAGAATTTCTGCTCGGCCGCAGCCAGGTTGCCGTCGTACATCGCTATCGCGCCCAGCGCCAGCACGCCGACCGCGACCAGCAGCGGACGCATCGGTTTCCAGTGCCAGCCCAGCGCCGCGAACACCGGCGCGGTGCACACCAGGATCACTTCTTCATACACGTCCATGAAGTGGCCGTAGCGGTTCAGCGCGAACAGCGCCGCCGCGCACAGGACCAGGGCATAGGCCCAGTCGAGCGGGCCCAGGCGCCGGAAGTAGCCTGGTGCTTCGGTATAAGTGCGCATGTCGGGACGTGATTCGCCGCCGGCTTTGGTGTGCGACAGTTCCATGGTTTTCCTCCTGGCCGTGATACCGGCCATCAATAGCTTACGCCGCCTGTGGCAGCTTTGTCTTCAGATCGTCGTATTCGCGCTCGAAGTCGAGCGTCTTGCGCTGGGTGCTCATCGCCATCAGCGCGTCGGCTCCTGCTGCGCCGTCCTTCACCCAGATCCACACGCGCCGTTCGCGGATGTAGAACATCGCGAACACGCCGGCCACCAGCAGCAGGCAGCCGAAATAGACCACGTTCTTGCCTGGCGAGCGGGTCAGTTGCAGCACCGAGGCCTTCACTTCGTCGAATTCGTCCAGCTGCAGATAGACCGGCGCACCGTACAGGAAGCTGTCCGACAGCGCATTGGTCGCCAGTTGCAGGAAGCGGCCGTTGGCTTCGTTGGCCTCGGCCGCGGCGTCGCCGTGCTTCGCGCGCGCCACCTGCCACAGTTCCCACAGCGCGCCGTTGAGCATCTTCATGAAGATGCCGGCCGCCTTTTCCTGTTCTCCGGCCGGAATCTTTTCCAGGAACTGCGCCACGCCGACGAATCCGCCTCTGCCATTGTCTGCGCCTTCGCCACTGAAGATCGCCAGCGTGCGCGCCGCCGACTCCTGCAGCTGCATCGCGAGCGGGCCCGATTGCTGCTCGGGCGACAGGGCGCGCCGCGCATAACGCGCCGCCGCCTGCGCGCGCGCATCGGGATCGGCCAGTGCGGCGCGCAGGCGCATCCAGTCGCCCACGCCATACTTGTCGTCGACCGGAATGCGCAGGAAGCTGAAGTTCTCGGACGGGTTGGCGCGCACGCCGGCCAAATACACCTGGCTGCCCTCGAGCGTCACCGGCTGCATGTAGTTCATGAATTCGCGCGCCTGGCCGGTGTGGTCGCGCAGCTTGTACTGCACGCTGGGGCCGACGTTTTTCAGATCCTTGTTGGCGTCCAGCCTGGCGGCCGCGCCCGAGGCCTTGCCCAGCGTGGCGGCGAACTGCTGGTTGAACGACGTGCCCTTGGTCACGGCGCGGGTGTCGTTGCCCTGGGCCGTGTTCTCGACGTTGAACGGGCGGAAGCCCGACCACTCGACCGAATAGGTCTGGCCGGCAATCTTGAGTTCGGTGGCGCCATTGACCTGGCCGGCCATCGGGAACGCATCGCTGGCGGCGCCGCTCATCGGGAAGCCGGTGAGTTTCAATTTGCTGCCGCCGTCGTCAAAGCTCGACTGGTAGACGGCGATGCCCTTGTAGATCAGCGGCTGGTTGACCTTGATCGTGGCCGGGAAGGTGTGGCCGTTTTCCAGGTCGCGCACCACCACGTCGCTGGCGAACAGCTTGGGCATGCCGGTCGAATAGAAATCGATATGGAATTTCTTGAGCTCGATCGCGAACGGCAATTCCTGGATCAGCACGCCGGACGGCTGGTTCAGGATCGCGGTGCGGCTGCTCTGCCCTTCGGCGATCGCGGTATTGCCGCGGAAGGTGGGGTTGCCGACTCCCAGGCGGTGCTGGGCCGGAATCTCGGCGATCATGCCGTCACCGGAAAATGGGGTCTTGCCAAAGATCCACTGCTGCACGCGGATCGGCAATTCCGAATCGAGCATGCCGCCCAGCAGGATCACGATGATGGCCGAGTGCGCGAAGATGTAGCCGAACTTGTTGCCGGCGCCCTTTTTCGCGGTGACCAGGATGCCGCTGTCCTTGTCGATGATGCGGGTGGCGTAGCCGGCGTGGCGCAGGCGCAGCGCGCTCTGCTCGGCCAGCGCCGCGCGGTCCAATGGCGCCTGCCATGCCAGCTTGTGGTGGAAATTGCGCAGCGAATCTTCGCGCACGTTGTCGCGCCAGCTGCGCATGTCGCGCAACATGCGCGGCGCGTTGCGCACCACGCACAGGCCGGTCGAGACGATCAGCACCACCAGCGTCACCAGGAACCAGGGGCTGGCGTACACGTTGTACAGGCCGAGCTTGCCGAACACTTCGAACCAGAACGGCCCGAACTGGTTGACGTAGTTGGTCATCGGCTGGTTCTGCTGCAGCACGGTGCCGATGACCGAGGCGATCGCGATCAGGGTCAGGAGGCTGATCGCGAAGCGCATCGACGAGACCAGCTCGACGGTTTCATCGAGCCAGCGGCGGCGGGTATTCAGTTCAATTCCGGTGGTACTCATTTTGTATACAATCTGGTCCAGGGCGGAAGTGTACCTGCGCCCGCGAAAAAAAGGGCGTCAGCTCGACGCTGGCGCCCTGATTTTTACGTGTGTGTGGTTGGCAAACCGTCAACGCAGGCCGGCAATGTAGTCGGCGACCGCCTTCATTTCCTCCGGCGACATGCGTTGCGCCAGGGTCGTCATCTGCGGGCTGTTCTTGCGCGTGCCGAGCTTGAAGGCGTCCAGCTGGGCCACCGTGTAATCCTGGTGCTGGCCGGCCAAGCGCGGATATTGTGCTGGAATGCCGTTGGCGGTGGCGCCGTGGCAGCTGGCGCACGCCGCCACGCCCTTGTCGGCGATACCGCCGCGATAAATCTTGCGGCCCAGTTCCACTGTCTCTTTATTCTTGGCCGCACCCGGCTTGTGCTTTTGCGTGGCGAGCCAGGCCGCGATGTCCTTTTTCTCGGCATCGGTCAGCAGCTTGGCATAGGTGGTCATGATCGGCTGCTGGCGGTTGGGCGTGGTGAAGTCGACCAGCTGCTTGTGGGTGTAGCTGGCGAACTGGCCGGCCAGCTTGGGATTGGCGACGATCGACGAGTTGCCGGCGGCGCCGTGGCACGACAGGCAGGATGGCAGGCCGCGCGCGGCGTCGCCGCTGTCGTACAGGGTGCCGCCGCGGGCGGGATCGACTTTCACGGCGCCGGCTACTGGCGCCGGCGGAACCGCTGCCGCCGCCAGTGCCGGACTGGGGGCCGTCAAACCGCTGCCGAAGACTACTGCCGTCACAACCAACAAGGATCTCAACGCCAAGCGATTCATACTAGCACCCTGAAAAAGTCAAACACGATTGGAATGTCCAGTGCAGCGGTCCTTTGACTGGGCCCCGGCCGGGCCGGAGCAGCAATCAACCCCTTATTGTACAATAGCTTTGTTTCTCCATCGCCATTCCCTTGTCATTTAAACCTTTTCCCCATGTCCAGACTTTGGCAGGCCCGGTTCTTCACGACCGTTAATCAGTTGCGCGATTTGCCCAGCACCACGGTGCCGGAAATCGCCTTCGCCGGGCGCTCGAACGCGGGCAAATCCACGGCGATCAATATCCTTACCAACCAGAAGGGTTTGGCGTTCGCGTCCAAGACCCCTGGCCGTACCCAGCACATCAATTACTTCTCGATCGGCGGCGCCCACGTGGGCCAGCACCGCAAGGACGCGGTGCGCGTCGACGAGATCGAAGCGCTGCTGGTCGACCTGCCCGGCTACGGCTATGCCGAAGTGTCGGGCTCGGCCAAGCTGCACTGGCAGAAACTGCTGGGCGACTACGTCCAGCGCCGCGATCAATTGGCCGCGCTCATCCTGATCATGGATTCGCGCCGCCCGTTCACCGACCTCGACGTGCAGATGCTGGAATGGTTCGCCCCGACCGGCAAGCCGATCCACTGCATCCTGACCAAGGCCGACAAGCTCAACCGCAACGAATCGACCAACGCCCTGCGCGAAGCACGCGCCGTGCTCGACAGCTACATCGACGAGGAAGGCAATGGCTTCCCGTTCACGGTGCAGCTGTTCTCGGCATTGAAGCGCATCGGCATCGACGAAGCGGATGCAAAGATTCTCGAATTGGCGGGCCTCACGCAAAGTGACGAAGATGTGGCCCCCGCACACGAAGACACACCAGGAGACACGCCGCCGGCGGACGACGCAAGTTCCGCCTGATTCATAAGGACCTCCACAAGATGACCATCATTACCCCAGCCGCCTACCCGGCGGCCCGCCTGCGCCGCATGCGCCGCGACCCGTTCTCGCGCGCCATGATGCGCGAAAACACCATCACCGCAGCCGACCTGATCTATCCGGTATTCGTGCTGGAAGGCGACAACCAGCGCCAGCAAGTGGCCTCGATGCCGGGCGTCGAGCGCCAGTCGCTCGACCTGCTGCTGCACACGGCCGAAGAATGCGTCAAGCTGGGCATTCCCGCGCTGGCCCTGTTCCCGCTGGTCGACCAGTCGGTGAAAACCTACGACGGCATCGAAGCGACCAACCCGGACGGCCTGGTGCCGCGCGTGATCCGCGCCCTGAAAAAGAACTTCCCGGAACTGGGCGTGATCAGCGACATCGCGCTCGACCCCTACACCACCCACGGCCAGGACGGCCTGCCGGACGAGAACGGCTACATCGTCAACGAAAAAACGATCGAGATGCTGGTCAAGCAGGCGCTGACCCATGCCGAAGCCGGCGTGGATGTCGTTGCGCCGTCGGACATGATGGACGGGCGCATCGGTGCGATCCGTTCGGCCTTCGAATCGAAAGGCCTGATCCATACCCGCATCATGGCCTACTCGGCCAAGTATGCATCGGCGTTCTACGGCCCATTCCGCGACGCGGTGGGATCGAGCGCCAACCTGGGCAAGGCCGACAAGAACACCTACCAGATGGACCCGGCCAACAGCGACGAAGCGCTGCGCGAAGTGGCGCTGGATCTGGCCGAAGGCGCCGACATGGTGATGGTCAAGCCGGGCATGCCCTACCTGGACGTGGTGCGCCGCGTAAAGGACGAGTTCAAGGTGCCGACCTTCGCCTACCAGGTCAGCGGCGAATACGCGATGCTGAAGGCCGCCGCGATCAACGGCTGGCTCGATCACGACAAGGTCATGATGGAATCGATGATGGCCTTCAAGCGCGCCGGCGCCGATGGCGTGCTGACCTATTTCGCGATGGATATCGCGCGCAAGCTGAAGGCCGGCTACTGACCGCTGCCGCTGTTTGCAATAAAAAAACCGTGCTGTTGCACGGTTTTTTTATGTCCGGGCGATTCCCCAATGAATGGGTCGCCCATCATCGTCGATCAGCGGTCTTCCGGATGGAGACGCCGTTCGGGAGGATCGCCCTCCTCGAAGCCGGCGACGAACACCATCAGCATCTCGTTCGCCACTTTCCGGTCCCCTGCTTCCAGCAAGGTGTTGGCGATTTTCGACAGGCCGGCCGGGTCGACCTTGCCGTTGGTGCGATCGAAGGCGCGGCGCGTCACCTTGCCCAGTTCGAAGATCAGTTCGGCGGTTGTGTTTTCGCGCTCTGTCATCACTTCTTCCCTTTCGCTGCTTTGGTGGAAAGAACGTCGTCGATGGAAAGCCCCGCGTTTCTGGCGATGTGCAGGATCTGCTCACGCGCCTGGCTAATCCCCAGAAAGTGCCGCTTCTTTAACTCTTCGCCAACCTGGGCTTCCAGTTTGCGCAATTGAGAAAGTGAATATTTCGACAGATCCTGCATCATGGGCCTCATTGAAAGTAACACGGCCATCATACGACATCAGCGCCACCGGAGCCCGTCCGCCTGCCACGGCTGCGCGATCAGCGGTACTCGGCCGGCACCCAACGATAAACGGACGGCTTGTCGACGCCGACGCGCCCGATGCCCGGAAACGGGATGTGCGCACTGGCGACCCAGACGCCGCGCTTGCCCGCATAAGACAGCAACTGGTGCCGGGTCGCCACGGCCTGCTGCCGGTCGGAATCGAACTCGATCGATACTTTAGGGTGAGGAAACTGAACCGCGGCATTGTGGATGATGTCGCCCCACACCAGCAGGTCGCCCTCGCCCGACGGGAACAGGTAGGCCGTATGCCCCGGGGTATGCCCGGGTGCGGTGATGGCGCTGACGCCACCGGGCAGCGGCTGGCCCGCCTCGAACAGCGTGAGCCTGCCGGCCGCACGATACGGCGCAACGGCATCGCGCGACATCTTGAACAGGGCGCGCTGGTCGGGCCGGGCATGCCGTTCGGCCGCCTCGCTCAGCCAGTAGTCGGCATCGGTCTTCGGCACGAATACGCGCGCATTCGGAAAAGCCATGCTGCCGTCCGGGGCCAGCAAACCGCCGGCATGATCCGGGTGCAGGTGCGTCAACAGGATGGTGTCGATGTCCGTGGCCCGGTATCCCGCTGCGCGCAGGTTGTCGAGAATGAAACCAAGCCGCGGCCCGAACAGTTTGGCGGTCCCCGTATCGACCAGGATCCTGTTATCCCCGGTATCGACCAGGAAGGCATTGACCGCGGTCTGTACCGGCGCGGCGGTTGGCAGGAATGCCTGCGCCAATGAGGACCGGATCGTCTGCCGGCTGGCGCCGGCAAGCAGGCCAGGATCGATATCGACGGCGCCATCGTAGAGTGCCGTGACGGTCAAGCGGCCGAGCGGCATGCGGAAATATCCCGGCGCTTGCGCCGTCGGCACCGCAGACGCGTCGGTGCGTTCAAACGCGCCAGCCGCGCCCGTGATCAGGATGCCGGCCAGCGTACAGGCGAGCGCATGGCGCGCTACTGTCTTTTTCATGATGTTCTCTCTGCATGGATCGGATCGTCATGCTATAAGAGAAAATAAGTATCCATTGAAGAATGATTCTCTCCTTACTGGATAGTTATAGTCGACATCGACAGGTGATATGAGCGATCAACTGAATGGAATTGCGGCATTCGTGCAGGCGGCGCAGGCGGCGAGCTTTGCGCTGGCTGCGGAACAGATGGGGCTGTCGCGCTCCGCGGTCGGCAAGGCCGTGGCGCGGCTCGAACAACGTCTTGGCGTGCAGCTGTTTCATCGCACCACGCGCAGCCTGAAATTGACGGATGAAGGTGTCCTGTTCTACGAACGCTGCGCCGGGGCGCTGGCCGATATCAAGGCGGCCGAACAGCTCTTCGATAGCGGCCGGCGCGAACCGGTGGGACGCCTGCGCATCAGCGTTCCTGTCCTGTTGGGGCGGCACTGCGTCACGCCGCTGCTGGTACGGCTCGCCAAGACCCATGCGCGCCTCGAAATCGATGCCGTGTTCACGGACCGTCCGGTCGATTTGCTGGACGACGGATTCGATCTGGTCGTTCGTACCGGGGCACTGGCCAATGAAACCGACCTCAGGGCGCGGCGGCTGGGGTCGCAAACGATGGCCCTGTGCGCATCGCCCGCCTATCTTCGGACACGCGCAGCGCCGTCCACGCTCGACGATCTGGCGGCGCATGACATGCTTGCCTATGGCAAGGGCGACCGCGTGGTCCCCTGGCTGTTCAATGAAGCAGGCCAAACACGGAACATCAACCCCAAGGGGCGGCTGCGCTTCGACGACCTGGAATCGATCGCCGCTGCCGCCGTTGACGGCGCGGGCCTGGCCTGGCTGCCTTCATGGCTGATCGCGAGCCGGTTGGCATCCGGTCTGCTGGTCGAGGTGTTGCCGGCACTGCGCGGGCCGGGTTTCGATGTGTACGCGGTGTGGCCGCTCGGGCGCCATCTGCCGATGCGGGTGCGCCTGGTCATCGACGAACTGGTCGCGCACATGCCGTCGATGCTGGGGGCCGGTCCAGACGCCGTGGCGCCGCGGCCGTGATCAGGACAGATCGTGCAAATCCTTGTCCAGCGCCGGCCGCACCAGGAATTCGCTGAAGTGGCGGATGATGCCATGTGCATTGGCTGAACATGCACTCTCTCTTTGGTCAACGATACCGCTTTGCTTCACGCACCGGACGAGCCGCTTATCCGCCGCGCTCGCCCCGGGCCATCTGCCCGAACACGCCGTCGCGGCGCACCCATGCGTGGTACAGCGCCGCCGCCAGATGCAGCAGGATGGTCAGGAACAGCACATACGCCAGGACGCCGTGCAGCGGACGCAGGATGCCGTACATTACCGGACTGTGCGGCAGTAGCGGCGGCAGGTTGACGCCGCCGAACAGCACCACCGGATAAGCACCGGCCGACAGCATCGCCCAGCCGATCAGCGGCAGCGCCAGCATCAGCCCGTACAGCGCCCAGTGCGACGCCTTGGCGGCCCACACCTGCAGGCGCGGCAAGTCCTCGGGCAACGGCGGCGGCGCATGGCGCAGGCGGTTCACCAGGCGCACGATGGCCAGCAGCAGGATCGCCACGCCGAGCGGACGGTGCAGGTCGAGCAGCGCCTCGCGATAACGCAGCGAGACCACCATGGCGGCGCCGACGAACAGCATGGCCAGGATCGCGGCGGCCATCGACCAGTGCAGCACGCGCGCCAGCAGATTGAAATGGCGTGGACGGTTCATCGTGCGCTCCCCTGTTGTTGCGCACCCTGGCTGACCTCGCGTTCGCGCCGGTTGAACGATACCGAATACACCGACGAGCGCGCGTGCAGTACCGGGTCGTCGGTTCCCGCGATCCCTTGTGGCAGGATCAGGGGATCGAAATTCAAGTCGCGGCAGGCGCCGTCCGCCTGTGCTTCGGCGCTTACCAGCGTCAGGGTGCCGACCACGGTTTCAGGACGCGTATCGGGCCAGGCTTTGGAGGGGTCTTCGATCGGGTCGCCGGGCGCCGCGAACTGCATCACCATGTCCCAGCGCAGCGGTCCAGCGGCCAGACGGCGCCCGAGATCGGCGGCCAGGAAGTCGCGCTCGGCGGCCTGCAGCCGGGCCGGATCGGTGGCCACGAATGGCGTGTGCGGCCGCATCGACCAGCGCACGGCGCGCGTCTCGCCCCTGGCATCGGTCAGGAGGAAGGCATTGACGCCATTGAAACGGGTGTTGGCCAGGCTGTTCGGTGTCGGTGCGCTCTTCGACCACGCCATGAAGTTGGCGATTTCGGGATAGCGCGCCAGCACCGCCTTCATTTTCTCGGGGTCGGGCTTGCCCGTCGCCGGATCCGGCAAGCGCGCCGCATTCATGGCCTGGAAGCCCTCCGGCGTGGAGGACGCGAAGAACGGGAAACTGTTCATTGCCATGCGCCACTCCTGGCCGTCGTCGGTTTTCAGTTGCAGCGCCATGCCGCGCACGGCAGCCTTGCTGTCGGGCGCGTGCGGGTCGTTGCCGGGGTTGGAGAAACGGCCCAGCACCGGCGTCGACGGCTGCGCGAACACGCGCGCCGTGGACAGTTGCGCGGCAACGGGCGTGGGCGTGAACGTGCCGGCGATGCAGATGCCTTTGGCGTGCGCGCGGCGAAAGCCCGGCTGGGGCGAACCGGACGCCTCGGCGGTATTGACCATCGTCTGCGGCGTCACGCCCTTGTCGCCGATCCAGCCGCCGGTCCAGGCGAACAGCAGGGCCAGCGCCAGCACGATGAGTGCGATCGGCAGCAATAACAGCATGGGGCCGCGGCGCGGCGTGGGAGTCGACATCGTGAAAGCTTTCGTCAGGATTGGACTGGTGCATGAACCAGTGCGGGCCGGATTGTCGCATGACTAACAGATTAACGTCGTCCCGGCCCCGGGTTCAGCGCCAGCTCGCCCTCGTTACGTGTCGAGTGAAATCGTATCCCACGGCTCCGATCCGAGACACCATTCCAGCGCACGGCGACGCTCGCTGATGACATATCCTGGAAATTTTCTTGCCAATTTTGCGCTGATTGCCCCATCGCGCCATGCCCAATGCAGACAATAATAAAAATCGAGCGCGGCCATGAGAGCACGGGTGTCACGAACCAAGACGGAATCCAGCCAGGGCTCGGGCGACTGATCCACCCGCAGGTCTGGAAACAGGCGCACGGCGTCCTGTGGCATGGGCGAATACAGTTTGAAATTCTCCGCCTTTCCCAGCACCCATCCCAGCAACCACACTGATTCCGGCCGCAGGCGGAACTGAGCGTGACAGGCGTCGTCTCCTCCGAGCAGTGCCATTTCTTCCGCACTGACATTCGGCATCAGTCCATGGTGCCGGATCCATGCGGTCGCACGTTCATGCGAAAAACCATAGCTGACGGCGCAACAGGCGTGGAGTACGAGCATGCGGCAGGCGATGTCGCGTGCTGATCTCGTGACTCTCCCGGTCTCGAGCAGAGGGAGTGCAGGATTGATGCGGTAGCCCAGCGCCGTCACGCGCCGTTGCGAGTTTTTCCGGACAAGACTGAAATACTCCTGGTCGCTGGTCATGGATACCTCATGCGTTTTCCATGAGGATGCAGCGAATGCCGGAGCCCAGGATGCCCGGCGTCAAGGCCGGATCAAGAGGCGATCAACACATCAAGCCCAGCAACCCCTCGACATCCTTGATCGACGTCCGCGCCGGCCCCAACTGCAGCGCCAGGTCGCGTCCGATGTCGCGCACGCGCCAGCTGATTTCGCGCAGCGCCAGTTCGCTCTCGAAAATTTCGGCGGCGCTGGGTGGTGCGCCTTCGGTCACCGCGATGCGCATGTCCAGGCCGGTGGCCATGAAGGCGCGCTGCACCAGCGCCAGGCGCTCGCGCGTGCGCAGCAGCAGGTCGAGATGCTTGGGCGCGACCGCGCCGCTGCGTACGATCTGCGCCGCCAGTTCGGTTGCCCGGTTCATCCGCTCGGACAGCTGGATGATCTCGTCGTCGCCGATGCCCGCCACGTCCAGCCCGACATCGTTGCCGCCGAGCTTGCGGCTGGCCTGCGACATCAGTGCCGAGATGGTGCGCGGGTGTTCGCCGCTGATCACTTTCAAGGCCATGTCGGCGCGCTGCAAGGGGTTCGGCTCGTGCAATAGCCCAGCGATCAATTCGGCGCCGGCGACCAGCTGGCCGGCGGTGCTGCTTTGTCCGACCACCATCGCGCGCGGATAACCGGTGCCGTTCAGGCGTTCGTGGTGCTCGGCCACGGCGATCGCGACCGCCGGTGAGCAATCGCCCAGGTCCTGGATCAGCAGGCGGCCGATCTGCGGGTGCACGATGACGTGCGCCCATTCCTCCGGCGCCAGCACGTGGGTGGCGCGCAGCAATTCCGGATTGATGTACAGCTCGCCGATATCGTGCAGCACGCCGGCCATGGCGCTGGTACGGCGCACGTCCGGCGCCAGGCCGGCGTGGGCGGCGAAGGCCAGCGCCAGCGTCGCCACCTCGGCCACGTGGCGCAGTCCATTGGGATCGCCGCGGTCGATCATGGTCAGCATCATCGCCAGCGGCGGCGAGAATGCGAGCGCGTCGAGTTCGCGCCGCAGCGCGCCGCCGGTCAGGCCCGACAGCGCCAGGATTGCACCGAGCGCAGCCGACTCTTCGACGGCGCGCGTGGCGCACGCGGCCAGCGAGCTGGCGTCGACGGCGCCGTCGACGGCGATGCAGGATTCGATCGGCTTGCGCAGGCGGTGCACGATCAGCCGTTCCTGCAGCCTGCGCGAGACCTGGGCGCCCTTGGCCAGCAGCTTGTTGCCGTGGGTATCGTAGATGTCTTCGGTCGCGGTGACGCCGACTTCTTCAGAAAGCGCCAGCACCTTGTCGAGGTAGTGCTCGTTGACGACGGCGCCGGGTCGATGATCGGTCATGAAGTGCCTGTGAAAAGACCGCGAACGATCAATGAAAACTTGCTATTTGCCTTTCGACAATTAGCCCCCAAGCAATCATATAACATTTACCAAAAAGATGCCGTACAGCAATAGTAAATAACATATTTACATCGACAGAAAAGCGGGACATAGGCGGGCCGAACGGCCGCGCCGGGCAGGTTCAGCGGGCAGGGTCAGTGCCGAAAAGTGGACACGGACTGAACATTAGTCAGTGCAGCTAGAGGAAAGCGACGACTAATGGCTCAGCTCGTGTCCACTTTTCGGCACTGACACCAGTGGTAGGGGAATGGTCAGCGGCCCGGGGGCGCCTTGTAGTCCGGGAACATCTCTTTGTAGAGGAAGGCCATCAGCTGGTCCGTATCCTGCGGGCGGGCACTGAGCTTGACCACGCGGCCGAGGCGGTGTGAATCCCACTCGAAGTCGCCGGTCTTTTCGCGGCGGATCAGTTCGATCATCTTCTTGATCACGGCCGTCTCGACGTCCGGCTCGCTGCCCTGCTCGACCGTCACCGCGGTCAGCCAGCGCCGCTTGAAGCTCGGGTTCCAACCGCGGAACTTGAGATCCATGCTGTGGAAGGTCTTGTTCGATACCGAGAAGATGCCGCCGCTCTCGTTGCTG
This sequence comes from Massilia sp. YIM B02443, assembly GCF_030411955.1. Classification (GTDB taxonomy): domain Bacteria; phylum Pseudomonadota; class Gammaproteobacteria; order Burkholderiales; family Burkholderiaceae_D; genus Telluria. Next base: position 18,298 of record NZ_JASNRA010000031.1, read on the forward strand.
TCGTCGCGACCGCGGCCGTTGATGGCGGCGATGTTGGCCAGCGCGTTGCGGGTGCCGCGCGCGGCTTCGCTTTCCTGGCTCGGGGTCTCGCTGCCGGTCGGAGCGCCGCGCTGCTTGCGGCGCGCCTCGATGTAGGCGGCCATGTCGGTCTCGGGCGGGACCTCGGTCTTCGGTTGCGGCGCGGGTGAAGGCGGCGGCTGTTCGGCCGGCTGTTCGTCGGGAATCGTGATCGTGTCCGGCAGGCGCTGGACGATCACGCGCTCCGGCTGCGGGCGTGGCGTGGTCTTCGGCGTCGGCGTGGTGGTCGGGGCCGGGGTCGGGCGCGGCTTGGGCGCCTGCTCGCGCGGGGCCGGCGCGGCTTCCTGCAGCGGCGCGACGAACACTACCTGGCTCTCGCGGTCGGCGGCCGGCTTGGCGCGTTTTTCCTGGTCCTGCTCGGGCTGGAAGAAGTACAGCGCCACCAGCAGCAAGTGCACGCCGATGGTGCCGGCCAGGCCGAACCGGTTCGGACCCTTGCGCCCATACGACGGGGCCGGGCGCGCCAACGGCTGCCCGCAATGGGAGCAAACCTCGCTGTCCTCGTCGAAGGTATGGGAATGGTCGCGCAAGGTAGATCGGGTTCCTGGAAGCGGCATCGTAAAAAACGGTAGAGAGCCGAAGTCTAACCGGTTTGCGGCGCGGACGCATCACGCCAGCGGTACCGGCAGGTGCTCGGCGGGGGTAATTCCACGTTAATCGATGTTACCAAATGTTTCCGGCCGCCATAGGATGCGCGTGCGTCCCATGGCGGCCGGCTCGATGGCGACCCTGACCTTTACGCCGGATGCACCGGGTGCGCCGGATGATGCGCGGCCGGGGCCGCATCATCGAGCTTGACCATCTGCGCGTCGGTCATCGGGCCGGTGCCGCTGTACTTGTCCAGGTACAGGTAGATCACCGGGGTGATGTACAGCGTGATCACCTGCGAGAAGATCAGGCCGCCGCACACCGCCAGGCCCAGCGGCTGGCGCAGCTCGGCGCCGGCGCCGATGCCGAGCGCGATCGGCAGCGCGCCCATCAGCGCGGCCAGCGTGGTCATCAGGATCGGGCGGAAGCGCAGGATCGCCGCCTCGCGGATCGCCGCCTCCGGGCTCATGCCCAGGTTGCGCTGGGCGTCGAGCGCGAAGTCGATCATCATGATCGCGTTCTTCTTGACGATACCGATCAGCATCAGGATGCCGATCATGGCGATCAGGGTCAGGTCCATGTCGAACAGCCATAGCGTGATCAGGGCCCCCACCGCCGCCGACGGCAGGCCGGCCAGGATCGTCAGCGGGTGGATATAGCTCTCGTACAGCACGCCCAGCAGCACGTAGATGACGCCGATCGCGGTGATGATCAGGATCAGCTGGCTCGACTGGGTGTCCTGGAACACCGCGGCGTCGCCGCCGTAATTCGTGATGACCGAGGCCGGCAGCTTCATCTCGCGGCCCATCTGTTCGATGGCGTCGGTGGCGTCGCCCAGCGGCACGCCCGGCGCCAGGTTGAACGACAGCGTGATCGCCTGCAATTGCCCCTGGTGGTTCACCTGCAGCGGACCGACCGTGCGGCGCACCGTGGCGATGCTCGACAGCTTCACCAGCTCGCCGGTTTTACTACGCACCGAAACGCGCGACAGCGCTTCGTCGTAGTAACGGTCGCTCGCGGCCGCTTCCAGGATCACGTAGTAGCTGGCCGCGGTCGAATAGATCGTCGAGACCTGGCGCTCGCCGAACGAGGCGTACATTACGGTGCGGATGTCCGCCATCTGCACGCCCAGCAGCGCCGCCTTGTCGCGGTCGATGTCGACGGTGGCTTGCAGCGCCTTGTTCTGCGAGTCGCTGTTGACGTCGCGGAAGCGGTCGTCGGCGCGCATGCGCTCCAGGAATTGTTCGGCCCAGCCGCCGATCTCGCCGCCCGACACGCTCTGCAGCGTGTACTGGTAGCGCGACTTGCTCTGGCGGCCGCCCAATTGCAGGTTCTGCACCGGCGCCAGGAAGACCTGGACACCGGCAACGGAGCGCGTGGCCTTGCGCAGGTCGTCGACCACCAGGTCCATCGGCGGACGCTCGCCGCGGGGTTTGAGCACCAGGAACATGCGGCCGGTATTGCCGCCGCCGCTGAACGAGGTCGTGTCCTGCACGTACGGGTTGGCGCGCACGATGTCGACCACCTTGCCCTGCAGCTCGGCCAGCGCCACTGACGAGGTGTCTTCCGACGCTTCCACCGTCACCCGGATCTGGCCGATGTCTTCCTCGGGGAAGAAGCCCTTTGGCATGCTCATGTACAGCACGGCGGTCAGGGCGAAGGTGCCGAAAGCCAGCAGCAGCACCAGCGGCTTGACGCGCAGCGCCCGGTCCAGCGAGCGCGCATAGCCGTCGCGCACATTGACGAACATGGCTTCGAAGCGGCGGCCGATCCACGACATGTCTTTCGGGTCGACGTGGCCGCCGTCCTTGAGCAGACGCGAGCACAGCATCGGCACCAGGGTCAGCGACACCGCCGCCGACACCAGCACCGCCAGGCCGACGATCACGGCGAATTCGCGGAACAGCAAACCGATCACGCCCGGCATGAAGAAGATCGGGATGAACACCGCCACCAGCGAGATCGAGATCGAGATGATGGTGAAGCCCATCTCGCGCGCGCCGATCAAGGACGCCGCCAGCGGCTTCTTGCCCATCTCCATGTGGCGCACGATGTTTTCCAGCACCACGATGGCGTCGTCGACCACCAGGCCGACCGCCAGCGTAATGCCGAGCAGCGAAATGTTATCGAGGCTATAGCCCAGCCAGTACAGCAGCGACAGCGCACCCAGCAGCGAGATCGGCACCGTCACCGCCGGAATGAAGGTAGCAGCCGCGCGGTGCAGGAACAGGAAGATCACCAGGATCACCAGGATCACGGTGCCGAGCAGGGTCAGGTTGACGTCGTGGATCGCTTCGCGGATCGACAGCGAGCGGTCGTTGACCAGGTCGATCCTGATCGATGCGGGCAATTGCTCCTGGAAGCGCGGGATCAGGGCGCGCACGGCGTCGACCACCTGCACCGTGTTGGCGTTGGGCTGGCGTTGCACCATCAGCGAGATCGAGCGCTCGCCATTCAGGCTGCCCATCGCCTTCACCGACTGGTAGCTGTCCTGCACGTCGGCGATGTCCTTCAGGCGCACCGGCAGGCCGTCGCGGCTGGCGACGATCAGGTTGGCGAAGTCGGCTGCCTTCATCAGCTGGCCGCCGCCCTGGATCGTCAGCGCCTGGGTCGGGCCGTCGAGCAGGCCGAGCGGCGTGTTCGAGTTGGCCGAGCGCAGCGCGGCGGCCAGCTCGTCCATCGAGATGTTACGCGCGTTCATCAGGTCGGACTTGGCGCGTACGCGCACGGCAAAGCGCTTGCCGCCGTTGATCGAGACTTGCGACACGCCCGGCACGGTGGAAATGGCCGGCGAGACCAGGTTCTCGGCATAGTCGTTCAGCTCCGACAGGTCCATCGACGGCGAGGTCATGTGCATGAACAGGATCGGGGCGTCGGCCGGATTGACCTTGCGGTAGGACGGCAGATCCGTCATTTCCAGTGGCAGCTGGCGCTGGGCGCCGAGCAATGCCGCCTGGACGTCGACCGCCACCTTGTCGACGTCGATCGTCGTGTCGAATTCGAGCGTGACCGAGGTGTTGCCCTGGGTGCTGGTGGAGGTGATCAGCTTGATGCCGGCGATGGTCGAGAACTGCTTCTCTAACGGCAGCGCCACCGACGAAGCCATCGTTTCCGGGCTGGCGCCGGCCAGGTTGGCGTTCACCTGGATCACCGGCGTGTTATAGCTGGGCAGCGCCGCGACCGGGATGTTCATGTAGGCCAGGATGCCGACCAGCACCAGGCTGATCGACAGCAGCACCACCATCACCGGACGGCGGATACACAGTTCGGACAGATTCATGCCTGCTCGCCCTTCTTGGCGACGGGAGCGGCAGGCTTGCTGCCGGCGGCGGCGCCGGCGAGGCGCACCTTGCCGCCCGGACGCAGGTTCTGCTTGCCTTCGGTGATCACCTGTTCATTGCCGTTCAGGCCAGTGACCACGGCCTGGTCGCCGTAGGCGTGCACGCGCTTGACCGGCACCTGGCGCGCCGCGTTGCCTTCGCCGACCACGTACACGAAGATGCCGTTGTTCTGGGTCACGATCGCGCCCTGCGGGATGACGACCGCGTCCTTCAGCGTCTGCACGGTGACGTGGGCGGTCACGTACTGCCCCGGCCACAGGCGGGTGTCGCCGTTGGCGAACTCGCCCTTCACGCGGATGGTGCCGGCCTGGGCGTCGACGGCGTTGTCGATGAAGCTCAGCTTGCCGAGCGCGGCCGCGCCCTCTTCGCCGCCGCCATTGCCGTTGCCAACGTTCACGCGTACTTCGACCTGGCCGCTCTTCTGCGCCGCCAGCAGCGAACCGAGCGCCGACTCCGGCAGCGTGAACGAGACGTTGATCGGATCGAGCTGGGTGATGCTGGTGAGCGAGGTCGCCATCTGCACCAGGCTGCCCGGATGGACGTCGATGGCGCCGACCCGGCCCGACATCGGGGCGCGGATCGCGGTGTAGCTGGCGCTCACTTGCGCACTTCTGGCCGCGGCCTGGTTCGATTGCACCAGGGCGCGCTGGGCTTCCACCTGGCTCAGCAGCGAGTCGAGCGCGCTTTGCGCCAGGAAGTTCTGCGACACCAGTTCCTGGCTGCGTTTATATTGGCGCTCGAGGTCGGCCAGGGTGGCGCGGTCGCGCGCCACCTGGGCGTCGGCACGGGCGACATTGGCCTGGTCGGCGCGGTCGTCCAGCGTGAACATCAGCTGGCCTTCCTTGACGAAGTCGCCTTCGCGGATGTGCACCTTGCGGATGGTGGAAGTGGTCTGGGGATGGAGGTCGACGGTGCGCAGCGGGGTCACGGTGCCGTTGGCGAACAGTTCGACGCCGACGTCGCGCCGCTGCGGCGCCACCACGTTGACCGTTACCGGAGGCCGCGCGCCGCCGGGACCGGCTGCTCCCGGGCCGCCCGTGCCGCCTTCGGCATGGGCGTCGTTGCCCTGGTTAAAATACCAGCCGCCGGCCACGACCAGCGCCGCCACCACGGCGATGACGCCGACATTCTTCTTTTTCATTCTCGTCCCTCGCCGCCCGTGCCGACGGCTTCCTGTCAATGTTCAAGTGATGCGTGCAGCGCTATGCGCGCGGCATTGTCTCACAGTAATATTACTGGCTTGTTATTCCGACCCACTTTATTTCTGGTTACTTATTCGGGTAATACTCGGGCAGCATCAGCGTGACTTCGAGGCCGCCTTCCGGATGATTCGCCAGCGTGATGCTGCCGCCGTGGTGCTCGGCGATGTTGCGTGCGATGGTGAGCCCCAGGCCGGTGCCGCCCGACTCGCGCGAGCGCGAGGTCTCGACCCGGTAGAACGGATCGAATACCCGGCCCAGCTCGCTTTTCGGGATGCCCGGCCCGCTGTCGCGGATGCGCACCCGCGCCGCGCCGTTGATGCGGTCAACCGTGACGCGCGCCTCGCGTCCATACTTGACGGCGTTGTCGATCACGTTGCCCAGGCAGCGGCGCAAGTCCAGCGGACGGCCCAGCAGCGCCATCGAGGCGCGTCCCGTCAGCGTGACTTCCTGGCCGGCGTCGCTGGCGTCGGCGCACACCGCCTCCAGCAGCGAATCCAGGTCGAGCGCCTGCATCGCTTCGGTGGTGTCCATGCTGCGCGCCAGCACCAGGCCTTCGCGCACCATCTGCTGCATCGCCGACAGGTCGCCGATCAGGCGTTCCTGCAATTCTTTGTCGGACACTTTTTCCAGGCGCAGGCGCATCCGCGTGAGCGGGGTCTGCAGGTCGTGGGTGATCGCGGCCAGCATCTGCGTGCGCTGGAAGATGTACTGGCGTATGCGCGCCTGCATCGCGTTGAAGGCGGCGCTGGCCTGGCGGATCTCGCTGGCCCCGGTCAGGTCGAGCGGCGCGCGGTTGATGTCCTGGCCCAGGTCCTGCGCGGCCTGCGCCAGCCGCTTGAACGGGCGGGTGGTCATGCGCGCCACCAGGTAGGCCAGCACCGCGATGCTGATCATGAACAGCAGCACCAGGGCGCGCAGATCGGTGTCGCCGCTGATCAGAGAAGTGCGCGGCGGCAGCACCGACAGGCGCAGCTCGGCGCCGTCGCGCAGGTGGACGTTGAGCGATTCGCAGGCGCCGCCGTAGTCGAGGTTGAGCAGGCCGTACATCAGCGGCTGGCTGACGGCGCTGTCGCAGGCCGCCGGCCGGGTCGCGGCCGAGGCCACCTGGTAGCCCTTGCCCAGGCGGGTCGACAACAATCTGGCGAACGGCGTGATGGCGCCGGTCGGCGGCAAGCCGTCGCTGACCTGCAATTCCAGACCGGGGCGGTTGGCGACGTCGAGGTAGATCGAGCGCGCCGAGGCCGGCACGATCTCGGTGGCCATGATGAGTTGCTCGGCGCGTTCGAGCAGGTGCTGGTCGCGCTGGCGTTCCCAGTCGCGCAGGCGCTGGTAGTCGGCCGCCAGCTGGGTCAGCGTGGCCGAAATCAATACCCCCAGCAATAGCGTGATGAACACTCGCCCGGTCATGGAACCGAGGAAGGCTTTCACGCCGCCGGCTCCACCGTCACCTGGCCGGCCAGCACGTAGCCGCCGTTGCGCACCGTTTTGATGATCTGGGGCATGCGCGCGTCTTCGCCCAGCTTCTGGCGCAGGCGGCTGATCTGGATGTCGATCGAGCGGTCGAACGGGTCGGCGTCGCGGCCCTGCGTCAGGTTCAGCAGCTGGTCGCGGTTCAGCACGCGGTTCGGGTGCTCCAGGAACACGCGCAGCAGGCGGAACTCGGCGCCCGACAGCATGATGACGATGCCGTCCGGATTGACCAGGTGGCGCGCGGTCAGGTCCAGGGTCCAGTTCGAGAAGCGCATCTGCTGCACGTTGTCGAGCGGCGCGTTGGACGGCATCGCGTGCGAGCGGCGCAGCACGCTGCGGATGCGCGCCAGCAACTCGCGCGGCTCGAACGGTTTCGGCAGGTAGTCGTCGGCGCCCATCTCCAGGCCCAGGATGCGATCGAGCGGCTCGTTGCGGGCGGTCAGCATGATCACCGGCAGGGTCGAGGTCGCGCGCAGCTTGCGGCACAGCGTCAGCCCGTCGTCGCCGGGCATGTTCAGGTCCAGCACGATCAGGTCGGGACGCGCTTCTTCGAGCGCCTTCCACATGCCGGTGCCGTCGGCGGCCGCCAGCGTGCGGTAGCCGTTCGACTCGAGGTAGTCCGCCAGCAGCGTGCGGATGTCGCGGTCGTCGTCGACGATCAGAATCGTAGAGGGATTGTCCATAACCTCAATTATCCGAGTTTATGACAAGCCCGTAATAGCATTTTGTATCGCTGTGTATAAGCCGATAGGCGCGAAACATATTGATACAAAGTACGAGACAGGGGAAATCCAGCGGTTACAACTTTTGGTGAAGATGGGTCCTGTGCACAGCGAGTTTCGACTGCACGACACCCACCTCACACAAAGGAACCGCCATGAACACCCTTCGCAAGCACCTCGTGATCGCCTTCACCGCAGCCGGTTTGTTCGGCGCCGCCGTCGGTGCGCAAGCCCAGACCGCTGCGGCCCCGACCGAGGGCCGCCATGCCCACGCCATGACCCAGGAACAGCGCGCCGCCAAGAAAGCAGAATGGCAGGCCAAGCGCGCCGAGCGCCAGGCCAAGCTGCGCGATGCCCTCAAGCTCAACGCGCAGCAGCAGCCGGCCTGGGATGCCTTCGTTGCCAGCATGACGCCGCAGAAACGCGGCGAGGGCCAGCGTGCCGGCCGTCCGGACCGCGCGGCATTCGCCAACCTGAGCGCGCCGCAGCGCATGGAACGCCACATCGCCATGCAAAAAGCACGCACCGCGCGCATGGAAGCACGGCTGGCGGCACTGAACAACTTCTATTCGGTGCTGACGCCGGAGCAGCGCAAGACGTTTGACGAGCAGAGCAAGCATCGTCGTGGTGGGCGTCATCATCAGCAGCAGCGCGCTGCCTGATCCCGTAGGGTTGGCGGGTCCCCCGCCGACGCGTTCAACGCACGCTCGCATATCGTGCGTGTCATCGAAAGCCGCTTGAACGCGTCGGCAGCGAAGCTGCCAACCCTACTCCAGACGCTGCAACGAATTCAGGAACTTCTGCGCATTCTGGTAGCCGATCACCCGGCTATCCGCAATCTCCTTGCCTTGCTTATCGAACAGGATGATCCCCGGCGGCCCGAACAGGCCGAAGCGCTTGAGCATCGCCTTGTCCTCGGCATCGTTCGCCGTCACATCCACCTGCAACAGCACCGTCTCGGCCAGCCGCGCCTGTACCGCCGGATCGACGAAGGTGAACTTCTCCATCTCCTTGCACGACACGCACCAGTCGGCGTAGAAGTCGAGCATCACGGTCTTGCCCGCATTCGCGGCCAGTGCCGCATCGAGATCGTCCACGGTCTTGATGCGGGCGAACGTCAAGCCGTGCTGCTGAGTGCCGCTCAGGTGCGCCAGCGGCGCCAGCGCGTCGCGCCCGCCGCTGGCCACGCCCACCAGCTGCATCGCCCCCAGCAGTGCGAAAGCGGCGCCGGCCGCCATCGCAGCCCACCAGCGGGTCTGGCGCAGAAGGTAGAAGCCGTAGCCGAGCAACAGCGCCGCCCACAGCAGCATGGCAGCCGCGGCCGGGATCACCGGCGACACCAGCCAGATCGCCATCGCCAGCATCAGGACGCCGAACAGGCGCTTGACCGACTCCATCCAGGCGCCGGCGCGCGGCAACAGCGAGCCGGCCGACAGGCCCACCAGCAGCAGCGGAATGCTCATCCCGATCGCCATCGAGAACAGCGCGGCGCCGCCGATGAACACGTCGCGCGTCTGGCTGATGTAGACCAGCGCGCCGGCCAGCGGCGCGGCCACGCACGGACCAACGATCAGGGCCGAAATCGCGCCCATCGCGAACACGCCGGCAAGCTTGCCGCCCTGCTGGCGATTGGAGGCGGCGCTCAAACGGGTCTGCAAGGTGTTAGGCAGTTGTAACTGATAGAAACCGAACATCGACAGCGCCATGGCCACGATCAGCAGCGCGACCGTACCCAGCACCCAGGGATTTTGCAGCGCGGCGGCCAGGCCTTCGCCGGCCAGGCCGGCGGCCACGCCGAGCAGCGTGTAGACGATCGCCATGCCCAGCGAATACGCCAGCGACAGGGTGAAGCCGCGCGCGCGGCTGACGTTCTTGCCTTCGCCGACGATGATCGACGACAAGATCGGCACCATCGGCAGCACGCACGGCGTGAAGGCCAGGCCCAGGCCGAGCAGGATGAAGGCGGGCACGATGGCCAGCAGGCTGCCGCCGCCGAGCAGGCCGGCGATGCCGGCCAGGTCGGATGCGGGCGCGCTTGGCGCCGCTGCAGGCGCGGCGGGAGCACTGTCGGCCTGCGGGGTCGAGGACAGTGGGGACGACAAAGCCGACGATTGGCCGGCGCCCTGCCCGATCGGCAGCGCCGGCGCGGCATTCGCGCCACCGGCGCCGAGGCTCACGCTGTGCTCCTGCGGCGGATAGCACAGCCCGGCATCGGCGCAGCCCTGGCTGGTCGCCGTGAGGGTGAACGGGCCGCTGCCCTCGACCGGGATCCGGATCTTCAGGCGGCCCTTGTAGGTTTCGACGTCCTTCTCGAACGTTTGGTCATACTTGACCTTGCCTGGCGGGATCTTCGGCTCGCCGAGGGTGACGCCGGCGCCGTTCGCCTTGAACGCGAAACGCTCGCGGTACATGTAGTAGCCGTCGGCGATGGTATAGCTGACCTCGGCCGTCTGTGGATCGACCATGCGCGCTTCGAAGCGGAAGGCAACGGTGGGATCGAGGAAGTCTTCTTCAGCGCGGCTCGGGGCGGCCAGGATAGTGGCGAAGACGGCGAACAGCAGCAGGCAGGCCTGGAACAGGCGGCGGGCGGAGAATCGGTGCATGGGTATCTGGTGGTTTAACTGCGCACCGGCATGGTACACCGGCCCGGCCCGTCGTGTTGAAGCGATGACGGTTGCTACAGGCGAAAAAAAACCAGGCCGAAGCCTGGTTTTTTCAAGCGTTGACCGGTCGATTACTCGGCGGTCGGTGCTTCTTCAGCCGAAGTGACTTCCGGACGGTCCAGCAGTTCGACGTAAGCCATCGGTGCATTGTCGCCAACGCGGAAACCCATTTTCAGGATACGCAGGTAGCCACCGTTACGGTTGGCGTAGCGCGGGCCCAGTTCAGCAAACAGCTTCTGGACCATTTCGCGGTCGCGCAGGCGAGCGAAGGCCAGGCGCTTGTTCGCCAGGGTGTCGGTCTTGCCCAGGGTCAGGATCGGCTCGATGACGCGGCGCAGTTCCTTGGCTTTAGGCACGGTGGTTTTGATGGCTTCATGACGCAGCAGGGAGACGGTCATGTTGCGCAGCATTGCCAGGCGGTGGGACGAAGTACGGTTCAGCTTGCGAAGGCCGTGACGGTGACGCATGGTATTTCCTTTCGGGTGTTTTCAAATCCAGTTCTTCGATCGTCCGTGTTTTGAGGCACGTCCGCGGACCGGTTCAGGTTAAAGCCGCCCAGGCACGACGCCCGGGCGGAGGTACAGCAATCGTTACAGGGATTACTTCTCGAGGCCAGCAGGCGGCCAGTTTTCCAGCTTCATGCCCAGGGTCAGACCACGGGAAGCCAGGACTTCCTTGATCTCGTTCAACGACTTGCGACCCAGGTTCGGGGTCTTCAGCAGTTCGTTTTCCGAACGCTGGATCAGGTCGCCGATGTAGTAGATATTTTCTGCTTTCAGGCAGTTTGCCGAACGTACGGTCAGTTCCAGGTCGTCGACCGGACGCAGCAGGATCGGATCGACCAGCGGAGCACGCGACGGTGCTTCGGCAGCGGCTTCGGTGCCTTCCAGGGCGGCGAACACGTTCAGCTGGTCAACCAGCACGCGTGCCGACTGGCGGATCGCTTCTTCCGGGGTGATGACGCCGTTGGTCTCGATGTTGATGATCAGCTTGTCCAGGTCGGTACGCTGTTCGACACGTGCCGATTCCACGGCGTACGACACGCGGCGCACTGGCGAGAACGAGGCGTCCAGGATGATGCGGCCGATGGTCTTGTTGGTGTCTTCCGACAGGCGGCGCACGTTGCCAGGAACGTAGCCGCGGCCCTTCTCGACCTTGATCTGCATGTCCAGCTTGCCGCCGGCGGTCAGGTGGGCGATCACGTGATCCGGATTGATCAGCTCGACGTCGTGCGGCAGGTCGATGTCCGATGCCATGACGGCGCCTTCGCCTTCCTTCTTCAGGGTCAGGGTGACGGAATCGCGGTTGTGGACCTTGAAGACCACGCCTTTCAGGTTCAGCAGCAGGTCAACGACGTCTTCCTGCACGCCATCCAGCGACGAGTATTCATGCACGACACCGGCGATGGTCACTTCGGTCGGGGCGTAGCCCACCATCGACGACAGCAGCACGCGGCGCAGCGCGTTGCCCAGGGTGTGGCCATAGCCACGCTCGAACGGCTCCATCACGACTTTCGCGTGGCCGGCGCCCAGTGCTTCGACGTCGATGATACGTGGCTTCAACAAACTATTTTGCATGAACGTAGTCCTTTTCAATACCCTCGGCTCGTTACACCGATAAGGCTGATGGCTTTAAAGAGAACGCCTGCATCAGCAGGCGGTAAAACGAATTCTGCGCGGCGGGAGTGCCTGGGAGTCGAGACTCGCTGCGGAGCCAACCTGGGGTTGCTGCATCCGCACCACCACTCCCGCCGTTTCCGCAAAGACCGTAAAGATCCGGCGGAGAAGACGAAAAGGGAACGGCAAGCCGTTCCCTTCGCATCCATTAACGCGAGTACAGTTCGACGATCAGCGCTTCGTTGACGTCAGCTGCGATCTCGTTACGCTCTGGGAACGAACGGAAGGTGCCTTCCAGCTTCTTGGCGTCGACCGACACCCAGCTCGGGAAGCCGACTTGTTCAGCCAGCGACAGCGCTTCAGCGATACGCACTTGCTTCTTGGCCTTTTCGCGCACGGCGATCACGTCGCCGGTCTTGACCTGGTACGACGCGATGTTCACGACGTTGCCGTTCACGGTGAAGGCCTTGTGGCTCACCAGCTGACGCGCTTCGGCGCGGGTCGAGCCGAAGCCCATGCGGTACGCGACGTTGTCCAGACGCGATTCCAGCAGCTTCAGCAGGGTTTCGCCGGTGTTGCCCTTGCGGCGCGATGCTTCGGCGAAGTAGCGGCGGAACTGGCGCTCCAGCACGCCGTAGATACGCTTGACCTTCTGCTTTTCGCGCAGCTGGTTGCCGTAGTCCGAGGTGCGGGCACCCGATTTCACGCCGTGCTGGCCTGGCTTGACGTCCAGTTTGCACTTCGAATCGAGCGAGCGGCGTGCGCTCTTCAGGAACAGGTCGGTGCCTTCACGGCGCGACAGTTTTGCTTTTGGTCCGATATAACGTGCCACGTTAGATTTCCTTTAATATTTGATCACGCCCCAGAAGTGCACGGGTCAATCCCCTGCACCCAGGCGCTAGTCCAGCTCTGCAAGCGAGGCCGGACGTGGCTTGCAACAGCGCCCGCCGTTTGCACGGCAGGCGACAAGAGCCGGGCAGTATAACCCATTTCTGGGCAACTGCACCGGCATTCTCTTGAAACACAAAGGGCTTGCGCCCGATGCGTCGTGATCCAGACACAGGCGGGGCATTAAGCCCTGCCCTGCTGTCTTAGATGCGGCGACGCTTCGGAGGACGGCAGCCGTTGTGCGGCACTGGGGTAACGTCCTGGATCTCGGTGATCTTGATGCCCAGGTTGTTCAGTGCGCGCACAGCCGATTCACGGCCTGGGCCTGGGCCCTTGATGCGCACTTCCAGGTTCTTGACGCCCGATTCCTGAGCGACCTTGCCTGCAGCTTCAGCAGCAACCTGCGCTGCGAACGGGGTCGATTTACGCGAACCCTTGAAGCCGGCGCCGCCGGAAGTTGCCCACGACAGGGCGTTGCCCTGGCGGTCGGTGATGGTGATGATCGTGTTGTTGAACGATGCGTGCACGTGGGCGATGCCCTCGGCAACGTTCTTCTTCACTTTCTTGCGCACACGTGCTGCTGCTGCGCTGCTTTGTTGCTTGGCCATAGGTCAGGTTCCTAGATTATTTCTTGAGCGATTGTGCTGCCTTGCGCGGACCTTTACGGGTACGAGCATTGGTGCGGGTACGCTGACCGCGGACCGGCAGGCCCTTACGGTGACGCATGCCGCGGTAGCAACCCAGGTCCATCAGACGCTTGATGTTCATGGACAGTTCGCGGCGCAGGTCGCCTTCCACGACAAACTTCGCGACTTCGTCACGCAGCTTCTCGAGTTCGTTATCGTCCAGGTCCTTGACCTTCTTGTTGGTCGCGATACCGGTTGCGTCGCAGATCTTCTGCGAACGCGGACGGCCAATACCGTAGATAGCCGTCAGGCCGATAACGGTGTGCTGATGATTTGGGATGTTAACCCCTGCAATACGTGCCATTCGATATTCCTCGATTAACCTTGACGCTGCTTGTGACGCGGCTCGACGCAGATCACACGGACCACGCCCTTGCGCTTGATGATCTTGCAGTTGCGGCAGATCCGCTTGACTGAAGCGTTAACTTTCATTTTGCACTCTCTTCGGTTCGTTTACTTGATGATGTTTTTTACTTGGTGCGGAACACGATGCGGGCCCGGGACAGGTCGTACGGGGTCAACTCCACCGTCACCTTGTCGCCCGGGAGAATGCGGATGTAATTCATCCGCATTTTACCCGAGATATGCCCCAGAACAACATGCCCGTTTTCCAGCTTCACGCGGAACGTCGCGTTTGGGAGATTCTCGAGGATCTCCCCCTGCATTTGGATGACGTCGTCTTTTGCCATTCGCTCTATGCACTCCCCCGCTTATCGCGAAGGAATTCCACCCTTGAAGTTAGCCTTGCGCAGCAGCGAATCATATTGCTGCGACATGACGTAGTTCTGCACTTGTGCCATGAAGTCCATCGTCACCACCACGATGATCAGGAGCGACGTGCCACCGAAGTAGAAAGGAACTTTCCACTGGGCGGTCATGAACTCCGGCACCAGGCACACCAGGGTGATATAGACTGCACCGGCCAGGGTCAGGCGCATCAGGATCTTGTCGATGTAGCGCGCGGTCTGCTCGCCCGGACGGATGCCCGGAACAAACGCGCCGCTCTTCTTCAAGTTATCCGCCGTTTCCTTGCTGTTGAATACCAGCGCGGTGTAGAAGAAGCAGAAGAACACGATCGCCACCGCATACAGCAACGCGTGAATCGGCTCGCCTGGTGCCATCGACGCTGCCAGGTCCTTCAGGAAGCCGATGACCGGGCCACTGGAGTCCTTGCCGCGCGTGAACCAGTCGACGATCGTCGCCGGGAACAGGATGATCGACGAAGCGAAGATCGGCGGGATCACGCCTGCCATGTTCAGCTTCAAGGGCAGGTGGCTGGTTTGGCCACCGTAGATCTTGTTGCCGACCTGACGTTTCGCGTAATTGACCAGGATCTTGCGCTGCCCGCGTTCCACGAACACCACCGCATACGTCACCGCAGCCACCAGGACCACGATCAGGATGGCCGAGAAGCTGCCGATCGAACCGTTCGAGACCAGGGTGAACAAGCCGCCCAGGGCCGACGGCAGACCTGCTGCGATACCGGCAAAGATGATGATCGAAATACCGTTACCAAGACCACGCTCGGTGATCTGCTCGCCCAGCCACATCAGGAACATGGTGCCGGTCAGGAGGGTCACGATGGTCACGAAGCGGAAGCCCAGGCCCGGGTCGATGACCAGGTTGGGTTGCGCCTCGAGCGCGACAGCGATGCCGAACGCCTGGAACAACGCCAGCGCAACCGTCAGATAACGGGTGTACTGGGTGATCTTGCGGCGGCCGGCCTCGCCCTCTTTCTTCAGTGCCTCGAGTTGCGGCGAGACGATCGATCCAAGCTGCATGATGATCGAAGCCGAAATGTAAGGCATGATGCCGAGCGCGAACACGGTAAAGCGGGACAGGGCGCCGCCCGAGAACATGTTGAACATGCCCAGGATGCCGCCCTCGTTCTGCTTGAACAGCGCAGCGAGCTGCACCGGGTCAATCCCGGGAACCGGGATGTGAGCACCGATGCGGTACACGACCAATGCGCCAAGCAAAAACCACAGCCGGCCCCAGGGGAATCCGGAAGCGGCGCTTTTACCAAGTTGTGAATTAGTCGCCAATTTTTGCTCCGATCAGGCAGCGGTCGCTTTACGCGACCGAGCCGCCAGCTGCTTCGATCGCCGCTTTCGCGCCGGCGGTCGCTTTCAGGCCCTTGAGGGTCACCGCTTTGGTGATCTCGCCGGACAGGATGACGCGCACGTCGCGTGCCACGACCGGCAGGATACCTGCCTGCTTGAGCACCAGGATGTCGATTTCGCCGACAGCCAGGTTGTTCAGGTCGGACAGGCGCACTTCAGCCTTGAACGATGCGTTCAGCGACTTGAAGCCACGCTTCGGCAGACGGCGCTGCAGAGGCATCTGACCACCTTCGAAGCCGACTTTGTGGAAGCCGCCCGAACGCGATTTCTGACCTTTGTGACCACGACCGGCGGTCTTGCCCAGGCCGGAGCCGATGCCGCGGCCGACGCGACGCTTAGCGTGCTTGGCGCCTTCGGCTGGCTGAATGGTATTGAGTTCCATTGATTTCTCCGTTCGCAAGCCGAGGCTTACGAGACAACTTTAACGAGGTACGCGACTTTGTTGATCATGCCACGCACGGACGGGGTGTCCTGCAGCTCGGAAACCGAGTTGACACGACGCAGACCCAGGCCGCGCACGGTGGCACGGTGATCCTGACGGGTACCGATCAGGCCCTTGACGAGCTGAACTTTAATGGTGTTTGCCATGTTTTTCCCCTTAACCCAGGATGTCTTCGACCGACTTGCCACGCTTGGCGGCGATGTCGGCGGCAGTGCTCATCTTCGACAGGCCGTCGAGAGTTGCGCGCACCAGGTTGTACGGATTCGACGAACCGGTCGACTTGGCGACCACGTCGGTCACGCCCATCACTTCGAAGATAGCGCGCATTGCGCCACCAGCGATCACGCCGGTACCAGGCTTGGCCGGTGCCATCAGGACGCGCGAGGCGCCGTGACGACCGGTCACGGTGTGGTGCAGGGTGCCGTTCTTGAGCGGAACCTTGATCAGGTTGCGGCGGGCTTCTTCCATCGCTTTTTGCACGCCGACTGGAACTTCCTTCGACTTGCCCTTGCCCATGCCGATGCGGCCATCGCCGTCACCGACAACGGTCAGCGCTGCAAAACCCATGATACGACCACCCTTGACCACTTTGGTCACGCGGTTGATCGCGATCATTTTTTCGCGCATGCCATCATCCGGCTTGTCGCTTGCCATTTTCGCTTGCATTTTTGCCATGACGATTCTTCCTTAGAACTTCAGACCGGCTTCACGCGCGGCTTCCGCCAGCGCCTTCACACGACCGTGGTAACGGAAACCCGAGCGATCGAACGCAACTTCGGTGATTCCAGCTTTCAGTGCTTTTTCTGCGACGCGCTTGCCGACCAGGGCAGCTGCAGCAGCGTTGCCGCCGGCGCCGGTCTGGCCAGCCAGTTCGGCGCGCACTTCTGCTTCCAGGGTCGAAGCCGACACCAGTACTTTTGCGTCCGGGCTGATCAGGCTTGCGTAGATGTGCAGGTTGGTGCGGTGAACCGACAGACGGTTCACGCCCAGCTGGGCAATCTTGATACGGGTCTGACGGCCACGACGCAGACGGGATTGTTTCTTGTCCATGTCTGCTCCGATTATTTCTTCTTGGTTTCTTTAAGCTTGACCACTTCGTCCGAATAACGGACGCCCTTGCCCTTGTAAGGCTCTGGGGAGCGGTAAGCGCGCACTTCGGCGGCAACCTGGCCGACCTTTTGACGATCGATACCCTTGATCAGGATTTCGGTCGGGGTCGGGGTGGTTGCAGTGACGCCTTCCGGCATCGCGTGCAGCACCGGGTGCGAGAAGCCCAGCGACAGGTTCAGGGCGTTGCCCTGCACTGCTGCTTTGTAGCCCACGCCGACCAGGTTCAGCTTCTTCTCGAAGCCCTTGGTCACGCCGGTCACCATGTTGTTGACCAGGGCGCGCAGGGTGCCCGACATGGCGTTCGATTCACGCGAATCGTCGATCACGTCGAAGGTCAGCGTGCCATTGTTGTTTTCTACTTTGACCAGGCCGTTCAGGCTCTGGGTCAGGGTGCCCAGCGGGCCCTTGACAGTGATCGACGACGCGTTGATCGCGACTTCGGCACCGGCAGGGACGGCGATTGGCATCTTAGCTACTCGAGACATCGTCTACTCCTTAAGCCACGTAGCAAATCACTTCGCCACCGACACCGGTAGCACGTGCTTTGCGATCAGTCATGACGCCTTGCGGAGTCGACACGATTGCCACGCCCAGGCCGTTCATGACGGTTGGGATCTCGTCCTTGCCCTTGTAGATGCGCAGGCCTGGACGGGAAACGCGCTCGAGGCGCTCGATGACCGGACGGCCAGTGTAATACTTCAAACCGATTTTCAGTTCCGACTTGCCGCCTTCCGACGACACTGCGAAATCTTCAATGTAACCCTCGTCCTTCAGGACGTTGGCAATGGCAACCTTGACTTTCGACGACGGCATTGCGACCGAGGTTTTCTGAACAACTTGTGCGTTGCGAATGCGGGTCAGCATATCGGCGATAGGATCGCTCATACTCATTGCTTATTCTCCTATTACCAGCTAGCTTTGGTCATACCCGGGATTTCGCCAGCCATGGCGAATTCGCGGACTTTGGTACGGGCCAGACCGAATTTACGGAAAGTGCCACGTGGACGGCCGGTCATGGCGCAGCGGTTACGCTGGCGGGTCGGCGCCGAGTTGCGCGGCAGGGCCTGCAGCTTCAGGCGGGCGTCGTAACGCTCTTCTTCCGACTTCGACTGGTCGTCGATGATTGCTTTCAGAGCGGCACGCTTCGGAGCGAATTTCGCCACCAGGTCTGCACGCTTCTTTTCGCGGTTAATCAATGCAAGTTTTGCCATGCTCTTAGTTCCTGAACGGGAATTTGAAGGCGGCGAGCAGCGCTTTGGCTTCTTCGTCGGTCTTAGCGGTGGTGGTGATCGAGATGTTCATGCCACGCAGCGCATCGATCTTGTCGTAGTCGATCTCTGGGAAGATGATCTGCTCTTTGACACCGATGTTGTAGTTGCCACGACCATCGAACGATTTGCCGTTCACGCCACGGAAATCACGCACGCGCGGCAGGGCCACGGTGATGAAACGGTCCAGGAATTCGTACATGCGGGCGCCGCGCAGGGTCACCATCGTGCCGATCGGGTAGCCTTCGCGGATCTTGAAACCTGCGATTGCCTTGCGTGCCTTGGTGACCACTGGCTTCTGGCCTGCGATCTTGGTCAGGTCACCGGTTGCGTGCTCGATGATCTTCTTGTCGGCGACTGCTTCCGACAGACCCATGTTCAGGGTGATCTTGGTCAGGCGCGGCACTTCCATCACCGACTTGTAGCCGAATTTCTCGGTCAGTTCAGCGACGACTTTTTCTTTGTAAATTGCTTGGAGACGGGCCATTTATTCTTACCCCTTCACTACTTCGCCGTTCGACTTGAAGACGCGGACTTTTTTGCCGTCCTGGTCTTTGAAGCCAACGCGATCTGCCTTGCCGGTCGCTGCGTTGAACAGCGCGACGTTCGACACGTGAATCGGCATGGTCTTGTCGACGATACCACCAGTAACACCGGTCATCGGGTTCGGCTTGGTCGCTTTCTTAGCGACGTTGACGCCTTCGACGATGACGTGTTCAGCGTCTACACGCTTCTGAACGACGCCACGCTTGCCCTTGTCCTTACCGGCCAGAACGATGACTTCGTCGTTTTTACGAATCTTATCCATGTCGAATCCTTACAGAACTTCAGGTGCCAGCGACACGATCTTCATGAACTTCTCGGTACGCAGCTCGCGCGTGACCGGTCCGAAGATACGGGTGCCGATCGGCTCCAGCTTGGCGTTCAGCAGCACGGCGGCATTGCCGTCGAACTTGACCAGGGAACCGTCCTGGCGGCGCACACCCTTGGCGGTACGCACGACCACGGCGTTGTAAATTTCACCTTTCTTGACGCGGCCACGTGGGGCAGCGACTTTCACGGTGACCTTGATGATGTCGCCAATGCTCGCATAACGGCGCTTCGAGCCACCCAACACCTTGATGCACAGAACTTCCTTGGCACCGGTGTTGTCGGCTACTTCGAGCCGGCTTTCGGTTTGAATCATAGTAGTTTCTTTCCCAACTTAAGCCGTAGAAAACCCCACGGAAACCCATGGGCCTGCGGTCAGTCTTGGTCCCGCCGTACCGCCCCTGCTGGAGCAATACGATTGGGTGATTGGACTTTCCAATAACGCATTCGTTACAGGCCGCACTTGCCGAGGGGACAAACTGCGGCAACACATGAACGAAGCCCGCTAGTATCCCAGATACCAGCGGGCCACGCAAGACAAATTTTCTAGATACTTACAGTACCTGTGCGACTTGCAACACTTTGGTCACAGTCCACGCCTTCGTCTTCGAGATCGGGCGACCTTCTGCGATCTCGACGGTGTCACCGATTTTCGCTTCGTTCGCTTCGTCGTGCGCGTGATACTTGTTCGAGCGCACGATGATCTTGCCGTACAGCGGGTGCTTGACGTGACGTTCGATCAGCACGGTCACCGTCTTGTCCATTTTGTCGGACACGACTTTGCCGACCAGCGTACGCTTCAGCGCCGTTTTAGTGGTGTCGTTCATTTGGCTTCCTTCTGGTTCATCACAGTCTTCACACGCGCGATATCGCGACGTACTTTCTTCAGCTGCGCGGTGTTACCGAGCTGCTGGGTAGCGACTTGCATGCGCAGGCCGAACTGGGCCTTCAGCAGCTCGTTCAGCTCCTTTTGCAGCGCTTCCTGGTCCTTGCCGCGGAGTTCCGATGCTTTCATATTCAACTCCTGTTATTGGCCGACTTGACGGACCACGAAAGTGGTAGCCAGTGGCAGTTTGGCAGCGGCCAGGCGGAACGCTTCGCGCGCCAGTTCTTCAGCAACGCCGTCCATCTCGTACAGGACTTTGCCTGGCTGGATTTCAGCGACGTAGTACTCCGGATTACCTTTACCGTTACCCATACGGACTTCGGCCGGCTTGTTCGAAATCGGCTTGTCCGGGAAGATACGGATCCAGATACGGCCGCCACGCTTGATGTGACGGGTCATGGCGCGACGTGCCGCTTCGATCTGGCGTGCGGTGATACGGCCGCGGGCAACTGCCTTCAGACCGAATTCGCCGAACGAGACCGCGGTGCCGCGGGTGTGCGAAATGCCGGTGTTGCGGCCTTTCTGCTCTTTACGATACTTCCTGCGCGATGGCTGCAGCATGCTTATTCTCCTGCTTTCTCAGCTGCCGGCTTGGCAGCGGCGCGGCGGCCCGCTGGAGCGGCACCTGGCTTCGCGCCTGGACGTGGACGGCTGCCTGGCTTGCCGTCGTCACGACGTGGGCCGCGTGGCTTCTTCTCGTCCGGCGGGGTGTCGATCACAGGAGCTTCGCCCGTTGCCGAACGGTCGCCCTTGTAGACCCAGACCTTGACGCCGATGATGCCGTAGGTGGTCGATGCTTCGCTGGTGCCGTAGTCGATATCGGCGCGCAGGGTGTGCAGAGGCACACGGCCTTCGCGGTACCATTCGGTACGTGCGATTTCGATGCCGTTCAGACGGCCCGACGACATGATCTTGATGCCGACGGCGCCCAGGCGCATGGCGTTCTGCATCGCGCGCTTCATGGCGCGACGGAACATGATGCGCTTTTCGAGCTGCTGCGAGATCGAATCGGCGATCAGCTGCGAATCGATTTCCGGCTTGCGGATCTCTTCGATATTGACGTGCACCGGCACGCCCATGATCTTCGTCAGCGACGACTTCAGCACTTCGATGTCTTCGCCTTTTTTACCGATCACGACACCTGGACGCGACGAGTAAATGGTGAAGCGTGCGTTCTTGGCAGGACGCTCGATGACGATACGGCCGACCGAAGCGTTCTTCAGCTTCTTTTTCAGGAAAGCGCGCGCTTCCAGGTCTTCCTTCAGCATTTCGGCGAAGTTGCCGTTGCCAGCGTACCAACGCGATGCCCAGTTACGGGTGACCGCCAGGCGGAAGCCGGTTGGGTGGATTTTCTGACCCATCGTATGCCCCTTAGTTACCGACAGTCACGTAGACGTGACAGGATTGTTTCGAAATGCGATCGCCGCGGCCCTTCGCACGTGCGGTGAAGCGCTTCAGGATCGGGCCCTTTTCGACGTAGATCTGAACGACCTTCAGTTCGTCGATGTCCGCGCCATCGTTGTGCTCTGCATTGGCGATCGCCGATTCCAGAACCTTCTTGATGATGGTCGCGCCCTTTTTCGGGCTGAATTGCAGAATGTTGAGTGCTGCGTCAACTTTCTTGCCGCGGATCATGTCGGCGACCAGACGGCCTTTTTGTTCCGACAGGCGCACGCCTTTGAGGATTGCTTTAGTTTCCATTATCGTTTCGCCTTCTTGTCAGCGGCGTGGCCCTTGAACGTACGGGTCAGCGCGAATTCGCCGAGCTTGTGGCCGACCATGTTCTCCGACACGTACACAGGCACGTGCAGCTTGCCGTTGTGGACGGCGATCGTCAGACCGATGAAGTCTGGCGAGATCGTCGAGCGGCGCGACCAGGTTTTGACTGGCTTCTTGTCTTTGGACGCTTGCGCGGCTTCGACTTTTTTCACCAGGTGGGCGTCAATGAACGGCCCTTTTTTCAATGAACGAGTCATGATTTATCCTTATTTCTTGCCGCGACGCGAGACGATCATCGACGAAGTGCGCTTGTTCGAACGCGTCTTCTTGCCCTTGGTCTGCTGGCCCCATGGCGACACTGGATGACGACCAGCTGCCGTACGACCTTCACCACCACCGTGTGGGTGATCGATCGGGTTCATGACCACACCGCGGACGGTAGGACGAACACCGCGCCAGCGCATTGCACCGGCCTTACCGATCTTGCGCAGGCTGTGTTCGGCATTGCCGACTTCGCCCACGGTCGCGCGGCACTCGATGTGCACGCGACGGACTTCACCCGAGCGCAGGCGAACCTGGGCGTAGGTGCCTTCACGGGCCATCAGCACGACGCCGGCGCCGGCGGTACGGGCCATCTGGGCACCCTTACCTGGCAGCATTTCGACGCAGTTCATCACGGTACCGACCGGGATGTTGCGGATTGGCAGGCAGTTACCGGCCTTGATCGGCGCTTCCGAGCCGTTCATGACGCTGTCGCCGACAGCCATGCCCTTGGTGGCGATGATGTACTGACGCTCGCCGTCCGCGTAGCACAGCAGTGCGATGTGCGCGGTACGGTTCGGGTCGTATTCGATACGCTCGACCTTGGCAGGAATGCCGTCCTTCTGGCGCTTGAAGTCGACCAGACGGTAGTGCTGCTTGTGGCCACCGCCGATGTGACGGGTGGTGATGTGACCGTTGTTGTTACGGCCGGCGGTCTTCGATTTCTTTTCAACCAGTGCTGCGAACGGACGGCCCTTGTACAGGCCTTCGGTCACAACTTTCACCATGCCGCGACGGCCTGGGGAGGTTGGCTTCATCTTAACGAGTGCCATTATTTAGCCTCCTCGACAAAATTGATTTCCTGGCCTGGCTTCAGGCACACGAAAGCACGCTTGGTGTGGTTGCGACGGCCGGTGAAACGACCCGAACGCTTTTGCTTGCCTTCGCGGTTCACGGTTTGCACCGATTCCACTTCGACCTTGAACAGCAGTTCGACGGCAGCCTTGATTTCTGGCTTGGTCGCGTCAGGCAGGACCTTGAACACGATCTGCTCGTTCTTTTCCGCGACGAAGGTAGCCTTCTCGGAAATGATCGGAGCCAGCAGCACCTTCATCAGGCGCTCTTCGCTGAATTTGATTGCGGCGCTCATGCGTACATCTCCTCGATCTTGGCCAGAGCAGCTTTCGTGACCAGGACTTTTTTGTAGAACACCAGCGACATCGGATCAGCGTGCTTCGGCTCGACGACCAGCACGTGCGGCAGGTTGCGCGATGCCAGTTCCAGGTTCTCATCGATGGTGTCGGTGATCACCAGGACCGATTCCAGGCCCATGCTCTGCAGCTTTTGCGACAGCAGCTTGGTCTTCGGAGCTTCGATCGACAGGTTCTCGACCACGTTCAGGCGGTCTTCGCGGGCCAGTTGCGAGAAGATCGAGCAGATACCTGCACGGAACATCTTCTTGTTAACTTTGTGCGAGAAGTTCTCGTCCGGGGTGTTCGGGAAGATACGACCACCGCCGCGCCACAGAGGCGACGACGACATACCAGCACGAGCGCGGCCGGTGCCTTTCTGGCGCCATGGCTTCTTGGTCGTGTGGTGGACTTCTTCACGGTCCTTCTGCTTGCGGTTGCCGCTACGTGCGTTGGCAGCGTAGGCGACGACGATCTGGTGGATCAGGGCTTCGTTGTATTCACGACCGAACACTTCGTCGGTTGCTGCAACGTTGGCGCCAGCTTGACCTTGCTCATTCAGGAGCTTCAGTTCCATGCTTACGCTCCTTTCTTGGCTTTGGTTTTGACAGCTGGCTTGACGACCACTTGGCCGTTCTTCGCGCCAGGAACGGCACCTTTGATCAGCAGCAGCTGACGTTCGGTGTCGATGCGAGCGACTTCCAGGTTCTGGGTGGTGACGGTAACGTCGCCCATGTGACCGGTCATGCGCTTGCCTGGGAAAACGCGGCCTGGATCCTGGGCCATACCGATCGAGCCAGGAACGTTGTGCGAACGCGAGTTACCGTGGGTCTGGCGACCCGAGGCGAAGTTGTGACGCTTGATGGTACCGGCGTAGCCCTTACCGATCGAGGTGCCTTGCACGTCGATTTTCTGGCCCACTTCGAACATCGAAGCATCGATGGTGTCACCGGCTTTGAGTTCGGCGGCTTTGGTGGAATCGATGCGGAATTCTTTCAGCATCGTACCGGCTTCGACGCCAGCTTTGGCGTAGTGACCGGCGGCGGCCTTGTTCACGCGGGAAGCGCGACGCTGACCGTAGACGACCTGAACTGCAGTGTAGCCATCAGTTTCAGGGGTTTTGACTTGTGCGACACGGTTGTTCGACACGTCCAGCACAGTGACAGGGATCGAATCGCCGTCATCCGTGAAGATACGCATCATGCCAACCTTGCGACCGAGAAGGCCCAGGCTCATTTTTTCTCCATTCCCACCTACGATTGGGCGGGGGTAGTTGAACTACTAAAAAAGTACGGACGGAAAAAGACGTGCCCATACCGAAGCCGGCTAGTATAGCGCGCAAACGGCAACGGCGCAACAGGAAAAATCGGGGATGAAACCGGCCTGTTGCGCTTTTCGCAGTATCTGGAGAAAGAAGAAATCCGTTCGAGCTGAACGGCACAGAAAAGACGCACCGCTGCGCCTTTTCTCTGCAGGCTACGACCATTGCTGGGAGCCTGCGAACTTTGGAAGTCTGGTGGGCGGTGCAGGATTCGAACCTGCGACCCCTTGGATGTCGACCAAGTATTCTAACCAGCTGAACTAACCGCCCGGGGAGCCGAATTATACGAGGGCTTCTTATAACTTTGCAATAGCTTTTTTCGCTAACGCGACAATTCGTCGTGCGCCCCCTCTCCNGGGAGCCGAATTATACGAGGGCTTCTTATAACTTTGCAATAGCTTTTTTCGCTAACGCGACAATTCGTCGTGCGCCCCCTCTCCCGCCCCACAGACGACGATGACGATTCGCGGGTTGTCGATGCCGCCATGAAATGCTATTGTACAAATCTAATTCGAGGGGGAACGGCGTCGCGCGCACCTGGCGCGCGTCACCTCCGGCAAGCATGCCGGCGCCGTCCCCCCCTCTTTCCGCCGCGGCCGCCTTTGCGCATATCGATTGATATGTGCTGCGCCGCTTCCTCCGGTCCGCGCGCCTCCCCGGCGACACCCGCTGACCCAGACCCGGTCCGCCGCCTACCCTCCGGCAATGGCGGACGCATCGCTGTAAAGGATGAGCATGACAGTCATATCCTCCGACCGCTGGCCACGCCAGCTGAACCCTTCCCGCCTGGTGCTGGCCACCGACCTCGACGGCACGCTGCTGGCCGGCACCCACGAGGCGCGGCGCCGCGTGCGCGAGCTGTTCACGAGCGTCCTGCCCGGCGCGACGCTGGTGTTCGTCACCGGCCGTGGCCTGGAGACCGTCATCCCCCTGCTGAGCGACCCGACCGTGCCGCGGCCGCACTACATCATCGCCGACGTCGGCGCCACGGTCGTCGACGCCGAGCTGCGCCCGGTCGAACCGCTGGCGCACGAGATCGCCGCCACCTGGCCCGGCAGCCAGGCGGTGCTGCGCGCCCTGGCCGGCTTTCCCGGCCTGGTGCGCCAGAGCGTGCCGCAGGAACGGCGCTGCTCGTTCTACGCCAGCGAGGACGCGATCACGCCGGCGCTGCGCGCTGCGGTCGACGCGCTCGGCTGCGACCTGCTGTTCTCGGCCGGGCGCTACCTCGACGTGCTGCCGCGCGGCGTCGGCAAGGGCGTCGCGGTGCGCCGCCTGGCTGAAGTGGCCGGCTTCGACCCGGAGCACATCATTGTCGCCGGTGACACCCTGAACGACCTGTCGATGTTCGAAGCGGGTTTCCGCGGCGTGGTGGTGGGCGCGGCCGAACCGGCGCTGGTGGAAGCGGTGCGCAAGATGCCGCGCGTGGTGGTAGCCGACGCCGCCGGCTGCGGCGGCATCCTGGAAGCGCTCGAGCGCCACGGCCTGCGCTGCGGCAGCGATGCGGCGGCGGCCGAGGCATTGGCCACCTCGTACGGCGACGCCGAACTGGTGATGGTGTATCACCGCCTGCCCTACGACGAGGTGGTGGAAAACGGCGTGACGGTGCAACGGCGGCCGAAAAGCCCGAACGGCATCATGCCGACCTTGCTCAGCTTTTTCGCCGGCGGGCGCAAGGGCTCGTGGGTGGCGTGGTCGCAGCAGGACAGCCGCACGCCGCAAGACTTCCAGCAGCACGTGCCGGTCGACCCGCAGCGCTATCCGCGCCTGAAGGCGGCGCGCGTGGCGCTCACGCCGGACGACATCGACCAGTTCTACAAGAAGTTCTCGAAAGAGGCGTTCTGGCCGATCATCTTCTCGTTCCCGGATAAAGCCGAATTCCGCCAGGACCACTGGGACCGCTTCCTGGAAGTGAACCGCCTGTTCGCCGAGCAGACCGCGCGCGAGGCGGCGCCCGGCGCCACCGCCTGGATCCACGACTACAACCTGTGGATGGTGCCGGCCTTCCTGCGGCCGCTGCGGCCCGACCTGAAGATCGCCTTCTTCCACCACACCGCATTCCCGTCGTCGGACGTGTTCAACATCCTGCCGTGGCGGCGCGACATCATCGGCAGCCTGCTGCAGTGCGACTACGTGGGCTTCCACGTGCCGCGCTACGTCGAGAACTTCGTCGACGCCGCCCGTTCCTGCGCGCCGGTGGAAGCGGTGGCCGACGTGCCGTGCGCGCCGCGCTTCCTCACCTTCGGCTGCGCGCTGGGCGTGGACCGCATGAGCACCCTGCTCGAAGTCGGCGGGCGCCAGGTGGCGCTGGGCGCGCATCCGGTCGGCACCAACGTCGGCCTGATCGACGCACTGGTTGCAAGCGACGAGGTGCAGCGCCAGATCGCGGAGCTCGACGGCTACCTGGCCGGGCGCACCGGCATCGTCTCGATCGAGCGCCTGGATTACGTGAAGGGGTCGCTGGAAAAGCTGCAGGCGTATGAGCGCATGCTGGAACAGCACCCGGAATTGCTGGGCAAGGTCACCCTGCTCAACATCATCACCCCGGCGGCATCGGGCATGGAGATCTACGACAGCCTGCGCGAGGAACTGGACCGCATCGTCGGCCGCATCAACGGCCGCTTCTCGACGCTGGACTGGGTGCCGGTGCGCTACTTCTACCGCTCGCTGCCGTTCGAGGAAGTGGTGGCCCACTACGCCGCCTGCGGCATCGCCTGGATCACGCCGCTGCGCGACGGCCTGAACCTGGTGGCCAAGGAATACGTCGCCACCCGCCATGCGGCCGGGCGTCCCGGCGTGCTGGTGCTGTCCGAATTCGCCGGCGCCGCGCTCGAGCTGCACGGCGCGCTGCTGGTCAACCCGTACGACGCCAACGCCATGAGCGCCACGCTGTACCAGGCGCTGACCATGGGCGCCGACGAAGTGGCCTACCGCGCCGGGCGCATGGCGATGATCGTGCGCGAGCACGACGTGGCGCGCTGGGGCGACGGCTTTTTGGCGGCGCTGGACGATGCCGACGGCGCGTCACTGGATGAACGCTCCGCAGCCTAGACGTACCCATTTGCACACCTATTGAAAGGACTTGAACGAGGCATGGATTACACCATCCTGAACAACACGACCGCCGAATGGCTGGTCGCACTGGTCACGGCGCTGGCCGTGGCGGTCGGGCTGGACGCCCTGAAATCGATCCTGGTGCGGCGCCTGACGATCCTCGCCGCCCGCACCGAGACCAAGCTGGACGACATCGCGGTCGCCGCGCTGCGCTCCACCAAATTCCTGGTGCTGGTGCTGGTCGGCGTGTACGCCGGCGCCAGCCTGCTGAACCTGCCGGAGCGGGTGCAGCTGTTCGTCGGCCGCGCCGCCATCGTCGCCATGCTGGTGCAGGTGGCGATCTGGGGCGACCACGCACTGCGCACCTGGCTGGCCGCCACCCGCGCCCAGAGCAGCGTCGACCCGGACCGCATCACGTCCTCGGCCGCGATCACCTTCCTGGTGCGGGTGGCGCTGTGGGCCATCGTGGCGCTGATGGTGCTCGACAACCTGGGCGTGAACATCACCACCCTGGTGGCCAGCCTCGGTATCGGCGGTATCGCCATCGCGCTGGCGGTGCAGAGCATCCTGGGCGACCTGTTCGCGTCGCTGTCGATCGTGCTGGACAAGCCGTTCGTGGTGGGCGACTTCATCATCGTCGACAAGATGCTCGGCACGGTGGAAAAGATCGGCCTGAAGACCACCCGCGTGCGCAGCCTGGGCGGCGAGCAGATCGTGTTCTCCAACAACGACCTGCTCAAGAGCCGGATCCAGAACCTGCGCCGCATGGAGTCGCGCCGCATCGTGTTCAGCTTCGGCGTCAGCCACCTGACCCCGGCGCCGACCCTGCGCGAACTGCCGGAGATGGTCAAGGAGATCGTCGCGGCCCAGCCCCAGGTGCGCTTCGACCGCGCCCACCTGAACGGCATCGCGGCGCCAACCTTCAACTTCGAGGTGGTGTACTACGTCGACAACACCGACTACACGGTCTACATGAACGTGCAGCAGGAGATCTACCTGAGCATCATCGCCGGACTCGAGGCGCGCGGCGTGGCGCTGGCGCTGCCGGTGCAGACGGTGCGCCTGGCGCGCGAACAGCAGGCGCCAGGCCGGGCGGCCGCCTGGACCGGTACCGACGCCCGGGCGGCGTGAAGGATGGACAAAAAAGCGGCGGACTGACAACCCAGTCGCCCGGCTTCCATGACCCTGGATTACACTGGCGGTCATGGAAACCACGCTGCTGGGCGCCGTGCTGCGCCATGCCGACAGCCACGCCGACGGCGACGGCATCGCGCCAACCGCCATTCCCGGCCTGACGGCGATCCGCTCGACCGTCCGCACCGCCCTGGCCTATCAGGTCCAGCGTCCGCTGGCCTGCCTGGTCCTGCAGGGAAGCAAGCACGTCATGATGGGCGGAGAATCGCTCACCTTCCACGCCGGCGATTCGCTCCTGATCATGGCCGACGTGCCGACCGCCAGCCGGATCACGGCGGCCAGCAGCGCCACGCCCTATTGCTCGCTGGTGCTGGACCTCGATCCGTCCGTGATTGCCGGCCTGGCGGCCGAGATGGCGGCGCTCGACCCAGCCGACGCGGCCGATGCGGCCGGCGCGCCGGTACGCCATGAACCGACCGATGCCCACGTGGCCGACGCCGCCCTGCGCCTGATGCGCCTGCTCGAGCGTCCGGCCTCGATCCCGCTGCTGCAGGGCGCCCTGGTGCGCGAATTCCACTACTGGCTGCTGGCCGGCCGCCATGGCGCCGCGATCCGGCGTCTGGGCCTGCCCGACAGCCACCTGCGCCGCATCGGACGCGCCATCGCCCTCCTGAAGGACAGCTATGCGCAGCGCCTGCCAGTACAGCAGCTGGCCGATGCGGCCGGCATGAGCGCTTCATCCTTCCATGCCCACTTCCGCGCCGTGACCTCGCTCACGCCGCTGCAATTCCAGAAGCAGCTGCGCCTGATCGAGGCGCGCCGCCTGATGCTGGCCGAAGGCGCCGGCGCCGGCCGCGCGGCGCACGCGGTCGGCTACGAAAGCGTCCAGCAGTTCACGCGCGAATACGGACGCCTGTTCGGCATGCCGCCGGTGCGCGACGTGAACGCGCTGCAGGCGCGGCTGCAGCGCGCCTGAAGGCCGGCCGCGGCCTCAGATCACCTGCCCGCCCGAGACTTCGATGCGCTGCCCATTGATCCAGCGGTTGTCTTCGCCCAGCAGGCTGGCGATCATCGGGCCGATATCGTCCAGCACGCCCACGCGGCCGAGCGCCGTCATGCCGGCGAACACGCCGTTCAGGTCCGGCATGTCGCGCACCGCGCCGCCCAGGAAGTCGGTCTCGATCGCGCCCGGCGCCACCGTGTTGACGGCGATGCCGCGCGCGCCCAGCTCGCGCGCCAGATACACGCTCAAGACCTCGACCGCGCCCTTCACCGCCGCATAAGCGCCGAAGCCAGGGTAGGACACGCGCGTCAGGCCACTGGACAGGTTGACGATGCGCCCGCCGTCGGCCAGCAACGGCAGCAGGGCCTGGGTCAGGAACAGCACGCCCTTGAAGTGGACGTCGACCAGGCGGTCGAACTGGGCCACGGTGGTGTCTTCGATCGACGCCATGTCGCCGTGGCCGGCGTTGTTGACCAGGTGGTCGAAGCTGGTGCGGCCCCAGTCGCGCAGCGCCGTGCGCAGGTGCTCGGCGAACAGCGCGAAGCCGGCCACGTCGCCGACGCCGAGCTGCAGCGCCAGCGCGCGGCGGCCCATGGCGCGGATTTCCTCGACCACCGCGTCGGCCTCCTGGGCGCGGCTATGGTAGGTGACGATCACGTCGCCGCCGCGGCGCGCGATGTGCAGGGCGGTGTTGCGGCCCAGGCCGCGGCTGGCGCCGGTGACGAGTGCGATCTTGGTCATGTGGTGCTCCTTGCGCTTGAGTGATGGAGCACCCAGTATCGGCGCCCGCCCCGCGATGCCGTTGCCGGAACCTCGCCCATCTTTGCCTGATCCTTCAACAGGCGCTAACGTCGGTGAATCCGACGTCTCCATGCACGCAAGTACATACAAATTCCGCCTTCAGCAATTCCTAAACATTGTGAAATGCAGGCATGTACAATCGTTGAATAAACGCCTATATTGGCGGTTGCATCCATGATGGCCGCGCAGTACGCGCCGGCTGTTTCACCCCTCAACGGAAAAGGAGTTCGCATGGCAATCAGTCTGCAAAAAGGCGGCAACGTCAACCTGAGCAAGGAAGCGCCGGGCCTGACCAAGGTCATCATCGGTCTGGGCTGGGATCCACGCTCGACCGACGGTTCGGCCTTCGACCTGGACGGCAGCGCATTCATGCTCAAGGCTGACGCCAAGGTCCGCGGCGATACCGACTTCATCTTCTACAACAACCTGAAATCGAGCGACGGCTCGGTGGTCCACGCCGGCGACAACACCACCGGCCAGGGCGACGGCGACGACGAGAAAGTCTCGGTCGACCTGACGCGCGTGCCGGCCGACATCGACAAGATCTCGTTCTGCGTCACCATCCACGACGCCGAGGCGCGCCGCCAGAGCTTCGGCCAGGTCAGCAAGGCCTACATCCGCTGCCTGAACGCGGCCGGCGAAGCCGAGATCGCGCGCTACGACCTGTCCGAGGACAGCTCGACCGAGACCGCGATGATCTTCGGCGAACTGTATCGCCACGGCGGCGAATGGAAGTTCCGCGCCGTCGGCCAGGGCTTCAAGGGCGGCCTGGGCCCACTGGCGCGCTCGTTCGGCGTCAACGTCTAAGCCAAGCGCGGGCAAGCGCCCGCTGGTCCGCGCCACTCCAGGCGCGGGCCGCTTTCGCCACATCACCGAGAAAGAGCGCATGCGCGTCTGGTACAACAGGACATTCTCGTCCGTCTATGCGGCGATCAAACTGATCCGCGAAGCCGACACCGAAGGCCGTTTCACCATCATCCATAGCAACGCCAACCGCCACACGCCGGCGGCGCGCCTGGCCCACGAATTCCACACCGAGCCCACGGGCCTCGACAGCGACGCGTATGTCGACTGGTGCCTGAACTTCTGCCGAACACACCGCATCGATATCTTCGTGCCGGGCCGCGAAGCGACCACGCTGGCGGCCGAACACGCGCGCTTCGCCGACATTGGCGTGCGCGTGCTGAGCGCGGCGCCGGCCGACATGCTCAAACTGGTGCACGACAAGGCGCGCTTTTATGCCGAGACGGTGCTGCCCGAAGCGCCGGTGGCCGAATTCCGCCGCTTCGAAACGCTGGAACAGTTCGACGCCGCGTGGGAAGCGCTGCGTCCGCGCCACGCCAAACTGTGCGTGAAGCCGTCGCACGGCATCTACGGCCAGGGCTTCGCCATCGTCGACGAACAGCGCAGCAGCGCTGCCCTGCTATTGGGCGGGGTCGAATACCACGTCGGCTACGACGACTTGCGGCGCGGCCTGGACACGATGGGGGCCTTCAAGACCATGCTGCTGATGGAATTCCTGGATGGCCCCGAATACAGCGTCGACTGCGTCGGCGACCACGGCCGCCTGGCCGCCGCCGTGGTGCGCCGCAAGCTGCCGCATGGCGGCAGCGGCCAGATCATCGACATGCGCCAGGACATCCTGGACGCCACCGCGCGTCTGTGCGCCGACTATCGCCTGAACGGCGTGTTCAACGCCCAGTTCCGCGAAGGCGGCGGCCGTCCGCGCCTGCTGGAAATCAATCCGCGCATGTCGGGCGGGATCGGCATGGCCTGCCTGGCCGGCCCCAACCTGCCCTACATCGCGCTGCGCGGCTTTGCCGACGGCTTCGAGCAGGTCCACGTGGCGCCGGTCAGCAACGGCATGCGCGTGGCCGAACTGAGCACCCCGACCGAACTACCATGAACGCACCCATGCACATTCCCCTGCAGCGCCGGATCGCGCTGCCCACCGGCGATTTGACCGTCACCATCGAGCACGGCGCCGACGAAGTCGATGCCCTGCTCGGCTTCGCCGCGCGCAACAACGCCAGGCGCGGCTTCCTGTTCCTGAGCAAGGTGCTGGGCAAGCACTGGCCCTGCACGCCTTCCAGCATGCTGGCGGTGCACGAACGCCTGGCCGCCGGCGTGCCGGCCAGCGAAGGCCCGGTGGTCTTCATCGCCATGGCCGAAACCGCGATCGGCCTGGGCCAGGGCGTGTTCGAAGCCTGGCTGCGCGTCCATCCGCACCAGGAGGCGCTGTTCCTGCACACCACCCGCTACCGCGTCGGCGACGGCGAACTGATCGAGTTCGAAGAAGCGCACAGCCACGCGCCGCGCCAGTTCCTGCACGCGCCCGTGGAGCCTTCGCTGCGTTCCCTGCTGCTGGCGGCGCGCACACTGGTGCTGGTCGACGACGAAGCCAGCACCGGCAACACCTTCGTGAACCTGGCCAACGCCTGCCGCCGCCTGAACCCCGGCATCGAGCGCGTGCACCTGGCCACCATCGTCAATTTCATGGGCTCCGCCGCCACTGAGGGGCTGGATGAACGCTTCGGTCTGCCGGTGACGAGCGGCGCGCTGGTCGAAGGGGAGTTCAGCTTCACACCCGGCGCGCTGCCGCCGGAAGCCGGCGCCGCGCAGCGCTACGACCACGAGGCCGAGCGCGGCGCCAGCCCCGCTTTCGGGCGCCTGGGACTGACGCGCGCGCTGAACGCGCCCAAGGTGCTGGCCACGCGCCTGAAACACGAGTTCGCGCGTACCGACCGCGTGCTGGTACTGGGCACCGGCGAATTCATGCACCCCGCCCTGCTGCTGGCGGCCAGCCTGCAGTCGCTCGGCATGGCGGTGTCGGTGCAGTCGACCACGCGCTCGCCGATCCTGACCTGGGGCGCGGTGTCGCATGCGCTCGACTTCGAGGACAACTACGGCGAAGGCATCGCCAACTACCTGTACAACGTGGCGCCCGGCCAATACGACCACGTGCTGCTGTGCCACGAGACCGCGCCCAACGCCGCACTGCAGACGCTGGCCAAAACCCTGAATGCGCGCCTGTTCCACTTCCAGTCCGAGGACCACGTTGAAGAAGTTCCTGTTCGCTGACCTGGACGATACCCTGTTCCAGACCTTCGGCAAGTGCGGCAGCTTCGGCGCCTTCGCCGACGATGTCGATGCGTTGGAGCCGGCCGCCTATTACAAGGACGGCAGCGTGTGCTCGTACACCACGCGCGCCCAGCGCTCCTTCCTGGCGCTGCTGCAGGACGGGATGACGGTGATCCCGACCACCGCGCGCGACCTCGACGGCCTGCGCCGCGTGTCGCTGCCGTTCACCAGCTACGCCGTGATCAACTACGGCGGCGTGGTGCTGGAACCCGGCGGCGCGGTTGACCAGCCCTGGCTGGACGGCATGCGCACGGCGATGCACGCCGCCCTGCCCGGCCTGCAGGCGCTGTCGACCCACCTCGACGAGCATTGCACGCGCACCGGCTACGGCGGCCGTCCGCGCATGATCGAGGATTTCGCCACGCCGTTCTTCCTGGTGGTGAAGGATCCGGGCAAGCAGCACGATCGCCTGGCCACGCTGGAAGAGGAAGTGGTGCGGCCATGGATCGCCGACGGCAATCGCGACTATTTCATCCACCGCAACGGCAACAACCTGGCGATCCTGCCGAATGCCCTGAACAAGGCCAACGCGGTGGCCCACATCACGGCGCGCCTGCGCGCCGAGCACGGCGAGATCGTCACCTTCGGCATGGGCGACAGCCGTTCGGATGCGCGTTTCATGGCCGCCTGCGACTACGCCATCATCCCGCGCGGCACCCAGCTCGCCGGCCTGACCGTGGGGGCGCTGTGAACGCGCGCGATAGTTTCTCGGGCAGCTACCGTCCGGACGACGTCACCTTCCTGCTGCGGCCCCTGGCGCAGCAGGACTTCACCGGCGTCGCCGAAAAGGAAGCGCTGATCCAGAGCGGCCGGCGCCACTACAGCCAGATGCTGTCGCCGGAATCGGCGCCGTCCGAGCGCTACATGCGCCTGTTCGACGAAGCCTGCCGCGCCAACAACCCGCGCATGGCGCGCGATTGCCTGCGCCTGGCCGGCCTGATCGCGGCGCGTCCACCCGGAGGGTTGACGGTCGTCTCGCTGGCGCGCGCCGGCACGCCGGTGGGCGTGGTGGTCACGCGCCTGCTGCGCGAGGCGTTCGGGCGCGCCGCCGTGCATTACTCGGTGTCGATCGTGCGCGACCGCGGCATCGACGCCGCCGCGCTGCGCCACATCCTGGCGCGCGGCCACGCGCCGGAGTCGATCGTGTTCGTCGACGGCTGGACCGGAAAGGGCGTGATCGCGCGCGAGCTGGCCGCCTCGATCGCGGCGTTCAACCGGTGCCACGGCACCACGATCGACGCCGGCCTGCACGTCTTGAGCGACCTGGCCGGCGCCGCCGCCTGCGCCGCCTCGTGCGACGACTACCTGATCCCGTCCAGCATCCTGAACGCGACGGTGTCGGGACTGGTCAGCCGTACCGTCATGGACGAGGCGATGGGCGAGGACGACTTCCACGGCTGCGTGGTCTACACCCAGTTCGCCGGCATCGACCGCTCGCAGCCGTTCGCCGATGAGCTGACGGCGCTGGCGCTAGCCGCGCAGGCGCACGCAGCGCCGCCGGCCGCGCCGATCGACGCTGCCGCCGCGCGCGCCCGCTCGCAGGCCTATCTCGCCGCCGCCATGGACCGCTACGGCGTGGCCGACGTCAACCTGGTCAAGCCCGGCATCGGTGAAGCCACGCGCGTGCTGCTGCGCCGTGTGCCGCGCCTGGTCGTGCTGCGCGACCGCGACGCGCCGGACGTGGCGCACCTGGCCGCGCTGGCCGAAGAAAAACAGGTGCCGGTCGACGTCGACCCCACCCTCCCCTATCACGCCGTTTCCCTGATCAGGAGTGCATCGGATGGCTAAATCCCTGGGCGCGTCGCTGTACGTCCCCGCCAATCACAAGAGCCTGGCCGCGATCGCCAACGGCGACAAGCTGCCGCAGGCGCGCTCGCTGATCTTCTGTCTGGAGGATTCGATCGCCGACCGCGAATTGAGCTGGTCGCTGTTCAACCTGTCGGTGGTGCTGGCCAACATGCGCATCGACGTCGCCGCCGACCGCTTCGTGCGCGTGCGCAATCCCGAGGTGCTCGAGCGCGTGCTGGCCATGCCCGGCGCCGACAAGCTGACCGGCTTCGTGCTGCCCAAGATCACGCGCCACAACTTCGACAGCTACTGGCGCCTGCTGCGCCACACCGAGCACCTGGTGATGCCGACGATCGAGACGGTGGAAGCGTTCGACGACGGCGAGATGCAGGCCCTGCGCCTGGCGCTCGATGCGCCCGGCGTGCGCCACCGCATCCTGGCGCTGCGCGTCGGCGGCAACGATTTATTGGCCCTGCTCGGGCTGCGCCGCCCGCGCGGCATGACGATCTACCGCACCCCGCTCGGCCCCGTGATCGCGCGCCTGGTGACCACGTTCCGGCCCTACGGCTTCATGCTGACCGCGCCGGTGTTCGAATACCTCGACCTGCCCGAGCTGCTGGACCAGGAAGTCACCGAGGATCTCGCCTACGGCATGATCGGCAAGACCGCGATCCATCCGACCCAGATCGCCCCGATCGAGCAGCACTTCAAGGTCACCCCGCACGACCTGGCGGTGGCGCGCGCCATCCTCGACGCCTCGGCGCCGGCGGTATTCCGCATGCACGACGCGATGCAGGAAGTCGCCACCCACCGCGCCTGGGCCGAGCGCACGGTCGAACAATCGCGCCTGTTTGGCTCGCACGGAGAGCTCGGTCACAAACCATTCCTCGAAGGAGAACCCTCATGACGACATTTTCACGCGGCCAGAAAGGCAAGCTGGCCGATCTCGGCAGCGGCCACGCCTTCAACGTCGACGTCGACATTGCCGCCAACGGCGCGTCGGTCGATGTCTCCTGCTTCGGCCTGGACGCCAACGACAAGCTGTCCGACGACCGCTACATGATCTTCTACAACCAGCTGGCCAGCCCGGAAGGTGCGGTGCGCCTCGACCTGGGCGGCGGGCGTGCGCGCTTCGCGGTGAACCTCGACGCCCTGCCCTCGAACATCGCCAAGCTGGTGTTCGTGGCCGCGATCGACGGCGCCGCCACCATGCGCACGCTCGGCGCCAGCTCGCTGAGCCTGGGCAGCGCGCTGCGCTTCCCGTGGTCGGGCGCCGACTTCGGCGACGAGAAAGCGCTGATCGTGGCCGAACTCTATCGGCGCGACGGCCAGTGGCGCTTCGGCGCCGTCGGCCAGGGCTTCAACGGCGGCCTGTCGGCGCTGCTGGCGCACTTCGGCGGCACCGAGGCGGCGCCATCCCGCCCTGCCGCTCCCGCTCCTGCACCGACGCCTGCCCCGGCGCCGGCCGCACCACGCGTTTCGCTGTCCAAGATCACGCTCGACAAGCGCGGCGACAAGGTCTCGCTCGACAAGCGCGCCGGCGGCGGCTACGGCCGCATCCACGTCAACCTGAACTGGAACATGGCCGCGGTGGCGCCTCCGGTGACGCCGCCGCCGGCACAGTCGGCCGCGCGCGGCGGCGGCTTCTTCGACCGCCTGGCGAATATGGCGGGCGACCTCGCCAACAAGGCCGGCGACATGGCCAACAAGGCCGGCGCCGCGCGCAAGGGCCGCAGCGGCATCGACCTCGACCTCGGATGCATGTACGAACTGGCCGACGGCCGGCGCGGCCTGGTGCAGGCGCTGGGCAATACCTTCGG
Organism: Massilia sp. YIM B02443; assembly: GCF_030411955.1. Classification (GTDB taxonomy): domain Bacteria; phylum Pseudomonadota; class Gammaproteobacteria; order Burkholderiales; family Burkholderiaceae_D; genus Telluria. The sequence continues at coordinate 55,480 of NZ_JASNRA010000031.1, forward strand.
CAATTACGAAGGCGAACCGTTCATCCAGCTCGACGCCGACGACCGCACGGGCGCCGCCGCCAACGGCGAGAACCTGTTCATCAACGGCGAGCGCTTCGACAAGATCAAGCGCGCGGTGATCTTCTCGTTCATCTACGAAGGCGCGGCCAACTGGCAGGTCACCAATGGCGTGGTCACGATCACGGCGCCGGGCCAGGCGCCGGTCGAGGTGAAGCTCGACGGCGGCGACCGCCAGATCATGTGCGCCATCGCGCTGATCGAGAACCGCAATGGACAGCTGGTCATCACCAAGCTGGCCGAGTACTTCCAGCAGCAGGGCATGACCAGCGCGCACGAACTGATGGACCGCCATTTCGGCTTCGGCATGCGCTGGAAGAGCGGCAGCAAGTAATCGGCGTTCCCCGCAGGGCTGCTACCACTTGCAGCCCTTGTCCGTGATGGTTTCGATCGCCAGCGGGATCAGGAGCAGTAAGTTTGCCTTCTCCCCGCCGGAATATTTGGTCTGGCAATCGGGCCGCTTGGCCTGGCGCACCGCGCGCGCCAGGTTGCTGTCATCGAGGGCGCGCAGCTGCTCCTGTTCCTGCTGGCGCTCACTGGGCGTCGCTACGCGTTCGCTGTCGATCTGGCGCGCGCTGGCGCGCAGCGAGGCCAGGTCCAGTCTCGGCTGGGCAGTGGCTGCTGCCGGCTGTGTTTCAGTTACGGCAGGCGCCTCGGATGCCGGCGCGGCCGGCACGGTGAATACCGGCGCCGAGGTACGCTCCAGCTTCGCGGCCGGCGCTGCGCGACGGTGCGCAGGAGTGATCGTCAGCGCCTCGTCCGCCGGGGTCGGCTGCGCGGGTGCGGGCGCCGGAATGAACGCGAAAGCGATATAGCTTGTTGGTCCGCTTTCCTTCATCCGATCCTGCATGCCGCCATGGTTCAGGAACGCCGCCACCAGAACGACGTGCGCGAGAACGATCAACGCCGCTGAAACGAAGCTGGGACGGGCGCTTCGGCTTGTGAAGTCGCCCTGCGATGCGGCGCGCGCTATGGATACATATGGCTGTCGGGACATGCTTCGATCGTCGGGCGGCTAACCGTTCGATTACATCATGCTCGCGTCCGCCGGTCGATGCGCAGCGCATGAAATGCGCGTGTGCGCCATCCCCTGCGCCAAGCCGGAGTACATTGGCATATCATTTGCCCTGCCCCGTTCGATGACAACAGCACGCCATTCCCGTTTCAGTGTCTGCGCGACAGTCGCGACGACATGCGCGCTGCTGGCCCAGCCGGCCAGCGGGGCGGCCTTCGTCGATCCGCCGGCGGCCGCGCCGGCGCTGAAGGACGATCCGTTTGCGCAAGTCGCTCCCGCCGCGCTCACGCCGCCCGCGGCGGCCCCGGCACAGCAACCGGACGGCAAGCTCGACATCGAGGGCATGCGCCGTTCGGTGCGCGACGTGCTAGACGCCGAAGACGTGCCGTCGGGACCGATGGGCACGGTCTTCGCGGCGGCGCCCACGCCCGAGCTGCAGCGCTTCAAGAACACGTTCGACGGGGCCAAGCGCCCATGGTGCCTGACCGCCTTCCAGGGCGCGGGCATCCTGGCGCTGGTCGCCATGCCGCTGGCGATGCTGCTGGACAAGAAGGATCACGGCTGCAAATGGTGAGCGCAGTCCGTTGAACAGACCCACAAATGACAAGGGCCGGGAAATCCGCAATGCGAATTTCCCGGCCCTTGCTGTACCGGCGGATGGTTCCGCCGGCGACATTCGGTATTACTGCAGCTTGATTTCGACGTCGACGCCGGCTGGCAGGTCCAGCTTCATCAGTGCGTCAACGGTCTTGTCGGTCGGATCAACGATGTCCATCAGGCGCTGGTGCGTACGGATCTCGAACTGGTCGCGCGAGGTCTTGTTGACGTGCGGCGAACGCAGGATGTCGAAACGCTGGATGCGGGTCGGCAGCGGGACCGGGCCCTTGACGACGGCGCCGGTGCGCTTGGCGGTGTCGACGATTTCCAGTGCCGACTGGTCGATCAGCTTGTAGTCGAACGCTTTCAGGCGGATACGGATTTTCTGGTTTGGAGCGGACATGCTAATTCCTTTAAAAGAACGTTCCGGCTTGTTGCCGGCAATGTGGTAAAGGTACTTCGGTACTGCTCAAGAGGCGGGAGTATATCATCGTTCCCGCTCAAACAGATGGGGACAGACCAAAAAGTCTGTCCCCATCGTTGTGCTGGAAAGACAGCCCGGAGGCTGCCATTCCAGCGATCAGGCCTGATCGAAATTAGGCGATGATTTTCGCCACAACGCCGGCGCCGACGGTACGGCCGCCTTCGCGGATTGCGAA
>NZ_JASNRA010000032.1 GCF_030411955.1 Massilia sp. YIM B02443
TTGCGATGTAGGGCTTGACGGCCGAGACGGTATCTACGCGAAACCGCCTGGCCCGATCAATCCGGCGCGTTCTGCTCCGCCGGCCAGTCGCGGATATAGGCCTTGAGCATGCGGTTCTCGAAGCTTTGCGCTTCCAGCACCGCCTTGGCGACGTCGTAGAACGAGATCACGCCCAGCAGCGTGCGGGCGTTCATCACCGGGAGGTAGCGCGCGTGCTTCTCGAGCATGATGCGGCGCACTTCGTTCACCTCGGTGTCCGGCGTGACCGTGATCGGGCTGTCGTCCATGTGGCGGCGCACGGTGCCGGAACCGACCGAACCGCCGTTCGCGTGCAGCGCCTTGAGCACTTCGCGGAACGTCAGCATGCCGACCAGGTCGCCGTACTCCATCACCACCAGCGAGCCGATATCGTTCTCGGTCATGGTCATGGCCGCGTCGACCAGCGGCGTGTCCGGCGTCACGGTGTACAGGATCTCGCCCTTCACTTGCAGGATCTCGGAGACTTTCATGTTCGCCACCCCCGCTTCGTCAATGTTTTCAACACTGTTCGTGATACTGGATAATTTTGTATAAGGCATAACAACGACTGTAGCCTATGCCACGCGAAAAATCCAGCATTGCACCATACCTTTGCGCCACATCATGGTGCAGTCGTGTTTGCATCATGGTGCAGTGCAGATTGCGCAATAGTTCAACGATGCTACGATGCCGGCCATCCCAACCCTTCCAGAGCCCAGCATGAGCGGTCCCCGACTTCCCGGTTTCGACACCCTGGCCCTGCACGCCGGCGCTGCGCCCGACCCGGCTACCGGCGCGCGCGCCACGCCGATCCATTTCACCTCGTCGTACGCGTTTCGCGATGCGGACCATGCGGCCGCGCTGTTCAATATGGAGCAGGCCGGCCACGTCTACTCGCGCATCTCGAACCCGACCAACGCGGTACTGGAAGAACGCATCGCCGCGCTCGAAGGCGGGGTGGCCGGCATCGCCACCGCCAGCGGCCAGGCCGCCCTGCACCTGGCCATCACGACACTGGCCGGCGCCGGCGACCACGTCGTCGCCTCGCGCGCGCTGTACGGCGGCTCGCACAACCTGCTGGCCTACACGCTGCGCCGCTTCGGCATCGAGACCACCTTCGTCGGCCCGCGCGACATCGACGCCTGGCGCGCCGCGATCCGTCCCAACACCAAGCTGCTGTTCGGCGAAACCCTCGGCAACCCGAACCTGGACGTGCTCGACATCCCGGCGATTTCCGCGCTGGCCCACGAGCACGACCTGCCGCTGCTGGTCGACGCCACCTTCACCACGCCGTATCTGCAGCGTCCGTTCGACCTCGGCGCCGACCTGGTGTTCCACTCAGCCACCAAATTCCTGTGCGGGCACGGCACTGCGATCGGCGGGCTGCTGGTCGATGGCGGCAGCTTCGACTGGCAGGCGGCGCACGAGCGCAGCGGGCGCTTTGCCACCCTGTGCGAACCCTACGAGGGCTTCCATGGCATGGTGTTCAGCGACGAGTCGACCGTCGCCGCGTTCGCCTTGCGCGCGCGGCGCGAAGGCCTGCGCGACTTCGGCGCCGCCATGAGTCCGCACAACGCGTTCGCCATCCTGCAGGGCGTCGAGACGCTCGGCCTGCGCATGGAGCGGCACCAGGCCAACACCCGGCGCGTGGTCGAGTTCCTGCTCGCGCATCCGATGGTCGCTTCGGTCGCCTATCCCGAGCTGGCGTCGCATCCCGACCACGAACTGGCCAGGCGCATCCTGCCGCGCGGCTGCGGCGCCGTCTTCACCTTCGAGCTGAAGGGCGACCGCGCCGCCGGCCGCCGCTTCGCCGACGGCTTGCAGGTGTTCTCGCATCTGGCGAATGTGGGCGATGCGAAGTCGCTGGTGATCCATCCTGCCTCCACCACCCACTTCCGCGTCCCGCTCGAACAGCTGGCGGCGAGCGGCATCGGGCAAGGCCTGCTCCGACTGTCGGTCGGACTGGAAGATCCGGACGACCTGATCGACGACCTCAAGCGCGGCCTGAAGCTGGCGCAGAAAGGGGCTTGAGCATGCTGATCGACGTCCATGGCCAGAAAACCTGGTGCTACACCGGCGGCAAGCCATTCGATCCATCGCTGCCGGTCGTCGTGCTGATCCACGGCGCCCAGAATGACCACTCGGTATGGGCGCTTCAGAGCCGCAGCCTGGCGCATGCCGGCTTCGCCGTGCTGGCGCCCGACCTGCCCGGTCACGGCCGCAGCAGCGGACCGGCGTTGACCACGGTCGAGGCGATGGCCGACTGGCTGCTGGCCTTGCTCGACGCGGCGGACGTCGCCCGGGCCGTGCTCGCCGGCCACAGCATGGGTTCGCTGATCGCGCTGGAAGCGGCTGCGCGCGCGCCCGCGCGCGTGAGTGGCCTGGGCCTGGTCGGCACCACCTATCCGATGCGCGTCGCCGACGCCCTGCTGGAAACGGCACGCGACGACGAACCCACTGCGATCGAAATGGTGGCCAGCTGGTCGCATTCGGCCTGGCTGCCGGGGCCATCGACCGCCGGCCCCGGCACCTCGGTGGTGAACGTCGCGCGGCGCCTGATGCAGCGCATGTCGGCGCGCAATCCGGCCGGCTTGTTCCACACCGATTTCGCCGCCTGCAATGCCTACGCGAACGGCGAAGCGGCCGCCGCCGCGCTGACCTGCCCGGTCACCTTCGTACTGGGCAGGAAGGACATGATGACGCCGCCGCGCTCCACCGCGCTGCTGACCGGGGCCATCGGGCATGGCAAGGTCATCCAGGTCGACGCCGGCCACGCGATGATGGCCGAAGCGCCGGACGCGGTGCGCGCCGCCCTGCTCGACCTGGCCCGCGGCGCCAGCACGGTGCTCAGCTGACGCGCTCGTCCTGGACGGCGCCGAAGTGCGCCGCAAGGGTCTGATCGAGTCCCTGCTCGACGGTTTCCTCGACCTGGCGCGCCAGCGCCGCGCCGTCCAGCGCCAGCACGCCGTCGACGCCCTCCGCACCCGGCGCCCGATCGCGCCCCTGGCTCGCGCCGGCCGCGCAGTCGAACACGAACAGCCGGTACACGTCGGACAGCTGCAGCGCGTTCGGATCGACCAGCAGCACCCAGTGTTCGTCGCTGCCGCGCCGTGTGCGCTGCCAGCCGGCGCGCGCCGGGGCTTCGTCCAGCACCCGGCCGACCCAGCCGGCGGCCACCATCCGTTCCAGCAGTTCGCTCAACTCGTCGTAGCCGATCCGGGTATGGCGGCGGATCATGCTGCTGGTGACCAACGCCGTACCGCTCAAGCGCGCGCCGCCGTACAACACCTTGAGCACCGCCATGGCATCGATAAAGGCGCTGCCAGGCGCCGGCTGGTGCCACCAGCGCTCGTACTTGACCACCGGCAGCGCGGCGGTCAGCACCGCGCCCACCAGCGTGATCATCCAGCTCACGTACATCCAGAGCAGGAACAGCGGCAGTGCCGCCAGCGCGCCATAGATGATGGCGTAGGTCGGGAACTGGCTGATGAACAGCCCGAACACACGCTTGGCGATCTCGAACGCGATCGCCGCGCCCAGCGCGCCGACGAATGCGTCGCGCAGCGACACCCGGCGATGCGGCACGATCATGTACAGCAAGGTATAGCCACCGGTGGTCACCGCCACCGACGCCAGCGTAAAGAACAGCATGCCGAACCAGGTCGCCTCCTGTCCCAGGCCGCCGGTGGCGTCGAACACCTGGGTGGTAAAACTGATCGAGACCCCGAACAGCAGCGGGCCGAGCGTGATCAGGGCCCAGTAGACCAGGATCCGCTGCGCCAGCGGGCGCGGCTGGCGCACGCTCCAGATACGGTTGAAGGCGCGCTCGATCATGCTCATGGTGGCGCTGGTGGTGAACAGCAGCACCACCGCGCCGAGCGCCGACAGACCCTTGGCCTTGTCGGCGAACTGGGTCAGGTTGCCGCTGATCGTGCTGGCAATGGCCTTGGGCATCAGGTTCTGCACGAACCAGGCGTCGATCGCCGTGCGCAGCTGGCCAAAGGCCGGAAACATGGTGAAGATCGCCAGCACGATGGTGAGCAAGGGCACCAGGCCGAGGGTGCTGGTGAAAGTCAGGCTGCCGGCCACCTGCGGCAGCTTTTCCTCGCGCAGGCGGCGGATGGCAAAGCGCACCAGGTCGCGCAGTTCGGGCCAGGTCAGGCCGCGCCCGGGTTCGGCGCCATTGACGTACTCGGCTGCAGTGCGGGCTGCAGTGCGGGCGGTACTGCGCGACAGGTGGTCGACGGTCTTGGTCAGCATTGGGCTTTCGGTGCCCCGGCGTGGCGCAACAGGCCATCTTCGGGCATGTCATTTCAACAAACCGCTCTATAATACCAACGATGAAGCCGACCCTGACCATCCTCGTGTTGTACTACTCCCGTCATGGCGCCACGCGCAAGCTGGCCGAACTCATCGCCCAGGGCATCGACAGCGTGCCCGGGGTGGAAGCGCGCCTGCGCACCGTGCCCGCCATCTCGACCGTGACCGAGGCCACCGCGCCCGCGATTCCCCAGGAAGGCGCGCCCTACGTGGAGCCGGAAGACCTGGCCGAATGCGCCGGCCTGGCGCTCGGTTCGCCGACCCGCTTCGGCAACATGGCGTCGGCCATGAAATACTTCCTCGACGGCACCGCCACCGACTGGGTCAACGGCACCCTGGCCGGCAAGCCGGCAGTGGTGTTCGCGTCCACCGGCAGCCTGCACGGCGGCCAGGAAGCGACCCTGCTGTCGATGATGATCCCGCTGCTGCACCACGGCATGCTGATGATGGGCCTGCCGTACACCCATCCGGAACTGATGAACACCGCCAGCGGCGGCAGCCCCTACGGCGCGACCCACTGGGCCGGCGTCGACGGCAAGCGCGCCGTCACCGACGACGAGCGTACGCTGGCGATCGCGCTCGGACGCCGCCTGGCCGAGGCGGCACGCAAACTTGCAATCGAACTTGACGTGACACCGCATGGAAGTCGCTGATGGATACCGCAAAAGTCTTTCATATCGGCGCCATCACCAGCCTGATCTGGCTGATCGGCTGGCTGATCGCCTGGGAAGCCTTCGTCGCCCCGCTGCAGCCGGGTAGCTGGCTGCTGGCGCTGAAGGTGATACCGCTGCTGCTGCCGCTGCGCGGCGTGATCAAGCGCGACCTGTACACGCTGCAGTGGTCGTCGATGCTGATCCTGATCTATTTTGTCGAGGGCGTGGTGCGCGCCTGGGCCGACCAGTCCGCCGTGTCGCGCCAGATGGCGATCGGCGAGATCGCGCTGGTAGTCGTCTATTACTTCTGCGCCCTGCTCTACCTGCGTCCTTATAAAAAGGCGGCGCAGCGCATGGCCAAGGAACTGCTCGACAAGGTCAAAGTGCCGCATGGCTGACGCTGTAGCCGACAGCTTCATCGGCGCCCTGCGCGCGGCAGTCGGCCCGACCCACGTGCTGGTCGCCGAGCACGACGTCGCGCCGTTCCTGACCGACTGGCGCGGCCGCTTCACGGGCCGTGCGCGCGCGGTGGTGCTGCCGGCCGACACCGGCCAGGTGTCCGCCGTGGTGCGCGCCTGCGCCGCGGCGCGCGTGCCGATCGTGCCGCAGGGCGGCCGCACTGGCCTGGTGCTGGGCAGCGTGCCGGACGCCGGCGGCGACGCCATCGTGCTGTCGCTGCGGCGCCTGAACCGGATCCGCGCCATCGACGCGGCCAATCGCACCATGACGGTCGAGGCCGGGTGCATCCTGGCCGACGTCCAGGCTGCGGCGAGCGAGGCCGGCATGCTGTTCCCGCTGTCGCTGGCGGCCGAGGGCAGCTGCACCATCGGCGGCAACCTGTCGACCAATGCCGGCGGCACCGCCGTGCTGCGCTACGGGAACACGCGCGAGCTGTGCCTGGGACTGGAAGCCGTCACCGCCCAGGGCCAGGTCTGGGATGGCTTGCGCGGCCTTCGCAAGGACAACACGGGGTATGCGCTGCGCGACCTGCTGATTGGGGCCGAAGGCACGCTGGGCGTGATCACGGCCGCCGTCCTGAAACTGTATCCGGCGCCGCAAGCCGCGCTGACGGCCCTGGTGGCGCTGGACTCGCCGCGCCACGCGCTCGAGCTGCTCGGTCTGCTGCAGGCGCGCTGCGGCGCCGCGCTCACCGGCTTCGAGCTGATGTCGGCGTTCTGCCTGCAGCTGGTGGCGACCCATTTCCCCGATCTGCCGCGCCCGTTCGCCGCCCCGCATCCGCAGTATGCGCTGGTGGAATTATCGAGCAACGAGTCCGCCGAGCATGCGCAGGCCCTGCTCGAAGCGGCGGTCGGCGCGGCGCTGGAGAATGGCGTGGCGCGCGACGCCGTGGTCGCCACCTCGACCCAGCAGGCGCTCGGCCTGTGGCGGCTGCGCGAACACATTCCGCTGGCGCAGGCGGCGGCCGGCAAGAACATCAAGCACGACATCTCGCTGCCGGTGTCGCGCATCCCGGACTTCATCGTCCAGGCCGACGCCGCCCTGCAGGCCGCCTTCCCCGGCTGCCAGCCGGTCACCTTCGGCCACCTGGGCGACGGCAACCTGCACTACAACGTGGCGCCGCCCGGCGGCAGCGGCCACGAGGCCTTCCTCGCGCACCAGGGCGCGATCAACCGCATCGTGCACGACGCAGTGGCGGCGTTCGGCGGCTCGATCTCGGCCGAGCACGGCATCGGCGCGCTGAAACGCGAGGAACTGGCGCGCTACAAGTCGCCGGTCGAGCTGGACATGATGCGTGCCATCAAAGCCGCACTGGACCCGCTCGGCATCATGAACCCTGGCAAAATTCTTTGACCGGGAGAGTCACGATGCGCATCCTGTTCCTCTTCATTGCCTGCGTTCTGTGCCAAGCAGCCAGTGCCGGGACCATCTACAAATGCCGTGACGGCGAGCGCGTGAGCTACAGCGACCAGCCTTGCGCCGGCGCCGGCAGTACCCTGGCGGTGCCGGATGCGCCGCCGCCCGACCCGGCCACGCAGGAGCGGCTCGAACGTCAACGCGCCACGGTGCTGCAGCTGGAAAAAGGGCGCCTGACGCAAGCCACGCGCGACGAACGCGAGTTTGAACGCGCGCAGCGCACCTCGCTGGCCGAGCGCAAGCGCTGCGACCGCCTGCGCCTGCAGCGCCAGTGGGCCGATGAGGACCTGGCGCGCCAGCGCCTGGCCGGCAACGATCCAGCCAGGGCAGCGGCGGGCGAGGCGGCGCGGCTCAAGGCCAGGCGCCAGGCCGACACATTGGCGCTCGAATGCCCGGCCTGAACGTCCTGTCGCGCTGGCTGCTGCTCGGCGAATGGCGCGCCCATCCGGTGCGCGCGCTGGTGGCGATCGCCGCCATCGCGGTCGGTGTGGCGATGGGCTTCGCCATCCACCTGATCAATGCCGCCGCCTTCAACGAATTCTCGGCCGCCGTCAAAAGCCTGTCCGGACAGGCCGACATCCAGGTCGCCGGACGCGAACCGCTATTCGACGAAGCGGTCTATCCGCTGCTGGCTGCCGACCCCGACGTCGCGGTTGCGTCACCCATCCTCGAAGTCGCCGCCGGCGTGCCCGGCCAGGACGCGCCGCTGCGCGTCGTCGGCATCGACGCCCTGCGCGCCGGCTTCATCGCGCCCGACCTGATGGGCGTGCCGGGCGATGGCCGCATGCTCGACGTGCTGGCCGACGATGCGCTGTTCCTGTCGCCCGCCGCGCAAAGCTGGCTGGCCAAGTCGCGCGGCGAGCAGCTCCGCCTGCGCTCCGGCACCGCCGAGGTGGTGTTGCGCGTGGCCGGCCCGGTCCAGCGCGCCCGCGCCGGCCAGCGCCTGGCGGTGATGGACATCGGCGCCCTGCAATGGCGCTTCAACCGCCTGGGCCAGTTGTCGCGGGTCGACCTCAAGCTGCGCGACGGCGTCGACCGCGCCGCATTCCAGCGCCGTCTGGGCGCGCAGCTGGAACGCGCCTGGCCCGGCCGCTTCACGGTCGGCCAGCCGAACGACGCCGACCAGGAAAGCCGCACCGACAACATGAGCCGCGCCTACCGGGTGAACCTGACGGTGCTGGCGCTGGTGGCGCTGTTCACCGGCGCCTTCCTGGTGTTCTCGACCCAGGCGCTGTCGGTGATGCGGCGGCGCAGCCAGTTCGCGCTGCTGCGCGTGCTGGGCATGGAGCGCGCCACACTGCTGCGCCAGGTGCTGCTCGAAGGCGCCAGCCTGGGCGTGGCTGGCAGCTTATTGGGCGTGGCCAGCGGCTATGCGCTGGCCGCCGCCGCGCTGCACTTCTTCGGCGGCGACCTGGGCGCCGGTTACTTCCCGGGCATCCGGCCGCAGGTGGCGTTCACGCCCGGCGCCGCGCTGGCGTTCTTCGCACTGGGCCTGGGCGTCGCCCTGCTCGGCTGCCTGGCGCCGGCATGGGAAGCGGCGCGCGCGCGGCCGGCGGTGGCGATCAAGTCCGGCGCCGACGAAGGTGCGCTGGCGCGCCTGGCGCGGGTGTGGCCGGCCATGGTCTGCCTGGCGCTGGGCGCGGCGTTCTCGTTCGCCCCGCCCGTGTTCGAGCTGCCGCTGTTCGGGTATCTGGCGATCGCGCTGCTGCTGATCGGCGGCATCGGCCTGATGCCGCGCGCGGCCAGCATCGCCTTCCGCCTGCTGGAGCGCCTGGCCGAACGGCGTGCAGCGCGTTATCCGGTGCTGGCGCTGTCGCTGGCGCGCCTGGCCAACGCGCCCGGCCAGGCCTCGATCGCGCTGGGCGGCATCCTGGCCAGCTTCAGCCTGATGGTGGCGATGGGGATCATGGTGTCCAGCTTCCGGGTCTCGGTCGACGACTGGATGGGCCACATCCTGCCGGCCGACCTGTACGTGCGGACGGTGGATGCGGGCGGCACCGGGTATCTGAGCAGTCCCCAGCAGGCGGCGCTGGCTGCAGCGCCGGGCGTGGAGCGCATCCAGTTCCTGCGCACCCGGCGCGTGACGCTGGCCCCAAGCCGGCCGCCGGTGGTCGTGATCGCGCGCGACATCGACGCCGCCGACCCGGCGCGCCTGCTGTACCTGGTCGGCCCGAGCGCGCCGATTCCGCCCGGCGCCCGTCCGGCCTGGGTGTCCGAAGCGCTGCTCGACCTGTACGGCGCGCGCGTCGGCGGCACCCTGCGCCTGCCGCTGGGCGGCGCCCAATCCGAATTCTTCGTCGCCGGCGCCTGGCGCGACTACGCCAACCAATCCGGCTCGGTGGTGATCCAGCTGGCCGACTACCGCAAGCTCACGGGCGACGCCACCGTCACCGACGCCGCCCTGTGGAGCGCGCGTGCTCAGGGTCCCGAAGCGGGCGTCGACGCCCTCGAACAAGGCATCCGCGCGCTGCCCTTCGGCGCGGCCCTGAACCTGATGCGCCCCGGCGACATCCGCGCCGCCAGCCTCAGGATATTCGACCGCAGCTTCGCGGTCACCTACCTGCTGGAAGCGATCGCGATCGCCATCGGCCTGTCCGGCATCGCCGCCAGTTTTTCGGCCCAGACTTTGGCACGCTCGCGCGAATTCGGTATGCTGCGCCACGTCGGCGTCACGCGGCGCCAGGTGCTGCAGCTGCTGGCCTTCGAGGGCGGCCTGCTCACCTGCCTGGGCGTGCTGGCCGGTTTCGCGCTTGGCCTGGTCATCAGCCTGATCCTGGTGTACGTGGTCAACCCGCAGTCGTTCCATTGGACCATGGGCTTGCACTTGCCCTGGCCCTTGCTGGCCAGCGTCGCGGCGGTGCTGGTCGCGGCGTCGATCGCCACCGCGCTGGTCTCGGGCCGGCACGCGCTGTCCGGCGGTCCGGTACGCGCAGTCAGAGAGGATTGGTAATGCGTTTTGTCTTTGTGTTTGTTGTCCTGCTGGCCCAGCTGCTGGGCGCTTCGTTCGCGCGCGCGCAGCAGCCGGTGTACGCGCCGGTGACGCCGGGATCCGAACTCTCGTTCCCGCGCGACTACGGCGCCCATCCCGAGTTTCGCACCGAATGGTGGTACGTCACCGGCTGGGTCGACACGCCCGACAAGCGCGCGCTGGGCTTTCAGGTGACGTTCTTCCGCAGCCGCACCGGCGCGGACACCGGCAACCCGAGCGCGTTCGCGCCGCGCCAGCTGGTGATCGCGCATGCGGCGCTGTCCGATCCGGCGGTCGGGCGCCTGGTGCACGACCAGCGCAGCGCGCGCGAAGGCTTCGGCCTGGCCTGGGCGCGGCCCGGCAACACCGACCTGAAACTGGACGACTGGCGCATGGTGCGCGACGCCAGCGGCACCTACCGCGTCACGATCCGCTCCAACGAACTGACGCTGGAACTGCGCCTGAAACCCACGCAGCCGGTGCTGGTGCAGGGCCAGGGCGGCTACTCGCGCAAGGGTCCGAGCCCGCAGCTGGCCAGCTACTACTACAGCGAGCCGCACCTCGGCGTTTCGGGCAGCGTCGGACGCGCCGGCATGGCGCCGGTGGCGGTAACCGGCAGCGCCTGGCTCGATCACGAATGGTCGAGCGAGGTGCTGCAGCCGGACGCCGCCGGCTGGGACTGGGTCGGCGCCAACCTGGACGACGGCGGCGCGCTGATGGCATTCCGGATAAGAAGCAAGGGAGGTGATAAACTATGGGGGCACGCCACGGTGCGCGACGCCGCCGGACGCGTGACGCACCATGGACCCGAGGCGGTCGACTTCACCCCGCACACGCAGTGGAAGTCGCCCCGCACCGGCGCCACCTATCCCGTCGGCGCCACGATCAGCACCGGCGCCCAGCGCTGGCGCATCGTGCCGCTGCAGCCCGACCAGGAGCTCGATTCGCGCCGCTCGACCGGCGCGGTCTACTGGGAAGGCGCGGTCACCGTCGAGCAGGGCGGGCGCCGCGTCGGCCGCGGCTACCTCGAGATGACGGGCTACGTGCAGGCGATGAAACTATAAGCGGCCGCGCGCCGCCCACGACCAGCAACACGATCACCAACACCAGATGACCACCCGCTCCACCAGATCCACCGATATCGACCCCGACGCCGCATCGCGCAAAGGCAGCCTGGCCACGCTGCGCGGCCTGGCGCCGTTCCTGCGCCCCTACCGCCGCCAGTTCGTCCTGGCCGGCATCGCGCTGCTGTTCGCGGCCGGCGCCACGCTGGCGATCCCCGCCGCGTTCAAGAAGATGATCGACCTCGGCTTCGGCGCGGCCGCCGGTGCCGGTGCCACATCGGGCATCGAGCACGTCGACGCCACCTTCGCCGCCCTGTTCGGCGTGGCCGCGGTGCTGGCCGTGGCCACCGCCGCCCGTTTCTACATGGTGTCGTGGCTGGGCGAACGCGTCACCGCCGACATCCGCAGCGCCGTGTACCGCCACGTGGTGCACCAGAGCCCCGCCTTCTTCGAGACCACGCGCACCGGCGAAGTGCTGTCGCGCCTGACCACCGACACCACCCTGATCCAGGCCGTGGTCGGCACCAGCATCTCGCTGGCGCTGCGCAACACGCTGCTTTTCTCCGGCGGCCTGGTGATGCTGTTCGTGACCAGCCCGCGCCTGACTTCGATCATCCTGGGCCTCCTGGTGCTGGTGGTGCTGCCGATCGTGCTGTTCGGCCGCCGCGTGCGCAAGCTCTCGCGCGATTCGCAAGACCGCATCGCCGACGCCTCGGCGGTGGCGGGCGAGATCCTGAACGCGATGCCGACGGTGCAGGCGTTTACGCGCGAAGGCCATGAGGCGGGCCGCTTCGGCGCCTCGGTCGACAGCGCCTTCGCCACCGCGATCCGCCGCATCCGCGCGCGCGCCACGCTCACCATGCTGGCCATCGTGCTGGTGTTCGGCGCCATCGTGTTCGTGCTGTGGCTGGGCGCGCACGCGGTGCTGGCCGGGACCATGACCGGCGGCGACCTGGGACAATTCATCCTGTACGCCGGCATCGTGGCCGGCTCGGTCGGCGCACTCTCCGAAGTGATGGGCGACGCCCAGCGCGCGGCCGGCGCCACCGAGCGCCTGCTGGAACTGCTGGCGGCGCGTTCCAGCATCCAGGATCCACTGCAGCCGAAGGCGCTTCCTGCCCGCACCGCCAACGGCGCCCGCGTGACCCTGGACCAGGTCACCTTCGCCTACCCTTCGCGCCTGGACAGCGCCTCGCTGTCGCACCTGTCGCTCGACATCCGCCCCGGCGAGACGGTGGCCGTGGTCGGCCCCTCGGGCGCCGGCAAGACGACGCTGTTCCAGCTGCTGCTGCGCTTCTACGATCCGCAAGCCGGCAGCATCGCGCTCGACGGCGTCGACCTGCGCGACCTGGCGCTGCACACGCTGCGCGGCGCGGTCGGCATCGTGCCGCAGGATACGGTGATCTTTTCCAGCAGCGCGCTGGAGAACATCCGCTACGGCCGTCCCGAGGCCAGCGACGAGGAAGTGGTCGCCGCCGCGCGCCTGGCCGCGGCGCACGAATTCATCGAGCGCCTGCCGGAAGGCTATGCCTCGTTCCTGGGCGAGCGCGGCGTGCGCCTGTCGGGCGGCCAGCGCCAGCGCATCGCGATCGCGCGCGCCCTGCTCAAGAACCCGCCGCTGCTGCTGCTCGACGAAGCGACCAGCGCGCTGGACGCCGAGTCCGAACGCCTGGTGCAGCGCGCGCTGGAAGCGGCGATGGTCGGCCGCACCACCATCATCATCGCCCACCGCCTGGCCACCGTCCAGCGTGCCGACCGCATCGTGGTGCTGGACGAAGGCCGCATCGTCGAATCGGGCACCCATGCCGAACTGGTGGCGCTCGGCGGCGTATACGCCAACCTGGCGGCGCTGCAGTTCCAGACTCATGCGCCAGTTGCTGCCTGACCAACACCTCTGTACAAAAGTATTGCCTACGTAACATTACGTAGGCAATCGTACGAGTACGTACAGAGTGTTGCGCCAAGTGCCTAAACACGTACCAAAAATCACTAATTATTGCTTGTCGAAAAGTTTGCAAGGTATGATTCGAGGTTATATCTCCTCCCTCACTCAAACCTTACATGACCAATAACAAACTTCACCCAGCCAACTGGGGTGTCGGCACGCGGATCAGCGCAGTCACGTTCGCACTTGCGGGTGCGATCATTGCCATCCTGATCGCCACCATCACGATGTCGACGTCCAGCATGCTCGAGCAACGTGCGATGCAGAGCGTGAGCAGCGAATTGAACGGCGTCGTCAATACGGTCGAGCTGTTCAACAAGACAGTGAACAGCCAGGCGGTGAGTTTTGGGCGTATTTTCCGCGCCGGCCTGACGGGCGAATTCGCGTTGGATGAAGCGGCAACCGTCGATGTCGGCGGGCGCCAGGTGCCAACCCTGAGCGTGGGCGGCAAAGCCCTGAACCTGGACTTCAGTGCCCCCGACGCATTCACTGAACGCACCGGCGGCAACGCTACCGTCTTCGCCGCGGCCGGCGACGACTTCGTGCGCGTGACCACCTCGGTCAAGAAGGAAAACGGCGAACGCGCCATCGGCACCGCCCTCGACAAGACCTCGCCCGCCTACGCCGCCCTGCGCGAAGGCCGTACCTATGTCGGCCTGGCCACGCTGTTCGGCAAGCAGTTCATCACCCAGTACGAGCCGGTGCGCGGCGCCGGCGGCAAGGTGGTCGGCGCGCTGTACGTGGGCGTCGACATCACCAGGGACATCGCCTACCTCAAGGAACGCATCCGCTCGGTGAAGATCGGCGATACCGGCTACTTCTTCGTGCTGTCCGCAGTGCCGGGCAAGACCTATGGCGAGCTGCTGGTGCACCCGGTCAAGGAAGGCGACAACATCCTCGAGAGCAAATCGGCCGACGGCCATTTCTTCATCAAGAAGATGCTGGAAAAGAAGAACGGCACCGTCAGCTATGACTGGAAGAACCCGGGCGAGAGCGTGGAGCGCCGCAAGTTCGCCGCCTACGCCCACATGAAGGACTGGAACTGGGTCATCGCCGGCGGCACCTACAACGAAGAAATCACCGCCGCCGCATCGGCGCTGCGCAACCGCTTCATCGTGCTCGGCCTGCTGGCCCTGGCCGTGCTGGCGTCCGTCCTGTACTTCCTGGTGCGCGCCACCGTCACCCGTCCGCTGGCCGAAGTCCAGGGCGTGGCGATGCGCATCGCCGATGGCGACCTGACCGCGCAAGTGGCCACCCGCCGCGGCGACGAGATCGGCCAGCTGACCGCCGCCATCAACACCATCGGCGCGCGCCTGTCGGGCGTGGTCGGCCAGGTGCGCAACGGCGCCGAGCAGATCGCCAACGCCTCGCAGGAAATCTCGACCGGCAACCTGGACCTGTGCCAGCGCACCGAAGAGCAGGCCGCGAGCCTGGCCACCACCGCCTCGTCGATGGACCAGCTGACCACCACCGTGCGCCAGAACGCCGACAACGCGCGCCAGGCCAACGAACTGGCACGCAGCGCCTCGAACGTGGCCCAGAAAGGCGGCGACACGGTGTCGCAGGTGGTCACGCGCATGGACTCGATCACGCAGGCGTCGCGCAAGATCTCGGACATCACCGGCGTCATCGACGGCATCGCCTTCCAGACCAACATCCTGGCGCTGAACGCCGCGGTCGAAGCCGCGCGTGCCGGTGAACAGGGCCGCGGCTTCGCGGTGGTCGCCAACGAAGTGCGCAGCCTGGCGCAGCGCTGCGCCGCGGCGGCCAAGGAAATCAAGGCCCTGATCGANTCGAAGCCGCGCGTGCCGGTGAACAGGGCCGCGGCTTCGCGGTGGTCGCCAACGAAGTGCGCAGCCTGGCGCAGCGCTGCGCCGCGGCGGCCAAGGAAATCAAGGCCCTGATCGAAGCCTCGAACGGCGAAGTCGACGCCGGCAGCCGCCTGGTGAGCGAAGCCGGGACCACGATGCAGGAAGTGCTGGCCAGCGTGCAGCGCGTGACCGACATCATGGCCGACATCAGCGCCGCCAGCCAGGAGCAGACCCAGGGCATCGAGGAAGTCAACCGCGCGGTGGTCGAGATGGACACCACCACGCAGCAGAACGCGGCGCTGGTGGAAGAAGCCAGCGCGGCGGCGCAGGCGATGCACGAGCAGGCCGATTCGCTGGCGCGCTCGGTGCGTCAGTTCCGGATCGCCGATCATGGCGAAGGCGCACCTGCGGCGCTGGAAGCCAAGCGTCGTCCCGCGTTGACGCAGGGTTGATTGCTTGATATGCGGCCGCCGGCGTTGCTCTGCCAACGCCGGCGGCTGCACGAAAGCTGCATTACCCCTCCACCTTTCCCTCCCCGGCTCCCCAGTGTAGAGTAACCACCTCACACTCAGGAGCGCATTTTGTCCGACCCCGACCTGCAGCGCCGCTGCCACACGATCTTCCCCGGCCATCGCCCACGCCGACCGGCCGAGATGTTTGCCGCCATGGCCAATTGGTGCGAGCAGCACGACGTCGACCACGACGTCTACGGCAACGGCGCCCTGATCCAGGCCTTCGAAGCGAAGGTCGCGCAGTTGCTCGGCTTCGAAGCCGCCGTATTCTGCATCAGCGGCACCATGACCCAGGTCACTGCCCTGCGCCTGGCCTGCGACGACCGCCGCAGCCGGCTGGTCGCACTGCACCCGACCTCGCACATCTTCGTGCACGAACGCGGCAACCACCAGCTGCTCGACCACTTCCAGGCGCTGCCGACGGGTGACCGTCATCGCCCGTGGACGATTGCCGACCTGGCCGCCATCCCGGACCGCCTCGGCGCCGTCGGCCTCGAAATTCCGATGCGCGAGATCGGCGGGCAGCTCTCGACCTGGGAAGAACTGGAAGCGATCAAGGAACACTGCCGCGCGCGCGGCGCCCACCTGCACATGGACGGCGCGCGCCTGTGGGAGGCCGCCGCCGGCTACGGCCGTCCGGTTTCCGAGATCGCGGCCGGCTTCGATTCGGTCTACGTTTCGCTGTACAAAGGCATCGGCGGCCTGGGCGGCGCCATGCTGGCGGGTAGCCATGACTTTGTCGCACGCGGCGCGGAATGGTTCCGGCGCCAGGGCGGCAACGTGATCCATCGATCGCCCTACGTAGTGGCCGCCGCCATGCAGTTCGACGGGCGCATCGCGGCCATGCCGGACTACTTCCGCCGCACCGAATTCCTGTATGACGCGCTGCGCGCGCATCCGCAACTGCGCGTCAACCCGGCCGCGCCACAGGCCAACATGCTGCACCTGCACCTGCCGGTGAGCCGCGAACGCGCGCTGGCGGTGCGCGACACGCTGGCGCGCGAGCACGGCATCTGGATGTTCAACCGCGCCGTGCACGGCGCGCTGCCGCAATCCAGCGTGGTCGAGATCTACGTCGGCGAGAACCTGGTGGCGATGTCCGACGACATCCTGCGCGAGGCGCTGCGCCTGTTCGTGCAGCTCCTGCTCGGTGACTGATCGACAATGATAAAATGGCGCGCTGTTTCACATCAGTTTCATCCACTTACCGCAATGCGCCAATATCTCGAATTCATGCGCCATGTAAAAGAGCATGGCGCCGTCAAGACCGACCGCACCGGCACCGGCACCCGCTCGGTGTTCGGCTACCAGATGCGATTCGACCTGCAGCAGGGCTTTCCGCTCCTGACCACCAAGAAGGTGCATCTGAAGTCGATCATCCATGAACTGATCTGGTTCCTGCAGGGCTCGACCAACATCGCCTATCTGAAGGAAAACGGCGTCTCCATCTGGGACGAGTGGGCCGACGCCGAGGGCAATCTGGGCCCGATCTACGGCTACCAGTGGCGCAACTGGCCGGCGCCGAACGGCGATCACATCGACCAGATCAGCCAGGTGCTGGACCAGATCCGCAACACGCCCGATTCGCGCCGCATGATCGTCTCCGCCTGGAACGTGGCCGACGTGCCGTCCATGAAGCTGCCGCCGTGCCATGCGCTGTTCCAGTTCTACGTTGCCGACGGCAAGCTGTCGTGCCAGCTATACCAGCGCAGCGCCGATATCTTCCTCGGCGTGCCGTTCAACATCGCCTCGTACGCGATCCTGACCCACATGATGGCGCAGCAGGCGGGCCTGGAAGTCGGCGACTTCGTCTGGACCGGCGGCGACTGCCACCTGTATTCGAACCACATGGAACAGGTCGACCTGCAGCTGTCGCGCGACACGCGCGAACTGCCACGCCTCGTCCTCAAGCGCAAGCCCGATTCGCTGTTCGACTACCGCTTCGAGGACTTCGAGATCGAAGGCTACGACCCGCATCCGGGCATCAAGGCGCCGGTCGCAGTCTGACGCAGATGGCACCAAGCGGGACGCATACACGCTGTCCCGCTTGAACACGGGCTCGCGCTCCATTCGTCCTGCGCAAACGGGCCGATCTTTGGTATGCTGATGACAGCATGACCACACCCCACATCTTCTTCCCCATTCCTATCGGCCCGCTTGCGGGTCATTGTTTTTTCAGGACACCGACATGACCCCGGACCCGCTCGCGCAACCCTCGCAACCCGAGGCGGCGGACCCATTGCCGCAGGCGTCGCCGCGGCAGCTGACGCTGACGATCGAGGCCGACCCGACCACCGGCTACGCCGCGATCCAGAACAACCTGCCCGTCATGCGCACCGTCGCCCTCGTCAACACCGGGGCGACCGCGCTCCTGGATGTCGAACTGACCCTCGACTGCACTCCGGCGTTTGCCACCGGCGAACGGATCCGCTTCGAGCGCATCGAGGCGGGCGAGACGCGCACCATCTCGCCGGTCGACCTGAAAGCCGACCATGGCTACCTGTCCGGGCTCGACGAGGCAGAGCATGCGAATTTGCAGGCGACCGCGCGCGTCGACGGCGTCATCGTCGGCAGCGCCACGCGCCCGATCGAGGTGCTGGCCTACGACCAGTGGCCGGGCATGCGCGCCCTGCCCGAACTGCTGGCCGCCTTCTGCATGCCCAATTCGCCGGTGGTCGACCGCCTGCTGGCCAAGGCCTCCAACCTGCTGCGCGGAATTGACCAGCAGGCGCCCGGCCTCGCGCTGAGCGGCTACCAGACCCGCAACCGCGAGCACGTGTGGAAGCAGGTCTCCAGCATCTACAGCACGGTCGCGGGCGAAGAGCTGCACTATTCGAACCCGCCGGCGTCGTTCGGCAACGGCCAGAAGATCCGCACCCCGGAACGCATCCTCGATGGACGCATCGCCACCTGCCTCGACCTGGCCATGCTGTTCGCATCCTGTCTCGAGCAAAGCGGCCTGCACCCGGTGGTGCTGTTCAAGGAAGGCCACGCCTGGGTTGGCGTGTGGCTGGTCGAGCAATCGTTCCCGACCGGCTGCGTCGACGACGTGCAGGCGGTGAGGAAGCGCGTCGCTTCGGGCGAATTCCTGGTATTCGAAACCACCATGGCGACCCAGGCCCGGCACGTCAGCCTGCGCGCGGCCTGCGCCGCCGGCGACGCCCACCTGGCCGATGCCGCCGCCTTCGTGTGCGCGATCGACATCCGCCGCGCGCGCGAACTGCAGGTGCGCCCGCTGCCCTCGCGCGCCGCGCCGGGCACCGTCGCCCTGCCCGAACTCGACACGCTCGCACCAAAAGTCGAGGAGATGCCGGCGCTGCCGCCGCTCGACCCGGCCGCCCTGCCCAGCCGCGACGCCGGCACGCCCGACACGCCCGAAGGACGCCTGGCCAAGTGGAAGAGCCGCCTGCTCGACCTCACGCTGCGCAACCGCCTCCTCAACTTCAAGCCGTCCAAGACCACGCTGCGCGTGCTATGCCCGGACCTGGCGATGTTCGAGGACGCACTGGCCGAGGGCAAGGACTTCAAGCTGCGCGCCGCCCCGCAACTGATGACTGGCGCAGTGACACTCGATGCGCGCGACGCAGCCACCTACACCGCGCGCAATGCCGTCCATCCGCTCGACGCGCTGGCGTTCGATGCACTGAAGCGCGGCGAGATCATCGCCGACGTCGCCGAGGAGGCGCTCGACGCGCGCCTGCTCGACATCTTCCGCACTGCCTCGACCGGCCTGGAAGAAGGAGGCGCCAACACCCTGTACCTGGCGTTCGGCTTCCTGCAATGGAAAGAGGAACCGAGCGCCGAGACCATGCTGCTGGCGCCGATCCTGCTGGTGCCGGTCACGCTCACGCGCCAGTCGGTGCGCAGCGGTTTTCGCCTGACCCGGCACGACGATGACGCCCTGGTCAATCCGACGCTGCTGCAAAAGCTGGCCCAGGACTTCAGCCTCAGGCTGCCGTCGTTCGACGTGCTGCCGGTGGACGACAAGGGCCTCGACGTCGGCCTCATCCTGCAGACCTTCCGCCTGCACGTGGGCGACATCGCCGGATGGGAAGTCCGGGACACCGTGGAACTGGGCATCTTCTCGTTCACCAAATACCTGATGTGGAAGGACCTGCAGGACCGCCAGCAGCAGCTGATGCAGAACGACGTGGTGGCGCACCTGATCAACAATCCCGGCCAGGCCTTCGCCAGCGAGGGCATCGGCTTCGAGCCGCGCACGCTGGACGACACTTTCCGACCGCAGGAACTGTTCGCGCCGATGCTGTCCGACTCGTCGCAGTTGCGCGCGATCTGCGCCGCCAGCGGCGGCAAGAACCTGGTGATCGAAGGCCCGCCCGGCACCGGCAAGAGCCAGACCATCACCAACCTGATCACGCACCTGCTGGCGACCGGCCGCAGCGTGCTGTTCGTGTCCGAAAAGATGGCCGCGCTGGAGGTGGTGCACCGGCGCCTGTCCGGCATCGGCCTGGGCGCGTTCTGCCTGGAGCTGCATTCGTCCAAGGCGCGCAAGGCCGACGTGCTCAAGCAGCTCGGCACTGCGCTCGACGCGGCCGGCGAGCGCGGCGTGCGCGAATGGGAGCGCGAGGCCGAGCGGCTGTGGGCATTGCGCCAGGACCTGAACGGCGTGGCGTCCGCCCTGCACCGCATCTACGACAACGATCTCACCGTGTACGAGGCGATCGGCGCCACGGTCGCGCACCGCGACTGGCAGCCGGCCACGATGGCCTTCGGTCGCCACGACGCGCACACCCGCGCTGAACTCGAGCACCTGCGCGAAACCTGCCGCCGCATGGCGACCCTGGCCGGACGGCTCGACCTTCTGGCCGGCCATCCGTTGGCTGCCATCGGCTGGCGCAACTGGACCCCGGCGTGGGAACAGCAACTGCTGCAAGCCGCTGCTGCGCTGGAAACCTCGACCGCGCAGCTGCAGGACGCCGCGGCCCGGTATTTCAGCCTGCTCGACCTCGACCACGGCAGCTTGTCGCACGCGGATCTGGCGATCCTGGACGAACTGGCGGACATCCTGCTGGCGGCGCCGCGCATGCCGGCCGGCGTCGCCCGCGCCGCCCACGATGAGGCGGCCCGCGCGCGCCTGGCCACGCTGGCGCGCCACGGCGCAGCGCGCGCCGCCGCATGGAACACACTCGGCGGCGCTTACCGCGACGACTTCGCATCGCTGGACGCTGGCGCCCTGCGCCAGGAATGGGCGGCAGCGCAGCAGGCCTGGTGGCCCAAGAAATGGTTCGCCCAGCGCGCATTCACGGCGCGACTGCGCGCTTGCCGGGCTGACGGCGCCGCGGTCGCGCCAGACGCCGTGCCGGGCGTGCTGGATGCGCTGGCGGTGGTCAATACCGAAGACCGTGCCCTCGACCGCATGGCGGGCGAGGCGCGCGAACTGCTGCAGGATGATTTCAGCGGCCACGGCACCGACTGGAGCGCGGTCGACGACGCCGGCCTGTGGGCCGGCCGCTTCGCCGATGCCGTGCAACGCCTGGCCGGCGCCGACGTCGAATTGCTGGTTGCATTGCAGGCGCGTCTGGCGCCCATGGTGGCCGAGCGGCGCGCGCAGCTCAAGCCGGGCATGGCCGCGGCCAGCGTGATGCTGGCCTACCGCAACGCCTGGCGCACGTTCGAAGAACGCAGGGATGCGGTCGAACGTCTGGCCGCCAGCGATTCCCTCGCGGCTGGAACGATGGGCGTCGCCGGCTTCCTGGCACGCCTGCAGGCGACGCTGCAGGGCTGGCGCATGCACGCGCGCCAGTTGCAGCCCTGGTGCCTGTGGCAAGGCGCGCGCCAGCACGCCAGCGAACAAGGCTTGAACGGCATCGTCGATGCGCTGGAAGCCGGCCGCGCGCCACTGGCGCAGGTCGCCGAATACTTCGAATTCAGCTACCGCACCTGGTGGCTGCGCGAAGTGATCGGCGCCGAGCCGGTGCTGCGCACCTTCTCCAGCGCCGACCATGAACGCAAGATCGACGAGTTCCGCGCCGCCGACGCGCGGTTCCAGAAGCTCACCGAACAGTACGTGGCGGCCCGGCTGGCGGCCCAGGTGCCGGCCAGCGGCGGCCTGGCGCCGAGCGCCGATTCCGAAATGGGCAAGCTGCGGCGCGAGCTGCAGAAGCAGAAGCGCCACATGCCGATCCGCCAGCTGGTGCAGAACCTGCCGACGCTGATGCCGAAGCTCAAACCCTGCCTGTTGATGTCGCCGCTGTCGGTGGCCCAGTATCTGGACGCGAATCACGCCCAGTTCGACGTGGTGATCTTCGACGAAGCCTCGCAGATCCCGGTGTGGGATGCGGTCGGCGCGATCGCGCGCGGGCGCCAGCTGGTGTGCGTCGGCGACACCAAACAGCTGCCGCCGACCAGCTTCTTCAACCGTGGCGACAGCGACGATGGCGACGGGGAAGGCGGCGATCTGCAAGACCTGGAAAGCATCCTCGACGAAGCCCTGAGCATCGGCCTGCCCAAGCTCACGCTGCAGTGGCACTACCGCAGCCGCCACGAAAGCCTGATCGCCTTCAGCAACGCGACCTATTACGAGAACGCCCTGATCACGTTCCCGTCGCCGTTCACCGAAGACACCGGCGTGCGCTTCCAGCGCGTGCAGGGCGTGTACGACCGCGGCGGTTCGCGCTCGAACCGCGCCGAGGCCGAGGCGATCGTGCGCGCAGTCGAATCGCATTACCTCGATCTGGTCCAGCGCAGGCGCAGCATCGGCGTCGTCACCTTCAACCAGGCGCAGCAAAGCCTGATCGAACGCATGCTGGACGAGCGGCGGCGCGCCGTGCCGCAGCTGGACGCGGCGCTGGCCCAGGCCACGCAGGAACCGCTGTTCATCAAGAACCTGGAGAACGTGCAAGGCGACGAACGCGACGTGATCTACTTCTCGATCACCTACGGCCCCGATGCGGCCGGCAAGGTAAGCCTGAACTTCGGACCGCTCAATCTCGACGGCGGCCACCGCCGCCTGAACGTGGCGATCTCGCGCGCGCGCCAGAACGTGGTCATCTTCAGCACCCTGCTGCCGGAACAGATCGACCTGTCGCGCGTGCGCGCCAGCGGCGTGCGCGACCTGAAGCACTACCTGGAATTCGCGATCCGCGGGCCGCGCGCGCTGCTCGAGCAGAGCGTGCCGACCGGGCGCGAGCCGGACAGCCCGTTCGAGGCGCAAGTCATCCAGCTGCTGCGCCAGAGCGGCTGGGAGGCGCACCCGCAGGTCGGCGTGTCGGGCTACCGCATCGACATCGGCGTGGTCGACCCGCGCGCGCCGGGCCGCTATCTGCTCGGCGTCGAATGCGACGGCGCCAGCTACCATTCCGGCGCCACCGCGCGCGACCGCGACCGCCTGCGCCAGCATGTGCTGGAGGGCCTGGGCTGGGAGCTGCACCGGATCTGGTCGACCGACTGGTGGCTCGATCCGGACGCGCCGGCGCGGCGCCTGCTGGCGCGCCTTGACCACCTGGCCAGCCTGCCGTTGGAGCAGGAACAGGAACAGGAGCAGGCGCCGGTCGAGCAGATCGTCGAGCCCGAGCCGGCGCCTGCCGCGACTCCGGCCGAAGAACCGCCCGCACCGGCTCAGCCATCGAGCCTACCTACCTACCGCGTCACGCCGCTCGAGCGTGGCGACCCGGACCAGTTCCACGAGCGCGCCGCGCTGGCCACGCTGCGCGCCCAGCTGGTCAACACGATCCAGCTCGAAGGGCCGGTCATGCAGGAGCTGCTGTTCCGCCGCGTGTCCCGGGCCTGGGGCCTGACGCGCATGACGCGCCGCACCGAAGCGCTTTTGAGCCGCCTCGCGCCCTACCCGGCGCGTGTCGGCACGGACGGCATGAGCATCTATTGGCCGCGTGACGTCGACCCGACGCTGTGGGATGGCTTCCGGGTCCCGTCGGACGAGCCGGAATCGCGTCGTGCGATCGACGACATCAGCCTGGAAGAACTGGGCAATGCCGCCGTCTACATCCTGTCGCAGCAAGGCGGCACGGCGCTCGACAGCCTGGCGCGCGCCGTATGCCGGCTGTTCGGCATCGCCCGCACCACGGCCGACGCCGAAGCACGCATCGTCAGCGCCCTCGCGACCGGCCGCGCCGCCGCCTGCGTCACGGTCGACAACGGCGTCGCGCGCTGCAACGCCTGAGCGTCATGCGCCACCGTCCCGGCTTGACACCGGGACGGTGAACGGCCACCATGCGCTGCTTTCATTGATACGGAGTCCGGCATGTCCACGCAGATCGCACAACTTACCCTGGTCGTCGCCGTCGATGCGCAGAACGGCATCGGCATCGACAACCAGCTGCCGTGGCACCTGCCCGAAGACCTGGCGCACTTCAAGCGCGTCACGCTCGGCAAGCCGGTGATCATGGGCCGCAAGACCTTCGACTCGATCGGACGCCCGCTGCCGAAGCGCCGCAACATCGTCGTCACCCGCAACGCCGGGTGGTCGCACGAGGGCGTGGACAGCGCGGCGTCGCTGGACGCCGCGATCGACCTGCTCGGCGGCGAGCCGGCCAGCATCATCGGCGGCGCCCAGGTCTTCCATGAGGCGATGGCGCTGGCCGACAGCATGATCGTCACCCACATCGCCCACGTCTTCGAATGCGATACGTTCTTCCCGCCGATCGACCCGGCCGTATGGGTCGAAACCGCACGTGAAAGCCATCAGGATGCGGCGCAGGGCTTCGCTTACGCCTTCGTCACCTACGTGCGCAAGGACGCCGGCGCGGCCGCATCGAGCTAAAGTGCGCCGCCGATCGCGTTCTGTGGCTAAGCTGGCAAAATAATTGCACCGGAGTCCGCGATTTCTGCGAAAATCCGCTTCTCATTTTTACCCGGTGCCGTGCGGCGGCCGGGCCAGTGCCGGCCGGACCGGCGCCGGCCGGCCGCCGACACGGCGCTTCGCATTGGAGCTGTCGATGAAATTTCGTTTCCCCATCGTCATCATTGACGAGGACTTCCGCTCGGAGAACACCTCCGGTCTCGGCATTCGCGCGCTGGCTGCCGCGATGGAACAGGAAGGCATGGAGGTCGTCGGTGTGACCAGCTATGGCGACCTGTCCCAGTTCGCCCAGCAGCAGTCGCGCGCGTCCGCTTTCGTCCTGTCGATCGACGACGAGGAATTCGGCGGCGGTTCGCTCGAAGAGACCGACTTCGCGCTGCTCAACCTGCGCGCGTTCGTGAAGGAGATCCGCCACAAGAACGCCGACATCCCGATCTACATCTACGGCGAGACCCGCACCAGCCGGCACATCCCGAACGACATCCTGAAGGAGCTGCACGGCTTCATCCACATGTTCGAGGACACCCCGGAATTCGTGGCGCGCCACATCATCCGCGAAGCCAAGGCCTACCTGGACAGCCTGGCGCCGCCGTTCTTCCGCGCGCTGGTCAACTACGCCTACGACGGTTCGTACTCGTGGCACTGCCCGGGCCATTCGGGCGGCGTCGCTTTCCTGAAGTCGCCGATCGGCCAGATGTTCCACCAGTTCTTCGGCGAGAACATGCTGCGCGCCGACGTCTGCAACGCGGTCGAGGAACTTGGCCAGCTGCTCGACCACACCGGCCCGGTCGCCAAGTCCGAACGCAACGCCGCGCGCATCTACAGCGCCGACCACTGCTACTTCGTCACCAACGGCACCTCGACCTCGAACAAGATGGTCTGGCACTCGACCGTCGCCCCGGGCGACATCGTGGTGGTCGACCGTAACTGCCACAAGTCGATCCTGCACTCGATCATCATGTGCGGCGCGATCCCCGTGTTCCTGATGCCGACCCGGAATCACCTCGGCATCATCGGCCCGATCCCGCTGGAAGAGTTCACGCCCGAATCGATCGCGCGCAAGATCGAAGCCAATCCGTTCGCGCGCGACGCGGTGAACAAGAAGCCGCGCATCCTGACCATCACCCAGTCGACCTACGACGGCGTGGTGTACAACGTCGAGACCCTGCGCGAAATGCTGGACGGGAAGATCGACACCCTGCACTTCGACGAAGCCTGGCTGCCGCACGCGACCTTCCACGACTTCTACAAGAACATGCACGCGATCGGCCAGGACCGCCCGCGCGCCAAGGAGTCGATGATCTTCTCGACCCAGTCGACCCACAAGCTGCTGGCCGGCCTCTCGCAGGCATCGCAGGTGCTGGTGCGCGAATCGGAATCGGTCAAGCTGGACCAGGACGCCTTCAACGAGGCCTACCTGATGCACACCTCGACCTCGCCGCAGTACTCGATCATCGCTTCGTGCGACGTCGCCGCCGCGATGATGGAAGCGCCGGGCGGTACCGCCCTGGTCGAGGAGTCGATCCTGGAAGCGCTGGACTTCCGGCGCGCCATGAAGAAGGTCGACGCCGACTACGGCGACGACTGGTGGTTCCAGGTCTGGGGACCGGACAAGTTTTCGGAAGAAGGCATCGGCACCCAGGACGACTGGATGATCCGCGCCGAAGAGAACTGGCACGGCTTCGGCAAGCTCGCGCCGGGCTTCAACATGCTCGACCCGATCAAGGCCACCATCGTGACCCCGGGCCTGGACCTGTCGGGCCAGTTCGGCGAAACCGGCATCCCGGCCTCGATCGTGACCAAGTACCTGGCCGAACACGGCGTGATCATCGAGAAGTGCGGCCTGTACTCGTTCTTCATCATGTTCACCATCGGCATCACCAAGGGCCGCTGGAACACCCTGGTCACCGCCCTGCAGCAGTTCAAGGACGACTACGACCGCAACATGCCGATGTGGCGCGTGATGCCGCAGTTCGCCGCCGCCAACCCGCGCTATGAAACCCGCGGCCTGCGCGACCTGTGCACCGAGATCCACCGTTTCTACGCCGAGCGCGACGTGGCGCGCCTGACCACCGAGATGTACCTGTCGGACATGATCCCGGCCATGAAGCCGTCGGACGCCTTCGCCAACATGGCGCACCGCAAGATCGAGCGCGTGGCGATCGACGAGCTGGAAGGCCGCATCACGGCGATCCTGCTGACGCCTTACCCGCCGGGCATTCCGCTCCTGATCCCGGGCGAGCGCTTCAACCGCACGATCGTGGACTACCTGCGCTTTGCGCGTGACTTCAACGAGCGCTTCCCGGGCTTCGAGACCGACGTGCACGGGCTGGTCAAGCGCGAGGTCGATGGCAAGCGCGGTTACTTCGTCGACTGCGTGAAGCAGGACGAGGCGTGATCGTCGTTCGCTTGATGTAAAAAAGGCCCGGAGCGATCCGGGCCTTTTGTTTTTGCGGCCGTTATCGAAACGACCGTTTGCAGGACTCAGGTCTTCGGCAGCGTCACGCCATGCTGGCCCTGGTATTTGCCGCCGCGGTCCTTGTACGAGGTCTCGCACACTTCGTCGCTCTCGAAGAACAGCACCTGCGCGCAGCCTTCGCCCGCGTAGATCTTGGCCGGCAGCGGCGTGGTGTTCGAGAACTCCAGCGTCACGTAGCCTTCCCACTCCGGCTCGAACGGCGTCACGTTGACGATGATGCCGCAGCGCGCGTAGGTCGACTTGCCGAGGCAGACGGTCAGCACGTTGCGCGGGATGCGGAAGTATTCGATGGTGCGCGCCAGCGCGAACGAGTTCGGCGGGATGATGCAGACGTCGCTCTTGACGTCGACGAAGGAGTTCGAATCGAAGTTCTTGGGGTCGACGATGGTGCTGTTGATGTTGGTGAAGACCTTGAATTCGTCGGCGCAGCGGATGTCGTAGCCGTACGAGGAGGTGCCGAACGAAATGATGCGGCGACCGTCCTGCTCGCGCACCTGGCCCGGCTCGAACGGCTCGATCATGCCGGTGCTCTCCGCCATGCGGCGGATCCATTTGTCGCTCTTGATAGTCATTGTCGGTTTCCAGGCAGGGATGAAAATCCCGCGATTTTACGCGAAGTCGCTGTTCCCGCGCCAGATTAGCCGGTTGCCAGCAGCTTGCCGATCATCGCGTGCGCCAAGCGCGCCGTCTCGTCGGGTTTCTCGAGCGGGTACAGGTGGCTGCCCTCAATCATGACCAGGTTCTCGCCTACCAGCTTGCGCGTCGGTCCCAGCGTGGCCTGGCGCAGCTCTTCCGAGTCCGTGCCGGCGATGAAGCCGACCGGCACCGGGAACGGCTGCTTCAGCACCCCTCCCATGCGGTGCGGCAGCGTGGCGTAGATCGCGGTCTCGACCTCGCGCGTGAAGCGCAGCGTCACGCCCTGCTCGTGCGGCGCCAGGCCGTGCTCGAGATAGTCGTCCAGCGCGCCCGGGGCCCAGGCCTGGAAGATCGGTTTGGCCATGAAGTGGCTGTAGGCAGCCTCGCGGCTCGGCCACAGGAAGCGCCGCCTGTGCGAGAAACGCGCCGGCGACAGGCGCTCGCCGTAGCCGAAGCGCTTGGCCAGGCGCCACACCAGCGCGCGCCAGCCGGCCACCACCGGCGAATCGAGCATCACCACGCAGCGCGCCAGGTCGGGGCGGCGCGCCGCCGCCATCGCGCACAGCATGCCGCCCAGCGAGTGGCCGACCAGGATCGCGGGTTGTCCATAACCCTCCAGATGCGCCACCAGTTCGTCGACCAGGGTCTCCCAGCCGTCGCCGACCGGATAGCGCGGATCGTGGCCGTGCATGTCGAGCGTGCGCACCTCGTAGTGTTCGCCGAGCGCCGCCAGCAGGCGGCCGTAGGTGCCGGCCGGGTAGCTGTTACCGTGGGCGAAGTGCAGCAGCGGCTTGGATGCGTTCTGGGTCATGGATGCGGGACGGTGGCAAAATGCGTCGGGCCATTGTAATGGCTGCCACCGTCCCGCGAACCGGCATTAGAGTGAAACGCCTACTACCAAAGTCGCGACATAGCCCTGCGTCGCATTGCCGGTCACGCTTGCCATCTGCAGCGACGTGCCGTCGCTGAAGACGTTGTCGTTGGCGTAGCTGATGCGCGACAGGTTGCTCACGCTGCTGCCGTAGCCGCTGGCGGTGTAGGCCTCGTTCAGGGTCGCCAGCGGGAACGTGAACTGCGAGGTCTTGACCCGGTTGGCGGCGCTGCCGGCCTTGGCCAGGCTCGGATACACCTCGAAGTGCACGTGCGGCATGCGCCCGTCGTAGCAGCCCGGGAAGATGGTGGTGAAGGTCACCCAGCCCTCGCTGTCGGCTTCCTGCACGCCGCGCAGGTAGTTCTCGCCCACGATGCCGTTCGAGTACATCGAATAGCCGCCTTCGCGCGTGCAATGCCACAGGTACAGCGCGGCGCCCGGCGCCAGCGTGCAGCCGCCCGCCACGTTCACCAGCTGCAGGCGAATCGTCAGCGGCACACCGGCCGCGACGCCGCTGGCGCCGGCGATGCTGGCGCGGATGTCGCTTCTCACGATGCCCGACAGGACCAGCGCGTTGGCCACGCCGTTGGCGTTGCGGTTGGTGCCGTCGCCCGGATACGGGCCGCCGGTTTCTTCGGGGATCACCGCGCACGAGGCGCTGGTGCTGCCGGTGCTGCCCGATCCGGTGGTGCTGGTGGAGGTCGAGATGCCGTAGCTGCCGTCGCTGCTGCCGCCGCAGCCGGCCAGCGGCAGCAGGCCAGGTCCGGCAACGGCGCCGGCCAGCAGCCAGCGCAGCGACTGGCGCCGGCTGGCCGGCTGCGCCAGCATGCGTTCGAGGTCGGCGCCCAGGCCAAGGTCATGGTCGTGCATGTGGTCTCCTTCGATGGACGGGTTCACTGGCGCGTCCCCTCGTCCTTGTCTTGCCGGCGTTCGCGGCGCTCCTTGCCGCCGCCACGCGGCGGACGGCCTTCCGCTCCTTCGCGCAGCTGGGCGCGCTGTTCGGGGGTCAGCAGCGCCATCAGCTGGGCCTCGGTGCGCAGGTGCAGCAGTTCCTGGGCGGCGATCGCCTGGCCCAGCGCCTGCGCCTGGGTGCGCGCCGCAGCGCCGTCGAGTTGCGCGCTATCGGACATGGCGTGCAGCGCATCGTGCGCCTTGCGCTCGGTCTTTTCGAGTTCGCGCCGCTTGGGCGCCTGCTCGTGCAGGATCGCGAACACGCGGTCCTGCTGCGCTTCGCTCAGGTCGAGATCACGCAGGAACGGGGCCACACCGGGGCCGCGACCGAACGATTCGGGGTCGCCGGGCGGCATCGGTTGCGCCTGGACGGCGGGGGCAAGCAGGCAAGCTGCAAGAATCGCGGCAACGGCGCCGCGGATGGGATACAAGGTCATGGTGTCCTCCAGTGTTTCGACGGCGTCCATTCTGTTGCGCGCCGATGTAAAGCGCGGCCAAGCGGCGTAAATTGGCGTAAAACCCGCCACGACGGAGCGGACCGGGGCGCCGCGGTTTGCTATCCTGTCGCCATGACTCACGTATTACTCATCGACGACGACGTCGAACTGGTCGGCATGTTCGCCGAATACCTGGAACAGGAAGGCTTCCAGGTCACGGTCGTGCACAACGGCGAGGACGGCGTGCGCGAAGCGCTCACCGGCCGCCACGCCATCGCCATCCTCGACGTCATGATGCCGGGCATGAGCGGCATCGAGGCGCTGCGCCAGATCCGCGCCGCCAGCCGCATCCCGGTCCTGATGCTGACCGCGCGCGGCGACGACGCCGACCGCATCCTGGGCCTTGAGCTGGGGGCCGACGACTACGTCCCCAAGCCCTGCACCCCGCGCGAACTGACCGCGCGCGTGCGCGCCATCCTGCGCCGCACCCACGCCGCCCGGGACAGCGGTCCGGGCGTGACGCTCACGGTCGGCAAGCTGACCATGATCCCGGAGCAGCGCCGCGCCACGTGGGACGGCAAGCCGCTCGACCTGACCAGCACCGAATTCAACCTGCTCGAAGTCCTGGCGCGCAACGCCGGACGCCCGGTCAGCAAGAACGAACTGTCGGAACAGGGACTGGGCCGGCCGCTGGCGCGCTTCGACCGCAACATCGACGTCCACCTGAGCAGCCTGCGCCACAAACTGGGGCCCTTGTCGGACGGCCGCTCGTGCCTGCAGACGATCTACCGCCAGGGCTACCAGCTGATCCGGGAATGAGGACCGGCCTTTAGTATGGGACGCTTGTTCTGGAAATTCTTCCTGTCGATCCTGCTGGCCCAGGTGGCGGCCACGATCGGCATCGGCGGTGCGTTCTGGCTGCGCGACCAGGCGCGCCAGCGCCCCGCCGCCATCCTCGACAGCGGCCCGCCGGCCGCGATCGCGCTCGACGCCGCCTCGGCGACGCTACGCCACGGCGGCCTGCCTGCCCTGCGCGAGATGCTGGGCGAAGTGCGGCGCCCGCAGATCTGGGTGCTCGACGCCGCGCGGCGCGACCTGCTGGGCCGCAGCGTGCGCCCCGAACTGTTGGCCCAGGCCGAACGGATCCTGGCCGACGCCGATGGTGGCGACGAAGGCGCGGCGCGGCGCCTGACCGGGCCCGATGGCGCCCGGTACGTGGCATTCGTGTCGCGCACCTACGGCCGCCCGGAAGGCGCGCGCGGCCGCCGTCAGGGCGGGCCGGGACCGGGT
This sequence comes from Massilia sp. YIM B02443, assembly GCF_030411955.1. GTDB lineage: Bacteria > Pseudomonadota > Gammaproteobacteria > Burkholderiales > Burkholderiaceae_D > Telluria. The sequence continues at coordinate 30,610 of NZ_JASNRA010000032.1, forward strand.
CCGGGCCTGATGCCGGGCATGGACCCGGGCTTCGGGCGCCGCATCGGCCAGATCGCCGGGATCGTCGCCGCGGTGCTGGCCAGCCTGCTGTTCGCGGCGCTGCTGGCCTGGTATTTCTCGCGCCCGATCCGCGCCCTGCGCAGCGCCTTCGAGGCCGCCGCCGCCGGCGACCTGGCGCCGCGCTTCGGCCCGGCGCCGAAAGGCGGCGACGAACTGAGCGACCTGGGACGCGACTTCGACCGCATGAGCGGCCAGCTGCGCGCGCTGATGGATGGCCAGCGGCGCCTGCTGCACGACGTCTCGCACGAGCTGCGCTCGCCGCTGGCGCGGCTGCAGGCGGCGGTCGGGCTGGCGCACCAGCAGCCGGACAAGGTCGCCAACTCGCTCGAGCGCATCGAGCGCGAAAGCATCCGCATGGACAAATTGGTCGGCGAGCTGCTGACGCTGTCGCGCCTGGAGGCATCATCCGGCGTGGTGCGGCGCGAGCCGCTCGACCTGACCGAGCTGGTCGACGCCATCGTGGCCGACGCCCGCTTCGAGGTAGCCCAGGCCAGTGGCGGCGCGCAGCCGCGCATCGTGGTCGATGCCGCCGCGCCGCTGCCGGTCGAGGGCGACCCCGACCTGCTGTGGAGCGCGATCGAGAACGTGGTGCGCAACGCCGTCAAGCACGGCGCGCATGGCGGCCTGGTCGAGGTGGTGCTGCGCGCCGAGGGCGCGACGGCGCTGGTCGAGGTGCGCGACCGTGGGCCGGGCATCGCGCCGGACGACCTGCCGGCGGTCTTCGAGCCGTTCTTCCGCGCCGGCGCCTCGCGCAGCGGCGTCGACGGACACGGACTGGGGCTGGCCATCGCGCGCCGCGTGGTGCAGGCGCACGGCGGCGAGATCGTGGCGGCCAACCGTCAGGATGGCGGCTTACGGGTGACCATGACGCTGCCGCGCTGACTCGCCGCCGTATGCCGAAGCGCGACAAGGTCGGCGCGGCCGGCGATATGGTCAGCGGCCGTGCCAATAGCGGGCGTTGCTGTCGCGCCAGGCGCTGGTCTCGATCGCCGCGCCGGCGCCGAAACGCAGCGTGATGGCGCCGCGCTGGTCGGTGCGCATGCGCGCGATGCCCATCGCCGCGTAGCGCGCGTAGATTTCTTTCTTGGGGTGCCGGTAGCGATTGCGGTGCCCAACCTGGAAGATGCCGATCGACGGCGCTACCGCGCGCAGGAAACCGGGCGTCGACGAGGTGCCGCTGCCGTGGTGCGGCGCCAGCAGGACGTCGGCGCGCAGCCGTTCGCGGTCCGCTTGGAGCAACGCCGCTTCCTGCGCCGCCTCGATGTCGCCCGCCAGCAGGATCGCCTGGCCGGCGGCGGCGATGCGCAGCACGCAGCTGCGGGCGTTGGCCTTGAGCCCCGGGTTGGCGTAGCTGGCCGGCTCCGGGGCGAGCATCGCGAAATCGACGCCATCCCAACGCCATGACTGGCCCGCGGCGCAGCGCCGGTGCGGCGTCGTCCCGTGCAGCAGCGCGTGGCTGGCCGGCAGCGACGATGTCAGCATCCCCACCTGCACCGCGTCCAGCAGTTCGGCCGCGCCGCCGACGTGATCGAGGTCGCCGTGCGACACCACCAGCGCATCGAGCTGTCCGATGCCGCGTCCGCGCAGGTAAGGCAGGATCACGCGCGTGGCGCCGCTGGCGCCGGGCGCGTAGTGCGGGCCGGTGTCGTACAGCAGGCGGTGGCGCGGCGTCTCGACCAGCAGCGCCATGCCCTGGCCGACATCGAAAGCGGTGACGCTGAACTGGCCCACCGGCGGTGCGCTGGGCAGCTGGGTCAGCAAGGGCGTCCACGCCGCCAGTCCGGTCCAGCGCCGCGGCCAGCCGCGCGGGGCCAGCATCCACGCGGTGCCGGCCAGCGCCAGCAGCAGGATCCAGCCGGACGGCGCCGGCGCGGTCCATACGGCCAGCGACGGCGCGGCCAGCCAGGCCAGCAGCCGCGCCAGCAGATCGATCGCCAGGTGCGCCGTGCCCAGCACCAGGCCGGCCAGCGGCGCCGGCAGCACGCTGCCGATCAGGGCCAGCGGCGTGACGAACAGGCTGATGACGGGAATCGCCATCGCGTTGGCGATCGGGCTCACCAGCGACACCTGGCCGAACAGCAGCAGCGTCAGGGGCGCCAGGCCCACCGTCACCGCCCACTGGGTGCGCGCGCCTTGCGCCAGGCTGGCGCGCCAGCCGCGCGCGGCGACGCCAACGCGGCCGCTGCAGGCGTACAGGATCGCGGCGACCGCGCCAAACGACAGCCAGAACCCGGGCCACAACATGGCCCAGGGGTCGAGCAGGACCACCACGCCCAGCGCCAGGCACAGCACGTGCGAGGCGGCGGCGATGCGCCCGCACCAGAGCGCGAGCGCGACCACCGCCAGCATGTAGAAGGTGCGCTGGGCCGGCACCCCGAAACCCGCTAGCAGCACGTACAGCAGCGCGGTGACCGCGCCGGCCAGCGCCGCCGCCTTCTGCGCCGGCAGGCGCAGCGGCAGCAGGGCCTCGGTCCAGAACGAGCGGCGCCACAGGAAGGACATGGCCCAGGCGGCCAGCCCGGCCACCATCGTGATGTGCAGGCCCGAGATCGAGACCAGGTGACTGATGCCGGTGCGGTTGAAGACGTCCCAGTCGTCCTGGTCGATGCCGCGCTGGTCGCCGATCACCAGCGCGACGATCACGCCGGCGTAAGGTTGGCCATCCAGCGTATCGAGGATCCGCGCGCGCAGCAGGCCGCGTGCGCGTTCGACCGCGTAGCCGACGCCGAAGCGCCAGTCGTCGAGGCGCGTATTCCGGGCGCCGGCCGGACGCACGTAGCCGGTGGCGCGCACGCCCTGCTCCAGCAGCCAGGCCTCGTAGTCGAATCCGTAGGGATTGGCGTTCCCGTGCGGGCGCTGCAGGCGCACGACCAGGCGCCAGCGCTCGCCGGGGTGGATGTGGGTGGGGTCGCTCGCCTGTTCGCCATACCAGGACAGGACGATCTTCGGCGGAACGCCGGCGCCCTTCGTCTCGACCCGGTCGACGTCGAACTGGAAACGCACGCCGCCGTCGAAGCGGTGCGGCAGGCTGGCGACGATGCCGGTAACGGTGATGTCGCGCCCCTCATCGGCGTGCGGCAGCGCGTCGGCCAGCGCCAGGTGGGCGGCGGCGGCGGCCCAGCACACGCCGCACAGGCCGCACACGACGCCGATGCCGATCGACCTTGGCCAGCCGCGCAGCAGGGGCGCGGCCGCGCAGGCGGCGACAATGCAGGCCAGCAGCGCCGGCCATGTGGGCAATGCCGGCTGCAGCTGGATCCAGGACGCGCCGGCGCTGAAGGCAAGGATGGCGCGGCGCACGGGTCGGGACCAGGGTCGAGGCGCGACTGGGGAATCGCTGGCCGGGTGGGCGATCGCTGGCGGTCCGGTGCCGGGACGTTGCGGGCTATGCGCGCAGTGCGCTCATGCGGCCGATCCGCCCGGGCCGGCCTCGCCGGCCGGCACGTCGAAGGCGCTCCCGGCGAGAGGGCCATCCGCCGCATGGCGTACCAGATGCCATGCGCTGCGGCGATAAATCAGCTCGGTGTACCCCGCGCCACGCCCGTGCCGGGGGGTGCGGAATGTGGCCGCCGGCAGCAGGCTGCCGGCGGCAAACCACCGTGTTCCATCGAGCGCGTGGCTTTCCTCACAGCGCCACCACCCGCTTTCCGGGCACGCTGCCCCGGTCTTGACCACGCTGCCGATGGGAGTCTCGACATGGGCCGCGGGAATGCCGGTGACCGGCGAAAACGTCGGCGGCATGCGATGAATGGCAGGTTCGAGCCCGGCAGGCTGCGTGGTTCGCTGCACTGCCCGCCTGTCGGCGAGCGCCCAGATGGTGGGATTGACACTTTCGTAACTCGGCTGCACGCCCCGCAAGCGCTGCCACATCGTTGGCGGCGGGAGCAGCAAGGCTTGCGGCATGCGCTGTCCCTGCCTGACGAACTGGCGTTGGCCGCCGAATACGCCGATGCCAGCGCCACCATCGGCGCATTCCCACCAGCCGGTACACGGGCAGTCCTCGCCGGCAAAGGCATTGGTGCCGAGCGCCAGGTCCGGTGGCGGCGGCGTCGGTTCGGCGGCAGCGACTGTCGGGCGTAACCTGATCGTCGCGATGATGCGCTCCCACAAGTCGAACAGCGCCTCTTCGGACAGTGTCGATTGCAAGGGCTTCCCGCCCGCGGCAGGATTCACACCGGAAAACAACTCCAGCTTCAGCAGCGGGGCGTAGATGTCGTCCTGGCGGCCGGCCGATTCCCACTGAAATGAATACCCGGTCGTGAAGTTCGGCTCACGGACCCGCATGACCAGTTCGTCGCCGGCCAGGCCGTTCACGGTGCGCGGGCTTTCCCGCAAATGGTTGAACGCAAGGCGCATGAATACCGGCTGGCGCTCGACGACCCGCGTGTGACGTTCGAGCAGCCCGGGTCCGGGTTCCGTTCCGGCCATCGACGAGAATACGATATTGACATCGGGATGGCCGGGGATGCCGGCGAACAGCACGACGCTTTCATTGCCTTTGTGCTCGAACGGGTCACGGATAATCGCACGGTTGATGCAAAAACCTTCTTCGCCTGGTAGCTCCTCCGGGCCGAGCGGCCGGATTTGCCGAAACGTGCGTTCCAGCCTGGGCCCGACGTCGAGTGCCCGATGCTCGGCCCTGGCATGGATGGTCATGCCCTTGATGCGCAGAATTCCCTGGACGCTGACGTCTTCCACCTCGACGTCGCGCCCTTCATCGCGGAACTGGTACCGCTTGCGGTTATAGACAACGACCTTCGCCCGCGCATCGGCGATCACGGGAGTGCTGGTACTTTCGAGCCGTGGCGGATGAATATCCCGGACCGGATCCCCGATCTCTTGCTCGAAGCGCGCGAATCGTCCCTCGAACTCGAGATCCGACTCGCGCACCCGGCTGGACAGGTTGAAGCCGCCAACGAAGCCCTGCTGGATTCCGACCTGGCTGTCTGCCGGCAGATCGATCAGGAAGCGCCCTACGCACAGTGTCTTCATCTTGTTGGTCATGGTTGCCACCTTTCGCAGGTCCTGATCGGTCTGCACCGAATTGGCAAGGAATGAAACCAGCATCATCGACATCGCCAAGATGCCACCGATCCATTTCACTCGCCGGCTGCCAAGCCGCTTCATGTCACGTCCTGCACGATCTTGACAATGAGATGACGCGTCAGCAGGAGCATGTCTTCTTGCTGAAAACTGTCCTGATGACGAAATCCCTTCGGCGAGAAGATCGCACGCGCGTGCTTTTCCACGGCTGCGGCCGACACCACCGGCACCGTCTCGTCGCCATGCGCATCCTGCGGCCACATCATGAAGCGCAGCCGCAGCCCCTTTGCCACCTCGACTTCGCGGCTGCCATCGTCGGCAGTCGAAACGGGTCTGGCGCCACGGATGTTTGCAGGAGTCAGGGCCACGCCGGCCACCCCGGTTTCGCGCGCCGCCCAGCGAACCTGCCCGTATGCTTTCAGCGAAGCGTCGGCGCCATAGAAGGCGTAGGTGTTTGGATGGTAGTACGGCATCGACGACGCTCCCTTGCCGCCGCCAATCATCAGATCATGCGTGTGGAACCGTTCGGCTTCGTCGATGGCCGCGATGACCAGCGGCTTGATTCCGTTCGGGTTATCCTTGTGCGCGAGCGCGGGATCCGCAAGCCGGGGATCGATCATCCGGTACCATGAACTCATGTCGCGGTAGAAGTCGTACGGATTCCCGTCGGGTAAGGCGAGCAGATCACGTACTTGGTCTTCCTGATTTACCTTTCGGAGTGTCTTGATCGAGATCCATGGCCGTGGATAGTGCTGGTTCGGCAAGAGTTGCAGGACCCCCGGCGCCGTCGCCATGATCGGCGTCGTTTCGGCGCTGGTGAGGCCAGCGACCTGGGAAAATTTCCAGGCCTTGAAATTATCGAATGGACCGTTGGTGTACTGGCTTCCTTCGGTACCGCAAGCGATCCGCCGGTAAGCTACCGGGGCGCCAAGCGCAGGCATGACTGCATGAACGATGCCGGCAATGTCGGACGTGCCACTGCCTCCGGATTCGCTCAGCCGTGCACATGCGCGCGCGACAAGGCCTCCCATCGAGTGCGTGACCAGGATCACCTTGCGGCATTCGTGTTTGCGGTCGGTCCAGAATTTCTTGATCGCGTCGATGCGTTCACGCAGACGCCGGGCCGACACCGCGCCGGATTCGAGCCAGTTGTAGCCAAATGCATAGACCGGATATTGAAACCCGGCGTATTTTTCCAACTCGGCTTCCGTAACGGTCGCAACGGTCCGCGCCCCCCATCGCTCCGGTTCGCACTGCATCACGCGCCGCCAGTACTGGCGGACCTTGCGGATCCCATGCGGCGACACCTGGAACGTCTTGTCCAGATGACGCTGCAGATCCACGAGCAGCGAACCGTAGGACGATGCATGCACCTCGCCCCATCCACGCTCATGCCGCAATTTGTCATCCAGGGAAGCCAGAGGATAATCCAGCTCGCCGTCGGGATCGACTTCGAGGACATGCGCATCCAGTATCTTCTGCCTGTCCTTCGGCGGCCGGCCGGCCCACACCGCCGCTTCGCGATACGAATCGTAGGGGCCGTTCGGAGGACGCCACGCAGCCATGCCGGGCTTGATCGCTCCGTCTTCCGAAGCGTCGACGTCCTGCCTCACCCGCAGATTCGAGCCCATGATCCCCGGCACGAAGATCACCGGGATCACCTTGCGCGAACCGATCGTGACCCGCGCCCTCACCTTGAACGAGGTCGGCGTGGCGACAGTGTGGGCCACCAGGCTGCCATCGGCTTCGACGGTGGGCTGGTGGATCGGGCGGGTCGGCTCCTTCATGCCCGGCCCGCGCCTGGATTGGGTGGTGTGGGAAGGGACGGAGGATCGGGGACCTCGTCGTCGGCCAGCAGCCGCAGTTCGATGTCGCCCATGGCATAGGTATGCAGGATCTCGGTGCGGCCCTCGTCGTCGGTGACGCCTTCGATCTGGGTGCCGTCCTCGTGGCGCGCGATGTAGCGCTGTCCGCGCGCCGGCATGCCGGTCTGGCGGTCGACCACCACCACGCGCTCGTCGGTTTCCAGCGTGGTGGCCGGCAGCTGCAGGCCGGTCGGCACGCCGCCGCCGCCGGTCAGGTGTTCGACGCTGGCGGCCTTGATTACGTGCTTGCCGCTGCTCTGGTGGGTGATGGTGCCGGCGTCCCAGTCGGTCTGGGTGCCCTGCGACACCACCTTGACCGACGGCGCCTCGAGGTCGATGCCCTTGGCGGCGACCAGGCTGATGCGGCCGGACGATTTGATCTCGATGTCGCCCTTGTGGGTTTCGATCACCACGTTGCCGCGTCCGGCGATCAGCTTGAGTCCCAGTTCGTAGGCGAACAGGCTCAGGGCGCGCGAGGCGCGCAGGAATAGGCTGCGCCCGCTTGCCACCTCGGCGTCGCCGGCCGAGACGATGTCGATCTTGGCCTGGGCGCCGAGGGCGATGCTGTCCTCGCTGGCCAGCACCACGCCGGCCGGCGCCGTCACCGCCGCCATCGGCTGGGCGGCGTCGTCGCCGGCTGCGTCCGGCGCAACGTTGCTGCCGTCGTGCCAGCCGCGCAGGCGGCGCGCCAGTTCGGCCAGGCGCGGTTTGGCCTGCTCGTCTTCGCCATGGTCGGCCGCCAGCCGGCCCAGTTCGTCGAGCACACCGTGCATTACCTCGGCAATCCCGACCAGGCCGCCGCGCTCGAGCTGGGCCGCGCCATCGCCGGCGATACCGCCGGCGCTGATCAGGACGCCTTCGCCGCCGCGCACCGCCACCGCCTTGCTGCTGCGTAGTTCGGCGCCCTCGCCGCGCGGGGCGCCCTGGCCATCGGCGCGCGGCTCGGACATCCAGCCCAGGTTCAGTTCGGCGTCAGCATGTTCGCTCGCGAGCTGCACGCCGATCTGGCCCGGCGTGTCGTCGAACAGCAGCTGGCCGCCGCGCGCGCCACCGATCTCGCGGCTGCGCATCCCGGACAGGTAGCGATTGCCCGGCAGTTCGCCGGCCCGACTGAACGCCGGCGGCTGGGCACGGCCGTTGTAGAGCTGGGACAGGATTACCGGCCGGTCGGGGTCGCCGCCGAGGAAGGCCACCAGCACTTCGGTGCCGACTCGCGGCAGGCCGAGCGCGCCGGATTGCTGCCGGGCGCCGGCGCCGTTGCCGGCCCAGTTCGAGGCCACCCGTACCCAGGCCGAATCGGCGGCCGTGTCGGAAGCGCCCGCGCCTTGCGCGTGGCCATGATCTTGCGCACGCATGCCGGGAAAGCGGATCTTCACCCGGCCCAGCGCGTCGCAATGCACTTCCTCGCCGGCCGGACCGGTGACGACCGCGCTTTGCAGCTGCGGGTGCGGCAGGTCGACCTGCGGATCGAATGCCGGCACCAGGGGGATGCCGCGCCGCACGGCGTCGAAGCCGACCCGTACCCGCACCGGGTACAGCGTCGGCGTGGTGTCGATGAAGGCGGAACCTTCGCCATCGAGCCAGGCGCCCATCAACCGCCGCACCCGCCCGGCGACGTCGGCCGGCAGGTTGTTCTCGGCCTCGACCCGCAGCGCGGTGACCACGAAGTCGCGTTCAAGCGCAGGGTGGGCGTCGATCTCGGGGTGGCCGGTCAGCGTGAACCATTCGCCGGCGCGCAGGTCGCGCACCGTGCCTTCGCCGTGGAAGCACTTGGTCTCGAATTCGTGGCGCTGCATACGCACCTGGCCCAGGCGCCAGTGGTCGTCGACGTCGTTGCCGGCGTGCGGCATCTCGACCAGGTAGTCGTCCAGGCTGGCCGCCATCTGGTTGCCGCTACGGCCCTGGTCGGCGCTGCCGCGCGCGGTGGCGGTCATGAACTGGCTGCCGGCCGGATTGCGGTAGTCCCAGCTGTGGCGGGTGATGCTGCCCGGGCGCAGCCGGCGCGCCGCGCACCACGAGACGATGGTGTCGCGTTCTTCGGTAGGGCCGCCGCGATGGTAGCGCACGGTGCCGGCGGCATTGCGCGGCAGCGAGTGCGGGTCGCTGAACAGCACCAGGGTGTGGGCCGGCGTGGCGTCGCGCTCCACTTCCAGGCTGCTGCTGCGCGCGTGCCCGGGCCGGAAGGTCCAGGCCACGCCGCGCCGGCGCAGCAGGCGGCGCACGAAGGCGGCGTCGGATTCGTTGTGCTGCATGGTCTGTTCGCGCGCCGGAAACTGGCGCATGTCGAACAGCGGATCGAGCTCGTAGTGGAAAGCGCTGGCCAGCACCGGATTCGATTGGCGCCACTCGTCGAACAGCAGCTGCACGATGGCCAGCTCGCTCTGGCTGCGGAACACCCGGCTGTTGATGCGCTTTTCCATGATTGCCAGCGCGTCGCGCACCACCAGCTGGTACACCGCCATGCCGCCGTCGAAGTCGCCGGCGCGCGCCTCGGCCACGATGCCGCAGGCGCCGCGCAACTGGCCCTGGTCGGTGACGAACTGGATTTCGGCCGGCAGCGCGATCAGTTCCTTGAGTGGCAGGCGCGGCGTGCTGGCGATGCAGGTGACGACGTATTCGATGCCGCCACAGATCGATTCGACGCCGGCCACCCGTTGCGGCAACAGCACCTCGTCGGCGAAGGCGCCGCCGTCGGCCAGGCCCAGGCGTAGCCGGATCGGACGATGGGCGGTGGTGAGCGAACGCTCGTGCTGCAACATGCGCAGGAATTCGCTCGCGCTGTCCAAGGGGTTCTCCTGTCAGGTAGCCGCTTGCGCAGCGAGGAAAACATCTTGGCATGGCAGCCCCGGCGCTGCCTTGCTGAGGCTCAGCGAATGTCGAGTGAACTTCTCGGAATGACAGCTGTCGCGCCGCCGCGACGCCCGTTTACACCAGGGCGGTCAGACGCGGAATTGCCTTTAGCGATGCATCCCAGGCAGCCTGGCGTACCTCGTCCAGCGGCAGGCCGCGCAGCTCGGCCAGCGTGGCGCCAATGCCCGGCAACTGCTCCGGACTGTTGCGGCCCGGATGGATCCAGGCCGGGGCGATGTCGGGCGAGTCGGTTTCCAGCACGATGGACGCGAGCGGCAGCTCGGTCGCCAGGCGCCGGATCTGCAGTGCGCGCGTAAACGTCATGTTGCCGCCGAAACCCAGGTGGAATCCCAGGTCGATGAAATTCTGCGCCTGCTGGAAGCTGCCGTTGAAGGCGTGGGCGATGCCGCCCGGTGGGCGGATCTGGCGCAGGTGCTTGAGCACCTGGTCCTGCGAACGCCGCACGTGGGTCAGCACCGGCAAGCCGAAGTCGCGCGCGATGCGCAGCTGCTCGCGGAAGAACCGCTCCTGCTTGTCGCGCATCTCCGGCGTGCACAGTTCGGGGATGAAGAAATCGAGCCCGACTTCGCCGATGCCGACAAAGCGCGGATCCTGCATCGCCTCTTCCACCGCGGCCCGCATGAAGACCAGGTCTTCGTCCTGCGCCTGCGGCACGCAGATCGGGTGAATGCCGAGCGCATAACACGCGTTCGGGCTGCCGTGGGCCAGCGATTTCACGGCCTCGAAGTTGCCGCGTTCGACCGCCACGATCACGATCATCGACACGCCCTCTCCTGCCGCGCGACGCGCCACGCCGGCGCCGTCGCCCGCATATTCACGGGCGTCGAGGTGGACGTGGGTGTCGATCCACATGCTTCAAGCCTCCATCGGCTGCAGGCCGTGTTCGGTCATGCGCAGCACGCGGTCGCAGCGGCGCGCCAGTTCCATGTCGTGGGTGACGATGACAAAAGCCGTGCCGAGGGTCTGCGCCAGTTCGAGCATCAGGTCGAAGATCACCTGGGCCGTGGTCTGGTCCAGGTTGCCGGTCGGTTCGTCGGCCAGCACGCAGGCCGGCTGCGTCACCAGCGCGCGCGCCAGCGCCACCCGCTGGCGCTCGCCGCCGGACAGCTCGCCCGGGCGATGCACCACGCGCCGTCCCAGCCCGACCCGTTCCAGGATCGCCTGGGCGCGCTCGAGCGCCACCGGGCGCGCCTCGCGCCGGATCAGGAGCGGCATCATGACGTTGTCGAGCGCCGAGAATTCCGGCAGCAGGTGGTGGAACTGGTAGACGAAACCGAGCGCACTGTTGCGCAGGTCGCCGCGCCGGGTTTCGGACAGGCTGGCGAAATCCTCGCCCTTGAGCGTCACCGTGCCGCTGCTCGGCGTATCCAGCCCGCCCAGCAGGTGCAGCAGGGTCGACTTGCCGGAACCGGACGCGCCGACGATGGCCACCCGCTCGCCGCGATGCACGGCGAAGTCGATGTTGTCGAGCACCCGCACCTGGGCGTCGCCCTGGCGGAAGGTTTTGCCCAGGCCACGGCAGGCCAGGATCGGCGCGCCGTTCGGCGCACCGTTATTGATCACATCACTCATAGCGCAGCGCCTCCGCCGGTTTGACGCGCGACGCCGCCCAGCTCGGGTACAGGGTCGCGGCGAAGGACAGCAGCACCGAGACGATACCGATGATATGAACATCCGGCCAATGCAGGTCGGACGGCACGGTACTGAACACGTAAATATCTTTGGACAAGAACTCCACTCCCAACAGCCGTTCGATGAACGGGACGATCACATCGATGTTCAGGGCCACGCCCACGCCCATCCCCACACCGGCCAGCGTACCGAGCAGGCCAACCACCGCGCCCTGGATCATGAAGATTTTCATGATCGACGCGGGCGACGCGCCCAGCGTGCGCAGGATCGCGATGTCCGGCTGCTTGTCGGTCACCGTCATCACCAGGCTCGACACCAGGTTGAAGGCGGCCACCGCGATGATCAGGGTGAGGATGATGAACATCATCTTCTTTTCGGTCTGTACGGCAGCGTACCAGTTGGCGTTGAGCTTGGGCCAGTCGCGTAGCGTCAGGTCGCCGCTCATGGTCTTCTTCAACTCGGCCGCCACCTCCGGCGCCGCGCGCATATTGGCGATGCGCAGGCGCAGGCCGGACGGCGCCGGCAAGCGTTCCAGGCGCTGCGCATCCTGCACGTGCACGAAGGCCAGCGTGGCGTCGAAGTCGAAGTGGCCGGCCTCGAAGATGCCGGCCACCGTGAAGCTGCGCGTGCGCGGCACGATGCCGGCCGGCGTGATCTGGCCCTGGGCCAGCACCATGGTCACCTTGTCGCCCAGGCCGACGCCGAGCGCGCGCGCCAGCGCGTAGCCGAGCACGATGTTGAAGCTGCCCGGCTTCAAGGCATCGAAGCTGCCGGCGCGCACCTGCCGCGCCACGTCCGACACCTGGTCTTCCACGCCCGGCAGCACGCCGCGCACCACGCTCGGGCGCATCACGCCGTCCTTCAGCAGCAGGCCTTGCGTCTCGACGAATGGCGCGGCGCCACGCACTGCCGGGTTGCGCATCGCCTCCTTCGCCTTGGCTTCCCAATCGGACATGCTGCCCGAGGAGTCGAACACCTCGATGTGGGCCAGCACCGACAGCATGCGGTCGGTCACCTGCTTCTGGAAGCCGTTCATCACCGACAGCACGATGATCAATGCCGCCACGCCCAGCGCGATGCCGGCCACCGAGATCAGCGAGATGAACGAAATGAAGCCTTTGCCGGCGCCGTCGCCGGAGTCCGATGAACCCTTGCCGCCGCGCGTGTAGCGCAGCCCGACCTGCCATTCGTAGGGCAGCTTCTGGATGAAACGCATGGTGGCCTTACTCATAACGCAATGCCTCGGCCGGACGGGTGCGCGAGGCCGACCAGCTCGGATAGATCGTGGCGAAGAAGGACAGCAGCACCGCCACGCCGCCGATCCAGGCCACGTCGTTCCATACCAGCTCGGACGGCATCTCGCTGATCAGGTACACCTCCTGCGACAGGAAGTGCACCCCCAGCACGCGCTCGATGAAGGGCACGATCACGTCGACGTTCAGCGCCACCGTCACGCCCAGCAGCACGCCCAGGCCGGCGCCGAGCAGGCCGACCAGCGTGCCCTGCACCATGAAGATCTTCATGATCGAGCGTGGCGACGATCCCAGCGTGCGCAGGATCGCGATGTCGGCCTGCTTGTCCTTGACCGTCATGACCAGGGTCGAGACCAGGTTGAAGGCGGCCACCGCCACGATCATGGTCAGAATGATGAACATCATGCGCTTTTGCGACTGGACGGCCGCGAACCAGACCGCATTGACCTTGGTCCAGTCGCGCAGGAACAGCTCCTCAGGCAGCAGCGAGCGCAGTTCGAGCGCCACGCGCGGCGCCTCTTGCAGGTCGGCCAGGCGCAGGCGCAGGCCGGCCGGCGCATGCACGCCGGCGGCGGCCTGCACATCCTCGACGTTGGCCAGCGCCAGGGTAGAGTCGAATTCGAAGTGGCCGGCCTGGAAGATTCCAGAGACGGTCAGCGCGCGCGTGCGCGGCAGCGGGTTCTGGCCAGAAGCTGCCGCGCCTCCCAGCGCCTCGCCGTTGGCGATCAACAGCGTGACGCGGTCGCCCACCTCGACCCCGAGCGAGGTCGCCAGCGAGCGCCCCAGCACCACGTTGAAGGAGCCGGGCCGCAGCGAATCGAAGCGCCCTTGCTTCATCTGCTGCGCGATGTTGGAGACTTTGCTTTCCGCCTCAGGATCGACCCCGCGCAGCAGCGCCGGTTTCATCACGCCGTCGACCAGCAGCATCGACTGCGCATCGAGGAAGGGCGCGGCGGCGCGCACCTCGGGGTGACGCAGCGCCTGGGCGGCGCTGGCGCGCCAGTCGGGCATGGCGCCGCGCGCGTCGAACACCTCGACGTGGGCCAGCACCGACAGCATGCGGTTGGTGACTTCTTTCTGGAAGCCGTTCATCACCGACAGCACCACGATCAGCGCCGCCACGCCGAGGGCGATGCCGGCGACCGAAGCCAGCGAGATGAAGGAAATGAAGCTGTTGCGGCTGCTGCGCTTGCCGGCGCGCGTGTAACGCAGGCCGACCTGCCATTCGTAGGGAAGTTTGTGGGTGATGCTCATACGGTCAAATAGCAGATGAATCGGTCCGGACTGCGCGCTCCTGGCTGCGCCAACCCGGCAGTTTGCCAGACAAACCACTTTCGTGGCGCGAATTTCAATGTTTCAAGCTTGAAAACGGTCCGAACGACGGCCCGGGCCGGCGTGGCGAAAGCGCACGCCGGCTGCCCCTCACCCGGCCATTTGGCCTAAAATAGCGGGATGGCTCATATTACGCTTGTCCTGCCTTACGCCCTTCCGCTCCCCGAATTCGCCCCCGACCTGGTTCGCGCCCTGGACGCGCCGGCCCTGGCCGCCCTGCTCTCGCGCGGCGCGTCCGTGCGCCAGGCCGCGCCGGCGCATCCGGGCGCCCAGCCGCACGAAGCCTGGCTGGCGCGCACGCTGGGCGTGAGCGACGGGCGCCCCGCTTTCGCCGACGCCGCCATGCGTGGCCTGCAGCTCGATCCGAACGGCGGCGCCTGGCATCTGGTCACGCCCGGCCACATCCAGGTCGCGCGCAGCCACCTGATGATGGCCGACCCGCGCCAGCTGCACCTCAACGACGACGACAGCCGCGCCCTGTTCGACAGCGCGCGCCAGCTGTGCGAGGAACTGGGCCACGCCGTGGTGTACGGCAGTGCCGACACCTGGTTCCTGCGCGCCGACGGCTGGACCGCGGTCGACATCGCCAGCCCGGACACGGTGGTCGGCATGGACCTGACCGATTTCATGCCCAAGCACCTCGACGCGCGCCCGCTGCGGCGCCTGCAGAACGAAGTGCAGATGGCCTGGCACGCGCACCCGGCCAACGCCGCGCGCGAGGCGCGCCGGCTGCCGGCCGTGAACGCATTCTGGATCTGGGGCGCGGGCGGCGACGAAGTGCCGATGCCGGCCCTGACGACCTACGCCGCGCCCGGCTGGCTGGCCGCGCTCGGCCAGCGGCAGCTGCCGTCGCTCGACGGGCTCGACGGCCTGTTCGAGCACGATGGCCTGCTGGTCGCCGGCAACCTGGCCGAAGCCGCGATCGCCGCCGACTGGGGCGCCTGGCTGCAACAGATGCAGCACCTGGAAAGCGCGCTGTTCGCGCCGCTGCTGGCCGCCGTCAAGGATGGCCGCGTGCGCGCATTGCGCCTGGTGCTGAGCAGCCGCGAAGACTTGCTGGAATCGAGCACGACGCCGCTGGCGCAGCGCAAATTCTGGCGCCGCCCGACGCTGGACGCACTGACCTGATACCGCCGTTGTCATACCAAGCAGACACCGATACCGAGACCGATTTGACCCAGAAGACCCGCATCACCACCCGCCCCTGCCCGTTCCGCACTTCGGAACTGCTGCGCCAGGAAGGCGTGCACCCCGTGCTGGCGCGCATCTACGCCGCGCGCGGGCTGGAACACACGCGCGAACTTGCCAGCGAGCTGGCCGCGCTGTCGCCGCCCGCCGGCCTGAAACACATCGACGCCGCCGCCGCCTTCCTGGCCGACTGCATCCAGTCCGGCAAGCGCATGACGATCGTCGCCGACTACGACTGCGACGGCGCCACCGCCTGCGCCGTGGCCCTGCGCGGCCTGCGCGCGATGAACGCCCAGGTCGACTACTTCGTCCCCAACCGCGTGATCCACGGCTACGGCCTGACGCCCGAGATCGTCGAACTCACCGCGCGCGAAAAGTCGCCCGACGTCATCATCACGGTCGACAACGGCATCGCCAGCATCGAGGGCGTGTTGGAAGCCAACCGGCGCGGCATCGAGGTCGTGGTCACCGACCACCACCTGCCGGGCGACGCGCTGCCACCGGCGCGTGTGATCGTCAATCCGAACCAGCCCGAGTGCGGCTTCCCGAGCAAGAACCTGGCCGGTGTCGGCGTGGTGTTCTACGTGCTGCTGGCGCTGCGCGCCGAACTGCGCAAGCGCGGCGTGTTCGACGCCCAGTCGCAACCGAAGCTGGATCACCTGCTCGACCTGGTGGCGCTGGGCACGGTGGCCGACGTGGTCAAGCTCGACGCCAACAACCGCATCCTGGTGGCGCAGGGGCTGAAGCGCATGCGCGCCGGCCGCATGCACGCCGGCGTGGCGGCGCTGTTCCGCGTGGCGGGACGCGAAGCGCGCTGCGCCTCGCCGTTCGACCTCGGTTTCGCGGTCGGCCCGCGCCTGAACGCCGCCGGCCGGCTCGAAGACATGTCGCTCGGGATCGAGTGCCTGACCACCGACGACGAAGGCCGCGCCTGGGCCATCGCCCAGCAGCTCAACGAGATCAACCTCAAGCGGCGCGAGATCGAAGCCGAAATGCAGGACACGGCGCTGCTGCACCTGGACAGCTTCGAGCCGACCAGCGCCAGCACCATCGCGGTCTTTGACGAAGGCTGGCACCAGGGCGTGATCGGTATCGTCGCCTCGCGCCTGAAGGAAAAGTTCTATCGGCCGACCATCACCTTCGCGCCGGCCGGCGACGGCTGGATCAAGGGCTCGGGACGCTCGATTCCCGGCTTTCACCTGCGCGACGCGCTCGACCTGGTGTCGAAGCGCGTGCCGGGCCTGATCGACAAGTTCGGCGGCCACGCGATGGCGGCCGGCCTGTCGATCCGTCATGACGCCTTCGAACACTTCTGCAAAGCGTTCGAGGCGGTGGGCCAGGCCTGGCTGACGGAGGCCCAGCTGGAACGCATCATCGAGACCGACGGTCCGCTCGAAGACGAGTTTTACTCGACCGGCTTCATCGAGCTGATGGACGGCCAGGTCTGGGGCCAGGGTTTCGCGCCGCCGGTGTTCTGCGACGAATTCCGCGTGGTCAGCCAGCGCGTGCTGAAGGAACGTCATCTCAAGCTGCTGCTGGAACGCAATGGCCGCCGCTACGACGCGATTTGGTTCGGACATACCGAGGGGCTGGGCGAACGGGCGCGGGTCGCCTTCCGGCTCGACGCCAACGAGTACAACGGCGTGACCAAGGTGCAGCTGCTGGTCGAGCACGCCGAAGCGGCGTAAGCCTCCCTCCACGACCTGTAAATATGCCATCGGGAATCATCCCGGCGACAGTCATTCCGCTTTGCCAATATCATTGGCGCGCCGCGCCGTGCCCGCCACGGCGTGCCTCACTCCCTTTCGACCCACGTCGCCGGCCAGGGCCCGGCAGGAGCACGCATGTTTTCGATCATCCTGAACGTCATCGGCACGCTGATGCATCTGTACGTCGCCCAACGCCTGTACGCGCTGGCGCCGGTGCGCGCACGCATTCCGGCACGCGCCTGGTGGGCCGGCGCGGTCGTGCTGTGGCTGGTGTACATGTTCGGCCTGCGCACGGGCGACGCGGCGCTCGACTGGCGCTGGTGGCCGGGGCAGTTCGCGCTGACCTGGCTCGGCATCCTGTTCGTGACCACCCAGTGGCTGCTGCTGGCCGACGTCATCACCGGCTTTGGCTTCTGGCTGCGCAGGCACGGTCCGCGCATCCGCCTGGCCGGCGCCGTGGCCGGCGTGGTGATCAGCGCCTTCGCCATCTTCCAGTCGGTGCGCGCTCCAAACATCGTCGAACATGAACTGGTGCTGCCAGGCTTGCCGCAGGCACTCGACGGCACCGTGATCGCGGCCATCAGCGACACCCACCTCGGTGCCCAGCGCCGCGCGAAGTGGCTGGGAGAACGGGTGGACCAGATCAACGCCTTCGATCCGGCGGCGGTGCTGATGCTGGGCGACCAGGTCGAGGACGAGCCGATCAACGACGACCAACTGGCGCCGGTGCTGCGCCGCCTGCATCCGCCGCTTGGCGCGTGGGCGGTGACGGGCAATCACGAATACTACGGCGATGCCGGCGGCACGATCGAGGAATTCGCGGCCGGCGGCGTGCGCTGGCTGCGCGACGAGCGGGTCGAGATCGCGCCGGGCCTGCACCTGGCGGGGCTGGACGACATCGGACGCGCGATGCGCGGCGGCGGCGATATTTACGCGGGACTTGGACGCACCATTCCGAACCGCAGCGAAGGGGCAACGATCCTGATGTCGCATATTCCGGCGCCGGGGCTGGTCGAACGTGCTTCGCGCGAAGGGGTGAGCCTGATGCTGTCGGGGCACACGCACGGCGGCCAGATCTGGCCGTTCAACTACCTGGTGGCGCGCGAGTTTCCGCATGTGGTGGGCTTGCATCGCGAAGGCGACATGCAGCTCTTGATCAGCCGCGGCGCCGGTGGCTGGGGCCCGCGCATGCGCTTGTGGAAGCAAGGCGAAATTCTCAAGATCACCTTGCGCTCGCCGTCGTAGGGTTGGCGGCTCTGTATGGCACAGGGACATAGGTAACAGTTGTCTAGGGACA
>NZ_JASNRA010000033.1 GCF_030411955.1 Massilia sp. YIM B02443
CCTCTACTTTTAGCGTGCTCTAAAAATGGGGGGATTACCGTCTGGATGCACCAGCCTTACTCGAATACGAGACCAGAATATCAGCGTGTACGCTTGCCGGTTTCACACTGGTCGGTGCATGATCTGCGTCGAACCGGTCGGACGCAGCTGAGCGCACTCGGGTGTGATGCAGACGTAGCGGAGGCCGTTATTGGTCACATGCCGAAGGGGATCGAGGGAGTGTACAACCTGCATCGTTACGATAAAGAGCGGAGAGAGTGGCTTGCCAAATTGAGTGGCCACTATGAGAAACTGGCGAGCACGGTCGCCGAATAACAAACTATGTTTGCGAAAAAGATATTTGAAGATGTGCCTGGTTTCGGTGGCTCTTTTTATCGCGAAACTCAGTACGAAGAGATTCTGGATCGGTGTGCGAGGGTGCGTGGCCTGTTAGCTGAGCGTGGACTGCGATTTCATCGCGATAGTGGGCTTGGTAAGGTCATGCGAAACGCCGAGACACTTATTAAAACACGGCTGTCAGGTGAAAGAAACGCCGATGTCAGCGACATCTTAAACCTTCTATATGCGAGTCGAATCGCGGAATCCATTCTTAATGCTCAGAATGACCCTGGTGCATGGGAATGCATAAGAAGAATAGCAGGTAATCAGTTAGGGTCGCTAGACAGACTTCAGTCAATGGGTAAGGACGCTCTGTGGGAATTAGAGCTAGCGAACCGTTTGAAGCGCCTTGGCGCCACTGTTCTACATACTGAGCCTGATTTAACTGTCGAGTTCTCGGACACGGCTTATGGAATCTCTTGTAAAAAAATATATTCCGAAAAGGGAGTTGAGGCGCAGGTTCGCAAGGGAGTCCAACAGCTGAAGAAGACGAATGTGCGTGGGCTTGTTGCAGTTAGTCTAGATGAGTTGGCGCCTCGTGATTCCATACTTGGCGGGCCAAGTCAAGACGGGGCCGCTCAGTTTCTGTCGGATTTCAATAAGGCCTTTGTCGAACGACATATCCGAAAAGTAATTCGTTATGTGATCGATGGCCGCTGCGATGGTCTTTTGATTTCAACCTCTGTGTTTAGCGATATTAAGTTGGCCGAGAATCGGTGGAGTAGCCATACACAATCAATGCTGTGGTCTGTTAAAGATGTCTCGCCGGACATGACTAGTCGACTCGCTTTGTTCGGCCAACTACTGAATGTTGACAAAGCATGAAACCTTTCGTCATTGGTATCAAATGCGCCTGTTGGTATTGGCTGGTGGTGACAGGTCTGAAATTGGTCGAGCTTCTGCCCAGTCTTGAATCTCTCGAACTAGCCATACTACGCGCCGGCCAGAAAGCTGCCTCGGCTTAGGGAAATTGCCTTCACGTACAAGACGTTTCACGTCATCACGCCACGTGGGCCTATCCTGCTATTTTCCGTCGATAGCAGGCGGATCGTCTCGACTGATCCAGATCCTAGCGATCCGCTGCCTTCGGGTCGTCCGCACACCGTGCCCATCGCTCCGTCGCGGACCCAGTTCAAGGATCACGCGACGGACGACGTCGAGGTCCACAGCTCGCTCATGTAGGTAGGTCACACTACGAAACATCCCGAACACGTCGGCGATATTCGCAGCAAGTTCTACGTACACAGCGGTCAGGCGGTCGGTTCGGGTGTCCATGTGACGATCCTATTGCCCATCCCGCCGACTGTTTTGATCTAGATCAAAGCTGCTACACTCGGCTGATGCATGGACAAGTCAAGCGGCTGCGTGAACGCGGCAAACGGTTATCGGGGTACGCGATCGGCGCGGCGCTGGCGGTTGCTGGGTGAAGTCCGGATATTCGGCCTGGCTGCATCGACCGTCGCAAGCGTGACTGATCCAAATTCCCAGGCGGGCGGGTCGCTGCTGCCGCTGCTGTACGATGCACGCGTAACGACTATGCAGAACGCCGGGATGCTGATCAAAGGTGAAGAGTGACCAGAGGGTGACGACGGCCCGGGTTGCGTGCAGGAATGGTCTGTCAGGTTCGGACAGTGAACACAACAGGCAACAAAAAAGCCGCGCAAGGCGGCTTCTTTGCTTACCGATGTTATCGGGCAGATAATATACAGCACTGTCTATACACACAGCTTTCGCTGTACTACTTGATGCTATTGGTCGGGGCGAAAGGATTCGAACCTCCGATGCCGTGGACCACATGTATGTCGGCAATAGATTTACTTCACGCTATCGTAAATAAAGTTGCCCGCTATTCCAAGAGCAAGGCTTAAAATTGTTGAGACTACCAACATGAGTCCTCGGCGTTTCTGGCGATTGAGAGTTTGGGTTCGATTTTTTTCCGCGGCTTTTGATAAAACTACGAAGGACGGGTTTGGTTGAGCTAGAAACATCCCTCCTAAGTAAAACAGGACCGAAATAAACAATGAGTATAAAAGAAAAGTAAAACTTTCCGATCGACTAACCGAACTCTTCGCTGCTTCCACTAATAGTATGTTTATTTTTTCGTGAAGCACCTGCGCACTCTGGTCAGTTACCTTTAACAATTTTTCAGCGCGCTCAGTTAGTCCCTCAGTTCGCCCAGACCAAGTGGAATAAGCAAGCGAGGCAAGCATCATTATAGGGAAAGCGAAAACTGAGAAAGGAGCAAAAAATCTACGAAGGTGAGTGCGTAGCTTAAGTTGAGATACCTGAATATTGGAAATTTCAGTTTCGATCAGTCGCAAAATGTCGTCTGCCCAAGTTCGTTCTGTGTGGCGTATTTCCACGTCAATTATACCTAGTGGTGTCGACGCTCCCAGGAAGCCTTCAAACATTCCAGTGAATCTTCTTCCTCTGGTTGAGTCGAAAGTTATAATTAACTCTTGACGCTCTGGTAGTTCTTTCGAAGGGAAATGAATTAGTAAGGCCAAGTTGAACTGAACAGCGATACTGACAATGTTTTGAGTTTCCGAAAAATGCTGAAAAGCTTGCCAGCTCGTAATTTTTCTCTGCAGCTGATCTTTGTAAAGAATACGTGCTTCAAATGCAAGTGGTTCAGGAGAGTTTTGTTGTTGAATCCGCTGCAGGATCAATGAAAAGAAGTGTATGAACCAATCATGGTCAACTGAAAAAGCGTCTTCGAAACGCTTACCTATACTCTGTGGTTGGCCGAGAAGTCCAGAAATAAACTCGCCAAGTGTTTTTTTGTCAATCGGCAGTTCCATCGACTGATTGGCAGCGTCAATGTTAACGATTTCCATCTTCAAGTCTCCCTAGATTCATGTTTCACTTATTGCCATAAGGATAGAGTGGAGAGACTATAACGTCCAGATGAATTTAAGTTCCGTTGCAAGATCGCGTCGTGTCTCACTGCGGTTAGTTCCTATGCATAAAAGTAAAGGTATCGGAATTTTGCAATCCTTCGACGGAGCGACCACATCGCGAGGCGTAGGTTTCGGCGTAGGTTGTCGTCAAACTGAACGAATTTAAAGGGAAACACGCCGATGCATCATGGCGTGTACTTGGCTGCCGCGCTGCTCTTTGCCGCGGCGGCGTTGATTTCGATGGGAACGGTGGTCATGTGTTTGGATCGGTACGGCAGAGCAGGTGCAAAGCCAGGGACTTGCCATTTTACCCCGATTGATGGGGTAGGACGATGGTGGAAGTACGCTTGCGCTGCGTTATTGGGTGGTCGTTGCAGGGCGGTGGTGGCCATCCTGCGTGCGCCTGTGTCAGCTACCATTGCGTAGCTGGTCTTCGATTCGGCTGTTTCGCTGTTCGCGTTCGCGCGCCACCAGTCCACCGCATGCCGCACCAGCGCTTAGTGGAAGCGAATAAAAGACGATGTCTTCCAGTATTCCCTTGGAAGAGGCCAGTCCAGCAACAGCGGCGAACGCAATAAGCCCAGCTACTGCGTCGAGTAAGACGCCAAATTGAGTCGCAGTCAGGCGCGGGAAATACGATCTGATGTTCCATGCCGTGGTGTAGAGCAGCCCGGCGAGCAGGGCAGGCATCACGCCAAAGCCGTATGCCAATGCGAGGGTGATGAATAGCAGGTTGCCGTCGAGGTCAGTTGGTAAATTTGGTGCATTGATCAGTAGCGCAGTCAGCAGGCCGAAAGCAGGGCCCAACAACGCGAATATCGCCACGACTGCGAGGTGCGGCTGGGTAAGGTAATGTCTAAGACGCATGAGTTCCTAACGCTTTCCTTTGGCATGCAGTATTCAATTCTAGCCATATGCGGTGGGCCGCCGTTTGCAACCGGTTTGTTAGGGAAATAGCGAATCCGGACCGACCGTTGTTCGGGTAGCCGTTGAGGGATAGGACGATGCTTGAACCAGATGTTTGTGCTCAGCTGCCAAGCGCATCGCGGCGTGACTGAATGGATGGGAACGCGCGCCAGTATCACTCGCTACTGTGTCCATATTCATCGGTCATGTCATGCGCTTGTTCGCGTTCGCGCGCCACCAGGGCCCCGCAAACGGCGCCGGCGAACGCTGGGAGCAGGTAGACTTGCAGATCGTCCGGCATCCCGCTCGACATGGCAGTTGCCGTGAACACGGGGAAGGCAACCAGCCCGGCTACGGTACCGAGGAGTGTTCCGAATTGCCTTGCACTCAAGCGGGGCAAGTGCGATCTCATGCTCCACGCGACGGTGTAGATCATTCCGGCGAGGGCGGCAGGTATCAGACCGAGGGCGTATCCAAATACGATAACGACGAATAAAAAGTTGCCGGGATCGGGAACGGAATCCAGCCCCTCGAACAACAGCACGATCAGCACACCGATGCCCGGCCCGATTATGGCAAACTTTCCCACTACCGCGAGATAGTGCGGGGCGAGCGCGCGTCCAATGTTGATCATTGCAATCGCCTTCCTTTTGCGGGCAACTATTCCATTTTAAGTGCATGCGGTGCAGCGCCATTCACGATTGGCCGGGACAAAAGATTACGCTCGGACGCGAATGACCGTGTGCGGTCGTATTGCTTGACTTAGCGTACACCGACACCGTGAATCCCGGGTGCGTTCGAGAACTTGAAAAGGCTTTGTTTTTATATAGCCATGCATCAACGGTTTTTCATGCGTCGCGCGTAGGAGTAAGATGAGCTACGCTCATGACGATGGAGAACAAAGGATGATGAAGAAACTGATCGGCTTGACTCTGATATCGGCTTCCATGTTCGCAGCAAACGCCATGGCTGCAGAAGAAGACTGCAAGAATCCTATATCGCAGATGGCGATGAACGTGTGCGCCGGGAAGGATTACCAGCGGGAGGATGCCACCTTGAACAAGCGTTATAAGGAACTGGTGGCGAAACTGGAGAAAGACCGCCGCGCTAAGCTCAAGCAAGTCCAAGTTACATGGATCAACTTCCGGGACTTGCAGTGTGATTTTGATTCGTCAAATTACGATGGCGGCTCGATGTATCCACTGGTTCGCTCGAGCTGTCTGGCGCGAATAACGGCACAGCGCAACAAGGAACTCGAAGCCATGTTGAAAGAAGCATCTTTGTAATGCGCTCCCAATCACTGGTCTTCCTTATGAGGCGGACCAGCGTCATGAAACGCGCGAGTGCGGCGTCGCCATGCTCGCTTCGACAGCGACGCGAGCGTTGCACAGCACGACGAAGCTGTCGCCATCCAAGCCGTTAACAAGCTTTACCTCGCTGCCGAGCGGTACAGGTGCTTTGAATCGGCTGTCCAACCGAGTGACCCGCTGGCCCCGTGCCTGCTCCAGCATGGCGCAGGCCTGCGCCACCGAATGCATGCCATGGATGATCGGCGCGCGCATGCCCATTAGCCGCGCCGTCCATGGCCACAGGTGGATGGGATTCCAGTCGCCGGACAAGGCGGCGTACGCCCGGCCGGCGTTCGACGTCAGCCTCCAGTTGCCCACCGGCGCACCCGCAGCCGACGCAGGCTGAGTGGCACCGCGTTCCGTACGACTGCCGCGTTTGATCAGATAGGTGCTGACGCAGGTGAATGCCAGCTGCTCGCCTGCGAAAGCGCGCGTCTCCAGCACGCACATGACAGCGCCATTGGCCGCGGGAGGCGGAACAGACACGTCCGTCGCCAGCGCGAGCGCCGCATCCGCATCGATCTCGCCGTGCATCGCCAGCCGGTTCTCGACATGAATCAGTCCCGGAATCCGGAACGGGATCGGCCGCCCGACCAGCGTCGCCAATTGCGCCCGCTGCGCCAGCAGATAGAGATAGGTGATCGGCACCGTATCGCCGGCAAAACCGAACGCCGCGTTATAGCGCCGCACGTGCGCGCGGTCGATCCGGTCGAGCCGGAAGGTGGCGCTCAGCGGCATGGCGGCAGAACGCGCAGGCCGCTTGAACAGCGCCCGCAATAGCGTCGCTACGCCGAGCGCCGGCAGGGAGGGGAGGGAAGACAGGGACGGGTTGCTCATCCTTTCAGGATAACGCGCTTCCCGCCCCGGTGGAAGCCATCAGGCGGCTGCCTGGGCCTCCTTGACGCGGCGCGCGATGTGCGCCAGCGCTTCGTCGACCTGGTCGATCAGGATCAGGCACAGGTCGCCGCTGTCGAGGCGCTCGAGTGCGCGGTCGATCGCCACGAACTCGCCATTGATCTCTTCGACGTGCGTGGTGCGGGTCGCGCCATCCAGCCCGGCGCGCAGCAGCGCGATCACTTCGCCATCCGCACGCCCGCGCTGGCACTGGTCCTGGTACAGCAGCACGTCGTCGAATGCCTTGCCGAGGATTTCGGTCTGCTGCGTGATGTCCTGGTCGCGCCGGTCGCCGGCGCCGCTGATCACCACCGAACGGCGCTTGCCCGGCATGCTTTCCACGGCATTGACCAGCGCCGCGATCGCATCCGGATTGTGGCCGTAGTCGGCGATCACGGTGGCGCCGCGGTACTCGAACACGTTGAAGCGCCCCGGTGCATTGTCGCTCTCGCCGACGAAGGTCTTCAGGCCGAGGCGGATCACGTCCCAGCTCACGCCCGCGGCCCAGGCGGCGGCCACCGACGCCATCACGTTCTCGACCTGGAACCCGACCACGCCACCGCGCGTGATCGGCACTTCGTTCAAGTCGATACGCTCCTCGAACTTGCCCTCGGCCGCGACCAGATGCCCGTCCTCGACGAACACCACGCGCTTGCCCTGGGCGCGGTGCATCGACATCACGGGAATGCCGACGTCCTGGGCAAAGAAGGTGACGTAGCCGCGCGTCTTCTGCGCCATCGCCGCCACGGTCGGATCGGCGGCGTTGAGCACCGCCATGCCGTTCCTCGCCACGTTCTGCACGATCACGCGCTTGAGTATGGCCAGGTCTTCCAGCGTGGTGATGTAGTTCAGGCCAAGATGGTCGCCGGCGCCGATATTGGTCACCACCGCCACCTGGCACTTGTCGAAGGCCAGGCCTTCGCGCAGCAGGCCGCCGCGCGCGGTCTCGAACACGGCGGCGTCGACGTCCGGATGCAGCAGCACGTTGCGCGCGCTGCGCGGGCCGCTGCAGTCGCCGCTGTCGATGCGGCGGCCTTCGATGTAGACGCCGTCGGTATTCGTCATGCCGGTGCGCAGGCCCGAGGCCGACATCAGGTGCGCGATCAGCCGCACGGTGGTAGTCTTGCCGTTGGTGCCGGTGACCGCGATCACCGGGATGCGGCCGTCGTCGCCCGGCGCGTACAGGGTGTCCATCACGGCTTCGCCGATCGGACGCGGCTTGCCGAACGAGGGCGCCAGGTGCATGCGCAGGCCCGGTGCGGCGTTGACTTCCACGATGCCGCCGTTCTGTTCTTCGATCGGGCGCAGCACGCTGTCGCACACCAGGTCGACGCCGCAGATGTCGAGGCCGATCATGTGGGCGGCGGCTACCGCGCGCGCCGCGACTTCCGGATGCACGTCGTCGGTGACGTCGGTGGCGGTGCCGCCGGTCGAGAGATTCGCGTTATTGCGCAGCACCACGCGCTGGCCGATGGCAGGCACCGAGTCGGCGCTCATCCCTTGCTGCACCAGCGTGCCGAGGGCGATGTCGTCGAAGCGGATCTTGGTCAGCGAAGTGGCATGGCCGTCGCCGCGGCGCGGATCCAGGTTCACCTGCTCCACCAGCTCGCGCACGCTGTGCTTGCCGTCGCCGATCACCTGCGGCGGCTCGCGCCGCGCGGCGGCCACCAGCTTGTCGCCCACCACCAGCAGGCGGTAGTCGTGGCCCGGCAGGTAGCGTTCGACCAGGATGTCGTCGCGGAAGCCCGAGGCGGCCTTGAAGCCGGCGTCGAGCTGCTCGCGGGTGGTGACGTTGACCGTCACGCCCTTGCCCTGGTTGCCGTCCTTCGGCTTGATCACCACCGGCAGGCCGATTTCCATGGCGGCGGCCCAGGCGTCGTCCGGGTCGGTCACGCTGCGGCCGTGCGGCACCGGCACGCCGGCGGCGTCCAGCAGCTTCTTGGTCAGTTCCTTGTCCTGGGCGATGGTTTCGGCGATGGCGCCGGTGGCGTCGAGCTCGGCGGCCTGGATGCGGCGCTGGCGGCTGCCCCAGCCGAACATCACCATGCTGCCTTCGGTCATGCGGCGGAACGGGATGTTGCGGGCGATCGCCGCGTCGACGATGGCGCCGGTCGACGGGCCCAGGCGCACGTCTTCGTCCAGGTCGCGCAGCTGCTTCAGGGTGGCGGCCAGGTCGAACGGGGTGTCGCCCCGCGCCGAGTCGATCAGCTGCTGGGCCAGGTCGAGCGCCAGGCGGCCGACGTCTTCTTCGCTGTACTCGACCACCACCTGGTAGATGCCGGTTTCCAGCGTCGCGGTGGTGCGGCTGAAGGTGACCGGGCAGCCGGCCTCGGCCTGCAGGCTCAAGGCCACCAGTTCCAGCACGTGGGCCAGCGGGATGGTGTCGTCATGCCCGAAGGGCTGCAGCGCGCCCATCTGCGGGAAGCGGGTGCGCAGGCGCGCCTCGAAGCCCGCCAGCGTGGCGATCGAGGCTTCTTCCGGCGTGCACGAGACGATCGCCTCGACCGACGTGTGGTGGCTCCAGAGGTTGGGGCCACGCAGGGCCCGTACGCGAGATACTTCCATAAACCGTCATTCCTTTCGTGGGCCGCCCACGGCTTGCACCGGGGCGGACACCATGGCGCCGGCGCAGGGCCGGGCCTTCATTTAGTGAGTCGTTTGCTTCGGGGTGGCCGGGGTAGCGTCGAAGGCGCGCAGGCCGCCGCAAATCAGGTCGCTGGACACGCCCAGCGCCCACGCCGCCGCCACTGCCGCCAGCACGTTTTCCGGATACTTCACGGTGGCCGGCTTCATCGCCGACAGCGCCACCAGACTGGTTTCGTCGGCGCCCGCGGCCAGCACGATGCGGCCGTCGCGCGCGAACACGGCGCGTTCGCCGGCCGCGCGGTGCGCCGCCAGGACCGGATTGTGCTCGTCCAGCGCGTAATAGATCACGCCGCCGTCCGACAGCTCGGCCAGCGCCGCCACCCGCTCGTTGTCGGCGTTGAGCACCGCCACGCCGCTCGGCAGGATCACGTCGACCTGGCTGCGGATCACGTTGCGCATGGCGTCGTCGTCGCGGATGTGGAATTCGGCCACGTCCTCGATGCCGTCCATGTCGGTCACCACGCCCACCGTGCAGCGGTCGTAGGGCAGGCCGTCCTGCAGGATCGAGCGCGCGTTCGATTCGAACACGGCGGTCTGCACGTTCCGGTTGATCAGCACGCGCTGGGCCGCTTCGACACCGGTGCTGTCGCGGTTCGAGATGGCGCGCGCGTTCAGGTACAGGCCTTCGCCGTTGGCGACGCCCACTTCCTTGCCGGCGATGTTGACCAGGCAGCCGACCAGGCGCGTGATCAGGCTGCAGCCCTTGGAGCCGGTCACGCCCACCACCGGGATGCGGCCCGTTTCTTCCTGCGCGAACAGGTGGTCGACGATGTCCTTGCCGACGTTGCGCGGGGTGCCGCTGGCCGGCTTCATGTGGGCCAGCAGGCCCGGACTGGCATTGACCTCGATGATGGCGCCGCGCTGCTCGGCCAACGGGCGCGCGATGTCTTCGCACACCAGGTCGATGCCGGCGATGTCGAGGCCGACGATGCGCGCGGCCAGCGCGGCGGCGTGCGCCACGTCCGGGTGTACCAGGTCGGTGACGTCGTCGGCCACGTTGCCGTTCAGCTGGATCAGCACTTTCTGACCGTCTTGCGGCACCGAATCCGGGCTCAAGCCCTGGCGCTGCAGCACCAGCTGGTTTTCCTCGCTCTCGCGCGGCTTGACGGGGCTGAGCGGGAATTCCTCGCTCTCGCCGCGGCGCGGGTCGATGTTGATCTGGATGTCGCACAGCGCGGCCACGCTGCTGCGGCCGTCGCCAGTCACCCACACCGACTCGCCGCGCGCGGCAGCGACCACCTTGCGGCCGACCACCAGCAGGCGGTGCTCGTTGCCAGTGACGTAGCGCTCGACCAGCACCGAGCGGCTGTCGCCTTCGTTGGAGGCAATGGTGTAGGCGGCTTTCACTTCCGCCTCGGTCATCAGGTTGAGCGACACGCCGCGGCCGTGGTTGGCGTCGACCGGTTTGACTACCACCGGCAGGCCGATGTCCTGGGCTTCTTCCCACGCGTCGTCGGCGCTGCGGGCGATGGCGCCTTCCGGCACCGGCACGCCGCACGAGGCCAGCAGCGACTTGGTCATGTCCTTGTCGCTGGCGATGCCTTCGGCGATGGCGCTGGTGCGGTCGGTTTCGGCGGTCCAGATGCGGCGCTGGGCGGCGCCATAACCCAGCTGCACCAGGTTGCCGTCGGTCAGGCGGATCGAGGGAATGCGGCGATCCGTGGCGGCGTCGACGATGTGCGCGGTCGACGGGCCCAGGCAGTGGCGGTCGACCATGTCGGTCAGGCGCTGCACGGCGGCCGGCAAATCGAAGGCTTCATCGTTGATGGCGGCCATCATCAGGCGGTGGGCGACGTCGAGCGCGGCGCGGCCGACCGTCTCGTCGCGGGTGCGGAAGGCCATCTTGTAGATGCCGTAGTCGCCCGTGGAGCGGGTCTTGCCGAAGCCGGTCTTCATGCCGGCCAGGTTCTGGATCTCCAGCACGATGTGCTCGAGGATGTGGCCGGCCCAGGTGCCGTCACGCAGCCGCTCCAGGAAGCCGCCGCGGTGGCCGACGCCGCAATGGTGTTCGATCAGGCCCGGCAGCCAGGCGGTCAGGCGTTCGGTGAAACCGGGCAGAAGGTTCGAGGGCGTTTCTTCCAGCTCGCCGATGTCGAGCCAGGCTTCGAGCACCGGACGGTAGGTCCAGATATTCGGTCCACGCAGGTAAGTCACGCGCAGGAACTTGATGTCGTTCTTCTTGATCATGTCATTTTCTGTTGCCGCCTGGCGCCCGATGTGAATCGCGCGCCCGCCGGCTTTGCCTTGTTTGCCTGACTGTCCACTACGGTAGCGAAAGCCCGCCGACCGCAGCGCACACCATGCACCGTCCTGTATACTGTCCGGCTTGCTGCGCCGTCATTCCCATCAATACGCCCCCGCTTGTCATCCAAACGATACCCAAGAACGTTCTAGCGCTCTGTGGAGCGTTTCACGCAATCGCGCGCAAAGGTGTATTGACGATCCTTGTGCGTCGCCGAGCCTCCGTACTGCCGTACCCTTACCAGAACACACTGCCTGATTAGCGGGCGCAATACATGACAACTCAACAACTTGCTAGTCCGTCGTCCCTGGCGGTAGCCGCCAGTTTTTTGCCTGAAGTCTGGCAAAGTGACGTCGCGAAACAGCTTGCACCAGGGGAAAACGTTTTAGCCGGCGTGGAGGTTGACCTCGACGCCAAATTACATTTTTCAAAAGGCCTGGTGCTGGTGACCAGCCGCCGCCTGCTGACGCGCGCCCCGGGCGACGCTGCCTGGCGCGACTGGCCGTACCGTAGCGACCTCGCGCTACGCCATCATGACCACGCCGGCGTCGGTCACCTGGAACTGGTCGATGATCACGGTTTGCTGGCCTCGTGGCGCTTTACCTTGGGACAGAACCTGCAGGCAATCCGGGTGGTCGACCATTTCGGCGACCAGGTCGAGAGCGTGGTGTCCGGCGTCGCTGTCCAGCCGCCCGAGCAGCACACCTGCCCGAGCTGCAAGGCGCCGCTCGAGGCCGACCAGCAAGACTGCCCGATCTGCGAGAAGGTACTGCATACGCCGCCGTCGACCTGGACCCTGTTCCGCCTTTGGCGCTTCGCCAAGCCGTACAAGGGGCAACTGCTGCTGGGTTTCCTGTTGATGCTGGGCTCGACGGCAGCGCACATGATTCCGCCCTATCTCACCAAGCCCTTGATGGACAATGTGCTGATCCCGTACCAGAACGGCCAGAACATCGACAACTCGCTGGTCTGGCTGTACATGGGCGGGCTGTTTGGCGCATCGTTGCTGGCCTGGGCGCTGGGCTGGGGCAAGACCTATGTGCTGGCGCTGGCGTCGGAACGCATCAGTGCCGATTTGCGCTCGACCACCTACGAACACCTGCTGCGGCTGTCGCTGGAATATTTCGGCGGCAAACGCACCGGCGACTTGATGAGCCGTATCGGCAGTGGTTCCGATCGCATCAGCGTGTTCCTGTCGCTGCACCTGCTCGACTTCCTGTCCGACGTCTTGCTCATCATCATGACCGGCGTGATCCTGTTCAGTATGAATCCCTGGCTGGCGCTGGTCACCCTGGTGCCGCTGCCCTTCATCGCCTGGATGATCCACGTGGTGCGCGACCGCCTGCGCACCGGCTTCGAAAAGATCGACCGCGTCTGGGGCGAGGTCACCAACGTGCTGGCCGACACCATCCCCGGCATCCGCGTGGTGAAGGCCTTTGCCCAGGAAAAGCGCGAATCGGCGCGCTTCCGCGAAGCGAACAAGCATAACCTGGCCGTCAACGACAAGCTGAACCGGGTGTGGTCGCTGTTTTCGCCGACTGTGTCGCTGCTGACCGAACTCGGTTTGCTGGTGATCTGGATCTTCGGTATCTGGCAAGTGTCGCAGGGCGACATCACGGTCGGCACGCTGACCGCTTTCATTGCTTACAGCGGCCGCTTCTACGTGAAGCTCGATTCAATGAGCCGCATCGTGTCGGTGACGCAGAAGTCGGCCTCGGCCGCCAAGCGCATCTTCGACATTCTCGACCACGTCTCGAGCGTGCCGGACCCGGTCAACCCGGTCAAGGTGGACGAGGTCAAGGGCAACATCGAGCTGCGCGAAGTCGGTTTCCGTTACGGCAACCGCGCCGTGAACCGCGGCATTTCGCTGAAGATCAACGCCGGCGAGATGGTCGGCCTGGTCGGCCATTCCGGCTCCGGCAAGAGCACGCTGGTGAACCTGATCTGCCGCTTCTACGACGTGGCCGAAGGCGCGATCCTGCTCGACGGCAAGGACATCCGCTCGTTCGCGGTGGCCGACTACCGCCGCAATATCGGCCTGGTGCTGCAGGAACCTTTCCTGTTCTTTGGCACGATTGCCGAGAACATTGCCTATGGCAAGCCGAACGCGACGCGCGAAGAGATCATCGCCTCGGCCCGTGCGGCGCACGCCCACGAATTCATCCTGCGCCTGCCGCAGGGCTACGATTCGATGGTCGGCGAGCGCGGCCAGGGCCTGTCGGGCGGCGAGCGCCAGCGCATCTCGATCGCGCGTGCATTGTTGATCGATCCGCCGATCCTGATCCTGGACGAAGCAACCTCGTCGGTGGACTCGGAGACCGAGAAAGAAATCCAGAAGGCGCTCGACAATCTGGTGCAGGGCCGTACCACGATCGCCATCGCGCACCGTCTGTCGACGCTGCACCGGGCCGACCGCCTGGTGGTGCTGGACCGCGGCGTGGTGGTGGAGGAGGGCAGCCACGACGAGTTGATGGCGCGCGAAGGGGCGTACCACCGCCTGTACGAAGCGCAGGCACGCAATGTGGATCAGGACATGGACGACAAGGATGTATAAATGAGCGCAGTGAACATTACTCCATTCAAATTGCGCCGCGACAGTTTCGGCAAGCTGATCATCACGCTGGAGAACGGCGAAGAGCACGTCGGCGTGACGCCGGTGCGCGCCTTTCCGATCCAGGCCCCGACCAAAGGCATTTCGCTGGTGCGCGATGGCGGCAAGGAAGTGGCGTGGATCGACGATCTGGCGGAGGTGCCGGAAAACATCCGCCAACTGGTGCGCGAAGAGATCGAGGGCCGCGAGTTCATTCCCGAGATCGTGCGTATCAAGGAGGTGTCGAGCTTTGCCACGCCGTGCACCTGGTTCGTCGAGACCGACCGCGGCGACACCCAGTTCGTGCTGAAGGCGGACGAGGATATCCGGCGCATCGGCGAGGCCTCGCTGCTGGTGGCGGATAGCCACGGCATCAATTTCCTGGTGCGCGATATGGTCCGGATCGACAAGCACAGCCGCAAGATTCTGGACCGCTTCCTGTAAGCTGGCGGTTCGCCGCCGCGTATCTCCGAGCGAGCGGCGAACCGGGGTTGAACCGGCGCCCCGGCGTATCGCCGTCATCCGTTCGTCCGCCCACATACCGGCGGTTACAGGGCGGCTACAGTTGTCTCATCGGCCATGTGGCCATGCTTTCAGGAGACAACCATGGATTCCATCAACCGCAACCAACCCGAAGAAAACCGCCGCGACCTGAGCGGCGTGGACGCCATCGAGCGCATCAAGGACATGATCGAGGACGCCGACACCTGCTTCCTGTGCACTGGCGGCAACCTCGGCCCGAGCCGCGGCGTGCGCCCGATGAGCGTGCGCGAAGTCGACGATGCCGGCACCATCTGGTTCCTCAGCAGCGTCGACAGCCACAAGAACCACGAGCTGGAAACCAATCCGATGGTCAAGCTGATGTTCCAGGCCGACAA
This sequence comes from Massilia sp. YIM B02443, assembly GCF_030411955.1. Classification (GTDB taxonomy): domain Bacteria; phylum Pseudomonadota; class Gammaproteobacteria; order Burkholderiales; family Burkholderiaceae_D; genus Telluria. The sequence continues at coordinate 14,784 of NZ_JASNRA010000033.1, forward strand.
GCACGCCGGCTTCCTGGAAATCGACGGCCATGCCGAGATCTCGCAGGACAAGGCGCGCATCAAGCAGCTGTGGGATTCGCACCTGAAGGTATGGTTCACCGAAGGCGAAGACGATCCGCGCATCACCGTGCTCAAGGTGACGCCAAAACTCGGCTACTACTGGGACAACAAGCACGGCCAGCTGATCGCCGGCGCCAAGATGGCAGTCGGTGCCGTCATCGGCAAGACGCTGGATGATTCGATCGAAGGCACGCTGACCTTCTGAGCGTGTGAGCGCTGATGTAAGCGTGCAATTCACCCTGGCGACGATCGGCTCGGCCGGCGACCTGTTCCCCTTCCTGTGGATCGGGTGGGCGCTGCAGGCGCGCGGGCACCGGGTCGAGTTTCTCGGCCCGGTACAGCATGCGCCGTTCGTCGAAGCCGCCGGGCTGAGCTTCCACGGCCTGCCGGCCGACCCGGCCGTGCTCGACCATCCCGACCTGTGGCATCCGACCCGCGGCCTGGCCGTGGTATGGCAGGCGACGCGGCCGGCGATGGCGCAGTTGCCTGCCCTGGTCGAGGCGCTCGCCGGCGACCATCAGCACGTGCTGCTGGTGCATCCGCTGGCGCTGCCTGAAGCCGAACTGTGCCGCGCCACGCGGCCGGGCTTGCGCATCGCGGCGGCCTACCTGGCGCCGTCGAACCTGCCGACTGTGCACGATCCGCTGCTGCTGGGCCCGTGGCCGGTGCCGCGCTGGGTGCCGCACGGCATGCGGCGCTGGCTGTGGCGCACGCTGGCGGCGCGCTTCATCGACCCGGTCGCCTTGCCCGGCCTGAACGCGGCGCGCGCCGCGCGTGGCCTGGCGCCGATCCATGACCTGATCGGCCACCTGATGGCGATCCCGGATCTGTCGCTGGCGCTGTTTCCCGACTGGTTCGCCGCGCCGCCGCCGGACTGGCCGCAGCCGCTGTACCAGTCCGGCTTCCCTTTATATGATCCCGCTGCCGACGCCGTGCCAGGCGCCGAATTGCGCGCCTTCCTCGACGCCGGCGCGCCGCCGGTCGTGTTCACGCCCGGCACCGGCAACCGCCAGGCGCGCGCCTATTTCGAAGCGGCGGCGCAGGCGGTGAGTGAACTCGGCCTGCGCGCCATCTTCCTGACTCCGCACCGCGACCAGGTCGCGGCCGCGCTCCCGGCCGGCATCTGCTGGCAGGAATATGTGCCCCTGAAGTCGCTGCTGCCACACGTCGCCGCACTGGCGCACCACGGCGGCATCGGCACCACGGCCGAAGCTTTGCGCGCCGGCACGCCGCAGCTGGTGGTCCCGCTGGCGCATGACCAGTTCGATAACGCGGCGCGGGTGGTGGCGCTGGGCGCCGGGGCCAGCCTGCACGCTGCGCGCGTGACGCCAGCGCGCATGGCCGCCGCGCTGCGCCGGGTGGTCGGGGTGGAGCAGGTCGCGCGCCAGTGTGCGCAGGTAGCGCACCGCTTCGCCGCGCCGTCGCCCATCGACGCCTTGTGCCAGCGGCTGGAGTCGCTGGCGCGCTAACCTGGCGCCACTGTGGGAAAACGCACCGACATCAAGTGGCCGCGGCGGTTCAATGAATCATCGTCGATGATGTCGGAGGGCAGATGCCCAGCAATAAACAAGCCAAGAATTCTGGAAAGCACGTCCATCTTGCTGCGGAAGACGGCTACGTCCACGTCCGTGGCGCGCGCGAGCACAATCTGAAGAACGTCAGTCTGGATATTCCGCGCGGCGCGTTGGTGGTGTTCACCGGCGTGTCCGGCTCGGGCAAGTCGTCGCTGGCCTTCGGCACGCTGTACGCGGAGGCGCAGCGGCGCTACCTGGAATCGGTCTCGCCCTACGCGCGCCGCCTGTTCCACCAGATGCCGGTGCCGGAAGTCGACGAGATCGAGGGCCTGCCGCCGGCGGTGGCCCTGCAGCAGCAGCGCGGCACGCCGACCGCGCGCTCTTCGGTCGGCAGCGTCAGTACGCTGAGCAATTCCTTGCGCATGCTGTACTCGCGCGCCGGCGATTATCCGCCGGATCAGGAATTGCTGTACGCCGAATCGTTCTCGCCGAATACGCCGCAGGGCGCCTGCCCGCGCTGCTCGGGCCTGGGTCGCATCTATGACGTGACCGAGCAGTCGCTGGTGCCGGACGACTCCCTGACCATCCGCGAACGCGCCGTCGCCGCCTGGCCGCCGGCCTGGCACGGCCAGAACCTGCGCGACATCCTGGTCACGATGGGCTACGACGTCGATACGCCGTGGCGCGAGCTGCCGAAGAAGGATCGCGACTGGATCCTGTTCACCGACGAGACCCCGACCGTGCCGGTGTACGCCGGCCTCACGCCAAAAGAGACCAAGGCCGCGCTCAAGCGCAAGGACACGCCCAGCTACCAGGGCACCTTCACCGGCGCGCGCCGCTACGTGCTGCAGACCTTCGCCAACACCGAAAGCGCGTCGATGAAGAAGCGCGTGGCGCGCTATATGGTCAGCAATGCGTGCCCGGAATGCGCGGGCAAGCGCCTGCGGCGCGAGTCGCTGTCGGTCACCTTCGCCGGCCTCGACATTGCCGAACTGTCGCGCCAGCCACTGGAAAAGCTGGCACGCCTGATCAAACCCTATACTGAAACCGAAGGCAAGGTCGACAAGGCCGACGCCAAACTGCATAACGAGCAATTGATCGTGCGCCGGCGCATCGCTGCCGACCTGGCCGCGCGCCTCGAGGTGCTGCTGGCCATGGGCCTGGGCTACCTCGCGCTCGAGCGCAGCACGCCGACGCTGTCGCCCGGAGAATTGCAGCGCCTGCGCCTGGCCACCCAGGTGCGTTCCAGCCTGTTCGGCGTGGTCTACGTGCTGGATGAACCGTCGGCCGGCCTGCATCCGGCCGACACCGAAGCCTTGCTCGACGCGCTGGCCCAGCTGAAGGCGGCCGGCAACTCGCTGTTCGTGGTCGAGCACGCGCTTGACGTGATCCGCCAGGCCGACTGGCTGGTCGACGTCGGTCCGCTGGCCGGCGAACGCGGCGGCCAGATCCTGTACAGCGGCGCGCCGGAAGGCTTGCGCCAGGTCGAGGGGTCGCAGACGCGGCGCTACCTGTTCGACGAGGCGCCGGCGCCTGGCCGCACGCCGCGCGAGCCGAGCGGCTGGCTGAAACTCGAAGGGGTGCGCCGGAATAACCTGGACGGCCTGGCGGTCGCATTCCCGCTGGGCGTGCTGACCAGCGTGACCGGCGTCTCGGGCTCGGGCAAGTCGAGCCTGGTGAGCCAGGTGCTGGTCGAACTGGTCGGCAATGCGCTGGGGCAGGGCGCTGCGGCGCAGGACGAGCAGCCGGAAGAACCTGATCTGGAGCGCGACGAAGCGTTGCCGCTGGAAGGCCGCATCGTGGCCGGCATGGACGGCGTGAAACGCATGGTGCGGGTCGACCAGAAGCCGATCGGCCGCACCCCGCGCTCCAACCTGGCGACTTATACCGGGCTGTTCGACGGCGTCCGCAAACTGTTCGCGGCGACGCCGGACGCGAAGAAGCGGCGCTATGACGCCGGCCGCTTCTCGTTCAACGTCGCCAAGGGCCGCTGCGAGCACTGCGCCGGCGAAGGTTTCGTGATGGTCGAGCTGCTGTTCCTGCCCAGCGTCTACGCGCCATGTCCGACCTGCGAAGGCGCGCGCTACAACGCCAAGACCCTGGAGGTGACCTACCGCGGCAAGAACATCGCCGAGGTGCTGGGCATGACGGTGGGCGAGGCAATCGACTTCTTCGAAGGCGAGCCGCTGGTCGAGCGTTCCCTGGAAGTGCTGCGCGAGGTGGGCCTGGACTACCTGCGCCTGGGCCAGCCGGCCACCGAGCTGTCGGGCGGCGAAGCCCAGCGCATCAAGCTGGCGACCGAACTGCAGCGCGCCACGCGCGGCAATACCCTGTATGTGCTGGACGAGCCGACCACCGGCCTGCACCCGGTCGACGCCGACCGGCTGATGGTGCAGCTTAACCGCCTGGTCGATGCCGGCAATACGGTGATCGTGGTCGAGCACACGATGCGGGTGGTGGCGGGCAGCGACTGGGTGATCGACATCGGGCCCGGCGCCGGCGACGAGGGCGGCAAGGTGGTGGCGTCCGGCCCGCCGCAGGAAGTCGCACGCAACAAGGTCAGCCGCACCGCGCCATACCTGGCCAAGCATTTGTAGGGTTGGCGGCTATGCCGCCGACGCGTTGATTGTTAGCGGCGCTGCTCTCGCGCCCGATGATCTCGCTGCCAACCATCATCGGAGCGCCGGCCGCCGCGCCGGCGGCCAAGCTCCCAACCCCACGCCTTTCAGCCACGTGTCAGTGGTGCGCCACATCCATGAGCATTTTGATAATATTCAGACGCCCAGGCAAGCCCATGCTTGCGCACGACCGTGCTCCTCCAGTGTGCGCACCGTTTTACGTTTGCGTTACACTTAGGATATTTTTTTTCTATCAAAACAACAGGCATGGCCGGTCCAACCATCGATAACAGCGAGTTTCGTCGCATTCTGACCCGTAACGTCGCGCTTCCTCTCGGGATGAGCATCCTGAGCGCCATCGTCTTCGTCGGCATCATCGCGTACCTGATCAACAACCTGACCTGGGTCGAGCATTCCCAGAAGGTGATCGGCAATGCCCATGAAATCCGCAAGCTGTCGGCCGAGATGGAATCGGGCATGCGCGGCTACCTGCTGGCCGGCGACGAGGAATTCCTCGCGCCCTACCTGCTGTCGGCCCAGCGCATGGGCGCCAGCCTCGAAACGCTGGAGGACCTGGTCAAGGACAACGCGCCCCAGGCCGAGCGGGTGGCGCGCATCTCCCGGATCCAGAAGCAGTGGGAAGACTTCGCCAACGACATGATCGGGCGCCGGCGCGCCAATAACCTCAGCTATATCGAGGCCGTCAGCAGCGGGCGTGGACGCCTGCTCACCGACGAGATGCGGCGTCACTTCGACCTGGTGCTGGCCAACGAATCGCGCCTGCTGCAGGAGCGCAGCGATACCTCGCGCCGCACCACCTTCTGGTCGGTGGCGGTGTTCCTGATCCTGAGCGCGGCGGTCGGCGCCGGCCTGGCCGCCTTCGGCCGGCGCCAGTTGGTGCGCCTGTCGGATACCTACAACGAAGTGCTGTCGCATGAAGCCGAGCACAACGAAAAACTGCGCCACCAGGACTGGCTGCGCAAGGGCCAGAACGACCTGACCGTGCGCAGCGCCGGCATCCACAACCTGGAGCCGCTGGCCGACGCGCTGCTGCCCTATGTCGTGAAATACCTGGACGGCGTGGTCGGCGCCATGTACGTGCGCGCCGACGACGGCACCATGCGCCGCATCGGCGCCTACGGTTTCACCCATACCGAGACCGAGCGCGCCGAGATCATCCAGCCGGGCACCACCCTGGCCAGCCAGGCCGCAGCGGAAAACCGCCTGATGGTGCTCAACGACTTGCCGGCCAACTACATCAAGGTCGCCAGCGCCCTGGGCGAGGCGCCGCCGCGCAGCCTGGCCATCGCGCCGTTCTACAACCACGGTAAAGTCAAAGGCGTGTTCGAGATCGGCTTCCTGCGCGACGTGACCGAGCAGGACCGCGAATTCCTGGAATTCATCGCCCCGGCGATCGGCGCCGCGATGGCCGCCGTGGTCTACCGCCAGCGCCTGCAGGACGCGCTGGAAGAAAGCCAGACCCTGAACGAAGAACTGCAGGTGCAGCAGGAAGAACTGCGCACCGCCAACGAAGAACTGGAAGAACAGTCGCGCGCGCTGGAAGAATCGCAGTCGGCGCTGGAAAACCAGCAGGCCGAGCTGCGCACCACCAACGACCAGCTGGCCGAGCAGGCGCTGAACCTGGACATGAAGAACTCGGCGCTGCAATCGGCGCAAGAACAGCTGCAACAGCGCGCCATCGATCTCGAGAGCGCCAGCCGCTACAAGTCCGAGTTCCTGGCGAATATGTCGCACGAGCTGCGCACCCCGCTGAACAGCTCGCTAATCCTGGCGAAACTGCTGGCCGACAATACCAGCGGCAACCTGAGCGACGAGCAGGTGCGCTTCGCCCAGACCATTTATTCGGCCGGCAACGACCTGCTGCAGCTGATCAACGACATCCTCGACATCTCCAAGGTCGAGGCCGGCAAGCTGGAGCTGGTGCCGGAAGACGTGCCGGTGCGGCGCGTGGTCGAAGGCCTGGTGCGCACTTTCGAGCCGCTGGCGCTGCAAAAGCAGCTCGACTTCAAGGTCACGGTGGCGCCGGACGTGCCGGCCACGCTGCACACCGACCGCCAGCGCATCGAGCAGGTGCTCAAGAACCTGCTGTCGAACGCCGTGAAATTCACCGACAGCGGTTCGGTCAGCATGGACGTGCTGGTCGCGCCGGACGGCGCAGTAGCGTTCCGGGTGCAGGATACCGGCATCGGCATCGCCCCGGACCAGCAGGAAAAGATTTTTGATGCCTTCCACCAGGCCGACGGCACCACCAGCCGCCGCTTCGGCGGCACCGGCCTCGGCCTGTCGATCTCGCGCGACCTGACCCGCCTGCTGGGCGGCAGCATGGCCGTCTCGAGCGCGCCGGGCGAGGGCAGCGTGTTCACCCTGACCCTGCCGCGCGGCATCCCGGCCACGCCGGCGGCGTCCGCTCCGATCGTGGCCGGCAGCGCCAGCGTGGCGAATGTGTCGGCGCCGGTCTTCTCGGCGCCCGCCACGGCGCCGACCTCGACCATCCAGATCAGCGCCCCGCCATCGGCGGCCGCGACGGCGGCGCACGCCGAGGCCGAGCCGCTGGCCACTTTCCCGGACGACCGCGACAAGCCCGCGGGCGGCCGCCGCACCGTGCTGGTGGTGGAAGACGAAGCCCCGTTCGCGCGCATCCTGTACGACCTGGCGCACGAGCTCGACTACCGCTGCCTGGTGGCGATGAGCGCCGACGAAGGCATCGCCCTGGCCGCCAGCCAGCGCCCCGACGCCATTCTTCTGGACGTGCGCCTGCCGGACCGTTCCGGCCTGACCGTGCTGCAACAGCTGAAAGACAATCCATCCACCCGCCACATCCCGGTGCACGTGCTGTCGAGCATCGAGAGCAGCGGCGAAGCGCTGCACCTGGGCGCGATCGGCTATGCGCTCAAACCGAGCTCGCGCGAGGAACTGGAAGAGGTGTTCCGCAAGCTGCAGGAAAAATCGACCCAGAAGATCAAGCGCGTGCTGCTGGTCGAGGACGACGAACGCCAGCGCGACAGCGTGACCCAGCTGATCAAGGACGACGACGTCGAGATCGCCGCCGTCGGCACCGCCAGCGAAGCGCTCAAGCTGCTGAAAAACGAAATCTTCGACTGCATGGTCATCGACCTCAAGCTGCCCGACATGCAAGGCGGCGAGCTGCTCGAACGGATGTCGCAGGAAGAGCTGTGCTCGTTCCCGCCGGTGATCGTGTACACCGGGCGCAACCTGACGCGCGACGAGGAAGCCCAATTGCTGCGCTACTCGAAGTCGATCATCATCAAGGGCGCCCGTTCGCCCGAGCGCCTGCTGGACGAAGTGACGCTGTTCCTGCACAAGGTCGAGTCCGAGCTGTCGAGCGAGCGCCAGAACATGCTGAAAGCCGTGCGCGGACGCGACCGCGTGTTCGAAGGGCGTACCATCCTGCTGGTGGACGACGACGTGCGCAACGTGTTTGCACTGACCAGCGCGCTGGAGCAGCGCGGCGCCAAGGTCGAAGTCGGCAGGAATGGTTTTGAAGCTATTGCCAAACTGGATGAAGTGCCGGGCATCGACCTGGTGCTGATGGACATCATGATGCCGGGCATGGACGGCCTGGAAGCGACGCGCCGCATCCGCGCCGACGGCCGCTTCGACCGCCTGCCGATCATCGCCATCACGGCCAAGGCGATGAAGGACGACCAGGAACAATGCCTGACCGCCGGCGCCAACGATTACCTGGCCAAACCGATCGACCTGAGCCGCCTGTACTCGCTGCTGCGAGTCTGGATGCCGACCCTGGAGCGCATTTGAGCAAGCCACCAAGCGACTTCGACATCGAGCTGCGGATGCTCGTCGAAGCCGTGTATTTGAAATACAACTACGATTTCCGCGACTACACCGGGGCTTCCCAGAAACGCCGGGTGCTGGTCGCCATGCGCGAAATGGAATGTGACACCGTCTCGGAGCTGCAATCGAAGGTGCTGCACGAGCCGAACGGCTTCGCCCAGCTGCTGCAATACCTGACGATTCCCGTCACCGAGATGTTCCGCGATCCGGAATATTTCATGGCGATCCGCGAGCAGGTGGTGCCGCTCTTGAAAACCTATCCGTCGCTGAAGATCTGGATCGCGGGATGCAGCACCGGCGAAGAAGTGTATTCGATGGCGATCCTGCTCAAGGAAGAAGGACTGCTCGAGCGCAGCATCATCTACGCCACCGACATCAATCCCGAATCGCTGGAAGCGGCGCGGCGCGGCGTGTTCCCGCTCGAGCGCATGCGCCTGTACACCGAGAACTACCAGAAGGCCGGCGGCAAGGCCGCGTTCTCGGACTATTACACGGCGGCCTATGGCGGCGCGCTGTTCGACCGCGAGCTGATGGAAAACGTCACCTTCGCCGACCACAGCCTCGCGACCGACAGCGTGTTCTCCGAAACCCATTTCGTCAGCTGCCGCAACGTGCTGATCTATTTCAACCGGCGCCTGCAGGACCGTGTGTTCGGCCTGTTCCACGAGTCGCTGTGCCACCGCGGCTTCCTGGGCCTGGGCAGCAAGGAAAGCATCGACTTTTCCAGCTACGCCGAGCGCTTCGAGCCGCTGGCGCGGCGCGAACGCCTGTTCCGCAAGGTGATTGCATGAAGCACCTTGCGACTCCCGAGCAGCAGCTGGCGCCCCTGATGAAAGGCCGCCAGGTCGAGCTGGTCGTGATCGGCGGCTCCGCCGGCGGAGTCGATGCCCTGGTCGCGCTGCTGCCCACGTTACCGGGCAACTTCCGTCCGGCAGTCGCCTGCATCCTGCACGTGCCGGCCGACCGCGAAAGCCGCCTGGCGCCGCTGTTCGACGCCCGCACCGCGCTGCCGGTGGTCGAGGCGCGCGACAAGCAGCCGATCGAAGCGGGCAATGTCTATTTCGCCGGCCCCGGCTATCATCTGTCGATCGAGAACGACCGCAGCTTTTCGCTCAGCTGCGAAGCGCCGGTGCATTTTGCGCGCCCGGCAATCGATGTCCTGATGGAATCGGCCGCCGACGTGTACGGCGAGAAAATGGTCGGCATCCTGCTGACCGGCGCCAATTATGACGGCGCCGATGGCATGTGCCGGATCCGCGAACAGGGCGGCCTGACCATCGTACAAGACCCACAAGAAGCCCAGTCCAATACCATGCCCCAGGAGGCAATCCGGCGCTGCGCCCCGCACCTGGTGCTGCCCTTGTCCGGCATCCGCACCGTGCTGCCCCTGTTGGAGACACCATGAGCGAACAAGAACATAGCAAGATCCTGATTGTCGACGACCTGCCCGAAAACCTGCAGGCGCTCGAAGCCCTGCTGCGCCACGACCAGCGCGTGATCCACCAGGCCAGTTCCGGCGAGGACGCACTGGCGCTGCTGCTCCAGCACGAATTCGCGCTGGCCATCCTCGACGTGCAAATGCCGGGCATGAACGGTTTCGAACTGGCCGAGATGATGCGCTCGACCTCGCGCACCCGGCACATTCCGATCGTGTTCGTGTCGGCCGCCGGACGCGAGCTCGACTACGCCTTCAAGGGCTATGAAACCGGCGCGGTCGACTTCATGTACAAGCCGCTCGACTCGGACGCGGTGCGCAGCAAGGTCAACGTGTTCGTGGCGCTCGACCAGCAGCGGCGCGAAACGGCGCGCCAGATGATCGCGCTCGAGAAAAGCCGCCAGGAACAGGAAACCCTGCTGCGCGAACTGAACCAGACCCAGCAGGAACTGCAGCGCTCGCTCAAGATGCGCGACGAATTCATGTCGCTGGTGGCGCACGAGCTGCGCACGCCGCTCAATACGCTGTTCCTGGAAACCCAGATGCGCAGCCTGCAACTCAAGCGCGGCAATACCGCCGCTTTCGGGCCGCAGCAGATGGAAGGCATGATCCAGCGCGACGAGCGCCAGATCAAGTCGATGATCCGCCTGATCGACGACATGCTCGACGTCTCGCGCATGCGCAGCGGCAAGCTGTCGATCCGTCCGGCCCAGGTCGAACTGATGCACCTGCTGGAGCGGGTGGTGAGCGACCTGTCGCTGCAGGCGGCCACCACCGGCAACTCCCTGACCCTGCTGCCGCATGCGCCCGTCACCGGCTGCTGGGACGAGTTCCGGGTCGAGCAGGTGATCGTCAACCTGCTGACCAATGCGCTGCGCTACGGCTGCGGCGAACCGGTGCAGGTGAGCGTCGAGCGCGACGGCGACCTGGTGCGCATCGACGTGCGCGACCACGGCAAGGGCATCGCCCCGGCCGACCTCGAGCGCATCTTCGAGCCCTACGAACGCGGCGCGCGCAACGGCGAGCCGAAGGGGCTGGGGCTGGGCCTGTACATCTCGCGCCAGCTGGCGATCTCGCACGGCGGCGAACTGCGCGTGACCAGCACCCCGGGCGAGGGCTCGACCTTCAGCCTGGTGCTGCCGTGCACCGAGCATCCGGTGTGCGCCGAAGCGGACGCTTGAAGCCCCCGCAGTAGCTATCGTAGGGTTGGCCTCGGCGGCCCCGCGGCTACGCCGCCGACGCGTTCAAACCGTGTCCGCGTCGTGGTCAATCATGCCGGAGTTGAACGCGTCGGCGGCGAAGCCGCCAACCCTACGCACCCCCCATCCAAACGAAACGCGGGTTGCACCCGCTTGCCATTTGCGACACACTGTGCGAGTTTCGATGACGGCCCGTTCTTTACGAACAGGCCGAGCCGCACTTGACTGATAGGTAAAATCAATCAAGAATATCGGATCAATCAATTTCACAAACGGCGGGCAGAACGATAAACTGCTTGTCATCACGTTTCATCAACCCCAAACAGGAGATTCCATGTCCCTCATCAACACCCAGATCAAGCCGTTCAAAGCAACCGCTTACCACAACGGCAAGTTCATCGACCTGACCGAAGAGAACTTCAAGGGCACCTGGTCGGTGGTGATGTTCTACCCGGCCGACTTCACCTTCGTCTGCCCGACCGAACTGGAAGATCTGGCAGCGTTCCAGCCAGAATTCGAAAAGCTGGGCGTCAACGTCTACGGCGTGTCGACCGACAGCCACTTCGCCCACAAGGCATGGCACGACACCTCGGACGCGATCAAGAAAGTCAACTACCCGCTGATCGGCGACCCGACCGGCACCCTGTCGCGTAACTTCGAAGTCATGATCGAAGAAGAAGGCATGGCACTGCGCGGTACCTTTGTCATCAATCCGGAAGGCCAGATCAAGGTCATGGAAGTGCACGACAACGGCATCGGCCGCGACGCGTCGGAACTGATGCGTAAAGTCAAGGCTGCCCAGTACGTCGCTTCGCACCCAGGCGAAGTCTGCCCGGCCAAGTGGACCGAAGGCGCCGAAACCCTGACCCCGTCGCTGGACCTGGTCGGCAAGATCTAAGCAGTAAGGTAGTTCAGTAGCACCCCTGAGCGGGCCGCTGCGGCGGCCCGCTTCATTAGAGTGCCTATCAAAGACTTTTACTGAGTCTTCGGCCGAAGCTTTTGTTAAGCACTCTCGACATCACATCCGTAATCAATACAAGGAAAACATCATGCTTGACGCAACCCTGAAGAAACAGTTGCAAGCCTATCTGGAAAAAGTGGTGCAGCCGATCGAGCTGGTTGCGTCGCTCGACGATTCGCCGAAATCGCGCGAAATGGAAGAACTGCTGCGCGAAATCGCCGAGCTGTCCAACAAAATCACCGTGCGCCAGGAAGCGAATGAGCGCACCCCGTCGTTCGCCATCAACCGCGTCGGCACCGATATCGGCGTGCGTTTCGCCGGCATCCCGCTGGGCCACGAATTCACCTCGCTGGTGCTGGCCCTGCTGCACGTCGGCGGCCACACCATCAAGCTGGAGCAATCGGTCATCGACCAGATCGCCAGCCTGGACGGCGACTACGTGTTCGAGACCTACATCTCGCTGTCGTGCCACAACTGCCCGGAAGTGGTGCAGGCACTGAACACGATGTCGGTGATCAACCCGCGCATCAAGGTCGTGACCATCGACGGCGGCGTGTTCAAGAAAGAAGTCGAAGACAAGCAGATCCTGGCTGTGCCGATGATGTTTCTGAATGGCCAGCACTTCGGCCAGGGCCGCACGAACGTCGAAGAGATCCTGTCGAAGATCGACGTCAAGGGCGGCGAAAAGAAAGCTGCTGAGCTGAGCAAGAAAGAGCCGTTCGACGTGCTGATCGTCGGTGGCGGTCCTGCCGGCGCGGCCGCCGCGATCTACGCGGCGCGCAAAGGCATCCGTACCGGCGTGCTGGCCGACCGCTTCGGCGGCCAGGTGCTCGATACGCTGGCGATCGAGAACTTCGTGTCGCTGAAGGAAACCGACGGCCCGAAATTCGCCGTCGCCCTGGAAGAGCACGTCAAGCACTACGACGTCGACATCATGAACACCCAGCGTGCGAATAAACTGGTGGGCGGCAAGCTGATCGAAGTGCACACCGAAAGCGGCGCAGTGCTGAAGGCCAAGTCGGTGATCGTCTCGACCGGCGCCCGCTGGCGCGAAATCAACGTGCCGGGCGAAAAAGAGTACAAGAACCACGGCGTGGCGTACTGCCCGCACTGCGACGGCCCGCTGTTCAAGGGCAAGCGCGTGTCGGTGATCGGCGGCGGCAACTCGGGCGTGGAAGCGGCGATCGACCTGGCCGGCATCGTCAAGGAAGTGACGCTGATCGAGTACGGCAATGAGCTGCGCGCCGATGCAGTGCTGCAGCGTAAATTGCACTCGCTGCCGAACGTGAAGGTGATCAAGTCGGCCCAGACCACCGAGATCCACGGCGACGGCAAGATCGTCAACGGCCTGAGCTACAAGGATCGCAATACCGGCGAGATCCACAAGCTGGACCTGGAAGGCGTGTTCGTGCAGATCGGCCTGGTGCCGAACGCCGAGTGGCTGAAAGGCACGATCGAACTGTCGGCGCATGGCGAGATCGAGATCGACGCCCGCGGCCACACCTCGATGCCGGGCGTGTTCGCCGCCGGCGACGTGACCACGGTGCCGTTCAAGCAGATCGTCATCGCCGTGGGCGAGGGCGCCAAGGCTTCGCTGGCCGCGTTCGACTACCTGATCCGCCAGCCGGTGGAAGAGGAAGAGCAGAAGGCTGCTTAAAACAACATCCGGCGGACCGTGACGGTCCGCCACGCGACAAGACAAACGCCATTTCCCTGTGGGAAGTGGCGTTTTTTTTCGTCTGGCGCATGAAAAAACTGCATGGATCATGCATTCCCGGCCAGGTGGTCGATCGCGATTCGACCGCCCACTTCGGGGTGGGTGCGGTGTTGCTGGCGGCAGCGGAGATGGCGCGCCTGGCCGAGCGCAAATAATCATTCGAGGAGATACCATGCAACGTCGTCATTTCATGCGGACGCTGGCATCGTACCGCCGTATTCCGGCCGCTGGCGTTGCTGGCTTGGCGCAAGCAATTGCCGAAGTCATTGCCGGAAGGGCAGGTGCGCGCCGCGCTGCACGCGGCGCACCGGGCGCTCTGGGATGCGCCGGGCAATTTTACGAAGGATGGTTATCTGACGATCGGCTTGCGCGGACATCAGCCGACGCTGGGCGACTCGTACTCGAACAACGGCAGCATGTACATTGCTTCGGCCGGGCTGCTGGCGCTGGGCCTGCCGGCGGATGATGCGTTCTGGACTGCGCCGGCTCAGGACTGGACGCAGAAGAAGGCGTTCAACGGTGTGGCCTTCCCGAAGGACTATGCGGTAAATTATTGACGAGTTGCCAATGCAGCCCGCCAGCGCGGGGTTGCACCGCTACGCTCATCGTCAGCTTCAATGGAACGAAAACATCACCGCGCTCGACAGCGCGCCCGACTCGAGCAGGAACCAGGTGGCTGCGCTGGCTAAGGCCAGGTGGACTGCGGTCCACGTCATTGGATGGCGGCGCGACATGATGGTTCTCCCGAGTGATGCAATGCTGTTGATGATGGTGACATGATAGTCAGCCGTCGTCGCCTACGGCATCGGCAAAAAATCCGTCGCACTGTAGGAATAAACTTCGAACACAATCCTTGTCGCATATTTGTCACGCGTTCGACCGGCCGAAAGAGGCGCTCCTACGCCTGAAGTAGGCTGCGTCCTATAGTCGAGTCACAGGGGTGAAATATAAAGTTGGGCCATCATGACCCGACACGACCCCACCCTCATGCACCGCGGCCTGCTCGCCGTGCGCCGCAACACCATTCGCCGTCTTCTCAACACCATCTTTGGTATCGCCAGTCTGCGCGATGGCCAGCAGCGGGTGATCGACAGCGTCCTGGATGGCAAGGACACCCTGGCCATCATGCCCACCGGCGGCGGCAAGTCGCTGTGCTACCAGATCCCGGCCAAGATGCTGGAAGGGATCACCATCGTCGTCTCTCCGTTGATCTCGCTGATGAAGGACCAGCTCGAGAAGCTCGAAGAGCTCGGCATCCGATCGGTCCAGGTCAACAGCAGCCTGAACGCCGAGGAAGAACACGCCGCAATCGAGGCCATCGAGACCGAAGCCTGCGAGATCGTGTTCTGCACCCCGGAGCGGCTGGTCTCTCCCGAGTTCATCGCGGTGCTGCAGAAGGTCAAGCTCGACATCGTGGTCATCGACGAGGCCCACTGCATCTCGCAGTGGGGCCATGATTTCCGTCCCGCCTACATCGGCCTGAGCAGCGCGCTGCAGGCGATCGGCAAGCCGCCGGTGCTGGCCCTGACCGCCACCGCCACCGACGAATGCATCGCCGACATCGGCAAGCAGCTGGGACGCAAGCTGAACGTGATCAACACCGGCGTGTACCGGCCCAACCTGCACTATGGGGTGGTGCAGGTGACCAATCCCCAGGAAAAGTACCAGCAGGCGCTGCGCCTGGTGCAGGAAACGCCGGGCGTCGGTATCGTGTATGCCGCCACCGTCAAGGCCGCCGAGGAAATGCTGGAAGTGCTGGAAGCAGCCGGCGAGTCGGTCACGATCTACCATGGCAAACTGCCTGCGGCCGAGCGCAAGGTGAACCAGGACCTGTTCATGGAAGGCGAACGACGCGTGATGGTCGCCACCAATGCTTTCGGCATGGGCATCGACAAGAGCGATACCCGCTTCGTCATCCATTTGCAGATCCCGGCCAACCTGGAGTCTTACTACCAGGAATCGGGCCGGGCCGGGCGCGACGGCCTGGATGCCAAGTGCACGCTGCTGTTCCTGCAGGACGACAAGCGCCTTCAGCAATTTTTCCTGATGAAGCATTATCCCAGCGCCGACGAACTGCAGCTGGTGCACGCCGCCGTGCGCGGCCTGGCCGATGACGGCGCGGTGACGATCGAGCGCCTCGACGAGGCGCTGCAAGACCTGGCCGACGCCAACATCAAGGTCTGCCTCAAGCTGCTCAAGGACGCCAAGCTGCTGCGCCAGAACCGCAAGCTCGAATACGTCCCGGCCAACAGCGAACCGAAGCCGGGTGTATTCGCCGAACTGGCCGACGTCTACGTGCAGAAGCAGGAGCACGACAAGGAGGCGCTGGAGCAGATGGTCAGCTACGCCGTCAGCGGCTTCTGCCGCTGGAAGCTGATGCTCGACTACTTCGGCGACACCGTGGACGGCTTCGAGAAGTGCTGCAAGTGCGACAACTGCCGCAATCCGCCGGCGGCGCTGCTGGAAGACATCGAGATCCGCGACGACGAGTTCGACCGCGAGCCGGAACCGGAACCGACCGGGCCGCACTATGAAGTCGGCGCGCGCGCCAAGTCTGCCAAGTATGGCGTCGGCGTGGTGGTGGCAGTGGCCGGCGACCAGGTCACGCTCGAATTCCCGGACGGCGAAACGCGCAGCTTCATGGCCGAATTCCTGAAACCCAGCCGCGCGAGGAAATAAGCCGATGGGGGACATGGTCGTCGTTCGCAAGGAAGGCTTGTACTGCGTACCGGGAGATTTCTACATCGATCCATGGCGTCCGGTGCCGCGCGCCGTGATCACGCACGCGCACGGCGACCATGCGCGCACTGGCAGTGGCCACTACCTGGCGGCGGCGCCCGGCATCGGCGTGCTCAAGTCGCGCCTGGGCGATATCTCGGTCGACAGCCTGCAGTACGGCGAACGGGTGACCCACAACGGCGTCTCGATCTCTCTGCATCCGGCCGGGCACGTTCTTGGCTCGGCGCAGGTGCGCATGGAATGCGGCGGCGAAGTGTGGGTGGCGTCGGGCGACTACAAGGTCGAGCCCGATAAAACCTGCGACCCGTTCGAGCCGGTGCGCTGCGATACCTTCATCACCGAATCGACCTTCGGCCTGCCGATCTACCGCTGGCAGCCCGAGCAGCAACTGATGGACGAGATCAACGCCTGGTGGCGCAAGAATGCGGACGAGGGCCGCTGTTCCGTCGTGTTTGCGTATTCCTTCGGCAAGGCGCAGCGCATCCTGGCAGGCCTGGACGCAAGCATCGGGCCGATCGTCTGCCACGGCTCGGTCGAGCCATTGAACCGCGCCTACCGCGCCGAGGGCGTGGAGATTCCACCGACGGTGCTGGTGAGCGACATCGACAAGGCGGCGTTGCGGCGCGCGCTGGTGGTGGCGCCGCCGTCGGCCAGCGGTTCGCCATGGATGAAGCGTTTCGGCGACTACAGCGATGCCTTCGCCAGCGGCTGGATGCTGTTGCGCGGCGCACGCCGGCGGCGCGGTGTCGACCGCGGCTTCGTGCTCTCGGACCACGCCGACTGGCCGGGTCTGATGAGTGCGATCAAGGCAACCGAAGCGGAGCGTGTGATCGTGACCCACGGTTCGATTCCGACGCTGGTGCGCTGGCTGTGCCAGAACGGGCTGGATGCCTCGGGCTTCGACACCGAGTACGGCGACGAGGAAGAGGACGAGTCGGCGCCGCCCGCCGGGGCAGCCGCCTCGAAGGAGGCTGCCAGGGAAGAGGACAATGTCGAGGGGGCGAAGACTGGCGCGGCGGGAGAACAGGGGAGAAACGCCGATGCGTGAATTCGCCCGCCTGTACGCCGACCTCGACGAAACCACCTCCACCACGCGCAAGCTGGAGGCGCTGCAAGCCTACTTTTCCAGCGCCACGCCCGAGAACGCGGCCTGGGCGGTGTACTTCCTGGCCGGCGGCAAGCCGCGCCAGGCGGTGCCGACCAAGCTGCTGCGCCAGTACGCGATCGAATACGCGGCGCTGGACGAGTGGCTCTTCGACGAGTCGTATCACGCGGTCGGCGACTTCGCCGAGACCATCGCCCACATCCTGCCGCCGCCGACCGAACGCTCGGACATCGGCCTGGCGGTGTGGATGGAAGAGCGCATCGCACCATTGCGCGGCGCGGAACCACTGCGTGTTCGCGAGGCGCTGTTCTCGTACTGGAATGAACTCGACTGGCGCGAGCGCTTCCTGCTCATCAAACTGATCGGCGGCGGTTTCCGCGTCGGCGTGTCGAAGCTCCTGGTGACGCGCGCGCTGGCCGCGATCGCGGCGGTGGACAGCAAACTGATCGCGCAGCGCCTGATGGGCTGGACCGACGGCCGCGTGAAGCCGACCGCCGCCGGCTTCCTGCAACTGATCGCCGAGCAGTCGGACGAGGAACACAAGCTGCGCGGCGGCCAGCCGTATCCGTTCTTCCTGTCGCACCAACTCAATGGCGATCCGGCGCAGCTGGGCGAGCCCGACGACTGGATCGTCGAATGGAAGTACGACGGCATCCGCGCCCAGCTGGTACGGCGCGAAGGCCAGAGCTATCTGTGGTCGCGCGGCGAAGACCTGATCACCGAGCGCTTTCCCGAGCTGGCCGCGGTGCGCCTGCCGGATGGCATGGTGCTGGACGGCGAAGTCCTGATCTGGCAGCCGGATTCTCCAATGCCGTCGCCATTCGCCGACCTGCAGAAGCGCATCGGCCGCAAGACCCTGAGCGCCAAGCTGCTGGCCGAGCTGCCGGCGGTGCTGTGCTGCTACGACCTGCTGGAACTCGACGGCGTCGACCTGCGCAACCTGCCACAGCACGAGCGGCGCGCATTGTTGGAGGCCGAAATCGCCAAGCTCGATGCGCCGCAGCTGCGCCTGTCGCCGCTGGTGGTGGCCGACAGCTGGGAAGAACTGGCCAAGCTGCGCGCCGGCTCGCGCGAGCGCAGCGTGGAAGGGATGATGCTCAAGTCGCGCGTCGCCCAGTATGGCGTCGGCCGCACCAAGGACGTCGGCACCTGGTGGAAGTGGAAGATCGACCCGTACGCGATCGACGCCGTGCTGCTGTACGCCCAGCCGGGCAGCGGCCGGCGCGCGTCGCTGTACACCGACTACACCTTCGCGGTGTGGGACGGCGAGGGCGAGGAACGCAGGCTGGTGCCGTTCGCGAAAGCGTATTCAGGCCTGACCGACGCCGAGATCGCCCAGGTCGACAACGCGATCCGGCGCACCACGATCGAGAAATTCGGACCGGTGCGTTCGGTCAAGCCGACCATGGTGTTCGAGATCGGCTTCGAGGGCATCGCGCTGTCGCCACGTCACAAGGCCGGCATCGCGGTGCGCTTCCCGCGCATCCTGCGCCGCCGCACCGACAAGCCGGTGGAAGAGGCCGACACACTCGATACGCTCAAGGGTTTGCTGGGAGCGGCCAGCGCATGAGTCGTAGCGATGTCGTGATGGACAACCCGGTCAGCCGCCGCATCGACGCCTGGTTCGCCGAGCGCAACTGGACCGTGTTCCCGTTCCAGCGCGCGGTGTGGGATGCCGCGCTGGCCGGGAAGTCCGGGCTGCTGCATGCCAACACCGGCGCTGGCAAGACCTTCGCGGTTTGGTTCGCGGCGCTGCAGCGTGCCGGCCTCGAAACCGGCCGTGCCAGGGCCGGGCTGCGCGTGCTGTGGATCACGCCAATGCGCGCACTGGCTGCGGACACCCAGCGCGCCCTGGAAGACTCCGCCGCCGAACTGATGCCCGAGTGGCGCATCGGCGCGCGCACCGGCGACACCAAGGCCAGCGAACGCGCCAGGCAGACGCGCAGCATGCCGGCCACGCTGGTGACCACGCCCGAGAGCCTGACGCTCATGCTCAGCAACGCTGCCTCGCATGAGCAGTTCCGCAACCTCGACATGATCATCATCGACGAGTGGCATGAACTGATGGGCAGCAAGCGCGGGGTGCAGGTACAGCTGGCGCTGGCGCGGCTGCGGCGCTGGCGTCCGGAACTGCTGGTGTGGGGCGTGTCGGCGACGATGGGCAACCTGGACCTGGCGCGCCAGGTGCTGCTCGGCGGCGCCGACGGCGACAATGCGGGAACGCTGGTCGAAGGCGACACCCGCAAGCAGATCGTGGTCGATTGCCTGATCCCCGAGAACGTGTCGCGCTTTCCGTGGGGCGGCCACCTCGGCCTGCAGATGCTCGGTCCCGTGATCCGCGAGATCGAGGGGCACGAGGCGACGCTGGTGTTCACCAACACCCGCTCGCAGTCCGAGATCTGGTACCAGAACATTCTGGAAGAGCGTCCCGACTGGGCCGGCCTGATCGCGCTGCATCATGGGTCCCTGGACCGCGAGGTGCGCGAATGGGTCGAGCTGGGGCTGAAGAACGGCGTCCTGAAAGCGGTGATCTGCACCGCCAGCCTGGACCTGGGCGTGGACTTCTTGCCGGTCGAGCGGGTGCTGCAGGTAGGCAGCGCCAAGGGCGTGGCGCGGCTGCTGCAGCGCGCCGGGCGCAGCGGCCATGCGCCGGGGCGCGTGTCGCGCGTGACGCTGGTGCCGACCAACAGCCTGGAACTGCTGGAAGCGGCCGGCGCGCGCAAGGCGGTGGCGGCGCGCCGCATCGAGGGGCGCTACGTGCCGAACAAACCGTTCGACGTGCTGGTGCAGCACATGGTGACGATCGCGCTGGGCGGGGGCTTCCGTTCCGAAGAGCTGTATGAGGAAGTGCGCCAGGCCTGGTCGTACCGCCACCTGACGCACGAAGAATGGCAGTGGGCGCTCGACTTCGTCGCGCGCGGCGGCCAGAGCCTGACCGTGTATCCCGAATACCGGCGCGTGCTGCCGGACGAAGAGGGCGTGTACCGGGTGCCGGATACGGCCATCGGCCGGCGCCATCGGATGAGCATCGGCACCATCATGTCGGATGCGACCATTCAAGTGAAATACATGAGCGGGGGCCGCATCGGCAGCGTCGAGGAATCGTTCATCTCGCGCCTGAAGCCGGGCGACCGCTTTCTGTTCGGCGGGCGCATCCTGGAATTCGTGCGCGTGCACGAGCTGACCGCGTTCGTGAAGCGCGCCACCGGCACGAAAGGCGCGATCGCGCGCTGGCAGGGCGCCAAGATGCCGATGTCGAACGAGCTGGCGCACGCCGCGCTGGAAGAGCTGCGCCTGGCCGCGCAGGGCGTGTTCGACGGCCCCGAGATGCGGGCGATCCAGCCGCTGATCGAGATCCAGGAAAAGTGGTCGGCGCTGCCAACGTCGGAAACCCTGGTGCTGGAGTCGATGAAGAGCCGCGAGGGCTACCATCTGTTCGTGTATCCGTTCGCGGGGCGCTCGGTGCACATGGGGCTGGCTTCCCTGCTCGCGTTTCGCGTCGGACGGGTGCAGCCGATCACGTTCTCGATCGCCATCAACGACTACGGCTTCGAGCTGATGGCGCCCGAGCCGGTGGACTGGGCGCGTGCGTTCGATGCGCCGACCGGGGCGGGCGTGGGCCTGTTCGACACCGAGCGGCTGCTGGAAGACGTGATCGACAGCCTCAACGCGACCCAGCTGTCGCAGCAGCGCTTCCGCGAAGTGGCGCGCATCGCCGGGCTGGTGTTCTCGGGTTATCCGGGGCAGCCAAAATCCAACCGGCAATTGCAGGCGTCGTCGTCGCTGTTCTTCGAGGTCTTCCGCAAGCACGACGCGGGCAACCTGCTGCTGACCCAGGCCGAGCGCGAGGTGATGGAGCAGGAACTGGAACTGACGCGCCTGCGCGATACGCTGGACGAACTGCACGGGCGCCGCATCGCCTACTGCGAAGTCAAGCGCGCCACGCCATTTGGCTTCGCGCTGATGGTCGAGCGCTTCCGCGAAAAGGTCAGCACCGAGAAACTCAGCGACCGGGTGGCGCGCATGGTGCGCGAACTCGAGAAAGCGGCGGCGGCATGAGCGCGGTGGCGGTGCGCGTGGCCGGCGAAAACCTCCTGCTGCTGCCGGAGAAGGCGGTGTACTGGCCGCTTGAGAAGATGCTGATCATCGCCGACATCCACTTCGGCAAGGCGGCGGCGTTCCGCGCGCTGGGCGTGCCGGTGCCGCGCGGGACCACCTCCGAGAACCTGGCCGGACTGGACGCGCTGGTAGCGAAGCATGGTGCACGGCGCGTGGTATTCCTGGGCGACTTCTTGCATGCGCGCGCGGCGCACGCCAGCTCGACCCAGCTGGCGATGCTGGCCTGGCGCCAGCGCCATCCCGACCTCGAACTCATGCTGGTGCGCGGCAACCACGACCTGCACGCGGGCGACCCGGCGGCGGCGCTCGGCATCGAACTGGTGGACGAGCCGCATGCGATCGGGCCGTTCGCGTTCTGCCACCATCCCGACGTCGACACGCCCGGCTATGCGCTGGCCGGGCACGTGCATCCGGTGTACGTGCTGGCGACCCGCTTCGATGCGCTGCGCCTGCCGTGTTTCGTGGTGGGCTCGGCGCGCATGATCCTGCCGTCGTTCGGCGCCTTTACCGGCGGCCATGCGGTCAAGCCGGAGCCGGGCGACAACATCTACGTGACCTCGGGCGACGCCGTGCACAGCGTTCGATAACGTACCGACCCAGTCCTTTCATGGGCGTAACTTCTTGTGGAACCGAGGGCAGTCACCATGACCGCTCATACATGTATTTCCGCTCACTTCACGGAAGGAAAATCTATGCGCCTTCATCGGATTCTTTTGGCCATGGCGATCGCCACGGCCCCAGCCACGGCAGTGCTGACCAGCACTGTGGCCCATGCCCAGGTGCCGCCCTCGGGCGGACGCACCGACGGGCTGATGGTCACCGGCTTCGACGTCCAGCAGATTTCCAGCCTGGCGCCCGGCAACCAGCTGCATTTCGATGTGTTTGCCACCTCCGGCGCCAGCGTTACGCTGAGTATCGACGGCGCCACGCGCGGCCTGCACCTGAACGAGGTCGAGCCGGGCAAGTATGCCGGCACCTACACGATCGGCGACCGTGATCGGCTGCGCCCGGACAGCAAGGTGCGCGCCGACACGCGCCTGGGCGGCCAGACGGTGGCCAGCATGCTGACCAAGCCGATCGTGCGCTCGGATGTGCCGCTGCAGCCATCAAGCGAGCGGCGGCTGACGCCGGGCGCTGGCGCACCCGGCGCGGCGCCACCGCCGCCGCCGCGCGAGACCGAACGGCCGCGTGTGGCCCGCTATTGCACCAGCTGCGCAATCGTCGAGAAGGTGGAAGTGATCCAGCCGTCGACCGCGGATGCGCGTCCGCTGGCCACCGAGGTACGCTCGCGCGAGCGCTATCGGGTGACGGTGCGCTTCAATACCAGCGATGCGACGCAGGCGATCGAGTATGACAACAATCCGGGCTACCGCAAGGGCGACCGGGTGCGGGTGAATGATGGGGTGTTGTCGCTGGAGCGCGATTGAGTCTATAGCGCTATCGGCAACAGGTCTTATTTTGACAATGCAAAAACCGTCATTTCTGCACTCCGCGGAAATGACGGTTTTTTGTCAGTCAGAAAAAACTGGCGTTGCCTCAGGCCGTTGCCAGCACCTGGTCATCCCCCGACTGGTCGGCTTCGGCCTTCGCCTTGGCCCCCTTGGTGCGCGAGCGCGACGGCGGCAGGCGGCGCAGGGTCTTGAGCGCTTCGGCATCCTTGATGCCGATGGTGCGCTGGTCGACCGTGATCAGCCCGATCTCGTTGAACGCCGACAGCGTGCGGCTGACGGTTTCGAGCGTCAGGCCCAGATAGCTGCCAATCTCGTGCCTGGTCATGCGCAGGTTGAACAGCTTGCTCGAGTAGCCCATCGCGGCGAAACGGTCGGCCAGCGACACCAGGAAGCGCGCCACGCGGGCCTCGGCCGACAGAGCGCCGAGCATGCCGATCATGGTCTGCTCGCGCACCAGCTCGCGGCTCATCACGCCGTACATCATGTTCTCGAGCTCGCTGTGCACGCGGCCCAGGGCGGTCAGCTTTTTGAACGGCAGCAGGATCAGGTCGCAGTCGGACAGGGCCACGGCCTCGGAGGCATAGTGGCGGGTGTGGATGCCGTCGACGCCGAGCATGTCGCCCTTCATCGGGAAACTCAGCACCTGCTCGTTGCCGAACTCGTCGATGAGCACGGTCTTGAGGAAGCCGGAGTTGACGATGTAGAGCGTGTCGAAGGCCTGGCCGATGGTGTGCACGCGCTGGCCGGTCTTGAACTGCACGTGTTGGAACAGCAATTCTTCGGAACTGACCGATACGCTGGCCGGAATGCGGAGCAGGTCGCAGACTTCTTTCAGGTTGGACCAGAGTCGGCCCTGGCGCTGGCGCCCGGCCTCCATGGGGGAATGCAGGGTCGGCTGGGTGACGTTGCGTTGGTCTGACGTTGGCTGGGACTGCATGCTCATCTCCAGTAAGGAATTCAGGGTTTCAGGCGACCCTGGCAGTCCAAGGAGTGGACTGCGCCGCATCAATCATTAGCGACTGACGCCGTGACTTGGATCGCAAGCAAGTCGAAACGCTGAATTCAGTATGCCAACACGAGTCCGGCACGAATATCAGCGTTGCCTGAATGTGTAGGTAGGACAGATGGTGAAGTTGTAGGAGTTTTCCGACCCAGTGCATTGGCGCCCCGAATGGCGGAGCAGGTCAGGAAGGGGAAAGCGGGGTGGCCGAAGCGGGACGGTTGTTGCATGGACGCACCGCACCAAACTGTGGCGCGGCGGTCAAAAAAGATCGAGGTTCAGGCTTTCATCGGCGACAGCAGGCGGTGCGCCACCGCATACTGCACCATCTCGGACAGCGAGCTCATTCCCATTTTCTGCATGATGCGGGTCTTGTGGGTGCTGACGGTCTTGACCGACAGGTGCAGGCTGTTGCCGATCTCGGTGATCGATTTGCCGCTTACCAGCAGCGAAAAGACTTCGAACTCACGGTCGGACAATTGCTTGTGCAGCAGTTGCTCGGTCGGCGCCATGATGTTCAGCGCCAGCTGCTCGGCCACTTCGGTGCTGATGTAGGGCCGTCCGGACGCCACCTTGCGGATCGCGCCGACCAGCTGCGTGCCGGCGCTCTCCTTGGTGAGATAACCCTGGGCGCCGGCGCGGATCGCGCGCACCGCGTACTGTTCTTCTTCGTGCATGGTCAGGATCAGGATCGCCAGCTTGGGCGCTTCGCTGCGCACCTGGCGGATCAGGTCGACGCCGCTGCGGCCCGGCATCGACAAATCGAGCAGCAGCAGGTCGAAGCCGCCCTGGCGCACCAGCGCCAGCACCTCGAAGCCGTTGGTGGCTTCGCCGACGATCTCGACTTCGGCGGCGCCGTCGAGGATGCGCTTGAGCCCTTCGCGCATGATGGTGTGGTCATCGGCAATGACGATTCTTACCATAATCGTTTCCTTGAGCCCGCAGCGGTTTCCTGCCTCGGTTTAGGTTAGCACATCGTTTACTTGCCGGGACGCCGTCACGCCAAATCATGCGCGCCGGTTAAACGCGCCGAATAAACGCGCCGGATGTGCGCGCATGGCTTACCTTCTCAGGCGGGCGCCGGCTCGGCGATCAAGCGGTGCACCAGCACCGGTTTGGTGGTGTGCGCCAGCACTTTGTTGGTGACGCTGCCCAGCAACAGCTGGTTCCAGCCGCTGCGGCCGTGTGAACCCATGAAGATCAGGTCGCAGCCTTCCTGCTCGGCGACGTCGGCGATCTTGAGCGCCGCCGAATCGGAAAACGCCGTCATGCAGCTGTGCTGCAAACCGGCGCCGGTGCACGAACGCACGATCTTGCCCATGTATTCCTCGCCCATGCGGCGCATCTGGGCGATGTATTCTTCTTCGCTGGGGTAGGAGGGTGGAATGATCTCGACGTACACTGGGTACTGGTATTCCGGCGCGACGAACAGGGCCAGCACCTCGGCTCCCATCTGCTGCGCGAATTTGACGCCGGCGCAGGCCGTGTGTTGCGAGACGGCTGAACCGTCGGTGGTGATCAGGATCTTGCGGTACATGCTGACTCCTCCCTTTGCTATGCCATTCTGGACGGCTCCGTGCGTGGCGACGACCGCCGGGACCAAAACCCTTGAGTTCGGTCAAACGCCGGGCCGGGCGATGGGACGCTGTTCAGGTGCAACATTGCCACAGCGGCAGAGTGCGAGGCGCACAAAATACAACACCGGCCATAATAAAAGCATCAGGAACAGCGTGTTTTGATTGTCGCGGAATTAAGTTTTCCTGTCCATTTTGTTGCATTGCCGTCTCTGAGATTTACCTGCGGCAACCACACTGCTACACTCGCAGTCAATTCACGACCATCTTTCAGTGCCGCCGGACGCGGCCGGATGGATGCACGACCCCAGGATTGCCCAGTTCATTGCGCATTTATATTTAGGAGAAGCAGGGATTATGACCGACGCCGCTGACGATTTCGACGCACTATTCGAGGAAGTGGCGGCGCAGCGCTCCAGCGCCCCGCCAGCTCCTGCCGCGGCGCCCGAGCCTGCGCCGGCCGCCGCCGACGAAGACGACCTCGAGTCGCTGTTCGACCAGGTGTCGGCCAGCGCCGCACCTGCCGCCGCAGTTGCCGCAGTGGCCGCCACTGCCGTGGCCGCACCGGTCCCGGCCCCGGCTCCGGCCGCAGCTGGCGCCAGTGCCGACGACGGCCATGAAGCCGGCGGCATGTTCGAACGCCTGGGCGGCATCGTGCGCCTGCTGCACGACTCGCTGCGCGAACTGGGCTACGACAAGGCGCTCAACGAAGCCTCGTCGCAGATCGTCGACGCCCAGGACCGCCTGGAATACGTCGCCACCCTGACCGAACAGGCCGCCAACAAGGTGCTCAACACCCTGGACGAAGGCATGCCGGCCCAGGACCTGCTGTCGAAGCAGGCCAAGGACATGGAAACGCGCTGGGCCGACCTCTTCGAAGGCAAGCTCAGCCTGGATGAATTCAAGGCCCTGGCCGGCGATTCGCGCCAGTTCGCGGCCCAGGTCAACGTCGCCACCGAATCCGAGAAGGCGCGCCTGCTCGAGATCATGATGGCCCAGGACTTCCAGGACATTACCGGCCAGCTGATCAAGAAAGTGGTCAAGATCACCCAGACCGTCGAGGGCGAGCTGGCCCAGTTGCTGCGCGACAACGCGCCGGCCGACATCAAGGAAAAACTGGCGCAAAAAGCACAGCCGGCGCCCGAGCCGCTGATGCAGGGCCCGTCGGTGCCGGAAGCGGCGCTGAACCAGGATAACGTTGACGATCTTCTTGCCGATCTGGGATTCTAATGGACGATATGCTCAAGGATTTCGTCGTCGAGGCGATGGATCTGGCAGTTAATGTAGAAGAGCACCTGCTGCGCCTCGAACGCGACCCCGACAACAAGGAAACCCTGAACGCGGTGTTCCGGTCGTTCCACACGATCAAGGGCGGCGCCGGCTTCATGGGCCTGCCCGCGCTGGTGGCGGCCTGCCACCTGACCGAGAACCTGTTCGACGCGCTGCGTACCGGCGCCGCACCGGTCACGCCGCTGGCGATCGAAGCCGCGCTGCAGGCGTCGGGTTTCGTGGCCGACCAGTTGAACGACCTGAACAACGGTACGCCGCCGGAAGGCCTGGCGCAGATGCCGGCCGACCTCGAGCGCATCCTGATGGACGCGATCGAAGGCAAGGCCGACAGTGCGCCGGCTGCCGCCCCTGCGCCGGCCGCCGCTGCACCGGCGCCGGTCGCCGCGGCCCCGGCTGCCGCCACTCCCGCAGCCGCTCCTGCCGGTGAAGACGGCCTGGACTGGACCGGCATGTACAACGCCGTGGTGCCGGCCGCCAACGCGATCACCGCGGCGCCAGCTGCAGCCGCTCCGGCTCCGGCCGCCGCGCCTGCCGCAGCCGCCGACGCCGCGCCAGCCGTCGCTGCGCCAGCCGCAGCCGCAGCTACTCCAGCCGCCGGCGGCAAGAACTGGGATGGCGTCGAGCGCCGCCAGGACACCAAGCCGGCCGCCGCCGCGCCGGCCAAGGACGAAAGCATCCGTATCGACGCCGTCAAGCTCGACGCGCTGCTGGAAGTCGCCGGCGAATCGGTACAGGCCGCCAACCAGGCCGCCGTGCTGCTGGAACGCCTGCAACAGTTCAAGTTCGAAGGCCAGGCTGCGGTGCTGATGGCCACGCTCACCGAAACCCTGGAACGCGCTTCGCGCTACTCGGCCGAACTGCAGCGCGCCACGCTGGCGACCCGCATGCAGCCGGTCGGCCGCCTGTTCCAGAAGTTCCCGCGCCTGGTGCGCGAGCTGGCCAAGGACCTGGGCAAGGACGTCGAGCTGACCATCGAAGGCGCCGAGACCGAAGTCGACCGCGTGGTGGTGGACAGCCTGTACGACCCGCTGGTGCACATGCTGCGCAATGCACTGGACCACGGCGTCGAGTCGCCGGAAGAGCGCGTCGCCGCCGGCAAGCCGGCCAAGGCCTTCATCCTGCTGAAGGCATGGCAGGAAGCCAACAGCGTCATGATCGTGCTGCAGGACGACGGCAAGGGCATGGACCCGGTCAAGCTGCGCCGCAAGGCGATCGACAAGGGTCTGATCGGCGAGAACGGCGCCCCGAACGACGACGACGCCTACCAGCTGGTGTTCCTGCCGGGCTTCTCGACCAAGGAAGTCGCTTCCTCGGTGTCGGGCCGCGGCGTCGGCATGGACGTGGTCAAGACCGCGGTGGAGAAGAACCGCGGCGCCATTCGCATCGATTCGCTGCTGGGCCGCGGCACCAAGTTCGCGATCCGCCTGCCGATCGAACTGTCGATCGTGCCGACCATGCTGGTGTCGACCTCGGGCGCCCAGCTGGCGCTGCCGATGGCGGTGGTCGAGCGCGTGGTCGAACTGCCAGAAGACTTCGCCTGCGTGGGCGGCGCCCCGGTGCTGAAGGACCAGGGCCGTCCGCTGCCGGTGCGTTCGCTGGCGCTGTCGCTCGGCTACGAAGCGGCCGCCGAGAAGGTCGGCATCGTGATCAACGCGCCGCAGCCGTACATCCTGGCGATGGAAGCGGTGGACGGCACCGCCGACCTGGTGATCAAGCCGATGACGGCGCTGACGGTGGAAGGCATCACCGGCACCGCGCGCTCGGCCGAAGGCGAACTGGTGCTGGTGGTGGGCCTGTCGTTCCTGATGGATGGCTGCCGCAGCAGCGTCAGACTGGCTGCATAAAGCAGCATTGCGATAAAAGCGCAGAGAAAAGCCTGTGTCGTCGACACAGGCTTTTTTTATTTGCATGGCTGTTAGCCCTTGCAAATATTATTTACCGCATGGTATGGTCCTTGGCATAATCGTGCGCCGCCCCAGCTTGGTGCTGCAGTGCACGATTATGGCATAATCGAAAACCGGGTCTTGCAGCGCCTCCTTGCGAGCCGCGCCACACAAGACCGCATCACTGGATTGACCATGCAAAAAACGCTCTACGACAAACTCTGGGATTCCCATGTCGTGCGTGCCGACGCCGATGGCACCACCGTCCTCTATATCGACCGCCACCTGGTGCACGAAGTGACCAGCCCGCAGGCGTTCGACGGCCTGCGCGAAGCCGGCCGCGGACTATGGCGCACCTCCGCGAACCTGGCCGTGGCCGACCACAACGTGCCGACCACCGACCGCGCCGCCGGCATCGCCGACCCGACCTCGCGCCTGCAGGTCGAGACGCTCGACGCCAATACCAGAGCGTTCGGGCTGACCTACTTCGACATGAGCGACAAGCGCCAGGGCATCGTGCACGTGATCGGGCCGGAGCAGGGCGCCACGCTGCCCGGCATGACGGTGGTGTGCGGCGATTCGCATACCTCGACCCACGGCGCCTTCGGCGCGCTGGCGCACGGCATCGGCACCTCGGAAGTCGAGCACGTGCTGGCCACGCAGACGCTGCTGGCCAAGAAGTCGAAGGCGATGCTGGTGAAGGTCGAGGGTGAACTGAATCCCGGCGTGACCGCAAAAGACATCGTGCTGGCCGTGATCGGCAAGATCGGCACCGCCGGCGGCACCGGCTACGCCATCGAATTCGGCGGCGCGGCGATCCGCGCGCTGTCGATGGAGGGCCGCATGACGGTCTGTAACATGGCGATCGAAGCGGGCGCGCGCGCCGGCATGGTGGCGGTGGACGACACCACCATCGAGTACGTGCAAGGCCGTCCGTTCTCGCCCAAGGGCGAGCAGTGGGACCGGGCGGTGGCCTACTGGCGCACGCTGCATTCGGACGATGGCGCTGTCTTTGACACCGTGGTCGAACTCGATGCGCAGGACATCCAGCCGCAGGTTACCTGGGGCACTTCGCCCGAGATGGTGACGGCGATCGACGGCCGCGTGCCCGATCCACAGCAGGAAAGCGATCCGGTGCGCCGCGGCGCCATCGAAAAGGCGCTGGCCTACATGGACCTCCAGCCGAATACCCCGATCGGCGACATCGCCATCGACAAGGTGTTCATCGGCTCGTGCACCAACTCGCGCATCGAAGACCTGCGCGCCGCAGCAAGCGTGGTGCGCGGCCGCCAGCGCGCCGCCAACGTCAAGCTGGCGATGGTGGTGCCGGGTTCGGGCCTGGTCAAGGAGCAGGCCGAGCGCGAAGGGCTGGACAAGATCTTTGTCGCCGCCGGCTTCGAATGGCGCGAGCCGGGCTGCTCGATGTGCCTGGCGATGAACGCCGACCGCCTGAACCCGGGCGAGCGCTGCGCCTCGACCTCGAACCGCAACTTCGAAGGCCGCCAGGGCCAGGGCGGACGCACCCACCTGGTGTCGCCGGCGATGGCCGCTGCCGCAGGAATCGCGGGGCGCTTTGTCGACGTGCGTGTCCTCGGGAATGCGCTCTGATGCGTTATAGCCTGTATCACCGTTTTAATTTTTGAACAGATCATGAAAAAAGTATTCGCTCTCTCGCTCGTCGCCGTCCTGCTAGCCGGCTGCAACACCATCTCCGGCATCGGCCGCGATGTCTCGAAAGTAGGCCAGGTCGTCACCAGCGCCGGCGGAAGATAAACAACAATGAAGGGCAGGGCGCCCGCTGCGGCGCCCCAAGATACAGATGGAACAATTCACCGTACACCAGGGCATCGTGGCGCCGCTCGACCGCGCCAATGTCGATACCGACGCCATCATCCCCAAGCAGTTCCTGAAATCGATCCGCCGCACCGGTTTCGGTCCCAACCTGTTCGACGAGTGGCGCTATCTCGACCACGGCGAGCCGGGCCAGGATTGCAGCACCCGCCCCGTCAATCCGGACTTCGTGCTGAACCAGCCGCGCTACGCCGGCGCCTCGATCCTCCTGGCGCGCAAGAATTTCGGCTGCGGTTCGTCGCGCGAGCACGCGCCATGGGCCCTGCAGCAGTACGGTTTCCGCGCCGTGGTGGCGCCGAGCTTCGCCGACATCTTCTTCAACAACTGCTTCAAGATCGGCCTGCTGCCGATCGTGCTGAGCGAAGAAGAAGTCGAGTCGCTGTTCCAGGCGGTGCAGGCGAACGAAGGCTTCACGCTGACCGTCGATCTGGAACGGCAGCGCATCGGCACCGCCGACGGCAGCCTGTCGTACGGTTTCGCCATCGACGAATTCCGCAAGTACTGCCTGCTCAACGGCCTGGATGACATCGGCCTGACCCTGCGTCACGCCGATGAGATCCGCGCCTTCGAACAGCGCCACATCGCGGCCCAGCCGTGGCTGGCCAATACCATCTAAAACAAGAAAGCAGCACATGAAGATTGCGATCCTGCCGGGCGACGGCATCGGCCCGGAGATCACCGCGCAGGCGGTCAAGGTCCTGAACGCACTGGGCGAATCGTTCGAGATGGAGAGCGCGGACGTCGGCGGCGCCGGCTACGCGGCCCATGGCCACCCGCTGCCGGAAGGCACGCTGAAGCTGGCCAAGGACGCCGACGCGGTGCTGTTCGGCGCCGTCGGCGACTACCAGTACGACACGCTCGAGCGCGCGCTGCGCCCCGAGCAGGCCATCCTCGGCCTGCGCCGCGAACTGGGCCTGTTCGCCAACCTGCGTCCGGCGATCCTGTATCCGGAACTCGCGGGCGCCTCGACCCTGAAGCCGGAAGTCGTCTCGGGCCTGGACATCCTGATCATCCGCGAACTGACCGGCGACATCTATTTCGGCAAGCCGCGCGGCGTGCGCGAATGCCCGGACGGTCCTTTCAAGGGCCAGCGCGAAGGCTTCGACACCATGCGCTATGCCGAAGGCGAGATCCGCCGCATCGCCCATGTGGCGTTCCAGGCAGCACGCAAGCGCGGCAAGCGCGTGACCAGCGTCGACAAGGCCAACGTGCTGGAAACGTTCCAGTTCTGGCGCGACATCGTCACCGAGGTGCACCAGGAATACCAGGACGTCCAACTCGAACACATGTACGTCGACAACGCGGCCATGCAGCTGGTACGGGCCCCGAAGAAGTTCGACGTGATCGTTACTGGTAATATGTTCGGCGATATCCTGTCGGACGCTGCGGCGATGCTGACCGGTTCGATCGGCATGCTGCCATCGGCGTCGCTCGACGCCAGCAATAAAGGCCTGTACGAACCGTCGCACGGTTCGGCGCCGGACATCGCGGGGCAGGGCGTTGCGAATCCGCTGGCCACCATTCTGTCCGCCGCGATGATGCTGCGCTTTACGCTTGGCCTGACCGAACAGGCGGACCGCATCGAGAATGCGGTCAAGCGCGTGCTGGCACAAGGGCTGCGCACGCCGGATATCTTCGAAGCAGGGACCACGAAAGTGGGCACCGAAGAGATGGGCAACGCGGTGGTCGCGGCGCTCGCATAAAATGACACTAACCAAGGGAAGATGATGAAATTAGTAGGTCTGGTAGGTTGGCGCGGCATGGTCGGCTCGGTCCTGATGCAGCGCATGCAGGAAGAGGGCGATTTCGACCACATCGAGCCGGTGTTTTTCACCACCTCGAATCCGGGCGGCGCCGCGCCGAAGATGGCGAAAAATGAAACCACCCTGAAAAGCGCGACCGACATCGCTGAGCTGTCGAAATGCGAGATCATCATCTCCTGCCAGGGTGGCGACTACACCACCGAGGTGTTCCCGAAACTGCGCGCGGCCGGCTGGAACGGCTACTGGATCGACGCCGCGTCGACCCTGCGCATGAACGACGACGCCGTCATCGTGCTGGACCCGGTGAACCGCTCGGTAATCGATGCGGCGCTGTCGCGCGGCGTCAAGAACTACATCGGCGGCAACTGCACCGTGTCGTGCATGCTGATCGGTCTGGGCGGACTGTTCGAGCAGGGCCTGGTCGAGTGGATGACCTCCATGACCTACCAGGCGGCATCGGGCGGCGGCGCCCAGCACATGCGTGAACTGCTGACCCAGTTCGGCACCATCAACAATTCCGTCAAGCCGCTGCTGGACGACCCGGCCTCGGCCATCCTCGAGATCGACCGCACCGTGCTGGCGACCCAGCATGGCCTGTCCGCCGAGGAGACCAGGCAGTTCGGCGTGCCGCTGGCCGGCAACCTGATCCCGTGGATCGACAAGGACCTCGGTAACGGCCAGTCGAAGGAAGAGTGGAAGGCGGGCGCCGAGACCAATAAGATCCTGGGCCGCGGCGCAGGGTTCGACGCCAAACCGATCCCGGTGGACGGCCTGTGCGTGCGTATCGGCGCCATGCGTTGCCACTCGCAAGCCTTGACCATCAAGCTGACGAAAGACGTGCCGATCGACGAGATCACCGACATCATCGCCTCGCACAACCAGTGGTCGAAAGTCGTGCCGAACACGCGCGAAGCATCGATGCGCGACCTGTCGCCGGCCGCCGTCACCGGCGGGCTGACGATCCCGGTCGGCCGCCTGCGCAAGATGTCGATGGGCGAGGATTACCTGTCGGCCTTCACCGTCGGCGACCAGCTGCTGTGGGGCGCGGCGGAGCCGCTGCGCCGCATGCTGCGGATCGTGCTGGAGCGCTGATCGTTTGGTAGTTCAAGCGCTGCTTGAACGCGTCGGCGGCGGAGCCGCCAACCCTTGTATCTTG
>NZ_JASNRA010000034.1 GCF_030411955.1 Massilia sp. YIM B02443
AAGAAGTGAAGTACGCAGTCATTGACGAGCACCGCAACGAGTTCCCGGTCAAGACCTTGTGCCGTGTACTCGATGTCAGCCGTAGCGTGTATTACGCGTCTAAACAGGTCAAACCGAGCTTGCGTAGCCAGGAAGACCTGACCTTGCGCGCTGCAATTGTCAGGATCAACACCGAGCACCGCTGGACGCCTGGCGCTGTGAAGATGTGGCGCCTGCTGCAGGCTGAAGGTATCAAATGCGGCAAGCACCGCGTGAACCGGCTGCGCAAGCTGGAGAGCATCCAGCCGACGCGTATCAAGCGCTTCCGCGTAATGCAGCCTAAGCAAAGTGTGCAGCCACCGGCAAAGGATCTGGTTCAGCGTGGCTTCCAGGTCGACGCGCCGAACAAAATCTGGGTAGGTGACATTACCTCCCTGCGTACAAAGGAAGGCTGGATCCATTTGGCCATCGTGCTGGACCTGTATGCCCGCCGAATTGTGGGCTGGTCGATGGATGTCACGCAAGCAGCACGGCTACCGATGGCCGCGTTGAGCATGGCGATAGCGCAGCGCAAACCTGGTGCTGCCCTGATCTTCCATAGCGATCAGGGCAGCATATATGGCTGCAATGACTACCGTGAATTGATGAAGGCTCACGACGTCGTGCCAAGCATGAGCCGCAAGGGAAACTGCCACGATAATGCTGTCGCAGAGAGCTTCTTCTCGAACTTGAAGAACGAGGTAATGCACGAACGCCTGTTTGCTTCGAGAGACGAGGCCAAGGCAGTGGTCAACGACTATATCGAGATGTACTACAATCGAAAACGGCTCCACCAGACTTTAGGCTATCAAACGCCTGTCGCCAAAGAAGTTGAGTTCCGTGTGCTTAATTAGATGTCCGAGAAACCCGGACTACCTCAGATCCGAAAAGTGAACACGAGCTGAGCACATGANATCCGAAAAGTGAACACGAGCTGAGCACATGACAGCTGCGACAGGCGGTTGGCGTGCTCGCACGGCAGAGTTCCTGTCCGCTGTTCGGATCAGACCCGCTTCTTGGAAAGTAGACACAGACTCAGCAAACGGCGATTTAGCTGGGTTATACCCGCAAGGAATTGACTAAGAGCAAGTCTCATGACAATCTCGGTCCGTTATCCTGTCAAGCCGGTTCGACTCACCAACTTGTCACCCGCCCATGGAGCAGACCACTATGTCCCGCATCGATTCCGCCAATCCCTACCGCGTGCAAGGCAACATCATGTCCATGGCCGAGCTGGCGAAGAACAAGCCAGGCTTCGCCGTGCAGGCCACCCCCGAGCAGATCGAAGAGCTTGCATTGCATGATCAGCAGGTGGCCGCGCGCCAGGCCGCGGTCGCGCAGTATGCGGCCGAACATCCCGATCAGATCTACGCCCAGGTGGTAGCGCAAGGCAAGGTCGTCGCAACGGTGTATGACTCCGGCATCACGGTCGTTACCCATAATGCACCTGGGCTGACGCTGAGCGAAAACGGGGACGGCCTTGCGCTTGCGAAAACCCGGCTCGCCGAACTCATGCAGGCTATTCCGGGCAAAGCGATCTACAGCGGTTTCACGGCGCCGCCGATGCCGCCCTCTTCGAACATTCCGGAATCGGCCTTGCCAGCCGTGACTGCGCGCGACCTGGTCGAGATGGCGCGGCAGATGGACTGGCAGCTGGCCCGCGCGCGCATGGCAATTGACCAGCCTGCAGGTGACTGAACGGCAGTTGACCGCGCCTGGCGATCCGGGACCGATCCGGGGTCAGGACCGATCCCAGGTCCGGGTCAGGTCCGAAAAGTGTACACCAGCTCAACGATGGTGAGGTGGAAACGCGGACCCCGCCATCGCCAACGCGACTGAAATACCCAATGTACCGATGTTGTAACTCGGGGTCTGTCTACCAGGATGGTCGCGAGCCTAGTGCTCAGCTCGTGTCCACTTTTCGGACCTGACACCTAGGAGACAAGTGGACACGAGCTCGGCAATAGTAACTGTTCAGCCCGCGTCCACTTTTCGGCACTGACCCTGATTTTATTCGGCGGGCATCGGCGGTGCGAGTTCGGGCGGGATGGTGTAGGTGAAGCTTTTGGGGTCGAACATCACCTTCCACTTGCGCGCCTCGACCGGCTGGCCGTCTTCCAGGCCGCCGGCCGTGACCGTGATCGGCACCGGGATGCCGCCGTTCACCACGCCCATGCGGTAGGTCCAGCGGCGCTTGTCGCAGCGCAGCGGTTCCTCGGCTTCCTCGATGTCCTCGCCTTCGATGTCGGGGGTGGTGGTGGTGTTGTAGATGTCCCAGGCGGCCTTCGCTTCGGCACAGGGTATACCGGGGTCGAAGTCGCGCGAGGCCATGAATTCGCCCAGCAGGGCGATGCCGTCGTTGTGCGGGGCCAGCACGTTGTTCATGACGGTGACCGGGGCGATGCCGGCGTCGGCGCCGGTCTGGGTCTTGATCACCCAGCCCCACAGCCTGTCGCTGAGCGCCTCGAAGTACACCTGTTCCGGGCGCACCGCGACCGTCGACGCGTAGCGCACCTGCATGCTCGACTGGGTCAGGTTGCCGTCGTGCGGCGTCGTCGGGCGCACGTAGAAGGCGCCGAACAGGGCGTTGTCGCTGCCGTCGACGGCGACACCGCTGGCGACGAAATACAGCTCGTCGCCGGCCGGGTCATCCGGGATTTTTGTTTGCTGGACCACCCGCATCAGGTAAGTGACGTTGCTGTCGTCGACGTAGACCCAGCCCTTCCTGGCTGCCGAATACTTGCCGTAGGTCTCGGACATGACGTTGTCGATCACGGCCGCTTCGTCGATCTCGACCCGCGGCGGCGGCGCTTCGGTCGTCGCATGCCGGTAGACGCCGACCGCGAGCAGTACCAGCGTCACCAGGCCAAACGCGGCCAGCAGGTACAGCAGCGCCTTGAGCCAGCGCCGGCGCAGCCGCCGGCCGTGGGTTGGCGCGGGTGCGGGCTGCGGGTCCGGTTGCGCCGGCGGTTCGGTTGCGGGGATCGGTTCTTTTACATCGTCCATCGTTCACCACGTCAAGGAATCAATTACCAATAGTTACCGATTCTACATGACGGATGCGGTCGCCGAAGAGCGGCCCCGGGGGGTCGTGCCCGCTTTATGCCGGGTGGTTGAACACCTGGCGCAGGTAGGCGATGAAGGTGGTGTCGGTGCTCTGCGCCTTGCTCGGTTCGTCGGACAGCTTGGCCACCGGCTGGCCATTGCAGCGCGTCAGCTTCATGACGATGTTCAGCGCCGGATACGGCGTGTCGTTGGTGAGCTTGGTGCCGATGCCGAAGCCGGTCATCACCCGGTCGGCAAAATGACGATACAGCGCCAGGGCCTTGGGCACGGTCAGCGCGTCCGAGAACACGAGGCGCTTGGTGCGGGCGTCGATGCGCAGCTTGACGTAGTGCGCCAGCGCCTTTTCGCCCCACACGACCGGATCGCCCGAGTCGTGGCGCAGGCCGTCGAACAGCTTGGCGAAGTACAGGTCGAAGTCGGACAGGAAGGCGTCCATGCCGACCACGTCGGTCAGCGCGGTGCCGAGGTCGCCGCGGTATTCCTGCACCC
The DNA here is from genome assembly GCF_030411955.1 of Massilia sp. YIM B02443. GTDB lineage: Bacteria > Pseudomonadota > Gammaproteobacteria > Burkholderiales > Burkholderiaceae_D > Telluria. Next base: position 3,574 of record NZ_JASNRA010000034.1, read on the forward strand.
AGTCTTCGAGCGCCGACTTCTGGAAGTCGCGCAGGCGGGTGCCGAAGGCCTGGTGCGCCTGCAGGTATTCGTGGGCCATGGTGCCGATCGGCGTCATCCTGAATTTATAGGCCAGGTAGACGTTCGAGGTGCCCTTGAAGTACTGCGGCAGCTCGCGCGCCATGGTCTGCACCACTTCGTCGTGCCACTCGCCCGAGAAGCGGCGGCGCACGCCGAAGTCGAAGAACTCGAACGGATTGGCGCGCGCCGGCTCGTCGCCGAAGGCGCGCAGCTCGTCGATCTTCTGCTGCAGGCGCACGCGCGCTTCGCTGATCGCGGCCTGCCCGTCGAAGCGGCGGAAATACAGCTCGTTGACGATGTACAGCACGAAGATCTCGAAGCCCATCACGTGCACCAGCGGACCGGCGGCGCGGATGCGCAGGTGCGGGCCGTCGGTGGTGACCTCGATGAACTTGCGCTGGAAGCGGAACAGGGTCAGGAAGTCGGCGAAGTCGCTCTTGATGAAGCGCAGGCCGCGCAGGTAGGCCACTTCGTCCTCGGTGAACATCATGCTGCACAGGTGGTCGAGCTCGCGCTCGATGTCGTCCTTCAGTTCGGCCAGCGGATAGGCCGGCTCGTTGCGGCAGCGGAATTCGTATTCGCCGGTGGCGCCGGGGTGGCTGTGCAGCAGCGCCTGCCACATCGTGAACTTGTAGAGGTCGGTTTCGAGCAGGCTGCGGACGACAGGTTTCATCAGGACTCCAGGTGGCGGACGAGGTGGCGGACGAGTGGCAGCCCAAGCGCCGCCCACGCACGCTGCGCGGGCGGTGCGGCGTCACGCGCCGGTCGCGTTCAGGCAGCCGCGGCCTTGCGGCTGCGGCGCTTCGGCGCCAGCATGGTGCCGGTGCAGCCGGGCGTGCCGCAGCGGCAGGCGAACAGCTTCTTCAGCGCGGGCGTGTGGCGCTCGTCGTAGATCAGGGCGTAATTGTAGTTCAGCTCCTCGCCGGCGTCGATGTTGCGCATGGCGTGGATGTAAACCTTGCCTTCGTCCTCGAACGCTTCGCAGTTGGGCGAGCACGCGTGGTTGATCCAGCGTGCATCGTTGCCGCGCCGGCCGCCGTCGATCACGCGGCCGTCGGCCAGGGTGAAATAGAAGGTGTGGTTGATCGGGCCGCCGGCCTTGGCGGCGCGCTCGGTGGCCTTGTCCCAGCTGATGCGCTCGCCCTTGTACTCGATAATGCGTTCGCCGGCCGGGATCGGCCGCAGGGCGAAGACGCCGTTGCCGTGGACGGGGGAGCGGCGCACCTCGATCATCGGGTTGGCGTCTTGGGCTTGGGTGGAGCGCTTGGTGGTGGTCATCGCGTGCGGGCGGAGGTCGATTGTTGATAGGTTGTCCATTATGGAGCCTATCACAACGGCGGGGCCGCACATTAGCGGGCGGACGCGCCGTGCTCGTCTCAGCTCATGCCGCAAAATCCTCTTCGCGGTATTCGACCTGCCCAGCCGCATCGCCTGCAATCGCGCCCCCAGCGCGCCCCACTTCCTCGCGCCGCAACTCGACCCGCCTGATCTTGCCCGAGATGGTCTTCGGCAGCTCGCGGAACTCGATGCGGCGGATGCGCAGGTACGGCGCCAGCCGCGCGCGCGTGAACGCGAACAGTTCGGCCGCCATCTCGCGGCTCGGTTCGACCCCGGCGCGCAGGGTGACGAAGGCCTTCGGCACCGACAGCCGCACCGGATCGGGCGTGGGCACGATCGCCGCTTCCAGCACGCTTTCGTGCTCGATCAGCACGCTTTCGAGCTCGAACGGGCTGATGCGGTAGTCGGACGACTTGAACACGTCGTCGTTGCGGCCGACGTAGAAGTAATAGCCGTCAGCATCGACCGTCGCCGTGTCGCCGGTGTGGTAGTACCCGGCCCGCATCACCTCGCGCGTCTTCTCTTCGTTGCCGTCGTATCCCGACATCAGGCCGATCGGGCGCGCAGCGAGTTCCACCGAGATTTCTCCCTCTTGAGCGGGCGCATCGTCGATATCGAGCAGCGCGATGCGGTAGCCGGGCAGCGGGCGCCCCATCGAGCCGGGCTTGACCGGCTGGCCGGGCGAGTTCCCGATCTGGCAGGTGGATTCGGACTGGCCGAAGCCGTCGCGGATGCGGATGCCCCAGGCGCGCTCGACCTGCTCGATCACCTCCGGATTGAGCGGTTCGCCGGCGCCGACCAGTTCACGCAGGCGCGGCTTCCAGGCGCGCAGGTCTTCCTTGATCAGCATGCGCCACACGGTGGGCGGCGCGCACAGCGAGGTCACGCCGCAGCGCACGATCGTATCCAGCACCGATCTGGCCGCGAAGCGCTCGTAGTTGTAGACGAACACGGTAGCGCCGGCATTCCAGGGCGCGAAGAAGCAACTCCAGGCATGCTTGGCCCAGCCCGGCGAGCTGATGTTCCAGTGGACGTCGCCCGGCTGCAGGCCGATCCAGTACATGGTCGACAGGTGGCCGACCGGATAGCTCTGGTGGGTGTGCAGCACCAGCTTCGGTTTGGCGGTGGTGCCGGAAGTGAAGTACAGCAGCAGCGGGTCGCTGGCCTGCGTCACGCCTTCGGGCACGAACACGCTGGCCACGCCGTGACTGTCGTCGTAGTCGTGCCAGCCGGGCGCGGCGCCGCCGACGGCGATGCGGGTGAAGCCGGACGCCATGCCGTCGAACTTGTGCGCTTCCGAGACTTGCGCCACGACGTGCTTCACCTGACCACGTTCGAGGCGGTCGGCCAGGTCGGCGCCGGAGAGCAGCATCGTGGTCGGCACCAGCACGGCGCCGAGCTTGATCCCGGCCAGCATGATTTCCCATAGCTCGACCCGGTTCGGCAGCATCAGCAGCACCCGGTCGCCGCGCCGCACGCCGCAGTTGCGCAGGTACTCGGCCACCTGGTCTGAACGCGCCGCCATGTCGGCGTACGAGATCTTGCGCTCGCTGCCGTCTTCCTCCACCACCCATAGCGCGGGGGTATGGTTGTCCCTGGCCTGGTGGTCGAAGTAGTCGATGGCCCAGTTGAAGGTGTCGAGTTCGGGGCGCCGGTAGTCACGCCAGGCGGTGTCGTAGTCGAGGCGGTGCTGCTGGAGGAAGTCGCGCGCCTGCAGGAAGCGCTGGGTTGGCGTCATGGGGTGTCTCCTGTCGCTGTGGATGAATCGCGAACGGCAGGGTGCACCGGCGGGCGCCCCGGCCTTTGTCTTGTCGCTGCAGATCTCTGCTGCGCTGTCGCGACCATTCTGCCACCGTTTCGACGGCCGCGCGAGGTTTCAGGCCAGGCGCGACGGCCTGGCCATGGCCTGGCCGCTCAGTTGCGGCTGACCGGCGTCACCCGCATCTCGTCCACCGGCGCCATCATGTCGATCACCCGGCAGTCGCCGCACATGCGCAGCCGGTCCGGATTGGCCGCGAACGCCGGGTGCCCGCCCAGGCGGCCCAGCATGTTCTGCACCATGTGCAGCGTGCCGAACGGCTTGCTGCAGCGGATGCAGTGGAAGGGCTGCGAGGCGTTCAGCACCACCGCCTTCATGCGCTCGGGCGCGAACGACATGCGCGGCACCAGGGTGATGGCGTTCTCGGGACAGGTATTGGCGCACAGCCCGCACTGCACGCAGTTCTTCTCGATGAAGCGCAGCTGCGGCTCGCCCTGCCCGTCCTGCAGCGCATTGGCCGGACACACGCCGACGCAGGACATGCACAGGCTGCAGGTGGCCGGGTTGACCGCCAGCGTGCCGAACGGCGCGCGCGGCGGCAGGTCGATGTGCTGCGGCTGTTGAGGCGCATGGCGGTGCAGGTGGTCGAGCGCGTAGTCGAGCGTGTTGCGCTTCTCGAGCGCCAGGTGGAAGGTGGCGGGCGTGGTGCAGCTTGCGCCGCGCGGGGCGTGGCGCAGGGCCAGCGCCAGTTCCTGCGCCGCTTCAGGGCCGGCGCCGCCAGTCTGTACCAGCTGGAAATGCGGGCCGTCGTAGCCCAGGCCATCGAGCACGGTCTGGGCGATCGTCATCTGTTCGCCCAGGGCGCCGATGTACTGCGGCGCGACGTCGCCGGCGGCCAGGATCGCGACCCCGGAGGCGCCGTAGGCCAGCGCCGCCAGCCAGACGTCGATGCCGGTGGCGGCGACGTGGTGCAGTTCGAACGGCAGCACGCGGCCCGGCACCGCATCGCCCAGTTGCGCCAGCAGTTCGGCGCCGGCCGCGTCGATCAGCAGCAGCACCGGCTGCGCGCCGCCGGCTTCGCGGAAGGCGCGCAGGGCGGCCTGGATACGCTTGCCGGTGAGCGGCGCCGGCGGATAGGCGTAGCGCATGGCGCCGGTCGGGCACACCGTGCCGCAGGCGCCGCAGCCGGCGCACAGGTAGGGATTGACCTTGATCTTGTCGCCGTCGCCGACGATGGCCTTGGCCGAGCAGATGTCGATGCAGGCGTTGCAGGCGTCGATGCCGTTGCGGCTGTGGGCGCAGATGCGTTCGTTGTAGTTGAAGTATTTCGGCTTTTCGAAGTCGCCGACCAGGTCGAGCAGCGCCGTCACCGCTGCCGAACGCGCCACGGCGCCGGGGCCGGGCGCGTGGTAGCCGTGCGGGCTCTGGTGGCTGTCGATCAGGCGTTGCGGGCACAGGTCGAGCACCAGGTCGAACTTGCCGCCACCGACCGGCTGGCCGGGCGCCTGCCAGCGCGCCTCGAAGGCGCCGAGCCAGCCGGCCAGCGCCACGTTGCGCGCGGCGTGTACTGGATAGATGCGCAGAGTGATGGGCGCGGGGCCATCGGGTTCGTCGAGCAGCAGCACCGTCACCGGCAGCGCCGCCGCCAGCTGGTCGGCCAATGGCAGCGCGTCGGCGGCGCTGCCGACGATCAGGGTGCGCCCGGCCGAGCGGTAGCCGACCGTCATCGCCGGCTCGAAGGTTGGAAAATCGTGGGCAGCGCGCAGTGCGGCCTGGCGCGCCAGCACGTCGCGCGCGTCCTGCTCGGGGTCGGAGGCGGCGCCGTCGTTGAATCGGATGTTCATGGGGTCCCTGGATGTGGTAGTGGTAGCGGCGGCGGCGTGCCGTCCGGGTCATGCGCCTGTTCCAGCGCCGTTTCCGGTGCAGCGGCGGCGGCGCCCTCCCCGGCTTGCTGGTCCCGCTCGTCGTCGCCGAACAGGCGTGACAGCACGCCCGGGGCGTGCTTGAGCGAGGCCAGCATCTCGGCGGAGAGCGGCGTGACCTTGTTGTAATCGTCGATATAGATGTCGAGCCCGTCCATCACGTTGAAGTGCGGATCGGCGAACAGTTTTTTGAGCGCCATGCGCTGCACGGTCTTGTCCACGCCCTGGCCGACGAAGGCCGAGTAGTCGGACTCCCGGGTCAGGCGCGCGACGTCTTCCAGCGTCGGCGCGGGCCGCGCAGGTTCGTGCTCGCGCGAGGGCGGTTCGCGACCGGGCGGCGCGGCGTCGGCGACAGGCGTAGTTGCAGGCGCAGTTGCAGGCGCAGGCGCTACGATGGCATCCTCGGCGGCGGCTTCTTCCGGCGCCAGCGACTTGCGGCGCGCCCAGCGGCGCAGGAATCCTTCTTCTGGCATGGTCCCGGCGCTCATCCGTGCTGGCGGCCCTTGCGCACGCGCGGCGTGTAGTTGTCGCGCAGGTAGCTGGCGACCCAGGTATAGATCTCGGCCGGCATGGTCACACCGTCGGCCGATTCGCCCGAGTCGAACATGCGCGTGCCCTCGACGTAGCTGACCGAGGCGCGCGCGGGAATCGCGCGCCCGTCTTCCATTCGCCACAGCACGAACACCTTCGATTCCGGCGCCATGCAGTTCTCGTAGTAGCCGTCGTTCTCGTCGGTGTACAGCTCGAGCTCCAGGCCCGACACCATGTAGTAGTCGCGCTCCGGGCTTTCGCTCAATACCTGCAGCGGCGCCAGGTTGCCGCGGTCCGGCACCACGCCGACCGCCGCCCAGCTGTCCATCGCGCCCCAGCGGTGCTCGACCGCGCGCCGCTGCATGATCACGGCCACCGGCATGCTTCCCATTTTCATGATGCGCCTTTCGCTTTCATTGCTTGCCGGCGTTGGCCGGCACCCCCGGCTTGTTGACGGTCGGCGACGCGTTCTTCGGTTCGGCCCGGGTCGGACCGGCCTTGACGTCTTCGCTGGGACGCGCGGTGCCGTGCTTCTCGCTCTTGATCGGCACGTTGGCCGAATTCAGCGCCTGCGGGCTGAGCGGCGCGGCGGCCGGGGCCGGGGCCGCGCCCGAGGTGCCGCGCGCGGCGTTCTGCGGCGGCGGCGCCTGGATCCCGGCGCTGGGCGGGGTGGCGACGAAGGCCGGGGTGCCGACGGCCATGCCGGCCGCGATGTTCTCCCTGGTTGCGCTGGCCGCGCTGGCCTGGTTGACCGCCGCCCCGCTGCCGGTGGCCACTACCACGGGCGGCTTGATCTTGTAGCCCTCGCTGGCGGCGCGCTGGCGCCAGCGCGCGCTGACCGCATCCATCGACGCGGCCAGACGTTCCTTTTCCTTCGCTGCCTGGGCGTCGGCGGCGGCCTTTTTGGCGGCGGCCTGCTGCGCCTGCGCCGGCGATGGCGGCGGCAGTGCGGCGACAGCGCTGGCGGCGAACAGCAGGCCGGCGCTCAGGGCGAGTGTGCGGGTGAGGTTCATTGCTTGGTCTCCGTCGTGCCGCCGGCGGCGGGTCCCTGCGCGGCGGCGTTGCTGGCCGGCGCATTCTCGCGATGCGGCGACGGCGGCGTGGCGCCACCGTGGTCGCCCGGCTGAGGCGCCGCGCCGGGGCGGCCGGCGCTGGATGGCGTGGTCGCGCCGCTCGACGGTCCCTGGCCGCTTTCCTGCACCGTGCCGCCCATCGCGGCGCCGCTGGTGTTGCCGCCGGAACCGCCGGCGATGCCCGGCGTGCCGCCGGCATAGGTGGCGTCGGTCTCGGGGCGGGCATTGGCGGTCAGGACCTGGCCGCTGGTGCCGCCGCCGGAGGAGACCTGGCCCGGGTACTTGGTCTGGATCACGCCGTGCGAGGCGGCGGTCGGCTTGTCGCCGCAGCCGGCCAGCAGCGCCAGCGCGGCGACTGAAATGGTGATTGCTTTCATGGCGTTCCTCAATGCGCGGGGCCGGGCCGGGGCTGGCCGGGGCTTCCGGGTTGTGCAGATGAGGCGCCGCGTCCAGGCACCATCTTGCCGTCTTCGTCGAGTCCCGGCGGCACGCCGGTCTTCATCTGCTCGTACCACAGCTGGTGGTGGGCCTTGGCCCAGTTCTCGTCGACGGTGCCGTAGCGCATCGCCTCGAACGCGCCCGGCGTGCCCCAGGTGCCGATGTAGGAGTGGCCCATCGCCGCCACCATGTAGATGGCGCCGGCGCTCAGGTGCAGCACGTTGGCCACCTGCATCACGTAGCGGGTCTGGCCGACCGCGAAGTCGAGCACCAGGCCGGTGACCGACATGATCAGGCCCAGCAGCGCGACACCACCCCAGAACCAGGTCTTCTCGCCGGCGTTGAAGAAGCCGGCAGGCACGTGCTCGTGGGTGATCAGCCCCCCGCCCTTCTTGACCCACTGCCAGTCGGCGCGGTTGTAATAGTTACGCTTCAGGAAGGTGAAGAACATCAGGATCGAGCACAGGATGAACAGCGGCCCGACGAAGTTGTGCAGGTATTTCGAGATGATCGCCACCCACGAGAAGAAGTCGTGCCCCATCCACGGCAGCAGCAGCTTCTTGCCATACATGATGATCAGGCCGGTGATGGCAAGCGCGATGAAGCTGAACGCCGTGGCCCAATGCACTTGCCGTTCCCAGCGGTTGAAGCGCTTCAGCTTGCGCCCGGCCTCGGCCACCTGGTTGGCCGGGCCGATGGTCCGGTAGAACACGAAGATCGCGAATGGCACCGCCAGCAGGATGAAGCCGGCCAGCGTGGCCAGCGGCCCGTTGCGCAGGTAGCGCCAGGTATTGCCGCCGCGCTGGACGATGACGTTGCCTTCCTTGTTGCCGTACTGGCCCAGGAAGTGGCGGTCCATGTGCACGCGTCCGGAATCGGTCGACAGCAGCCCCGGATCGGGCACGCGCGAGTCGGCCTCGATCTGCAGCATGGTCTGCTCTTCGGCATAGGCCGGCCGCGCTTCCTTGTGCTTGCCGTCGGCCCAGGCCGCCGGCGCCATCACTACCGCCGCCATCAGCAGCAACAGAGCCATGACGGCGCGCACTAACATCGGGTTCGCTCGCATGTCGGTTCCTCAGGGGTTGGCGCGGTTGTATTCGTTCTGCTTCTGGTTGCGGTTTTCCACCGTGGCCCACCATGCCAGCCGATCCTTGTGGAAGCGCACGTCCTGCGGCCGGTTGTCTGGCTTGCCGGCGTACTCGCCCCTGATCCAGTGCGGATGCTGGTCGACTTCGAGGCAGCCGGCCAGCAACGCCAGCGGCAGCGCAAGGGTAATCAGTTTGCATGGCTTCATGTCGGCAGCCTCCCCGAGAGATTTTGCGAGTCGTTCAGGTCCTGGTTGACGCGCGGCAGGTTGCCCTTCGACTTGATCTCGCCGCCGCGCTTCGGCTTGCCGTAGGCGATCTTCCAGCCCCACAGCTCGGGGCCGTAGCCGCGCGTCTCGACGCGCTGGCGGTAGATGTCGGCGATGACGTTGGCGTCGCCGCCCAGCAGCGCCTTGGTGCCGCACTGCTCGGCGCAGGCGGGCAGCTTGCCTTCGGCGATGCGGTTGCGGCCGTACTTCTTGAATTCGGCTTCCGAGGTGTCCGGTTCCGGGCCGCCGGCGCAGAAGGTGCACTTGTCCATCTTGCCGCGGTGGTTGAACAGGCCGGTCTCGCCGAACTGCGGGGCGCCGAACGGGCAGGCGTAGAAGCAGTAGCCGCAGCCGATGCACTGGTCCTTGCTGTGCAGGACGATGCCGTCCTCGGTGTGGTAGATGCAGTTGGTCGGGCACACCGCCAGGCACGGCGCGTCGGTGCAGTGCATGCAGGCGATCGAGACCGAGCGCTCGCCCGGCACGCCGTCGTTGATGGTCACCACGCGCCGGCGGTTGATGCCCCAGGCCAGTTCGTGTTCGTTCTTGCAGGCGGTCACGCAGCCGTTGCAGTCGATGCAGCGCTCCGTGTCGCAAATGAATTTCATCCGTGCGGACATACTGGTTTCTCCTTACGCTCTGACGACTCGGCACAGCGAGACTTTGGTTTCCTGCATCATGGTGACGGCGTCGTAGCCGTAGGTCCAGCCGGTATTGACCGCCTCCCCACGCACGATCGGCGCGCCGCCTTCCGGATAGTGTTTTTCCAGGTCTTCGCCCATCCACCAGCCGCCGAAGTGGAACGGCATCCACACCAGGCCGACCGGCACCCGCTCGGTGACCATCGCCATCATCTTCAGGCGCGCGCCGGTCGGGGTCTCGACCCACACGTACTCGCCGATGCGGGCGCCGATCTGCACCGCGTCGAGCGGGTTGATCTCGACGAACATGTTCTGCTGCAGCTCGGCCAGCCACGGGTTGGAACGGGTCTCCTCGCCGCCGCCCTCGTACTCGACCAGGCGGCCCGAGGTCATGATCAGTGGGAAGTCCTTCGAGTAATCGATGGCCTGCACCGATTTGTACAGCGTCGGCAGGCGCCAGTGGTTGGCCTTGTCCTCGTAGGTCGGGTACTGCGCCACCAGGTCGCGCCGTGGCGTGGCCAGCGGTTCGCGGTGGACCGGCACCGGATCGGGGAAGTTCCAGACGTTGGCGCGGGCGCGCGCATTGCCGAACGGGGCGCAGCCGTGGGCGATGACGACGCGGATGATGCCGCCCGAATTGTCGGTCTTCCAGTTCTTGCCCTCGGCCATGGCCTGCTCTTGCGGCGTCAGTTCGGCCCACCAGCCCAGTTTTTTCAGGAACACGTGGTCGAATTCCGGATAGCCGGTGTCGAGTTCGCTGTCCTTGTTGGTCGAGCCGTCGGCCGCCAGCAGGCTCTCGCCATTGTGCTCGACGCCCCAGTTGGCGCGGAACGGCAGGCCGCCCTCTGCCACCGACTTGCTCAGGTCATACAGGATCGGGGTGCCGGGATGCTTCATTTCCGGCGTGCCCCAGCACGGCCACGGCAAGCCGTAGTAGTCGCCCTTGCACGGGCCCGAGTCGGCGCGCAGCGTGGTCGGGTTGAAGGTGTGCTTGTTTTCCATGTGCAGCTTCAGGCGCTCGGGCGAGCAGCCGGTGTAGCCGATGGTCCAGCACGAGCGGTTGATCTCGCGCAGGATGTCCTCGACCACCGGTTCGTTGTGCACCACCTTGATGTTCTTGACCAGCTCGTTGTGGAAGCCCAGCTTCCTGGCGAACAGGTACATGATCTCGTGGTCGGTCTTGCACTCGAACAGCGGCTGGATCACCCTTTCGCGCCACTGGATCGAGCGGTTCGAGGCGGTGCACGAACCCTGCGTCTCGAACTGCGAAGCGGCCGGCAGCAGGTACACGCCATCGGTGCGGCCGTGCATCGACGCCGTCATGCTCGGATACGGGTCGATCACCACCATCATGTCGAGCTTCTGCATCGCCGCCTTCATGTCCGGCAGGCGGGTCTGGCTGTTCGGTGCGTGGCCCCAGTAGAACACGGCCTTCAGGTTGCTCGGCTGGTCGATGTACTTGTTCTCTTCATTGACCGCATCGAACCAGCGCGACACCGTGATGCCGGGCTTTTCCATCAGTTCCTTGGAGCCGAAGCGCGACTTGATCCATTCGTAATCCACGCCCCAGACACTGGCGAAGTGCTTCCAGGCGCCTTCGGCCAGGCCGTAGTAGCCGGGCAGCGAATCACCGTTCGGGCCGACGTCGGTTGCTCCTTGAACGTTGTCGTGGCCGCGGTAGATGTTGGCGCCGCCGCCGGGGATGCCGATATTGCCCAGCACCAGCTGCAGGATCGACAGCGCGCGCACGTTGGCGGTGCCGACGTGGTGCTGGGTGATGCCCATGCACCAGACCACCGACGACGGGCGATTCGTGGCCAGCATCTCGGCCGCCATCCGCACCGCCGACTCCGGCACGCCGGTCACGTCCGACACTTTATCGGGAGTCCACTTGGCCACTTCCTTGCGCACCTCGTCCATGCCGTAGGTACGCTCGGCGATGTACTTCTTGTCTTCCCAGCCGTTGTTGAAGATGTGCCAGACGATGCCCCACACCAGCGCGATGTCGGTGCCGGGGCGCACCCGCACGTAGTGGTGGGCGAAGCGCGCGGTGCGGGTGAAGCGCGGGTCGATCACGATCATCTTGGCGCCCAGTTCCTTGGCGTGCAGGAAGTGCAGCATCGAGATCGGGTGCGCCTCGGCCGGATTGCTGCCGATGAACAGCACCGCCTTGCTGTGGTGCAGGTCGTTGAACGAATTGGTCATCGCGCCGTAACCGAAGGTCTGGGCCACGCCCGCGACCGTGGTCGAGTGGCAGATGCGCGCCTGGTGGTCGCAGTTGTTCGAGCCCCAGAACGAAACGAACTTGCGCAGCAGATAGGCCTGCTCGTTGTTGTGCTTGGAGCTGCCGATCCACATCACCGAGTCCGGCCCGGCCTGCTGGCGCAGCTGCAGCAGCTTGTCGCCGATCTCGTTGATGGCCTGGTCCCACGAGATGCGCTGGTACTTGCCGTCCACCAGCTTCATCGGATAGCGCAGGCGGTGCTCGCCGAACGCGTGCTCGCGCACCGAGGCGCCCTTGGCGCAGTGGGCGCCCATATTGATTGGCGAATCGAAGGCGGCTTCCTGGCGCACCCAGACGCCGTTGGCCACCACCGCGTCCACCGAGCAGCCGACCGAGCAGTGGCTGCACACGGTGCGTTTCACTTCGGTCGGCACCGGCGTGTTCGGCACCGGGTCGGCCTGGGCCGGCTCGATCATGTTGAACGGCAGGTGGCGCGCCAGCGCGCCGGCGCCGACGGCGACACCGGCGCCGGCCAGGAAGCGGCGACGCTTGACACCGCTTTCGCGGCTGGTCTTTACCAGGGACATATGCAGGTTCCTCGTTATGGCTGGGATTTACCAGTAAGCGGCGGTCTGGTAGTAGCGCCGGATGTGATCGGTCTCGTGGTAGCCGCGCTTGATGTTCGGGTCGGGCTGCACCGGCGCGGCGGCGGGAGCGGCGCCGGCCGGGGCGGCGGCCGCCACCAGCAGCGCGCCCAGCGGCGCGGCTTTCAGGAAGCCGCGGCGGGCCGGGTCGGGTTTCGTTTCGGCGTCGTGTGCGTCGAGTTCATGCTGCTTCATTGCTCTGCTCCTCTACCGTGAAGGCGTCTGCCTCGATCGCCAGGAAGGCCTCGGCCAGGCGCGCCACCAGGCGGTAATAGTTGGCGCCGTCGGCGCCGGCGATATCGTGCATGGCGCGCTCGTACCAGGGCGCGATGTGCACTTCGAAGAAATAGCGTTGCTGCTCGACCGGCTGCGGCCGCACGCCCGGCGCGCCGCCGACCAGCACGCGCATGGTTTCGCACAGGGCGCCGATGTGGTCCTCGAACTCCCCGGCCCCGCGCACCCGCGCCAGGCCCAGGCGCGCCAGGTCGGCGCGCAGCTCGGCCAGCGGCGTGTCGTTGATGAAGCCGGCGATGTAGCGCGAGCCATAGGGATTGATGAGCGGCGTGCCGATGGCGACGAACAGCGCGTCGAATTCGTCCTGCACGGCTTGCGCATCCATGACGCTGGAGGCCATGCTCAAGCGTTCCCAGGCTTGCTCGAGGGCCAGGTCACCGCCCTGGGCCAGGATCGGCTCGCTGGCCGACAACGCATCCAGCAGCGCCGCGTCGGGCGGCACCAGGAACAGCCGCGCCAGCAGGGCGTACAGGTCCGCGCGGGCCTGGTCTTCGCCGCTCAGGGGCTTCACCGGCATGCTGACGGTGGCGAACGCAGTCGGGCGTTCTTCGGTGGGCGCACTCGTTGGTGACACTATGGTGCTCCAGTTATAAAAGATTCATGATTAGTGTAGTCGCATGACACAATTGTGCGCGCACAGTTGTGCCTATCGCATACCGGCGGCGTGCATGACCATCCGGATCAGGTATGCCACGGCCGAGAGCGTCAAGACGCCACCCAGCCATAACAGCACCATCCAGCCGATGCGGCGCAGCCACTCCCGTTTCCCCACGTTATGCATGGCCATCAGTGATACCCCGCATCGGCCTTGACCTTGCCGCGAAACACCCAGTACGACCAGCCGGTGTACATCAGGATGATTGGCAGGATGAACAGCGTGCCGACCAGCGCGAAACCCTGGCTCTGCGGTGGCGACGCGGCTTCCCAGATCGTGATCGCGGGCGGCACCACGTGCGGCCAGATGCTGATCGCCATCCCGCTGTAGCCGAGGAAGATCAGGGCCAGCGCCAGCACGAAGGGCTGGCGGAACGGCTTGCGTCCCAACGAACGCAGCAGCAGGAACATGCACAACGCCACCAGCAGCGGCACCGGCGCCAGGAACAGGATGTTCGGGAAGGTGAACCAGCGGTCGGCCACGTGCGGGAAGCGCAGCGGGGTCCAGATGCTGACCGCCACGATCGCCGCCAGCAGCAGCAGCGCGAACGGCTTGGCGACCTGGATCATGCGGTCGTGCAGCTCGCCCTCGGTCTTCATGATCAGCCAGGTGGAACCCAGCAGCGTGTAGGCGATGATCACGCCCACGCCGGCCAGCAGCGGGAACGGCGCGATCCAGTCGAGCGGCCCGCCGGAAAAGCTGCGCCCCGAGACCGCGATGCCATCCAGGAAGGCGCCCAGCGCCACGCCCTGGAAGAACGCCGCCACCACCGAGCCGCCGATGAAGGCCTTGTCCCACAGGTGGCGCTCGCCCTCCTTGGCCTTGAAGCGGAACTCGAACGCCACGCCGCGGAACACCAGGCCGATCAGCATGAAGATCAGCGGCAGGTACAGGCCGGAGAGGATGATCGAATACGCGATCGGGAACGCCGCCAGCAGGCCTTCGCCGCCCAGCACCAGCCAGGTCTCGTTGCCGTCCCACACCGGCGCCACGGTGTTCATCATGGTGTCGCGGTCGCGCTTTTTGGGCGTGAACGGAAACAGCATGCCGATCCCCAGGTCGAAGCCGTCCAGCAGCACGTACATGAAGACGGCGAAGAAGATGATGACGATCCAGATGATCGAGGTGTCGATGCCCATGGTTCAGCTTCCCTTCGGGTGGTCGTCGTCCTGGCCGGGACGCTGGTCGCCGGCGCCAGGCTGCGGATGGGTGTCGAGGCCGAGCTTGGCCCCGGCTCCGTCCCCGGCCGCACCCTGCGCGGCGAGGTCGTCCTTGTCGCCGCTGTCGTCGTTGCGGGTGTCGGCCGCCGACAATGGCCGCATCGGGGTGCGCCCTTCTCCCGGCCCGCCCTCCGGGGCATGCTGCACGGCGAAGTGCTGCGGCCCCTTGCGGATCAGGCGGATCAGGTACAGGGTGCCGGCGCCGAACACGAACACATAGGCCACGATGAACATGCCGAGCGTCAGCGCCATCGTGGCGGCGCTGTGCGGCGACACCGCATCGGCCGTGCGCAGCACGCCGTACACCACCCACGGCTGGCGTCCGACCTCGGTGGTGATCCAGCCGGCCAGGATCGCGATCAGGCCGGCCGGCCCCATCGCCAGCGCGAAGCGCAGGAACAGGCGCTTGTTGAAGATGCGTCCGCCGCGCCTGAGCCACAGGCCCAGGACCCCGAGCGCGATCATCAACAGGCCCAAGCCGACCATCACGCGGAAACTCCAGAACACGATCAGCGAATTGGGCCGGTCCTGCGGCGCGAATTCCTTCAGGCCCGGGAACTGGCCGGTCAATGTATGGGTCAGGATGATGCTGCCGAGGTAGGGAATCTCGACCGCGTAGCGGGTCTCTTCACGCTCCATGGCGGGAATGCCGAACACGATCAGCGGCACCGCCTCGCCCGGTTCGTTCTGCCAGTGCCCTTCCATCGCCGCCAGCTTGGCCGGCTGGTGCTTGAGGGTGTTGAGGCCATGGAAGTCGCCGATCACGGCCTGGATCGGGGCCGCGATCAGGATCATCCACATCGCCATCGACAGCATCTTGCGCACGGCTTTGCTGTCGCGGCCGCGCAGCAGGTGCCAGGCGCCGGACGCGCCGACCAGCAGCGCGGTGGCCAGGTAGGCGGCCACCACCATGTGCAGCAGGCGGTACGGGAACGAGGGATTGAAGACGATCGCCAGCCAGTCGGCCGGCACCAGGCGCCCGTCTTCCCAGGCATAGCCCTGCGGGGTCTGCATCCAGCTGTTGGCGCCCAGGATCCAGGTGGCCGAGATCAGGGTCCCGAGCGCGACCATGCAGGTGGCGGCGAAGTGCAGCTGCGGGCCGACCCGGTTCCAGCCGAACAGCATCACGCCCAGGAAGCCGGCCTCCAGGAAGAACGCGGTCAACACCTCGTAGGTGAGCAGCGGCCCCATCACGCTGCCGGCGACCTCGGACAGCACGCTCCAGTTGGTGCCGATCTGGTAGGCCATCACGATGCCGGACACCACGCCCATGCCGAAGGCGACCGCGAAGATGCGGATCCAGAAGTGGTACAGGTCGACGTACACCTGGCGCTTGGTGCGCAGCCAGCAACCCTCGAGCACCGCCAGATAGCTGGCCATGCCGATCGTGATCGCCGGGAAGATGATGTGGAACGAAATCGTGAACGCGAACTGGATGCGCGCCAGATCCAGGGCACTCAGGCCGAACATGTCTACTCCTCGCCTTCGACAGGAGGTGGCGAGACTAGCATGGCGTTTTCGGCGCACGATTGGCGATGGCAAATTTGTATCGCCCGTCGCGCACGGGCGACACATTCTGGACAAGTGCGCCCGCACCGGTTCCAATCGCGCACCCGGGCGGGTAGCCGATGCGGGCACGGACCGCCAACACGTCTATAATCGCGGGGTCACCGCATCGACCGACCGCGTCTCATGTCCCAGCACCCGCTCCAGCCATCCCCTTCCCCCGGCCAGCCAGCCGTCACGCTCCAGGCCCTCAAATCCTGCGCCGCCTGCAGCATGCACCAGCTATGCCTGCCGATGGGCCTGGCCGACGCCGACATCGACCGCCTGGACCGCATCATCGGCCGCCGCCGCCGGCTGGCGCAGGGCGAGCGCCTGTACGGGATGGGCGAGCCGTTCCGCAACCTGTACGCGGTGCGCTTCGGCCACTTCAAGACCTACCAGGTGAATGCGGCTGGGGTGGCCCAGATCACCGGCTTCCAGATGGCCGGCGAACTGCTGGGCATGGACGCGATCAGCGGCAACCACCACTGCGACGCGGTGGCGCTGGAAGACAGCGAGGTATGCGAGATCCCGTTCGCGCGCCTGGAAGAACTGTTCGGCGAAGTGCCAACGTTGCTGCGCCACTTCCACCGCATCATGAGCCAGGAAATCACGCGCGAGCAGAACGTCATGCTGCTGCTTGGGAACATGCGCGCCGAGCAGCGCTTTGCCGTGTTCGTGGTCAACCTGTCGGCGCGCTACGCGACGCGCGGCTATGCGGCCGACAGTTTTCAATTGCGCATGTCGCGCGAGGACATCGGCAACTACCTGGGCCTGACCATCGAGAGCATCAGCCGGCTGCTGTCGCGTTTTAAAAAGCAGGGCTGGATCGCGGTCGACAAGCGCGACGTCACCCTGCTCGACCCGGCCAAGCTCAAGGCGCTGGCCTCGGGCGCCGACGTGTGCAGCCCGATGGCTTGACGTTCCTGGATTGACGATGCGATTGAACCCCGCCCTCGAACTCGACCTCCACCTGCGCAGCTACGGCCGCGTGCACTGGGGCGACCGCCACGCGTTCGCCCAGCTGGTGCTGCCGGTCGATGGCGAGGTGCTGCTCGACATCGAAGACCGGCGCGCCCGGCTCGATCCGCTGCACGGCGCGCTGATCGCGCCCGGCGCCTGGCATGCACAGTCGAGCCAGGCCGAGAACCATTCGCTGATCGTCGACGTCGACGCCGCCGCCTTCGACGGCGGACCGTGGCAGGCGCTACTCGAGCGCCCGTTCGCGCCGCTGGCGCCAGCGGCGCGCAAGCTGGTCGACTTCATGGGCATCCTGGCGCGCCAGTCGCCAGTTTCCGGGACGCTGGTGCAGGGCTGGGTGCCGCTGCTGCTCGATACGCTGGTGCTGAACGAAACGCGGCCGGTGTCGCGCCTGGCGGCGCTGCTGGCGCGCATCGAGGCCGAGCCGGGACTGCCGTGGAGCACGGCGGCGATGGCGCAGGCGGCGCATGTGAGCGTGAGCCGGCTGCATGTTCTGTTCCGCGATGAGCTGGATACCAGTCCGCACGACTGGCTGCTGCGCTGCCGCCTCGAGCGGGCGCGCGAGTGGCTTGCGGAAGGCACGCGCAGCGTGGCAGAGATTGCGCTGGCCGCCGGCTTCGCCGACCAGAGCAGCCTGACGCGCGCGATGCGCAAGGCGTTCGATACCACGCCGGCGGCGTATCGGCGCGCCATGCGCCAGTCGGTGCGGTTGCTTGGACGGGCGGGAGACTACAAGCTTTCTATTTGCAATACTTAATAAAAATAAACTTGCTAAGGTAGAATCACTTCTTCCGCTCGGCGACATGGCCGCAGCCTGGGCATTCATTTCGACCGCGCAAGGAGCAACATGGCTCAATCCAACATGCAACTCAAGCAGCAGCGACTCGACGCATTGTTCGAGGAGTGCCAACAGCATGTTTTCTCCCAACTCATTGGGCCATTTGGGCTCTCTCCGGCAATGTTCGCCGACCAGGCTGGCGGCAACGTCACCACTGTTCACAATTTCGAGAAGGGCGTAGTCGCCAATGAAAACGACAAGGCGCTGTATGAGTCCTTGTCGGAGGCGTATGACAGAAGCCAATTTGAACTGTCGCAAACACAGTGGGATGCAAAGCGCGATGAGCGTATCGCACGAGGCATAGATGAATACACCAATGAAGCGCTGTCGTCCAAGCCAGAGTTGGATCATTTCACGCCCATCAAGGCCGTTGCTACCGACCCGAAAATGAGGCTGGCCCTTGGAGAGGTTAAAGACGGAAAGGTCTCCGTCGAGAAGATCAAGGTATTGGTCAATGACGACGCGAACTTGGCAATCACCGATATCTCGATTAACCGTTCCAAGAAAGACCACGATGTCAATGAGTGGAGCGCGAAGGCGTCAACGACCGACTTAGAAAAGACCAACGCCGAGCGCTTTGCGATTGATCCCAATGCTGTCGCCAAAAAGCACGCCGAATCAAAAGAAAAATTCGATGGTGAGACAAACTCATCTTTGATGAAAAAACAGGGTGGCGAGCTCCTTGCAACCGGCGGCAAGCAGGCGTTGACGATGGGATTGAAGCAATCAGTGGGCATTCTCTTGACCGAGCTGGTCAACGGATTGTTCAATGAATTCAAAGCCATGATCAAAGAGGGCTTCTCGCTCACCAAGGACCTTCTGGGCGAGATCGGCGAGCGTCTTGGACGGGTAGCGCGCTCTGTCGCGAAGAAGTTACCCGACGCATTCAACGCCCTGTTTGAAGGAGGCGTTAGCGGGTTCATGAGTAACTTGCTAACATTCGTAATCAACTCATTCGTTACGACGGGTGAAAAGCTCGTGCGCGTCATACGCGACGGCCTGTCAGGGCTTTTCAAAGCGTTCAAGCTCATCGCCTTTCCTCCGAAGCACATGAGTCGGAGCGATGCGACCCGGGAAGGGCTGAAGATCTTGACCACCATTGTCATCACATCATTGGGCGTCATGATCGAACAGAGCGCAATCACGTTCATGGCCGCCATAGCGCCGCTCAAACCTCTTGCCGATATGGTTGCGCCAGTCTTGGTCGCCATCATGGTTGGACTGCTGTCAGCTTTGATGGCTTATCAGATCGACCGTCTATTCGATAAATTTTCTGATGCAGGAGATGAGCGTCGTCTCGACGAACTGATCGAAGACGCTCAGCAGACGGGGAGCTTTGCTTGCGCCATGGAAGAGCAGATCGGCATGTCGCTGGCGAACATCAGAAGCTACGCGACTTCGATCGAACTATACAAAGACATTGGGTCGTCGTTCGGGGCAGCAAGCAACGATGCCAACGTCACCCTGTTGAGCTTACAAGCAACCAATGCAGACACCGCGTCGCTGGTTGAAAGCACCTCGGCCATGCTGACCTATATCGAAGTATCCCAACGCGACATCGAGCGATTCTTGAAAACGATGTAATCGTATATAGATCTTGCCGACTTTCCGAACACGTCGAAACTCACCCAGAAAAATGTCCAGTTCATCCATACCTGTCTCGCCATTTCCCAACAAAGTGGCGGGATCAGACGTCTCTCTGAAAGAAACGGAAGTGAGCGACCTGCAAATTGTCGAAGCCTTTTCTCGCGTCGCAGTCCCTGAAAGCATTCTAAAGAATAGCAATGTGTCTCAGTTGGTCGCCGAAATGAACTTGGCAAAAACG
Organism: Massilia sp. YIM B02443; assembly: GCF_030411955.1. Taxonomy (GTDB): domain Bacteria; phylum Pseudomonadota; class Gammaproteobacteria; order Burkholderiales; family Burkholderiaceae_D; genus Telluria. The sequence goes on from NZ_JASNRA010000034.1 coordinate 22,916, forward strand.
ACTCTGGATTCTGCCGCGGCTAAGCTGAATGCACTGCGCCAGCAGAAAAAGGAGAGCAATTTCCTATCAAATATGTGGAACGACCAGGACGACAAAATCGAGGACGCTCAGGTCGCATTGGACAAGAATGTTCGCTGGCTGTCTTCGCTGTCGTCGAAGCTGCTGATCCTTAACACAGCGATGGCGAAGATCATGCACGGGCAGCAGGGCGTGCTGCAAGATCAGCAGCTGGCGCTCACGGATCAGGCGCGCGGCATCGAGCGACAAAACGTCCAGATCAAAGCCCAGCAAGATGGCCTGGAGCGCAACCAGCGCGAGTTCAACAAGGCAGTTGCGGCACTCGCGAAAGCCACCGAGCTGACGCATGCGCAAGCTGGCGAACTCATGAGATGTATCGAGAAGGTTGCCCTGTCCGAACAGCGTATGCTGGCGTCGTATGAGCAGATTGCAGCCACCGTCGACGAACGACTGCATGTCATCAAATGCGATTGGTCGAAGGTCTTGGCCGATAAGTTCGTTGATCTCACAGATGCGCAGGTTACGCGTGATCGACGTGTAGATGAGCGCCTGGCAACAAGCGCAGCCAGCGCCGTCGAACGACTTGCCGCGTCTGAGCAGCGCATGTTGGCGTTGCACGCCCACCTGTCGGAGGCGATCGAGGAGCGATTGGCAACCAGCGAAGCCAGCGCGGCTGAACAGCTGGCTGCGTCCGAGCAGCGCATGTTGGCGTCGCACGTACACCTGTCGGGCGCGATCGAGGACCGATTGGTAACCAGCGACGCAAGCGCGGCTGAACAGCTGGCTGCGTCCGAACAGCGCATGTTGGCCGCACATGAGGATCTGGCAAGCACATTCGACAGGCGACTGCAGTCGGCCCTGCAGACATGGTCAGCGACCTCGTCCAGACAAGAAGCTCGGTTCAATGATGCATACTTGGCGCTCGGCAAGCGCGTAGACGAGCGCCTGATCGCAAGCGATGCAAACACGCTCGGTAAAATCAATATATTGGAAACGCTGCTTTCGGAACTCGACATCAAGCTCGCATCAATCGCAGCGCGTGAAGCAACAATTGCCGCGGACGTCGAAAAGCAACACAAGGCGCTGCATGCGTCGCGGATTGCGCACATCCTGAGTGTTGTCGCGATTGGCGCGCTGTTCCTTTGGACGGTCGTCGCGAGCTCAGCCCTGATCCATTGACGCGACATATGGGTGATCGGCGAGGCGCTGTACAAGCTATCGCGCGGCCACGTTACCGCGCTCGCCATCCGGCAACCCTGCAAAGCAGGTTTGCGCAATGTCTGGTATGGGTCTATAGCGGAGGTCCAAAGACTCAGTCCAGGGGCCATGACAACGGCCGTATTCCCAGACCGAATGAGACCATGCGCGTGTCGGCGCACTTGTCATCGCGCGAGATCGCGTCAAAAACGCAGTAGTCCGCGACAAGACCACGCCCGCACGTTGCGGTGAGAATCTCGCTGTCACCAGGAGATTCACACAATGCTCACCCGCACCTTTTCCACCACCGCCATCCCGGCTGCATGGCTCGGCATCGGCGCCGGCGTTGCCGCCGGCGCCCTGTGGGGCCTGGTCTTCCTCGCGCCCGAACTGGTGCCCGGCTTCTCGCCGACCCAACTGTCGGCCGGGCGCTACCTGGCGTACGGCTTGATTGCCGCCGTGCTGATCATGCCCGCTTGGCGCCGGCTATGGCGCAGCCTCGACTGGCGCGCCTGGCGCGCACTGCTGGCCCTTAGCGTCAGCGGCAACATCGTCTACTACATGTTCCTGGCCAATGCCGTGCAGCGCGGCGGCGTGGCCATGGCCTCGATCGTGATCGGTCTGCTGCCGATCGCGGTCACCCTGGTGGGCAGCCGCGACCACGGCGCGGTGCCGCTGCGGCGCCTGCTGCCGTCGCTGCTATTCAGCGGCGCCGGGCTGGCCTGCATCGGCTGGGAATCGGTCTCGACCGCGGGCGGCTCTCCCCTCGGCCTGCTGTGCGCGGTCGGTGCGCTGGTGTCGTGGACCTTTTTCGCGGTGTACAACAGCCGCTGGCTGGCGCGGCTCGACGGCGTCTCGGCCCACGAGTGGAATTTGCTGGTGGGCGTGATCACGGGGGTGCAGGCGCTGCTGCTGGCGATTCCCGCCTTCGTGCTGGCGCCGGGGCAACACGCCGTGCCCGAGTGGATCTGGTTCGGCGCAGTGGTGAGCGGCGTCGCCCTGCTCTGCTCGGTGGTCGGCAACGCGCTGTGGAACCATGCGAGCCGCCTGCTGCCATTAAGCCTGATGGGCCAGATGATCGTGTTCGAGACCATCTTCGCGGCGACCTACGGCTTGATGTGGGAAGCGCGCTGGCCGACCGCGTTCGAGGCGGCGGCGCTGGCGCTGCTGGTGGCGGGGGTGGTGTCGTGCGCGCAGGCGCACCGCACACGCAGGTGAACTAAGCGCTGCGCGGCGTCGCCACGGCTGCGACCGGGAACATCCGGTCGTAGACGATGTTGAACAGGAAGCCGTAGACCAGGTAGAAGATCACGATCGCGACATCCATCAGCAGCGCCGCCCACAGGCCGATGCCGAGGGTCCAGGCGATCAAGGGGATCAGCATCACCACCAGCCCGGCCTCGAACAGCAACGTGTGCGCGACGCGGATCGGCATCGTCTTCTCGATGCTGCCGCGCAGGCGCAGCATGGCGCGGTCGAAGCCGACGTTGAAGACGAAGTTCCACAGCGTGGCGATGGTGGCCGAGGCGATGCCGATCACGCCCATGTGGTCGAGCGGCTGGTCGAAGAGCGCGGCGGAGCCGGGGATGAAGATGGCCAGGGCCACGGCTTCGAACAGGAGCGCGTGGCGAACGCGGTCGCGGAAGGTGCGCATGTCGATTGATCTTTCTGCGATCGGTCGCTGGCACAATGCCGGCGCCGGTCGGTGGTTGCAAAGATTGCGAGCACACTGGGTCGGTAGCGCTGCAAATATCCAGGCAGCATGATCGCATACGCGATATATGTAGGCATAGCGTCAAAATCGAGGCATCATGCTCCAGATATGAAACACACGAATTGGGATGACCTGCGGTTGCTGCTGTTGATCGCGCAGGAAGGAACGCTGCGCGGCGCGGCTCGGAAGGCGGGCCAAAGCGCCGCCACACTGTCGCGCCGGCTCGACGAGCTCGAGGCGGCGCTCGGCCAGCGGGTGGTCGAACGCTTCCAGGGCGGGTGCGTGCCGACGCCGTTCGGCGCCGACGTGATTGCATGGGCCGGCCAGATGGACGAGATCGCGCTGCAGATCGAACACGCGCGCGACCGCCGCGACGCGCACGCCGCTTCCGGCCTGGTCCGGATCAATACCGACGAATGGCTGTCCTACTTCCTGACCACCCGCTTCGCGCGCTTCCATGAGGTGTATCCGAACGTCGAGGTCGAGATCGTCACCTCGCACCGCCCCTACAACCTGGCGCGGCGCGAAGCCGATATCGCCATCCGCCCCTACCGTCCCGAACAGCTCGACCTGGTCACGCGCCAGCTCGGCACCCTGTCCTTTGGCCTGTTCTGCAGCCAGGACGTCGCCACGCGCCATGCGGCGGCACTGGCCGCCCGCGACTGGGCCAGCTTGCCGTTCGTCGGTTTCGACGAGCCGCGCGCCGAGTTCCAGTCCGACCGCTGGCTGCGCGCCCTGCCCGGCGCGCCGGCGCCATGGATGCGCTGCAGTTACGGGCTCGGCATCCTGGACGGCGTCGCCCACGGCGCCGGCCTGGGCGTGCTGGCGACCTTCCTGGCGGCCGACCAGCAGCACCTGGTCGCCGCGATCCCGCATATCCCGGAGCTGGACCAGGACATCTGGCTGTCGATGCCCGGCAGCCTGCGTTCGAGCGCGCGGATCCGCGCGGTGGTGGACTTCATGGAGCAAGTGTTCCAGGAATACCGGCAGACGGCTGCGTAGGGCTGCCGCCGTCGCCGGCGACATCACACCGCCTGCGCCATCGCCACCGCATCCGCCCCGGCCGGAATGCGCATCGGCGCCGCCCGATCGGTCACCGCGCGCCACACCGCTTCGGCCACGTCGCGCGCCTCGGTCACCGGAGCGTCGCCGCCCCTGTCGGAGAACACGGCGTCGAGCAGCGGCGCATATTCCGCCGGCGTCTCGGCCTGCATGCGGCCGCGCGCATTGGCGCCGAAGCGCGTCGTGGGCGAGCGCCCCGGCAGCACCAGGCGCGCGCGGATGCCGATCGGTTCCAGCTCCAGCGCCACCGACTCGGTGAATGCGTTGAGCGCGACCTTGCTGGCCGTGTACACCGACAGCAAGGGCAGCGGCGCCAGCGTGACGGCCGACGTGACGTTGACGATCACGCCGGCACGCTGCGCACGAAACGCCGGCAGCACGGCCCGGGTCAGCGCGATGGGGCCAAGCGTGTTGGTCTCGAACACGTCGCGCACGACGTCCATCGACACGCCTTCCAGCGGATACAGCAGGCCGATGCCGGCATTGTTGACCAGCGCGTCGATCGGGCCGGCCGCCTCCAGCAGCGCGCGGATGCTGGAGGCGTCGGTGACGTCCAGCGCCAGCACGCGCAGGCGCTCGGATGGCGGCAAGAGGGTGGCATCGGGCGTACGCATGGTGGCGATTACGCTCCAGCCTTGCGCCAGGAAGTGGCGCGCGATTTCAAGGCCGAAGCCGGACGAGCATCCGGTGATGAGGACGGTTTTCATGACGGGACTCCTGTGGTTGGTTGCAGTACCGCTACGATAGGCGACGGCGCCCGGACGCCCTACAATCGGCAATCCATAAAACTTTCGCGAGCGTCCAGCGATGACCGATCCAATGGCCGAGGTGGTTGGCCTCCTCCAGCCCAGCGTGCGGTTTACAAAAGTCGTCTCCGGCGCCGGCCGCTGGGGCGTGCGGCGTAGCGAGGGTGGCTCGCCGTGGTACTGCGTCATCCTCGAAGGCGGCTGCCGGATGGCGCTCGACGACGCCGGGGCCATCGCGCTGCAGGCGGGCGACTTCGTGCTGGTGCCGGCGACGCACGGTTTCGAGATGACCAGCAGCGAAGCCCCGGACGCGGCGGCGTTCGGCAAGCTGCCGGCCGAAATCGGTCCCGGCGAATTTCGCCATGGCGCGCAAGACGGCCCGGCGGACGTGCGCTTCATCATCGGCCACTGCGTGTTCGGTTCGCCCGACGCGGCGCTGCTGGTCTCGCTGCTGCCGCGCCTGGTGCACGTGCGCGGCGCGCCACGCCTGGCGTCGCTGGTCGAACTGGTGCGCGACGAATCGCGCCAACAGCGCCCCGCGCGCGACGTCGTGATGACGCGCCTGCTCGAAGTGCTGCTGATCGAGGCGCTGCGCTCGACGGCCGGCCCCGCAGCCTCGCCCGGCCTGCTGCGTGGCCTTTCCGATGCGCGCCTGGCCGGGGCCCTGCGCCGGTTGCACGAGGCGCCGGCGCATCCCTGGACGGTGGTGGAGCTGGCGCGCGAGGCGGCGCTGTCGCGCTCGTCCTTCTTCGAACGCTTCCAGCGCGCCGTCGGCATGGCGCCGATGGAATACCTGCTGGCGTGGCGCATGGCGCTGGCCAAAGACCTGCTGCGCCGGGGAACCGAGAGCGTCGCCGCGGTGGCCGAGCTCGTTGGCTACAGCTCGGCAAGCACCTTCAGCGTCGCCTTTGCGCGCCATATCGGCATGGCGCCGGGGCGATATATGCGTGGTGCTTACCCGGAAACGCTTGAAACCGGCTGACACTTCCTTCAGCCTATAATCGGTCACTCATCCATTTCACGGGGATTATCCATGCGCGTCCGTCCGTTGTTCGTCCTGTTGTGCTGCGTCGCCGTTTCGCAATCCGCTTTCGCCCAGCTGAATGTGCGCGAAGTAAAAGGAGGAAAAGACCATCCTCTGCTGTCGCGCTTCGAGGGAGCGAAGATGGTCGGTTACAACGCCGTGCGCTACGACCAGGCCGAACTGCCGGCCAGCCGCCCCTACTTCAGGGACAACACTATTCGGGTCGACAATCTGCTGAAACCTGAAGGAAGCTATACGCGCATTGCCTATGTATTCCCGAAAGACCGGTCCGGACTCGAAGTATTCCGCAACTACCAGGCTGCGATCGCGCAGGCCGGCCTGAAGGTGATTTACTCCTGCGAGAAAAAAGAAGCCTGCGGCGCACTCGAGTCGTATTACAACTCCAGCTACCTGATGCGTGATGGTTTCCTCGAGGGTGGCACCGGCATCCATAACTCGTTCAATGCGGGCCTGGGCGAGCCACGCTATCTGGTGGCCCAGGGCGCCCGGCCCGACGGCAGCCCGGTGCACGTGGCCGTGCTGGTCGCCGCGCCGCTGCGCGATTACATGGGCGGCATTTCGCTGCAAATCGTCGAAGGCAAGCCGATGGATACCGGCAAGGTAGCAGCGACGCTGAACGCAGGCGATATGGCGCGCCGCATCGCCGCCGAAGGCAAGGTCGCCGTGTATGGCGTCTACTTCGATACCGACAAGGCCGAGGTCAAGCCGGACTCCAAAGCGGCGCTGGCGGAAATGGGCAAGCTGCTGCAGCAGGATAAGAACCTGAAGGTGCATATCGTCGGCCATACCGACAACCAGGGCGCGGCGGCGCGCAATATGGACTTGTCGCAGAAGCGGGCGGAATCGGTCGCCAAAGTACTGACGACGGAGTACAAGATCGATGCCAGGCGCTTGAGTGCGAAAGGTGTAGGGCCGTATGCGCCGGTTATGTCGAATGACGCTGAACCGGGCCGCGAGAAAAACCGGCGCGTCGAGTTGGTCAAGCAGTAATCGGCGGATGGCCTAAAGCTCGATCAGAAGCTCGGGCCGATACCCCTCCTGCTCTCCCTTGCTCAGGTAGCCGAGCGGATTGGCGACCACGCGGCACGACCATGACTGTGCGCCGTCGCGCCCCTCGACCACGTAATCGTTCATGCAGTGCAGGTGCCCGTGCATCCAGACGTCGGCCTGCTTGAACAATTCGTCGATCGAATTGCAGAACCCCGCCGTGCCGGGCGTGACGCCATAGCGTGGATCGGCGCTCAGCAGACTCGGGGCGAAGTGCGTCACGACCACGGTCTTGCCGTCGAACGGCGTGTCGAGCGCCGAACGCAGCCACACCTGACAATCGAGCGCCAGCGCGCGCCAGCCTTCGGCCAGCACCGGTTCGCCACCTTTGAGCGTGGTGTTCTTGGCCAGGTAGTAGTTGGCGGCGCGGAACGCCTTGTTGCGCTGCTGTAGCTGCTTGGTGAGATCGGTCTCGCGCAGCGCCAGCGCTTCGAAGTCGCTCCACAGCGTGGTGCCGATGAAGCGCACATGGCCGATGGTGATCACTTCGCGATCGAGCCAGGTGATGCCGAGCCGTTCGCAGGTGGCGCGCAGGCGGGCGTAGGTCTCGTCGTAGTCGAGGCCGTCGAACTCATGGTTACCGGGAATGAACAGCACCTGCTTGCCGGCCAGGTCGGGATTCTGCGTCGAGAAGCGTTCGAGGCCGAAATCCTGGTCTTCCAGGCGCGAGCCCTCCTGGTAGGAACCGATGTCGCCGGCCAGCACGACCACGTCGATGCCGGGCAGGATCTGCGGGCGGAAGTGGGGATAGCGTTCGAGGTGGAGGTCCGAGAATAACTGTATGCGCATGGTCGGCGCAGTATAAAGCAAGCTGGCGCGGCCGGTCGCCCGGCGTGCCGGCCACCTTCAGGCCGGCCGGTCGACCAGGCGCGCGATCTCGACCGAACCGCGCTCGTCGAAGATCGGACACTCCTGCGCCAGCCGCACGATCTCGTCGAAGTCCGCCGCCTCGACGATCGAATACCCGCTGAGCGAGCTGCCGGACAGCTTGGGGCCGATCAGCCGGCTCGGCACTTCGACGCTGGCCTGGGTCAGGCTGCCGCGGTCGATCAGCGCCGCGCCGAGACGGTCGAACCAGGCCGACCATCCCTCGGGATGATGCACGGCGCCTTCGCCCTCGCCGGCCGGCGCGCCTCGGTACACGATGAGAAAGCGTTCCATGTGGTGCCTCCATGTCGTCAATACGGATCACCTTAGCAGACCCGCCGGCGAGACGCCGCACTGCTGACCTGCCCCGCCCGTGGGCGGGGCCGCACACCGCTCAGAAGCGGATGTTGGCCGTCAGGCTGGCCGAGCGCGGCGTGCCCGGCGTGTAGCGGTAGCCGCTCTTGTTGATCGCCGCCACGTACTTCTCGTCGCCGATGTTGTACACGTTCAGGCGCAGGTCGACGTTGTTGCTGACCTTGTAGCCGAGCATGGCGTCGAACACCCAGTACGACTCGGTGTAGGCCGGGGTGCCGACCGCGCCGTCGGTGCCGCGCGCCAGCTTGTCGCTGAACCGCGCGCCGCCGCCGATGCGCAGGCCCCATGGCAGATCGTACGAGGTCCAGGCGGTAAAGGCCTGCTTCGGCGTGTAGGTCAGGCTGTTCTCGCCGGAGGCGGTCACGTTGCGGCCGCGCTCGACGCTGGTGTCCATATAGGTGTAGCCGGCGCTGACCAGCCAGTGCGGCGCCAGCTCGCCGGTCGCGCCCAGCTCGACGCCCTGCACCTGCTTCTCGCCGGTCTGATACCACTGGTTGTCCACCGGATCCTGCTCGACCTCGTTCTCGACCTTGGTGCGGTACAACGCAGCCGACAGCGACAACTTGGATTTGAGCAGGTCGAGTTTCGAACCGATCTCATAGGTCGTGGTCTTCTGCGGATCGTAGATCGGATTCTGCGCGCTGTTCAGGTTGCCCGACACGGTGAAGTTGCCGCCCGGCGGCTGCTTGGAGCTGGCCACGGTGGCGTACACGCTGCTGTTGGCGGTCGGCTTGTATAGCGCCGACAGCTTGCCGTTGACCAGGTTGTCGCCGACCTTGAAACGGGTGTTGGTCAGCACGTTGTTGGTCAGCGCCACCACCGCATAGTCGCCGCGGAAGTGGTCCACGCGTACCCCGCCGTTGATGATCCACTTGTCGCCGATCTTGGCGGTGTCGAACAGGTACAGGCTCTGGGTATCCACTTCGCCTTCGTTGTAGGCGCCGGTGCGGCGCACGTTCGGCGCCACGGTGGGGGCGTCGCTCGGGTTCGGATGGTAGATGTTCGCCGCCGGCATGGTGCCGAGACCGGTCAGGCCCCAGGTGGTCTGGCGCTCGCTGGTGATTTCCAGGCCGGCGACCAGGGTGTGGCTGACGGCGCCGGTGCCGAACTGGCTGGTCAGGGTCGTCATATTGGTGAGCACCTTGTTTTCCTGGTCCTTGCCGGTGCGGATGCTGCGCGCCAGGGTCCAGCTGTTCGGGTCGGCCGGGTTGGGCGTGGACAGGTTGGCGGCGCTGGTCAGGAACGCGGTCAACAGGTAGTCCTGGCTGGTCTTGCCGTAGCGGCTGACGTTCTGCAGCTTCATGGTCGGCGAGAAGTCGTGCTCGACGCGGATGGTGCCCATGTCGGCCTTGATGTCGTCGTAATCGTCGACCGAGCCGTAGAAATTCTTCGGATCGACGCGCGGCGCGTCGTTGAGGAAGGTGCGCGGATCCGGGCTGCCGGTCGGCACCCGGCCCGGGCTGGTGTAGCCCGGCAGGCCGATCACGAACACGCCGCCGTCGGGAATATTGTCCTGGTCGACGTGCAGGTAATCGACGTGCACGCGCGTCGCGCCATTCAGGCCGAAGCCGACGCTCGGCGCTACCGCCCAGCGCTTGTTGCGCACCACGTCGCGCCCGGCGCTGTCGGAATCCTGGGCCAGCACGTTCAGGCGCAGCGCGATGCCGCGCTCTTCGTTCAGCACCTGGTTCAGGTCGCCGGTGATGCGCTTTTGCGAGCCGCTGCCGCCGGTGACCGAGGCGCTGGCGGCGTCGCTGAGGTTGGCCTTCTTGCTGACCAGGTTGACCGAGCCGGTCGGCGCGCTGCGTCCGTTGTCGGTGCCGGCCGGGCCTTTCAGCACTTCGATCTGCTCCAGGTTGAACACGTCGCGCGAGATCGAGCCGATGTCGCGCACGCCGTCCACGAAGATGCTCTGCGAGGTGTCGAAGCCGCGCATGAAGATGGCGTCGCCGGTGTTGGTGTTGCCGTTCTCGCCCAGGAAGAAGGCGCCCACGCCGGGGGTGTTGCGCAGCGCTTCGGTCAGGGTCAGCGCGCCCTGCTGCTCGAACAGTTCCTTCTTGATCACCTGCACCGTCTGCGCGGTGTCGACCAGTTTTTCGGTGTACTTGGCCGACGAGGCATACTCGGCGCGGAACGGGTTGTCGCTCTTGCCGGCCACTTCGACCTTGGCCGTGGTTTGCGGGCCGGCGACAGCGGTGGATTCGACCACGGCAGGTTCGACGGCCGCGCCTGGCGTCACCGGCTCGCTGGCCTGCGCGGCCAGTGGCAGCAGGACCGCGGCCAGGGCGGTCCCGACGGCCTGGCTGCGACGTTGTGGATGCTTGCGGCTTGTTATTGCTTTCATTGGAGCTGCCTCTTTCAGGTGAATGCGAATGTATAAACACTGCTTGGAAGGCAATGATTCTACGAAGAATGTACAGCCATGTAAACAGGAATCATTCTCATTCGCATTCCACGCAACACATTTGACGCGCCTCGGATGACAGCCACCATGCGCGGGTATTTCTCAAGTGCGCTGTTTTTTTGACAACTCTGCTATTGTCGGCACATCAAGCACTCAGGAGAGCAACATGCTGAAAATCTTATTGTGGGCAGTAGCGATCATCTTCCTCATCGGCCTGCTGGTCGTGACCGGTGTGCTGAAGATGATTTTCTGATCGTCGCGCGGATCTTTCCGTACGACCGGCGGCGCGTCACCGTGAAAGCGGACGCGCCGTCTTGTTTTTGACGGACAAAAAAAACGCCATCGCCGCGCAAGCGGCGATGGCGTTCTGCTGGACAGGAATGCAGGCAGCGAGCGCTGTCGCTGCGCTATGCCATCAGGCCTTCTTCTGCTGGGCGATCCAGTTATCGACCAGCTCGCCCAGCACGTCGAGCGGCACCGAACCGGCGCCCAGCACCAGGTCGTGGAAGGCCGGCAGCGAGTACTTGTCGCCCAGTTCCGCCTGCGCCTTCTGGCGCAGTTCCAGGATGCGCAGCATGCCGATCATGTAGGCGTTGGCCTGGCCCGGCCACACGATGTAGCGCTCGGTTTCCTGCACGCCCATGCCGTAGTCGATCGCCTGCTGGCGCGTCCATCCCTTGGTGTGGATGCCGGTGTCGGCCACCAGGCGGCGGGCGCGGAACAGCTCCGAGCCGAGCGCGCCGAGCAGGCCCGGCACGTCGCCTTCGTACCAGCCCTGCTCCACCGCCAGCCGTTCGGTGTACAGCGCCCAGCCTTCCGAGTGCGCGCTGCCGCCGCTGAAGATGCGCTGGCTGCGGAATTTCGGAATGCCGGTCTGTTCCTGCTGGATCGCCAGCTGGAAGTGGTGGCCCGGCACCGCCTCGTGGTAGGCCAGGCTGCGCATGCGGATCATGTCGAAGGTCGGGCCGCGCAGCGGCACCCAGAAGATGCCCGGACGGCTGCCGTCCGGCGCCGGCATGGTGTAGTGGGCGGCGGCCGACGGCTCGGTCAGCGGCGGCACGCGGCGCACGTCCACCGGCGCGCGCGGCTTCAGGTTGAACAGCGAGGCGCTACGCCGCTCGGCGTCGCGCACCATCTCGTTGTAGCTGGCGATGATGGCGGGACGCGGGTCGCCTTCGCCCTTCGGCTGGAAGCGCGCATCGAGCTGCTTCATGCGCTCTTCGATGCCGCCTTCGGAGAGGCCTTGCGCGCGCAGGTGCTTGTCCATCTCGGCTTCGATGCGCGCCACTTCGCGCAGGCCGATATTGTGGATCTGCTCCGCGGTCAGCTTGGTGCTGGTGAAGTTTTCCAGCGCGCGGGCATAGGCCTTGTCGCCGCCCGGCAGGCGCGAGATGCCGGCCACGTCGCCGGTCTTCGGATGGATCTCCGCCAGGTGCGCCTGCACGCGGGTGTAGGCCGGGCGCACCTTCTGTTCGACGATGCGGGTGGCGCGCGCGATGGCGGCCTGGCGCGCTTGCGGTGTCAGGTCCTTCATCGTGGCCGTTTTCTCGGTCAGCGAGGTCACCAGCACGTTCTCGGCGGCGGCCGGTTTCAGGAAGTGGTCGACCTGGAACTGGGCGCGCTCGAGGATGAAGCGCGGCGGGATCAAGCCCTTGGCGGCGGCGCCCTTGCCGCGCGCCAGCGCTTCGTCCATGCGCGTGCCCACCTGGTCCAGGCGCGCCAGGTAGCTGTCGACGTCCTGGGCGTTGCGTAGCGGGTGGGTGTTGGTCATGTAGTTGACCAGGCTGACCTGCACCCCGCTGAACTGCGAGAACACCCAGTTGTAGTCCTCGAACGGTTCGTTAGCGATCACGTTCTGCAGCGACCAGCGCATCACGGCGGCCGAGATCTTCTGGGTCGCGTCCAGCGGGCTGGCGGCGAAGCCGTCCAGGCGCTTGAGGCCGGCGCGCGCCATGTCCTGCACCTTCTTGCGGTACGCCGGGCTCAATGGCGTCAGTTCGCGATCCAGCCTGGCCTGCTCGGCGCCGCTGAAATACTGGGTCGACGTCGCCAGCTGCGGGTTCAGGCGCACCCAGTCCTCGGCGAACTTGTCGGCCCACTGGTCGAACGCCTTGTACGGCGCGACGGCGGCCTTGGCGCTTGGTGCCGGCGTGGCGGCGTGCGCTGACGGGACAACGGCGGCGGCGATGGTGGTGGCAAATGCGGCAGGCAGGAACAGGGCGGCGACGGCGGCGCGCAGGCGGGAAGCGGGCATCGTGGATCTCTTTCGGAATGTCGTAGGTGTTGGACGGCTCGAGTCACTACAAGTGCTTTATTGCTGATAGACAAGGTAGCACGGAAGTGAACAGTTCAACAACGGCAACAGTTGTATGCCAGCGTACGTACGGCCATCATGCGCCAGACATTATTCCTCGAGGTCGCGCCGGCGCGCCCGCCCCAGTGCATCGCTGCCGGCGCCGGCAGCGATGATGCGGTCCTTGATCTCCATCTCTCCGCCCACATAGACCAGCACCGCGCAGAAGCAGGCCAGCACCTTCCAGCCGATCAGCAGGAACAGCATCAGCAATGCCAGCCCGACGCCGGCGACGGCCAGGTTGAACTGGCGCCCGCTCAGGTTGAACGCCGTGAACTTGCGCTCGCGGCGGCGGAAGAACAGCGCGAACCATAGCCAGTACGGAATCGCATACACGAAATACAGCAGCATGCCGATCCCGAACGGGAAGCCGACCACCGGCACCATGAAGGCCAGCACGCCGCCGACGGCGATGCCGAGCCAATAAAGGAAAAGACTGCGGTAGAACGTGTTACGCATGGCGCTCCTGTGACGACGGTGGATGTCGGCGCCGATCTTACAACATCGGACCGCGCCGGCGCCGTTTGCCGCCCGGCGGCGAGCAGATTCGTATAATGCCGACCACCACCACCACGGGACACCGCATGCAGCAGCTCAGGGACACGCTCGAACAGCGCCAGGTCGCCATCTATTTCACGGCCGTGGCGGTCGCCGCACTGGCCGCCCTTGTCGTGCCGGGCACCGTTGCGCTCGAAGCACTGGTCAACCCGGCGCTGGCCCTGATGCTGTTCGTGACCTTCCTGCAGGTGCCGCTGGCGGAGCTTGGGCGGGCATTCACGCAGGGGCACTTCATCGGCGCCCTGCTGGTCACCAACTTCGTCGTCATCCCGCTGCTGGTGGCAATCCTGCTGCCGCTGGCGCCGGATCAACCGCTGGTGCAGCTGGGCGTGCTGCTGGTGCTGCTGGCGCCCTGCATCGACTACGTGGTGACGTTCGCCCACCTGGGCCGCGCCGACGCGCGCCTGCTGCTGGCGGCGACGCCGGTGCTGCTGCTGGCGCAGATGGCGCTGCTGCCGCTGTACCTGCGCCTGCTGCTGGGCGACGCGGCGGCGGCGCTGGTCCAGCCCGGCCCCTTCATCGACGCGTTCATCTGGCTGATCGCGGCGCCGCTGGCGCTGGCGGCGCTGGTGCAGTTCGCGGCCGCGCGCAACCCGAGCGCGGCGCGCGCCGGCGCCCTGCTCGGCCTGCTGCCGGTGCCGGCCACCGCGCTGGTGCTGCTCGTAGTGGTGGCGTCCGTGGTTCCGCAGCTGGGCCAGGCGCGTGCCGCGGCGCTCGGCGTGCTGCCGCTGTACGCCGCCTTCGCGCTGCTGGCCCCGCTCGCCGGCTGGCTGGTGGCGCGCCTGTTCCGCCTGGCCGCGCCGGCCGGGCGCGCGGTGGCCTTCAGCGGCGCCACCCGCAATTCGCTGGTGGTGCTGCCGCTGGCCTTGGCCGTGCCCGGCGCGCTGCCGCTGCTGCCGGCGGTGATCGTCACCCAGACCCTGGTCGAACTGCTGGCCGAACTGGTCTACGTGCGCGTGATCGCGCGCTTCGGCAGCGCGGCGCGCCAAGCTGGCGCTTGATCCGGCGCCGATCGGCTAGACTGATTGGCAAGAAGCTTCCGCTGCCGGAAGCGCGGGCGGCGCTCGTCCGCGCCCGGCATGATCGAGTATGAACACAGCACAAAGGAACCTGCCATGCCGCTTTCGCAATCCGTCCACGAACAAATGAGCCAGCGCCTGCAGCAGGCGCGTGAAGACCTGCTGGGCGCGGTGCGCGCGCGCACCGATGCCGATGAAGGCGACGCGCCGTCGATCGCCCCCGGCGCGCACACGGTGCCGGGCGACGACCGCCCCACCGCCGAGATGATCAGCCACGACGAAGCCCACCTGGCCGAGCACGATACCAACACCCTGCACGAAATCGACGCCGCGCTCGGCAAGCTCGCCAACGGCGGCGCCGGCATCTGCGAGTCGTGCGGCTGCGAGATCCCGGACGAGCGCCTGCTCGCCACCCCGACCGTGCGTTTCTGTATCGCATGCCAGGACCGCATCGAGAAAGAAAGCGGCATCGGCCGCGGCCCGACGATGTAGCCATATGCTCCATCCTGACGCCGGCACGTGCGCTCGATGCGGCCGGCGTCAGTCCGCGCGCAGGCGCAGCGCGTTGAGCACCACCAGCGCCGACCCGGCCGCCATGCCGATCCCCGCCATCCACGGCTGCAGCAAGCCCAGCGCCGCCGCCGGAATCGCCATTACGTTGTACAGCGTGACCCAGGCCAGGTTCTGGCGGATCACCGCCAGCGTGCGGCGCGCGGTGTCGGCGGCGTCGGCCAGCGGCTGCAGGCCTTCGCTCAGCAACACCACATCAGCATGCAACTGCGCCAGTTCGGCGCCGCGCCCCAGCGCGAACGACACGTCGGCCGCGCGTAGCACCGCCGCATCGTTGACGCCGTCGCCCACCATCGCCACCACCGCGCCCTGGCGCTGCAGGCGGCGCACGTAGTTCAGCTTTTCTTCGGGCAGCTTGCCGCCCAGCGCGCCGGCGATGCCCAGCTGGGCCGCGATCTGCTGCGTGGTGTCGTGGTCGTCGCCGCTGAGCAGCAGCACCGTCTTGCCGGCCGCGCGCAGGCGCCGCACCACGTCGCCGGAGTCTGGACGCAGCTCGTCGCACAGGTCGAAGCGCGCCAGCCAGCCGTCGGCGTTGCCGAGCCAGACCGCGGTGGTCCCGGCCGGCACCGCCGCACGCGCCACGCCGCCGGCCACGCCCTCGACCCAGGATGCGCTGCCGAGCCGGTAGCAACGTCCGCCGACCCAACCCTCGACGCCCTGCCCGACCACGAAGCGCACCCGTTCGGCCAGCAGCGGTGCCGCATCTTCTCCATCATTGTCACACTCTGCGTCACCCTTCTCGCCGGCCTCGTGCGCGCCCGCCGCCGCTTCGGCGGCTTCGGCGGCGGCCCGGATCGGTGCTGCCAGCGGGTGCGGATTGTCCGCTTCCAGCGCGGCGGCGATGCGCACGCAGGCGTCGACCCCGAGCGCGCCCACCGGCACCGCCTGGCGCAGCACCGGGCGGCCATGGGTCAGCGTGCCGGTCTTGTCGAACACCACGTGGGTGGCGCGGTCGAACGTCTCCAGCGTGTGCGGGCGCACGGCCAGCACGCCGCGCCGCAGCAGGCGGTCGGTGGCGGCGGCCAGCGCGCTCGGGGTGGCCAGCGACAGCGCGCACGGGCAGCCCGCCACCAGCACCGCCAGCGCGGCCTGCCAGGCGCGCGCGGCGTCGCTCGGCAGCCAGGCGCAGAACACCAGCAGCGCCAGCGCCAGCAGGCCGCCCATGAACCAGTCGGCGGCGCGCTCGGCGCGGCGCGCCAGCGCCGGCTTGCCCTGCACCGCGCGCTCGGCCAGGCGCACCAGGAGCGCCAGCGTGCTGTCGCCGGCGCCCGAGATCACCCGCAGCACGATTGCCTGGCCGACGTTGAGCGCGCCGCCGGGCAGCGTGTCGCCGGGGCCGCGCCGGCGGGTGCGGCTTTCGCCGCTGAGCAGCGCCAGGTCGACCACGGTGTCGCCTTCGTGGATGACGCCGTCGGCCGGCGCGGCCTGGCCGGCCTGCACCAGCACCAGGTCGCCCGCCTGCAGCGCCGCGGCCGGAACGGGTTCGGTGTCGCGCGCCGGCGGGTCGCCGCGCAGACGCAGCGCCGATTGCGGCAGGCCGCGCTGGAGTCGTTCGAGCGCGCCGGCGGCCTGGCGCCGCGCCGCCAGCTCCAGGTAGCGGCTGCCCAGCAGCAGGAAGATGAACAACGCCACCGAACCGAAATACACTTCGCCGGCGCCCGACAGCAGCGCCGCGCAGCTGCCGACGAAGGCAGCGCCGATTCCGAGCGCGAGCGGCAGGTCGACGTCCGGCACGCCGCGCCGCAGGCCACGCCAGGCGCCGCCGAAGAACGGCCGCGCGGAATACAGCAGCGCCGGCAGCGCGAACAGCAGGCCGGCCCAGTCCATCGTCTCGGCCGGGCCGCTGTCGGCGCCGCCGCCACGTGCGTCGTCCTCGACCACGCCCACCAGCCACGCCGGCAGCGCGACCATCGTCACCTGCAGCGTCGACAGGCCGGCCACGCTCATCTGGCGCAGCAGGGTGCGGCGCGCCCGTTCCAGGCCGGCGCCGTGGCGCGGCGCACCGCCCGCCCAGGCGGTCAGGCCGATCGTGCGCAGGCGCTGCAGGATCGCGTCGGCGCTGCAGGCGGCCGGGTCCCAGCGCACCGTCACGCGCCCGCCGGCCAGGTCCATCTGCGCCGCGCGCACGCCGGTCAATTGGCCGATGCAGCGTTCGACCAGCCAGACGCCGGCCGCGCAGCGCACGCCATCGACGGTAAATTCGGCTTCGCCGCGCGGGCCGGTGGCGGGACCGGATGCGGATGCGGATCCGGCTTCCGGCTCGGCGGCGCAGGTGGCGGGCGGGGCGAAGGCGGCGCGGGTGGCGTAGTAGGCGGCGCAGCCGGCATCGGCGATGGCCTGGCCGGCGGCGGCGCAGCCGGCGCAGCACATCGCGCGCGCGCTGCCTTCGATCGTGGCTTGCCAGCAGGTGTCGGGCGCCAGCGGCCGGCCGCAATGGAAGCAGCCCGCCTGCCCCTGCCCCTGCGCCTGTCTTGCCGCCGCCTCGGCGATCGCGTCCGCCAGCACTGCACTCATGCGTTACTCCTTTCGGTTCGGGCACGGCAAGGCTTGCGCGCGGGCCGCCGCCCGCACCGGACAGACGCGTTCAGCCGACCATCAGATGGTCTGCGAGTGGCGCGGGGCGTCGTTGCGGGTGGCCAGGTAGCGGTCGAACACCATGCACACGTTGCGGATCAGGAGCCGGCCTTTCATCGACACGCTCACCCAGTCGTGATCGACGCGGATCAGGCCATCGGCTTCCATCGCCTTCAGCTGCGTCAGCTCGTCGGCGAAGTATTTGTCGAAGACGATCGGGAAGGCCTGCTCGATCGCCGGGATCGACAGCTCGAACTGGCACATCAGCTTCTGGATGATGGTGCGCCGCAGCGCATCGTCCATCGACAGGCGCAGGCCGCGCTGGACCGGCAGTTCGTTCTGGTCGATCATGTCGTAGTACTCCTCGAGCGTCTTGACGTTCTGGCTGTAGGTGGCGCCGACCGAACCGATGCTCGACACGCCGCAGGCCACCAGGTCGGCGTCGGCGTGGGTCGAGTAGCCCTGGAAGTTGCGGTGCAGTCGGCCCTGGCGCTGGGCCACCGCCAGGTCGTCGTCCGGCTTGGCGAAATGGTCCATGCCGATGTAGACGTAGCCGGCCGCGCCGAGGCGCTCGATGCACAGCTGCAGCATCTGCAGCTTGGTGTCGCTGTCGGGCATGTCGGCGGCCAGGATGCGGCGCTGCGGCTTGAACAGGTGCGGCATATGGGCGTAGTGATACACCGAGATGCGGTCCGGGTCGGCGGCGACCACCTTGTCCAGGGTCGCGGCCATGGTATCCATGGTCTGCTTCGGCAGGCCGTAGATCAGATCGATGCTGATCGAGCGGAAGCCCGCGGCGCGCGCGGCGTCGATCACGGCGCGCGTCTCGTGTTCGGGCTGCACGCGGTTGACCGCCTTCTGTACGTCGGCGTCGAAATCCTGCACGCCCAGGCTGATGCGGTTGAAGCCCTGGCGGCGCAGGCTGTGCACGCGTTCGACCGACACGGTGCGCGGGTCGACCTCGATCGAGTATTCGCCCACGCTGTCCGGCGCGAAGCGGAAGCTGCGCCGGATGTGGTCCATCAGGTCGCCCATCTGCTCGTCCGCCAGATAAGTCGGCGTGCCGCCGCCGAAGTGCAGCTGCTCGACCTCGTTCATGCCGGCGAACAGCATGCCCTGCATCTCGATCTCGCGCTTCAGGTAAGACAGATACGTGGCGGCCTTGTCGCGGCGCCTGGTGACGATCTTGTTGCAGGCGCAGTAGTAGCACACCGTGTCGCAGAACGGGATGTGCAGGTACAGCGACAGCGGCCGCTTGCTGCCGCGGGTGCGCACGCCGGCCACTGCGTGCAGGTAGTCGCGGTAGCCGAACTCGGGCGTGAAGCGGTCGGCGGTGGGATACGAGGTGTAGCGCGGGCCGGACTTTCCCAGGCGGCCGAGCAGGCCGGCGTCGAATTCGACGGCGTGGAACGGGGCGCCGGCGAGCGGCGAGGATGTTGCGCCGGCGTGCGGCGCGGGTGACGGGATGGGGCTGGTGGCTGAGAATTCTTCAACGAGCATGACGATGTGACTCCGACAGGTGGCCGCTTTGCGAAACTGCAAAGTGACACGGACTGACGCCAGTCTATTGACCTGCCTCCGGCGAATCTTTGACTTGCATCAAATATGGCTGAGTCTGGTCAACATGGGTATTGTCGAGCGGAACTGGACAGCACTGTCGATGTCCCGGTTTGCCCGCTTCATTGGCAAGAAATAGCCGAAGAAACCATGATTTGAATCAAAAGCTTGCGGGGGGGGTGTAAGCTTGCAGGATGGACAATCTCACCCACTCCCTGGTCGGCCTGGCGCTTGGCGAAATCGTCGACCGCGCCCTGCCGCCGGCCTCCAATTCTCAGAATGCACGCACCCGGCACCGGCTGCTGTTGACCACCGGCGCGCTGGCCAGCAACTTCCCCGACCTCGACCTGGTGCTCACGCCCTTGCTGGCGCCGCCGCTGGGCTACCTGCTGCATCATCGCGGCCATACCCACACGCTGCTGTACGCGCTGCCCCAGCTGGCGCTGCTGCTCGGCCTGATGTGGCTGCTGTGGCCGGGCGCGCGGCGCCTGCTGCGCGAAGACCGGGTGGCGCGCTGGGCCACGCTGGGCGCCGGCCTGCTCGGCATGGTGCTGCACCTGACGTTCGACTCCCTGAATGTGTATGGCGTGCACCCGTTCCACCCCTTCGATTCGCGCTGGCTGTATGGCGACCTGATCTTTATTATCGAGCCGGTGTTCTGGACCGCGCTCGGCGTAGCGCTGGCGCTGCTGGCGCCGCGGCGGTCGCTGCGCTGGCTATTCTCCGGCCTGATCGTGACGGCGTCGCTGCTGTTCGCCTGGCTCGGCTTCCTGCAATGGGGTTCGCTCGCCGCCCTGCTGGTGTTGGCGGGTGCGGTGGCGCTGGCGATGCGCCGCAGCGCGACGGCAGGATTGACCACCGCACTACTGGCATGCGTCGGCTTCGTCGCGATCCAGGCCGGCGCCGCGCACCAGGCGCGCGGGCAGATCCGCGCCGCGCTGGTCAAGGCCGAGCCAGGCAGCCGGGTGCTGGACCTGCCGCTATCGGCCTTCCCCTCGAATCCGCTGTGCTGGTCGTTCGCCGCGATCACGCGCGACGATGCGGCGGGCAGCTACGCGGTGCGCATCGGCGTGCTGAGCCTGGCGCCCGGCGTGACCAGCGTAGCAGCCTGCCCAGCGCGCTTCGGCGGCGAGCCGGAGACCGATCCGAAGGCGCTGTCGTGGAAGTACCGCGAAGGAAATAGCCTGGCCGCACTGCGCGCGCTGCGCAGCGAGAACTGCCACTTCGACGCCTGGCTGCGCTTCGCGCGGGTGCCGTCGCTGGTCGACGGCAAGGCCACCGACATCCGCTTCGGGCCGGCGGATGCGCCGAATTTTTCGACGCTGCCATATGCGGACATGGCGGCTCAGGCGTGTCCGGCGCCGGTGCCGCAGTGGGGACGGCCGCGAGCCGATCTGCTCGACGAATAAAAATACCAACAGGGTCAGCCTACCAACAGTACCAACAGGGTCAGTGTGAGATGGTCCGGGTTTCATGGACATCCAAATAGGGGACAA
>NZ_JASNRA010000035.1 GCF_030411955.1 Massilia sp. YIM B02443
ATCGTCGACCGCTGGTACCCCAGCAGCAAGACTTGTTCAGGTTGTGGCGCCCGGTTAGGCCAGCTTGCGCTGGCGGACCGGCACTGGACCTGCCCCGGATGCGGGGTATTGCACGACCGGGACGTCAACGCAGCGATCAACCTGAGGAACATGGCGGTGAGTTCCACCGTGTCGGCCTGTGGAGGAGAAGGCTCTGGCCTTGCAGCAATGCGAGGTGAAACCGGCTCCGGCGAAGCAGGAATCCAACCGCAAAGCTAATTCCGGTTAGATTTGCATAAGTTTGGAGGAACGGTTCGGCGACGGGCCGCCGGCGTCGTGGACCAGCCTGTACGACCCGTCGCCGGTCAAGGCCCTGGTCGCCGACTACGTCGACTTCGGCGCGCTCAAGACCAGCCCAGTGCGCCTGCTGGTCAGCGCGGTGGACGTCGAAAGCGGCCGCCTGGCGGTGTTCGACAGCTACGTCGACAACCTGACGCCCGAGCACATCCTGGCCAGCGGCAGCCTGCCGCCGGGCTTCCCCTGGACCACCATCGACGGCCGTCACTACTGGGACGGCGGCATCGTCAGCAACTCGCCGCTGGAGCTGCTGGCCACGCACTGCGGCAGCGCCAGGAAGCGCGTGATCGTGGTCGACCTGTATCCGGAGGCCAAGGCGCTACCGACCAACCTGATGGAGGTGCTGGGCCGGCGCGACGAGATCGTCTACGCCGAGCGGATCCGGCGCGACGACGCCCACACGGCGCTGCTGCGCGACTGGCGCAAGCTGGTCGAGGGCATTCTGGCCTACGCCACCTCGCCGGCCCAGGCCGACCAGGTGCGCCAGTGGCCGACCTATATCCAGCTGATGGGCGACAAGGACGCCGCGCCCGACATTACCCGCATCGTGCGCCAGGGCTCGGAGTGCGAGACGGCCGCGCGCGACGTCGACTTCTCGGCCGGCACGGTCGAGCGCCACATCGCCGAAGGGCGCTCCGCAGCCGAGGCGGCGCTGGCGGCGCGCCGCGGCGAGGGCCGCGCAGTACAGGGATAGCGGACGGGTGCCGGAACTGCGCGCGCCGCAGATGGCCTAAAGCTTGTGGCCCAGGAGCGACAGGCCTGCGGTTTGCGCGTCTTGCAGCCGGCCGCCAATCCGATCAGCGAGGAGTCCATCATGCCCATCAAGCACATCGCCGTCGCCTGCCAGGGCGGCGGCAGCCACGCCGCCTACGCGGCCGGCGCACTGCCGGTCCTGCTGCCGCAATTTCACAACGCCAGGCTGGCCGCCGACCCGGGACCGGCCGGCGCCGGCGCCGAGGAGGTGCTGCAGCTGGCCGGCATCAGCGGCACCTCGGGCGGCGCCATCAGCGCGCTGCTGGCCTGGTACGGCTTCCTGCTGGGCGGGCCGGAGGCGGCGCGCAGCCGGCTCGAGAACTTCTGGCACGCCAACTGCGCCAACGCGCCCGGCGAAAAACTGTTCAACGACGCGCTGCAGTGGATGGGCAGCGTGGCCCAGGTCGACCTCAAGCTCAGCCCCTACCTGTCGCCGCTGCGCGACATCGAGACCGCCGCCACCGCCACCTGGCCGATGCTGGCCAGCATGTGGCCGCCGCTGGGCAGCTGGATCCGCGGCCATTATTTCCAGCTGCGCGAATCGGTGGCGCCGCACGTCGACTTCGACCTGGTCGGCGCGCTGGGCGACTTCTGCAGCATCCCGCTCGAGGTCAAGCGCTGGCAGGCCTGCGAGCTGGAAGCGCGCATCACCGCCGACGCGCCCGCACGCGAACGCCTGCGCGCGCGCCAGGACGACATCGCCCAGGACGTCCGCGCCCGGCTCGCCGTCGCGCCCTGGATCGTCGACTGGACCCGGCGCCACGACATCGCGCCCGACGCGCTGCTGCGCGCCGTGTTCGACGCCTGGCGCGCGCCCGAGCTGGTGTTCGAGGCGGCCACGCTGGAGCGCCTGGCCGACGCGGTGCGGCAGGCCACCGACGCCATCCCGCAACTCTTGATCGGCGCGGTCGACATCGACAGCGGCGCCTTCGTTGCCTTCAGCTCCGAGCGCGCCGCGCTGGACGCCGGCATCACGCTCGACGCGGTGGTGGCCTCGGCCTCGCTGCCGTGGGTGTTCATGGCGCAGACCATCCAGGGCACCGACCCGGAAACCCACGAGAAGCGCCGCATGTCGTGCTGGGACGGATTGTTCTCGCAGAACCCGCCGATCAAGAATTTCATCAGCGGCACCGCGGGACGCGCGCGCAAGCCGGACGGGATCTGGATCCTGCAGATCAACCAGGATACCTACGACTTCAGCAACCGGGTCGGCAAGGCCGGGGCCCAATCGGGCGACGAGCTCTGGCACCGGCGCGACACGCTGTCGGGCAACCTGTCGCTGAACCAGGAGGTGGCCTTCATCGAGGCGGTCAATGCGCGCCTGGATGACCCGGCCCAGCGCGCGGGCCGGCGCGACAAGCCGATCGAGGTGGTGCGCATCGTGATGGACGGCGAGGCGGTAGGCGCCAGCGCGCGGCGCGACATGGGTCTGTTCTCCAAGTCCGACCGCGACCCCGGCCTGGCCAAATCGCTGCTGGCGCACGGGCGCGAACAGGCGCGGCGCTACCTGGCGCTGCGCGCCCAGTCCGGCCAGCTGTGGGAAACGCTGGCGCAGGGCATCGGCGCCATGGGCGCCCAGCCCAGCGCGCGCCTGGCCCAGGCGCTGCCCTACCTGGCGGGGCGCGAGCGGCTGGCCGGCGGCCTGGTGGCGCCGGACGTGATCACGGTCGGGAGCGCGGGGCAGGCGACCCTGCGCTGGCACGCCAGCGAAGCGGTGCTGGACGGGCGCACCTTGCGCATCAAGGGCAGCACGCTGCTCAAGATGGATGACGGCGCCTGGCGCCTGGATGCGACCCGTTTGCTCGACGTCGAACAGCGCGGCGCCAGCGGCGCGCCGGCCGGGCCGCCGCTGCCAACGCGCGCCGGGGCGCCGTGGCCCGTTGCTGGCGAGCAACGACCTGACGGTGGCGCGGGCGAGACCCTGCATTGAAGCGGAAATATGCTGTGAGAATTGGAGAGGTTGCCTGCAATAATTTTGGCACGGTCGTACAATAACGTTCGGCACGGCACTGTTGGGACCGATGCGGCCAAATATTGTTTTCCTGCTACGACTATGTCCACTGCGTAAAATACTTATTTGTCCTGTTCATGAAATCCTATATAGTCCCGTTATATCTCAGCAGTATTAGCTAATAACCCGTGTTAGAAAGCGCACAAGTGAAGATGCAAACCGTATTCAAAGGTCTGGGCGTCGCGGCCGCATTGGTCGCGCTGGTGGCCTGCAACCGCCAGGCCGACACCGCCAAGGTGCCGGACACCGCCGCCGCCAACACCGCGCCGAATGGCGCCGCCGTCGATCCGCACGCAGCGATCGTGCCGGAGACGGTGGAATCGGACAAGACCGTCTCGGGCGCCAGCCCGGGCGAAGGCAGCACCGCCATCGGTGGCGTGGTTGCAGGACAGGACAAGGACAAGCCGCGCGACACGGGCGCGTCCGAACCGACCGGTGGCGACGGCGCCACCACCCAACCAGCGGCGGCGCCTGCCAAGTAAAGCAGGCGAAGTTGCAAGGCGTGAACGTTGCGAAGGCAGTACGGACGGCGGCCGGGGAGATCCCGGCTGTCCCGCGTTGCGGCGTGCACAATCCATTACTAGTAGGAGAACCTAGATGGGCATGAATCGTAGGCAGTTCCTCCGCGTAAGCGGTGCGGGACTGGCCGCTTCCACCATCGTCGCGCTCGGCTTCTCGCCGTTGCCGGCGATGGCGGAGACGCGGCACTTTAAATTGGCGCGCGCCAAAGAAACGCGCAATACCTGTCCGTACTGCTCGGTCGGCTGCGGCCTGCTGATGTACAGCATCGGCGATGGCGCGAAGAACGTCACGTCGGACATTATGCATATCGAGGGCGACCCGGACCATCCGGTGAACCGCGGTACGCTGTGCCCCAAGGGCGCCGGCCTGCTGGACTTCGTCCACAGCCCGAACCGCCTGAAATATCCGGAAGTGCGCGAGCCAGGCAGCAACGAATGGAAGCGCGTTTCCTGGGATGACGCGATGTCGCGCATCGCCAAGCTGATGAAGGAAGATCGCGACGCGAACTTCATCGCGACCAATGCCGAAGGCGCTCTGGTCAACCGCTGGACCAGCACCGGTATGCTGTGTGCGTCCGCGGCGAGCAACGAAACGGGCTACATCACGCACAAAGCGATGCGTTCGATGGGCATGCTCGTCTTCGATAACCAGGCTCGCGTTTGACACGGACCTACGGTGGCCGGTCTGGCCCCGACGTTCGGACGAGGTGCGATGACCAACCATTGGGTTGACATCAAGAATGCCGATGTAGTACTGATTATGGGCGGCAATGCCGCCGAAGCTCACCCATGCGGTTTCAAGTGGGTGATCGAAGCCAAGCATCACAATAAAGCGAAGCTGGTCGTGGTCGACCCGCGCTTCACGCGTTCGGCCGCCATGAGCGACTATTACGCGCCGATCCGCGCCGGTTCCGACATCGCCTTCCTGGGCGGCGTCCTGAACTACCTGCTGAGCAACAACAAGATCCAGACCGAATACGTCCGGAACTACACCAATGCGCCGTTCATCGTCGGCCCTGACTTCCAGTTCGAGGACGGCCTGTTCTCGGGCTACGACGAAGCCAAGCGCCGCTACGACAACAAGAGCTGGGGCTACGAGCTGGGCGAAGACGGCTATGCCAAGGTCGACATGACCATGGAACACCCGAATTGCGTCCTGCAGGTGATGAAGCGCCACTACGCGCGCTACACCCCGGAGCAGGTCAGCAAGATCACCGGCACCCCGGTCAAGCAGTTCCTGAAGGTATGTGAATACATCGCGTCGACCGCCGTCCCGGGCCGCGCCATGACCATCATGTACGCACTGGGCTGGACCCAGCACAGCCAGGGCTCGCAGATCATCCGTACCGGCGCCATCATGCAGCTGCTGCTGGGTAACGTCGGCGTCGCCGGCGGTGGCCTGAACGCGCTGCGCGGCCACTCCAACATCCAGGGCCTGACCGACCTCGGTCTGCTGTCGAACTCGCTGCCGGGCTACCTGTCGCTGGCGACCGACAAGGAACAGGACATCGAGACCTATTACAAGGCTCGCGCCCTGAAGCCGCTGCGTCCGAACCAGATGAGCTACTGGCAGAACTATCCCAAGTTCTTCGTCAGCCTGCAAAAAGCCTGGTGGGGCGATGCCGCGACCGCGGAAAACAACTGGGCCTTCGACTACCTGCCGAAGATCGACAAGCTGTACGACGTGCTGCAGGCGTTCGAGCTGATGGGTCAAGGTAAATTGAACGGTTACATCTGCCAGGGCTTCAACCCGGTCGGATCGTTCCCGAACAAGAAGAAGATCATCGCCGGCCTGTCGAAGCTGAAGTTCCTGGTGACGATGGACCCGCTGAACACCGAGACGTCCGAGTTCTGGAAGAACTTCGGCGAGTCGAACGACGTCGATACCGCGTCGATCCAGACCACCGTGTTCCGCCTGCCGACCACGCTGTTCGCCGAAGAAGACGGTTCGCTGTCGAACTCGTCGCGCTGGCTGCAGTGGCACTGGAAGGGCGCCGAGGCGCCGTACGAGTGCAAGCCGGACATCGAGATCATCGCCGACCTGTTCACGCGCATGAAGAATGCGTACCTGAAGGAAGGCGGCGCGTTCTCGGATCCGATCACCAAGCTGGCCTGGCCGTACAAGATTCCGCACAGCCCTTCGGCCGAAGAGCTGGCCATGGAATTCAACGGCAAGGCGCTGGCCGACATCTACGACGCCAAGGATCCGACCAAGATCGTGGTCAAGAAGGGCGAGCAGGTGCCGGGCTTCGGCGTGCTGCGCGACGACGGCACCACTTCGAGTGGCTGCTGGGTGTACGCCGGCGCCTGGACCCAGGCCGGCAACCAGATGGCGCGCCGCGACAACGCCGACCCGTATGGCATCGGCCAGACGCTGAACTGGGCCTGGGCCTGGCCGGCGAACCGCCGCATCCTGTACAACGGCGCCTCGACCGATCCGAAGGGCAAACCGTGGAATCCGGAGCGCACCCTGATCAAGTGGAGCGGCACCAGCTGGGTCGGTTCCGACATTCCGGACATCCGTCCTGATGCGGACCCGAACGAAGAGAACCGCGTGCAGCCGTTCATCATGACCTCGGAAGGCGTGGCGCGTCTGTTCGCACCGACCGGCATGGCCGAAGGCCCGCTGCCGGAGCACTACGAGCCGTTCGAGTCGCCGTTCCCGGTGAACCCGATGCACCCGAAGAACCTGAAGGCTCGCTCCAACCCTGCGGCGCGCGTGTTCAAGGGCGACATGGAAGCATTCGGCACTGCGAAAGACTTCCCGTACGTGGCGACCAGCTATCGTCTGACCGAGCACTTCCACTACTGGACCAAGAACGTGCAGAGCAACGCGATCATCCAGCCGCAGCAGTTCGTCGAAATCGGCGAGCAACTGGCGGCCGCCAAGGGCATCAAGAATGGCGACATGGTGAAAGTCTCGTCGATGCGCGGCTACATCAAGACCAAGGTGGTGGTGACCAAGCGTATCCCGCAACTCGATTGCGACGGCATGAAAGTCGATACGGTGGGTCTGCCGAACCACTGGGGCTTCGTGGGCCTGACCAAGCCAGGCTTCCTGGTCAACACGCTGACCCCGTTCGTGGGCGACGCGAATACCCAGACGCCTGAGTTCAAGTCGTTCCTGGTGAATATCGAAAAGGCCTGATAAATGTCTTCACTTCAATCTCTCGATATCGCCGCCCGTTCGGCGACCACGGCCACCACGCCGATGGCCCGTACTCACAAGGCCGAAGTGGCCAAGCTGATCGACGTCACCAGCTGCATCGGCTGCAAGGCATGCCAGGTGGCATGCATGCAGTGGAATGATCTGCGTGACGAGATCGGCGACAACCACGGCGTGTACGACAACCCGCTCGACCTGACCCCGCAGTCATGGACGGTGATGCGCTACTCGGAAATCACCACCAAGACCGAGGACGAAGGCGACCGTCTGGAGTGGCTGATCCGCAAGGACGGCTGCATGCACTGCGACGAACCGGGCTGCCTGAAGGCGTGCCCGGCGCCGGGCGCGATCGTCAAGTACACCAACGGTATCGTCGACTTCATCAGCGAGAACTGCATCGGCTGCGGCTACTGCGTCGCCGGTTGCCCGTTCGACGTGCCACGCATCAGCAAGGTGGACTCGAAGGCGTATAAATGCTCGCTGTGCGCGGACCGGGTGGCAGTCAACCTGGAACCGGCCTGCGTCAAGATCTGCCCGACTGGCGCCATCCGTTTCGGCACCAAGGAAGACATGATCGACTACGCAGCCGACCGCGTGGTGGACCTGAAGGAACGCGGCTACCAGAACGCCGGCCTGTACAACCCGGCCGGCGTCGGCGGCACGCACGTGATGTACGTGCTGCAGCACGCGGACAAGCCGGGCCTGTACCACGGCCTGCCCGAGAATCCTTCCATCAGCCCGACCGTGGCGCTGTGGAAGGGCGCCGCCAAGCCGCTGGGCGTGGCAGCGATGATCGGCGCGGCAGTGGCCGGCTTCTTCCACTACATGAAGGTCGGCCCGATCGAGACCCATGTGGACGATCCGGATGTGCAACCGACGCCGCCAGCCGCGGCGCGTGAAGACGAACGGGTATAAGGAGAAATCATGTTCATTACTCGTTATCGCGACTTCACGCGCATGAACCACTGGTTCGTGGCGCTGCTGTTCATCGCCGCGGGCCTGACCGGCCTGGCGCTGTTCCATCCGTCGATGTACTTCTTCTCGACGCTGTTCGGCGGCGGCTACTGGACCCGCGTCCTGCACCCGTTCTTCGGGCTGTTGATGGTGCTGGGCTTCGTCGGCCTGTTCTTCGCCGTGGTGCGCGACAACTTCTGGACCAAGTCGGATACCGCCTGGGTCAAGAAGGCGCCGCAACTGCTGAAGGGCGACGAAAGCGGCATGCCGCCGGTGCACAAGTACAACGCCGGTCAGAAGGGCGTGTTCTGGATCTTCGCCATCAGCCTGGTGCTGCTGTTGATCACCGGCTTCATGTTCTGGCAGCCATGGTTCGCGCACTTCTTCCCGATCCCGCTGCGCCGCATCGCGATGCTGGTGCACGCCATCGCCGCGTTCGCGCTGGTGATGAGCGTCATCATCCACGTGTACGCCGCCATCTGGGTCAAGGGCTCGTTCCGCGCCATGACCCGTGGCACGGTACACGAGGACTGGGCCAAGTCGCACCATCCGCTGTGGTATAAGGAAGTTGCTGGCAAGGCCAACCAAGAAGTTACTCGTAAGAAACATTAAGGAAGCTTCATTCCAATGAGTCTGTCCAAAGCAACACCGTTGATGAGCCCGGAAGAAATCGCGGTCCGGGCCGGTCAACAGATGCCTTACCTGCACGTACCCGTGCGGGCCGAGGTGTTCGCCAACCGGGAAACCCGCCTGCGCGAGCTGGCGGCCGGTCATGCGATGCGCGACTTCCTGCTGTTCGGCGCCGAACTGGCGCACGTCCAGCATGAAGTCTTGCAGGACTACCCGCAGGCAGCCCTGCCGAGCGAGGACGACCTGGCAGCCGCCGGGCGTGCCGCCCGGCCGCCGCTGCCGGCAGCCCTGTGGCCGCGCGATCCGGCCTGGCGTGTGGCGACCCGCCGCATGCTGGAACTGCTGGTCCCGCGCCTGGCCGGCAGCCCGGCGCAAGCCGTGGTGCAGGGCCTGCTCGACGGCGACGACAGCCATCTCGAAGGCCAGGCCGAACTGCTGCTCAATGGCGCAGCCGGCCTGGACATGAGTGCTGCGCCGCTGGTGGCGGCCGGCCTGCAGGTCTACTGGACCCAGCTGGTGCTGGAGGTGGAACGCCTGCACGGCAAGGCGCGCCAGGCGCCGTTCGGGCGTACGCTCGACACGACCCTGTGCCCATGCTGCGGCAGCCTGCCGGTGGCCTCGGTCACCAAGGTCGACGCCCAGGGCGGGAATTATCGTTACCTTCACTGTTCGCTGTGCTCGACGCAGTGGCATATGGTGCGGGTCAAGTGCAGCCACTGCGAAAGCACCAAGGGCATCCACTACCAGTCGCTGGAGGCGCTGGCCACCGACGGCGCCACCCAGGATCCGGGCATGGCCTCGGTGCAGGCCGAAACCTGCGACGAGTGCGGCCACTACCTGAAGATGGTGCGTCAGGAACGCGACCTGCATGTGGAACCGGTGGCGGACGACCTGGCGTCGCTGACGCTGGACATCCTGGTGTCGGAAGCGGGCTTCCAGCCGCATGGCATCAACCTGCTGCTGCTCACCGGCGAAGGCAATCCTTCGGCGGAGACCAGCTTTACCGAAACCGCAAGGAGTTCCTGATCATGTCGCTCGACGAGTCCGTGGTCCACGGCTCGAAGGCGACAGTCAAGGATCTGCCTTCGATCGATAAACTCTTGCGCCTGCCATCCGTGCAGGCCTTGATCCCCCTGCATGGCCACACCCTGGTCGCGGCGCAAGCGCGCGGCCTGGTGGACGGCCTGCGCGCCCAGGCTTTGGCGGGCGCGCTGGACGTCGCCGCGCTTGCTCCAGATGCTCTGGGGCAGGCCGTGGCGGCACGCGTCGCCGCCCGCCTGGCGCCGCGCATGCGGCGGGTGATTAATCTCACCGGCACCGTCATCCACACCAACCTCGGCCGCTCGGTGCTGCCGGAGGCGGCGATCCGTCACCTGACGGCGATGATGAGCGGTCCGAACAACCTCGAATACGATATCGCCAGCGGTTCGCGCGGCGATCGCGACAGCATCGTCGAAGGACTGCTGTGCGACATCACGGGCGCCGAAGCTGCGACCGTGGTCAACAACAATGCGGCGGCGGTGCTGCTGTCGCTGGCCGCCCTGAGCGCCGGGCGCGAGGCGATCGTCTCGCGCGGCGAGCAGGTCGAGATCGGCGGCGCCTTCCGCATGCCGGACGTGGTGGCCAGCGCCGGCGCCCACATGGTCGAAGTCGGGACCACGAACCGTACCCACCTCGCGGACTACGAGCGCGCCATCAGCGAGCGCACCGCGCTGCTGATGAAGATCCACACCAGTAACTACGCGATCCAGGGCTTTACCAGCTCGGTGTCGGAAGCCGAGCTGGCGCCGCTGGCGCGAGCGCGCGGCGTGGCCCTGGTCACCGACCTGGGCAGCGGTTCGCTGATCGACATGGGCAAGTATGGCTTGCCGCAGGAGCCGACGCCGCAGCAGATGCTGCTTGACGGCTGCGACGTCGTCACCTTCTCGGGCGACAAGCTGCTGGGCGGGCCGCAGGCCGGCCTGATCGTCGGCTCGAAAGAACTGGTGACGCGCATCCGCAAGCACCCGATGAAGCGTGCGCTGCGCCTGTCGAAACTGCCGCTGGCGGCGCTGGAGGCGACGCTGCAGCTGTATCTGCAACCCGAACTGCTGATCGATCAATTGCCGACGCTGCGTTGGCTGACGCGCAGTCAGGAGACGGTTGCTGCCACCGCTGCCTCATTGCTGCCGGCGTTCGGCGCCGCACTGGCGCCGCGCTTTTGCGTCACCCTGGCGTCGATGCAGAGCCAGATCGGCTCCGGCTCGCTGCCGGTCGACCGTCTGCCGTCGAGCGGACTGGCGATCACGCCCGTGTTGTCGGGCAAGCGCGGCGTCGGCAGCGCCCTGGATGCGCTGGCCGAAGCGCTGCGCGGCCTGCCGCTGCCGGTGATCGGCCGCATCGCCGACGACCGCCTGTGGCTGGATTGCCGCTGCATCGACGACCCGGCCGAGCTGCTGGGCCAGCTGCATGCATTGCGCGCCGCCGTCATCGGCGACTGAATTTAGGAAAGAAACAAGCATGATCGTAGGCACCGCAGGCCACATCGACCACGGCAAGACCGCACTGGTGCGCGCCCTGACCGGGATCGACGCCGACCGCCTGCCCGAAGAAAAGAAGCGCGGCATCACCATCGAACTCGGTTACGCATGGATGCCGGAGCCTGGAAATGCAGATGGCCGCATCGGCTTCGTCGACGTCCCCGGCCACGAAAAACTGGTGCGCACCATGGTCGCCGGCGCCAGCGGGATCGACTACGGCCTGCTGCTGATCGCGGCTGACGACGGCCCGATGCCGCAGACGATCGAGCACGCGACCATCCTGTCGCTGCTCGGCGTGCGCCGCGGCGCGGCCGTGATCACCAAGATCGACCGCGTCGACGCCGAGCGTCTCGCGGCCTGCGAAGCGCAGGTGCGCGCGCTGCTGGTCAGCGCGGGACTGGACGATTATCCGGTGCTGCAGGTGTCGAGCATTCGCGGCGACGGCATTGACGACTTGCGTGCGCGCCTGGCGACGGAGGCTGCGACGGCGCGCGGCGACAACACGCCGGGCGCGGGTTTCCGCATGGGCCTGGACCGCGCCTTCACGCTGGACGGCGTCGGCACCGTGGTCGCCGGCAGCATCGCCGCCGGCGCTGTCGTCATCGGCGACGCCCTGTGCCTGGCCGGCGCGCCGGACCGCAGCTACCGGGTGCGCAGCTTGCAGGTGCACAGCCGCGGCGCCGAGTCGGCCGATGCCGGCCAACGCTGCGCGGTCGGCCTGGCCGGCTTGGAACGCACGGATGACCTGCGCGGCCAGGTGCTATGCGATCCGGCGATCGCCTTGACCACCCAGCGTATCGACGTCTGGCTCGACGTCGCCGCCACCGAGGAACGCGCGCTGCGCTCGGGCACCCTGGTGCACCTGCACGCCGCCACGCAGGACCTGCTGGCCACCGTGGCCGTGCTGGGCCAGCCGTCGATCGCGCCGGGCTCCGGCGCGCTGGCGCAACTGGTGCTGCAGAAAGGCGTCAACGTCTGGCATGGCGACCGCTTCATCCTGCGCGACGCTTCGGCCGTGCGCACGGTGGCCGGCGGCAGCGTGCTCGATCCGCTCGGTCCTGCGCGCTACCGCCAGACGCCCGAGCGGCTGGCTTACCTGGACAGCCAGCGCGCCGCCGAGCCCTTGGCGCGCTTGCAGGGCGCGCTGGCCCAGGCCCAGTACGGCGTGAATGGCGCGGCCTGGCTGCGCAGCGCCGGCTTGGCAAGCTGGCCGTTCGCGCTGGACGACGTGCCGGATGCGGTGGTCGGCGCCGGCGGCGAGTGGCTCATCGCGCGTGCGCGCCTGGAACAAAACGAAGCCGGGCTGCTCGACGCGCTGCGCGACTTCCACGTCAAATACCCGGACGAGATCGGCCCCGACCTGCTGCGCGCGCGCCGCCTGGCCGCGCCGCGCATGCCCGAGGCCTTGTGGCTGCAGCTGGTCGAGCACCTGATCGAAGGGGGCAAGGTCAATCGCCGCAACGGCTTCCTGCACCTGCCGGAGCACGGCGTCGCGTTACGCGCCGCCGAGCAGGTGGTGGCCGAGCGCGCGTTGCCGATGCTGCTCGACGGCCGTTTCGATCCGCCCTGGGTGCGCGACATCGCCGACACCGCGCGCCTGCCCGAGCAGCAGGTGCGCCAGGTGCTGGGCCGCATGGCGCGCGGCGGCGACGTGTACCAGGTGGTCAAGGACCTGTTCTACCATCCGGCCGTGATGCAGGAAGCGGCGTCGCTGGCACGCCGGCTGGCGGCCGAAGGCGAGGGCGGGGCGATCACCGCCGCGCGCTTCCGCGACCATACCGGTCTGGGACGTAAGCGCGCGATCCAGATCCTGGAGTTTTTTGATCGCATCGGCTTCCTGCGCCGGGTGGGCGACACCCACCTGCTGCGCCCCGGCACCATGCTGTTCCCGGAGCCTGGGGAGTCGGAGCCGGCCTGACCCTGTCGCGTTTTGCCCGTACGGGGTAAAATACGGGCTCATCGGAAGGAAATCGTCCCTGGTGGGGCGGCTGGGCTTCAAACCCAGTTGGTGGCGCCATGCGTCGCCGGGTGGGTTCGACTCCCGCATCCTTCCGCCATTGCCTTCCTCTCATTCTTTCTCCACGACGCCATGCAGATCCTCGGCTACGACTATCCCGACGATTGTTATTTCGACCTCGAGAACGACATGTGGTGCCGCGACGTTGGCGACGGCCGCATGCAGGTCGGCGTCAGCGCCTTCGGCGTCAAAATCAGCGGCAACTACTTCTACATGTGCCGTCCGAAGCCGGTCGGCACCGAGGTCGAGCAGGGCAAGACCATGGGCGTGGTCGAATTGAGCAAGACCGTGGTGACCATCAAGACGCCGGTCAGCGGCGCCGTGGTCGAGATCAACGAGGCGCTCGAGGACACGCCGGAACTGATCAACCAGGACCCGTACGGCGCCGGCTGGATCTGCGTGATCCAGCCTTCCCGCTGGGAAGAGGACAAGGCCGCGCTGGCGCACGGCGCGACGCTGCCGGAGGCGGCTGAACGGCGCATGAAGCTGGAACCGGTCGACGACTGGATCAAGCCGCAACTGCCATGACGGGCGGCCTGGCGATCATGGTCTGGTCGTGCGACCTGACCCGACCCGAACTGCTGGCCACGCCGTTCATGACCGCGCAGGCCGCGGCGGCGCTGGACATGCCGGTCAAGATGCTGTTTTCCAGCCAATCGGTGCAGTGGCTGCTGGCCGCGAACCGTGACCGGCTGGTCGGCTTCGGCGCCGAGCGCTGGAGCATCGGCCGGCACCTGGAGACGACGGCCGGGCTGGGCGTCGAGATCCGCGCCTGCACCCAGGCGCTGCATGCATCCGGCGCGGTTCGGTTTGACCTGAATGAGTTCTGCGCCGGTGTCGAAGGCATGGTGTCGTTCGTCGAACAGGGCCGCGCGCCGGGCTGGCAGATGCTGGTGTTCTAAGACCGCCAAACCTGCATAACGAAATAAAACGCCGGGCTTGCACCCGGCGTTTTTGTTGTCACAACGCTTGAATCAGAGCGAGCGCAGGAACGCCATCAGCGATTCCCGATCGTTTGCCGGCAGCTTCTCGAAGCGCTTGCGCGCCGCCGCCGCTTCGCCGTCGTGCCAGAGAATGGCCTCAAGCAGGTTGCGCGCGCGGCCGTCATGCAGGTAACCGACCTTGCCTTCCTTGCCCATCACCTTCTCGGTGTAGCCGATGCCCCACAGCGGCGCGGTACGCCACATGCTGCCGCTGGCCTGGCCTTCGCTGTAGTTGTCGGCCAGTCCCGGACCCATGTCGTGCAGCAGCAGGTCGGTGTATGGACGGATGGCTTGGCCCCGCAGCTCGGCGAACAGGTGGTTCGAGCCGGTCTTCATCGACGCCGTATGGCAGGCCACGCAGCGCAGCGCTTCGAACAGCTTCGCGCCGCCAGCCACCTGGCGCGTATCGACACGGTGCTCGTCGAGCGGCGCCACGCCTTTCGGGAAGCCGCTTTCCAGGCTGCGCTGAGCCGGCACCGCCAGCAGGGTCAGGTAGTGCGTGATCGACTGCAGCTCGGCTTCCGAGATGCCGCGCTGGGCCACCGCGTTGCGGCAGCCGGCCGGGTTCATGTCGCACGATCGGCTCGGGTACACGGTCGAGGTCACCGACATGTCCTGCAGCAGCGCCGCGGCGCTCTGGTGGCGCAGCGTGGCTTTCGAGGCTTTCCAGCCGAAGCGGCCCAGGCGCACCGCGCCGGACTCGGGATCGAACACGAAGTTGGCCACGCCCTTGACGCCATCCTGATCGGCGCTCTGGCGCACGCGCGCCAGGATGTCGGCCTCGGGCACCGCTTCGAGCAGGCCGGCGCCGATCATCGGCTGCGCCGCGCGCAGCGACGCCACTTGCGGCGCCGGGCCGTCGTAGGCCAGCTTCGGCTTGCGCAGCTCGACCGCGGTGCCGTCGGCCAGGGTGACGGAACGGGTCTCGAAGCCCGCCACGCGCACGCCCGTGCCCCAGTCCTGGGCCGAGCCGCTTGGCGACAGGCCGTTCATCTGCACCGTGCTGCCATAGGTCGGGTGCGGCAATTGCGTGCCGTCCGCGCCAAGCCGCGCCACCCGCACCGCCATGCCGTCCAGGCGCTGGTCGATCGCGGCCGGGGCCGGGCTGCGGCCGTTGTTGACGTGGCAGCCGATGCAGGCCGACTGGTTGAAGCGCTGGCCTTGCAGGTTCATCGCCGCCGTGTAGCGGTCGTTGCCGGGTTCGTTATGCTCGCCGGTGGTGAAGTTGGTGTGCAGCAGGCGGCGGCCTTCGACGAAGCGCTGGATGTTCTGCATGCCCGCATGGTTGTGCGGCTGCTGGAACATGAACAGGCCGTTGTCGCTGTAGTTGTACGAGACCGATCCGAGGCCGCCGGACAGCGTCGTGTCGGGCAGCGGCACCGAATTCAGGCGCGGCTGGACGCCGTACCATGGGCGCAGGCCCTGGCCTACCACATAGCTGTACTCGGTCGAGTAGTAGCGGATGCCGCCGTTGTCGCCCTTGGCCAGCATCCCTTCGACGGTCGAGAACATCGACGGCGAGACTTCGATGATGTCGCCCGCGACCAGCGCGCGCGAAGGCACGTTGCGGCCGGTCGGGAAGCCGTCGGTATTCAGTTCGCCGTGGCCCGGATAATCCTTGACCACCAGCGTGCAGGCGCCGTTGATGCCGTTCGCATTGAGCAGCTTGCCGCCCGCCGGATGCGCGACCGGTTTGCAGATCGGGACGTTGCGGTCGACCAGTTCGCCCGGCGCCATCCAGCCGTAGCCGGTCACGCCGACGCGGTCGAAGCCGCGGAAGAACGCCACTTCGCCGGGGCGGAAGTCGACCTGGGTGTACTGGTTGACGACCAGCTGCGGCCTGGTGACGCCCGCCACACGGCTGTTGTCGATGATCTCGACGCCCCAGGTGCGGTTCTTGAAGTACTGCGGCACGAAGGTCAGGTAGTTGCCCGGACCCTTGTCGAGCGGCAGGCCGGTGCTGGCGTCGACCGTCTCGTTGGGGCCGTAGCCGATCTCGTTCCACTCTTCGCCGCGCTCGCGGCCGTGGCGCGCCAGGGCGCGCGCACCGAAGCGCGTGACCAGGGTGCCGTCGGCCAGCGTGAACTGCAGCGTCTCGATCGGCTCGCTGCTGCCCGGCAGCGGCTGCCAGCCGGCGCCGCTGGCCGGGAAGCGCAGCGCCGAGGTTTCGGCTTCCGGCAGCGTGTTGTCGCTGCCCGGGGTCTTGAACTCGACCTCGAACAGCGAGTAGCCGTATTGGCTGGCGCGCGCGACGCCCTGCAGGCGCAGGTAGCGCGCGCTGGTGTTCAGGTTGAAGAATTCCTCCGTGCCGCCCTTGCCGTTGCCGACGTGGCGCAGCTGGGTCCACGACTGGCCATCGTCGGAGGTGAGCAGCGTGTACTTCTTGCCGTACGAGGTTTCCCAGACCAGCTTCATGTAGCCGAGCGGGGTGCGGCTGCCGAAATCGAACTGGATCCAGGCGCCGTCTTCGGCGCGGCTCGACCAGCGCGTGCCGGGCTTGCCGTCGATCGCCATCGCGGCGGACAGGCCGCCGTTTTCGGGCGTCGACGAGGTGGCAGCCACCGGCTTCACGCTGACGCCCGGCTTGGTAAGGTCGACCGGCAGCGGTTCGGGTTCGGGCTGCGGCTGCGGCGCGGCCGGGCTGCCGGTGAAGGCCTGGATCTCGAGGATCGAGTAGCCGTACTGGCCGGCGCGCTTGACGCCTTTCATGCGCAGGTAGCGGCCTTCGCCCGCCAGGCCGGTGAAGTCTTCGGTGCCGCCCATGCTCTCGGCCACGGTCTTGATCGTGGTCCAGGTGCTGCCGTCTTCGGACACCTGCAGCAGGTACTGGCTGGCGTGCGCGTTTTCCCATTCGATGCGCACGCGGGTGATGGCTTCGACCTGGCCGAAGTCGAGCACCAGCCATTCGTCGTCGGTGAAGCGGCTGCCCCAGCGGGTATTGCTGTCGCGGTCGATGGCGGCGCGCGCATCGAGGTCGCCGCGCTCGGACGAGCTGGCGGTGGCGTTGACGGGGGTGAGCGCGGTCTCGGTGTCGCCGAACATGGCGGCCATCGAACGCATCACGCCGCTGGTGGCGTTTTGCAGCGAGGCCACGGCGCCGGCGGATTCGCCGTTGCCGCCGCCGCAGCCGGCTAAAAGAAGAGTAAGAGCGAGGGGGAGTGCGCGCGGCAATCGTTGCAGCGGACGGCGGCCGGCGAACTGGCGGCGGGACATCTGGGGCATGTGGATCTCCATGGGTTGAATATTGCGCTGCAGCAATATTAACGATAACGTAACCCGACTCGTCAATACGTGTCAAGCGGATGTTCAAGATTTCACAGAGTGGCGTTGTGGGATGACAGCAGGGCGGGCCGCGACGATAATGATTGCCCTCCGATAATAACGTTCGAGACCGCCGCAGCATGTTGCACACCCAGCCCATGGCGCCGCCGGCGCCCGCCAGCCATCCCACCACCGTGCTCGAAGCACTCGAGCGCAAGGCCCAGGCCCAGCTTGCGCTGTATCGCAGCGAGCCAAATCGCATGCTCAGCGACTTCAACCGCGAACGTGAGCTGATCGGGGAATACAACGGCCGCCAGTTGCTGGAGATGCTGCAGAACGCCGACGACCAGGGATCGAAGCGGGTGCTGGTCAAGTGGGACGAGGCCGCGCGGCGGCTGGTGATCTCGAACGAGGGCGCGCCGTTCAGCGCGCAGGGGTTCGAGTCGCTCATGTTGTCGAACCTGAGCACCAAGACCGGCGGCGGCTACATCGGCAACAAGGGACTGGGCTTTCGCTCGATCGTCAACTGGGCCAGCGAGATCGCGATCGGCAGCGGCGGCTTGAGCGTGACGTTTGCGGAGCGCATTGTGCGCTCGGCCTTCGCCCGCATGTTCACGCCCGACGAGCAGGATGCGCTGCGGGCGCAGCGCAAGCTGGCAATGCAGGCCGTGCCGATGGCTTTCCTGTCGGTGCCGGAACTGCGCACGGCAGCGCCGGGCGACTGGACCACCACCATTGCCATCGTTTGCCGCGAGGCATTCGTGGAAGACATCCGCACCCAGCTCGATGAGCTGACGCCGCAATGCCTGCTGTTTTTGAACCATATCGACCGGATCGAGATCCGCAGCGATGGGCACAGCCGTGTGCTGGAGCGTGAAGTGGATGGCGGCACGGTGACGATCAACGGCCAGCCGTGGACCATCCATGCGCTCGACCTGCCGCTGCCGGGTGACTTGCGCAACCAGGACAAGGCGGAACCGGAGCGCTACAGCCTGAAGCTGGCGCTGGCGCCCGACTTGCGGGATGGTGCCCGCACGCTGTACACCTTCTTCCCGACCCGGGTTGGCGTGAACTTCCCGATGGTGGTGCACGGCACCTTCGAACTGGATGCCTCGCGCAACCAGCTGATCGTCTCGAAGCGCAACGAGTACATCCTCGAACAACTGGTGAAGCTGATCGTCGACACTGCCCAAGGGCTGGGTGCGCGGGGAGATGGCTGGCAGCAGGTGCGCCTGATGCGCTACGGGCATCCGAACCCGGTCCTGGCGGACCTCGGGTTCTACGAGCTGATCGACGGCGCGCTGCGCGAGTTGCCGCTCTTCCCATGCGTCGACGGTGTCTACCGGCGCATGGACGAGGTCTATTATCTCGACGAGGAGTTCTCGAACCTGGTCGCTCAGGTTGGGGCGGGAGCCAGCTTCCCGGGGCTAGTGAGGGCAGGGCCGGAGAACGAGCACTACGCGAAGCGTTACCGCAAGCTCGAACAGATCCCGGACTTCGCGAAATCCATCCGCATGTTGAGCGAAGCATTGTGCGCACACCACCTCGACCTGCGGGTGCGCCTGATCGCGATCCTGGACAAACTCGATCCGCGCCGCCCTTATGCGGTGCTGGTGAATGGCCGGAACCAGGTGCTCAACGAACACGCCACCGTATTTACTCGGCTCACCGCAGGCAACGAGAAGTTCCACCTGCCGGAGTTCGTGAATATCGACTTCATGCATGAGGATCTGCACGAGAAACTGGTGAAGGTTTTCACGATCGCCCCGGGCGCCGCGCCGCGCGTGCTCGAGCAACGCCTGTCCGGCATCGCGGACATTCACAGTTTCGAGCCGGCGCAGGTCTACAAGCGCATCGTGACGGCCAGTACCGCAGCGCTGGGCGAACCTGGCGCCGACATGCGTGGCATCATCGTCCAGACAGTGGCGGCGCTGTTTGCAAATTACCGGCAGGTGAATTCGAAGGGGAGCCTGGCCGACGAGAACATGCGCCTGTTCGACCGGGCCGGCAACATCCGTCCGGCACGCGATCTGGTGCTTTCGCAAGGATATCCCGACGGACGGCATACCGAGCGGCTGTTCGCGCGCGTCTATGACGATGCCATGCTGCTCGCGCCCCCGGAAGCGTTCGGCGACGCGTTCGCCGCTTGCGATCCGATGCAGGTCCAGGAATTTTTCATCTGGCTCGGGGTCGGGCGCTACGTGCGCTATGTGCCCGCGCCCCGGCACGTCTCGAGTGGTTACGAAGCTTTCGTGTTCCGTGCGGTGGACAAGCCCGATGCCTACCGCCATGGCGAGTACAATGGACCGGCGCTGCAGCAGGGCGATCTGGAACGCATCTGTATTCATCTGAGTCCGGAGCAGATCGTGGAATGGCTGTTGCGGGATATGGATGCGCGCGAACGGCTGGAGTTGAACAACCCGGACGAATTCAAGTATTCAAGAGTCAGGGATAGCCGCGATTCGAATGACCACAAGCTGGTGCGCAAGCCGTCGTTTCTGCTGTATCAGCTGCGCCAGCTGGGCCTGTTCGACGATTTCCTGATCACCGACGACGCAACGATAGCGTTCGTCAACGATATCCCGTTCAACTATACAGCCGACGGCTTCAAGGCATTGCGCGTGGAGCGCGGCGAGATCGGCGCCGTGCTGCTACGGCTGGGGGCCAAACTTCATTTTTCCGAGCTGAGCCTGGAGCGCATTGCTGCAGTCCTGCGCCATTTGCCGATCAGCCAGCCCGAGGGCAGGCAGGCGCAAAAGCTATATCGTCTCGCTCTCAACCGCTTCGATCGCAACCGCGAGTGCCTGCCCGGCGACGTGCACTTGCTGGCCCGGCGCGGTGGGGAGACTGCCTATCGCCCGCAATGCGAGGTGCATTACGCCGATAACAGCCGACTGCCGCGCCGGATTGCCGATCAGCTCTGGTTGCTAAGCTATCCACGTCGGGCCGGCGCCCAGAAGGTACCCGAGTTCTTCCGTGTGCATAACGCCAACGCACTTGACGTGAAGGTGGAGCACGCCGTGCCGTTGGACGTGCTCACTGCCCAGTGCGAAGCGCACCTGGAGCCGCGCAAGCCTCTGCTGCTGGCGTACCGGATCGAGAACCTGGACAGCGACAAACGCGACCTGGCGCGCAAGCTGGCGTCCTTCTCGCTGACCCTATGCAGCGAACTGATATGCGTGGTCAGGGACGAACGGGTGGCGCTGGCGCCCAACGATTACGTCAAGGCTCCGGGTAGCGGATGGCATTTCAAGGTATGTGTAGCGTCTGGCCTGTCGCTCGAGGGTCTGCGCCGCGATTCCGCGTTCTGCGATGCGTTCGCCGATATCGTGGGTTCCGTGTTCGACGTGGCCGAGCACCAGGCCGAATTCAGGGCCGTGTTCAAGGACCCTTTCGATGATGTGGTTCACGTGGCGAACGAACGTCTTACTCCCGAGATGGTGGCGGAAGCGCGCGTCCTGCTGGAAGCGCTGGATCCGCGCGCCGACTTTCTGGCGGCGCTGGTCCGTGCGAAGGGAGATATCCAGGACGACGTGGAACTGGCGGCCGCCATGCGTGCGCTGACCGGGAAGCTGGTTGGCGCCGGCATCGATCTCTCCGCTCTGGAACTGGCGCTGCCGGTGGACGCCGTGAATGCTGCGACGCTACGGCGCATTTTCGAGGTGCTGGATGTCTCGCCCCAAGCGTTCGACGCCGTCGCGCAGCACAAGCTGCACCTGGGGAATTACCACCGTACGCGCCTGGAAAGTGCGCGCAACGCCGCCTTCCATCATTTCAAGCATGCCCTGGTCAAGCGGCTGAGTGGTCAGGACTGGACTGCGCGCGGCCGGCTGCTGGAGCAGCTGCACGACTACGAACGCGACGACGACTGGATCTCTGCCGCCGTACGCGTTCATGCCGACGACTTCGATATCGACGTCGATATGCTGCTGGCCGCGCACGTGCATGATCGGTTCGGGGCCCTGCAACTCGTCACGGTCAATGCCAGTGAGCCACCGTACGAAGAGATGCATCGCCGCCGTCTCCTCCCGGTGGCCGCGGCTGGGTTGTCGCTGGAGCAGGCCAGCTGGTTATATTTCGAGGGTGGACTGGAACAGGTGAACGATTGGCTCGCAGCGCAGCCGATACACGATGAGGCACTTGCGCATCCCGACGGCCAGGCGGCACCGGCTGCCGCCGCATTACCCGCACAATCAGCAACGCCCATCGCTGGCATGCTTCCGCAGGTCAGTCGTACAGGCAAGCCGGCGCCGTTCAAGCACACACCGGCCGTCGATGCTCGCAACAAAGCCAGCGGAATGCGCGCCGAAGCGCTGGTCTATGAGAGTCTGGCGAAGACTTATGGAAAAGACTGCGTCGAACACGTGGCGCTGCGCGCCGACGGCTATGGCCACGACATCCGCTATTCGCCGGACGGCCAACAGACCTGGAAATACGTAGAGGTGAAGCGCTATACGCAGGGCTGCATCCACCTGAGCGAAAACGAACTGCAGTATGCGGTCGCGCATCGCGCCGACTATGAGCTGTTCCTGGTCACGCGAGAGGATCGCATCCATATCCTGCGTAACGTGAACTTCGAAGACCGGGACTGCTTCCGCCTGGCGCCGACGGAGTACCTGGTCCACTTCGACCTGGACGAGGGCAGCGAAGGCCAGCCGGACCCGGCTCCAGCGCGGTCTGCATGACCGCATCGACTATACTCTCCGGCTTCACTTACCTCGTAACACAATGACAGGAGACCGCATGCGCGTCGAGAAGCGCCTATCCAACACCTTCCAGGAATTCCTCCAGTCCGGCCAGGCCGGCGGCGTGCTGCTGATCCTGTGTACGCTGGCCTCGCTCGTGGTCGCCAATTCCGCAGCGGGCGGCGCCTACCTCGGCTTCTGGCACACGGTCATCGGCGGCTTGAGCATCGAGCTGTGGGTCAACGACGCACTGATGGCGGTATTCTTCCTGCTGGTCGGGCTGGAGCTCAAGCGCGAACTGGTGAGCGGCGAGTTGTCGTCGCTGCGCAATGCTCTGTTGCCGGTGGTGGCGGCCTTCGGCGGCGTGGCGGTGCCGGCGCTGATCCACTTCGCGCTCAACGGCGGCACGCCGACCCAGGCCGGAATCGGGATTCCGATGGCGACCGACATCGCCTTCGCGCTGGGCGTGCTGACGCTGCTGGGCAAACGCGTGCCGGCCTCGCTCAAGGTGTTCCTGGCGGCGCTGGCCGTGATCGACGATCTGATCGCCATCGTGGTGATCGCACTGTTCTACACCAGCCAGCTGTCCGTGGCTTACCTGGCGGCCGCGCTGGGCATGTTCGCGGCGCTGTTCGCGCTCAATCGCTTGTTCAAGGTGCGGCTGCTGGCGCTGTATCTGGTAGGCGGGGCGCTGATGTGGTTCTTCATGCTCAAGTCGGGCGTGCATGCGACCATCGCCGGCGTGCTGCTGGCGTTCGCCATTCCGCACTCGTCGGTCCAGGACGACGCCGCCTCGCCCTCCGAGCGCCTGGAGCACGTGCTGCATACCCCGATGGCGTTCCTGATCCTGCCGGTGTTCGCGCTGGCCAATACGGGCGTCGTGATCGGCGCGGACTGGATGGCGCAGCTGGCCTCGAGCAACAGCCTGGGCGTCATCCTCGGGCTGGTGGCGGGCAAACCGGTCGGCATCATGCTGGCCTGCTTCCTGGCGGTTACGATCGGCATCTGCCGCCTGCCGCTCGACCTGGCCTGGCGCCACGTGCTGGGGGCAGGCATGCTGGGCGGGATCGGATTCACCATGTCGATGTTCATCACCAATCTCGCGTTCGCCGGATGCCCGGAACTGGTCGATGCCTCCAAACTGGCGNGGCAGGCATGCTGGGCGGGATCGGATTCACCATGTCGATGTTCATCACCAATCTCGCGTTCGCCGGATGCCCGGAACTGGTCGATGCCTCCAAACTGGCGATTCTCGTCGCCTCGCTGACGTCGGGCGTGCTGGGTTTTGTGTGGCTGACCCTGCGCGGTGCGCCGACTGCCGCTGACGTCGATCCGGACACCATGGATGTCGAGGTGGAGGACGGGGCTCGGTAAGCCGCCAATCTGGCACTCCTGGAGTTGCGGAAGAGGCGCTTTCCGCCGCTCCAGGAGTTGCGGTTTGATGTCCTGACTCCGAAACTTGTCGAGTTGCGGTATGCTCACAGGAAAGGAGGAGCAAGAATGAGGGCAGATTTTCGGTTGGCGCGCATGCTGCACGTATTGGTGCATCTGCATGGTCGCAAGGGGGCGGCGAGTTCGGAAGAGATTGCCGGCATGCTCGACACCAATCCGGTGCTGGTGCGGCGCATGATGGCCGGCCTGCGTACCGCCGGCTACGTCAGCTCGACGGCGGGGCGCAGCGGCGGCTGGATGCTGGTGGCCGATCCGGAGCAAATCACGGTGCTCGACGTCTATCAGGCGCTGGA
The DNA here is from genome assembly GCF_030411955.1 of Massilia sp. YIM B02443. GTDB lineage: Bacteria > Pseudomonadota > Gammaproteobacteria > Burkholderiales > Burkholderiaceae_D > Telluria. The sequence continues at coordinate 23,582 of NZ_JASNRA010000035.1, forward strand.
AGAACCGGTGATCTTTGCCATCGGTTCGAGCGTCGACCATCCGGGCTGCGCGGCCGAGCGCGCGATCACCAGTACGCTGGACGTGGCGCTGGCGCAGGCGGCCGGCACGCTGCTGCGTGAATTCGGGGCCACGCGGCTGTCCTCGTTCCTGCCGGCCACCCAGGAGTAAGCATCGGTTATCGCCGCGATGCGACGGGTTTTCACAACAAACCCGTCGATACCAATCGTGCGCGCCATCCGGTTCCGTACAATCGTTGGATTCCCGACAAGCTGCCGCGTTCGGCAACGTCGGTCTAATTCTTCGACCCGGAGCCATCATGCAGCGAACCACGACCCCGATACTGGCCAGGCCAGGCGAATGGCTGCTGCTGGCGGCGCTGTTGGCGAGTTATCCGCTCAGCGCCGTATTCGCCCCCGGCTGGGGGCGTGAAGGCGGCATCCTGGAGAACGCCCAGGTGCTGGTGCTGGGCGCGGGCCTGGTTGCCGCGACGCTGGCGTTCGGGCGCACCCGGCCAGGCCGCACCGCGCTGCTGGCGCTGTGGGCCGCGCCGGTCTGGCTGCTGCTCGCCGGGCGCGAACTGAGCTGGGGCAGGGTGTTGCTGCCGCAGCCGGGACTGGAAGCGACGCACGGCCTGGCTGCGAACGGCATCCACTGGCTGCAGCACTTCGTGCGCCCGGGCGCCGTGTTGCTTGCGCTGGCGCTGCTGCTGGCCGCCTGGCGCTTCCGGCTCGACGAAGTCGTGCGCGCCGGCCTGGCGCGCCGGACTCCCTGGTTATGCTTCGCGGTGGCGCTGGCCGCCGCGCTCGGTTCCACCTGCGCCGAAGGGCACATGGGTTGTTCATTGGGTCTGCCTGCCGGCCGCTCGGTCGTGTTCGAGGAACTGGCCGAACTGCTGGCCTATGTTTCCCTGATCATGATCCAAAGCGCGGTATTGCGCCAGGCGCCGGCGCTGCGTCACCCCGCGGCGCCAGTCTCGGCGCCAGCCGTCGCGCCCATCGACACGGCCGCGGCGCGCGGCGCCGACTAATCCGAAACTCCTGGAGTTTCAGTTTTCCGGGTCCGGTTTCACCCGCGTAAACTCGTAGTCGGCGGCGGACCGCTCCAGCGCCAGACCGAGCACGTCCTTGAGTTCTTCCGGCGTCGCACCCTGGTCCAGCTGGCGTTTGGCGAAGGTGTTGCGCAAGGTGCGTCCGCCCGAGCGCGACAGGTCCATGCCGGCGCGCTCGAAGGTGGCGCGCATCTGCATGTAGACGGTCTTGCGGGTCATCCGCGCGCCGGTCAGGTTGGCCGGAAACACGAACTCTCCCGGCAACGCCATCGTTTCCCGTTCGTCCAGCCACGCGCGCAGTTCTTCGGCGCCTTCGCGGGGCAGGGTCACCTCGTGCTCATGGCTAGTGTCGTGCTTCTCGTCCGGGGTGATGGTCAGCACGATCGAGCCGTCGATCGCCGCCTGGCGGCCGACTTCGGACACCAGCAGGCCGACCGCTTCGGACACCTTCAGCCCGGCCAGCGCGATCACCACCTGCATGGCGCGGTCGCGCCGCCGCTTCCAGCCGTCGAACGGGGTGTTGCGGCGCTTCCTTGGCGCGTCCGCCGGCAGGGCGGCGAAGAAGCGCTCGAGCTGCGCGTCGGACAGCGTGCGTCCGGCCTCGTCCTTCGTCATGTGGGCGCGGTCGACGCTCAGGATTGCCAGCTGCGCCGGGTTGGGGGAGAGGTCGAGGTGCTCGTAGCAGCGTTCCAGCAGGCGCAGGTAGCGGTAGGCGATCTTGCTGTTGAGGACGCGCTTGCCTTTTTCGGTGCGGTTGATGAAGCGGATCAGGTCGGCCTGGGTGACGGCGGAGAAGGCGATGCGCTGTTCCTGCAGCCATCCGGCCAGGTTGTTGAACATGAAGACATAGATCTTGGCCGAAGCCGGCGACAGTTCGCGCAGGGTGCCATCGGCGCGCAGGCGCCGGCCGGTCTTGGAGAAGGCGGTGGTGGAGACGAAGTCGCGGAAAGCGCGGACTGGGTCGGCATCCCAGGAAGCAAGCGTGGACATGGTTGAGGCAATCGAATCGAGATGCCATCACCATACCACAGAACGTAACTAACCAACATAAACAAAAGAACACCAATTACATTCATCCGCTAACAACTACGACGAAACCACCAACATCCAAGCAAGCCACCAGGAACAGGGGCCGGCCAGTCATCCCTTATCCGGCTGCCAACATCGCCGCCGGGTATAATCCAGGCCCATGAACGAGGTCCTGAAACCCACCCCGGCGCCGACACTGTCCGATGTCGCGGCGCTGGCGGGCGTCTCGCGCGCGATCGCCTCGCGCGCCTTGTCGACGCAACCGCGGCCGGTCTCGGCCGACAAGCGCGAGCGGGTGCTGCGCGCCGCCGAAACGCTGGGCTTTCGTCCGAATTCGCTGGCACGCGGACTGGCCAATCAAACCGTCAACCTGGTCGCGATCCTGGTCAACCACATCCACGACCTGTCCGACCTCGACCTGTTCGACCTGCTGCTGGCCGAGATCCAGGCGATCGGCAAGCAGGTGATCTTCATCCGCGTCGGCGCCGGCCAGGATGCCGCGACCTTCCTGCGCGACGGCGTCGCCTACCACGTCGACGCGGCGCTGGTGTTTTCCGATTTCGCCGACGCCCCCACCGTGCGCCGCATGTTCCGCAACAACGCAGTGCTGATGCTCAATGGTCACCACGACGCGGGCACGGCGTCGGTGACGCTGGACGAGGGCCACGGCATCGGCGAAGCCGTGGCCGACGCGGCGGGCAAGGGCGTGCGCAGCGCGCTCCTGGTGACCGGCCGTCCCGAGTCGCTGGTGGAGCAGGCGCGCATCGCATCCTACCGCGCGGCCCTGCAGCGGCACGGCATTACCTTGCTGGCCGAACTGGCGGGCGACTATTCGTATGCCAGCGGGCGCGCGCTGGCCGGGCATATCGACGTGGAAACTACCGGCGCCGTGTTCTGCACCTCGGATGCGATGGCGATGGGCGTGCTCGATGCGCACCGCGCCCATTTCCCGCAGCACCGGCCGCAGCGCTTCCGGCTGTACGGCTTCGATAACATCTCGCTGACCCAGTTCGACGCCTATCCGATCTCCTCGATCGGCGCGGACCGGCGCGACTACGTGGCGCAGATCGTGCGCATGCTGAAAGAGCCGGCGCACCTGGCGCACGGCAGCGGCCAGGTGCTGGTCGCGACGCGCTTCGTGCCCCGGCTTACGGGGTAAGGGCGCTGCGGCGCATCACCGGGCGCCAGGCGTCAGCGCCGGCGGCGCGGTCTTGCTGCCCCACCATTTGCGGTAGTTGGCCGCATAGGCGCCCGACCGGATGTAATCAGCGACGAAGCCGTTGACGAAGGCGAGCAGCGCCGGATCGCCCTTGGCCATGGCGATGCCGATCGGCGTGTTGCCATACATCTCGGGCAGGGTCTCGAACTGGTCGTACTTGCTCGCCATGTAGTCGAGCAGCGAGGAGTCCTCGATGCCGGCATCGGCGCGCCGTTGCAGGAGCAGCAGGACGCCGTCGGGCGAGAAGCTGTCGGCATAGATGAATTCCGCCCGCGGCGCCGCTTTCTTGAGGAAGGCGCTGGCCGTGGTGCCGCGCCCGACCACCACGCGTTTGCCGTTCAGGTCCGCCAGCGTCCTGATGCGCGCCTTCTTTTGCGTGAGCACGCGCAGGCCGGCCGCGTTGTACGGGATCGAGAAATCGACGATGCGCGCGCGTTGCGGCGTGATCGAGACGTTGGCCACCACCAGGTCGAGCTGATTCGCGCGCAGCATCGAGATGCGCGCATCGCCTGAGACGTCCGAGAAGCGCACCGGCACGCCCAGGCGCGCCGCCAGCTGGCGGGCCACGTCGACGTCATAGCCGACCGGCTGGTTGCGGTCGTCGCGAAAACCGATCGGCTCCCCGCCCAGCGAGACACCGATGCGCACGTAGCCGCGCGCCTTGATGTCCTCGAGGCGTCCGGCCTGGGCCGGCATGGCCGCCGTCATCAGCACGGCAACAGCGGCGGCGGCGCCCCAGGCCAGCCTCGATCGCATACGCAGCATGTGCAGTCCCTTCACGCCTTGACGCTGGTGGCGACCCGTTGTTCGGGCGCCGCCATGCGTTCGTCCCAGTACCAGTAGCGGATCTCTTCGTCGCAGCGGTAGTTGACCACCTGGTGGTTGCCCCTGGCGTCCATCGCATGGATCACCACGCCGGCCAGGAAGCCGGTGCTCAGTTCCGACAGTTCTTCCACCGCCAGCTTGACCGCATCCTCGAGCGAATGCCCGAGCCGGAGCGCCAGCACGATGCTGCGCGACGTCCCGCAGCGCATCGTCATCTCGCCGGTATGGGTGCAGGCGGCGGCGCCGTAGCGGCTGTCGGCATAGAAGCCGGCGCCGGGAATCGGCGAGTCGCCCAGGCGCCCCGGATACTTCCAGGCCCAGCCCGAGGTCGAGGTCACCGCGCCGATGCCGTTCGCGGCGTCCCGCCCCAGGAACACCGTGGTGTCGCGCACCCGCTCGGGATCGGTGATGGTATTGCTCAGCGGCGCCAGCGCGATATCGGGGAAGGCCGCCAGCTGCTCGGGCGACATCTCCTTCTGCAGCCGCTCCCACCAGACCCGCTTGCTGTCCGGATGCAGCACCTCGTCGACCGCGAAACCGCGCTCGGTGGCGAAGCGCCGCGCGCCGGCGCCGGTCAGCATCACGTGCGGCAGGTGCCGCATGACTTCCAGCGCCAGCCGCGAGACGGGCAGGGTGGCCGGCACCGCGCCGACCGCGCCGACGTCGCGCGTGGTGCCGTCCATCACGCCGGCGTCGAACTCCATCTCGCCCACCATATTGGGCCAGCCGCCATAGCCGACGCTGCGCACCTTGGCCTCAAGTTCGACCCTGGCGATGCCGGCCACCATGGCGTCGACGCCGGCGCCGCCTTGCTTCAACAGGTCGACGGTGGTCTCGAAACCGGGCCAGGCTTCGGCATTCGCAAGCAGCATTTTCATAAGGGGTCTTTCATGACTTCGACATTTTGGAAAGGAATTGGGCGATGCGCGGCTGCGCTAACCCGCCGCTTGGGGCGAAGAACTGCGCGGTCGGCAGGTCGGCCAGCAGGCGGCCCCGTTCGAGGAACACGATGCGGCTCGAGATCTGGCGCGCGAACTCGATCTCGTGCGTCACGAACAGCATGGTGGTGCCTTCGTGCGCCAGCTTGGCCAGGATCGCCAGCACCTCGGCCGTCATCTCCGGATCGAGCGCGCTGGTGACTTCGTCCAGCAGCAGGTAGCGCGGCTTCATCGCCAGCGCGCGGCAAATGCCGACGCGCTGCCGCTGCCCGCCGGACAGTTGCGCCGGATAGGCGTCGGCGCGCTCGCCCAGGCCGACGGAGGCGAGCAGCGCGCGCGCCTCTTCTTCGGCCTGGCGCCGCGGCACCTTCAGCACCTCGACCGGCGCCAGCGTCACGTTCTGCAGCGCCGTCATGTGCGGGTACAGGTTAAACAGCTGGAACACGGTGGCGCAGGCGCGGCGCGCGGCCTGCAGGCCCGAGGGCGTATCGATGCGCTGGCCGTCGACCGCGATCGCGCCCCCATCGAGCCGTTCGAGCCCGTTGAGGCAGCGGATCAGGGTCGACTTGCCGGAGCCGCTGGCCCCGAGGATCGACACCACCTCGCCCGGCGCGATGCGCAGGTCGATGCCGTCCAGGACGGTATTGGCGCCGAAGCGTTTGACGACGCCGTCGAGTTGGATCATCCTACAAACCTTTCCATTCACTATGCGCGCGCAGGCGCGTCTCGGCACGTGCGCACACCCGGGCGATCAGGCGCGCCATCAGGTAGTACAGCACGCCGATCACGGTCCAGACCAGGAACGGCTCGAGCGTGCGCACGTTGAGGATCGCGCCCACCTTGGTGAGATCGACCACCCCGATCACCGAGATCAGGGACGTGACCTGCAGCTGGTTGATCAGCAGCCCGGTGAGCGGCCCGAAGCCGAACGCCGCCGCCTGCGGCGCGATCACCCGGCGCAGCGTCTGCCAGCGGCTGAGGCCAAACACGCGCGCCGTCTCCAGCTGCTCGCGCCCGACCGATTCGATGCTCGATGATGCGATCACGTAGATGAACGCCGCCGTATTGCCGGACAGGGTAATCAGGGCCGCCTCGACCGGCGTCAGGTCGGCGCCCAGCAGCACCGGCAAACCGAAGAACACCAGGAACAGTTGCACCAGCACCGGGGAATTCTTCAGCAGCTCGGCGAGCGCGGCGACCAGTGGCGCCAGCATCGGCGTGCGGTAGTAGCGCACCGTGGCCCAGGCAAGGCCGAGCGCCAGGCCGATGATGGTGGTCGCGATGAACAGGGCGACCGAGACGCCCAGCCCCTGCAGCAGCACGACCAGGTCATGCCAGGTGAAGCCGGAATAGCGCATCAGGCCGGCCCCCCTTGCAAATGCCGGTTCATGCGCCGGTGCAGCGCGCCGGCGGCCAGCGACACCAGGGTGGTCAACGCGAAGTAGGCCAGCAGCAGCAGAGCGTAGACCTCGAACGGCTGGAAGGTGTCCGAGGCCACGATCTTGGCCACGCCGGTCAGTTCATTGATCGTGATCGCCGACAGGATCGACGAGGTGAGGATCAGGTTGACGAACACCGCGCCCAGCGGGCGGATCGAGGTGCGCAGCGCCATCGGCAGCACGATGCGGCGGTAGATGGTCAGGCGCGACAGGCCGCTGACCTGGGCGGCTTCGAGCACGCCCGGCTCCAGCGCCAGGATGCCGGAGCGGATCACGTCCGAGGTGAACGCGCCGCCCGCCAGCGCCAGGCCCAGCACGCCCGTATTGAAGGGGCTCAGCTCCGGACCGATCTCGGGCAAGCCGTAAAACAGGAAGAACAGCTGGACGATGAACGGCACGTTGCGGAAGACATCGACGTAGAACTCGGCCACGCGCCGCGCCAGCGGCATGGCCGCGGTGCGCATCAGCGCCACCGCGACGCCGATCGCCAGAGCACCGGCCAGCGCCAGCAGGCACGCGAGGGCGGTCAGGCGGGCGCCGGCGGCGAGGTCGCCCAGATACGGCGTGATGGATGTCAGGTCGAACGGCAAACGGATGCTCCGACGGATTCAGCTGAGAGTAGAAAGTGAAACCGGTTTCACTCTGATGCGGCCGAGTTTCCCATGAAGTAATGAAAATATCAAGAGAAACGCCGGCCGTTCGGGGTGTCAGACCAGCAAGGCCGCTTTAAGAGAGGCGACTTTGCTACTGTCGGTCTGTCGGCGTCCGCCTGAATCGAAGCCGAAAGCCGCCACCTGTGGCGACGGCGCCGGCAATGGCGCCGAGCAGGAGGCATGGACGTCGGTCAGCGCCAGGCGTGAGCGCAGCAGGTTGACATTACCTGCGTTGATGCCGGCGCCGGGCATGATCGTGATGCGGCCGGCGGCGGCGGCGAAGCAGCGTTGCAGCCCGTCCAGGCCTTCCGGCGCACTCCTGGCGCCGCCCGAAGTCAGGATGCGTTCGAAGCCCAGCTCGATGGCCTGAGCGGTGGCTTGCGCCAGGTCCGGACACAGGTCGATGGCGCGGTGCAGCGTGCAGCGCAGCCCGTGATCGGACGCCCGGCGTACCAGCCGCTCCAGGGTCCGGGCGTCGAGCCCGCCGTCCGGCAGCGAGGCGCCGAGCACCACGCCTTGTAGCCCGGCGTCGGCGACGGCGTCGATCTCGTGCAGCATCACCTGCGTTTCCGTTTCGTCGAAGCAGAAGTCGCCGCCGCGCGGACGGATCATGGCTACTACCGGAACCCGGCTGGATGCAGCGATGCGCAGCAGACCGAAGGAGGGCGTCAACCCGCCAATTTCGAGTGCGCTGCACAGCTCGATGCGGTCGGCGCCGCCTTCGATCGCCGTGGCCAGGCCCTGGGCGCTATCGACGCAGACTTCCAGCGTGATCGGCTCAGGCATGTGCGCTTCCGATGTTCTCCAGCCCCAGCCAGGCTGCGCCGATCAGTCCCGGCTCCGCGCCAGCCTGGCCCGGTACGATGATCGGGGTGTCGGTCTTGCGCAGGATGGATGCGCGCACTGCCTGATCCAGGCGCGCGATCAGCGGCGCGCTGTTCGACAGGCCGCCGCCGACCGGCAGGATCGAGGCGCCGACCGTGTTGACCAGCATCGCCAGCGGCCCGCTCAGCAGGTCGGTGAAGCAGTCGATGGTGCGGCTCGCGTTCGCGTCGCCGGCCTGCCAGGCGTCGACGATCGCGCGGCTGTCGAGCGTCTGGCCGTGAAGCATCAGGTGCAGCCGCTCCATGCCGCGTGCGCCGCCGACCGTGTCCAGGCAGCCGCTCTGGCCGCAGCCGCATGGCAGGCGCGGGATGGCGACGGGGGGCGAGCCGGCACATTGCGCGGCCGCCGGGCCGTGTCCCCATTCGCCTGCGAAACCGCCGGGACCGCTCACCAGCCGGCCGCCGATCACCAGGCCGCCGCCGACGCCGGTGCCCAGGATCAGGCCGAACACGTTGGCGTGGCCGCGTGCGGCGCCGGCATTGGCCTCGGCCAGGGCAAAACTGTCGGCATCGTTGATGATCCAGACCGGCAGCCCGAGCGCGGCGGACAGGTCGGCGGCCAGCGCGCGACCGTCGATGCAGGGGATGTTGGCGCACTTGATGCGGCCATTGTCCGGGTCGACCACGCCGGCGATCGAGATGGCCACGCCGCGCGAGGCGCCGCCGGCGTCGATCAGGGCCGCCATGGCGGCGCTGAAGGCGGCGAAGTCGTGGAGCGGCGTCGGCACGCGCCGGAGAGTGCCGAGCTGGCCGTCGGCGCTCGCGACGGCGCATTTGATGGCGCTGCCGCCAATATCGAAACAGGTAATCATGGCGGAAATCATAAAGCCAACCGTGCCCGGATGGCTAGCCGCGACTGAAAAGCCCGGCGTGTTTCGTCATTGCCGGCGCAACATCGACCCGAGCGCCTCGGCCGGCAACGCGCGCGAGTACAGATAGCCCTGGCAGGCGTCGCAGCCGTGCTGGAACAGAAAGTCGCGCTGGGCCGCCGTTTCGACCCCTTCGGCCAGCACCCGCATGCCCAGCCCGCGGCCGAGCGCCAGGATGGTGCGGGCGATCACGGCGTCGTCGCGGTCGGTCAGGAGGTCGACGACGAACGAGCGGTCGATCTTGAGCATGTCGAGCGGCAGCTGCTTGAGATAAGCGAGCGAAGAATAGCCGGTGCCGAAGTCGTCCAGCGCGAAGCTCACGCCGTGGGCTTTGAGCGCGTGCATCTTGGCGATGCTGTCGCCGACGTCCTCCAGCACCGAGGTCTCGGTCAGTTCGAGCTTGAGCCGGCGCGCATCGACGCCGGCCGCCGCCACCAGTTCCAGCACCTGGTCCACGAACTGCGGATGATGCAACTGGCGCGCGCTGATATTGACCGCGATCTCGAGCCCTGCCGTGGCCGGGCTGGCGGACCAGGCCAGCAGCTGGTGGCAGGCCTGCTGCAGTACCCAGCGTCCGAGCGCCAGCACCAGCCCGGTTTCCTCGGCCAGCGCGATGAAGTCGGCCGGCGCCACCATGCCGCGCGTCGGATGGCGCCAGCGCAGCAGCGCTTCGACCCCGCTCACCCGGCCGTGGCGGTCGACCTGCGGCTGGTAGTGCAGCTCGAACTGGCTGTCGCCGTGCGCCTTGTCTTGTACTTCGCACGCGAGCAAGGCCTGGCGCCGCTCGGTGAGGTCGACCATGGCGCCGATCATGCGCGTGGCGCGGCCATCGGCGTCGCGCGAGATGAAGCCGCGGTCGAGCACGAAGGCGGGCGAGCCGTCCTTGCGCAACAAACGGTATTCGTCCTTCCACTGAGCGGCGTCGCCCGCGATCGCGGCGCGGATGTCGGCGACGACGCGGTCGCGCTCGTCCGGATGGATATGATCCGACCAGGCCTGGATCGGTCCGCAGAAATCGGCGACCGGGTAGCCGAATACCGCTTCGACGCTGTCGCTGATCCACAGCGTGTCGCGTTCCAGGTCCCAGTCCCATACCACGTCGGTGGTGGCGCGGGCGATGGTGCGGAAACGTTCCTCGCTCAGGCGCAGCGCCTCGGCCGCCCGGCGCGCCTCGCTGATGTCGCGGAAATAGACGGTGAGCCCGTCGTCGGCCGGATAGGCGCGCACTTCGGACCAGCTCCGGTACGGCGCGTAGTATTCCTCGAACACCACGGTGCGCTGCTCGCGCAGCGCGCGATGCAGTTCGCGGTAGCCGATCTGGCCCTTCAGCGCGCTGAATTCATCCCACAGCACCTTGCCCAGCAGCTCGGCGCGCGGGCGCTTGAACAGGCGCTCGGCTTCGCGGTTCAGATACGTGAAGCGCCATTCCCGGTCCAGCGTGTACAGGGCGTCGGTGATCGACTCGAGCGTGGCCGACAACCGCTCCAGCACGGACAGCCCCTGCGACGCCTGTCCCGGTTCGCGCGACCCGGCCGGGCCGTCGGCCGCGCCGCCGCGATCCGGCGGATGATCTGAACATTGGTCTGGAGCCATGAGGTGCAGGTAAGGACAGGAGGGTCGCATTGTAGACCGTCCGGCCGCCAGCCTGGTGTCCGCAAGGCCCGGCGGCCGGCCTCACGGCGCGAACACCGCGCGCACGCAGCCATCCGTCTTGTGCTTGAACATGTCGTAGCCGCGCGGCGCCTCCTCGAGCGGGAAGCGGTGCGTGGCCAGGTAGGCGGGGTTCAGTTCGCCTTTCTGCGCATGCGACAGCAGCCGCTCCATGTACGCCTGCCCATGCTGCTGGGCGGTGCGCAGCGTCATGCCCTTGTTCATGATGGCGCCCATCGGGAACTTGTCGATCAGGCCGTAGACGCCGAGCACCGACAGCGTGCCGCCCTTGCGGCAGGCCATGATGGCTTCGCGCAGCGCCTGCCCGCGGTCGGTTTCCAGGCGCAGCGCCTGTTTCACCCGGTCGTAGGCGTATTGCGGCCCGGTGCCGTGCGCCTCCATGCCGACCGCGTCGATGCAGGCATCGGGGCCGCGTCCACCGGTCATCTCCTTGAGCGTGTCCAGCACGCTGTCGACCTGGGTGTAGTCGATCGTCTCGGACCCGGCGTGCTCGCGCGCCATCTGCAGGCGCTCGGGAAAGCGGTCGATCCCGATCACCCGCTCGGCGCCCATCAGGCGCGCGCTCTGCTGGGCCATCAGGCCAACACCGCCGCAACCCCAGACCGCGACCGTGTCGCCCGGCTGGATGTCGCAAAAATCGGCGCCCATGTAGCCGGTCGGCGCCGCGTCCGACAGGAACAGCGCGGTCTCGTCGGCCACGCCGTCGGGCACCTTGAAGCAATCGTTGTCGGCGAACGGCACCCGCACGTATTGCGCGTGGGCGCCGGCATAGCCGCCGAAGGCATGGGTATAGCCGTAGATGCCGGCGGTGGTATAGCCGCCCAGCAGCGGCTCCTGCAGTTCGGGCTTGGGGTGGGTGTTGTCGCACAGCGAGTACTGCGCATGCTGGCAATACCAGCATTCGCCGCACACGATGAACGAGGGCACGACCACGCGGTCGCCTTTCCTGACGCGCTTGACCGCAGGGCCGACCTCCTCGATCACGCCCATGAACTCGTGGCCGATCACGTCGCCGGCCTTCATGGTCGGGATGTAGCCGTCGATGAAGTGCAGGTCGGAGCCGCAGGTGGTCGACAGGCTGACGCGCAGGATGGCGTCGTGGGGATTGACGATCTCGGGGTCTTTCACGCTGCCGACCCGCAGGTCGTTCACGCCGTTCCAGTAGAGTGCTCGCATGGTGTGCTCCTTCAGTGGGTGTCGGCGCGAGCGGCGGGCTGGCGCGCGGTGGTGGGAATTTCCCCGGTCTCGACCAGGTTCTTGAAGCGCCGCAGCACGCCATCGGCGGCCACGCGCAGCGGCGCGCCGCCCAGCAATTCGAACACCCACTCGCCGAGCGCGCCACCGGGCGGGTCGAAGCGCCAGTGCAGGGTGACCACGGTGCCGCGGCCAGCCGGGGCGGGGGCGAAGCGCACGGTGGCCTCGGTCGCGACGGCGCCGCCGGACAGCGTGCGCCACCCGACCGCCTGGCCGGCGTGCTCGACGCTCTCGGTCTCCCATTCGCAAACGCGGCCGAGCGGCCCTTCCAGCTTCCAGTGCAGGCGGCCCTCCGGGCCGGGGCGCACGGTGGCGAAGCCGGCCATGATCTGCGGCAGCGTGCGCGGGTCGCGCCAGGATTCGCGCAGTTCGTCGGCGCTCTTGCCGATGGTGATCGAACGCTCGACTTCGGGCGTGCCCCCCGCTTGCGCCGGTCCGGATTGCGCGCGGCGCAGCGCGCTCAGCGCGCCGGCCCCGGCGAGTGCGCCGAGCGCGAGCGCCGCTTTCTTGCGCCCGCCGAGTCCGGCGACGACGGCGGCTCCCCCGAGTGCGATCGGAATCCAGCCCAGCCCGTGCGCCGCGCCGCCGTCCGCGTCCGTCGCGGATGGTCGATCGCGGCGCGCTGCGCTGCTCCCTGGTTGAGGATAGAGTCTGCTTGCCATGTTTGAATCTCCCGTTGTCGAGTGAAGTGGGCGCGCCGGTCCGTCAGTCGCGTGGACGCGGCAGGCGCCACAGCTGGGTTGGCAGCGCCAGCGGCGCGTCGCGGTTGAAGAAGGCCGAGTCCTGGATGCGCGAGCTGGTCACGTACAGGCTGCCGTCCGGCCCTTCGCTGAAGGTGTCGGGCCAGCGCAGGCGTGGATCCTGCAGCAGCGTGCGCACGGCGCCGTTCGGACCCTGCGACAGCTTGCGCGTCTTGATCGCGTTGTCTTCGATCGCGCTGAGATACAGGGTGTCGCCGCCGCGCCCGACCCACAGGCCGTCGGTTGGTCCGACCTTGCCCCAGGGCTGCACCTGTCGTGCAAGGTCGTCCGCCGCCATGCCGGGCGTAGTCAGGGCCGCGCTGCGGATGCGGTACAAGGTACTGCCGGTGAGCGCTTTCCAGTACAGCCAGGCGCCGTCGCCCGACAGCGCGATGCTGTCGGCGGCGAACAGCACCGGCCGCCCGTCCGGATAGCGCAGCGGCTTGCCGTCGGTGCGCACCGTCACGCCTTTCTCGGGCTGGGTCGATGGATGGCCGTCCAGCACGCGGCGCGCCCGGCCGCTGGCCAGCTCGACCACGACCAGGGCGCCGCGCTGTCCGGCATCGGTGAGGAAGGCGTGTTTGCCGTCGGGCGAGAACCGCACGTCGTTCAGGTAGGAACCGGGAATCGCGACATCCTGGCCAAAGCGGATCACCTGGGTCACGCGGTCGCTGGCCAGGTCGATGCGCACCAGCTTGGGCCCGCCCGGCACCAGCCCATCCACGGCGGGCGCGGCCGGATCGACCACCCACACGCTGCCGCGGCCGTCGGCCACCACGCTCTGCACGCAGACCCAGTGTTCGCCCGGGTCGAGCTCGTCGCGGCGGACGTTGCGCCAGGCATTCCATTGCGCGTCGGGATAGGGACGCAGGCTGCCGTCCTGCATGACTTCGGCGACCGAGAGCGGCGCGTCTTCGGTCCAGCGCGGGAAGTTGACGAACACGCGTCCGCGCTCGCTGACGGTAACGCCGGTGACCTGGTGTTCGAACCGGGCCACCTGTTGCAGTACGGCGGCTCCGGTGCGGGCTTGCTCGGGCCGGGTGGGCGCCGCGGCCGGGGTTTGCGCCGGGGCCGACGTGCTCGTGAGGCCGGCGAATACGAGGGCGAGGCCGGGGACCAACAGCATGGCGGTGATTCGCATGATGCTTCCTTCAGGAAGACGGCAGCGTGGACTGCAAGAGCCCAGTGTGACCGGGCTGCGCAGCTGGCGGGGGGGCGAGGTGAATGCCGAAGGCTACATGCATACACCGCAGCCAGCAAGCGCATTTCGGAAGTTGTTGAACAGGTGGAGAAAAAGCGACTCGGCGGTTGACGCCTCAATCGAATCGCCGCTTGCGGTGAGACGAACACGTGTCTAACCTGATTCTCTTGTGCCGCCGGACCTCGCTGGTCCAGCTGCAGCCAGACGGTCCCGCGGGCGCTTTTCGCGGCCATCACGAACGACTGCCGGAACCCGTCGCCGCGTCGTTTCGTGGAGGGCTAACTATTGCCCGGCAGCTCAAGGAGTAGACCATGAAAGCTGTTGTCTATCGCGGTCCCAACCAGGTTGCAGTCGAAGACGTGCCGGACCCCAAGATCGAGCGTCCGACCGATGCCATCGTCAGGATCACCAGCACCAATATCTGCGGGTCCGACCTGCACATGTACGAAGGGCGCACCGACTTCGAGCAGGGCCGCGTGTTCGGCCACGAGAATCTCGGGGTGGTCATGGAAGTCGGTCCGGCGGTCGAGCGGCGCAGGCCCGGCGACTGGGTCTGCATGCCGTTTAACGTCAGCTGCGGCCACTGCAAGAATTGTGAACGCGGGCTGACCAACTATTGCCTCAAGGCGAACGAGCCGGGCGTGGCCGGCGGCGCCTTCGGCTTCGCCGACATGGGTCCCTGGCAGGGCGGGCAGGCCGAATTCCTGCGCGTGCCGTGGGCCGACTTCATGTGCCTCAAACTGCCGCCGGACGCAGAAGAGAAGCAGTTCGACTACGTGATGTGCGCCGACATCTTCCCGACCGGATGGCACGCCACCGAACTGGCCGGCATGAAGCCGGGCGACGCGGTGGTGATCTACGGCGCCGGACCGGTGGGCCTGATGGCCGCGCACTCGGCGATGATCAAGGGCGCTTGCAGCGTGATAGTGGTCGACTGCCATTCGGACCGGCTCCAGCTGGCCGAGTCGATCGGCGCGATCGCGATCGATTATTCGAAGGAAGACCCGGTGCAGCGGGTGATGGAGCTGACCCACGGGCGCGGCGCCGACGCCGGCTGCGAATGCGTCGGCTACCAGTGTCACGACCATCATCATCATCGCCAGGAGCGGCCCAATCTCACGATGAACAACCTGGTCAACTCGGTCAAGTTCACCGGCGGCATCGGCGTGGTCGGGGTGTTCGTGCCGGAAGACCCGAACGGCCCGGACGCGCTCGAGAAAGAGGGCAAGATCGCGCTCGACTGGGGCATGCTCTGGTTCAAGGGACAGCGCGTGGGCACCGGCCAGTGCCCGGTCAAGGCCTACAACCGGCAGCTGCGCGACCTGATCCACGCCGGCCGCGCCAAGCCCTCGTTCATCGTGTCGCATGAACTCAAGCTGGAGCAGGCGCCGGACGCCTACCAGCACTTCGACCAGCGCGACCATGGCTGGACCAAGGTGATCCTGCATCCGGGAGCGTAATGCAGCAGGGCGCTGTCCGGGATGCGACGCGCGTTCGCATCAGGAACGCGCAGCCTCCGCGGCTGTCCGGGCCGACTACGCCGGCGATCGGAATACATGGCGGTGTCATGAAGCCGGACCACGCCTTGCAGGCCAGCGCCGGTCTGCGCTTGGGCCAGCGCGAAGCTGTCGGCGTCGTTGATGACCCAGACCGTACGTTGAATGGGTCTGCTAGGTCGAATGGGTACTGACGTTAGCCGGTCAACAAACTCGATCACGTAAGGCAACCGGCACAATGCTGGCGGCTATTCGTATTCATGACCCTGCGGTGCACAGCGACCCGGAAGCGCCAAATCCGCAATGCTCAAGCCGGTTGTTCATCTTATCGTTTTACTTGGCAGGCACGTACAGATTGGTGTCAGCAAAGAGTTGTACATGACCGTATAGGAAATGACCGGAGGAGCGATCGGCCCAAAGTACTCGTACCTAAATCAGGTGACGTAATTTTCGACTAAGTGACTGAATTGTTTGGGATTCGTGCAAGAGTCATCTATTTTGAGTACTTCGGCATTTCTCTCGTCGGCAACATTGTACCTAAATATGGTGACTTAGTTGATGGGATCGAATTCAAACCTATAGATGTAGACTTAGCGCACATCCCCGCATTTTCCTTGACCTGCTAGTTAGCAAGACGTTGGCAGCACTGGGCAAATTGAAACCAGCTCAGCTTTCAAATATCCTCGCAATAGTCACCCTCCGTACGAAGTTCAAGCTTCATGGATTTAGCAAAACATCGAGCATCAATCGCATTCAATTTTCCTTATCGAAATACCAATTTCCAGGAGTAATCATAATGCTCCTTGGTAGAGCTGCCGACTCGGCTACGCCGATTTGATCCATAGTTAGTTATTGATGTCGGAAAAAGTTACTTTTCAGGTGCTTGGCGCGGAGGATCGCTACGGGACCGACCCACTGTCCTCGTAGGCATGGCAAAACCGAACCCTAGGCCAAGCAGCGTCGCCTTAAAAGTTAGTTTTGAGCGATTCGTCTAGACGTTATCTAGATAATCCGTAGTTGGTTGTTGACGTCGCAAAAAGTTACTTTTCAGGTTTGCGCGCGAAGGCGCTTTGCCACACAGATGCTCTGTCCTCGTAGAGATGGAGAAACGGCACCCTCGGGCCAAGCAACGGCGCCCTAAAAAGTTAGTTTTTGGCGAATCGACCAGGCGTTATCTAGACATCTGCCCTTACGAGCACCGCGTTCTTGTCTCGCAACTGAATATACGTGGTGCAGCCTTTGGAACACCAACGCAGATATTATCTGGGGCGGTCGTCGTAGCAGAGAAAGCAGTATCGCCAGCATTATCTAAACCCAGGGAATATTTTGCTTGCGGAATACCGAAAGCAGTTGTATAAACTGCATTCGCACTCAAAATCAGCTTCCGCCTTAAAACATGCGAGCAGCCGAAACTAACTTTGGCAGTGAATTGTATGCCCTAAGAATTCGCACAGGCGTGACGCAAGCAGACGTTGCCTCTCGTGCCGGATTGGGTAGAGGCTACTACTCGCAGCTGGAGAATTCAAGAAAGGGGCCGCCTTCGACGCTCCTCTTGTGCCGCATCGTCGAGGCGCTGGAACTGAGCGACGCTGAGTCGCACCGTTTGTTCGCTGTCGCGGTTGCAGATCGGTGCGCCGCGACTTGTCACAGTTCTGTGGCCTCGACCTCTATAGCACCACTCGTGAAGTCATTGATTCAATCGGCGCCCAGGATTACACACGAGCAAGCGGCGCGTATCGCAGCGATCCTTAAGGAGGAATAAATGTAGAAAACGACGAACCCCCTACAACTGAGATCCGCCGCTTTCTGGCCGAGATAGTATCTTCGAACGTGGAAATTCTAAGATATCGCTCTCCGGCCGGACGGTCAACTGTTGTTTTCAAAAAAGCTGCATCCGTCTATTAACTGGAGGGTAGAGCAATGGTGAAAGCAGTCTTAGAACCCGTTTGCGCAAGTGCACATGCGCGGGAAACTTTTACGCCTTTGTCCGTGATACGCAAACGCGCGGCCAAGGTATCGAATCTCTGGATCTTCGATTCCCCCAAGAACAATCGCCGCCTTACCGTGTCCGGTGACGTGCCCTTCATGCACTTGATGCTACTTGAAGGTGATACGGGCGTTGCTGGTTACGAACTCGTCGATGATCCTTTTAAAGTTGCTTCAAACAGTGATGCCGGCTATGTCAGGGTACGCAGCCGCGACGGCGCTGAGCATTGGATCGTCATAGCTCGTTCTGGGCGCTCTTCATCAGGCAAGGAAAGTGATCCCTCGATTCCGGAGGGTCTGCGAGAGAAGGCATCATCGGCCGGTGTAGAAGTTCATGCGCGCAGCGAACTTGAACTGCTTGGGAAAGAAGTCTTCCTGGACAACTGGCTCATGCTCTGCGCAATCATGACCCGTGTCAAAGCTTATCCCACGTATCGCGAAACCGAGCTGTTCTTGGCATTAATGTCTCGACATGGCGCGTTGCGCGTACAGGATGTCTTGGCCGACGCCCGGGCCGATCGGAGCATCATGCTTGCCGTGGTGGCCAGGGCGCTCCAGGAAGGCACGGTGCATACCGATCTGACTCGCCGCCTATTCGGAACTCACTCGCAACTCGACCGGGTGCGGTCATGAGTGTCCCACGTAGCCGGACCCTTATTCCTGCTGCCTTTGCGAACTTGTCGCAGTGGCCAGCACCTGATGAGGAAGTCCTGAACGAAGAAATCCTGCGTATTTACCGACCTCGTAAGCTGGCTGTCGCAATGTACGCGGACGGAGTAGCGCACGAACAGATCACAGCTGCTACGGCGATACCGCGCCAGAAGATTTTCTACCTGGTTGGCCGATGCATGGCTGGTGGTGAGGACGGCACGATCGCCGGCTTTCGTGCGCTGGTGCCTTGGAAGCGTTTGCGCGGCTACGAGCGACGTGCTCCAGTTGTCCATGAGCTAGGTGAAGGATCGGGTGGGTGTGCAGGTGCTCTATCGCAGCTGTTCGCGCGATTTCCCGAAGTGGAGCTACACATTCGGAACCGCTTTCTTGGCACTGGAGAGCGTTCGGTTCGAGTAGTTCGGATCAGCTACGCCGAGCTTCATGGTGAATTTCTTGACCAGCTACGCTCACTGGGTTTTACGTCGGAGGACTGGCCATTCAGTACGAAGAATTGCGGATACAAGTCTCTTCGGCAATTTTGTATCGGTTTGCTGAGCGAGAACGCAACGCGCTGGTTCTCGGCTCGCTCTGGAGAGGAAGCGGCGCGTCGACATGGGGTCGGTTCTGGGAGGCGCAGCCTTTTTCCGCAGCTTCGCGGCTATGGCGCCTGCCAATTAGATTTCCATAAAGTCGACGCAGCTTCAGTTCTGATCCTGGAGACCGAAGATGGCGGACGCTTGCCAGTACCGCTTGCTCGCTGGCACATCGGCTTTCTTATTGAGGAGCGATGGAATCTTGTGCTGGGCGCGTTTGTAGCGCTCGAGGGGAACCCGAGCGGGGACAGTGTGCTAGAGGTGGTCGAGTCCGCGATACGTCCACCGGCCGAAGAAAGCGATGCGGCTACTTGCCCATTAACTGTTGACGGCAAGGTTTTCCCCATACAAATCATGCCCGAGATAGCGTTCCAGGGCTTCGGCGTCCTGAAAATGGATAACGCATGGTCGAATGCGGCGACCGAAGTCGTCGATAACATAATCCGTACACTCAGTTGTGCGATCAATTTCGGTCCGGTCAAGGCGTGGTGGCGTAGGCATCCAGTTGAAAGGATTTTTGGCAAACTGAGCGAGCGTGGTTTAAAAAGACTGCCTTCCACATTCGGGTCTGGGCCAAAAGACACGCGCCGCAATAAGCCCGTCGAGCAGGCCGTGAAGTTCGAGATCACCATACGTGACCTCATTGATGTCATTTATGCCTGCATCAGAGAGCACAACGAGGAAGGGAATGAGGGTAACAATTTCTCTTCGCCGATAGGAGCGCTCCAGCATGGCTTGAATCGCTCCGATTCGGGAGTGTTTCTGCAGCCTTTACCCATTCCGGCGCAGCAAGACTTGAAGCTTCTTTGGTAATCCCCCCATTTTTAGAGCACGCTAAAAGTAGAGGT
>NZ_JASNRA010000036.1 GCF_030411955.1 Massilia sp. YIM B02443
GTTGTTGGTCGAGTTGGCCGGCGGGACGATCCTGGCGCCCCACTTGGTGGTCGAGACCCAGTAGATGCGGGCTGCGGCAGTGCCGTTGGCGACCGTCTTGATGCCGCCGGCGTAGGTGCCTGGGGCAACCCAGACCGTGGTGCCGGCCTTGGTGGCGGCCTTGGCGGCGCGCGCCAGGGTCTTGAACGGTGCGGCCTTGGTGCCGGCNGCTGCCGATCTTGCTGCCGTCGACGTCGAAGCCGATGATGCTGACGTAGCTGCCGCGGTTATCCCAGGCGCTGTTGTTGGTCGAGTTGGCCGGCGGGACGATCCTGGCGCCCCCACTTGGTGGTCGAGACCCAGTAGATGCGGGCCGCGGAGGTGCCGTTGGCGACCGTTTTGATGCCGCCGGCGTAGGTGCCTGGGGCAACCCAGACCGTGGTGCCGGCCTTGGTGGCGGCCTTGGCGGCGCGCGCCAGGGTCTTGAACGGTGCCGCCTTGGTGCCGGCAGCGGTGTCGGAACCGTTCGGCGCGACGTAATAATTGTAGGGGGTTGCTGGAGTTGCGGCCTGCGCAGCGAAGGCTGCGCTCATCAGGGCGACGGCGCCGGCGGCACGGGTCAGGTTAGCGCGGAGGGTCGAAGCGATGGTGACGGTCTTTTGCATCTGAAGGTTCCTTACCTCAATTAAACAATGTAACCATTTGAGCTGTGGAAACTTCCTAAGTTCAACTTTTTTTAGGAAATATTTTCTACGAGTATTAATTTTTTAAAGGAAATTACCTTTTCAAAATCAATGACTTGCTCAGCTACTGAAAAGGGTGCGCACCGATCCGGGCGCGGGGAAATGCCAGCGACGAAGTGCTGACGACATGGAATGACTGGACTGCGTGGGCTGGTTTACCGAGCTGCCGGCCTGTCTGGCGTGGCAGTCGTGACATGCATGCCGCGGCATGCACGGTGAAACGTTCTTAGTACGGTGCTTGCGGCGCCTGGGCGGCCCCGGCGCCCGCTGCAGCGTCTGCCGGTTGGTAGCCGCTCAGGTCGAAGTTGGCGGCGGGAGCGCCACTTGCCGTAGCCGGGTTGGCGGCGACACCGGTGCCGGCGCTGACTGTCGGGGCTGCTACCGGTGCCGCCGGCTCGGGCGCGGCGGCGCCGGTATCGGTCTGGCTGACGGCGACCGGCGCCGGGGCGCCGGCGCTGTTGACAGATGCATGGTTTGGCGCCGCCACATCGGCGGGCGCCGGGTTGGTGGCCCCGGCCACCGGGCTGGCGACGGTATCGGCCGCGAGCACCTGTTGGCCATTCCTGTCGTCGGCGGCGCCGCCACAGGCGCTGAGGAGAACGGCAGCGCCGTACAGCACTGCATGTAGTCGGACGCGAGAAGCAAACGGTGCGCGTGTTTTCATCAGAAGATTCCTCGCCTCAATTAAACAATGTAACCCTTTGAGGGGGAGAAACTTCCTAAGTTCAACTTTTTTGAAGAAACTTTTTCGCGGGGTAATAAATCCGCAAGGAAACCTGCTGAGACGAAATCACATGCAGGCATGATCTGGATCGAATTCGCAGCGCAACCAAAGCCGAGGCTGGATGTCTTAACCATCTGATATCCGACGCCATCAGCGGCTTTCCAACCTTGGATGCCGCCTGCGTCGCCTGCCAATCAACGCGAGGTGATTTCAATGGGCGAGTACATGCAAATCCGGGGACTGTTGCAAGAGGGAGAGGAATATGCCGGCCTCATCCTTGGCAAGGAAGAACCCGACTACCATCTGGTGCTGTTGCCGGGCGAAGCCGCCGACGTCAGCTGGCCGGCCGCGGCCGACTGGGCCGCCGGGCACGACGGTGTCCTGCCGACGCGGCGCGAACTGGCGCTATTGTTCGCCAACCTGCGCGACGCCTTCGAGCGCAACTGGTACTGGTCGAGCGAACCGCACGCCACCCGCGCCCAGCTGGTGTGGGGGCAGAATTTTGCCAGCGGCATCCAGACCATTTATGGCCGCCCCTACCGCGGCCATGCGCGGGCGGTGCGACGGATCAACAGCGCCTGAAGCGGCGCCGTACACGACGGCATCCGACGGCGGCAGCATCGATGCCTGCGGCATTTGCCGGCAGCGGCCGCGATCGACGCGACTGCGGCCGGCTGCGGCTACTGGCTGAGGCTTACGGCTGCGGCACGCTCGAGCGGCCGATCTCCTGCTCCATATTGGCCAGGTACCAGGCGGTGGCGGTCATCAGCGCCACGTGGCGGCGCAGGATGTCCGGGTCGACCTTGTCCAGGGTGTCGGCCGGCGTGTGGTGGTAGTCGAAATAGCTCGACGTGTCGACGATCGGCGCGAAGCTCGGCACGCCTGCGCGTTCCAGACCGGCCAGGTCGCCGGTGGCCAGCACGTCCTGGCGTTGGAACACGTTGGCGCCGATCGGCTGCAGCGCGCTCTGCAGCGGCGCGAACAGCTTGACCGACTGCGGCACCACGCTGGCGCGCAGGCCGAACGGGCGGCCGACGCCGTTGTCGCTTTCGATCGCACCGAAGTGCTTGCCGGCGTTGGCCTGTTCGGCGGCCAGGTAGGCGGCCGCGCCGCGCTGGCCGTTCTCTTCGTTCATCCAGGCGATGAAGCGGATGGTGCGCCGTGGGCGGTAGTCGAGTTTCTTGAGCGTCTCGAGCACGGCCATGGCGCTGGCCACGGCGGCGGCATCGTCGTGCGCGCCCGGCGACAAATCCCAGGAATCGAGGTGGCCCGAGACGATGACGATCTCGTCCGGCTTCTCGGTGCCGGGCAGGTCGGCGATCACGTTGAAGCTGTCGGCGTCCGGCAGGTTCCTGGGCGTGAGCACCAGTTTCATTTTCATGGGGCCACGCTTGGCCAGGCGCGCCATCAGCATCGAATCCTCCGCCGTCACCGCGGCGGCCGGGATGCGGGTGCGCTCGTCCATGCCCGACGAACCGGTATGCGGCAGGCGATAGGCCGCGCCGCCGACCGAACGCACCAGCGCCGCCACCGCGCCGAGCTCGGCCGCCATGCGCGGGCCGTTGCGGCGGTAAGCCGAGCCCTGGCCGTAGGCGTGGCCGGCCAGGCCGCGGTCGGCCATGTGCTGGTCGAACGCCACGTCGAACAGGACAATCTTGCCCTTCACTTCGGCGGCGCGGGTTTTCAGTTCCTCGAAGCTGTTCAGCACCAACACCGGCGCCACCAGGCCCTGCTCCGGCGTTGCGCCCGAGCCGCCCAGCGCGGCCAGCACCACGCGCTGGGTCACGCCTTGCGGACGGCCGGTGTAGTCGACCAGTTCGCCGGTCTCGAGGCCACGCACCCAGTGCGGCACCTTGACCGGCTGCAGCGTGACCTTGGCGCCGAGTTTGCGCATCGCATCCGCCACCTGCGTCACCGCCGCCGCCGCGCCGGGCGAACCGGACAGGCGTGGACCGACCAGGTCGGTCAAGTCTTCGGTGCGATGCCAGGCGTAGTCGCTGCCCATCGCCGTATCGCGGATCTTGGCCAGCGCCGCCGGGTCGTTGCCGGGGGTGGCGGCATGGGCCGAGCCGCCGATCAGAGCGGCGGCGAGGGCGAGCGAGGTCAGGACGGGAAAGCGGCGAATGCGGCGGTTCATGCTAAGAATCCTTTGCTGATTGGAAAGAATTCAGACAATAGCGCATTCGGCAACTTTTCGCCGCTGTTTTTTTGGCGTGTTTACATCTGGAAGAAGGCGCCGTACCCGCCACCTCTTCAGGCCGGCACCAGCCGCACCAGCGTGATCTCGGACGGCGCCCCGAAGCGTTTCGGCGGGCCCCAGTAGCCGGTGCCGCGGCTGGTGTACACCCACATGTCGCGCACCCGGTTCAGGCCGGCGACGAAGGGCTGCTGCAACGGCACGAACAGGTTCCATGGGAAGAACTGGCCGCCATGGGTGTGACCGGATAGCTGCAGGTCGAAGCCGGCCGCGGCGGCATCAAGCGCGCTGCGCGGCTGGTGCGCCAGCAGCACACGCACGTCGACGTCCCGCGGCGCTCCGGCCGCCGCGCGCCGCGGGTCGCTTTTATGGGTCGGGTTGAACTGGTGCGCGCTGTAGTCGGCCACGCCGGCGATCATCAGGGAGGCCGCGCCGCGCCGGCGCAGCACGTGCTGGTTCAGCAGCACGGTCACGCCCAGGCGGCGCACCTCGGCAATCCACTCTTCGGCGCCCGAATAGTATTCGTGGTTGCCGGTGACGAAGAACACGCCGTCGCTGGCGCGCAGTCGCGCCAGCGGCTCGGTATGGGTGCTCAGGCGCTGCACGCTGCCGTCGACCAGGTCGCCGGTGATGGCGATGGCGTCGGCGCCCAGCTTGTTGACCTTGTTGACGACCGCGTCCAGGAACGGACGCTTGATGGTCGGCCCGACGTGGATGTCGGAGATCTGCGCGATCGCGTAGCCGTGCAGTTCCGGCGGCAGGTCGCGGATCGGCACGTTCACCTTGACCACCCGCGCCAGCCGCCGCGCATTGACGAAGCCGACTACCGTCACGCCCAGCGCTACCAGTGGCGCCGCCACCGCGCTGCCGTGGCTGATGGCCGGCGTCAGCGCGCCCACGGCCAGCAACACCAGCAGCACCATGTCACGGACCAGCGTCGTCACCAACAGTGACGAGAAGAAGCCCATCGACAGCAGGCCGAGCCAGGCGACCAGGTGCGACCAGCGGCGCCGCCGCAGCGAAGCCGACATCAGGCCGACCGGCACCAGCACGCCGAGCAGCATCAGCCCGAGGACGCCGAGCACGTTGCCCGCCAGGCCGAGGGCGAGGTCGGGGAGGATCCGCATGCCGATATACACCAGCAGCAGGACCAGCAGGGACAGGATGACGACGAAGCTTCGGTTGGCGCGCATGCGAAGTGGGTATGAAAACCGGAATAAACAGTGCTTGAGGCTAGATGGGGCGCATGCCCGAGGCTGCAAGCCCAGTTGTTACAATGATGCCGCCCAATGTTACAGAGCGGGACGCAACTGTAAAAAACTGTATTAACGAATGGCATACAAGCACCCGGGGACTATAGTAGGTTCATGCCCGGTGTCGCAGCATCATTCCGATCTGCTCCGGGGATAAAGGAAAAAGCCATGTTGACATCGAAAACCCTTGGTGCTGTGCTTCTGGCGGCCGCTGCCGTTTCGCCGGCGGCAATGGCCGACGATCGTGGTGCAGGCACGGCGCTCGGCGCAGTGCTGGGCGCGGCCATCGGCCACAGCGCCGGCGGCACCGGCGGCGCCATCGCCGGCGGCGTGATCGGCGCAGCGGTCGGCAACTCGATCGCCCGCCACGACGACCGCCGCGATTATGGCCACCGCGGGCACGGTGGCTACCGCGGCGGGTACTACCAGCAGGCGCCGGTGTACGTGCAGCCGCGCCCGGTCTACGTCGAACCGCGTCCGGTCTACGTGCAGCCGCGTCCCGTGTACGTCGAGCAGCGCCCGGTCTATGTACAGCCGCGGCCGGTGTACGTGCAACCGCGTCCGGTCTACATCGAGCGTGGCCGCGGCCACTGGGACCGGGGCGACCGCTGGGACCGTGGCGACCGCCACTGGGATCGCGGCCACCGCTGATCCACCCTCCATCAACGCAGCCGCGCATCAGCGCGGCTTTTTTTCGTCCGTGCTTTTCTTCTCCCCCCGCTAGTCCCCGGCATCGGCGCCCGGCGCCACGTCGAGGGACACCATGTACAAGGAAGGTGACGTCATTTCGCTGGCCGGCGGCCAGTACCGCTTGCGCGAGGCGCTGGCCGGCTCGGCCTACGGCGTGGTGTGGCGCGCCGACGCGCTGCAGGCCACCGGCAGTGTCGCCGTCAAGCTGGTCAACCTGGAACAGATGCGCCGTGCGCCCCAGGGCCTGCGCGAGCGCTGGCTGGCCAGCGCCGCCAACGAGATCGCCTTCCTGCGCGCGCTGGCGCCGTGGGACGGGCGCCACATCGTGCGCCTGCTCGACAGCGGCAGCCACCTCGGCATGCCGGCAATGGCGCTGGAACTGCTCGACGGCGACCTGGCCGCCCACCTCGCCGCCGAGCAGGCGGCCGGCCGCACGCTCGCCCCGCGCCAGGCGCTCGAGTGGGCGGGCCAGGTCAACCAGGCGCTGGCCAAGGTGCATGCCGGCGGCTGGCGCTATCTCGACCTCAAACCCGGCAACCTGCTGCTGGATCACGCCAACAACATCCTGAAGCTGGCCGACTTCGGCACCAACCGGAGCCTGAGCGACCTGCGCGCCCACACCTACGCCGGCACCGCCAACTGGCAGGCGCCGGAACAGTTCTTCCCCGGCGGCGACGGCTATGCCACCGAAGCGCGCACCGACTATTTCGCGCTCGGCGCCCTGCTCTATTACCTTGTCAGCGGCGCCCTGCTGCGCTACAGCGCCGCCTGCGGCCAGGCCTGGCAGGTGCACGGCCGCGCAGCGCCGGATGCGCTGCTGGCCGACGGCGGCGCGCGCCCGGCCGTGCTGCAGCAGGACGAAGCGCAGCTGTTCGCCACCCGCCTCGGCTCCGCCGGCGGCGCCGGCCTAGCGCTGCTGCGCCGCCTGCTGGCCGACCGCCCCGCCGACCGTCCCCGGCACGCCCTCGAGATCAGCCGCATGTTGCAGGAAGCGACGCGCGCGCTGGACACGCAAACCCACTGGCTCGACATGCGGAGTGCAGCATGAAGCGTCTGTCGCCTGCATCCCTGTTCGCCGCCGCACTGCTGGCCATGCTATGCGCGCTGCAGCTGCTGGCCATCCTGCGCACCGCGCCGGCCTGGCTGCCGTCCGAGCTCGCGATCGCGCTGCAACCCGGCGAATCATTGGTGCTCGGCCGCCAGGAATTGTCCGCGCCACGCGCCGCCCCGCGCCAGCTGCTGCTGCAACGCGATGCATCGGGCGCCTGGCTGCTGCGTAACAGCGAGCCGGCGCAGCCGGTGGTGCTGCGGCAGGGAGAAGCACGCCTGCGCAGCAGCGAACTGGCGCTGCAGGCCGGCCAGGTGCTGCGCCTTGGCGCCGCCTCGTTCACCGTGCGCGAAGCCGCCGACGGCCGCGTCACGCTGGACGATGGCGCCCACCGCTGGACCTACGACGGCGCCGCCGTCCTGCGCGACGGCGGGATGCAGGACGCCTGCCCCGACACGGCGCTGTCCGCGCGCCTGGTTGCCGGCTGGAACCGCTTGGCGCCGCAATCCTTGTCCCTGGCCCGTCCGCTCGTCATCGGCGGCCACCTGATGTGCGGCAATCGCATCGCCGCCGCCGCGATCGAGCCGGGCCAGGCCGCCCTGCTGCGCCTGGACGACGGCCGCATCGCCCTGTCGGCGCGCGGCGCTCAGCCGGTGCTGGTCGGCGCCAATGGCGTCTGGCAGGACGTGGCGCGGCGCGACCTTTCCCTGGCCGGCGCCGACGGTTTCGCACTGGGCCGCACCGCCTTCGCCATCGAAACCGCCGGCGACACGCTGCGCCTGCGGCCGTCCGGCCAGGTGGCGTTGTCGCCCGCGCCGGATACCAACGCGCCGGCGGCGCTGACGCGCACCTGGCGTGAACGCGCCATGTGGACGCTACCGTCGCCATCTCCGCTGGCCTGGGGCGTGGCGCTAGCCGTGCTGCTGGCGGGCGGCCTGGCCGCGCTGCCGCTGATCCGCCGCGCCGGCCGTGGCGCCGACCGCATGGCGGCGCGCACCGGCCTGGCGCGCGTGGCCGCCGCCGCGCACCTGGCGGCAGCGGCGATGCTGGTCCTGGTCAGCCAACGCAGCATCGGCGCGCCCGGCGCCGGCATCTCGCTGCTGCTGGCCTGGGGCGCGCTCTGGCTGGCCCTGTGCTGGCAACGGCGTGCCTCGCTGCTGCCGCTGGCCGCGGTGCTGCTGCTCGGCGCCGGCCTGCTGGTCCAGCTCGAGATGGGCTTGGGCGCAAGCGACAGTGGCTGGCTGCGCCACTTCCAGAACAGCGCCGCCCTGCTGGCGCTGGCCCTGCCCGGCGCATTGCTGCTATTGGCCGGGGTGGCGCGCGGCGCCGTCTCGCGCCCGGTCACCGAGCGCGTGCTGCTGGTGCTGGCCGCGATCGCCCTGTGCGGCCTGCTACTGCAGGTGTGCTTCGGCGGCGAGACCGGTGTGTTCGATATCCAGCCGTTCGAGTTCGCCAAGTTCGCGCTGGCCGCATTGAGCGCCCACTGCCTGGCGCTGGCCGCCGGGGGCGCCGCCCACGAACGACGTGACTGGCGTTTCTGGCTGCGCATGGCGGCGCCGGTGCTGCTGTTCGTGTTCCTGCTGGCCGCCGCGCTGGTGCGGGTCGACGATTATTCGCCACTGGTGCTGCTGCTGGTATGGAGCGGCGCGATGCTGCTTGCCTGGTGCGCCACCGGCGGACGCCGTGCGGCGCTGCTGTCGCTGGCCTGCGCCGTGTGCCTGCTGGCGGCCGGCAGCGCCGTGATCCGCAGCGGCGGCGAAGTGCTCGGCAGCCTGGGCTTCTATCCCGAACGCTTCCAGGTGTGGAGCGACCCGACCGTGCACCCGCATACCGGCCAGCAGATGCTGCTCGGCGCGCGCGCCATTAGCCAAGGCGGCTGGCTGGGGGCCGACGGCCTGCTCGGCATCGCCGCGCTGGGCGGGGCCGCCGGCGAAGCGCTGGCGATCCCGGCGATCCAGGACGACTTTGCGCCCTCGTTCCTGCTGCACCGCCACGGCCTGCTCGGCGGCCTGGCGCTGTGGACGCTGCAGGCGCTGTTCCTGGTGGCGCTGCTGCGCGTGGCGACTGCATCCTGGCGCCAGGCGGCCGGCGTGAGCGACTTCCGGCGCGCCTGGCTGGGCCGTTTCCAGTGCTTCCTGCTGGCCGGCGGCGCGGCATTCGTGGCCGGCCACCTGCTGCTGTCCTGGGGGACGAACCTGGCCATGTTCCCGATCATGGGCCAGCCGATGAGTTTCCTGTCGTCGGGCGGCTCGCACCTGGTGTTTTTCATCTGCCCCCTGCTAGCGTTCGGCATGGCGAGCGCCCAAACCCACGAGGAGAATCCATCATGCCGGTCTATGTCCAACACGAAGTCCTAGGCAAGGTCCAGGACGTGTTCAATGCCGACGCGCTGTGGCAGGCGCCCGGCCTGTCGCTGTTCGCGCGCCGCCCGCTGCTGCGCGATCTGCTCGAACGCTCGCCGCGCGAGCAGCGCGGACGCGCCGCCACCCGCTGCTTCTCGCACGTGACATTGACCTTGCCGCAGGACGAACTGGACGACGACCGCCACCTGACCCGCGGCGCGCGCGTGCGCGACCTGGCGCAGTCGCTGGCGGCGCTGCACCAGAAGGATTTCGGCGACCTGCTGGGCGGCGACGAAGTGCGCTACCACGTGCTGGGCAGCGACGACATGGAACCGGGTGAGGTCAAGGTCAAGTTCGGCCACGCGGTATACCTGCCGGCGCCGGGCGAACAGGTGCAGTACACGGTGACGGCCTCGCGCGACAGCGCAATCTGGCAGCCGGTGTGCGCGATCTATCCCAACCAGCGCCTGACCCTGGTCGGCCTGGACGCCTTCGGCGCCACCTTCGCCGTGCCCGGCTGGCCGTTCGGCCCCGAGGGCGGCCTGCTGCTGGTGAACGACGGTCCGGACGCGCCGCTCGAACTGCAGGTGCGCCCGAAAGACAGCTTCGAATGCCGGCTCGACGCCGCCAACGGTTATTACGTTTTGCGCGGCAAGGGCGCCAGCGCCCAGCGCCTGCTGCTGAAAATCGAGCGGGCAGGCACACTGCGCGCGCCGGTCGCCGCGGCATCCGCGGCAAGCCCCGCGGCGGTGCGCAGCGCAGCCCCGCAGCGCAGCCCCGCCGTGTGGAAGGCGCGCACCGTGACGCCGCCGGCGCCGGACATGACCGCCATGCCGCTCGCCGTGCCGCAGGCCGCCGCCGCCCCGGCGCCGGTCGCCGTTGCCGAAGACGCGACCTACGCCCCGGTCGCGCGCCACCGCATCGCGCTCGCCGCCCTGGCCCTTCCGCGCCTCTCGCGCTACCGCGACACCGGCGCCCAAGCGCTGGAGATCGGCCTGGACGCGCGCCTGCAGCCGAACGCGCCGGGCCAGGACAACGTGATCCGCTTCGCCGTCGACGACGCCGACGAACTGCATGCCATCACGGCCGCCGGCCGCCAGCGCATCGCGGTGCCGTCGCAGTTCGCGCCGATCGAGAACGCCAGCATCCGCCTGCTCGCCGCACCCGCCCAGCTGGCCGACCGCTACAGCGCCCTGCTGGTGCTGCCCGAAGGCCCGTCCGAAGCCGCGCTGGCCGGCACGCGCCTGGCGTTCGGGCGCGGCATGCCGGCCCTGCAGGCCCTGCGCGTGCTCGACACCCCGGCCTACCTGCGCCAGGGGGACGGCAGCGCCGCCGCCAGCGCCGACCGCCTCGGCCTGTCGCGCAACGCCTTCGGCTGGGAAGCATCGAGCGACGGCCTGCGCGTGACGCGCCAGTCGCCGACCCAGGCGCTGTACCACCTCGACGAGCAGCTGGCCTTGGTGGCGCAGATCGAGCACGCCGGCGACGACGCGCCCTACCTGATCCCGCCCGGCCACCACCTGGTGGCGGGCCACTACGTGCTGCGCTTCGACGCCTGAGCACCGCATGCCGTCCCTTCTTCAACTCGCCGCCTTTGGCGCCGGCCTGCTGCTGACACTATGCGCCTGCGCCCGGCTGACGCCGCGTGCCTGGTGGCGCCGGCCGAATGCGCGCGCCGCCGGCTTGCTGGCCGGCGGCACGCTGGCGGTCGGCGCTGCCTTGCTGGCCCTGTTCGCGCCGCCGCATGCCGGGACGATGGCGACGGACGAACCGGTACTGGCGGCGGCCGATGCGCCGGTCGCCGGCGCCCGCTACCGCGTCCACGCCGCCCTTAACCTGCGCGCCGCCGGCGGCGTCGATGCCGAGCGCCTGCTGGTGGTGCCGGCCGGCAGCCGCCTTACGGCGACCGGCCGCCGCGACGGCGACTGGTGGCAGGTGCGCGGCACCGTGAATGGCGCGGCGGTCGAAGGCTGGGCCAGCAGCCTGTGGCTGCGGCGTGTGGACGAGGGCTAGGCGCAGTTCAGGCCACGAACCGCACCACGCCGCCGTCGACGCGCAAAGCCGCACCGGTCGTTCCCGACGCCTGTTCCGAACAGGTGTAGACGATCAGGTTCGCCACCTCGTCGGTGGTGGTGAAGCGCCGGATCAGCGACGTCGGACGCAGCGTTGCAAGGAATCGCTGCTCGGCCTCGTTTTGCGTGATGCCCTCGGCTTCGGCCTGCTTTGCCATCAGATCGCCCAGGATTTCCGACCGCGTTGGCCCGGGCAGGACGGCGTTGACCGTGACGCCACTTCCTGCGACCGCCTCTGCCAATCCACGTGAGATGGCCAGTTGCGCCGTCTTGGTCATGCCATAGTCCAGCATCTCTTTCGGGATATTTACGGCGGACTCGCTGCTGACGAACACTACCCTGCCCCACCCGCGATCGGCCATGCGCGGCAGGTAATGGCGCGTCAGGCGCACGCCGCTCATCACGTTCAGCTGGAACAGGTTGAGCCAGTCGGCGTCGGGAATGCTGGCGATGTCGCCGATGCCCTTGTAGTCCCGGATGTAGGCAGTGCCCACGTTGTTGACAAGGATATCGGCATCCGGCGCCGATGCGATCAGCGTCGCGGCGCCCTCCGGCGTCGACAGGTCGGCCGCGATACCGCTGATGTCAGTATCCGGGAACGACTGCCGCATTTGCTGCACGGCCGCGTCGACCCGTTCCTTGCCCCGGCCGTTGATGACGACCGAGGCGCCGGCGCGCGCCAGGCCTTCCGCCGTGGCACGGCCGATGCCGGCGGTCGAGCCGGTCACGATCGCCTTGCGGCCCTTGAATTCAATATGCATGGCTTTGTCCTTCCGATGTGAGTGAACGGGACTGCCAAGGCTAAGTCGTTGCCCCGAGCACGGGAAGCGGCCGACCGGCTATAAGATTTATGCAAATACTGAATGGTTCACAAGCACGGCAAAGGACGGCAAAGGACGCCAAGAAGCGGATTGATTTCAGCGCACTGCCACCGTATGCTTGCGCCTGCCATCCCATTTATGCCGCCATCGAATAGTCATGGACCTGATCAGCACCATGCGCTCGTTCGTGCGCGTCCACGAGACGCGCTCGTTCAGCGCCGCCGCCAAAGACCTGAACCTGAGCCAGCCGTCGGTCTCGAAGGCCGTGGCGCTGCTCGAACAGGAGCTGGGCGTGCAGCTGTTCCTGCGCTCGACACGCGGCCTGAGCCCGACCGACGCCGGGCAGACCTTCTACCGGCACGCGCTGCGTACGCTGGACGAAGCCGACCTGGCGATGCAGTCGGTCAGCGGCGCCAACGCGCCCCTGAGCGGCACGCTGCGTGTGAGCGGCACCATCACCTTCATGCGCCAGCACATCATCCCCAGGCTGGCGCCGTTCATGGCGCAGCACCCGCGCCTGTGCATCGACCTGCTGCTCGACGACGGCAATATCGGCCTGGTGGAAGAAGGTGCGGAAGTCGCCCTGCGCATGGGCAAGCTGGCCAGCTCGAGCCTGACCGCGCGCAAGATCGGCCAGTGCCGCCGCATTGTCGTCGCCACCCCGGCCTACCTGCAGCAGCACGGCACGCCCGCTACGCCGGGGGATCTCACCAGTCACGCCGCCATCATCCTGTCGCGTGGCGAGGGTGGCGAACAGGTCACCTTCAGCCGGGACGGCAGCGTGGCCGAGGTCACGCTGCAGCCCCGGCTGCGCATCAGCGCCCTCGAAGGACTGCGCAGCGCGGTGCTGGCCGGCCTCGGGGTGGCGGTCGCCAGCGAATGGATCTTCGACGACGAACTGGCGAGCGGCCAGGTCATCGAAGTCCTGGCCGACTGGCGCATGCCGCCGCTCGACCTGTGGGTGGTGCTGCCGGGCGGCGCGCGCCACGCCAGCCCACAAGCGCGCGCCTTCATCGCGTTCATCGAGGAGCAGCTGGCGGGCACCCGCTACGGCGTGCGCTGAAGCGGGACCCTCAGCCTGCGATCAAGGCCGGCGGCGTGACCTGGCGCGGCAGCGCCATTCCCCGTTCATGCAGGTAGATGGCGAGGTCGAGCGAATTGTCGGCCACGTCGAAATGCGTGACCAGGCCGTCCTTCAGGCGCAGCATCAGCGTCTCGACCGAGGTGCCGCCAACGCCAGTCGGTGCGATGCCGAAGAATGGCGCGCCGTCGTGCTGCCAGTGCAGGTTGATGGTCAACAGCGCGCGCTCGCCCGCGACGTAGTGGTCGATCAGGTCGACCCGCGGACGGAACGCGGCGATGAACGCCCCGATCCACGCCTTGAGCGCGTCGCGCCCGACCACGTCGCGCCCGGCCGGGCTGTTGATCACGACATCGGGATGGAAGATCGCATCCCACCGATCGAGCCGGTCATGCGCGAAACCTTCGTAGATGGCCAGCGTGAGGCTGGTGTCGGAAGTGGACATGTCGATACTCCTCGTGCGTGGTGTTCAATCGAAGGTGAGGCCGATCGAGTCGGTGAACGCGTCCATCCGCTCGTCCAGGTCGCGCTTGCTGTCGGCCCATTCCGGCACCGTCTCCAGCAGCCGCTGCTGCCAGGCCCACAGGTGCGGGAACTCGGCAAAC
This sequence comes from Massilia sp. YIM B02443, assembly GCF_030411955.1. Taxonomy (GTDB): domain Bacteria; phylum Pseudomonadota; class Gammaproteobacteria; order Burkholderiales; family Burkholderiaceae_D; genus Telluria. The sequence goes on from NZ_JASNRA010000036.1 coordinate 13,556, forward strand.
GGCGCCCTGGTGCGCGCCACCTGGGAAAACGGCGCCGCGATGTCGATGTCGGCCAGCGTCAGTGCATCGCCGACGATGAAGCGGCGTCCTGCCAGGTGGGCGTCGAGGGCCGCGGCTGCGGCGCGCATGTTCTTGAGCAGCAGCGCGACGATCGCCGGATCTTCGGCCTGCCCCATCGCGCGCCCCGCCACGCGCTCGTTGAACAGCAGGGTCGCGAACACGCGCCATTGTTCGCCGGACCAGAACATCCATTGCAGGACTTCGTAGCGTTCGCGCGCGCTTCGCCCCAGCAGCGGCGAACCGGCCCGTTCGGCGAGGTAGAGATTGATGGCCGAGGCTTCCCAGATGATGGTGTCGCCGTCCTGCAGGACCGGCGTCAGCCCGTGGGGGTTGAGCTTCAGGAATTCGGGCGTGTGGCTTTCGCCCTTGAACAGGTCGACGTTGATGCGCTCGAAGTCGATGCCCATGAGGTTGGCGGCAGTGGCGACGCGGCGATAGCTGCCCGAACCGAGGTCGCCGTAGATGTTGATGGTCATGGTATGTGTCAGTTGAAGATATTGAATCGTTGAGAGGATCTTCAGGCTTGCGCGGCGCTGTCGATTCGAAGAAGGACGCCCTGCACAAGCCCGCAGTACGGACGATATGCGCCCGCCCGCCGCAGCAGAAGACCCCTGCCGGGCATGACACTTATTCGGACCGGGAATGGAAACGCGCTAGGCGGTGTCGTCGACGGCGAGGCGCATCGGATTGAAGTACAGGCCCTTCACGCATTGGGTCGGCCCGACGCGCACGAAGCCGAACGACTCGTACACGCTCACCGCATAGTTGGAGGAATTGACGGTGAACACCCCATCCCCGCCGCGCGCGATGGCATCCGCGCGCGCCACTTCCCACAGCCGGCGCGCGATGCCGCGCCGATGATAGTCGCGCGCCACGAACAGGTGGAACAGGTGGCTGTCGTCGCGCACCGCGACGAAGCCGGCCAGTGCGCCGTCGACCAGCGCCACGTGGTAGGCGTGGCCGCGCGTGACGAACTCGCGGATGCCCAGTTCATCGTTCTCGGCCAGGAAGGTGGCGGCGCCTTCGGGCGTGGATTCGTGCACGATGTATTCCCGCGCCAGCATCCGGAGCAAGGCGGCAACGGCCGGAATGTCGGCATTTACCAGCGGTCGGATATCCATGGCGCGTATTGACGTAGATCGAAGGGGAGTGTAAACATACCACAGCGTTTGATTTCTACAAGGCAATTTCCTTGACCTGGAAGACGGCCCCGTCCTACCATGGTTCGACCATGCCCAAAGCCAGCTTCTTCGCGTTTTCGACCACTGCCGCCGCCCCGGCCGGCGCCACGTCCGCCCGCCGCAAGATCCCCCTGACCCAGCCGCTGCGCCACGCGCGCTACCGCCGCATCTGGCTGGCCAACCTGGTGTCGAACCTGGGCACCTGGACCCAGACCTTCGCCGCCGCCTGGCTGGTGGCCTCGCTCTCGAATTCGGCCTCGATCACCTCGCTGGTACAGACCGCGACCTACGTGCCGGTGTTCCTGTTCGCCCTGTTCGCCGGGGTGCTGGCCGACGCCGTGCACCGGCCCAAGTTCCTGTTCTTCTGCAACCTGTTCAATGCCGTGTGCGCCGCCACCATGGCGCTGCTGGTGTGGAGCGGCAAGGTGGCCAGCGGCCCGGTGCTGGCGATTACCTTCTGCCTGGGCGTCGGCACCGCCTTCATCTGGCCGGCCTGGCAGGCCGCCATGTCCGGCCTGGTCGAGCCGGACGAAGTCGAGGCCGCGGCCACGCTGAACAACCTGTCCTATAACCTGTCCGCCATCCTCGGCCCGGCGCTGGGCGGCCTGCTGTTCGGCTGGATCGGGCCGGGCGCGCTGTTCCTGGCCAATGCGCTGTCGTTCGCCGGCCTGCTGCTGGTGTACTGGCGCTGGTGGCAGGAAGGCGCGCCGCAGCCGGTGGCGCGCGCCGCGTTCGGCGAACGCTTCCGTCTGGGCGTGAGCAGCGCGCTCGGCTGCCCGCGCTACCGCCGCATCCTGCGCAATGTGTGCTCGGTGTTCTTCGCCACCATCGCGTTCGCCAGCCTGCTGCCGGTGTTCGTGCGCGACGTGCTGCACATGCGCGCCGGCGTCTACGGCACCCTGATGGGCTGCCTGGGCGGCGGCGCCGTGATCGCCGCCTTCTTCCTGCCGCAGGTGCGCGCGCGGGTCGACAAGACCGGCGTGCTGGCCGGCGCGCTGCTGGTGTACGGCGCCATGCTGGTCGCCATGCCGCTGACGCGCTCGCTGGCGTTGCTGATGCCGCTGATCGTGTGCGGCGGCATGGCGTGGTCGGCCACGGTGTCGACGCTGAACGCGGCGGCCCAGCTGTCATTCCCGGTCGAGGTGCGGGCGCGCACCCTGTCGATCTACCTGTTCGTGATGTCGGGCGGCTACGTGGCCGGCAGCGTGTTCTGGGGCCAGGTGGCTGAAGCCTGGGGCGTGAAGGCGGCCTTCGCGGCGGCCGGGGCCTGCGTCATGCTCAATGCGCTGGTGCTGCTCGGCGGCGGGCGCAAGCATCCGATCTAGGCGGCGCGCCGGGACGTTCGGTGTACAGTAGCGCCAACGCCAACACCATGCCGACAATGTCCCGCACGCTCACCGATTTCAGTTTTGCCCCGTACTTCGACGTCGCCGTCGCCAGCCGCATCGGCGTCGACGCGCCCGGCGTCGCCACCCGCGCCGAGAACCAGGACAATTTCGTCGTCATCGACTTCGACGGCCATGCCTGCCTGCTGCGCGACCAGCAGCCTCAGCACGTGAGGCTGCCCCACTGGCCAAGCGGCCACGGCCGATTGGCGGTGCTGGACGGCATGGGCGGCCACGGGCACGGGCGCGAAGCGGCGCAAGCGCTGGCGGCGGCGCTGCTCGAGATGCCGCCGTGCGATTCGCTCGACGAACTGGGCAGCCGGCTCGACGCCATCCACGCCGACCTGCAGGCGCGTTTCGCGGCGGACAAGTCCGGCATTGCCCGCCCCGGCACCACGTTGAGCCTGCTGGAACTGCGCCCGCACGGCGCACCGCTGCTGTACCACGTGGGCGATTCTCGCCTGTACCGGCTGACGCGCGAGCGCGCCACGCCCCTGACCGTCGACCATGTGCCGGCCACCGTCGCCGCCCTGGCCGGACGGCTGGACGAGGCCGGCTGGCGGGCCCAGGTCTACGGACGTCATGCGCCGCAGATCGCCCAGGCCTTCATCCTCGGCAATGCCTTCGCCGATCCGGCGCGCCTGTCCGACCCGCTGTTCGCGCTCACGCCGGCCAATCTGCCGTCCTGGCTGGCCAGCCTGCCCGACCGGCGCCTGCTTCCGGTCGAGGCCGGCAATGCCTATCTGCTGGCGACCGATGGGTTCTGGTCCTGCTTCGAGCCCGAGCCGGTGCTGGCGCGCTGGCCCGCGCTGCTGCACGACGCGCCCGATGCCGCAACGCTGGTCGAACGCCTGTTTGCGCTATTCGACGCCGATCCGCCGCTCGGGCTGCAGCCGGATAACCTGACCGCACTGGTGCTGCGCCCGCTGCCGCGTCACGCCGACGAGACTGCATTGCCGCTCGACGCCGAGCCGTGATGCGCTAAATAATGCATTTCGGAAAAATAATGTTGTTAATCAACGAAGTCGGTGCGCCACCGATGGGCAAAACAGGCTAAGCTTCTGCTGTCGCCCATCCCTCTTCCTTACTTGTCGCATTGACATGAACCGCTGCCGCAATCCCGAGCATCCGCACTGCACCGTCTGGGTCATGCCCGGCGACGCCGTGTGCGAGCACGGCCATGCGCAGCCGGAAGCGGTTTCGGCCGAGGGCGAACGTGTCCCGGCTGCGGCTGGCGCCCCGCTGCCGACCAGCTATGAAGCGGTCAAGGCCGTGCGCACCCGGCGCGACACCGTCATCGGTCCGCTGGCGGCGACCTTGCAACCGGGCCTGCAACGCCCGCAACTGCACATCAGCGGCTTCGACCCGCGCGCCGCCGGCGGCCGCCAGGCGATCCGTCTCGAACTGCGCGGCATGCCGATGGATTGCGCGTCCGAAGTGCGGATGCTGGTGCGCTCCTCGCTCAAGCTCAGCGGTGGCGCCAGCTACGTGTTCCAGCGCACCACGCGCGGCGAATGGCGTCCGCTGTTCCTCGAATTTTCCTCGCGCGGCGTCGAGCACGGCCAGCACCGCATCGAGATCGAACTGCACAGCCGCCACCCGGCTGCCGGCAGCAATGCCCGCACCTGGATCTGCTCCCCCGTGATCCTGGTGCCGCGCCACGACGCCGGCCTGGCCGAGATCCACCAGACCTTCCTCGCCACCCACAAGAACGTGCGCGTGACGGCCGACGACGCCGGCATCGCCCGGGTGCATGCGCCGGGCGGCGGCCGCATCGACATCGACGTGAGCGCGCGCAACGGGTCGATCGCTCACCTGAACCTGGACCATGACAGCGGCGGCAGCGGCAAGATCGACCTCGGCATGTCGACCATCGCCTGGGACGAAGACCTGATCGAGATCGACCTGCCGCACGCGGCCGGCGAACATCCCTGCCCCGCCAGCAGCGCCTGCCTGGTGCACGCCGAGGCCGATTCCGCCACCCAGCGCCACGTGCGCCTGTTCGCGCTCGACGAGTGCGTGCTGGGCCGCTTCGAAGCGATCGAACCGGACGCCGACCTGCTGCTGGCGCACCACGGCGAGGCCGGCGAAGAACGCGGCGGCCTGACGCGCCGCCTGTCCGGACGCCACGCCGTGATCCGGCGCGGCCGCGCCGGTTTCGAGATCGAAGACGTATCGCGCTACGGCCTGCTGCTCGACGGCGTGTGGCCGGGCAAGCACCTGCCGGTGCCCCTGCGCGCCGGGATGCGCATCGAGTTCACGGCCAGCATCAAGGGCATCGTCACGCTCGAAGTCACCGCCCTGCTGCCGCACGCGGTGGTGCTGCACCGGCTGGATGCCGGCGCGCGCGCCGAATGCTTCTACCTGATGGCGCCGGACTGCGCGCCGAACGGACGCGACGTGGCCCGCGCGAACATCATGCCGCGCGCGGCTGCGCTGCCGGTGCTGTTCCATCGCGACGGCGGTTTCTGGCAGCTGGACCGTGCCAGCGGCCAGGAACAGCCGCTCACGTCGGGCGCCGGACCGGCGCGCATGGCGCTGCCAGGCCTGGGCGCCAGCGTGCGCTTCACGCCGGATGCCTACCCGGAGACGCGCGTCAGCCGGCGCCGCCCGGGCGAGCGTCGCTCCCACCTGCCGGCGGCCTTGCTCGACGCTTGAGCGCAACCGCCTTGCGGGCTAGGGTCGCAAGACCAGGAAGACCAGCGAAGTGCCGATTAACAGAGCGGCTTGCAGGGCGAACACGATCACCGGCGCCCGAAGGTGTTCTGGGATCTTCATGATGTCTCCTTTCACCAGACGTGCATGGATACCGGGTCCGACCGGACTCACGGCAAAGACAGCATACGCCGGTCGCTACGGCGATTGCGCCCGTTAGCCGTGCGGAAAGTCACGCCGCAGCGTGCTGCCCGGATACCGGTGTTGGCGCCGTCAGCCGAGCTCGCGCGCCACCCGGAAACCGACGATATCGTTCGACAGCACCGCCGAGAAACCATTGCGCAGGGCCGAGCGCAGGTAGCGCGGGTTGTACAGCCACGAGCCGCCGCGCAGGATGCGGCGCGCATTGTCGCCGCCCTCTTCCCAGGCGCTGCCGTCGACGGGCGCGCCCTCGTAGGTGTCGTGCACCACGTCCTGCACCCACTCCCACACGTTGCCGTGCATGTCGTGCAGGCCCCAGGCGTTCGGCGCGAAGCTGCCGGCCGGGGTGGTGCCGCGCCGGAATTCGCCGCGCGGGCCGCCGTTGTAGGTGAAGGTGCCGTCGAAGTTGGCTTGCGTGGTGCTGATGGTGTCGCCGACATTGAAGGTGGTTCTGGTGCCGGCGCGGCAGGCGTATTCCCATTCGGCTTCGCTCGGCAGGCGGTAGCGCTTGCCGGTGGCTTCGCTCAGCCAGGCCACGTATTTCTGGGCGTCGAACCAGGTCACGCCCACCACCGGGTGCTCGTCGCTCTGCGGAAAGCCGGGCGCGGCCCAGTCGACCTCGCCCTGCGGCTGCCAGCCGCTGGCCAGCACGAACACGCGCCATTCGCCGACCGTGACCGGATAGCGGCCCAGCGCGAACGGACGCTCGATGCCGACCCAGTGCTGCGGCGTCTCGCGCGCCAGCCAGTTCTTCTGGGCGCCGGCCGCCATCGCGATGCGGCGCTCCTGCTCGGGTGAGCCCATCTGGAAGCGGCCGGCCGGAATCGGCGCCATCACCGGGCCGCTGCCGCTGCCGTCGAGGAAGGGGTCGCGTAGCAGGCTGCCAATCGGGACCGGCAGCGGGACCGGATCAGGCGCCGGCGCTTCGGGCGGCGTTTCGAACTGGGTTCGCGGCTGTGCGGCGTCGGCTTGCGGCCCACTCGTTTGGGTGGCGCGCGCGGCCTCCTCTTCGCGCGCACGCTTTTGCTGCGCCAGATATGCGGCGGCGGCCTTGGCCTGCGCCGCCTTGCGCTCGGCTTCTTCCTTGGCCGCGCGTACCTTGGCCACCTCCTCGTCGCGCTTGGCCAGCAGCTGCTGGCGCAGCGCCTCTTTACGCAGCTGGCGCGCTTCCTCGGCCGCCGCGCGTTCGCGCCGCTGCTGTTCGCGCAGCTGCATGCGGCGCTGCTCGTCGAGGCGCGCCTGCAGCGCGGCTGCCGCCTCGGCTTCGCGCTGGCGTTTTGCCGCCAGTTCGCGTTCGATGCGCTGCTGCTCGGCGCGCTGGGCGGCTTCCTGGGCGGCGACCACTTCCGGCGCCGGACCGGCGGCGGCGCGGATCGCATCCAATAAAGCATGCACAGTCGGCGGACGCAGCGCCGGGTCGGGCGCGAAGCCGGCGCGCAGCACTTCCCACTGGCGCGCGCCGAGCGTCTCCGGCACCTGGCCGCCGGCGCCGCCCGGCAGCACGCCGGTGAGCAGCTGGTGGATCATCACCGACACGGCATAGACGTCGAGACGCGGTTCGGGCACGTTGCCTTCGATGCTCGCTTCCGGCGCGCGGTAGCCGGCCGTGCCAGACGTCGCCGGCGCTTCCAGCGCAGCGGGGTGGTTGCCCTGGTTGCCGTTGCCGCCTGCCCGCGCGCGGGCGGCGATGCCGAAGTCGAGCAGCTTGACCTCACCCTTTTTGGTGACGAACACGTTGCCCGGCTTGATGTCGCGGTGGACCAGGCGGTGCCGCTCCCACGCGTAGTCGAGCGCTTCGGCCACCGGGTCGAGCAGCGCCAGCACGCGCTCGAGCGGAAGCCGTTTCTCGCGCGCGATCACCGCGTCCAGGTCTTCGCCCTCGAGGTACTCCATGATCAAAAAGAAGCTGGCCGTAGCCGGATCCTGCGCCCATTCGTAGACGCGCACGATGTGCTCGTGCGCCAGGCGGCGCGCGCGCGTGGCTTCCTGGATCAGGAGCTTGGCGTGGCTGGCGGCCTGGGTCAGCTGCGGCGGCAAAATCTTGAGCGCGACCTGGGCGCTGTGGCCCAGTTCAGCGTGGGTGGCAAGGTCGGTCGCCTGCCACACCTGGCCCATGCCGCCGTGGGCGATCAGGCGCTCCAGCCGGTAACGGCGGTTTTGGGGGCCGACTTCCTGCCCGGCGATCAGCCCGATCTCGGTGCCGGCGCGCACCAGCGGCGCCGCATCATGGTCGCTGATATCGGTGGCCGGGCGCGGCTTGCCCGGTGCGTAGACGGCATCGAGGATCGCGTTCTTGCGCAGGTCGAATTCCTGGCGGCTGAGCAGCCCGTCTTCGTGCAGCGCGCGCAGTTCGCGGATCTTGTCGATGGCAGTCTGCATTGATCGGTCAACGGTGCAGCGGCGAGCCGCACGCGGCGCAGAAGCGGTCCTCGGGCGCGGCCGGGTGGCCGTGGATGCACTGGCGCACTGCGCCGGCAACCGCGTTCGCCTGCGACGCCAGCGCCGCCTTGTTCACGTCGTTCTGGCGCTCCATCAGCTCGATCTGATGGCGGCGGTCCTTGTCGACTTCCTGCTCGCGGCGCGCCTGCTCGGCGCGCACCAGTTCCGCCGCCTCACTCGCGGTCAGCTTGCCGGCGCCGACCACGCCCGCGAGGGACGCCAGCTGGCCCGCGTCCATGGTCGCATGCACGCGCGTCTTCATGAAGTCGGCCAGGATCGCGGCATTCGCTTCGCCGGCGATCGCCAGCTTGGCGGTGTCGTCGAGCATGCCCATCATCTCGGCGCGCTGCAGTTCGTGGGCGCGTTCGGCTGCCAATGGCACCTGCGCCACTTCCTGCATCCGGCGGCCGTGTTCGGCATCCAGTTCGATGGTGCGCTGCAGCTTGTCGTGCCGGGCCTGGGCGTCGCGCGCGCCGGCGGCGCGCCGGGCGTCGCCGATGCGCTGACGCGCCTGCTCGTCTTCCCATTCCTGCCAGCGCTCGGCCTCGCGCCGGTGCGCCTGGTTCGCCGCTTCCAGCGCCTGGCGCTGTGCCACGTGTTCCAGTTCGCCGATTTCGCGCAGGCGGCGCGCGGCGTCCTGTTCATTCTGGCGCAGGCGCTGCACTTCGTCGCGCTGGCGCGCCGCGTCCTCGATCTGGCGCGCGGCCTCGATCTTGTGGCGGATCTGCTGCTGCAGCAGCTGCTGCGAAAAGCGCTGCTGCGCCAGCTGGCGGCCTTGCGTGGCTTCCTGCTGCGCCGCGGCCAGTTCGGCGCGCATGCACAGCTGGGCCAGCGCGCGCAGGTGACGCCACTCCAGCGCCTCGCCGGCGCGTCCGGCGTTCTTCCTGGCCAGGTCGTGTTCGAGTTCGGCCAGCACCTCGGCCGCGCCGGCGTCGACCGCCTGCTTGCGCGACTGCGCTTCGACGATGCGGCCATACAGCTCGATCTGGCGCGCGCGCACGGCGTGGGCGCGGTCGGCGCCCGTGAGGGACAGTTCGGCGCGCGCGATGGCGTCGTCCTGCTTCAATTCGGCACGACGGTAGCGCAGGCGCGCTTCCTCTTCGCTGCGCTTGATGCGCTGCCACTCCTCGGCGCTGTACAGCTCGTCCAGGTGGCGCGCGTGCGCCAGCTGCACGTGCTGTTCGTCGGCCGCCAGCCACAGGCTGCCGACGCGGGCGCGGTTGGCGTCGTACTTGTCGTGGCGCAGTTCGAGCGTGTCGACGCCGGTGACGGCCAGGCCGTATTCGGCCAGCAGCTGGCGCAGGCCGCCCTGCAGGCGCTGGTCCATCTGTTCGCGCAATTCCCGGTTGCCGGCCATCTCGCGGATCGAACGGGCGCCGACGAATTCGGCCACCAGCTGGCGCACCGGATGGTTCAGCAGTTCGCGCAGCTCGAGCACGCTGACGGTGCCGGGCGCGGTCATGAAGTGGCGCGCGAATGCCGGCACGTTTTCGATGCGCACCTGCAGCGCAAACCTGACGTTGATCGCCAGGTGCTCGCTGGAGGCGACGTCGTCGTACTCGAACGGGACCGGCAGCGCGCCGGTGCGGGTGACCAGGATCTCGGCGTGCTGGTCGCGCAGCAGGTGGTTCAGGCGCGTGAAGAAACCTTCGATCTCGTACTCGCCCTGCGGCACCTCGGTCGCCTTGTCGCCCTGCAGGATGAAGCCGCGCGCCGTGGCCGGCACGCGCAGCGTCTTGACGAACAGGCCGGAAAGTTCGCGCACGCCGAAGAACACGGCCAGTTCGTCGCTGCCCGCCACCCAGCGGTTCTCGATCAGCACCGGTTTGGCGCGCGGCGCGCCCAGGATCATGCCGCAGCCGGCGCAGTAGCTGGCTTGCGCATCATTCCTGCGCTCGCAGCGCGGGCAGCTGGCGCCTTTGACTCCGAACATCTGCAACATATCCGACTCCCCACTCTCTATGCGTGTACGTCGTTCCAATAAGCCTGCCGTGGAACCCGTGGATTCTAGCAGGGCGATGCCTGTTGGCACCCTGCCTGGCCCGCTATCGTGCGGGGGTCCCGGGCACTAGATGATGCCGATGCGCTCGACGCAGGCCAGGCTGGCGCCGCGCGCGCGCAGCGCGTCGCGCAGGCCCGCAATCAGCCCCGCCTGAAGGCCGGCTTCCCACTCCTTCGGCAGCAGCACGCGGTCGCCAGGCGCCGCTTCGCGCGCGATCAGTGCGCACTTGGCCTGCAGCGCGTCGACCGCTTCCACCTTGCCCGCATGCCATGCGCTGGAGCAGCCGGTCGCGATCACGCGCCCGCGCGCCAAAAATTCGCGGCCGCGCGCGATGCGGTCGGCCATCACCAGCGCGAACTGGTAAGAATCGCCCTGGAAGCGCGGCTCGCCGAAGCGCACCGTGGTGCGCCACTGGCCCTGGCCGCGGCCATCGAAGTGGCGCGCCGCCTGCAGCACGGCGCCCACCTGCGCCTGGCGCACCGGGTCCAGGTCGGGCACGGCCGGCACGTCCTCTTCATCCGCGCCGGCCAGCGGACGCACGCTGACTTCGACCCAGCCCAGGCTGTCCCCGGCGCCGCCGCTGTGCAGCGGGAACCAGGCGCGCGCGCTGGATACGCCGGCCGCCGGATCGGGCTGGCCGTTCAGCGCGCCCAGGTGCGGCAAGCCGCCGGGGCCGCCGGCCAGCACGCCGGCCGGGACGTTCAACAACGCACGGCCGTCGATCCGGCCCAGGTGCCAGGCGTCGGACCAGCCGTTGGCTGTCACCGCGCCGCGCGGCGCCTCAGGCAGCACAACCACGCCGCGCACCATGCGGTCGGCCAGCACGGCGGCCAGTTCCCAGTCGCGCCAGTCGCCGGGCGGCGCGCGGTCCAGGCCGAGCACAACCTGGTCGCGGCTATCGAAACGCGCTTCGGTGTGGCGCGCCAGGCGCACCACCCGCTGCATGCGTTCGGCCAGCTGCGGCGCGCCCGGCACGCTGCACTTGACGTCGGCGCGGCCGGTGCGCGGGCGGCGCGTGGCGGTAATCGTCAGCAGGCCGCCGTCGAAGGCGATGCTGCGGCAGACGGCTTCCTGGGGCGCGCTCACGCTGCGACCTCCTCGTCTTCTTCGACGCGTACCGCGCGCCGTCCCGCGGTGTCGTGTTCCAGGTTGGCGACGATGCGCTCGGCCTCGTCGAACAGCGGCGCGAGCGCTATTTCGCCACCGGTCTTGATGCGCGCCAGCAGCGCCCAGGCTTCGTCCAGCGCGGCGGCGGCGCGGCGGCTGTGGCGAGCGCGGCGCAGCTGTTCTTCCTGCGCCAATGGCTGGTTGGGCGCGCTCAATTCCAGCGCCGGCATGGTGCCTACCGCCAGGCTGACCAGGTCGAGGCGGCGCAGCAGTTCCTGCTGCTGGCGGAACTGTTCCTGCCCGGCCGGCAGCGCCGCCAGGCGGATCGCGCACATCAGGCATGGCAGTTCGAGGAACAGGCGGCGCAGCGCGCGTACGTCCTCGCAGGCCGGGACGAAGGCTTCCTGCACGGCGACCGTCGCCGCAACGTCCGGCTGCGCCAAGCGTGCTGCTTGTTGCTGCTCTTGCTGCGCCAGCCGCGTCTCCAGCATCCGCGCGTAGTCGCGCGCTGCGCCCAGGTCGACCGGCACGCAATCGTCGACCATCACGCCGAAGCGCGTGTACATCAGTTGATTGAAACCGGCGCGGAAAGCGTTCCACTCTTCCAGCGTGGTGCACGGCGGCAGGTCGAGATTGCCCTGGGCCAGTTCGCGCTGCAATGCGGTCTGCATGGCGGCGCTGAACTGCGCCAGCTCGACCCCGTCGCCGCCCTCGCTGGCCAGGAACAGGTCGAAGCGCTGGTGCGTGGCGCGCGGGTCGCTGGCGTCGATCGCGATGCTCACGCGCAGGCCGATCTCGGGCGCGGCCGCGAACGGCGACAGCTCGCAGCTGTACGGTCCCGGGTGCACGCACCAGGCGACCTCTCCCTCGTGCGCCGCGATCTTTCCGCCGGCTGCCAGGCGCCGGCTGCGGCCATTGCGGTCGACCAGCACCGCCGCGCAGCCCGGCGGCACGGCGGCGCCGTGTGGCGCCTGCAAGGCAAGCGCCGTCACGCCCAGGCGGGCGGCGTCGAAGTCTGGTTGCCGCGTCGCGCGGTGCAGGGAAAGTCGCAGGGAATTCTTGAGCAGCGAACCAAACATCTTTTTCCTTCCCGAAGCGTCACGCGACCGGCGTGACGTCGAAACGTGCTCCATGCTGCTGAAAATGCGCCGCCGGCGCTGCAGCGAAGGGCCACGGCCCCTCGCATTCGCCGTCGGCATCCAATGTGCCTTGCAGTACGGTGGCGCCGGCGCCGTCGCGCACCGCCACGTCCATTCTTGCGGCCAGCACCTGCGCCGCGCCCGCCGCTTGCGGGTCGAGCTGCAGGATCACCGCCAGCTTGCCGCCACTGTCGACGACATGCAAGCGCCACATGCCGTCGTCGGTCTGCAGCGGTGCGAAACCTGCGCCACTGTCGGCCGCGCGCAGCAGTCCGTGGCTGCCGGACCACGCTTGTTGCGTAGTCCGGCGGCGCGCCTCGGCCAGGGTCTTGAAGCGGCGCAGCGTCAGCGGCGACGCCTGCAGCGCCGCCCGTTCCCCGCTCGTCAGCGGACGGCTGCCGTCCAGCGCCGCCAGCAGCACGGCGTCGTCCAGCGTCAAGCGGTCGCCCTCGGTCCGTTGTCCGAGCAGCATCCGCGCCTGCAGTGTGCGGTCCAGTTGCGTCATGCCCATCGTCTTTCCTCCTCCTTGTTTGCCGGGGCGCCGTCACCGGGCGCCGCGTTCAAGTCCGCGATCGCGGCGTCGCGCCGCTTGCGCAGGGTCGGCAGCGAAACGCCGTCCAGCAGCGCCAGCTGCGCCATGGTCGGCAGCTCGCCGCTGGCCGGGTCCAGCCATTCGGACGGATAGCTGTCGTCGAATGGACCGAGCAGCTTGAGGTAGACCGCCAGCCGGACCGGCAGCGAGTGGTTCGCCATCTGCCGCGCCGCCCAGCTGGCGCGATCTTCCAGCGCTGCTGCTGCAGACAGATAGTCGGGGGGAAGAGAAAGCTGATGCGCCACCAGGGCCAGGCGCGCGGCGCCGGCGTCGTCATGCGGGGCCGGTGCGGATGGAAATTCGAGATCCGGCGCCGCCAGTTCATCCTGGCGCGCCTCGAGGATCTGGTCGGGGCCGGGCGTGGCGCCCTGCTCCGACTCGTTCAGCACGCGCCAGTAGTCGTCGAGCCAGGCGCCGGCATCCTCGCGGTCCTGCAGCCAGTCACGGTCGCCGTTGGCCGACAGCTGTTCGTACTCGCCGATCTCGCGCAGCATGGCGCCGATCTTGCCGGGATTGTCCTTCAGTGCGGCGAAGCGCTTCGATCTGGTGTGCAGCGGGCCCGGACCATCGCCGAACTGTTCCTGGCTCTCGCTCCAGCGCAGGATCCATTCGGGGCGGCAGTCGGCGATGCTGCGCAGCTGGCGCGCCTCGATCGGCTGCGCATCGATCGTGCGGCCCAGGATGGCCCCGACCTGCTGCAGGTGTTCGTGCCAGGCAGCGAACAGGCGCGCCAGCTCGTGATACGCCGTATCGAGCATGCGGTAGGCGTACATGCGGTTCGGGCTGCACTGCCGGCCGCACGCGGCCTGGTAGTTGTCGCTGTCGACCTTGTCGCGCAGGACTGCGTACAGGTCGTTGAATTTCTTGCGCAGCTGGGCTTCGCCGCCGGGACCGGTCCAGAAGGCGCCGGCGCGCGCGTGTTCGGCACCGACTGCCGCGCACAGAGCCGACCAGTCGGCGCGCCGCGCCTGCAGTTCGAAGACCAGGGTCAGGGCCAGCTCGGCCACGGTGTCGCCGTAGCTGTTGCCGGCTTGCGCCGAGCGGGCGCCGGCCGCGTAGAGCAGCGGCGCGACCGTTTCGACATAGGCGTCCAGGGAATCATCGGTGTCGCCATCCAGCAGCGAGGCCGGATCGAGACGGCCGAACGCCTGCAGGGAGCATTGCCCCAGCAGCTTGCGGACCTGCTCCCAACCGTGTTCCTGGTACCGGGTTCCCGGCAAACGCATACCTTCCTCGCCCTCGATTCAGTCCGCATTCCGTTTTTGTGGCGGATTGAAACAGATGATGCCATACAAACACGGTTTTGAGGCGCGCTGGAGAAGGCTATTTCCGTTCTTCCAAACTTATGCAAATCTAACCGGAATTAGCT
>NZ_JASNRA010000037.1 GCF_030411955.1 Massilia sp. YIM B02443
GGTGAAACCGTTCGTGAGTTCGAATCTCACCGCTTCCGCCATCTCCTCTATTCTTTGCCATGAAGATGGGTCTGCTGTCTTCGCCCTATGGCCATTGCACGGCACCCGAGCGCGCACGTTCCGCTCGCTGATCTCGCTAACGGTACCCATCGGCGGCATGTAGCCGTCGGTACCAATCAGCATCACGAGCTGTCCGATCTTCATGGCCGACCTCTGCTCCGCACCCGATCCGCCCCTACCGCATCGTGCGGCCCTGGCTGTACTGCTTGGCCAAGCAGCGCTGTGTGACCGTCAAGCAGGAGCGGCACCGGCAGCTCGGTCTTGTCGGTCATGGCTCAGCCTCACCGGTTGCCCGCGTCTTCGACGACGGCTTTGACCGGCGTGCCGGTCGGATCGTTAAAGTCGATGGCGACAAGTTGATACAGGCTTTTCGCGCATGCGTGCGTGCGGCTCAGCAAGTATGGCAGAAGGCGCTCTGTGACCGTGTCGATCCAGGCTTTCTTGGCTTTCGCAAGGTCCCACAGTGTCGGAGATGCGGTAGCCATGCTCGCTCCAACATTTATAAATACGGCGTTTTTTTATTCGATGGAGTGTTGTTTTCAGGTAATCAAAGCGCAGTGATTTTCGTTGCCGCAGAGTATAGTTATACGCATTCTTTGGCGATTGATGATGAAGATCCTAACTTTCGAAGTAAGTAACTGTTCCTTGGTGGTAACGAGAATCGTCGAGTCGAGCGACGGATGGGAATGCTCATCCGTCCTCTCTCAACAAACTCCAGGATCCAGCGAGGTCATCCACAAGAGCACCAAGTCCTTCAGTGGTCTTTATGACCCTGAGGATGCGCTTGAGATCGGTTCCGAGTTCGCCAACTCTTTCATCGAAGACTGCTTTCCTGAACTCGCTGACGTTGCAGACTTCGCCTTGGCGTCTTGAATGGCAGGCTCGATGGCATCCATTACTGCTTGCCATCCGGTCTATACGCGCGGCGCGCTACCGAAGCCGCCGCCAGTTGGGCTTCGTTTTCTGCCAGCGGGCGACGTCTTCTTGCAAAGCGATTCTGAGGCGGCCGGCTTCGCTGCGGCCTAAGTCGTGACGTAAGCCGATGGGCAGGGATGCCGGCTAGCTGAAGCCCGGGGCCAGAACAAGTCGTCCCTTGCTTGCCGCTGGCTCCCATGGCCGCAGACCCTGATCCCTGGCAAGGCGGATGCGCTGCATCTTCATTGCATCGATCAGGTCCGCCGGTGACGCGGCAGGGTCCGGCATCGGAAGCGTTTGTTCGGCTTCGAAGAAGAAACGGTGCCGTGCATCGCTTCCCGCCGACAGGAACGCCTCCTCCCACCATTCGGTGATTCGCGCGCTGGCCTGTTCCAGGGCAGTGTGCGTCACCAGGCGGTTCGACTTCTCGCTGTTGATCCGCTTCGATGCCGGCATCAGGTTCCACGCGTCCCCGCAGGGCCAGGCGGCAAAGGGGAAGCAATGGTCGATGTCGTAGTCTTCTTTCAGGCGCTGGCCCGACCAGATGCAGTACACGGCC
The DNA here is from genome assembly GCF_030411955.1 of Massilia sp. YIM B02443. Taxonomy (GTDB): domain Bacteria; phylum Pseudomonadota; class Gammaproteobacteria; order Burkholderiales; family Burkholderiaceae_D; genus Telluria. The sequence goes on from NZ_JASNRA010000037.1 coordinate 1,535, forward strand.
TTTCCTTGACTGCGAAGCCGTTCGACGGCAGCCCGTGCGAACCGGGTGTCGCGTTCTGGATCTGCCCATGCGAGAAGCGAGTACGCGGTCCGGCTGATGGTCGGGCCGAGTTGCCCCGCATACGACTCCATCAGGCGCACCCATTCCGCAACGAGAACCGGTTCGACCCAGACGTTGTAGTGGCGCAGCGCATCCCAGATCGGGAGGGGAACGTGGAACTCGCCAAAGCTCCACAGGAATGGATCGTCGATCCGCACGCTGGTTGGCGTCGACGTACGGCGCTGGTGCCTGATGTGGAAGATGTTCTCGTCGCTCGCGGGCCAGCGCAGGTACTTCACCGGCATCTCGCGGATCAGCCTGGATATCTCCCACAGGCTTGCGTGAAGGTGGCGCGCGGCGTCGCCGTGGAAGTCCATTCCGGCGCGCAGGTCAACCGGACGAAGAGGGCGCAAGGCAGTGAAGTTGTCGGTCACGAAGCCGGGCGCATTCCCGGCCCGGTTGGGCGGCATCTGCGGCAGCCCGCCCTCGATCAGCGGCTTGTACATGCGCAGCCAGAAGAGCGCCACCAGGCCCATTGGCAGGACGACGGACTCCGCCTCATGACGCGCCGCACCCGCCGCAGTATCGGCGATCCTGGCGAGAATGCGTAGCAGCGCGATCTTGTAGGTCGATGACTTGCCGTCGTTAAGGATCAAGTGTCGCAACAGCGGGAGTGCGCCCAGGCCATCGTCGGGCAGCCCGAGGATCGCAGTGATCCACGAAATACCCGGCCGGCCAAGTCTGTCCGGGCTGTCATCGGTGCGCACCAGCCGCAGGCCGAACTGCTGGGCCATCGCCGTCAGTTCCGGCAGCGTCACCTCGTACATGGCGCGGTCGGCATCCGGTGGGCCAATGCGAAGGCTGATGGCGATGCGGCCGTTCGGCGACAACAGGGTCGCCAGCTTGCGCAGGGCGCGCTGGCGTGCAGCCGGCGGAACGTGCATCCACACCGCCGACAATAGGATCAGATCGAAGGTAAGGCCCAGCCGGCGGACCTGGGCCAGGTCCGGCAGGCTATCGGCCACCCAGTGAATGCGTGGCGAAGGGTGGTGCCGGCGCGCCAGCATGCGCATCCCTTCCGACGGCTCGACAGCGACGACATCATATCCGTTGGCCGCAAACCAGGCGGCATCCCTTCCGGAGCCGGCGCCGACGTCGAGAATCGTGGCTCCGGGTGGTGGCAGTAGATCCAGAAGCGCAGGGTGCACATGCTCGAAGGTCAGCGATTCGTACTGGGAAACAAATCGCTCGGCGTTCTGATCGTAGTGAGAGATTGACTGCACGTGACCTTCGGTATGCTTTGTCGACCCATCAATTGTATGCTGAACTATGCTGCCATTGGGCAATCGGTAAGTTGCAAAGGTAGGGACATTGGTCAGGTCGGGCGCCGTAGGGCTTTATCCGAGTCAAGCAGTGGACTTGAAAACTTCGAAGGTGAAATCGTTTGTGAGTTCGAGTTTCACTGCTTCCGCCTTCTGTTTCAGTCATGTAACCAGGGCACGCCGCCATCGGCCGGCCATAGCTGGATCAAACGAACCCACTGCATCAACCGGATCTGCGCTTCTTGTCGCCAGCCGCAAACATCTCGATCTTTTTGGTCGGCCCCGACACGATCAACATGTCCGCCGGCCGGATCACCGTCTCCGCCAGCGCATGCTGGAAATCTTCGTTCGCCCGCTTCACCCCCACCACGGTCACCCCGAAGCGCGAGCGCACGTGCGCCCCCGCCAGGGTGCGGTTGTGGGTCTCGGCCGGCGCATGGATCTTGGCGATCGCAAAACCATCCTCGAACTCGATGAAGTCCATCATCCGCCCGGTGATCAGGTGCGCCACCCGCGCGCCCATGTCGGCTTCCGGATAGATCACGTGATGCGCCCCGATGCGCTGCGCGATCTGGCCGTGCTCCGGCGTCATCGCCTTGACCCAGATGTCCTTGATCCCGAGTTCGGTCAGCACCATCAGCGTCATCAGGCTGGCCGCCAGGTCCGACCCGATGCCGACGATCGCATGCGAGAAGTCGGCCACGCCCAGCTGCAGCATGACGTTCTCGTTGGTCGAATCGGCCTGCACCGCGTGCGTGAGCCGGTCGCCCCACACCTGCACCAGGTCTTCGCGCCGATCGATGCCCATCACGTCGTGGCCGAGCCGCATCAGCGACTGCGCCACGGCGCCGCCGAAGCGGCCCAGGCCGATGACCACCACACTGTCGCTCGCCGAAAACGCGAACTGTTCTGTAAAAATCCTACCCAACAATTGGATGCTCCTCAGGATAACGGTAAGGCATGCGCCGCTCGCCCAGCACCAGCGAGGTCGCGAACGTGATCGTGCCGACGCGGCCGACGAACATCAACAGCGCCAGCACCAGTTGCCCGGATGCCGGCAGGTCGGCGGTAATGCCGGTCGACAGGCCGGCGCTGCCGAACGCCGCGATCACCTCGAAGATCACCTGGTCGGTCGGGAAGTGCGAAATGCGCAGCAGCGCCACGGTGCCGAAGGCGACCACCACGCTGCCCAGCACCAGTACCGTGATCGCCTGGCGCTGGGCCGAGGCGCCGACGCGGCGCCCGAAGGCCTCGGTGTCGGTGTGGCCCTTGGCCTCGGCCACCACCAGCAGCACCAGGATCGCCACCGTGCCCACCTTGACGCCGCCGGCGGTGCCGGCGCTGCCGCCGCCGATGAACATCAGGAAGTAGTGCAGGGCCCAGGTCTCGCGCGTGAGCGCCGCCACGTCCACCGTGTTGAAGCCGGAGGTGCGCGCCGCCGACGAGATGAACAGGCCGTTCATCAGCTTGTCGAACAGGCCGAACTGGCCGAGCGTGGCCGCATTGTTCCACTCGAACAGCAGCACCACGAAGTAGCCGATCAGCAGCAGGATCAGGGTCCCGCTCAGGGTCAGCTTGGTGTGCAGCGTCCAGTGGCGCGGATCGCGCCAGCGGTGGCGCAGGTCGTGCAGCACCGGAAAGCCGATGCCGCCGACGATCGCCGCCAGCATCATCGGCATCAGGATCCCGGCGTCGCCGGCGTAGCGGATCATGCTGTCGGGGTGGATCGAGAAGCCGGCGTTGTTGAAGGCCGAGACCGCGTGGAACAGGCCGACCCAGGACGCCTCGCGCCAGGCCATGCCATAGTCGAACTGCAGCCGCAGCGCCAGGCAGGCCGCGATCGCCAGCTGGAACAGCACCGACACCGCCAGCACCACGCGCCCGACGCTGGCGATGTCGCCCATGCCGATCGAGCGCGTCTCGGTCTGCGCCATCAGGCGCGTGCGCAGCTTGGGCGAGCGGTTGACCATCAGGCCGAGCAGGGTGGCGGCCGTCATCATGCCCAGCCCGCCCAGCTGGAACAGCACCATGATGGTCGACTGGCCGAAGCCGGACCAGTAGGTGCCGGTATCGACCACAGTCAGGCCGGTCACGCACACCGCCGACACCGCCGTGAAGAAGGCCACCATCAGCGGCGCCGCGTCGGCCGGCGCGCCGGCGCGCGCCAGCGGCAGCATCAGCAGCGCGGTGCCGACCAGGATGGCCAGCAGGAAGCCGAGCGCGACCGCCCGCGCCGGGTGGAGGATCTTGCTCATCGTTCGTTCTGGTCAGCGCGCATCAGGGCCCGGCTGGTGTGCGAAATCCATGGTGTCGGGATCGGTGTCGGTTGGCAGCGGCGCGCCCATCAACTTCAGCCAGGCAAAGCCAAGTGTACCCGCCACCAGCGAAGCGAGCAGGATCGCCATCTTCGAGGCCGTGATGATATCCGTTTGGCCGACGAATGCCAGGTTGGTGATGAAAATCGACATCGTGAAGCCGATGCCGCCCAGCAGGCCCGCGCCCAGCACGTGGCGCCAGGCCAGGTCGAGCGGCAGGCGGCAGACGCCGGCGGCGACCGCCGCAAAGCTGAACAGCAGGATGCCGACCGGCTTGCCCAGCACCAGGCCGAGCAGGATGCCGAGGCTGTTGGCCGACAGCAGCTGGCCGGTCNCGCCGGCGGCGACCGCCGCAAAGCTGAACAGCAGGATGCCGACCGGCTTGCCCAGCACCAGGCCGAGCAGGATGCCGAGGCTGTTGGCCGACAGCAGCTGGCCGGTCCAGCCGGCGCCGATCACGATCGCGGTGTTGGCCAGGGCGAACAGCGGCAGGATCAGCAGGGCGACCGGCGTGTGCAGCGCGTGTTCCAGCCGGTGCGAGGGCGAGGCGGCGTCGTCCTGGCGCGCCGAGCCGGGAATCGCGAACGCCAGCAGCACGCCGGCAATGGTGGCGTGCACGCCCGACTGCAGCATCAGGAACCACATCAGGGCGCCGCCCAGCAGGTAAGGCCAGAGCGTCATCACGCCCAGGCCGCGCTTGAGCAGCCACAGCGCGCCGAAGGTCGCCAGCGCCGCGGCAAGGAAGGCAATCGACAGTTCGGCCGTGTAGAACAGCGCGATGACGATGATCGCGCCCAGGTCGTCCATCACCGTCAGCGCGGTCAGGAACACCTTGAGCGAAGCCGGCACGCGCTTGCCGAGCAGGGCCAGCACGCCGAGCGCGAACGCGATGTCGGTGGCCATCGGGATGCCGACCCCGGCCTGGGTCGGTGTGCCGCCGTTGAGCAGGAAGTGGATCAGCGCCGGCGCGGCGATGCCGCCGGCGGCGGCGACCACCGGCAGCATGGCATTGCGCAGGTCGGACAGTTCGCCGCTGACCAGTTCGCGCTTGAGTTCGAGGCCGACCAGCAGGAAGAACACCGCCATCAGCGCGTCGTTGATCCAGTGCTCGATGCTCAGGCCAGCGACGTAATGCTGCCAGAAGCTGAGGTAGGGCGCGCTCCAGGCCGAGTTGGCGATGGCCAGCGACACCAGCGTGCACAGGATCAGCAGTGCCCCGCCGGCCTTGCCGGAGGCGATGAAGTTCTGGAAGGTAGCGGAGAGTCGTCGTTCGATACGTTGCATGGGTGATGGTCGCGATGGTCGCAAATAAGCCGCGTGGCGGCCCGACCAGCGCAAATCCTGTCGTGCCCTGGCGGCACGATCACCCAGGTGGCATTGTAGACGATGCAAGGGCCGGGCGGCGCGCGGACGTCCGATGGCTGCTCAGGACGCGGGCGCTGCCGCCATACGCCGCGCGGCCTGCCGGGCCGGCGTGTCGCCCAGCGGCGCCAGCGCCGCGGCGCGCGCCAGCAGGCGCACCAGGTGCGCTTCGCCGCGGCGCAGGCCGCGTGCGCGCAGTTGCGGCAATGCGCGCACCGGCTGCGGCGTGATCTCCACCGCAGCGCGCACCAGCAGCCGCTGCAGCGGACGCAGTGGCTTGGGCAGGATCGGCGCCCCGTCCATGATGCGCAGGAAGTCGGCCAGGGTGTTCGATGCTTCCAGCGTCGGCGCGGTGGCCGCGAGCAGCGCTTCCCACGCCTGCCACGAGCGCGGCGCGCCGCCGGCGCCGTACAGCCGGGCCGACGGCGCGCCTTCGGCGAAGGCGGCGTCCTTCTCGGCCGCGGACAGGCGCCGCACCCAGGTGTGGTAGGCCTCGGTGAAGCCGAAGGTGGCGGTCGCATGCACCCAGTCGAGCAGGCGCGGATCGTTGGCGCGGTAGGGCGCGCCGGCCGGCGTGGCGCCGCGCACGTGCTCGTGCATCCGCACCACGCGCGCGATCAGGGCCTCGGTCGCAGTGCGCGGCCCGTACACCGTCATCATCGCGGCGAACCCGGTGCGGCGCAGGCGCATGCCGGGATCGCGCTGGAAGCTGCTGTGGTCCCACACGCCAGAACGCACCGACGGTTCGGCCAGTTCGAGCAGCACCGCCGTCACGCCGCCGATGAACAGCGCGACCGGGTTGGCGAACACCTGCCACGAAATGCCGTCATGCGGCGTCAGCGCCGGCTCGCCCGCTGGCTGGCTGAAATCGAATTCCAGTCCGGGAGGCGGCCGCAGCAGATCCTGAATCGTGTCCAACATCCCGGTTCCTCTCCTCGCAATCGCGCGTGCGGTATCTGCTTGCCTTATCGCTTGGCAGGCGCGGTCTTTTGCGCCGCATCGATCTCCGCGCCCCACGGATCCTTCATCGCCACCGCTTTGCCGCTCTCGGCGAAATCCATGATCCGGTCGCTGCTGCGCGCATAGCGTGGCCAGGCCGGCAGGCCGCCGCCATTCGGGTCGCCGTTCCTGGCAAAGTTCACCATGTACGTGCTCATCGCCTTGCCGACGCCGATATCCTTCGTCGTCGCCTGCGCGCCGTATTTCACCTTCACCGTATCGAAGAAGTAGGGGATGTCGGTCGCGTGCCCGGCGCCGGGTTTGCCGATCGAATCGGCCACATACGAAAAGCGATACGCATACACCGGCACCCCATGATCGGCCAGGGTCGCCGCCAGGCTGCGCGCGCCCGCCACCATGAAGCCGGTCATGCCGCCGATGTCCGCGCTGGTCGCGCCGATCATCACCGGCACCTTGTGCATGCGCCCGTTCGCGAACGCCGCGCGCGAGTCGATCGCCACCTTCCCATCGGCGAACGGCCCGTGATAGGTCGGCATCCCTTGTCGCATGAAGGTCGCCAGGTTCAATCCATCCACCACCTGGTCGGCCGGCAGGGCGCGCAGTTTCTCGAGCGCCTTCGGATCGTCGGCCGCGATGCCTTTGCCGGCAGCGAAATTCACGCCGATCTTTTCGACGTCCGACAGCGACGTGGTCGCCGTGCCGCCATCGCCGCCCGACATCACCACCGCCTTGGCAAACAAACCGCCGCTCATTGGCGACGTCAGCAGATTATTCACCGACATCCCGCCCGCCGATTCGCCGGTAATCGTCACATTCGAAGGGTCGCCCCCGAACGCGGCGATATTGCGCTTGACCCACTGCAGCGCCGCGATCTGGTCCATCAAACCGTAATTGCCGAGCAATCCCTTGTCGCCATCCTCGCGCGTCAATTGCGGATGGGCGAAGAAGCCGAAGCGCCCGATGCGGTAATTGAAGCTCACCACCAGCGCGCCCTGTCTGGCCAGCTCGGCGCCGGAATAGGTCGGCGGCGACGAGCCGCCATTGACGAAGCCGCCGCCATAGATCCAGACGATCACCGGCAGCTTGCCCCTGGCGCCGGCCGGCTTCCACACGTTCATCGTCAGGCAGTCTTCGCCGGGCGCGGTGCCGAGCGGGGCGGCGTCGCTGGGGAAGGGCAGCTGCATGCAGTCGGCGCCGTAGCTGTCGGCCCGGCGCACGCCGCTCCAGGCGGCGACCGGTTGCGGTGCGCGCCAGCGCAGGCTGCCGGTCGGTGGGGCGGCGAAGGGGATGCCTTTCCAGCTCGCCACGCCATCCTCGATCCTGCCCTGCACCTTGCCGCTGTCGATGGCGACCATCGGGGTGTCGGACGCCGCCGGGGCCGGTTGGGCCCCGGCGAGCGGCGCCGCGAGCGCCAGGGTCAGGAACGCGAAGGGAGCGAAGGGCGAACGTGGCATCGGGGGTCTCCTGGAGTCTGTTATTGGTACGGCAATGATAACGTGCCGCCCGGCGTCGTGCCTGCCGGGATGGCTTCTTGGGCGAAACCAGCGAAAATCTCCTTCAGCCAGTCCACGAACACCCGCACCCGCGGCGACAACTGCCGGCTCTGCGGATACAGCACGTACACCGGCAGCGACGGCACCTGCCACTGCGTCAGCAGCAGTTCCAGCTCGCCCGTGCGCAGCGCGTCCTCGACCCGGTAGCGCGGCACCTGCACGATGCCGAGCCCGGCGACGGCGCCGGCGATGTACATGTCGGCGCCGGTCACCGACACCGCGCCCGGCAGCGTCACCTGGCGCAGTTCGCCGCCGTCCAGGAATTCGAGCGGATACGGGCGCATGGTGGCCGACGAGATGTAGTTGACGGCCAGGTGCGGTCCGAGTTCCTCCAGCGTCGCCGGCCGCCCGTGGCGCGCCAGGTAGTCCGGGCTGGCGACCGTCACCTGTTCCAGCCGCGCCACCTGCTGCGCCACCATCGACGAGTCCTGCAGATTGCCTACACGCAGCACGCAGTCGATGCCTTCGCGCACCAGGTCGACCAGGCGGTCGCCCTCGCCGATCTGCAGCTCGATGCCGGGATAGCGCGCCAGGAAGGCGGGCAGCTCCGGCATCACCACGCGCCGCGCCAGCGTCGGCTGCACGTTGACGCGCAGCAGCCCGGCCGGCGCTGCGCGCGCGAACACGCTTTCCATTTCGCCCAGATCGGCCAGCAGGCGCACGCAGCGCTCGTAATAGGCCTGGCCGTCGAGCGTCGGCGCCACCACGCGCGTCGTGCGTTCCAGCAGCCGGGCGCCAAGTCGCGTCTCGAGGCGCTTGATGGCATTCGTCACCGTCGCGCGCGGCAGGCGCAGCTCTTCGGCGGCAACCGTGAAGCTGCGCCGCTCGACGATGCGGGCGAAGATCTGCATCTCCTGGAAACGGTCCATATGTGTCGACATCAATATTTCCTTATCGAATAATGGCGATATATCAAGACGATTATTCAGTTTGGTGCGGGTATTGACAAGCATCACGATTGCTTTTTTACAATCCGGCGGCGAGCGGGTCACTATCGTGACAATGCGTGAAAGTGTTGCGATTTATCCAAAATGGCTCGCTCGCCATATATAATTTCCGCATTGCATCATATTGTTTGATAACAACTCCCAGTTCCTTCGGTATCATGACGGGGTCGTACGCCAACCGCTCCGCTTCCCATGAATGGTCTGCTCTGCAAATTTAGGCTCTCCAGCCTGATCACCCTGGCCGTGTGCGCCACGGTGGCGCTGACCGTGGCCCTGCAGCTGGCGGTGGTCAACCACTTCGCGGTACGCCAGGCCGGCGCCGAAGCCGAACTGCGCCTGCAGCAATTGTCCTGGCAGATGCGCGACGCCCTCAACCGCGTGGTGGAGCAGGCCACCGGCGACGCCCGCGTGCTGGCCGCGCTGCCCCAGGTGCGCCAGGCGCGCAGCCCCGCGTCCGCGCGCGCCGCGCTGGAAGCCCTGCAGTACACCTTCCCCGACTACGCCTGGATCGGCCTGGCCGGCACCGACGGCAAGGTGATCGCCTCGACCAAGGGGCTGCTGGAAGGCGCCAACGTCAGCGCGCGGCCGTGGTTCCAGACCGGCCAGCAGGGCGTGCGCGCCAGCGATTACCACCCGGCCAAATTGCTCGATAAATTGTTGCCGCATGCGCCCGATCCGTGGCGCTTCGTCGACGTCGCCACGCCGGTGTTCAGCAACGACGGCGAACTGTTCGCCGTGCTCGGCATGCACCTGAGCTGGGACTGGGCGCGGCGCCAGGCGCGTAAACTCCTGACGCCGGCGCTGCGCGAATACGGGGCCGAGATCCTGGTGGTGCGCGACGACGGCACCGTCATGCTCGGTCCGCAGGAACTGGTCGAGACCAAGATCGACACGGTCAGCCTGCGCAAGGCGCAACAGGGCGATACCGGTTCGCTGCGCGAGAAATGGCCGGACGGCCAGGTCTACCTGACCGGCTTCAGCCAGACCGGCCAGGCCGGCAACGACACCACGCTGCGCTGGTCGGTGCTGGTGCGCCAGGACGAAGACAAGGCCATGCAGGGCGCCGAAGAACTGAAACGCCGGATGCTGATGTGGAGCATTCTGCTGGGACTGGTACTGGCCGGGACCGCCGCGCTGCTGGCGCGCCGCCTGACGCAACCGATGAACCAGCTGGGCGAGGCGATCGAGCGCGTCACGGAAGCCACCGCGGCCGGCAAGGAATTGCCGCCGATCCCGCAGATTTACGGTTTCCAGGAAGCGAGCATGCTGACCCGCACCATGCGCGAGCTGGTGCGCAGCGAAGAACAGAACCGCAGCGCGCTGCTGGCCATGAACGAACGCCTGGAGGCGGCCGTGGCCGCGCGCACCGCCGAATTGCAGGCGCTGCTGCTGCGCGACGTGCTCACCGGCTTGCCGAACCGGCGCGCGCTGCTCGAAACCCTGCCGGAAGCCATGGGCCGTGCCCAGCGCGTGATGCGGCCGGCGGCGCTGCTGTTCATCGACATGGATGGCTTCAAGGCGGTCAACGACACCCATGGCCACGAAGAAGGCGACGAGCTGCTGCGCCAGTTCGGCGCGCGCCTGCTGCAGACGGTGCGCAAGACCGATATGGTGGCGCGCCTGGCGGGCGACGAATTCGTGGTGGTGCTGGAGATGCTGGCCGACCCGGCCGACGCCGAAGACACCGCGCGCAAGCTGCTCGAGCGGGTGCGCGAACCGTTCCAGCTGCGTACCACCGAGGTCAACGTCGGGGCCAGCATCGGCGTGGCGGTGTTCGCGCCGGACGACCTGCACGACCTGGATGCCTGGCTGGCGCGCGCCGACCATGCCATGTACGCCGCCAAGCGCAGCGGCAAGAACGCGGTGGCGCTGGCCACCGTGCCGTTGTGATTGGCAAGCCGGTCCGGCTATTTTGTCCTGCGGCAGCGGCGCTGCCACACTGTTCCTCATGAATACCGTGTCCCGCTCCGAAATCACCCAGATCATCGCCACCGTCAAGCGCCAGCTCAAGCTGCAGGGCCTGACCTACCGCGACGTGGCCGCCGCGCTCGACCTGTCCGAGCCGAGCGTCAAGCGCCTGTTCGCCAGCGAAGGTTTTACCCTCGAGCGCCTGGTCGACATCTGCAGCCTGCTCGGCTTTACCCTGGCCGAGATCGCGCAGGAAGCGCAGGACGGGCAGCGCCACGTGCACACCCTGAGCCCGGAGCAGGAAAGCGAACTGGTGTCCGATGCGCGCCTGCTGCTGGTGGCGGTGTGCGCGCTGAACCACTGGCGCCTGGCCGACATGCTGGCCGCCTACCGCCTGGACGAAGCCGAATGCCTGCGCCACCTGCTGCGCCTGGACCGGCTCGGCCTGATCACGCTGCTGCCGGGCAACCGCATCCGCCTGAACGTGGCGCGCGACTTCGACTGGCTGCCGGACGGCCCGATCCGCCGGTTCTTCCGCGAGCAGGGCATGCCGGAATTCGTCCAGGGCGGCTTCGACGGCGTGGGCGAGTCGCTGGACTTTGCGCACGGCATGCTGACCGAAAGTGCGCGCGCCAGGCTGCAGGACGAACTGCGCCAGCTGCGCGCCCGGTTTGCCCAGTTGCACGAGGAAAGCCTGGCCGCGCCCCTGGCCCAGCGGCGCGGCAGCGGCTTGCTGCTGGCGCTGCGCGAGTGGGAACCGGCGGCGTTCGCGGCGCTCAGGCGCTGACGCGCTGAGCACGGATGCACTGTTGCGCCGGACTTTCCGGCCGAGCGAGAATCCAGCTCGGCCGTTTGATCCGGCTCAGCATTGTTAAGAAACTACGAGTTATGTGAGGTATTAGACAGATCAGGTCGTACTGACAGGCGGATAGTGGGCGTCAAGAGAGGAATGACGCCATGAGAAAGTCGATCATTGCATTGGCCGTGCTCGGTGCAAGCGCGGCATCCGCGACGGCGCAGGAAACGCCACACGAGTCCGCCCCAGGCAGGGGCGCCGCGGCAGTCCAGGAGACTGTCTGCGCCGAGGCATGCCTGGCCGAGCTGCACTTGGCGGCACGCTCCGGACAGGTGCCGGCCGCCGACCCGCGCGCCATCTTCACTCTCGAGACCGCCAGCGAAACCGAGCGCAAGCTGGAGCGCGAACGGCAAGACGCACTGACGGTCGGCCGCCAGTACACCATCGACTACACCACCTTGTACGACGTCGGCGACCCGTTCCACGGCGGCCTCGCCAGCCAGACCGAGCCGCGCGGCGAACGCGCCGACGACAGCGTTGCCTACCAGGGCCGGGTGGGCCGCATCGACACCGGCGCCAAGTGGGGCAAGGGCGACCTCGACGGTTCGCCGTCGGGCCGCGCCTGGGGCATGTCGGTGGGTTTCAGCGCCGGCCCGCTGACCATCCGCGCCGCGCACCAGAACCGCAACGTGGCCAAGGTCACTCGCTTCGACCAGGTCGGCATCACGATGGCGGCGAAGAACTCGATCGTCGCCGCCAATATGCGCTTCGGCTGGGGCACGGCGTATGCCGCCTACAGCGCCAGCCGCGGCTGGAACAATTCTCCGCTGTTCAATCCGGACAATCCGTATGGCGCCGGCATCGCCTCGACCCGCTCGACCAACAGCCGCGACGTGTTGGCCGGGGTCGCGGTGCCGGTGACGCGCTCGACCACGTTGCTGGCGTCCTTCATCCGCAAGAACGACCGCGACCTGGCCAACAACGACGCGCGCCAGCTGGCCATCGGCGCCACCTACGCCGTGTCGCGGCGCATGGATTTCTATGCTGCCTATTCGCGCATCCAGCACCTGAACGGCGTCGAACTCGGCGTCAAGCCGGGTAACGGTTCGGCGGTCAACGTCGGCATGCGCCGCGCTTTCTGAACGGTTCCTGCGTCTGCGCCCGAGCCGCTTTGTGCGGACACGCACATGGGCTACGTTGCGACGCCGAAAGCCAAAAATCGGTACCCTGTCTCCATGGTCAATCAACTATTGAGGAGGCATCATGACTGGTACCAGCACACTTGATCCGGACAACTTCCCGGAACGTCCTGACCGCAGCCTGGGCAAAGGCCACGGCATCGACGCGCTCGGTCCGAGCGACATTTCCGACACCGGCAGCGACGTGGTGGGCGGCCCCGGTTTCGCGGGCAACCTGGACGACGATCAGGTATTGAATTTCGACGAAGGCACGACCTCCGACCTGGAGCAGAGCCATGCGGGGGATACGGCAGGCCCGGACGTGGGCGACGCCGATTTCTCGGGCGACAGCGACATGGGCGGCACCGGTGAACGCGCCGCCGCGGGACGCGATGCCGTCGCCAGGGATGGCGCCGACATCGATACGGATCGCATCGAGTCCATCCCCGATCTGCCGCTGACCGAGGAGGACACCGATTTCTTAACGAGCCAGCCGCCGCGAGAGGGCGAAGGCCGCTAACAGGGCGCCACCGCCCAGCAGGGCGGTGGTGACCGGACCCGAGCGCATGCTGGCCGCGGTGTACGGGCTGCGCTCATGGGTTTTATAGATGCCCTGGCGCTCGCGCAGTTCGCGCGTGTGGTCGGGCTTGTAGAGGGCGTCACGGCGGCCCGGGTCGGTCGAGCGTTCCTGCTTCTGGTTGGCGAACATGGTCGCCTTGACGAACTTGTCGAAGGCGCGCGGCATCATGCGCGAACCCGACGAATTCATCTTGGCCGCGCCGCCGACGAACACGTCGCGTTTCGGATACTGGGCCGCGTAAAGGATGGCGTCGGCCACCAGTTCCGGGGCGTAGACCGGCGACGGCAGCTTCGGTTCCTTGTCCATATAGTTCTTGGCGTGCACCGCGAACATGGTGTCGATGCCGGACGGTTTCACCAGCGTCACCGACATCGGCGCTTCTTCCTTTTCCAGTTCCAGCCGCAGCGAGTCGGTGAAGCCCTTCACCGCGTGCTTGGAAGCCGCGTACATGCCCTGCAGCGGGATGCCGTGGTCGGACAGCTCGCTGCCGACGTTGATCAGGGCGCCGCCGCCGCGCTGCTTCATGCGCTTGACCGCTTCCAGCGAGCCGTTCACCACGCCCCAGAAATTGGTCTGGAACAGGCGGTGGTGGTCTTCCGGCGAGACGTCTTCGAGGCGGCCGTAGATCGAGATGCCGGCGTTGTTGACCCAGGTGTCGATGCGGCCGAAGCGCTCGATCGCCGCTGCGCCGATGCGCTCGACGTCGTCGATCTTGCCGACGTCGGCGGTGACGGTGATGACTTCGGTGCCGTGGGCACGCTTGAGTTCGCTGGCCAGTTCGTCGAGCGCATCGTCGGCGCGCGCCGCCAGCACCAGCCGGGCGCCTTCGCGCGCGGCCATGCGCGCTGTGGACAGGCCGATGCCGCTGGTGGCGCCGGTGATGACCATGACTTGCTCGTTGATTTTTCGGAGTTTGACTGACATAGCGCTTTCCTTTCCGTGCTTGGTGGGTCGGGTAAGGACTGCCGCGGCGAGGTGTTGCCGGACAGGCCACGAATGAGTGAATTGTTCACTTCGTGGCCGTTGTCGGGATTTCAAGAGTTAATTTAGAAAGCTGGGCCGCTGCGTGTTGACGTGTGCCGTCACGTAGCGTGGACGGGTTTCCCGTCCACGCGTTCAGGCAACCTGGAGGGATCGAAAAGCGGGAGGTATGGAGAAGCGTAGGGTTGGCGGCTTCGCCGCCGACGCGTTCAACAGGCTTTCGGTTGGCCGCACGGCTTGCAAATGCTGCTAAACGCGTCGGCGGCAGAGCCGCCAACCCTACGGATGAGGCCAGCGGGTTGCCGACCTGACCAGCTTACTTCTTGGTATAGATCTGATCGAACACCCCGCCATCGGCAAAGTGCGCCTTCTGCGCCGCCGTCCATCCACCGAGCTCGCTGATCTGGAACAGCTTGATCTGCGGGAATTGCGACGCGTATTTCTTGGCGAACTTGTCCACCGCCGGGCGATAGTAGTTCTTGGCGATGATGTCCTGGCCTTCGTCGCTGTACAGGTATTCCAGGTAAGCCTGGGCCACCTTGCGCGTGCCTTTCTTGTCGACGTTCTTGTCGACCACCGCCACCGGCGGTTCGGCCAGGATGCTGATCGACGGCGCCACGATCTCGAATTTGTCGGGACCGAGTTCGCGCAGCGCCAGCAGCGCTTCGTTTTCCCAGGCCAGCAGCACGTCGCCGATGCCGCGTTCGACGAAGGTGGTGGTGGCGCCGCGCGCGCCGGAGTCGAGCACCGGGACGTTCTTGTACAGGCGCGCCAGGTAATCGCGTGCGCTCTTGTCGTTGCCGCCCGGCTGGCGCAGCGCGTAGCCGTAGGCGGCCAGGTGGTTCCAGCGCGCGCCGCCCGAGGTCTTCGGATTCGGCGTGATCACCGACACGCCAGGCTTGACCAGGTCGCCCCAGTCGCGGATCCCTTTCGGATTGCCCTTGCGCACCAGGAACACGATGGTCGAAGTGTACGGCGAGCTACGGTATTTCAGCTTGTTTTCCCAGCCCGCATTGATCAGGCCACGGTCGCGGATGGCGTCGATGTCGTAGGCCAGCGCCAGGGTGACGACGTCGGCCGGCAGGCCGTCGATCACCGACCGCGCCTGCTTGCCCGAGCCGCCGTGCGACTGCTTGACGGTGACGTTGTCGCCGGTCCGGGCTTTCCAGTGTTTGGCGAAGGCGGCGTCGAAGTCCTGGTACAGTTCGCGGGTCGGGTCGTACGAGACGTTCAGCAGGCTGACGTCGGCGGCGCTGGCCGTGGTAAAGGCGGCCGAGTGGACCAGCAGGGTCAGCGCGGCCAGCGAGCGGAAGATGGTTTTGCGAAGCATTTCTTCTCTTTCTTTTAGAGTGGGAAACGCTAGCGTACGGGCCGGGCCGTATCAAAGAAAACGAATAAATTCGCGCAACCATATGCGGTTTTCACAGGGCCGTCCCCGTCAACCGCCGCTGCGAATCAGTGCGCCTTCGACAGGATCAGCAGCCAGCGGCGGAACAGCAGGATTTCCAGGTGGCCAGCCTCGACGCCGGTATCGCACTCGATGATCGGGTTGACGGCATAGAAGCGCTTGCGGAAATCGCGGGTGACGAGGATTTCGCGACGGCCGATGCGGACCATGAAAGGAATCGGTGCGTGTTCGAGGCCGAAGGAGCTGTTCAGGGTAGTCATATGCGTTACCTTTTAACGAGTAGTTGTGCAGTGAGGAAAGAATAACACAACTACTGTATAAATCCACAGTTACTGTTCAGATATACAGTAATTTTTGCTGTGTGTGGTTTTTTCGCCAAGTCGGTCATAATCGCTTCACCATGAACAATGTCCTGCCACGCCTGCAGCGCTTTGCCGCCGCCCGTTTCTCGCCCGAGGGCCAGTTCGGCCTGCACCTGACCATTGGCGTCGTCTTCCTGCTGGGAGCGATGGCGGTGTTCGCGCGGCTCGCGGGAGCGGTAGTGGCCGGCGCCCCGATCACCCGGCTCGACGCCGAGATCGCCATGTGGCTGCACCTGCACGCGCGCGAGGGCGGCTTGCTGCGCGACGGCCTGCTGCTGCTTACGCACCTGCACAGCACGCCCGGGGTGCTGGCCATCGCTTTCGTCGTCGGCGTGTGGCTGGTGCGGCGCGGGCACCGCTACTGGCCGATGGCGCTGGTGGCGGCGGTGCCGGGCGGGATGCTGCTCAACGTAGCGCTGAAGCACACCTTCGAGCGCGCGCGGCCGCATTTCGACGAGCCGATCCTGACCTTGTCTACCTACAGCTTCCCCAGTGGGCACACCATGGCCGCCACCGTCCTCTACGGGCTGCTGGCCTGCTATTTCGCGCGCCAGGCGCGCTCGACGCTCGGGCGCGTGCTGCCGTTCCTGCTGGCGGCGCTGATGGTCGGCGCGATCGCGTTCTCGCGCATGTACCTCGGCGCCCACTACCTGACCGACATCCTGGCCGCACTGGCCGAAGGCTGCGGCTGGCTGGCGGTGTGCGTCAGCGGCGCGGCCACGCTCAACCGGCGCCGCGCGGCGCGCCAGCGACGCGCCCAAGGCAGCGCGCCACCCCAGGAAATTTAAAGGAGATCCTCGATGCGCACCCTCGTTCACCTTTCCGACCTGCACTTCGGCCGCGTCGACCAGGCTTTATTGGAGCCGCTGCGCGAACTGGTCGAGCGCATCGCCGCCGACGTGGTGGTGATTTCGGGCGACCTGACCCAGCGCGCCAAGGAAGAAGAATTCGAGGCGGCGCGCGCCTTTCTCGACAGCCTGCCCGGGCCGCAGATCATCGTGCCGGGCAACCACGACATTTCGCTGTACAACGTGTTCCGCCGCTTCGTCAAACCGCTCGACCGCTACCGGCGCTACATCACCGACGACCTCGATCCGGTCTACATCGACGACGAGATCGCGGTGGTGGGCGTCAACACCGCGCGCTCGCTGACCATCAAGGACGGGCGCGTCAGCCACGAGCAGGTGGCGGCGATCCGCGAGCGCTTGCGCGGCGTGGGGCCGGACGTGACGCGCATCGTGGTCACCCACCACCCGTTCGACCTGCCCGAGAGCTTCGAGAAGCGCGACCTGGTGGTGCGCGCGCCGATGGCGATGGAGGTGTTCGCCGAAACCGGGGTCGACATCCTGATGGCGGGGCACATGCACGCCAGCCACGCCGGCAGCACGGCGGCGCGCTACCAGATCGACGAGTACGCGGCGCTGGTGGTCCAGGCCGGCACCGCGACCTCGACCCGGGGCAGGGGCGAAGTCAATTCGTTCAACGTTGTGCGGGTCGAGCCGCTGCGGGTGGAAATCGACCGCTATGGGTGGGACGTGGTGCATGGCCAGTTTTCACTGGTCTCGACCGAGAAGTTCATCCGCACCGGCAGCATCTGGTCGCCGCATGACGACGGCATGATGGCTGCCGGGCTGTAGACGTCAGATCGGGTTAGTCAGATCCAGTATTCGGTCAGGCGCGACATCGCCTCGCGCAGGCGGTCCGACCATGGCCGCTTCTTCCAGGCCTGCAACGTCACTTCCTTCGAGTGGCGCAGGTCTTCGCGGAACGCCGCTTCCATATCCTTGCCGAACGCCGGATCGAGCACCACCACGTTCACCTCGTAATTGTGGATGAAGCTGCGGCGGTCGATGTTGGCCGATCCGATCGACGACCAGATGCCGTCGATCACCGTGGTCTTGGCATGCAGCACGGCGACCTGCAGCTGGAAGATGCGCACGCCGCCCTCGAGCAGTTCGTCGTAGAACGATTCGCCGGCCGACTTGATGAAGCCGTGGTCCGACACGCCCGGCAGCACCAGCTGCACCTCGACCCCGCGCCTGGCGGCCGCGATCAGGCTGTCGACGATCTGGCGGTCGGGCACGAAATACGCCGCGGTCAGGTGGATCGACTTCTTGGCCTCGTTGATCGCCACCACCAGCGACTTGTAGATTTCCGAATCGCGGTCGGGCGAGGTGGCCAGCACCCGCACCACCTTGTCGCCGCTCGGCGCCAGGTGAGGGAAGTAGTCGACCTGCGGTAATTCGCCGGCTTCCTGGTGCACCCAGTTGTCGATGAACGCCCATTGCAGGGCCGCTACTGCCGGTCCTTCGATCTTGATGTGGGTGTCGCGCCAGCCGACCTCGTCTTCATTGACATTGCTGGCTTTCTTTTTCGAGCGGAACAGCGAGCTGTTGGCATAGGTGCTGCTGATGTTGATGCCGCCCGTGAACGCCACCTTGCCGTCCACCACCATGATCTTGCGGTGGTCGCGGTTGTTGAGCGCCCATTTGCCGGGGCGCTTGGTGGGATCGACCGGATTGAACACCAGCACGTTGACGCCGCCGGCGCGCAGTTTATCGAAGAACGCGCGCGGCGTGGCCAGGGTGCCGACGCCGTCGACCATCACGTTCACCACCACGCCTTCGCGCCGCTTTGCGATCAGGATGTCGGCGAACTGGGCGCCAATCTCGTCGTGGTCGAAGATATAGGTTTCCAGGTTGATCGAGGTGGTGGCGGCGCGCGCCGCTTCCATCATGGCGCGCATGGTGGCCGGGCCGTCGAACAGCAGCGACACCTTGTTGCCGGCGATCAGCGGCACGCTGGTCGCCTGTTCTTCCAGCACCGCCAGCGCCTTCAGGTCGGGCGAGGCGCGCGCCCAGCGCCGCTTGAGCAGCGCTGCCGCCTGCTGTTCCTTCAGTTCGCCACGCTGGGTAGCGACCGTCGGCACCCCCTGCGTGGTCGGGCTCGTCATCGAGTCGGCCCCGGGCAGGCTCTTGCACGATGCCACCACGCCCACCAGGGCAAGGACGGCAATCCAGGCGGCAACGCGTTTGTTCTTCATTTTGAACTCTTCAGGGTGGCAGGATCGGGTGGCGGCAATTGCCGGTGCTTGGGTCCAAGGAAAAAGTCGACTGGCGCGCCGATGAAGCGCCGGCCCAGCGCCTGCAGCAGCAGGATGCCGCGCTTGAAGCGGATCTTGCGCGCGCGCAGCGCCACCCACAGCGCCAGCCCGAAGCTGACCAGCAGGTTGACGGTGCCGATCAGGAACACCCCGGCGGTGGCGTTGGCGATCTGGGTCCAGCTCATCTGGTAGTCGAGGCCGACCAGCGCGGTGGCAAAATTGGCCGCCGAGAAGGTGATGTGGCGGATGTCGATCGGCAGGCCGAGCAGGAAGCCGACGGTGCCGGTGGTGCCCAGCAAAATGCCGAAGAAGAAGTTACCGGCCAGGCCGCCCAGGTTGTCCTCGATGTACTGGCCCAGGCGGGCAAGACGTTCCTTGCCGAGCAGGCGGCGCAGGCCGCGCAGCTGCTGGATGCGCTGGCCCATGCGCGTGTACAGCGCCTTGTTGTCGTAGTAGCCCGAGATCAGGCCGGCCACGAACAGCCACACGCCGGCCACCGCTGCATAGAACAGCGCCGGGCTGTTGATCGGGTCGATGTCATTGAGCAGATGCAGCGCTTTGATCGGGTCGACCAGGTGCTTGTCGGTGATCGCGTTGTAGCCGGCGGCGATCGCCCACGCCACCGGGAACGCCACCAGCACATTGCCCAGCACCGCCACCATCTGGGTGCGGAACACTTTGTTCACCAGCTCGGCCAGGCGGTCGACGTCCAGCCCGCGCCCGTTGTCGGCGCGGTGCAGCGAGGCGGCGATGCGCTGCGCCGTCATGGCCGGCTGCTTGGTCGCCACCGTGAAGTGCATCAGGTGGATCACGACGAAGCCGAGCGAGTAGTTCATGCTGAACAGGAAGGCTTCGACCAGCGGCGGAGTCCGGAGGTACCCCAACAGGATCTTGAACAGCGCCATGAAGCCGACGATGAAGCCGGCGCCCGAGGCGGCGCCGAACATGGCGCGCAAGTCCTTGCGGCTTTCGGCGATGTAGTGCTCGCCGGTGCGGCTGGCGTTCTCGGTGACGTTCCTTGCCAACAAGTCGACGTTGTCGCGCACCAGGCCGCGCACCTGGTATTTGGTGTTGTGGGCTTCGATCAATTCCTCGGCCAGCGCGATCGCGGCCAGGCGCTGCGGCGAGAGCAGGGCGGTCTCCGGCTGCAAGACGCCGTCCGGGCCGGGCGCCAGCGTGGTGGACGGCACCGGGGCGGGCGCGGTAGCCGTTTCTTCGTCATGCACGTCGACTAGGAACAGCAGCTTGTGCAGGCGGTCGATGGATTGCTGCAGCGCCACCAGCAGGTAAGTGAGGGCCACGCTGGTGCCGGTCGACAGCGCCAGGCGGCGGATCTTGAGCACCACTTCCTGGCACTGGTCGAGCATTACCAGCAAATGGCGCGCATCGTCCGGGCGCTCGATGTCGCCCGCCAGATAGCGCGCGTACTGGTCGAGGTAGTGGTTGGTCTCGATGTTCTGCATCAGGAACGGCGAATCGAAATTCTCGATCTGGCTATAGCTGTGCACCAGGCGCGGCTCGAGGCCCAGCGCGCACACGCGGCAGGACAGGGTGCGGATCGCGTCGAGCAGGCCTTCCAGCGTCACCACGCGGGCGCGCCCGACGGTGGCGTCCTCGGGCGGCGGGGCATTGGCGATGATGTCGAACAGCGCCATCCAGTCGGCGTCCGGCACGGCGCGTATCCAGGCGTAGTCGTCTTCGCGGTACAGCAGCTGGTCGAGCGCGTCCGACAGGTACAGGTCGTCCAGCGCCGGCGGCAGGAAGCGGTAGGTGATGCGGTTCTTGAGTTCGGTAACGAAGCCGTCGTTGGACAGGATGCCGATGTCGCTGTACAGGCTGGTGTGACGGCGTTTTTCCAGCAGGGTGGTGATGTAGCGGCGCAAGGCCCAGGCCTGGACCGGATTACCCTTGAGCAGCTGGGTCAGGGTGCGCACCGCCTGCGCCGGATCGTCCTGGCCCTGCCACACCCAGCGCTGGCGCGGGCGCAGGTGGCAGACCAACTCGACCAGCAGGTCGATGTTGTCGCTTTGGGGATCGATCCGTTCGAGAGTAGCTAGCATGAATACAACTTCAGTTGGAAAGCCGTAGTGTACGCGATGGGGTCGGTAAGGATGGTTAAGCAACGAACAGTAAGTGACTGGACGGTGGGGTAGTGCAGCCGATACACTGGACCGGATTTCTGCCATTTTTTGTCACCAAGCGAACCATCATGTATCTGACTTACTACAACGGCCAATGGGCCGAAGGCAACACTCCTCTCTACGGCGCCATGGACCACAGCCTGTGGCTGGGTTCCTCGGTGTTCGACGGCGCGCGCGCCATGCGCGGCAAGCTGCCCGACCTGCGTCCGCACCTGGAGCGGGTGATCGCATCCGCCGAGAAACTGGGCCTGCGCTGCCCCTTGAGCGTGGACGAGATGGAAGCGCTGGTGCGCGAAGGCGTGGCCAGGTTCCCGCAGGACGCCGAACTGTACATCCGCCCGCTGGTGTTCGGTTCGGAAGGCTTCCTGATCCCGGTCGCCGAGAAAAGCCAGTTCGCATTGACCCTGTTCGACGCGCCGCTGCCGCCGTTCACCGGTTTTTCCGCCTGCCTGTCGACCATGCGCCGCCCGCAGCCGGACATGGCGCCGACCGACGCCAAGGCTTCGGCCCTGTACGCCAACTCGACCCGCGCCATGCGCGAAGCATCGGCGCGCGGTTTCGACCAGGCCATCATGCTCGACGCCGAAGGCCACGTGGCCGAGTTCGCGGCCTCGAACCTGTTCCTCGTCACCGAAGACGGCAAGGTGGTGACGCCGGCCCTGAACGGCACCTTCCTGGCCGGCATCACCCGCGCGCGCGTAATGGCGCTGCTGGCCGAGGCCGGCGTGCAGGTGGAAGAGCGCAGCGTCAAGGCGACTGAACTGAACACCGCGCGCGAGATCTTCAGCACCGGTAACTACGGCAAGGTGACGCCGTGCATCCGTTACGAAGACCGGTCCCTGGAAGCCGGTCCGGTGGCGCGCCAGGCGCGCGAGCTGTACCTGGCGTTTACCGACGCCTGCTGAGCTGCGCAAGACGCCGAAAAACAAAAAAACCGCCCGGTTTGCACCGGGCGGTTTTTTTTAGGCTACGTGTTCGATCAGAACTTGTAGCTTGCGGTCAGGCGGAAGTAACGACCCTGTGCGTTGTGCAGCTGGGTGTTGAAGCCTTCTTCATAATAACGAGGATCGTACGGCGCGGCCTTGTCCAGCAGGTTGCGGATGTTGGCCGAGATGGTCCAGTTCTTGAAGCCGGTGTACGAGTACGCCACGTGCATGGTCGCCCAGTAAGGCACCGAGCAGTCGCTCACCCAGTTGTCGAACTTCTCCAGGCCGCCCAGGCTGTAGGCGCTCGATGGCTGGCCCTTGCCGTAGTAGCAGTACGGCTGCGGGTAGACGTCGAAGTTGTCCGAACGGCGCTCGAGCGAGATGCGCGAGACGAACTCTCCGCTCAGGGTCACCGAGTGCACGTCGCGGGTCCAGTTGGTCGACAGGGTGGCGCGGTGGCGCGGGATGTCGCCGACCGAGGTGGCCCAGTCCGCCAGGCCGCCGTTGGTGCCGACCAGGTTGGCTTCGCGCTCGCCCGGACGTTCGGCGCGCTTGTAGCGCAGCTGGTAGCTCCAGTCGAACTTGGTGCTCAGGCGGCCCATGTCGCCCAGCGACAGGCGGTGCGCCACTTCCAGGTCGATACCCGACACTTCGGTCGCGCCCTGGTTCACGTAGTAGCGGTTGACCGCGTTCAGCGGGCCGGTGCCCGGGATGCGGTTGCCGTTGGCGTCGATCAGGGCGTTCAGCAGGTTGGTGTCGCGGATCGCCAGATCGCCGTACAGCTCGGGGTGCGAGACCACGTAGCTGGCCGACAGCAGCGCGGTTTCGTCTTCCTTGCGGATGCGGTAGTAGTCGACCAGGATGTCGAGGTTGCGGGTCGGGGCGAAGATCGCGCCGAACGAGTAGCTCTTCGAGGTTTCCGGCTTCAGGTTCGGGTTGGCGGCCGACATCGACGAGATGCTGCGGCGGCAGTCCGACGAATCGCCGCCCGGCAGCGGGTTCTTGCCGTCAGGGCAGCGCACGGTGTCGGTCAGGGTCGAGAACGACTGCACGCCGCCTTCGGCGATCTGCGACAGGGCCGGGGCGCGGAAGCCTTCGGCGTACGAGGCGCGGAAGGTCAGTTTGTCGTTGGCGATGAACTTGGCGCCGACTTTCGGGACGAAGCTGGTCTCGGTCGGGTACTTGTCCCAACGGCCGGCGAAGTCCATCTCGAAGTTCTTGGTGAACGGGGTGCGCAGTTCGACGAACGCCGACTTGACCATGCGGCGGCCTTCCACCAGCGTGTTGGCAAGGCCAATGATGTTGCCGACCTGGGTCTCGTAGTCCGGGTTCATCGACAGCTTCTCTTGACGGATCTCGCCGCCGAAAGCGATGCCGATGTCGCCGCCGGCGAGCTGGCCGAGGGTGGTCGAAGCCTTGGCGTCGAGCTGCGACACCTGGGCGAAGCCGGTGTTGACGACGTCGCGCGCCACGCTCGGATCGGCTGCGGTCTCGGCCAGGGTGCGGCCTTCGTTCACGATGCGGTCGATCGTCGGACGGTACAGCATGCCGCGCGAGGTTTCGGTGCGCTCGCTGCGGTTGAGCAGCAGGCCGGTTTCCCAGTCAAACTGGCCGCTGGTGCCGCGCAGGCCGGCCAGGAAGCGGCCCGATTCGTTGACGTTCTTGGCGCCGCCATCGATGTTGGTGAAGCGGTAGCCGACCGCCGAACGCGAGGTCGGGAACGGATTGTCCGGGTGGCCGACCGGCAGGATCAGCTGGTAGTCGCTCGGCAGGCCGTTGGTGCGGAACACGGTGGTCGGCGAGGTCGACAGGATGGTCTTCGAGTTGCCGCGGTATTCGCGCTCGGTGCGGGTGTAGGCCAGCTCGGTGAAAGCGGTGATGTCCGGGGTCAGCTGGTACGTCAGCTTGCCCAGCAGGTTGGCGTCGTTGCCCTTGCTCTGCGCTTCGTAGTTGTTCCAGGTGTCGTAGTTGCAGAACGTGCGGCCGATCAGCATCGAGGTCGCGGTCAGGTTGTGCTTGTCGCGATTTCCGGTGACCTGTTGCGACGGATCGCAGCCGGTGCGGTTGATGATGTCGGCGCCGTTGGCCAGGGTGGTGGCGAAATTGCGCGCGCCGTTGGTGCGCTCGCGGAAGAAGAACGGCTGGTTGGTCAGGTAGCTGCCGTATTCGCCCAGGCGCTGGTGCACGTCGGCGTAGATTTCCTGCTTGACGTCCTTGGCGTCGCGGATGCCGGTGTGGTCGCGCGACGAGATGTCGAAGCTCAGGAAGGCGTTGTAGCCGTCTTCCTGCAGGTCGCCGAAGCCGGTCACGCCGCTGATGTTGCGGCGGGCGAATTCGCCGTCATCGTTGCCGCTGGTCGAGGCGGTGATCTCGGTGCCCTGGTAGTTGGTCTTGGTGATGAAGTTGATCACGCCCGCGATCGCGTCCGAGCCGTACACGGCCGATGCGCCATCCTTGAAGATCTCGACGCGTTCGAGCGCCGACACCGGGATGGTGTTGAGGTCATAGACGGCCGATTTGCCCTGGTTAGGGTCGGCATAGGCCGAGGCGGTGATGCGGCGGCCGTTGAGCAGGATCAGGGTCGAGGACGAACCCAGCCCGCGCAGCGAGGCGGTCGAGGCGCCGGCCGAGAAGCCGCCGTCGACCACGTCGACCGAGGTGCCCGAGCCGAAGGCCGGGATGGTCGACAGCAGTTCGGCCACGGTGTTGGCGCCGGTGGCGGCGATCTGCTTGGCGTTCAGGGTCGAGACCGGCGAGGAGCCTTCCTTGTCGGCGCGCTTGATGTTGGAGCCGGTCACGAAGACCTTCTGTGGCGCGGCTGCAGCCGGTTGTGCCGACTGGGTTTGCGCTTGGGCGGTGCTGGCCGATGCCAGTGCCACGGACACAGCGATGACGCTGCGCTTGATGACGAGTTGCTGCTTGATCAAAAAAGTTCTCCGAAACTGCTATAGACCGCCGTGACCGCTTAGCCCCGCGCTGTCCGCTGTTGTAGTTGATGTCTCCCCGGCATGACGTAAAACGATGTAAAACCACCGGGAGCGACATAAAAACATTTCGAATGAACAAGTGTCAAATTGGATTAATAAAGTGTTTGGCAATCGCAACAGTTAACAACGGGGATTGACAAATGTCTGTCGGCGCATACTTGCAGCATCGCATCCTGTCGGACCGGCGCAAAACCCACTGCGCCAAAGAAAAGACGCTGTCATCGTTAGCTGTGGATGAGCACTGAACTGTCGAG
>NZ_JASNRA010000038.1 GCF_030411955.1 Massilia sp. YIM B02443
ATTCTACTTCTGATCGCGCTCTTTTTGTGGGGGGATTACCCTTTCTCATGTCGAAGTTGTTAAGGTTTGCGGCAGCCGCAAGAATAACATCCGGCCTCATGTGACTCTCGGGCGATGGAAATATACAAACGCCGCGCTTGCGAACGCCTACGACCTCATCGACCGGCAACTCATCGTCTACTGCGATCGACGCGATGTCCAGGTCGCAAATGCGACCGTACTCGAGACGGGCGAACAGCTCGGCGCTCTGCAGGGCCCGGCGAACAAGCAAGGACACCATATTTCCTGGCGTAACCGTGCACTTATGAACCAGGCAGGTCTGTCGCAACGCCTGCATGAGAATTCGACGTCAGTGGCGGCACGCTGGTGCGATGGCAAGGCGGACGAACTGCGCGAACGCAGCAAGCGTGCTCGAAACGCCAAGCGCGCTTCTAAGGAAGCGCTCTCCCTTTCCAAGGTCCAGGCCGATCAAAAGCGCATCGGTGATAAAGCGGCGCTAGGGGACTCACTGATACCTTCCCCACCTTCAATCTTGCCAAAGACCGGTAGCTTCTTCGATTTCGAAGCTCCCAAGACTGGTCCTACTTATTTAGGAGATTAAATTGACTGCATTCGCTAACCTACTGACGATCGACCATCCTGCATTTAATCGAAATACTGTCCTATTGACCGAACCAATCAAGGAACTCTACCAAATCGTCCGCCACATCCTGCTCGTGCGCGAAAGCGGTTGCTGTTTCACTGCGCAAAGCGGTGTAGGAAAGACTCGCGCGCTTGTACTACTCGAACATCTACTGCGTGACCGCATGCCCGAGTTGGTCGTGATCCGGCATAACAGTTGGAACCAGCAGGTTTCATCGATCCGGGCATTCTTCAAACATTTTCTTACTGCGGTAGGTCACCCGGAACTTCGTGGCGAGACCTTCGACCTGCGCCACCGACTTGTGCGACGCCTCATTGATCTGGCTCGAGTATATCAGTCACCGTTTGTCGTGCTCCTTATCGATGAAGCAAATGCCATGCGTCTCGAAGATTTCCTCTTCCTGAAAGATATCTATAACGAGCTGGACCGTGAAGGCGTCCAGTTGGTAACGATCATGATGGGACAGGACCCAGATTTTTCCGACGTTATTGGCCACCTTCGGGAGATGGGCAAGTCTGACCTCATCTCTAGATTTGCACGGCGCCGTCAATCGTTTCGAGCATTCTCGTATAAGGAAGATGTGGCGTCAATTTTTGCTCAGTATGATAGTTCCGTCTGGCCCGCTGAAACTTCCCAGACCTGGACCCAGTTCTTTATGCCGACTGCCTGGGACGCTGGATTTCGGCTGGAAAACGAAACCACAAGGTTTTTCGACGCTGTGAAAAAATGTTCCCCGCATTCGGTCCACAAAGTGGGTTTTCCAGCCCGACAATTCTTCACGGCACTACGGCGCTATCTCACGGTCCAGCACCATCGCGACGCACCGGGGGTTTTTCCAAGCTCGGAAGCTTGGGACGACGCTGTTGACTTTGCACTTTTGGCGGACTCAATTGCCGAAATGAAAGGTGAGGCCAAGCGGGCACAAGGGAGACCGCGATGAAGATTTACGATAACGCCGTTAGAGAGTTTCCTTCCAACGCCGCGCTCGATTTGGTTCCCTTGCCGGAAGAATCGATGGTCTCCTCAATATGGCGATTCGCATGGCGTAACGGCCTCGGAGTAAAAGAACTGCTTACCCATTGCACGCACGGTGCGGGCTATCAGAAAGAGCATGCCACTTTTTCCTATAAGCGTGGTTTCGACCCGGACGTGTTCAGCCACAGCAGCTGGTGGATTGATGAGCCGAGTGAAAAAGAGGTATTCGGATCATCATCTGAAAAACATAGGTCTATATGGTGGAATACTGCGTTTCGCTATTGTCCCCTATGTCTAGGGCATCTTTATCATAGCTTCTGGCATCAATCGAAGTTCCTCTCCCACTGCCCGCTAGATGGAGCAGCACTGCGCGATACTTGTTACTCGTGCGGCAAGCATTTGCCCACTTATGGATTTCATCAAGAGATCCTAAGCAGGCCATACGTCTGCCCGCACTGCAACGGTCCCATCTCAGGCGTTGGATTGAGCGTGGATGCTCGGTTGGAGATACAGCAAAGCAAAAGGGAATACGCGCGAGCTTTTGAAAGTCTTGATCATTGGTGGGAGGAGTCGACAGCAGTACGCAATCAGCTGGAATCATTTTTGTCTTCACGGGCATATCATTTCTCGCCGTGGTTGAGGCCTGAAACTACATGGCTACAGTGGGTTATTCACCAAGTCCCCCCGCCGGCAACGCTACCTTTCACGACACGCGAAGTTCCCCAACTCGTGGTCTTGACTTGGAAAATCGCTCTTGAACGATGCGACCCTATGAAAAGCGTCCTTTTTCCGAAGCGTTGGAAAACTGAAAAACTTAGTCTTGCAATAAAGGTTTATCGTGCAACGCTACGACGGTTACTTCGCGTAATCGCAGAATCGGAACCGTTCGACGATGAGGACTATGTTCGTCATCGAGCCGAATCCATCAAAGACCTTCTGAATTCTCCGAGCGGCTGCAACATGAAATTATTAGCCTTCATCATGCTCAGAAATAGCTACGAGACCTATTTTAGTGTGATGCATGCATCGCCAGACCAAGCAGATTTCCAGGACTGGAATGTGGGATTCCCTTATGGGAACGAGTTTGCACAGCGGGTAAGGATATGTTGGCGGGCGCAGTTTATCGCTGAGTATGCAGCGTTCTATTGGTGGCTAGTCGCTGTGCGGGATGGGAGGAAAAGAGTTGGCGACTTCAGAAGAGAAACCGCGACAATGAGTCATGTTGATGTGAAGTTCGACGGAAGTAATGGTGACTATATTATTGGTAAGGTCGCCTTCCCAGCTGTTGATGGACTTCGGCTTAGTCTGTCTCCCTGATGCCATAGGTGGGTGAAACCGGATAATAAAGTAGCTTCCATGACCGGTGGTGGCAGCTCGCCACCTACCGGTCAGCCATTCATGCAACAAAAACGCTTTACCGCTACCTCAGTTTAAGGATCCGGCGCGCACCAGTGAGCACGATGACGGCGATGATGGTGCCCACAACAAGATCGGGGTAAGGCGAACCAGTCCAGGTAACCAACACTCCAGCAGCGATCACGCCGAGATTGGCGATAACGTCGTTGGCGGAAAATATATAACTTGCCTTCATATGCGCACCCCGATCACGTTTCTTGGCGATCAAAATCAGGCAGGCAGCGTTAGCAATGAGGGCTACGGTTCCGACACTCATCATCAAAACAGATTCGGGTTCACTGCCAAAGAAGAAACGTCGAACCACTTCACTCAGCGCACCTAGTGCGAGCACGAGTTGAAGCCACCCAGCCACGTGGGCCGCACGAGTTTTTAGCGCAGCCGCGCGCCCAACAGCGTATAACGCTAAACCATAGACTGCTGCATCGGCGAACATGTCGAGCGAATCGGCTACTAATCCTGCGGATTCTGCGATTAACCCCCATGTGAGTTCGACCACGAACATCACAGCATTTATAGCCAGCAGCAGCCGCAACGTCTTCGCCTCTGACGCGTCTCCAGCTTTATCGGAGCCGCTAGTCGATTGGGACAGGTCTGGACGGGAACTGATCAGGTGGGCGCCCAAGTCTAATCGTGTCAGCTTCGACAATATAGGATCGATGTTTCCCGAGTGTGCTACGTGGAGCTGCCTTGCCGAGAGATCGAAGTTGAGCGAATGTATGCTTTCGACATCAGCTACCGCCATGCGGATCATGTTCTCCTCAGACGGGCAGTCCATCTTCGGTATTGCGAGCGTGCTGATCGTGCGTTGTACGGTAGAGCGTGGCTCAGCCGGACGTGAGCTGCGAAGCTCCACCCCCAGTCGCAATGGTTGAAGGACGTCGAAAAGGATATCTGCGCTCCCACGGTGGAGCACTCTGACGGTTCGGGTATTTAGGTCGAAGGCGATATGATCGATGCCGTCGACTTTGTCCAAAGCCATCCGAATCAAGTTTTCTTCAGACGGACAGTCCATTTTGGAGACGAACAGCTCGGTTTCAAGGCCGCTAGAAGGCGTGGTCTGATTTTGTGTCATGAAAGTGAGTTTTTTGATGGCTGGTTATTGGAGGGTAAACCTTCAACCAGCTTCAAGGTCAAGTGTGCTCAGGACCTGTGATTGGCACCACGCTGAGTGAGCTACCCGGCTTGTCCCGCCGGCGCGAGGGCATCAATGATGCCGCAATCGGCAAATCGACCGCCCCGGCATGAAACCAGCAGACGGGAAAGATGTTCTTTCAATAAGTTGAGGTCTCTGATCTTTTGCTCGACCTCGGCAAGGTGTTGTTCTGTCAGCGCTGTCACGGCGCAGCAGTCGCCGTCTCGCTGGTCGGAGAAGGCCAACAGGCTTCGAACTTGGTCGACCGTGAACCCGATCTCCCGTGCACGGCGAACAAAGCTCAGGCGGGCTACATCCTCGCTCCCGTACAGCCGGTAGTTGCTGCCGGAGCGGGATGGAGAGTCGAGCAACCCAATTTTCTCGTAATAGCGAATCGTCGCTGGGGGCATCTGCGCCGCAGCGGACAGCTGTCCTATCGTAAATGTGCGTGACATATGCTTGACATTAAAGTGGCTTCAAGGTTTATAAAGCTCATTTATTAATCCGTCAAGCAAATCCAATCATGCGCATCAAGATCAATGCTTCTGTCGCCACGACCCTGTTGGTCATGTGTATGGCCGCAGGCTCTGCCTTTGCTGAGGGCACTCCACTGACGCTTGCCGAGGCCGTCGCACGGGCTAGACTCCACGCGCCGCAATTGCAGGGCGCTGACGCAGCCTTGCGCATCGCCGATGCCAATGTACGCCAGTCTGGACTTCGACCGAACCCGACACTTTCCCTTGAGGCTGAAAATGTCTTGGGATCGGGACGCTACTCCGGTTTCGGTGGGGGAGAAAAGACGGTCGCGCTGTCAATGCCCTTGGAGCTCGGTGGTAAACGCGGCGCGAGGATGCGCGTGGCCCAGGCTGAACGGGCCGCCGCCGGTATTGGGGCGCGCTCCGCGGAAGCGGAGCTGACATTTCTGATTACCGAGGCGTTCGTTACCCTTGCTGCCAACGAGCGCTATGTCGCGATCGCAAAAGCTGGTCATGAACTGGCTGCGCGTGCTCACCATGCAGCACGCGAACGGGTGCGCGTCGGAAAAGCATCTCCAATAGAGGAGCAAAGGGCGGACGTGCTGCGAATCAATACGGAGGTTCGTCTGGGCAAAGCACTACGCGCCGCCGAACTGGCCCAGAAAACGGTCGCACGGCTGACAGGCACGGCGATGCCGCTCACGATCGCGTCCACGTGGTTCGAGCAAATAGAACGCAGCGAGATGACGCCGGCAGCAGGGCAGGGGTTGGCGATCGCAACAGCAGAGGCCGAGGTGGCCGCTGCGGAAGCTCGCGTCGATGCGGCCAGGCGCGACCGGATACCGGACGTAACGCTGACCGCAGGCATGCGCCGTTACGGCGAATCGTCCGACAAGGCCGCTGTGCTCGGCCTGTCGGTCCCACTGCCATTGTTCAATCAGGGCACGGCCGCGCTGGCGCGCTCGCGGGCGGAATTCGATCGGGCTTCCGCCGCGCGCCGCGGCGTCGCACTGCAATTCGAGCAATCCAGCGCGCAGGCGGAAGCCGAGGTGGCCGACGCATTGGCGGCCGCACGGGCCGCCAATGGCCCCGCGCTCGCCGCCGCAGAAGAAGCGGCGCGCATCGCGAGGATCGGATACGCCGAAGGAAAATTCCCGCAACTCGAATTGATCGAGGCCGAGCGCTCTTTGGCCGAAACCCGCGAAAGCTCGGTCGACGCGCTCGCAGCACTCCATACTGCCCGGGCACGTCTGGCTCGGCTCCAAGGTTCCAACTCTCCAATTTATAAGGATTGACCCATGCAAGCGGTATTCCGATCGGGCCTGTGCGCCGCGATGATCCTGTTGAGCGCATGCTCCCCCAAGCCAGAAACAGCCCCTAAAGTAGCGGCCGAACAGGGTGAAAAAACGGCGACCGCCTCAGGCGAGAAAGCCGAGAAGGCCGAGAAGAGCGGCGAAGCCGGCGAGCGGGGCGAAGCTGCGGAGAGAGAAGGCGAAGCCGAAGCCAAGGAAGATTTTGTATCGCTATCGGACCAGCAAATCAAAGCCGCGGGTATCGAGATCATGCCGGTTCGACAGTCCTTCGCTGGGGCGGTCGAGGCGCCTGCAGTCATCGCGGCAGACCCGAAGCATGCAGCCGTCGTCTCGAGCGCCGTTGGCGGCCGGGTTGTCGAGGTCCGGCGCAACCTGGGCGACCCGGTCGCTCGGGGCGACGTGCTGGCTGTAATCGAAAGCCGTGACGTAGCCCAGCTCAGGGCCGACGTTGAAATCGCCAAGCGGCAGTACGAGCTCTCGCAAGCCACGTTCGCGCGCGAAGAACGTCTGTTTGGCGAAAAAGTCACCTCGCGACAGGAATTCGAAATTGCGCGCAATGCCGCGCAAGAAGCACGCACCCGCCTTCGCCTGGCCGAGCAACAACTCGCCGCCGCCGGGGGAACGGGCGGAGGGCAGCTTAACCGGCTGATGCTGCGCTCCCCGATCAAGGGCAACGTCACGGCGCGGCAGATCGCCCTGGGCGACATCGTCGCGCCGGACGCACATCTGTTCGAAGTGGCCGACCTCAACGAACTGGCCGTCGAGCTTTCGCTGTCGCCGAACGACGCCGCCCGCGTCACCGTCGGCACTGCGGTGGACGTGTCGATTGATGGCCGCACCGGCGCAGGCCGCATCACCCACGTATCGCGCGTCCTCGATCCCGCCACCCGCCAGGTACGCGCCATTGCACGGCTGTCGAACGGGGAGGGAAGCTGGCGCATCGGCGAGACGGTCAGGGCATCGATCGCGCTCGAGGGCGGTACCGGCGGCACCCAGCTGGCCATTCCACGGACCGCCGTGCAGACGGTGGAGGACAAGCCGAGCGTGTTCGTCCGGGAGAAAGAAGGGTTCGCGATCAAGCGCGTCGTCCTCGGCGGTAACGCGGCCGGCTACGTCAAGGTGGTGTCCGGCCTCGACGGCAAGGAACAGATTGCGGTCAGCAATACTTATCTGCTGAAGGCGGAGCATGGCAAGGGAGAGGCAGGGGACGATGACTGATTTCCTCGTTCAACGGCTCCTGAAGGATACCCAACCATGATTGCTCGCATCGTCAACTTTTCCGTTGCGCGGCGGTGGCACGTCCTCATCGCCACCATCCTGCTGTCGATCCTCGGCGCATTCGCACTGACGCGCCTGCCGATCGACGCGGTACCGGATATCACCAACACGCAGGTGCAGATCAACGTCGTCGCACCGGCGCTCGCGCCGGCCGACGTCGAACGACAGGTCACCTATCCGATCGAGACGGCGTTTGCCGGCATTCCCGGACTGGAATCCACGCGCTCGTTGACCAGGCATGGATTTGCACAGGTCACGACGGTCTTCAAGGACGGCACGGATATCTATTTTGCTCGCCAGCAGATAGCGGAGCGGCTGCGCGCCGTCGAGCGCAACTTGCCCCCGGGTGCTACTGCGAGCCTGGGTCCGATCGCGACCGGGCTTGGCGACGTCTACATGTGGACGGTGGAGTACGCCTCCAAGCCGGCCCAGAAAGTCGGTACGTCGGCCGGCTTGCAGGCGGACGGAAGCTATATCACCCCGGAACGGGAAGTGCTGCGCGGCGCTGTTGAGAAGGCTACCTACCTGCGCACGGTGCAGGACTGGATCGTCGCACCGCAGCTCAAGAATACCGAAGGGCTGGCGGGCGTCGACGTCATCGGGGGCTACGTCAAGCAGTATGTGGTCACGCCGGATCCGCAACGACTAGCGGCCCTGGGCATCAGCCTGACGATGCTGGGCGAGGCATTGGAGCGCAATAACACGAGCGCCGGCGCCGGCGTCGTCGTCCAGAACGGAGAGGCCCTCACCGTCAAGGCCGATGCGCGCATCACCTCATCCGAAGAACTGGCAAAGACCGTCATCACCACCCGTAACGGCACGCCAGTGCTGGTGTCGCACGTCGCTAGCGTCGGCCTGGGGCAGGAGGTGCGTTTCGGCTCGGCGTCCGAAGGCGGCCAAGAGGTCGTCGTCGGTACGGCCGTGATGCGCATTGGCGAGAACAGCCGGACCGTTGCCGCCGCCGTCGATGTCCGACTCAAGGAAATCGCACATTCCTTGCCGCCCGACTTGCTCATCCGGCCAGTCCTCGACCGCACTCGGCTGGTCGATGCCACCATCAAGACCGTGGCAACCAATCTGACCGAAGGCGCGCTTCTGGTGATCGCCGTCCTGTTCGCGCTACTCGGAAACCTGCGCGCGGCGCTGATCGCCGCAGCCGTTATTCCGGTCACCATGCTCCTGACCTCGGCGGGCATGCTCGAGGCGGGACTCTCGGCAAATTTGATGAGCCTGGGCGCGCTGGACTTCGGCCTGATTGTCGATGGCGCCGTGATCATCGTAGAGAACGCGCTGCGCCGCATCGCCGAACACCAGCATGCGACTGGCAAAACTCTTACCAAAGCGGAGCGCCTTGATACCGTTGCGGCCGCCGCGCGCGAAATGATCAGGCCAAGCGTCTATGGCCAGGCGATCATCATTCTCGTCTATGTCCCCCTGTTGACGTTCCAGGGGGTGGAAGGCCGGATGTTCGCACCGATGGCGGTAACGGTGATTCTGGCCCTGGTATTCGCTTTCATTCTTTCTCTTACCTTTGTGCCGGCGGCGATCGCGCTATGGCTTTCGCGCCATGTCAATGAAAAGGAAAACCGACTGGTCAAAGCCGTATCCACGTCCTATGCACCTTGGCTGGACCGTGCACTCGCGAAGCCCAAGCTGACCGGCGTACTAGCGACCGTCGGTTTTGCGGGCGCGCTGGGTCTGTTTACAACGCTGGGCCAGGAATTTCTCCCGACCCTCGACGAGAAAGACGTGTTGCTGCAGGTCGCCCGCATTCCCGGAACCTCCCTGGACCAGAGCCAGGCGATGCAGTTCGCTGTCGAGAAGGCGGTCGGCAAGCTGCCCGAGGTAAAGCTGGTCTTCTCCCGAACAGGTACGGCTGAACTGGCCGCCGACCCTATGCCGCCGAATATCACGGACACCTTTGTCATCGTTAAAGACCGTTCGGAATGGCCGGAACCCGGGATGAGCAAGGCCGAGCTGGTTGAGAAGATCGAGAAGGCGGTTGCAGGCATCCCGGGCCAGAACTACGAGCTGACCCAGCCGATCCAGATGCGCTTCAACGAACTGCTGGCCGGCGTACGGGGCGACATTGCCGTCAAGGTCTACGGCGACGATTTCAACGCCATGATCCGCACCGCCGAGCAGGTTGCCGAAAAACTGCGTGCGGTCGAGGGCGCGGAGGACGTCCGGGTAGAGCAGGTGCAGGGGCTTCCGCTGCTCGATGTGCGGCTGGACCGCGACGCCATGGCGCGGGTTGGATTATCCGCTCAGGACGTGCACGACACACTGGCGGCAGCCATCGCGGGCCGGGAGGCTGGTTCCATCTATGAAGGCGACAGGCGCTTCGACGTGGTGGTGAAACTGGGTGAGACCAGCAGGAACGATGTGGAAGCCTTGCGCCAGTTGCCAGTGCTGACGCCAAGCGGCAGTTTCGTGCCGCTGGGGTCGGTGGCCGCGCTGGAGACGGCCAAGGGACCGAACCAGATCAGTCGCGAGAACGGCAAGCGTCGCGTCGTGGTACAGGCCAACGTGCGCGGACGTGACATCGCCAGCGTGGTCAGCGAAGCGCGCGCAAGCATCAACGCGGACGTACGGGTGCCCGCCGGTGCATGGATTACCTGGGGCGGGCAATTCGAGAACCTCGAGCGTGCGCGGATGCGTTTGGCAGTCGTGGTACCAGCCTGCTTCGCGCTCATCATCGCGTTGCTGTACTCGGCTGTTGGGTCTTGGCGTTCGGCCGCGGTCGTGTTTACGGGCGTGCCTCTCGCCCTGATCGGGGGTATCGCCGCACTCTGGCTGCGTGGCATGCCGTTTTCGATCTCGGCGGCCGTTGGATTCATCGCACTGTCCGGCGTCGCTGTCCTCAACGGGCTGGTAATGGTGGGCTCGATCGACGACGTGGCGAAACAGCTTCCGTGGGCACAAGCGGTGCGCGAAGGTGCGCTGCGGCGCCTGCGCCCCGTCTTGATGACGGCACTGGTCGCATCGCTGGGCTTCGTCCCGATGGCATTGGCAACCGGCGCCGGCGCCGAGGTGCAGCGGCCGTTGGCCACCGTTGTGATCGGAGGCCTGATCTCCGCTACGATCCTGACGCTGTTCGTGCTGCCGACGCTTTACCAGCGCTTCGCCCGTCCGCCCGAGAACGTGGCGGAGGGAATTTGAACAGTCCAGTAGAGTGAACGCAAGGACTCGAACATTGGAAGGAATCACATGAAAGCGCAATACGACCTGGTCATCGTTGGCGCGGGTTCAGGCGGGTACATCGCCGCAATCCGCGCCGGACAACTCGGCTTGTCCGTGGCCTGCATTGAATCGAATCCTTACGCCGCACCCGACGGCCAGGCGCGCCCCGGAGGAACCTGCCTGAACGTGGGATGCATTCCATCCAAGGCATTGCTTGCGTCGAGCCACCTGTACGAACAGGTCGTCCACCACACCGCCGAGCACGGTATCACCACTGGCGGCGCGGCGATCGAGGTCGACAAGATGATCGATCGGAAGGACGGGGTGGTCTCGAAAATGGCCAAAGGGATCGAATACCTGTTCAAGAAGAACAAGGTCGACTTTATCAAGGCGCGCGCGCGCTTCGTCGGGATGCAGGACGGGGTATATTCCCTGGAAGTCTCGGCCGAAAATTCCGTGCAGGAGATCAGCGCGGGTAACGTGATCATCGCCACCGGGTCGAAGCCGCGCCAGCTGCCAGGCACCCGGATCGACAATGCAATCATCTGCGACAACGCCGGAGCGCTCGATTTCCGCGAGGTGCCGAAACGCCTGTGTGTGGTTGGCGCCGGCGTGATCGGTCTCGAGCTAGGCTCAGTGTGGCGGCGCCTGGGTGCGGATGTCACCCTGCTCGACGCCATGCCGGACTTCCTGCCCGGCTGCGACACCGCCGTGTCCAAGGAAATGCTCAAGCTGATGTCTGGCCAAGGGCTGAAATTCGACCTTGGCGTGAGCATCGACAGCATCGCGCTCAGCGGCGGCGGGGTGCAGATTTCGTATCGCGACCGTGCTGGCGCCGCCAAGGAGCTCGCTTGCGACAAGGTGATCGTGGCGATCGGGCGCGTGCCCAATACGGATGGGTTGGGAATCGAGGCAATTGGCCTGGAGCTTGACCAGCGCGGCTATGTGCCGGTCGATGAACACTGCCGCACGATATTGCCGAACCTGTTTGCCATCGGTGACGTCGTGCGCGGGCCAATGCTTGCGCACAAGGCCGAGGAAGAGGGAATCATGGTCGCCGAGATCGTCGCAGGGCAATCCGGGCAGGTGAATTACGCCGCCATCCCCTTCATCATCTACACGAGTCCCGAAGCCGCGTGGGTTGGCAAGACGGAGCAGGAACTGGCACGCGAAGGCCGCGCATTCAAGTCGGGACAGTTCCCTTTCTCGGCCAACGGGCGCGCACTCGGCCACGGCGACGCACAGGGGTTTGTCAAGGTCCTAGCCGATGCCGAGTCGGACCTTGTGCTGGGCGTGCATATCGTCAGCTCGCTCGCGTCGGAAATGATCGGTGAAGCGGCAATGGCGCTCGAGTTTTCGGCGTCTTCGGAGGACATTGCCCGGATCTGCCACGCGCACCCGACATTGTATGAAGCAATCAGGGAAGCGTCGCTCGCTGTCGACAAGCGTGCGCTGAACATCTGACCGTCAACTGTATAGGAACCGATAGTGGCCAAACCCTTTTCACCGCTCGCTGCCGTGTTGGTCGCCGGGCTTATCGCACTTGCCGACCTGGTCACCAAGGCCGCAATCGTGGAACATCTGGCCTACGGCCAGCAGATCGAGTTGTTACCCTTGTTGAACATCGTCCATGTGATCAACCAGGGAGCGGCGTTCGGTCTTCTGGCCACGGCCGGCGGATGGCAACGCTACCTTTTCATTGTTGTAGCCGTACTCGCGTCGATCCTGATCGTCCGGATGATCCGGAAACCTGAAACAGGCTCCGCGGAAAGGATCGCTCTGGCGATGATCCTTGGCGGAGCGGTTGGCAATCTCGTTGACCGAACTGCGCGGATGGGCGTCGTTGACTGGATCGATGTGCATGCAGGAGCGCATCACTGGCCAGCTTTCAACATCGCCGATATCGGGATCACGGTCGGCGCCACGCTCATCGTTTTGCACGCGCTGTTCGGTGGCCGTGCAGCACCTCCGGTATCCGACAAGACCCGATAGTCATCGCCCCCTGGACGCGCACTGCCACCCGAAGCATGGCCAGTCGCGCGGGGCGGTCTGAACAGGGCGACGATCCAGCCCATACAGAACAAACATAATCAGATCTACAACAATTCGAGACCCATGTTTCTGCCCGGCGGGCGTTGTAAAATTTGCCATACTCCAGTGTTCTCTTCCGTAACCGAGCAGTCAAGGACTCCATGAAGCGCCTGTTTCTGATCATATTGTTCGCGCTTTTGCCCTTACAGACTGGCTGGGCGGCAGGATGGTGCGTGATTTCCGACGACGCGTCGGCCATCGCAGCGGTATCCGACGTAACCGGGGCTGCAAATCCGATAGACGTGCAGCTCGAAGCTGGCTGCAGCGCAACTTGTGTATCGGCATGCGACTTGCAGCCCCTCGGCAGCGATTCTTCCGTGATCGAATGGTCAGGGCTGTCGCGCTCCTATCCCGGCAGACTCAATCAGCTAAATTACCAGTCTCCAATACTGGACGGCCCGATTCGGCCGAAATGGCACTGATCATCGAAGCCGGCAACTACCGCCTGCGCTTGATGGGTAATCGTGCACAAGCACTGCACGACCCCATCCGTCTCTACAAATAATGCAGCCGCAACTGACTTACTCCCGACCATGGCGGCCCACAATCGGCCACGTCGAGAGTCAGTGCGCTTGAAAAATCAAACATTCAACAGGAAAATTCAATGAAAACTCACATCAACTTCTTATCCGCGGTACTTCTCGCGTGCATGTTCATTCCACTCGACTCGCGGGCCAATGAGGGGGGCATGCCCTCAGAGAGCGCCGCAGAAGCGAAGACTGGTAGAGCAGCACCGTTCGGCTACTCCTCCAATGCAGCGCCTGACCGCGTTATCACAATAGTGGAAGGCAAGACCAGATCGATTCACGTCAAGCGACTCGAGACTGTCCGTATTGTAGACGGTCCAAGAAACCTTACCTGGACCTTCGATACGCTCGGCCTGTCGCCGATCTCCTTGGCGAACATCCTTCCAAACGCAACGAACGTAACAATCTATGTTGAGGAAAGTCCAATGTACGCCAACTAAGCTTCGCCATTTGGCGTTCTGGTAGGGCGCTATCACTAGTTCGAAGCCGCCCGCGGTTTCGAGCTAGTGTGAAGCCTGATATGCAATCTACCGGGCGAATACAAGCCGGGGGCACGTACCCCACGTGCGACGCTATTGATATGAGCAGTGCTGAAACAAGCGCCGCTTAACTACGTGCTCGGGCAGTATGAAGACGGCTCAATTTGACGGAGACGCTCATGCATGAGATACCGCGAGATGGTGTTCCAGACAGTACTCTTTCGTTCGCCCGGGACGGCTATCTTTTCATTACTAAACGTTGTACGCGCCTGGGGACCTACCTGTTTCGCCCACGACTGATGCTTCAATCGACGGTTTGTATGCGCGGCGAAGAATTGGCCAGACTATTTTATGACAATGAGAGGTTCAAACGCACCGGTGTTGCTCCATCGAGACTCCAGGAAACACTGTTTGGCCGAGGAGGCGTGCAAGGACTGGACGGTAATTCCCATCGGTGCCGAAAGGAAATGTTTCTCTCCTTGATGAGCGCCGAGCGTATTGCGGAACTGGCGGAGCTCAGTGCCGCGCAATGGCACAGGTCCGCGGCAAATTGGGAGCGCCGCTTCCAGGTGGTTTTATTCGACCAAGCGTGTGAAAGCTTGTGCCGGGCCGTCTGTGCCTGGACAGGAATCCCGCTGGTTGAGTCCGAAGTCAGGAGTAGAACGGATGACTTCGTAGCGATGATCGATGCTGGCGCGGCGATCGGTCCAAGACACTGGCGTGGAAGATGGGCGCGAAACCGCGCTGAGCGCTGGATCGAGGGTCTGGTAGAAGATGTGCGTCATCACCGGCTAACGGTGGATGAAGACTGCGCACTATATGCGATCTCATGGCATCGCGATTTGTCTGGGTAATTGCTCGACAAGCGAACTGTGGCGGTGGAACTCATCAACGTTGCAAGGCCAACGGTCGCGGTCGCCTGGTATATCATGTTCGCGGCCATGGCTTTGCATCAGCACCCGCAATGCGGTGAGCGTTTGCTGGCTGCCGAAGCGCACTACCTCGATTATTTCGTTGAAGAAGTCCGCAGGTTTTATCCGTTTTTCCCGGTGGTAGCTGCGCGCACGCGGCGGGAGTTCGAATCGAAGGGCTATCGTTTTCCGAAAGGAGAAAGGGTCCTGCTCGACTTGTATGGGACGAATCACGATCCGAGGCTTTGGGACGAGCCCCATACATTCATGCCCGAACGTTTTCGTCAATGGAAGCGTAGCCCTTTCAGCTTCATTCCACAGGGAGGGGGGGAATATCTCGATGGTCACCGTTGCCCTGGCGAGTGGATCACCGTCGAACTGATGAAAGTTGCCGTTGTGTTTCTCAGCACCAGCGTAAGGTACAGCGTACCTCAGCAGGATTTGCGGATGAGCCTCTCACGCATACCGGCGTTGCTGTCCAGCCGTTTTTTGATTGGTAATGTACAAATCTGATCACCTGAGGGAAGGGAAATACCTGCCTGATGAGAATGTCCGGAGTTCCGCGTCAGACCTCTCTGATTTGCGTTGCCAGTAATGCTCCGACCAGACAGAGAACTCAGGTTAGCAAATACCAGTGCCTGCTTCGCACTTGGTTCAACAACTGCGTTTCCGCCCGCGATTTCGATCATGTTACGACGGCCAGCCGCCATAAGGCGCTTTCCGTCAGCTTAGTCGTATACCACACTGGATGTATCTCTGTTGCGCGTGCAGGGTTCGAATGGAATACCTCGTATCACGACTGATGTCCTTTTGCCTCTGAGAGGATTTCATAACCTCCCTTCCCAGCAATGAACGAAACCACTGTTCCAAGCAGCAGATCAGGAAGGTTTGAATTTGTCCACATTACTAACGCGCCCGAAAGCACGATTGCGCCGTTCACAAGCGAATCGTTATTCGTGAATATAGTCGAGGCCTTGAAATTGATGTCCTGGCCGCGATGCTGCTTCAGCAGGCGAATGCAATAGATATTCAGTAGAGCATTTGTTGCAGCCATGGCCATCATGGCTGGTCCCAGCGGTGCCTCACCGCCAAGAAAACGACGGACAACTTCAACCAACAATAGGCAGGCGAAACCAATGAGGAGCCAGCCAGATAATTGCGCCGCACGCTTCTTGATTGTGCTGGATCTACCGACCGCGTACAGACTGACGCCATAGACTGCAGCGTCACCCAGGTTGTCAAGGCCAGCGCCAACCACGGCAGTTGAAGATGCCCATATTCCGACAGTCACCCCGGCCAAACACTGGCCCAGATTGATTAGCAAGACCTTCCATAAAATGCCACGATCACGCTCGTTGGAACCGTCCAGACCTGATTCGTCATCGCTGTCCTTGCCAATATCCGACATCGGATCTCCAAAAGATTGCAGGAAGAACGCGCCCAGCGCTTTTCTCTACCGGACGCGCTTGGATGAACACAGAATACGTCAGTTACCAAAGCGAGCGCGCACATATCAAACACGAGCCAGGTAAGAAGCTTGGATTAGGGTTGCCGAGCACTTGCAGTAAACTGCCATGACAACGCACGCATGGAGCGCGTCTGGCGACGCCTGAAGGGCGGATTGATCCATCGCCAGTGGTATGCGACCAGGGCCGACGCTGAACCGGCAATTACGAAATACATCAAGATCCTCTGGAACCGCCAGCGGCGCCATTCGCGTCTCGGCTATCTATCGCCAGCATTGTTTGCCGAAAAGATCAGCAGATGGCAGCTGGCTGCTTGATACGGACGTGTCCACTATTGACAGTACAGCTCACTTGACCAGGGCAGGAATTGCACGCACATAGACCAGTTCACTGCCCAGTTCGACCAGGGTTTGTGTGATCACAGCCGCCGCCGCAATTCCACGCAAATCGTCGGGTAACGCGAGCGCGAGCGGCAGCACTACCAGAGAATTGCGCGTCGACGCGCTGAAGGTCACGGCGCGAGCCGCTGCTACCGGCAGTTTGAACATGCGCGACGTGAAAGCTCCTACCAGTGGGGCAAGCACCATGAAGCCAATATAAACCGGAATGACCGGCACCAATTGCTCGATCTCCCTGATGATCGCTCCGATCTGCGAACCGATGACGACCACCAGCACTGCGGCCATGGCTGGGACCGGGAGCCAGGCCCATCCGATATTCCATTTCTCGACGATGGACGATCGCTTCGCGAGTCCGGCAGTAGCCACCGCAAGCAACAGCGGAGCCACGATCAGCAGCAGGAATGCGTCGACAAACGGCGCGACAGCGATGACGACGCCAGATTCGCCGCCAGTTATTACGCTGAGGTAGATGGGCAGTAGGAGCAGCTGAAGCAGGAGCAGGATTGGCGTGGCGGCCAGGGTCAGGCGCGAATCGCCTTTCCCGAGATGAGTGAATACGACGACGTAGTCAATACATGGCGTCAGCAGAACCAGGAGCGCGCCGATTAACAGCGCAGGACGATCGCTCAGTCCACGCGTCAAGACCCATACCAGAAGCGGTATCAGCACAAAATTGGCGACCAAAACTGCAGATATGAACGCTCGATTACCCAACCCCTGCCTTAGCTCGAGAAAGGGAATCTGCAGAAACATCGCATACATCAGGACCGCAATGGCAGGTGTCACCAACAGATCAAGCCTGGCCGCAGCATCAGGCGCAAGGATCCCCCCGAGCACGGCCAAGGCGGCACTTACAACATAGACTGGAATCTGATTCCGTTCCAGGCTTTCGCGGTTCAAGTTGTTTACCTTTCGGCGATAAGGTGATGATTACCCGGCAGGCATCAGCCGCGACGCCTGCTGCGAGCCATTCAATAACTATTTGCGGACCTTCATCAGATTGAAGCCGAAGCCAAGACCAGCCGCCAGGAGCAGGGCCAGTTGCGCCGCATAAGTCTCTATCGTCGGGTAGAGGCCGAGGACCGGCATCCGCGGTCCCGTGACCGGTGTGGCCGTCAGCCATCCGGCTTCTTGCAGCCCTGCGATTCCTTTTCCGACCAGGACAACTGCCAGGGCGGCCACCAGCACGGAGCTGAACGAGAAGAATTTACCGATCGGCATGCGTGCACTGGTACGCAGGAAAATGACAGCAATTATCGACAGCAGGACCAGGCCTGTAACGAATCCTGCCAACAGCGCAGGGCCGTTGCCGTCGGCGCCGAGCGCCGAGTAGAACAAAACCGTTTCGAAGACTTCCCGGTATACCGCGATGAATGCCAAAGCAAACAAGGCCCATGCGGAGCGTTTTTCCATCGCCGCTGTCAAATGCTGCTTCAGGTATGCTTGCCATTGTCCGGCCTGGCCTTTCTGGTGCATCCATAGGCCGACTGACAGCAGCACTGCGGCGGCGAAGAGCGACGAGAGGCCCTCAGTCACTTCACGACTTGCACCGCTGATGCTGACCACATAAGTGGCCACCACCCATGTCAAGGCGCCTGCTGCCAGGGCCGAGATCCAGCCGGCGTGCACGTAGCGCAAGGCCTGTGGACGCTCCGCTTTGCGGAGGAACGCAACCATCGCAATCACGATCAACAGGGCTTCGACACCTTCGCGCAGGAGAATAGTCAACGCGCCCACGAACACCGTCGTCGCGTCGGTCTTGTTCGCGCCGGTAAGCTCCTCGACACGTACGAAATACGCGTCGAGTTGAGAGGCGTATTCGGTCGCACGCAACACATTGCCTTGTGCAACCGCGCCCCGGTACAGCTGCATCGTTCGCTCCACGTCCACCAGGAGCTGGCGGTCCGTCGCATCGAGCCTCGCCTCGAGCGGCTCGAAACCGTCCAGGTAGGCCGATAAAGCAAGTTCGGTAGCCTTCGACCGCTGGTTATTTTTCAAGGCATCCAGACTGTCCTGCAGCAGCTTGCGCGCAAGAACGA
Source organism: Massilia sp. YIM B02443 (assembly GCF_030411955.1). Taxonomy (GTDB): domain Bacteria; phylum Pseudomonadota; class Gammaproteobacteria; order Burkholderiales; family Burkholderiaceae_D; genus Telluria. The sequence continues at coordinate 18,331 of NZ_JASNRA010000038.1, forward strand.
TGCCCTTGCGTTCTTGCTGCTCCCATACCACCCCGGGGTGGGTACGTGCATAGGCCAGAACCGCCCGCGCGGTCGACGGTGAGCCTGCCTTCGCCAGTTCTTCTTCGGTTGCCGTCACGAGCGTGTTCATGTCGGGAATCGTGGCAGACGCGGAGCTGCTCTTGGCGAATGCAGACTCTCCGGCTGCGATGTCCGTGCCCTTGAACGCCAGGCTACCGACATAGAATGCCAGAGACCAGCGGTCATGCTCGGACAAGCCTGCAAAGGCCGGCATCGATGTGCCCTCGACACCCTGGCTGATGACCTGATATAGGGCCATGAGAGAGCGGGAACGGGCTCTTTCCTCATCGGTAAATGCGATTGGTTTAGGTTCGAGCTTGGCCGCGAGTGGCCCATCGCCGGCGCCGGCCGCTCCATGGCATGAAGCGCATTGCGCCTGGTACAGCGCCGCACCGCTGGCCAAATCGGGCAAGGCGCGCGGCGCAACAGGGAAGGGGTAGGCCTGCAGCAGCAAACGGTTTGCCTCTCGCGCAAGCAGGGAAACCTGTTGCGGCGCTTCCTTGCGCTCGACCGCCTGCTTCAGCTTGGTGGTGGCAGCTGCAAGTTCTGCATGCAAAGGATGCGGAGGCAATGCCGTCACCTGGTTCTGCGCGCGCGTCGAGAACTCCTGCATTTCGCCGTATTCGAGTTCGCTGACAATCGCTCCGTTCTGGACCGCGCCGGCGTAATCGACGGCGACATAATCGAGCAACTGCCAGAGCTGGCGGACTTCCGCTTCCGATGATGTGGGATTAGCGTGTGTCGTACCGATCACGCAGCAGCAGAACATTACGAAGGCGATTAGCCGACGCCAAATGGGGTACGTCATATCGGGATACTTGTCTTCAGGTTCGAGAATCTGATATTAAACACCTTCAAGCTACTTGAAGGTCAAGCGCATTGTTCCGGCTGTTCGCTGGTTCAGCAATGCAGTGATGGCGCGGAAAGTCCAGGGCTAGTCAATGGCGCCCAAGCCTTACTGGCTCGTCGCAAACGTCCGCAGCGCCGAGCGCCTGCAGGATTTCACATGGATTTGTGCTGTCGGTGGCGATGCAACGGCTCCTGAGGTCTCTGAGCTGCGCTTCTAGTACTGACAGGTTTGCTATACGGTCGACGATGTGCCCGATGTGCTTGTCGAGCAACGCGTTGACGCTCTCGCAATTTTTTCCGGGCGCCTCGCGAAAATCGAGCAGCGTCCGGATCTCATCGAGTGTCATGTCCAAGGCGCGGCAATGCCGAATGAACAGCAAGCGCTCAGCGTGAAGCTCGTTATAAGCTCGATAATTGTTTGCCGACCTTTCAGGCGGAGCGAGCAATCCGATGCGCTCATAGTAGCGGATGGTTTCAACCAAGCAGCCTGACCGGTCTGCCAATTCGCCGATTTTCAAGAAAAATCCCGGTGCGTTAACTTAATGCTTGACCCCGTACCCGCTACAGGGTGTTCAATGTGAACTATACACAGTTCTCGAGGAGTCGTCATGTCGGAATGCCAGACAAAATCATGTTGCGAAAAATCTGCACCGATCGAGACCGCGGGTGCCTCATCTGCAGCCTTGGATCATTCTCTTCTCATTCGCATCGACCAGATGGACTGCCCGACAGAAGAGGGACTGCTGCGGCAAGCGCTCGGACGCGTTGCAGGCGTCGGAAAGCTCGAGTTCAATCTTGTCCAGCGCCGCTTGCGGGTGGAGCACAGCCTCGGCGATCCACAGGCGATCCTTGCAGCAGTACGCGCGGTCGGCATGGACCCGGTGATTGAACAGACCGAGGAGCAAAGCGGGTCAGCAGCCGGCACTGTTTTCCGCATCGAGAACATGGATTGCCCCACCGAGGAGACGCTCATCCGTAGCAAGCTGTCCGGCATGCCGCAGGTCGAACAGCTTGACTTCAATCTCGTCCAGCGTCGCTTGGTCGTCAGGCATAGTGGGCCTGCAATGGCGATCCTGGATGCACTGACGTCCATCGGTATGCAGGCGGTGCTCGTTGCAGCTGGGCAAGGACGAGCCGCTGCGGTCCCATCGGTCTCCCGAAAGCGGCAGTATTCAGTCCTTGCTCTGGGCTTGGCCGCAGCAGTCGGTGCCGAGGTCGTCGCATGGACGACGGGCGATGAAAACTGGTGGCCAGTCATCCTGCTATCGCTGCTTGCGATCGCGACGACGGGCTTGGGGGTGTACAAGAAAGGCTGGATTGCGGTCAAGAACCGCAATTTGAATATCAATGCCCTGATGTCAATCGCCGTGACCGGCGCAGTACTGATCGGGCAATGGCCCGAAGCGGCGATGGTCATGGTCCTTTTCGCGCTTGCCGAGATAATCGAGGCCCGCTCGCTCGACCGTGCGAGAAACGCCATCCAGGGCCTGATGGCATTGACACCCGAGCGGGTAAGCGTGCGCCTTGACGACGGCAACTGGAGTGAACAGGACGCCACCACGGTCGCGATCGGCGCCCTGGCCCGTGTCGCACCCGGCGAGCGGATCGCCCTGGACGGGGAAGTGACCACTGGCCAGTCGTCAGTCAACCAGGCGCCGATCACGGGCGAGAGCATGCCGGTACCAAAGACGGTCGGCGACAAGGTGTTTGCCGGCACGATCAATGAAACGGGCTCTTTCGAATACCGTGTCACCGCCGGCCACAGCAACTCGACCCTGTCGCGCATCATCCGCGCGGTCGAGGACGCGCAGGGCAGCCGCGCGCCCACGCAGCGTTTCGTCGACCGCTTCTCCAGCATCTACACGCCCATCGTGTTCGCCATTGCGCTCGCCGTCGCCCTGGTGCCGCCGCTCATGCTGGGCGCCGAATGGATGCCATGGATCTACAAGTCACTCGTTCTGCTGGTGATCGCGTGCCCCTGCGCCCTGGTGATCTCGACCCCGGTCACCGTCGTCAGCGGCCTGGCTGCGGCGGCGCGGGCCGGTATCCTCATCAAAGGCGGCGTCTACCTTGAGCAGGGCGGCAAGCTGCGCTCGCTCGCACTGGACAAGACCGGCACGATCACCCAGGGTAACCCCGAAGTGACGGACGTGTTGCCCCTGCAAGGCGATGCACAGACTCATCTGCAGCTCGCGGCCGCGCTCGCGGACCGTTCCGACCATCCGGTATCGACCGCGGTGAGCCGCCACTGGCAAAACTTGGGCCTGGACCTGCTCGTCGCATCCGTGACCGAGTTCGAGGCCTTGACCGGCCGTGGCACGAAAGGGCGGATCGACGGGAAGTGGTACTACCTCGGCAATCACCGCCTGGTCGAGGAGCTCGGCATCTGCAATACCGCGACGGAAAGCGTCCTGTCGACACTGGAGGGTGAAGGGAAGACCGCGGTTGTCCTCTGCGATGAGACGTCGCCACTGCTGGTGATCGGCGTGGCCGATACCATTCGTGAAACCAGTCGCGAAGCGGTGGCCCAGCTTCATGGGTTGGGAATCCGGACGGTCATGCTCACCGGCGACAATGCGGTGACGGCCAAAGCGATCGCACGGCAGGTTGGCATCGATGACGCCCGCGGGAACATGCTGCCCGAGGATAAGCTCTCTGCCATCAATGACGAGGTGGCGCAATTCGGTACCGTCGGCATGGTAGGGGATGGCATCAACGATGCCCCGGCGCTGGCCAAGGCCGATATCGGGTTTGCGATGGGCGCAGCGGGCACCGACACCGCCATCGAAACAGCCGACGTCGCGCTGATGGATGATGATTTGCGCAAGATCCCGCAGTTCATTCGCCTGAGCAGGCAGGCAGCCGCCATCCTCAAGCAGAACATCGTTGCAGCCTTGCTGATCAAGGCCGTGTTCCTGGTGCTCGCTATCGCAGGATCAGCCACTTTGTGGATGGCCGTGTTCGCGGACATGGGCGCCAGCCTGCTGGTTATCTTTAATGGCATGCGTCTGCTACGCGTACGTCTGCGTGGCAGCAACGAATAACCGCACCGATGCTATACTCGCGAGCATGACGCGCCGTTTTCTCATTTGCATGCTGATGATGCTCGCATTCCAGTTCACCTGGAGTGCGATCAGCGCCTATTGCATGCATGAGACCGGACGAGCCGCGCAGCACCTTGGACATCATCAGCATAAGACCGGCGCTCACGATCAGGTGGTGGCCGCCGATGACGGTAAGCCGTCGTCGACAAAGAAGATCGCGCAGCATTCGCATTGTTCTTCGTGCGCGCACGCAGTGCTCGCTCCCGCAGCCGTTCAAACGGCCCCCTACCTGACGATGGCGCACTTCGCGCCGGTTGGTCCAAACGTCAATTACGCCTCAATTATTCAAGTCCCTCCCGAGCGCCCCCAGTGGCCCGCCGCCGTGTAATTCCGGCGGCTATACCTTCTTTTACCAGGTAATTCCCGAGCCTTCCGACCGTGTGCCCGTGCACTCGGCCGGTGTGCTCGCTGTCGCCGGATAGCTTTCGATTCTTTTAATTTCGGAGTTATCTATGCAATCCAGATCGATGATCATGGGCGCGCTGTTGCTGTTTTCACAGTCGACGTCCCTTTACGCGCAAACGGAAATTTTGCGCGATCCAAACAGTACGCCGCTCGCCGGGAATACGTCGCTACTACCGCTGACCCTGCAGCAGGCGTTGCAGGCTGCGTACGCAGGCAACCCAGGCTTACGAGCCGCATCACAGGCGATCGGCATCGCCGAGGGTGGCAGGCTTCAGGCAGGCGTCATACCCAATCCTGAGCTGGCTCTATCCACTGAAGGAACCGACCGTCGGTCCAGGGTCGAGACCGCCCAGATTACCCAGCTCATCGAGCTCGGCGGCAAACGAAGCGCCCGCATCGCGGTCGCCGAACAAGAGCGTCTGCTCGCCGTCCAAGCATTGAACGTGCGACGAGCGATGTTGCGTGCCGACGTTATGGCGGCCTATCTGGAGGCCTTGACAGCGCAAGAGCGGGTCGGTCTGGCCGAGTCGGCCATTGAGGTCGCAAGCCGGGCGACGAATGCCGCTAGTCGGCGCGTCGCTGCTGGCAAGATATCGCCAGTAGAACAAACCCGTGCGAGTGTTGCAGAGTCGGCCGTGCGTCTTGACCTCACGCAAGCAACAGCCGATCTGAAGTCAGCCAAACGCAAGTTAGCGGTACTGATGGGCAGCTCGCGAGCGATTGCCCAGCCACTCCAGATGCCAGTCGTCGAGTTCGCTGCCGTACCAACGATGAACGAGCTCGAACAGCGGCTAACCGTGTCGCCGCAACTGCGTCAGGCCGAAGCGCAGGTCAAACGTCAGGATGCTTTGGTCGGCATGGAACGTTCGGCGCGGGTACCAGACGTGACGGTGACCGTGGGTAGCCAGCGGGATCGTGAACGCAGCGGGAGCGANCCGTCGAGTTCGCTGCCGTACCGACGATGAACGAGCTCGAGCAGCGGCTAACCATGTCGCCGCAACTGCGTCAGGCCGAAGCGCAAGTCAAACGGCAGGATGCTTTGGTCGGCATGGAACGTTCGGCGCGGGTACCAGATGTGACGGTGACCGTGGGTAGCCAGCGGGATCGTGAACGCAGCGGGAGCGAAGCCGTCTTTGGTATCTCCGTACCGCTGCCACTTTTCAATCGCAACCAAGGGAACATGCTTTCAGCACTAAGACGGGCCGACCAGGCTCGCGACGAATTAGGCGCCGAGCAGCTTCGGGTGTATGAGGAAATCGCGGACGCTCACCAGCGTGCAGAGGTCGCTCAGCTCCAGATCGACAGTCTCAAGTCCGAGATGCTGCCAGCGGCGCAGCAAGCGTATGACGCTGCCGTGACTGGTTTTGAACTAGGAAAATTCGGGTTTCTCGACGTTCTTGACACCCAGCGCGCATTAATTCAGGCACGCAGCTTGTATCTGCGCGCTCTGTCCGATCGGTATCGAGCAGCAACTGATATCGAACGAATCGCACCGGCTACTAATGCCGATAGCACCACCATNTCAGATCGACAGCCTCAAGTCCGAGATGCTGCCAGCGGCGCAGCAAGCCTATGACGCTGCCGTGACTGGTTTTGAACTCGGAAAATTCGGGTTTCTCGACGTTCTTGACACCCAGCGCGCATTAATTCAGGCACGCAGCTTGTATCTGCGCGCTCTGTCCGATCGGTATCGAGCAGCAACTGATATCGAACGAATCGCACCGGCTACTAATGCCGATAGCACCACCATCTTCAAGGAACACCTGCAATGACGCCCCTGCAAAATCATCGTAAGAAAAATCTGCCAATCATTGCCGCAATCGTGGCCGTCGGTGTCGTGCTGGCCCTGGCCATCCTGTTCTGGAACAAGGGAAGCGCTGAAGGTAGCGCCGGCGAAGATGCCCATGGCCATGCCGAGAGCGGTCAGAAGGAGGGCGCAAAAGAAGCCGGTGGAGCAGGCGACGAACGCGCCGAGGATGAGCACAAGGACGAAGGAGTGGTCAAGCTGCCGGTCATGCAGGCAGAAAAGGCCGGAATTACGACCGCCGTTGCCGGTGCGGCCACGATCGAGAACATTGTCAAACTGCCTGGCGAAGTCCGTGTCAACGACGATCTGACAGCTCACGTAGTGCCGCGCCTGGGCGGCGTCGCCGAATCAGTGCCGGCGCAGCTGGGGCAAACGGTCAAGAAGGGCCAGGTGCTAGCCGTCATTTCAAGCCCGGAGCTGGCTGACCTGCGTAGCGCCGCGAGCGCGGCACAGGTAAGGCTCGGCCTGGCCAAAACCATCTATGAGCGGGAAAAGAAACTGTGGGAGGACCGTATCTCTGCCCAGCAGGACTTTCAGCAGGCCGAACAGGCACTTCGCGAGGCCGAGCTTACCTTGCAGGCAGCGCGCTCGAAATTGGCAGCTCTTGAAGTGGGCGCCGGAGGCGGCGCATTGAACCGGTACGAGTTGCGTGCGCCGTTCGACGCTGTCGTCGTTGAAAAGCACATCACGCGGGGCGAAGCGGTGCAGGAAAACACCAATGTTTTCGTACTAACCGACCTCTCGCGCGTCTGGGTCGATGTCGCAGTCACACCGAAAGACNCGAGTTGCGTGCGCCGTTCGACGCTGTCGTCGTTGAAAAGCACATCACGCGGGGCGAAGCGGTGCAGGAAAACACCAATGTTTTCGTACTAACCGACCTCGCGCGCGTCTGGGTCGATGTCGCAGTCACACCGAAAGACCTGGCAAGCGTGCGTAGCGGCGCAACGGCGGTTGTCAATGCCACCGGCTCTGATATGAAAGCCGTTGGGAAGGTAAGTT
>NZ_JASNRA010000039.1 GCF_030411955.1 Massilia sp. YIM B02443
GTCCCTAGACATGTGTCACCCATGTCTCTGTGCCAAACAGGGTTCCCCGCCGACGCGGTGATTGTTACCGGTGCCATTTTCGCGCCGGATGATCTTGCTGCAAACAATCACCGCGTCGGCGGCAAAGCGCGGGGCCGCCGAGGCCAACCCTACGATTGCGCAAAGAAAAAAGGGGCGGCCATCTGGCCGCCCCTTTTCATTCGACACCGGTCAGAACAACTCGTTCCTCACCGCATCGCGCACCTTCTGCTCGGCTGCCGCCGGCGGCGGCCCCACGTCCAGCGTCTCGACGCCCATGCCCGGCGGCGTCTCCGCGTAGTAGAACTCGTTCCCATACTGCACCAGCCCGCTCGGCACTTCGCGCTCGACCATCGGTTCGGACTTGAGCGCCTTCTGCATGTAGCCGATCCAGATCGGCAGCGCCAGGCCGCCGCCGGTTTCGCGGGCGCCCAGGTTGCGCGGCTTGTCGTAGCCCATCCAGGCGATGCCGACCACCTTCGGCTGGTAGCCGGCGAACCAGGCGTCGATCGAGTCGTTGGTGGTGCCGGTCTTGCCTGCCAGGTCGGTGCGCTTCAGCGACATGGCCTTGATCGCGGTGCCGTGGCGCACCACGTCCTTGAGCATGCTGTCCATCAGGAAGGCATTGCGGGCGTCGATCACGCGATTGGCCTCATCACCGGCCTTGGCCGGACGCGCCTCGGACAGCACCTTGCCGTCGCTGTCGGTCACCTTCGAGATCAGGTAAGGGCTGATGCGGTAGCCGCCGTTGGCGAACACGGCATACGCGCCGGCCATCTGCAGCGGCGTGGTCGAGCCCGCGCCCAGCGCCATGGTCAGATAGGCCGGATTGCGCTCCGGATCGAAGCCGAAGCGGTTCGCGAATTCCTGGCCATAGCGTGCGCCGATCTTGTTCAGGATGCGGATCGAGATCATGTTCTTCGACTGCATCAGGCCGCGGCGCATGGTCATCGGGCCGTCGTACTTGCTGTCGTAGTTCTTCGGTTCCCAGGCCTGGCCGCCGGTCTGGCCGGCGTCAAACGAGATCGGCGCGTCGTTGATGACGGTGGCCGGCGACAGGCCGCGCTCGAGCGAAGCCGAATAGATGAACGGCTTGAACGAGGAACCCGGCTGGCGCCAGGCTTGCGTCACGTGGTTGAACTTGTTGCGGTTGAAGTCGAAGCCGCCGACCAGGGCGCGGATCGCGCCATCTTCGGTGTTGGCCGCAACGAACGCCGATTCGACTTCCGGCATCTGCGTGATCAGCCATTTCGATTCGTCGTCCTGCATCACGCGGATCACCGCGCCGCGGCGGATGCGGCGGTTCGGCGCCGCCTTGTCGGACAGCCAGGCGCGCGCAAAGGTCAGGCCCGGACCGCTCAGGGTGATGGTCTCGCCCGAGGCGATGGTGGCCTTCACTTGGGTGCCGGTCACCTGCAGCACCACGGCGGCGATGATGTTGTCGCTGTCCGGATGCTCGGCCAGTTCGGCCTCGATCGCTTCCTCGGCTTCGCCTTTGGCGCTCGGGATCTCGATGTACGACTCGGGACCGCGGTAGGAACGGCGGCGTTCGTAGTCCATCACGCCGCGGCGCAGTGCCAGGTAGGCGGCGTCCTGGTCGGCCTTGGTGATGGTGGTGAACACGTTCAGGCCGCGCGTATAGGTGTCTTCCTTGAACTGTTCGTACACCAGCTGGCGCGCCATCTCGGCCACGTACTCGGCGTGCACGCCGAAGGCCGTGCTGTCCGACTTGATCTTGAGCGGCTCGTTCTTGGCCTGGTTGAACTGGGCGTCGCTGATGTAGCCCAGCGAGTGCATGCGGGTCAGGATGTACTGCTGGCGGGTCTTGGCGCGGGTCGGATTGACCACGGGATTGTAGGCCGATGGCGCTTTCGGCAGGCCGGCCAGCATGGCCGCTTCGGCCACGGTGATGTCGCGCAGGTCCTTGCCGAAATAGATCTGGGCCGCCGACTGGAAGCCGAAGGCGCGCTGGCCCAGGTAGATCTGGTTCATGTACAGCTCGAGGATCTGGTCCTTGGACAGGTTTTTCTCGATCTTCCAGGCCAGCATCGCTTCATACGCCTTGCGCTTGAAGGTCTGCTCGGACGACAGGAAGAAGTTGCGCGCCACCTGCTGGGTGATGGTCGAGGCGCCCTGGCGTGCGCCGCCGGTGGCGTTGCGGAAGGCCGCGCGCATGATGCCGAGGTAGTCGATGCCGCTGTGCTCGTAGAAGCGGTCGTCCTCGATCGACAGCACGGCTTTCTTCATGACGTCCGGAATGTCCTTGAAGTGCACCAGGGTGCGCCGTTCTTCGCCGAATTCGCCGATCAGGACGTTATCGGCGGTGAAGATCCGCAGCGGCATCTTGGGCCGGTAATCGGTAATGGTGTCCAGCGCCGGCAGGTTCGGGTAGGCCATGGCCAGGGCAAACACCAGCACCAGCACGCCGATGCTTGCCAGACCAAACACAGCGGCGACGCCAAGCAACAACAGACGCTTGGGGCTGAACTTCGAGGCAGAGGAGGACGCTTGTTTCTCTTTCATGCTGACTTTCGCTTTGTTGATCCGCCTCATTATAAGGCAGCGGTTTTGCGCCTGATACTGAGCTCAGCTTAATAAAGCTTAAAAGCAAGAGCTTCGTATCAAGGTCTTAAGAGTAAAAACGCAAGACCGGTATTGGCTTTGCAATGGAAACCGGGAAGTGTGGCGCGCACGCGCCGGATTCTATTCTTCCCAGGTAGAAATATCTTGTCCCCAGTCATCTTTTGTTGCTACGATTTGACCCTGTATTTGACGTAAGTATCGGATTTTTATAAGAAATACACACCTGGTGCATCCGAGACAACTTCCCCTCCGCGGGCGTTCATTGCAGTGACCTGTCTATTTGAAAAGCAGCTGAAGGGAGTATTGAGTGATCAATCTGGGTTCCTTGTTCGGTCGATCGACGCCGCCAATGGCCGGGCTCGATATCAGCACGTCGGGTGTCCGCCTGGTCGAGCTGGCCGATGCCGGCAAGGGCGTCATGCGCCTGGAGCGCTACGCCACTGAAGCGCTGCCGCGCGGCGCCGTGGTCGACGGCAATATCGAAAACCTGGAGCAGGTCACCGATGCGGTGCGCCGGGTCTGGAAAAAAAGCGGCACCCGCGCCCGCCACGTGGTGCTCGGCATGCCGCCGGCCTCCGTGATCACCAAGAAGATCATCCTGCCGGCCGGGCTGTCGGAAGACCAGTTGGAAGTGCAGGTCGAATCCGAGGCCAGCCAGTATATCCCGTTCGCGCTCGATGAGGTCAGCCTCGACTTCGACGTGATCGGCGCCGCCCCCAACTCAAACGAAGACATGGAAGTGATGCTGGCCGCCGCGCGCCGCGAAAAAGTCGAGGACCGGGTCGCGATCGCCGAAGCCTCGGGCCTGGTCGCTACCGTGATGGACATCGAATCGTATGCCGCGCGCAGCGCGCTGGAACACGCGGTTTCTCCGCGCCCGGGCCAGATCACGGCCCTGTTCCAGATCGGCGCCCAGGCCACCCACGTCTCGGTGCTGGTCGGCGCCGACACCGTCTACGAGCGCGAGCAGCCTTTCGGCGGCAACCAGCTGACCCAGGACATCGTGCGCGCCTACGGCATGGCGTTCGAGGAAGCGGAAACGCGCAAGAAGGCCAACGACCTGCCCGAGAACTACGGTCCCGACGTACTGGCGCCGTTCCTGGAAAACGCGGCGCTGGAAATCACGCGCGCGATCCAGTTCTTCTATACCTCGACCCCGTACACCCGCATCGACGAACTGTACCTGGCCGGCGGCTGCGCGCTGCTGCCGGGCCTGCTCGAGATCGTGGCCGGCCGCACCCGTATTCCGAGCCGGCTGGTGGCGCCGTTCGACGGCATGCAGTTCGGCCCCGGCGTGCGCGAGCATCAATTGCGCCAGGAGGGCCCGGCCTTCCTGGTGGCCTGCGGCCTGGCGCTGCGGAGGTTTGGCTGATGATCCGGATTAATTTACTTCCGCACCGCGAAGCCAAACGCAAACAGAAGCAGCAAGCCTTTGTCGCCCTGATGCTGCTGGGCGGCGTGGTGGGCGCGGCGGTGGTGCTGCTGGTGGGCGGCTACAACGCGCGCCAGATCTCGGTGCAGGAACAGCGCAACGCAGTGCTGGCGCAAGCCAGCGCCGACCTCGACAAGAAAATTGCCGAGATCAAGACCCTCAAGGAAGACATCGCCGCCCTGCAGGCGCGCCAGCAGGCGGTGGAAGACCTGCAGGGCGACCGCAACCAGCCGGTGCACCTGCTCGACGAACTGGTGCGCCAGACCCCGGAAGGCGTGCACCTCAAAAGCGTCAAACAGGACGGCCAGCGCGTGACCCTGGGCGGCAACGCCCAGTCGCAGGAGCGGGTGGCCGAACTGCTGCGCAACCTGTCCGGCGCCTCGGCCTGGCTGCAGTCGCCCGAGTTGATGGAAGTGCGCGCCGCCACCCTCGGCAGCGGCAAGGGCGCCGGCGGGCGCAAGGTGGTCGAATTCACGCTGACCGTGCAGATCAAGCGCAGCCGCGAGGACGAGCCGGCCGCCAAGGGCGGTAAAGCGACGGCGGGCAAAGGTAACGCATGAAGAATATCGATCTGAACGAACTGTTCGCCGACCTGGCGGCCCAGTTCCAGGACTTGCAGGGCCGCCAGCCCGGCCAGTGGCCGCTGGCGCCGCGCCTGTTGTGCGCGGCCGGCGTGATGGCGCTGGTGATCGGCCTGGGCTACTTCTTTTACTGGAGCGAGCAGTTCGCGCAGCAGGAGAGCGGCGCCGCCCAGGAGCAGACGCTGCGCGCCGAATACGAATCCAAGATGGCGCAGGCGATCAACCTGGAAGCGCTCAAGGAGCAGAAGAACCAGGTCGACCAGTACGTGGCGCGCCTGGAGCGCCAGCTGCCGAACAAGTCGCAGATCGCCGACCTGCTGTCGGACATCAACCAGGCCGGCGTCGGCCGCGGTTTGCAGTTCCAGATGTTCAAGCCGGGCCAGGAAGTGCTGCGCGACTATTACGCCGAGCTGCCGATCGACATCAAGGTGAACGGCCGCTACCACGACATGGGCGCGTTTGCCGCCGACATGGCCAACCTGCCGCGCATCGTCACCCTGAACAATTTGGCACTTAGCGACAAGGATGGCGTGCTGGAAATGGAAGCCATCGCCAAGACCTTCCGCTACCTCGACCAGGACGAACTGGCGGCGCAGCGCAAGGCGCGCGCGGAAGAAAAGAAGAACAAGCGCAAGCGCAGCGGAGGCGGATCGTGATGAAACTTGAACGCATCGCACCGGTGCTGGCGGCGCTGCTCCTGGGCGGTTGCGGCGATGGCGGCGTGGGCGAGATCCAGGACTGGATGCGCCAGGTCGAAGCGCGCACCGTGCCGAAGGTGGAACCGCTGCCGGCGCCGAAGCAGTTCGTGCCGCAAGGCTATGTTCCAGACGAAGCGCTGGACCCGTTCAACCTGGCCAAGCTCAGCGGCGACGCGGCCCAGGCCGGCCTCGGCAAGCGCAACCCGTATCAGCCGGACGTGAACCGGCCCAAGGAAGTGCTCGAGAATTTCCCGCTGGACACCATGCAGATGGTCGGCACGCTGCACAAGGGCGGCGTCAGCTATGCGCTGGTGCAGGTCGAGCGCACGCTGTACCACGTGCGCGCCGGCCAGCGGATGGGACAGAACTATGGCCGCATCGTGCGCGTCACCGACGGCGCCATCGAACTGCGCGAAGCCGTGCAGGATTCGAACGGCGACTGGACCGAACGCATGGCGACGCTCGAGCTGCAGGAAAACAAGGAGAGTGGGAAATGACCCCAGGTTTTATTAACACGCGCTTGAGCTCATGCTCGCGCTTCAGCTTTGCCGTTCCTGCAAGCCTGGCGCGCGCCGCGGCCGCACTGCTGCTGATGGCCGGCGCCGCGCTGGCTCACGCTCAGAGCGGCAACGCGATCGAATCGATCACCGCCAACCAGCAGGGCGCCAACGTGGTCATCAACGTGGCCATGCGCGAAGCGCCAGCCAGGGCGCCGATCGGCTTCGCCATCACCAACCCGGCGCGCATCGCGCTCGACTTCGGCGCCACCGCGAACGCCACCGGCAAGAGCACCCATGACCTGCACCTGGGCGACGTGCGCGGCGTGAACCTGGTGCAGGCCGGCGAGCGCACGCGCATGGTGCTGAACCTGTCGCGCGCGCTGAACTACGCCACCGCGATCGACGGCAAGTCGGTGATCGTGACCGTCGAAGGCACCGGCGGCGTCGCGCATGCGGTGAATGCCAACGGCCTGCCGGCCACCGCCGCTGCTGGTGCTGGTGCCGCTGTGAACCTGCGTCCGGCGCTGCGCGGCCTCGACTTCAAGAGCGGCGCCAACAACGCCGGCCGCGTCGTGGTCGACCTGCCCAACAGCCAGGTCGCGGTCGACGTGCGCCAGAGCGCCAGCGGCGTGACCGTCGACTTCCTCGGCACCCGCCTGCCGGAAAACCTGCGCCGCCGCCTGGACGTGACCGATTTCGGCACGCCGGTCTCGAGCGTGACCACGGCCGGCCAGGGCGACAACGTGCGCATGACGATCGCCGCCCAGGGCAACTGGGAGCAGTCGGTGTACCAGAGCGACACCCAGCTGGTGGTCGAGGTGCGCAAGGTGGTGGTCGATCCGAACCGCGTCAGCCAGGGTTCGGCCAACAACCCGCAGGGCTTCAACGGCGAAAAGCTGTCGTTCAATTTCCAGAACGTCGAAGTGCGCGCCGCGCTGCAGGCGGTGGCCGACATCTCGGGCCTGAATATCATCACCAGCGATTCCGTCACCGGCAACCTGACGCTGCGCCTGCGCGACGTGCCGTGGGACCAGGCGCTGGACGTGATCCTGACCGCCAAGGGCCTGGATATGCGCAAGAACGGCACCGTGCTGTGGATCGCGCCGAAGGAAGAACTGCTGACCAAGGAAAAGCTCGAGCTCGAGCAGCGCGCCCAGATCGCCGAACTGGAGCCGCTGCGCTCCGAGATCTTCCAGCTGAACTATCAGAAGGCGGAATCGTTCCGCAACGTGTTCGGCCTCGACGCCAGCGGCGGCGCCAGCGCCAACGACAAGAACCGCGTGCTGTCCAAGCGCGGCAGCGCCATCATCGACCCGCGCACCAACCAGCTGTTCGTGACCGACATCGCGTCCAAGATCGAGGATATCCGCAAGCTGATCCAGAAGACCGACATCGCCTCCAAGCAGGTGCTGATCGAAGCGCGCCTGGTGGAAGCCAACGACGGCTTCTCGCGCAACCTGGGCGCCAAGCTGGGCTTTGCCGACATGCGCACCATGCGCGGCGGCGACTCGGGCTGGCAGGTCAGCGGCAACGAACGCATCGCCATCGGCGGCAACCTGAACGGCGTGGGGCAGGTCACCGGCCAGGTCACCAGCGAGGACAGCTTCGCCAACACCACCATGGTCAACCTGCCGGCGGCCGGCATCGGCGGCATCGCCCCGACCTCGCTGGCGTTCTCGCTGTTCTCGTCGGCCGCGAACCGCTTCCTGAACCTGGAACTGTCGGCGCTGGAAGCGGACGGCAAGGGCAAGATCATCTCCAGCCCGCGCGTGGTCACCGAAGACAAGCAAGTGGCCGTGATCGAGCAGGGCGTCGAGCTGCCCTACGAACAGGCGACCAGCAGCGGCGCCACCTCGATCAGCTTCAAGAAGGCGAACCTGCGCCTGGAAGTGATCCCGCAGATCACGCCGGACGGCAACGTGGTGCTGGAAGTCGACGTCAACAAGGATTCGAAGGGCGACGAAACCCGCGCCGGCTTCGCCATCAACACCCAGCACGTGAAGACCAAGGTCATGGTCGAGAACGGCGGCACCGTGGTGCTGGGCGGTATCTACCAGCAGACCGAGCGCAACAACGTGACCAAGACCCCGCTGCTGGGCGACGTCCCGCTGCTGGGCTACCTGTTCAAGACGACCGGACGCGAGAGCACCAAGACCGAGCTGCTGGTGTTCATCACGCCCAAGATCGTCAACGAGAACGTGGCCGGCATGCGCTGAGGTAGCAGAGGCCAGCGCTGCCGCACAGGAATTTCATCCGACAACCTACAACAACAAGTCCTGATATGAAAAACCAGCAATTCAAATACAGCACCCTGGCCCTGCTGCTGGCGGCCACCCTCAGCGCCTGCGGCGGCGGCGGCGGCAGCCCCGGCGCGACGGGCGGCAGCGGCAGCGGCGGCACTGGCGGCGGCACCACCACCCCGGCGGCGCCGACCGTCGGCGTGACCCTGAGCGGTGCCAACGGCCAGGCCAGCAGCGCCCTCAGCGGCGCCACGCCGCTGACCGTGCGCGCCGTGGTGCGCGACGCCGCCAACCAGCCGGTGCCGAATGCGGTGGTCACTTTCACCACGGACGCCACCCTGGCCGTGTTCGCGCCGACCGCCGGCACCGCCCTGACCGACGCCAGCGGCGCCGCCTCGATCACCATGCGCGCCGCCAGCCTGGCCGCCGGCGGCGCCGGCAGCGTCACCGCCACCGCCGCCTTGCCGGGCGCCACCGCCACCACCGCCAGCGGCAGCGCCAATTATTCGGTCAACGCCACCGCGCTCTCGTTCAGCGCCGTGCGCCTGGATTCGGCCAACATCGATGCCTACGGCTCGACCCTGGTCGCGGTCGACCTGATGGCCAACGGCGCCAAGTACAGCGGCCAGCAGGTCAACGTCAGCTTCAGCTCGGCGTGCGTGACCGCCGGCAAGGCCACCCTGGCGCCCAGCGTCGCCACCAATATGGGCACCGCCCAGACCGTCTACCGCGACCAGGGTTGCGGCAACAACGACGTGATCACCGTCTCGGCCGACGGCGTATCGACCCCGGCGTCGGCCTCGCTGGCGATCGCGCCGCCGAGCGCCGCCTCGGTGCAGTTCGTCGAAGCCACGCCCAACGACAAGTCGATCGTGATCCGCGGCCAGGGCGGCATCAACCGCACCGAGACCGCGACCCTGCGCTTCCGCGTGTTCGACGTGTTCGACCGTCCGCTGGCCGGCAAGGCGGTCGAATTCAAGGTGATGCCGGAAGGCGTGGTCACCCTCAACAAGCTGCGCGACAGCACCGACCAGAACGGCGAAGTGATCACCACCGTCAACTCGGGCAGCGTGCCGACCAGCTTCCGGGTCCAGGCCGTGCTGCCGGGCACCGCCACGGCCACCCGTCCCGACATCTCGACCACCTCGGATTCGATCGTGGTCACCACCGGCCTGCCGGTGCAGCGCGCGTTCTCGCTCAGCGCCACCAAGGCCAACGTCGATGGCACCTTCGACAGCACCCCGAGCACGCCGGCCTCGATCGTCAACATCCTGATCGCCGACGGGTTCGGCAACCCGGTAGCCGACGGCACCCCGGTGGTGTTCCAGACCAATCTCGGTTCGATCGGTTCGGCCGACCGCGGCGGCTGCCTGACCGTGAACGGCGGCTGCTCGGTCGACTTCCGCGTGCAGGATCCGCGTACCGCGCTGCCGAACCTGCCGGCCACGCCGTGCAACACCGGCAGCGCCGCCGGCGTCTCGGCGGACAGCACCCGCAAGGGCGTGGCCACCATCTGCGCCAGCACGACCGACGGCGCCAACACCCAGTTCGGCAAGATCACGATCACGCTCAGCGACGATGAAATCGGCCGTGTCTACATCGACGGCAGCGCGACGCCGGTCACCAGCGGCACGGTCGACCTGGGCAATGCGCCGTCGGCCGATCCGAAGATCTTCACCATGCAGCTGACCGATCTCAACGGCAACCCGCTGCCGGTCGACTCGACCGTCGCGATCACCGGCCTGGTCGGCGCGACCCTGGTGGAACTGACCCCGGCCAAGGTGCAGAACATCTTCGCGATCGCGGGCAACGGCCCGAACGGCTCGATCCACCGCGTCACGCTCAGCGCACCGACCAAGCCGTGCACGGCGCCGAGCCGCGCCACCTTCAACGTGACGGCGACCACGCCCAACGGCCAGATCAGCGCGATTCCGTTCACGCTGAACTTCACCTGCCCGTAAATCCGGTGAGGCGTCAAGGGTGGCTTGAGGCGATGAGTTGACGCGATGAATTGACGAAATGCGAGGCGGCCAGTCTATACTGGCCGTCTTTTCATTTGAGCGGGCTTGGTAGTGCCACATCCCAAGAACAACAATATTTTCCTTGTCGGCTTGATGGGGGCAGGAAAGACCACCATCGGCCGATTGCTTGCGCGCAAGCTGAACCGCCGCTTCGTCGACTCGGACCACGAGATCGAGGCGCGCACCGGCGCCACCATCCCCTGGATCTTCGAGATCGAAGGGGAGGCCTGCTTCCGCAAGCGCGAAGCGGACGTGATCCGCGACCTGAGCGCCCAGGACGGCCTGGTGCTGGCCACCGGCGGTGGCGCCGTGCTCAATCCCAAGAGCCGCGCTTACCTAGCCGAGCGCGGCACCGTGATCTACCTGCGCGCCTCGATCGGCAGCATCCTGCAGCGCACTTCGCACGACAAGAACCGTCCGCTGCTGCAGACGGCCGACCCGCGCGCCAAACTGGAAGAGCTGCTGGAGCAGCGCGATCCCTTGTACCGCGAGATCGCGGACCTGGTCATCGACACCGGCCGTCCTAACGTACAATCGATGGTACAAACCATATTGGACCAGCTGGCCGCGCAGGAGAACGCGCGCGCGCGCCGGCTTGCAAGGACACCGATGAACGAACAGGCACAACCCCACCTCACCCTCAACGTCGACCTCGGCGAACGCAGCTACCCGATCGTGATCGGCCCCGGCCTTCTGGACGATGGCGCGCTGCTGGCGCGCCACATCCAGGGCCAGAAAGTCGCCATCGTCACCAACACCACGGTCGCGCCGCTATACCTGGAACGGGTGGCCGGACACCTGCGCGGCGCCGGCCGCGAGGTGGTCGAGATCGTGCTGCCGGACGGCGAAGAGCACAAGAACTGGCAGTCGCTGAACCTGGTGTACGACGCGCTGCTGCAAGCCAAATGCGATCGCAAGACCACCCTGGTGGCGCTGGGCGGCGGCGTGATCGGCGACCTGACCGGCTTCGCCGCCTCGAGCTATATGCGCGGGGTGCCGTTCGTGCAGATCCCGACCACGCTGCTGGCCCAGGTCGATTCCTCGGTCGGCGGCAAGACCGGCATCAACCATCCGTTGGGCAAGAACATGATCGGCGCGTTCTACCAGCCGCGCGCGGTGCTGGCCGATACGGCGACGCTCGATACGCTCCCGGCGCGCGAGCTGGCCGCCGGCCTGGCCGAAGTGATCAAGCACGGCGCCATCCTCGACGCCGCCTTCTTCGACTGGATCGAAGCCAACGTCGAACAGCTGATCAAGCGCGACCCGCAGGCGCTGGCGCACGCGATCGCGCGCTCGTGCGAGATCAAGGCCGAGGTGGTGCGCAAGGACGAACGCGAAGGCGGCCTGCGCGCGGTGCTCAATTTCGGCCACACCTTCGGCCACGCGATCGAGAACGGCCTGGGGTATGGCGAATGGCTGCACGGCGAAGCGGTCGGCTGCGGCATGGTGATGGCGGCCGACCTGTCGGCGCGCCTGGGCCTGATCGACCCGGCCAGCGTGGAACGCGTGCGCGCCCTGGTGCGCGCCGCCGGCCTGCCGGCCAGTGCGCCCGACCTGGGCGAGGCGCGCTGGATCGAGCTGATGGCGGTCGACAAGAAGAACGAGGGCGGCGAAATCCGCTTCATCCTCCTGAAACCGCTGGGCAGCCCGGCGATCACCACGGCGCCGCTCGAGCACCTGCGCTCGACCCTGGCCGCCTGCAGCGGCTGAGCGGGGAATGGCGATGGTGGACTTCGACGCCGGCCTGGCCCCGTACGCGGCCCATTCCGCGCAATCGCGCGGGCGCAAGCACGCGGAGCTGGCGCCCGGTTCGCGCAGCGAATTCCAGCGCGACCGCGACCGCATCATCCACTCGACCGCGTTCCGCCGCCTCGAGTACAAGACCCAGGTGTTCCTCAATCACGAGGGCGACCTGTTCCGCACCCGCCTGACGCACTCGATCGAGGTGGCGCAGATCGGGCGCACGCTGGCGCGCAGCCTGCGCCTGAACGAAGACCTGGTGGAAGCGACCGCGCTGGCGCACGACCTGGGCCACACCCCGTTCGGCCACGTCGGCCAGGACGTGCTCAACGAATGCATGGCGGACTACGGCGGCTTCGAGCATAACCTGCAAAGCCTGCGCGTGGTGGATCACCTGGAAGAGCACTACGGCGCCTTCGACGGCCTGAACCTGACCTTCGAGACGCGCGAGGGCATCCTCAAGCACTGCTCGCTGAACAACGCGCGCCAGCTGGGAGAACTCGGCCAGCGCTTCATCGACCGCACCCAGCCGAGCCTGGAAGCGCAGCTGACCAACCTGGCTGACGAGATCGCGTACAACAACCACGACATCGACGACGGCCTGCGTTCGGGCCTGCTCACGATGGCGCAGATGGAAGAGGTCGAACTGTTCGCGCGTCATCGGCACGCGGTGGAGCAGGCCTATCCCGGCCTGTCCGGACGGCGCGCGCTGTACGAGACGATCCGCCTGATGATCACGGCGATGACGGCCGACCTGGTCGAGACCTCGAGCGCCTTGCTGGCCGAGGCCGCGCCCAGGAGTATCGACGAGGTGCGCGCCGCTCCGCCGCTGATCCGTTTTTCAAGCCAGATGCGGGCCGAGACCACGGCGCTGAAGCGCTTCCTGTACGCCAACCTGTACCGCCACTTCCAGGTCAACCGCATGCGCGTCAAGGCCAGCCGCATCGTGCGCGAACTGTTCGAGGCGTTCCTGAACGATCCGGTGCTGCTGCCGAACGACTACCAGGTGCAGGACGACCCGATGAAGCAGGCGCGCAAGATTGCCGACTACATCGCCGGCATGACCGACCGCTATGCGATTCGCGAGCATCGGCGGATTTTCTCGCTTGATCATTTTTGAGACAGGGTGCTAAGCGAGAGCTTGCTGTAAAAGCCGTAGTCGTTTGTCGACACGTTTCTCTGCATCCTCCAGATGGCGCATCGTTCTGGTCATCTCATGCGCCAGACGGTCGAAGTCACGCTCGATGATTTGATTCAGAACATCGAGCGTGTCTGCGCTGGTGACGCGTCGGATATCTTTTCCCAGCAAATAGACGCCAGCCAGATCCGGGTCGTAATCGCCTGCGTCGATGACACCTTCTTCGTCGTACACCCGGTCGATATTGCCGGCTGCGGCATAGTTATCCATCAGATGGATGAGGTCTTGGGCATCCCTCGGGTTTGCTCTGCCGCGGTCGGACCATGCGACCAGCTTGAGTATGGCGAGTCCTGGTAGAGAAACGACGTTGCCTTCGAAGTCTGGCGCAAATGTCACCCGTTCAGCCGCTGCCAGGACATCGTCATAGCCGGCGACGTTCATGATGATTTTCATGTCAGGTGGCCAGGCTACTGTATTCGTTCCTTGAGATACGCCGCCAAATGGTACAAGGTCCAGGTGGTATTCGAGGTCTCCAGCTTGCTCTTGATAATAAAGACGCTGCTGCGCTTCCCCGCCTGCTTTGAAGGTCTTGCGTGCCATCAGACCTTCTCGCAAAGCGGCAAACTGGTCCCAGTCTTTGACGGCGACAGCGAAATCCACGTCATACGTTGCCCGCCTGGTGGCAAGGCCGAATATATGGGTCAGAAGGACATCCCGTGCTGTTGCCCCAACAAGCATATAGTCGATTTTTTGGGTATGAGCTTCTTCTGCCACTGCACGGAGAATATTGACCGTAACTGGGTCAATCGGGTGATCAGTTCTGATAGAACGTGGCATCGATGAAATTCTCCTTGATCATTAGAGCTGTTTCTCGTGTGCGTGGATCCAGAAGTGCCAGCAGCTCTGAGTAGATCAGCAACGGGGGGGCGAGTCCCGGCGTGATTTCGTTATCCCAATGCCAGAACTTTTCCAGTATTTCGATGTGACCAGCTTCATCAGGCCTGATGCGGTGTTGTTTGACCAGCTTCTTGATGACCTTCTCCATGTCGTCCGGATCGACGTACAAGGTCTGGCTGTCTGGTTTGAGATAGCTGGTCATCTTCGTCGCGGCGACTTCGGAACCCCATGCGCAATTGAACTCGTAGAGATCGGTATTCTTCCACCAGGATGATTCGGGTGCGCTGAACCGGCGGCCATTGAGTTTGCTGCGCAAGGCGGTTGGATAATTGATTGCCCACTCTTCAGTCAAACGCTCGGCTTCCAGTAATTTCCTGCGGCCGCTGCTTCCTTTTTTATTGATAAGATAGCCGCGACTTTCGAGGTCTTCCAGAACGTTGTAGACCGTTCCTAGCGATACACCCGTATGACGCGCAATATCTTTGTAGGGTGAAGAGAGATCGTCCGGGTTAGCAAGTAAGCCGAATACCACACGCAATGCTGCCGGATTGCTGAGTCCTTTCGGTGCGCGCGCATACTGCGTCTTGCGTTCGTCTTTCTGTCCGGAGATGTAGATGAAGAGTCCTGGATTATGCAAATACGCATTGCCACTTGCATCCATAAATTGAAGTCCGATTGCTCTGCAGTGCTCAGCAAGCTCTCTGGTCAGATGTGGTGTAATGAACAGACCTGGGGCGTCAGCTCTCGATAATTGCTGACGAACCTTGTCGATCTGTGATTTGCGATCGACCACCATTTTGCACTCGACAAGGTAACGAATCGAATTGCCGTCATATGCCAGGTCGATAGTAGCGTCCGCCAAGTGTTCGCTTGGTGTGGCGGGCACCAGTTCGATCACGCTGCCTTTGATGCCAACTTTTTCCTTCAATACAGCGAGCACATCAAGAATCAGACGTTTTTCAGTTGCAACAAAGTCTTGGGAAAACGCACGATTGTTCATTCAATTTTCCTCGTTCACAGTCTGTGACGACTTCCATTTTATGAAAATCGCGCGTGATTTTCAATTTATTTTAATTTTCACGTAACGTGAAAATCTTTAAAAATTGAAAAATCTTCAGCATTCTGAATACTGCTATGTGAACAGGCTGGGCATTGCGAGATCCAGCAGCAGTTTTTTGACCGGCGCCGGCAATGGCGCGTCGCCGATTTGGTTCATATTCCACCACTGATAATGGCTATCGGCCTGCGCGCGCGACGCCAGTGTCACCGCGAACGGCGCGATGTGCAGCTTGTAGTGCGTGAACACATGCACCAGCGGGCGCAGCGCGCGCACTTCGTCCAGTTGGCCGAAGGCGCCGGCGGCGGCGGCGACGTCCGACGTACACACCGGTTCCGCATCTTCTTCCATCGGCACGTGCCCGCCGACTTCGGGCAGCGACAGCAGGCCGCCCCAGATCCCGCTCTGCGGCCGCTGCTCGAGCAGCACCTGGCCGCCGTCGACGATCACCAGCATTGCGGTGCGTTTTTCGGGCGTGCTCTTCTTCGGTTTGCGCACCGGCAGTTCGGCCGTGCGGCCGGTGGCGAAGGCCACGCAGCGGTCCTGCAGCGGACAGCGCCCGCAGTCGGGGCGCGAGCGCGTGCAGAGCGTGGCGCCCAGGTCCATCAGGCCCTGGGTATAGGCTTCGATCGCGCCCGGA
Organism: Massilia sp. YIM B02443; assembly: GCF_030411955.1. GTDB lineage: Bacteria > Pseudomonadota > Gammaproteobacteria > Burkholderiales > Burkholderiaceae_D > Telluria. The sequence continues at coordinate 15,546 of NZ_JASNRA010000039.1, forward strand.
TTGTCTTGCGTCTCGGGCAGCAGGGCTTCGGCGCGGCGCCACATGGCGTCCTCGACCGGCTTGATGCCCGGGTAGGCATCGATCCCGAACACGCGCGCGAACACCCGCTTGACGTTGCCGTCCATGATGGCGGCGCGCACGCCGCCGGAAAACGCCGCGATCGCCGCCGCCGTCGAGCGGCCGATGCCGGGCAGGTCGGCCAGCAGCGCCGGGTCGCTCGGGAACACGCCGTCATAGTCCTGCACCACGCGCTTGGCACAGGCATGCAGGTTGCGCGCGCGGGTGTAGTAACCCAGGCCGCTCCAGTGCGCCATCACGTCCTCGCCCGGGGCTTCGGCCAGGGCGTGGACGGTGGGGAAGCGTTCCAGGAAGCGCGCGTAATAGCCCAGCACCGCCGCGACCTGGGTCTGCTGCAGCATGATCTCGGACAGCCACACGCGGTAGGCATCGGTCGTGTTCTGCCACGGCAGGGTGTGGCGGCCGTGGCTGCGCTGCCAGTCGACCACCGCTTGCGAGAAGCTCGGGTCGGCCAGGCCGTCGAGGCTGCCCAAGCCTGAGACTCCAGGGCCGAAATCGTTGATTCGTTTCATATCGTTTATATTGTTTCTGCCTGCGTGGCATCTGGCGCCAGGCTGGCGTCGATCCGGGCCGCGGCCTCTGCCAGGCGCGTGCGCGTGTGTTCCAGGTCGGCCTGGCCTTGCTCGAAAGCGGCGATCTTCTGTTCCAGGCTGTCGCTGGCCTCCAGGATGCGCTGCACCGAGGCCTGGCGCTGGCGCAGGCCGTCGCGGTGCTGGCGGATCTGGCCTTCCAGCGGCGCATTGACCACTTTCAGCCAGGCCTCGACGTCGGCGTTCGCGGCGCGCAGCACGCGCCGCACGCGCGAGGCGATCGAGTCGAAGAAGCGTTCGAGCAGGGTGGCGCGGCTGCTCAGCAGCAGCGTGGCGGTGCCGAACTGGCGCGCGAACAGCAGCTCGACGGCGTCGATCTCGTCGCGCTGACGGCGCAGCGACAGCGCCGGCGGCGGGCTCAAACCCAGGCCGTGTTCGGCCGCGAACTTGCGCTGCATCGCTTCCATCATCGACTTGATCTCGTCGATCCGGGCCTGGCCGGCGTCCAGCATGGCGCGCACGGCGGCGAAGTAGTCGCGCACCGGCGCGCGCATGCCGGTGGCGAAGCGCGCCGCCGCCATCGCCGCGCGCACGGCGTCGGTCTGCCCCTGCAGCAGGTCCATGCCCAGCGTCGTATATAGCTCGGTGGAGAGGCGCGTGAACACGGCGCGCGTGCCCTGCAGCTTGAACAGGCCGGCGTCGAACTCCTTCTTTTCCAGTTCGACGCGCTTGACCATGTGCGCGATCACGCCCTGGTTCTTGCCGCGCAGGCTGCGCAGTTCCTGCAACTGCTCGACCAGTTCGCGCAGGCGGTTGGCCCCCAAGCCGTGGGAGGCTGCCAGCAGCGCTTCCAGCTCGGCGCGCAGCTGGCGCGCGGCGATCTCGCGCCGCGCCGGCACCAGCTGCCGGTATAGCGCGGATTCCAGCGCACCGAGGCGGCTGCGTTCGAACAGCGCCATGTCGCCGCCGACGCGCGCCACCAGCGCCTTTTGCGCCGACACCGGATACACCTGGCCATCGTCGAGGCCCAGCAGGCGCGCGACGTCGTGCTGCTGGCGCGCGATCTCGGCCTCGATGGCGTCCGGACTTTTCAGCTCGTCCCACATGGCGTCGATCTTGTTGAGCACCGCCAGCCGTCCCGGCCCGGCTTTGACGTGGGTGCGCCAGACTTCGATGTCGCTGCGGGTGACGCCGGTTTCGGCCGCCAGCACGAACAGCACCGCGTGCGCGTTCGGGATCAGGTTCAAGGTCAGTTCGGGTTCAAGGCCGATCGCATTCAGGCCCGGGGTGTCGACGATCACCAGGCCCTGTTTCAGCAGCGGGTGCGGCAGGTTGATGAGCGCGTGCCGCCATTGCGGGATCTCGACCGTACCGTCCGCGCTCACCTCGCCGGCCAGGTCGGGATCGTGCGGGTCGTACAGGCCGTAGCGCTCGGCTTCGTGGGCCGGCACGCGGCAGGTCTGGCTGACCTGGCGCAGCACGTCCTGCATGCGCGCCGGATCGTCCAGGTCGAGCGCCAGCACGGTCCAGGCGGCGGGATCGTCGCGGTAGTCGCCGATGGACAGATGGCCGGCGCGGGTGGCGACCGGCAGCAGGCGGATGCAGGGCGGCAGCGCCGCATCCCACAGCAGCTCGGTCGGGCACATGGTGGTGCGGCCGGCGCTGGAAGGCAGCATGCGCTGGCCATAGTCGGCGAAGAACAGGGCGTTGATCAGCTCGGTCTTACCGCGCGAGAACTCGGCCACGAAGGCCACCGTCAGGCGATCGTCGCGCAGGCGCGCCAGCGCACGTTCGAGGATCTGCTCGCCGGCGGCGTCGATCAGCCCGGCCTGGCGCAGCGCGCCGCCGTAGTCCGCCAGCGAGGCGGCGGCCTGCGCGCGCCACGCGCCGTACTGTTGTAAGTCCTGCATATCGTCTGGCCCGAGGTTGGCGAAGTCCTGGCGTCAGCGCTGGCACTTCGCGCAATAGAAGGTGGAGCGTTGGCCCTGCTTGATCTGGCGGACCGGAGCCTCGCATTGCTTGCAGGGAACACCAGCACGATCATAGACGAAATACGTCTGCTGGAAATATCCAGATTGGCCATTTACGGCAATAAAGTCACGCAGCGTGCTGCCGCCTTGCACGATGGCCGCGGCCAGGATGTCGCGGATCGCCTGCGCCAGCCGGTCGTAGCGTGCGCGGCTGATGCGCGAGGCCGGGGTTTTGGGGCTGATGCCGGCGCGGAACAGGCTCTCGCAAGCGTAGATGTTGCCGACCCCGACCACGATATCGCCGGCCAGCAGCACCTGCTTGATCGGCGCGCTGCGGCGCCGCGTTTCGCGAAACAGCAAGGCGCCGTCGAAACCGTCGCCCAGCGGCTCGACGCCCAGGCCGCGCAGCAGCACGTGCTGCTCCAGCGGGCCGTCCTCGTTGGCGTGCCACAGCACGGCGCCGAAGCGGCGCGGGTCGTGCAGGCGCAGCACCTGGCGGCCTTGTTCGCCATCGACCACCAGGTCGAAGTGGTCGTGGGTGCGCGGCTCGATGCCGGGCGGCAGCACGCGCAGGTGGCCGGACATGCCGAGGTGGATGATCAGGGTGCCGTGCTCGAAATTGAGCAACAGGTATTTGCCGCGCCGGCCGGTGCCCAGGATGCGGCGCCCGGCCAGCAGCTCGGACAGGCCGGGCGGGAACGGCCAGCGCAGGCCTTCGCGCCGGCACACGACCTGTTCGACGACGCGGCCTTCGATATGGGGCGCGACACCGCGCCGGGTGACTTCTACTTCTGGCAGTTCAGGCATGGGGGAGGGGATTCGTGTAAAGTCGGAAGGCCGTCAGGGGATCGCCGCTGCGGCCGCAGCCATGGTCCGGTGGTCCGGGCCAAGGCTCAACATCTGCGCGGCAGGCGCGCGCGGTTGAGCGTAGAATTTGACAACAACTCGGACACTTGGACTTGCTTTGAAAAACGCTTTCGCCATTGTAACTCTCTCCGGCCTGTTGACGGCATGTGCTGTCGCGCCGCAACAGCAGTTGGCGCCCGGCAGCGAGGACAGCGACCGCTTCGGCCAGGTCCAGCAGCAGGATGCGTCCAATGCGCAAGCCGAGGCCGCGCCCGAGCTGGACGAGGAAGAACAGGCGGCCAAGGCCAAGGCCGAGGAAGAAGCGCGCTTGCCCAAGGTCGAGCTGACCCCCACCATGCTGCAGCAGTTGCTCAAGGCCGAATTCGCCTTCCGCAACGGCGACTGGCAGGGGCCGTATCTCACCATGTTGAGCCTTGCCCAGCAAACACAAGACCCGCGCCTGGCGCGGCGCGCGGCCGAGATGGCGGTGGCGGCCAAGCAGGCCGACGACACGCTGGCGGCGGTGCGCCTGTGGTACCGGCTCGATCCGACCTCCGAAGAAGCGACGCAATATTTCGTCGGCATGGTGGTCACCTCCGACAACATCGCCGAACTGGAACCGGTGTTCGAGGGGCGCCTGCGCGCAGCGCCGGCCAATCGGCGTGGCATATTGATGTTCCAGGTCCAGCAACTGCTGGCGCGCGCCAAGGACAAGGAAGCGGCGGTGTCGATGCTCGAGCGCCTGATCGCGCCATACCAGGGCACGATGGAAGCGCACATCGTGCGCGCCCAGGTGGCGCTGGTGCGCGGCAACAAGGCGCAAGCGCGCACCGAGGCGCAGGCGGCGCTGGCGGTGCGGCCGAATTCCGAGATCGCGGTGCTGATGCTGGCCCAGGTGACCGAGGACGACGACGCCGTGATGCGGTTGCTCGATGGCTTCCTGCAGAAGTATCCCGATGCGCGCGAAGTGCGCGCGGCCCAGGCCCGGGTGCTGGTCAACCGCAAGGATTATCCGCGCGCGCGCCAGGAATTCGAGCGCCTGCTGAAGGACCAGCCGGACAACGCCGCCCACCTGTACGCGCTGGGCATCCTGGCGACCCAGATGAACGACGCGCCCGGCGCCGAACGTTATTTCACCCGCTTCGTGGAAGTGCTGGGGCGTAATCCGGACGACGAACGCGATCCGTCGCGCGCATTGCTGATCCTGTCGCAGCTGGCGGAAGAGCGCGGCGACCTGGCCGGCGCCCTGCAATGGCTGGACAAGGTGCCGGAAGGGACCGATCCGCAAACCCTGTTCAACTCGCAACTGCGGCGCGCCCAGCTGGTGGCCAAGGGGGGCGACGTGGCCGGCGCGCGGCGCCTGCTCACCGGCCTGAAGCCGAGCGAGCCGGCGCGCCAGGCGCAGGTGGCGGTGGCCGAGGCGCAGTTGCTGCGCGAAGCCAACCAGTTGCAGGAGGCCTATGTGCTGATGGAAGCGGCGGCCAAGCGCTTCCCCAAGAATCCCGATCTGCTGTACGACTTCGCGCTGCTGGCCGAAAAGCTGGGCCGGGTCGAGGTGATGGAAGCGCAACTGCGCGAAGTGATGGTGCAGGCGCCGGATAATCACCATGCCTATAACGCCCTGGGCTATTCGCTGGCCGAGCGCAACGTGCGCCTGCAGGAAGCGTATGGCCTGATCGCGAAAGCGCTGGAGATGGCGCCGGACGATCCTTTCATCATGGACAGCATGGGCTGGGTGCACTACCGCATGGGCAACCTGAACGAGGCCGAGAAGTTCCTGCGCCGCGCCTACGGCCTGCGGCGCGATCCCGAGATCGCGGTGCACCTGGGCGAAGTGCTGTGGCAGAAGGGCGAGAAGAGCGCCGCCCAGCAGCTGTGGCGCGAAGCGCGCGCCAAGGATCCGGACAACGACACGCTGCGCACGACGCTGGCGCGCTTGCGCCTGTCCTTGTGAGCGTTGTGAAATAATCCAGTCTTGCACCGGGCGCCGCAGGGCGCCCGTTCGCTTCCATATAACTTCCGATTGAATAGTGATCCGATGCCGATGACCCGACGCTTTGCCATGTTCGCCGTGGCCGCCTCCTTCGCCGCCACGCTGGCCGGCTGCGCCACCAGCACCGCCAACCTGTCGCGCGCCACCGTGGGCGCTTACCAGGAAACCATCGACCTGTCGGGCCGGCTGTCGGTGAACTACCAGAAGGATGGCCGGCAGGAATCGTTGAACGGCAGTTTCACCTGGGCCCAGCGCCCGGCGGCGATCGACGTCACCATGGTCTCGCCGCTGGGGCAGACCGTGGCGGTGGTCAACGTGACGCCGGGGGCGGCCACGCTGACCCAGGCCGGCCAGGCGCCGCGCACGGCGGAAGATATCGACAGCCTGAGCCAGCAGACGCTGGGCTGGCCGCTGCCGGTGTCGGGCCTGCGCGACTGGCTGCAGGGCTATGCGGTCGATGCGCAAGGCAAGCGCTTCCTGGCCTCGCCGGCCAACAACCAGGTGGTCACCAAGGATGGCTGGCGCCTGCGCTTCATGAGCTGGCAGGATGAAACAGCGCCGCAGCCGAAGCCGCGCGTCATCCAAGCCGAGCGCGCCGCAGTGGGCGACATCCAGGACCTGGCGATCCGCATCGCCATCGACCCGGCGGCTTGAGCATGACGATGCCCCTGCGTTCGCTGCACGATTGCCCGGCCCCGGCCAAACTCAACCTGTTCCTGCACGTCGTCGGGCGCCGCGCCGACGGCTACCACCTGCTGCAAAGCGTCTTTCAATTGATCGACCGCGGCGACACCCTGCATTTCGACTTGCGCGACGACCACGAGATCGTGCGCACCAACGAGGTGCCGGGCGTGCCGCAGGAGCAGGACCTGATCGTGCGTGCGCTGCGCCTGCTGCAGGCGGAATACGAGCGTCGCTACCGCGAGCTGCCGCCAGGAATCAATGTGGCGATCGAAAAGATCCTGCCGATGGGCGGCGGATTGGGCGGCGGTTCGTCCGATGCGGCGACGGCGCTGATGGCGGCCAATCACCTGTGGCAGGCGGGCTTGAGCCGCGAAGAACTGATGACGCTCGGCCTGCCGCTGGGCGCGGATATCCCGTTCTTCCTGTTCGGCCAGACCGCGTTCGCGGAAGGAATCGGCGAAGCGTTGCAGGCAGTGCCGGGGCCGGATTGCTGGTATGTGGTGATCGAACCAGGTGTCGCGGTGCCAACCCCTGCAATTTTTTCTGCACAGGATTTGACAAGAGATACAAAGCCGGTCAGAATAGCGGACTTTTCCAGGGGCACCAATTCAGGCAGTTTGGTTGGTTTCGGGAAAAATGATTTGCAGGACGTGGCGATGCGCCTGTTCCCGCCGGTAGCCGAGGCGGTTGAATGGTTGAGCAGCCATGGCGATGCCAGGATGACTGGCTCAGGGGCGTGTGTGTTTTGCGCGTTTCCAGATGAAGACGCCGCCGACCGCGTGTTGGCGCAAGTGCCGAAGAAGTGGACGGCATGGAAGGCGAAATCATTGGATAAGCATCCCCTGGATTTCTTCGATAAAGAAATCGCTCTTGCAAATCAGTGAGTTAGAGAATATAATTTTGCCTGTCGCAGCGTTGAGCGTAGTACGCAAAATGATGCGGCAAGCAAAGAAGGTCGTGTAGGGGAATCGCCAAGTTGGTTAAGGCACCGGATTTTGATTCCGGCATTCCAAGGTTCGAATCCTTGTTCCCCTGCCAAAGTTTTCTTGGTCTGTCGATGCGGATGCGTCCAGCAAGAAAAATGCGATGCGGTGCCGAGCGCCCCATCAGTACAATACATCAGCCGGTATATCCGGCTGATTGTTTTTCCACTGTATCAACGCACTTATCTTTTGGGACTCCCATGGCTTACGAAAACCTGATGGTTTTTACCGGCAATGCCAATCCGGCACTAGCAGAGGGGGTCGCAAAGAGCCTCGGTATTCCTCTCGGTAAAGCAGTCGTCTCGAAATTCTCGGATGGCGAAGTCATGGTCGAGATCAACGAGAACGTCCGCGGTAAAGACGTCTTCGTGCTGCAGTCGACCTGCGCTCCTACCAACGACAGCCTGATGGAAATCATGCTGATGGTCGACGCGCTCAAGCGCGCCTCGGCTGGCCGCATCACCGCCGCCATCCCTTATTTCGGCTATGCCCGCCAGGACCGCCGTCCGCGTTCGGCGCGTGTGGCGATCTCGGCCAAAGTCGTGGCCAATATGCTGGAAGAAGCCGGCGTCGAACGTGTCCTGATCATGGATCTGCACGCCGACCAGATCCAGGGCTTCTTCGACATCCCGGTCGACAATATCTACGCATCGCCGATCCTGCTGGGCGACCTGCAGAAGCGCAACTACGACGACCTGCTGGTCGTGTCGCCGGACGTCGGCGGCGTGGTGCGCGCCCGCGCGCTGGCCAAGCGCCTCGGCTGCGACCTGGCGATCATCGACAAGCGCCGCCCGAAGGCGAACGTGTCGGAAGTCATGAACATCATCGGTGAGGTCGAAGGCCGCAACTGCGTGATCATGGACGACATGGTCGACACCGCCGGCACCCTGTGCAAGGCCGCCGAAGTGCTGAAAGAGCGTGGCGCCAAGAAAGTCGTGGCGTATTGCACCCACCCAGTGCTGTCGGGTCCGGCAATCGAGCGCATCACCAACTCGCCGCTGGACGAACTGGTCGTCACCGACACCATCCCGCTGAGCGCGGCAGGCGCGGCTTGCGACAAGATCCGCCAGGTATCGTGCGCACCGCTGCTGGCCGAGACCTTCAAGCGCATCGTGAAGGGTGACTCCGTCATCTCGCTGTTCGTCGATTAAGCAACACCGACGCTGTTTCGCGGCGCGCCAGGTTTCAAAAGCCGGCGCGCCGTTGTAGTATCCACATCCTGTTGGGAATCCTGCATCCAGCGCTTTGTTGCCAGAGCTTTGCATCCAGTATTCTTGAGCGCGCATCCTGGCGCTCGTTCTTGACGCTCCCTGGTCGCGGGGAGGGTCGCCTTGGGTTACCGGGCTGGTGTTTACCGGCATTCGGACCCTTTATTTTTTGGAGTTTCACATGAAAGTAGTCGCATTCAACCGCACTCTGCAGGGGACCGGAGCGAGCCGCCGCCTGCGCAAGGCTGGCCAGACCCCAGGCATCATCTACGGTGGCACCGAAGCCCCACAACTGATCGCACTGGATGGCAACGCTCTGTACCACGCGCTCAAGAAAGAAGCATTCCACGGTTCCGTGCTGGATCTGGAAATCGAAGGCAAAGCACAGCAAGTCCTGCTGCGCGACTTCCAGATGCACGCATACAAGCAACTGGTCCTGCACGCTGACTTCCAGCGCGTCGACACCTCGAAGCCGATCCACACCAAGGTCACCCTGCACTTCGTGAACGCCGAGATCTCGCCAGCCGTCAAGCTGAGCAGCGCTGTCATCTCGCACGTGCTGAACGAAGTCGAAGTGTCGTGCCTGCCAGGCCAACTGCCGGAATTCATCGAAGTCGACCTGTCGAAGCTGGAAGCCGGCCAGTCGATCCACACCGGCGACCTGGTCCTGCCAGAAGGCGTGACCGCGCTGACCCACGGCCAGAACCTGACCGTCGTCACCTCGTCGATCCCACGCGGCGCAGCTTCGGCTGAAACCGCTGCCGAGTAATTTCGGTCTGGAGTGCGCCGCTTCGGTGGCGCATCGACAAAAACCCGCCGTGGCTTGCCCGGCGGGTTTTTTGTTTTGTGGGGTCGTTCGTTCGGCAATCGTTATCGGCGTCGTATTCGGGACGGGAAAACGTAGATACCGTCTCGGCCGTCAAGCCC
>NZ_JASNRA010000004.1 GCF_030411955.1 Massilia sp. YIM B02443
CCGTAGAGCTTGCGGATCACGATCTCGCGCCGCCCGCGCTGCACGGTGTAAGCGGACAGCACGTAGATGCCGAACGCCGACAAGGCCAGCGCAACGGTGCTGGCCGCGCCAAGCATCTGCGCCATGCGCAGGTCGCTCGTGTAGTTCTCGGCGAAGACGCTGCCCGCGCTCTGCATCTGCATGATCCCGTTCGGGTAATACTGGCGCCACAGCGGCGCCAGCAAGCGCCCCAGTGCCTGCTGGCCGAGCGCCGAGCGCACCGCGATCACGGTGGCGACGTCGGTCATCCGGTAGATCATCGGACCGGGACGCTCGCGCAGCGACTGGTAGCGCAGGTCGGGCGCCACGCCGATGATGACGGAATCCGGCGCGCGTTCGTCGGGCGCGAACGGCATCTGGCCGATCGCCGCCGCGGCGCTGGGGTAGCCCAGCGCCTGCACCGCCGCCATGTTGAGCACCACCAGGCCGCGCCCGGGCTGATCGCGCTTCGCATCGAACAGGCGCCCGGCCAGCGGCTGCATGCCATACAAAGCGAAGAACGCGGGCGACACGTCCTTGAGTTCGACGCGGAAGTCCTCGCCCTTGCGGGTACTGAAGCCGCCGATGATGCGGATGTCGTCGCGTCCGACCGCCTCGGACTGCACCGTCACGCCCTCGATCTGCGGCAGCCGCGCCAGGGCGCGCACCAGGCCACGTACCTGTTCATCTTCCGACTCCGGCACCCGGATCAGCGCCAGCTTGGCCGGATCGAACCCCGGATCGGCATGGCTGGCGTACCAGGTCTGCCATCCGACCGCCACCGTGACGGCGGTGAGCGCCATCGCCACGCCGAACTGCAGTACCGTCAGCGTGCGCCGCAGCCACAGGTTGCCGATCGTCTCGCTGGCGCTGTCGCGTCCCGCCAGCACCACGGCCGGGCGCACGCGCAGCGCAGTCCACGCCGGATACAGCCCCGCCACTACCCCGACCAGCAAACCGCACGCCAGCCCAACCGCCAGCCGCGCCGGCGTGAAGAAGCCCTGCAGCGGACGATCCACCAGCGCGGCGAACGGCGGCAGCAGCAGCCACGCCAGCACGATGCCGGCAATGGTAGCCACCAGCGCCACCAGCACCGACTCGGCGACGAACTGGCCGGCCACGCGCGCGGCGCCGGCGCCGAGCACCTTGCGCATGCCGATCTCGCGCTGGCGCCTGAGCGTGCGCACCGTGACCAGGTTGATCCAGTTGGTCATGGCCAGCGCCAGGATCAGGAGCGCGACCGCGCCCAGCGCCATCAAGGGGCCCTTCTGGCCGTAGCGTCCGGCCTCGCGTCCGCTGCCCAGGTCGGGATCGAAATAGGCGCTTGGTAACGCCACCAGCGCGGCCTCGGTGCCGGGCCGGCCGAGCGCGCGCACCAGCCGTTCGCCGCCCATCCGTCGTTCGAGCGGGGATTCGTCCAGTGCCTTCTGCATCAGGCGTTCCAGCAGCGCCTTGTCCTGGTCCGGATGGAGCTTGACGAAGACGCCGCCGCGCTGCTCGTCGGTGGGCCGCGCCACGCGCGCCGCCAGCGGCCGGGCGCGGCTCAGTGGCCCGGTCAGCGCATCCCAGCGCTGGGTGGCATTCGACGGCACATCGGGCAGGATCGCCAGCACCTGCAGCACTTCGTCGCCGGAGCGCACGGTGGCGTTTAGTGCCGGACGGTCGCCGAACAAACGCCGCGCGGTCTGCTGCGTCAGCGCCACGCCATCGGGCCGGCCCAGGGCCGCACCGAGATCGCCGGCCAGCGGGACGATGCCGAAGATGTCGGCAAAGGCGCGGTCGACGGCGAACATCTCGACCTTGTGCAGGTTGTCGCCGACGCGCAGCGGCTTGCCGATCGGATCGGCGATGCTGGCATGTTCTGCCATCTTGCTGTCCAGCGCCGTATCGCGCAGGAACAGCATGGCGCGCGTGTTCCAGTCCGGTCGCGGGAAGTGGTTCACGCGCTGCTTGACCACATACACACGGTCGGCATGCGGCACGTGGCTGTTGTACTGCATGCACCAGGCCACGAAGCCGATCAAGAGGTAGCAGGCGGCGCATGCCACCGTCAGGCCCAGCATCGTCACGGCGGAGTATCCCGGCTCGCGCAGCAGCAGGCGCCAGCCGACCACGAAATCGCGTACTTTGAACAGGCCGAACTTCACGCCGCCTTCTCCGCATCGACCACGATGCGCCCATCGAGCAGGTCGAGCGTGCGCGAGGCCTGCGCCGCGTGGCTCGGGGAGTGGGTGACCATGACCACGGTCGTGCCTTCGGCGTTAATCGTGCGCAGCATGCGCATCACCTCGTCGCCGTGCGCCGTGTCCAGGTTGCCGGTCGGATCGTCGGCCAGCAGCAGCGCAGGCCCCGCTACCAGTGCGCGCGCGATCGCCACCCGCTGCTGCTGGCCGCCCGACAGCTGCGACGGTTTGTGTTTGGCCCGGTGCGCCACGCCCAGGCGCTCGAGCATCGCCTGCACGCGGGCACGCCGTTCGCGTCCGCCGGTGCCGGTGTATTCCAGCGCCAGCTCCACGTTCTCGAACACGTTCAGTTCGTCGATCAGGTTGAAGCTCTGGAAGATGAAGCCGATGCGCCCGCGCCGCAGGCGATTCAGGCGCGCCTCGCTCCAGCCCGAGACATCCTGGCCGTCGAACAGGTACTGGCCCTGGCTCGGCACGTCGAGCAGGCCCAGAAGGCTGAGCAGGGTCGACTTGCCGCAGCCCGACGGGCCGGTGATGGCCACGTATTCTCCGGCTTCGATCTCCAGATCGATCCGGTCGAGGGCGCGGGTCTGGACTTCACCCGCCTGGTGGATCTTGCTAACGCCTGACAGTTTGAGCATCAAGAATTCCTTTCGATGGATTGCGAGTTTACTGCGTAATTTTTTAGGTAAGTCATTGCGAAATGGCGAGGATCGCCGACTGGCCGAAGGCGGCGTAGCTCGAGACCACCACCCGTTCGCCGGCGTGCAGGCCGTCGATGATTTCGACCTGGCCGCCGCTGCGGCGGCCGACGCGGATGGGGCGCCGCTGCGCTTGCTTGCCGTCCGCCCCCACCACATAGGCCCAGGCGCCGCCGCTGTCGCCGAGGAAGGCGCCGGCCGGCAGCAGCAACGCCGGCGCCGGCTGGCCCAGCGTCAGCTGCGTGTCCAGGCTCTGGCCGGGACGCAGGCCGGCCGGCTGCTTCTCCGTGAACAGCAGTTCGGCACTGAAGCGCCCCTCCTTGATCTGCGGGTAGACGCGCGCCACCTCGACCGCATAGCTGCGCCCCTCATGGGTCACGGCGCCGCCGCGCCCGACCGCGATCCGGTTCAGGTAGAACTCGTCGATGCGCGCGGCCAGCTTGAAGTGGCCCGGATCGTCGATGCGGCCGACGTTCCTGCCGGTGACGATCGATTCGCCCACCTGCAGCCGGAAGTCGGTCAGGCGTCCGGCTACCGGCGCGCGCACCACCAGCGCCTCGACCGTCGCCTGCACCAGCTGCAGGCCGCCGTCGAGGGTGCCGATCGCGCCCTCCAGCTGGTCGAGCGCCTTGCCGCGCACGACGCCTTCGGCCGCGGCGCGTTCCTGCTCCAGCGCCACCGCGCGCGCTTCCTTGTCGACCGCGTCGCGCATCTCTTCCAGCGCCACGTTCGAGATGAAGCCGCGCGCGGCCAGCTGTTCGTTGCGCGCCAGTTTCTTGCGCGCCTGGGTCAGCGCGAAATCCAGCTCGTCCAGCCGCCGCTGGCGCGCGCTGCGGTCGCTCTCCTGCGCCAGGCGCAGGTTCGACAGGTTGTAGATCTGTTGCGCCTGTTCGGCCTGGCGCGCCAGCAGTTCCAGGTTGCGCTGCGGGTTCGAGATGCGAAACAGCAGCTGGCCCTTGCTGACGTTCTCGCCGTCGCGCGCGAAGACTTCTTCGATGCGGCCCGACTCCACCGAGTCGAGCACCACCGAGTCGCGCGCCTCGGCGCTGGCGCGCAGCACGATCTCGTCGCGGAACACGCCGCGTTCGACGACGGCGATATCGAGGTCGGCGCGCTTGACCTGCAGGCCGCGCGGAACCTGGCTCCAGGCCGCGGCCAGGACCGCTGCCAGCAGCGCGACGGCGCCGCAGGCGATCAGGATGGTCTTGCCGCGTTTTTTGGGCACGACCGTGTCCATGGCGCTGCCGGAAGCTGGGGTGGTGTGAAGACGTGGTTGCATGGTGACGGCGGCAAGTGGCGATACCGGCTTTATTGCAAGCGCCGTGCCATGCGTTTTTACGGCCGTTTTCACCCGCTGCGGGTAGCGAGTGTCCGCTTCCGGACAGGTCGGGTGTGCGCTTGCGGACAGGCCGCAAAACAGCGTCCGGCAGGCCGGATTTCGCTGCTAGAATGCCCCGGTCCACCGCACCGCCCGCTTCCATGGAACCATCGACCGCCCGCCTCCTGATCCTCGACGACGACGCCGACGTGGCGTTCGCGGCGCGCATGCTGCTGCGCCGCCGCCATGCCGACATCAAAGTGCTGCACGACCCGGTGGATTTGATCGCGCAGCCGGCGCAGGCCGACGTCGACGTGGTGCTGCTCGACCTGAACTTCACGCCCGGCCGCACCGACGGCGCCGAGGGCCTGGCCGCGCTCGACCTGCTGCTGCGCCAGCCGAGGCCACCGGCCGTGATCGCCCTCACCGCCTACGCCGACGTGCCGCTGGCGGTGGAAGCGCTCAAGCGCGGCGCCAGCGACTTCATCACCAAGCCATGGGACAACGCGCGCCTGCTGGCAGCAGTCGACAGCGCGCTGGCGCGGCGCGCGGCCCCGCCCACGCCTGCCGCCAGTTCGGCGCTGATGGGCGATTCGAATGCCATGAACGCGGTGCGCGCGCTGGTGGCCAGCGTCGGCCCGACCGAAGCCAATGTGCTGGTGCTGGGCGAGAACGGCGTCGGCAAGGAACTGGTGGCGCAGGCGATCCACCTGGCCTCGCGCCGCGCCGACAAAAGCTTCCTGGCGGTCGACATGGGCGCGCTGCCGGAAGCAACCTTCGAGAGCGAGTTGTTCGGCCACCGCAAGGGCTCGTTCACCGACGCCAAGGGCGACCGCGACGGCCGCTTCCAGGCCGCGCGCGGCGGCACCCTGTTCCTCGACGAGATTGGCAACACCCCGCTGGCGGCGCAGGCCAAGCTGCTGACCGCGCTGGAGCGGCGCGCGGTGACGCCGCTCGGCGCCGACCGTCCGCAGGACGTCGACGTGCGCATCGTCAGCGCCACCAACCTCGATGAAGCGCAGCTGTTCGACCCGGCCGTGTTCCGGCCCGACCTGCTGTTTCGCCTGAACACGATCGTGATCCGGGTGCCGCCGCTGCGCGAACGCAAGGAAGACGTTCCCGGCCTGCTGCGTCACTACCTGGGCCATTACGAGCGCCAGTATGCGCGTCCGGCACGGGGCTTGTCCGATGCCGCGCTGGCGGCCTTGAGCGCCTGGCACTGGCCGGGCAACGTGCGCGCGCTGCGCCATGCCTGCGAACGCGCCGTGATCCTGGCCGTCGGGCCGCACTACGCGTTCGCCGACTTCGGCCTGGCCGATCCGGCGCCGGCATCCGCTGCTTTGTCGGCGCCGGCGCCGGCGCCGGCCGACGAGCGCACGCTGGGCGACCTGGAACGCGCCGCCATCGCCGCCGCCATGGACGGCGCCAAGGGCAACATCAGCGAAGCGGCGCGCCGCCTCGGCCTGAGCCGCGCGGCCCTGTACCGCAAGCTGGACAAGCATGGCTTGTAAGCGCTGTCATGCCTTCGCGCTGGTGCCGGCCTTGATGGCGCTGGCGGCCGGCGCGGTCATGCTGCAGGACTCGCCGCGCCTGCTGGTGATCTGCGCCGTGGCGATGCTGGCGCTGGCCGGCCTGCTGTGGCGCGCGCTGGGGCCCATGGCGGCGCCGGCCGAAGTGGTTGCGGCGCCGTCGCCGCTGCCGCAGGCGCAGGCCGACGCGCTGGCGCACGAGGCGCGGCTGGAGCACGCGCCGGTGGCACTGTTTCGCATCGACGGCGCCGGCGAGGCTGGCGACGTGGCGCCGCTGAACGCCAACGCGCGCCGGCTGGTGGCGCCGGGCCGGGTGGTCGACGCACCCGCGCTGTTCGCGCGGCTGGCGGCGCAGCCGGCCGGCCGCTCGCTGATCTCGTTCGACTCGGAGCGCGGCCTCGAACGCGCCATGGTCGCGGTGTCGGCCTTGAGCCTGCACGGCAAGGCGCAGCGCATCGCCGCCCTGCTCCCGGTCGAGAGCGAACTGGAATCGGAAACACTCAGTGCATGGCGCGTGCTGGTGCAGGTGCTGACCCACGAGATCATGAATTCGCTCACGCCGGTGGCCTCGCTGTCGGCCACCGCACAGGGCTTGCTGGAAGAATTGCAGCTGGAGGGAGAAGCTGCCGCCGACCTGCGCGTGGCGCTGGACGCGATCTCGCGCCGCGCTACCAGCCTGGCCGATTTCGTCGGCAGCTACCGCAGCCTGTCGGCGCTGCCCGAGGCGCGTCCGGAACGGATCGAACTGGCGCAGCTGTTCGAACGCCTGTCGACGCTGCTGGGACCGATGTGGCGCGCGCGCGGCGGCGAGCTGCGCTTCACCTGCGAGCCGGCTTCTCTGGTATTGGTGGCCGATCCGGGCCAGCTGGAGCAAGCCCTGATCAACTTGCTGAAGAACGCCTTCGAGGCGACGGCGGCAGTGAACAAGGCGCAGGCGCATGTCGAAGCGCGCCTGGCGCGCGGCGCCCGGCTGCGCATCGACATCGGCGACAACGGACCGGGCGTGCCCGAGGATCTGCTGCCGCACATCTTCACGCCCTTCTTCACGACCAAGAAAGGCGGCCGCGGCATCGGCCTGGCGCTGGTGCGCCAGCTGGTGCACGGCAACGGCGGCACCGTGCGCCATGTGCGCCCGGTGGGCGGCGGCGCGCGTTTCGTGGTCAGCTTCTAGGACCCGCGAGCGGCGCCGCGCGTCCGGCTTACTTGTTTTTCGTCTTGTCTTCCACGTCCTGGGCGTCCTGCACCTGCGGCTTGGTCTTGTCCGCCGGCGAGGTGCGCTCGCTGCCCTGCTTGGGCTGGCCCATGCCGGACGAGGTGGTCTGCTGCTTGCTGCTGCCCTGGAAATCGGGGTCGACGATGTTCGCGCTTTCCGGGCCTTCCTTGGCAGGATTCTCGCGCTCGCGCTCGCCGGAGACCGGCGCCTTGCGATCGACGCTGTTGGTCGGTTGCGCGGCAGTGGTGCCGGTACGGTCGGCCTGGGCCGCAGCGCCGGCTGCGATGATCATGCCGCTGAACAGGGCGATAACTTTCTTCATAGTTTCCTCCGAATCAAAGATGGTCATAAAGGCATGTCTTCATGATGGCGCTCGACGCCTTGATTACAACCCCGATTCGGAGGAAATGATGGATTTTCTTATGCCCCACCGAACAGTGGAATCACGCCGAACAGCAGGCCCGCTAGCAGCATCACCAGCGAGGCGCTGATCGACCAGATCAGGGTATAGCGCTGGTGGTCGCCGAATTCCACTTTGGCCATGCCGACCAGCAGGTAGGTCGACGCCACCAGGGGGCTGAGCAGGTGCACCGGCTGGCCGATGATCGAGGCGCGGCCGATCTCGGCGGCGGTGATGCCATACACCTCGCCGGCCTTGGCCAGGATCGGCACGATGCCGTAATAAAACGCGTCGTTCGAGATGAAGAAGGTGAACGGAATGCTGAGGAAGCCCGTGACCACGGCCAGGTAAGGCCCCATCCAGTCCGGCACGGCGGCGATCACGCTCAGGGCGATGGCGTCGACCATCTTGGTGCCCTGCAGGATGCCGACGAAGATGCCGGCCGCGAAGATCAAGGAAACCACCGGCAGCACGTTCGGCGCATGCGATTCGATGCGCGCCTTCTGCTGCTCCAGGCCCGGGTAGTTGATCATCATTGCCAGCGCGAAGAAGATCATGAACAGCACCGGCAGCGGCAGCGCGCCCAGCACCAGCATCACCAGCAGCAGCGCGGTCAGCACCGCATTGATCCACACCAGCTTGGGACGCACGGTCTCAGGCGACGAGACGCTGATCTCCGGCTCGGTGGCAGTTTTCGGCACGCCGCCGCTGCCGCTGGCGATGCCGTCGGCCGCAGCAGCGTTACCCGCCATCGCATGCACCGGCGCCAGCTCGCCCAGGCCCGGCGTGAGGACGCTGGCCTGCGCGGCCTTGGCGAACGGCGCCTCGCCCGGCAGGGCGACAAAGCCGAGGCGCTTGCGTTCGCGCATCCCCAGCATATAGGCCACGAACAGCACCCACAGCGCGGTGACGACCATCGCCGGGATCATCGGCACGAACACTTCGCTCACATCCACGCCGAGCGCGGTAGCGGCGCGTGCGGTCGGGCCGCCCCATGGCAGGATGTTGAACACGCCGCCCGCCAGCATGATGACGCAGGCCATCGTCAGGCGGTTCATGCCGAGGCGCTGGTACAGCGGCAGCATGGCCGACACCGTGATCATGTAGGTGGTGGCGCCGTCGCCGTCGAGCGAGATCATCATCGCCAGCGCGGCGGTGCCGACCACGATCTTCATCGGGTCGCCCTGCACCAGCCGCAGGATCAGGCGCACCACTGGGTCGAACAGGCCGGCGTCGATCATCACGCCGAAATACAGGATGGCGAACATCAGCATCACGCCGGTCGGGGCCAGGGCGCGGATCCCGTCGAGCATCATCGGCCCGAGGTCGGCGCCGAAGCCGCCGATCAGGCCAAAGGCGATCGGCACCACGATCAGCGCCAGCAGCGCCGGCAGGCGCTTGGTCATGATCAGGAACATGAACACGACGATCATCGAATAGGCGAGCACGGTCAGCATCATCAAGCTCCCCGGGTGTGGATGGCGATGGCCGGACGGCAACGGGATGGCGCAGGCGCGACGGCGCGCGCGAAGGCGGGATGGTGCATGATTGTCTCCAAAGTGTGGCGGCGTGGTGGCCGCCTTGTTTGGATCGACTATATGCCCGCCTGGCTTTCAATCAGCTTTCAACGTGCCTCGCAAACCGGACGCCGACCTCCAGCCCGCGCCCGCCCTCTCCCTGGCTGAGTGCCAGCGCGGCGCCATGCATGACCGCGATGTCGCGCACGATCGCCAGTCCCAGCCCGGTGCCGCCGGGATTGGCTTCCAGCGTGGCCTGGGCGCGGTAGAACGGCATGAACACCTTGTCGTATTCGCCGGGGGCGATACCCGGACCGCTGTCGCTCACCGCGAGCAGCACGCCGTCCGCATCCGCGCCAACCCGCAGCACCACGCTGCCGCCGGGCGGCGTGTAGCGGATCGCATTGTCGACCAGGTTCGACACCAGTTCGTGCAGCAGGAGTTCGTTGCCCATGACCGTGGTGTCGGCGTTCTCGCCGCTTTCGAGCGCCAGGTCGATCCCCTTCTGCACCGCCGGCATGGCCAGCTCCAGCCCGACCTGCCCGGCCAGCGCCGCCAGTGAAACCGGCGCCAACGCCGCGCTGCCGCCGCCATGCTCGATGCGCGCCAGCGTCAACAAACGGTTGGCCAGGTGGATGGCGTTGTCGGTGGTGCCGGCGATCGAACCCACGATGGCGCGCATCGCGGCCGGATCGTTCTCGCGCAGCGCCAGCTCGGCCTGGGTCTTGAGCACCGCCAGCGGCGTGCGCAGCTGGTGCGAAGCGTCGGCGATGAAGCGGCGCTGGCTGGCGATCAGGTCCTGCATGCGCGCCATGGTGCCGTTCATCGCCGTCACCAGCGGGCGCACTTCGCGGTGCACCAGCGCCGGATCGAGGTCCGACAGGTCGGACAGCGGCCGGGTCTCGACCGCCGTCTTCAGGCGCATCAGCGGGCGCAGCACCAGGCGCACCGCGAACCACACCAGCGCCGCCACCGCCAGCACCATCAGCGTCTGGCGCAGCAAGGTGTTCAACAGGATGCGGCGCGACAGCGCCTGGCGCGCGTCGAGCGTCTCGCCGACCTGGATCAGGGCGATCCCGCGCATCGAATCGTCGTACACCGGCTGCAGCAGCGCCGCGATGCGCACCGGTTCGCCGTTGTAGCTGGCGTGATAGAAGCGCACCAGCGCCGGATACAGGTCGCTGCGCGGCACGCCCTTCGGCACCGGCGGCAGGTCGTCGTAGCCGGACACGGTCTCGCCCTGCAACCCGGTGACCTTGTAATAGATGCGGCCAAGGGTGTCGGTTTCAAAACTGTCCAGCGCCACGTAGGGCACGTTGGCCACCACCTTGCCGTCCTTGACCGTCACCCGCTCGGCCAGCGCGCGCGTGGACGACAGCAGCGAGCGGTCGTAAGCGACGTCGGCCGCTTCCAGCGCGTCGCGGTACAGCGACACGGCATTCAGGGCGACCAGCGCCACCAGCGGCAGGATCAGCCAGCGCAGCAGCTGCTGGCGCAGGCTGCCCGGCTGGCCGGCGCGTTCGAACGCGGCGCCGAGGCGGTCAAGGAAGGCGCGCAAGGCCATCGGCTCGGCTTACGCTGCGCGTTCCTGCAGCAGGTAGCCGATTCCGCGCAGCGTGACGATCGCCGCCCCGCCCTCCGGATGGCGCTCGAGCTTCTTGCGGATGCGGTGGATGTACAGCTCGATGGCGTCGACGCCGGCATCGTCGCCCAGCGCGAACACTTCATGGAACAGCTTTTCTTTCGACAGCGCGCGGCCCGGCCTGGCGATCAGCGCTTCCAGCACCGCGTGCTCGCGCGGGGTCAGCGCCAGCGGCTCGCCGCAATACGAGAACATGCGCGCCACGGTGTCGAACGCCAGCTGGCCGCAGCGCTGCACCAGCGCCTCGTTGCCGCTGCGCCGGCGCAGCAGCGCCTTGACGCGCGCTTCGAGCTCGGTCAACTCGAACGGCTTGGGCAGGTAGTCGTCGGCGCCCAGATTCAGGCCCTGCACCCGCTCTTCCAGGCCGCCGCGCGCGGTCAGGATCAGCACCGGCGTGCCGCCGCGCGTACCGCCGCGCGCGCGCAGGCGGCGCAGCACTTCCAGCCCGTCCATGCGCGGCAGGGTCAGGTCCAGGATCACCAGCGCATAGTCCTGGGTGTGCAGCAAGGTGTCGGCGTCGGCGCCATTGGTGGCGCATTCGACCGTCAGGTGGGCGTCGCGCAGGGCCTTGGATACCCAGTGCGACAGTTCGAGGTGGTCTTCGACTAGCAGGATTCTCATCGCGCCAGTGTAAGCGCAAATGCGCCCTGCCGAAAAGGCACTTCGCAGCGGCCGCGCTCCGGGCATTGAAAGCGAATTGAAAGCTTGCCGCTCATATAGTCGGCCAAAACACGCTGTACATAACGATTCGGAGACAACATGAAGCACGCAGTTCCTGCGCTCGCCGTCCTGGCGGCGCTTTTCCCTTTTCACGCCTCACACGCCCAAAGCACGACGCAGATCTATGGCCTGATCGACGCCGGCGTCGAGGTGGTCGACAATGCCCGCACGGGAGGCGGCAGCCTGGTGAAAGTCATCTCGGGCGGCAAGAACACCTCGCGCTGGGGCATCCGCGGCAGCGAGGAGCTGGGCGGCGGCCTGAAGGCCGTGTGGAATCTCGAAGGCGGCATCCTGATGGACGTCGGCGCCAGCGACGGCGCCATCTTCAAGCGCCAGGCCTGGGTCGGCCTGGACGGATCGCTGGGCCGCATCGTCATCGGACGCTCGTTCACCACCGTGTATGAAACGGTGATCAAGTTCGACCCGCTCGGCTTTGCGCCCAACTATTCCTGGGCCACCGGCGGCAGCGCCACCGGCCCGTCGAAATACGGCATGACCACCCAGTTCGACAACCTGGTCAAGTACACCGGCAAGAGCGGCGGCTTCACCTACGGCGCCTCGGTCGGCCTGGGCGAGCGCAGCGAGAGCAGCCTTGATGGGCGCAAGCTCGCGCTTGGCGGCTCCTGGTTCGGCAGTAGCCTGGGCCTGATGGCGACCTGGGAGCGCGTCAACGGCGCCCCTGCGCTGGCAGGCGCCGCGCGCGACGACAGCACCGCCTGGCACCTGGCGGCCAGCTACCAGGCAGGCGACTGGCGCCACATCGCCGGCATGCGCAAGTACGACAACCGCGGCAGCGCGGGCCTGCGGGCCAACACCTACTGGGGCGGCATCATCCGCACGATCGGCGCGGTGACGCTGACCGGCGCCGTGTATCACGTCGACACCCGCAACCCGGCCGCGGCGCCGGATGCGAATCCGACCATGGTCGTGCTGCGTGCGATGTATGCGCTGTCGCCGCGCACCGTCCTGTATCTGTCGGGCGCGCGCGCCCGCGCCGGGGCCGGACAGAGCATCAGCCTGTCGCGCGACGACGAAGGTTATGGATCGACCCAACGCGGCATCAGCGCCGGCATCCAGCACCGTTTCTGAGCAAGGGTCACTGCGTCGCGCTATCATGCCGGGCATGAGATTCGTGCGCCCTCTCCTGTCGACCATGCTGACACTGGCATGCCTGCCGGCGCCGGCCGCCATGCCAATGGAGGCCGAGTGCCTGATCCCGTCGAAGCCGGGCGGCGCGATGGACCTCACCTGCAAGCTCGCCCAGCAGGCGCTGCATACCGAACCGTCGGCGCCCGAGCTCAAGCTGAGCTATCTGCCGGGCGGCGTCGGCGCCGTGGCCTGGCACACGATGGTGTCGCAGCGGCGCGCCGAGGCCAACACGCTGGTGACCTTTTCCGGCGGCTCGGTGCTCAACCTGGCGCTGGGGAAATTCGGCAAGACCGACGCCGACGACGTGCGCTGGGTGGCCGCCTTCGGCGCCGACTACGGCATGATCGCGGTGCGCGCCGATTCGCCATGGCGCACGCTGGACGACCTGCTCAAGGCGCTCAAGCGCGATCCGCGCCAGGTCCTGATCGGCATGTCCGGCACGGTCGGCAGCCAGGACTGGATCAAGATGGCGCTGCTGGCGCGCCTGGCCGGGATCGACCCGCGCACGATGCGCTTCGTGGCGCTGGAAGGCGGCGGCGAGCAGTTCATCGCCATGCAGCAGCGGCACGTGCAGGCGGTGTCGGGCGACACCTCGGAAGCGCTGCTCAACGCCGGCGACGGCAAGATCAGGATCCTGGCGGTGCTGTCCGAACAACGCTTGCCGGGCCGGCTGGCCAGGGTGCCGACCGCGCGCGAACAGGGCTACGATGTGGTGTGGCCGGTGATCCGCGGCGTGTGGATGGGGCCGGGCGTGCGCGAGGCCGACTACCGGCGCTGGGTGCGGGCCTTCGCCCGGATGGAGTCGCGTCCGGAATTCGCGCAGATGCGCGAGCAGGCCGGCCTGTATCCATTTTCGCTGACCGGCGATGCGCTGACCCGCTACATCAAGCAGTCGGTAGCCGGGTATCATCGCCAGGCGCAGCAGTTCAAGCTGCTGCGCGAGCCTTGAGCCGCGACTTTCAGAAGTTCATGAAGCGCGCCCCGGGCGCGAAGCCGGCGGCAAGCAAGGCGGCCGCGCCTCGGATGCCGGCCACTTCCGGCGCCAGCGCATCGGCCGACACGCCGTTGGCCGCCAGCGCTTGCGGGCAGGCATAGATGCGCGCGCCGGCCTCCAGGGCATCGCGCAACTGCCCCAGCAACGCCGGGCCTGCGGCGCTCTGGCGCAGCCAGGCAACGCTGGCGCCGACGCAATGCAACTCGACCTCGACGTCCAGCGCGGCCGCCGTGGCGGCATAACGCAGCGGCACTGCAGCGCCCTCGTCGTCCACGTCGTTGACGACAACGATCAGGCGCGCCATTACAGCACGATCCCGTGCCGCTCGCGCAGGATGCGCGCGGCGCCGGCCAGCGTCGCCAGCTTGGCTTCGGCGATCGCGGCCGAGGTCAGCGGATTGTCGGCGAAGGTGGCGAAGCCGCAGTCGGGCGTGAGCAGCAGGCGCTCGGCGCCGAACAGCTGGATTGCGTGCTCGGCGTGGTGCACCACGTGCTCGACGCTTTCCACGTGCGCGTGCTTCTGGTTGCAGGCGCCGATGCCGATGCGCACGTCGTCGGGCAGCGCCTTGAGCACTTCCATCTCGCCGGCGCGCGGCGTGGCCAGTTCCAGGAACAGCGTGCCGACGCGCAGCTGGCCGAGCGTGTCGACCAGCGGCCGGTAGTCGCCGGCCAGGGCCTTGGTTTCATCCGGCGTCCAGTTACCGCGGCACATGTGCACGGCCAGGCGCTCGCGCGGGAAGCCGGCGACCACGGCGTTGACCAGGTCGCGCGCGAACGCCAGCTCGGTCGGGGTATCGGCCTTTTCGCCCAGCGCGCCGCACATGAAGCTGCGCTGCGAGGCCGGGCCGCTGAACACGACTTCGGACAGCACCGGTTCGTCCAGCTGCACCAGCGCCGTGCCGCTCGCCAGCAGGCAGGCGATTTCCTCGCGCAGCACGCGCACGATGTCGCGCGCCAGGTCGTCGCGGTTGTCGTAGGCGCGGTCCGAGATGCACTCCATCCACATGGTGCGCGTCAGCAGGTAGGGGCCGGGCAGCGCCACCTTGATCGGCTGCCGGGTCAGCGACTTCGCAAAGTCGACTTCGTGCACGGCGATGCCGCGCGTGCGGCCCAATGGCCCGAACACGGCCGGGTGGCGCACGTCGCCGGCCGGCACGTCCAGCGCGCGCAGCTCGCGCTCGAACTCTTCCGGGTCGTCCACCAGCGGCAGCAGGTCGGTCAAGGGAATCAGCTGGCAGTTATCCAGGCGCGAAGCGACGAAGCTGGAATAGCTGTCGCGCCGCTGCTCGCCGTCCGACACCACGTCGGCGCCGGCGCGCAGCTGCGCCTGCACCGCCAGGCGCACCGCATCGTCGGCGGTGGCGTGGAACGCCGCGTCGTCGAGGCGCCCTTCCATGTGCTCGTGCACCGCCTGCAGCATCCAGCGCGGACGCGGCCAGGAGCCGATGCCCATCACCGACAGCGGCGCGATCCCTGGCGCCGGCGCCAGCGGCGGGAATTCGGTCATCGGCTTGACCACGACCGGCTCGAAGCCGCCGCTGACCGGTGCAAGCGCCGGGGCGACGGCGCTGCGCTCGGCCAGCTTGCCCTTGGCCACCAGGAAGCTGCGCTGCTTGCCCTCGCGCAGGAACGATACCAGTTCG
Source organism: Massilia sp. YIM B02443 (assembly GCF_030411955.1). GTDB lineage: Bacteria > Pseudomonadota > Gammaproteobacteria > Burkholderiales > Burkholderiaceae_D > Telluria. The sequence goes on from NZ_JASNRA010000004.1 coordinate 15,027, forward strand.
TTGCCGGTCATGCGGCACCAGGCCGGCAGGTCTTCATCGACCGAGATTTCGGTGGAGCGGATCTCGAGCAGGCCGCCGCGCGGCAGCGGGTCGATGTGCTTGCGGATCAGCAGCAGCAAGCCGTTGCCGCAATCGAGGTCGCCGCCGTCGAAGCCGACGTCGGGCTTGTGGGGATGTGGGAAGGTCATGGTTCAGAATTGGGTGTCGTGGATGACGCCATCGTACAGCGTGTCGATCTGATCGCGGCCAAAGGATGCCGCGTCGACGTCGACGACGACGCGGCCGGCGCGCAGGCCCAGCACGCGGTCGGCGTAGCGGCGCGCGTACTCGGGCTGGTGCAGGCTGCAGACCACGGCCAGGCCGTCGGCGTGGCAGATCGACTTCAGGAGTTCGAGGATGCCGGCGCCAGACCCCGGATCGAGGCTGGCGACCGGTTCGTCGGCGATGATCAGGTCGGGCTGCTGGGCCAGCGCGCGCGCGATCGCCACGCGCTGCTGCTGCCCGCCCGACAGCGTGTCGGCGCGCTGGCCTTCATGGCCGGCCAGGCCGACGCGCGCCAGGCAGTCGCGCGCCCGCGCCACGTCGGCGGCGTCGAAGCGGCGCAGCCAGCTGCGCCAGGCCGGCGCGTGGCCGAGGCGCCCGGCCAGCACGTTGTCCAGCGCCGACAGGCGCGGCACCAGGTTAAATTGCTGGAACACGAGGCCGATGCGGCGCCGTTCGCGGCCGCGCAGCGAGGCCACTTCGACGCCGTCGAGCGCGATGCGGCCGCTGTCCGGACTTTGCAGGCCGGCCAGGCAGCGAAACAGCGTGGTCTTGCCGGCGCCGCTGGGCCCGAGCAAAGCCAGCATCTGGCCGCGTTCGAGCGTGAAGCCGACGTCTTCCAGCGCCAGGCGCGCGCCGTAATGCTGGCCTATCTTGTGGGCGATGAACAGGCTGCTCATACCAGGCGTTTCCTGAGCCAGCTGCTGACCTGGTCGAGCACCGTCACCACGATCAGGATCAGCACGATGATCGTGAACAGGCGCGGGAAATCGAGCAGGTCCATGCTGTTCTTGAGTTCGAGGCCGATGCCGCCGGCGCCGACCACGCCCAGCACGGTCGAGGCGCGCACGTTGAACTCCCACCAATACAAGCCGCTCGAGAGCAGCACCGGCAGGATCTCGGGCAGCACCGCATACGCGATCGCGGTGGCGCGTCCGGCGCCGGTGCTGCGCACCGCGTCCAGGGGCCCCATCGGCATGTTCTCGATATGGTCGGCCAAGAGCTTGGCGGCGCTGCCCCAGGTGTGCAGCGCGATGCCGATCACGCCGGCGAACGGCCCCAGGCCGACGGCGGCGACGAACAGCAGCGCGAAGATGAAGGAGTCGATGCCGCGCAGGGTGTTGAGCACCCAGCGCGCCGGATAGTACAGACGCGGCCAGGGCGTGATGTTGCGGCTGGCCAGCACCGCCATCGGCAGCGCCAGCAGCATCGCGGCAGTGGTGCCGATCGCCGCCATCGCGATGGTCTCGGCGATGCGCTCGCCGAACAGCGGCAGTTCGTGCAGCGCCGGCGGCCAGGCCGAGGCGATCCAGTGCCCGAGCCTGGGCAAGCCCTCGGCCAGGCGCACCGGGTCGACCTGCGCCACGCGCCAGCAGACCACGTAGAACGCCACCACCGCAAAGGCGGCGATCCAGCGTTTCATCGACATCACGATGAACGCATCAAGCCTTGGCTTTGATCTTGCCGACCGCGATGCCGGCCTTCTCGATCGACGCGTAGGCGGCGTGGTCGGCCTTGACGAAGCCGGTGTAGTGCGCCGGCAGCAGGGTCTTGGCCTGCTCCACGGTGATCGCGGTGACGATCTTCTGGATCTGGTCGATGACGGCCTGCGACGTGCCTTTCGGGACCACGATGGCGTCATTCGGCAGCGGGGCCGAGGTCCACAGAATCTTGTTCGAGCCCGGCTTGACGCGGCCCGATTCGATCATCGCATTGCGGTTGCGATCGAAGTCGGTGGCCATGTCGGCCTGCCCTGCCTGCACCGCCATCTCGTTGGCGGCGTGGGTCGCGCCTTCGGTGTACTTCCAATGCGTCTTCGGATCGATCTTCCAGACTTCTTTCGCATACCAGGTCGGGACGAGCCAGCCCGAGGTCGAGCCGACATCGGCGAACGACATCCTGAGGCCCTTGGTGTCAATCGGGAATTTCGTCACTTTCAGGTCAGGACGGCCGATGACGATCGCGTGATAGAACGGCTTCTCGTCGTACTTGACGGTGGCCAGCGCGGTGCAGCCGGTGCTGTTGTTGGCGATGATGTAGCCCCACGGTCCCATCCACGCCAGGTCGAGCTGGCCCGCGCCCATCGCGACGGCCATGCCGGCCCAGTCGGTGGTGGCGAACAGTTCGAAGTCGGCGTTCAGTTCTTTCGCCAGGTGGGCGAAGAACGGCATATAGGCCTTCCTGGTGTCTTCGGCGGTCGGCAGCAGCGGGCCGACGCCGAAGCGCAGCTTGCGGCGCGTCTGGGCCAGTGCCGGCGCGGCGGCGCCGAGTGCGACGGTGCCGGCGGCGGCGAGGCCGGCGGCGAGAAGGGTTCTGCGGGTGGAGCTCATGGGGCTGACTTTCTTGTTATTGACGGAGATGACTGGAGATTAGTAGCTCACGCTCGGGCAGCCGTCGCTCATGAACTCCACCAGCTTGGCGCCACCGACGACGACTGCGCCTGCGACCAGTTTTTCTTCGTCCAGCTTGCGCTTCTTGAAGCACGGCGAGCAGACGTACATCTTGCCGCCGGCGGCCGCGAAGTTGTCCATCAGTTCCTTCAGCGGCGCGAAGCCTTCTTCGTGGATCGCGTCCGCAAAGCCCTGCTGCGACAGGCGCACGCCTTCGATCGACAGGAACACCACGGTTTCCTTGTCCGACGCCACGGCGGCATTGGCGACGACGAAGGCGACGGTGGCCTTGTCGGTGTTATCGAGGCTGCTGGTCAGGTTGATCAGGAATTTGTTGGACATGGCGGGTCTCCTTGTGGCGGTCTAGGTTTTGGCGCGGATGATGTAGGCGCGCGCGTCGGCGTCGACCGCCAGCAGCGCGTGGCCGGTCATCGTGCACCAGGCGGGAATATCGGATGGCGCGCCCGGGTCGAGCGCAATCACGCGGAACACCTTGCCCGGTTCGGCGCGCACGCGGCGGCGCAGTTCCAGCACCAGGTCGCCGCATGCGAGGTCGCCGGCGTTCCATTCGATGTCATGGTCGATCATGCAAAGTTTCTGTTCAGGAATATCGACCGGCAGTCTACGAGAAGATGCGACGATAAGCAACCCGAACAGGATGACCAGCAGTCACCTGATTGCAGGTCCAGCAGACTATTCGCGCAGGAGAATCCCGCCGCCGGCATGCTTTTCCATGAACACCGAACACGGATCGTCCGGATAATCACCGAACGGGCCGCGGCGGCGGTAACCCATCCCTTCATACAACAGCAGCGCTTCCGGTTGGGTAGGCCCGGTCTCGAGCATCAAGGTGCTGCAACCGCGGCCCACGGCCGCCAGCTCCAGCGCTTCCATCAGGCGGCGCGCCAGGCCTTGCCCGCGCGCCTGGGGACGCACATACACGCGCTTGATCTCGGCATACTCGGGATTCAGCACGATGGCGCCGCAGCCGACCGTGGCGCCGGCGCCATCGCGCACGACCGCGAACAGCACGCCGGGGTCGAGCAGCGAGGCGATGTCGAGTGCGTACACGCTGTCGGCCGGGTACAGCGCATACAGATAGGCGTCGAGCTCCGCGATCAAGGCGTGCACGTCGGGTTGGTCGGGTGTTTCGAATGCGATCTGCATGAAGGCTTCCATGGCGGTTTGGAAGCCGATGAGTATAGCTTCTCTCAGCCGCCGGATCGCTTGGGCTGATGGCCGAGCCTTGTCAGCGTTTCCATGATCAGGTCGCAGTGGTCGCCCTGCACTTCGATCACGCCATCCTTGACGGTGCCGCCGCAACCGCAGGCGCTGCGCAACCCCTTGCCCAGCGCGGCCAATGCGGCGGCGTCCAGCGCCAGGCCTTTCACCAGCGTGACGCACTTGCCGCCGCGGCCCTTGGTCTGGCGCGAGACGCGCACCACGCCGTCGCCCGCCGGCACGCTCCTGGCCTTGCAGGCGCATTGCGCGACCGGCTGGCGGCATTCCGGGCACATGCGCCCGCTTTCGGTGGAATAGACCAGGCCACCGCTTGAACTGCTCTTCATGATTTCCTTATTGGCGACGCGGCTGGCATTCGCTGCGGTAAGCCTCGGCATACGGTTTATCGAAGCACGCGATCAAGCCGTCGACCACGTCGATATTCGGCGGCCAGCGCATTTTCATGGTCTCGCCATTGCCCATGTCGACATCGAAGTAGCCGTCCACCACGATCACCGGCGCGTTCGGGCCGCTCGGCGGCGCGACGGCGGCCAGCTTCGCGCGCTGTTGCTGCAGGGCCGCCATGTCCTTGCGCAGGAAGGCGATCGAGGCATCCACGTAGATGTTCCAGCCGCTCTTGTCCGGCACGCCCGGGCCCCTGCGTGCCTGCGTCATCAGCGCGATGGCTTCCGGCGTCTGGCCGGAGGAGGCGCGCAGTTGCGCTTCGTGCCAGATCAGCAGGCCCGGACTGACGCCGTGCTTCCGGCGCCAGTCGCGAATCAGATCGGCGGCAGCGACGTTGCAGCCCGGCTTGTCCGCAACTGCACGCCAGCCACCAGCCATGTCCTGGTCGAACTGCTGTTCGTCCAGCGCCAACAGGCGCGCCCGGTCGACGCCGCACTCGGTGCTGGAGAGCGACTGCGCGGCGTGCGACGAAAACGAGACCAGCAGCGAACAGGAAAAGAGCGCGGTCAGGAGGCGATTGATCACGGCGTCGCGGATAGCAGGATTACTTCAGGCGGCAGGTCAGCACCCGATAGAACTCCCAGCGCGCGATCTTGATCTCGCGCCCGGCATTGCCCAGCTTCTTGCGCAGCGCGCTGTCGGTCGGGTAGCCCTTGGGCAGTTCGTGGCGGTTGCCGTCGGCGTCCTGCAGGATCTCGTAGGTGTTGCCCTGCAGGTCGGTGCGGGCGATGGTGGCGCTCTCGCCTTCCACATACTCGTCGTCGAACAGCACCAAGAGCACGTCCTTGCCGACGCGCTTCTTGAGGCTCGCCAGCAGGACGTCCTGTTGATCGCGCGTCAGGTGCGACCACAGGCCGGCCATGAACACGGCGGTAAACTTGCCGCCCTCGCCGGCCAGGTCGTCCGGCAGATCCAGCACATCGGCCTGGCGATAGGTGACGTTGGCCGGCGCGTCGCCGTGGGTGCGCGCCTGCTCCAGCATCGCCGCGCTGGCGTCGACCGCGACGATCGACTCGGCCGTCTCGGCCAGCACCTCGGTCCAGCCGCCGGTGCCGCAGCCCAGTTCCAGGATGCGGTGGCCGGCCAGCAGCGTCGAGATCTGCTCGTGCGCTTCGTCCAGGTCTTCCAGCTGCTCTTCCGAATAGTCGGCGCTTTCGTTGTCGTAGAACTCGGCGACGCTGTCGAAATAAGCGATCACCGGGTTCGTTGCCGCGTTCTTGTCCATCTTAAAATCCTCGTCCATCAATACATCAAAGTTCGTAGTTCTCGCCGCCGCGCATCGCCGACTCGACCATCTTGCGGTTCAGGGTCGGGGCCAGCAGCTCGATGAAGGTGTAGATATAGCTGCGCAGGTAGGCGCCCTGCTTGATCGCCACGCGCGAGGTGTTCATGCCGAACAGGTGGCCGACCGGCAGCGCGCGCAGGTTGCGGTCGCGTTCCGGGTCGAAGGCCATGCCGGCGATGATGCCGATGCCCATGCCCAGCTCGACATAGGTCTTGATCACGTCGGCGTCGATCGCTTCCAGCAGCACGTCCGGTTTCAGGTGGCGCAGGCCGAACGCGTGGTCGATCTTGCTGCGGCCGGCGAAGGCGGCATCATACGTGATCACCGGGTAGGTCGCGATCTCTTCCAGCGACACCGCGCGCGATTTGAACAGCGGATGGTCGGGCGGGGCCACCACCACGTGCTCCCATTGATAGGCCGGAAGCGTGATCAGGTTGTCCACCGCCGCGATCGACTCGGTGGCAATGGCCAGGTCGGCCTGGTCGTTCTTGACCATGTCGGCGATCTGCTTCGGGTTGCCCTGCAACAGCGACAGGCGCACCTTCGGGTACTTCTGCATGAAGGCCTGCACCACCTTCGGCAGCATGTAGCGCGCCTGGGTGTGGGTGGTGGCGATGGTGAAGCTGCCGCTGTCGTGGGCGGCGTATTCCTTGCCGATGCGTTTCAGGCTGTCGATTTCCTGCATGATCAGCTCGACCGACTGCAGCACCAGCCGCCCCGGCTCGGTCAGGCCGCGGATGCGCTTGCCGTGGCGGGTAAAGATGTCGACCCCGAGCTCTTCCTCGAGCTCGATGATCGCCTTCGACACCCCCGGCTGGGAAGTGAACAGCGCCTTGGCCGCGTCGGTCAGGTTGTAGTTCTGGCGCACGGCCTCGCGCACGAAGCGCAGCTGGTGAAGATTCATTCTATGTAATTTTTCTTGCAGGTTTGTCAGCGAACGACATTTTAAGATGCTTATTCGGGTTACGTATATAAGCAAATAAATTATCCGTAGTTTGGAATATAAGCGCCGCTCCGTATCATCGGAACATTATTTAATGGGCGAACAACATCTGTTCGCTACGGATCAGAGGCCATGTACCGCTACGACCACTACGACCATCTCATCGTGCGCGAACGGATCGCACAATACCGCGATCAGGTCGCACGCCGCCTGAGCGGTGAGCTGCTTGAAGAAGAATTCCTGCCGCTGCGCCTGCAGAACGGCCTGTATATGCAGCGCCACGCCTACATGCTGCGCGTCGCCGTGCCCTACGGCCTGCTGTCGAGCGCGCAGATGCGCATGTTCGCCCATATCGCGCGCAAGTACGACCGCGGCTACGGCCACTTCACCACGCGCCAGAACATCCAGTACAACTGGATCGAGCTGGAGCAGACTCCGGACATCCTCGAGCACCTGGCCTCGGTCGAGATGCACGCCATCCAGACCTCGGGCAACTGCATCCGCAACATCACCACCGACGAATACGCCGGCGTGGCGGCGGACGAGATCATCGACCCGCGCCCGTTCGCCGAGATCCTGCGCCAGTGGAGCACCTTCCACCCGGAATTCGCCGCCCTGCCGCGCAAGTTCAAGGTGGCGATCAATGGCGCCCTGGAAGACCGCGCCGCCATCGCCGTGCACGACATCGGCCTGACCGTGGTGCGGAGCGAATCGGGCGAAGTCGGCTTCAAGTTCATGGCCGGCGGCGGCATGGGCCGCACGCCGATCCTGGGCAGCGTGATCCGCGAGTTCCTGCCGTGGCAGCACCTGCTGACCTATACCGAAGCCGTGATGCGCGTGTATAACCAGAACGGTCGGCGCGACAACAAATACAAGGCGCGCATCAAAATCCTGCTGAAAGCCTTGGGCGTGGAGGAATTCACGCGCCAGGTCGAGGCGGAATGGGCCGACCTGAAAGATGGTCCGGAAACCTTGACCCAGGAAGAATTTGACCGCGTCGCCAAGTGGTTCCAGCCGCACGCCTATCGCGAGCTGAGCGACACCGACGTGCTGGCATCGCAGCCGGATAATCGTGCCTTCGCCAACTGGCTCAATCGCAACGTCAAGCCGCACAAGGTGCCGGGCTACGCTGCGGTCGTCCTGTCGCTGAAGAAAACCGGCGTGCCGCCGGGCGACGCCACCGCCGAGCAGATGGACTTCGTGGCCGACCTTAGCGACCGCTTCAGCTTTGGCGAAGTGCGCGTGACGCACGAGCAGAACCTGGTGCTGGCCGACGTCGAGCAAAGCCAGCTGTTCGAAGTGTGGCAGCTGGCCAAGTCGAAAGGCATGGCGACGCCGAACATCGGTCTGCTGACCGACATCATCGCCTGCCCCGGCGGCGATTATTGCTCGCTGGCGAATGCGAAATCGATCCCGATCGCCGCCGCCATCGCGGAACGCTTCGACGACCTCGACTTCCAGCACGACATCGGCGACATCGAACTGAACATCTCGGGCTGCATCAACGCCTGCGGCCACCACCACGTCGGCAATATCGGCGTGCTGGGCGTGGACAAGGACGGCAGCGAGTGGTACCAGGTGTCGATCGGCGGCGCCCAGGGCAACGACTCAAGCATCGGCAAGATCATCGGGCCGTCGTTCTCGGCCACGCAGATGCCGGAAGTCGTCGGCCGCCTGCTGGAAACCTATGTGCAATGTCGTGTCGAAGGCGAACGCTTCGTCGACACCGTGCAGCGCCTCGGCATCGCGCCGTTCAAGGAACATGTGTATGCCACTCCGATCGCGGCGGGCGAACTGACCGGAGAGGACCACTATGCTTGATTCACACCCGCAAATCATCAAAGGCCGCGCAGTCGTCAATGACGACTGGAGCGTGCTGCGCCTGGACGAAGGCCAGACACCTGACACCGTGGAAGTCCCGGCCGGCAAGATCATCGTCCCGCTGACCGTGTGGCAGGCCCAGCGCGACGCGCTGGCCGAGCGCCCTGCCCTGGGCATCTGGCTCGCTCCTGACGAACGTGCGGAAGCACTGAAGGACGACCTGCAGCGCTTTGCCGTGATCGCCGTCGATTTCCCGAAATTCACCGACGGCCGCGGCTACTCGACCGCTTTCAACCTGCGCAAGCGCCTGGGCTGGACCGGCGAACTGCGCGCGATCGGCGACGTGCTGCGCGACCAGCTGTTCCAGATGGCGCGCTGCGGCTTCGACGCCTACGCCACCCGCCAGGACCGCAGCATCCACGATGCGCTCAAGGGCCTGTCGGTGTTCTCGGAAACCTACCAGGCCTCGGTCGACAATCCGCTGCCGCTGTTCCGCCGCGCGCCACGGGACGTCCCTGCCGAACACCGCGACGTCGGCGCCGGCATCTAGGAGTTTGACAACATGAGCGACCTGCACCGTCGCGTGGAAGAAACCCGCGCGATCCTGGCCCGTATTGCGCGCGATTTCTCGCCGGCCGTGTTCGCCTCGAGCCTGGCCGCCGAAGACATGGTGCTGACCGACCTGATCTTCAAGGATCAACTGCCGATCGGCATCTTCTCGCTCGAGACCGGGCGTCTGCACGCCGAGACGCTGTCGATGATCGACCGCGTCAAGCAAACCTACGGTTACGACATCGCCCTGTTCAAGCCGCAGCCGGAAGCCGTCGATGCCTACGTCACCCGGAACGGCCTGAACGCCTTCTACGACAGCGTCGAGATGCGCAAGGAATGCTGCCGCATCCGCAAGGTCGAGCCGCTCGGCCGCGCCCTGGCCGGAAAGCAGGCGTGGATCACCGGCCAGCGCCGCTCGCAATCGACCACGCGCGCCGAACTGGCCGTGCAAGAAGACGACCTCGGCCACGGCATGCAGAAGTTCAACCCGCTGGCCGACTGGAGCGAAGCCGACATCTGGGAGTACCTGCGCGAGCATCAGGTCCCGTACAACGTCCTGCACGACCGCGGCTACCCCTCGATCGGCTGCGAACCCTGCACCCGCGCCATCCAGCCGGGCGAGGACGTGCGCGCCGGCCGCTGGTGGTGGGAAAACCCGGAATCGAAGGAATGCGGTCTGCACGTGGTGGACGGCAAACTTATCCGCATCAAATCCGTGGCAGCTTGAGCCACGACTAGCACAGGCACAGACATGACAACCGTAAGCGACAATATCAACCTGAGCGACGTCAACGCGGCCCACCTGGACGCGCTGGAATCGGAAGCGATCCACATCCTGCGCGAAGTGGCGGCCGAATGCACCAACCCGGCCCTGCTGTTCTCGGGCGGCAAGGATTCCGTCGTGCTGCTGCGCCTGGCCGAAAAGGCTTTCCGCCCCGGCAAATTCCCGTTCCCGCTGGTGCACATCGACACCGGCCACAACTTCGACGAAGTGATCGCCTTCCGCGACGCCCGCGCCGCCGAGCTGGGCGAACGCCTGATCGTCGGCAGCGTCGAAGACTCGATCAAGCGCGGCACCGTGCGCCTGCGCAATCCGCAAACCGATTCGCGCAACGCGGCGCAAGCGGTGACGCTGCTCGAAACCATCGCCGAACACGGCTTCGACGCCTGCATCGGCGGCGCCCGCCGCGACGAGGAAAAGGCGCGCGCCAAGGAGCGCATCTTCTCCTTCCGCGACGAGTTCGGCCAGTGGGACCCGAAAGCCCAGCGTCCGGAACTGTGGGACCTGTATAACACCCGCGTGCATCCGGGCGAGAACATGCGCGTGTTCCCGATCTCGAACTGGACCGAGCTGGACGTGTGGCAGTACATCGCCCGCGAACAGCTGGCGCTGCCGTCGATCTACTTCGCGCACGAGCGCCAGGTGATTCCGCGTAACGGCCTGCTGGTGCCGCTGACGCCCCTGACTCCGGCGCGCGAAGGCGAAACCGTCGAGACCCGCGTGGTGCGCTTCCGCACCGTGGGCGACATTTCGTGCACCTGCCCGGTCGCGTCCGATGCGTCCACCGTCGACAACATCATCGCCGAGACCGCGATCACCGACATCACCGAACGCGGCGCGACCCGCATGGACGACCAGACGTCCGAAGCGTCGATGGAAAAACGTAAAAAGGCAGGATACTTCTGATGAACGCCATGACCGAAAAATTGACCCAGACCGGCGACCGCTCTTTGCTGCGCTTCATCACCGCCGGCTCCGTCGACGACGGCAAGAGCACCCTGATCGGCCGCCTGCTGTTCGACAGCAAGGGCATCTTCGCCGACCAGCTGGCTGCCGTCTCGCGCGCCAAGCACAAGCGCACCGTGGGCGACACCATCGACCTGTCGCTGCTGACCGACGGCCTGGAAGCCGAGCGCGAACAGGGCATCACGATCGACGTCGCCTACCGCTACTTCGCCACGCCCAAGCGCAAGTTCATCATCGCCGACACCCCGGGCCACGAGCAGTACACCCGCAACATGGTCACCGGCGCCTCGACCGCCGACGCCGTGATCATCCTGATCGACGTGTCGAAAGTCAAATTGCGCGAGGACGGCGGCGTCGATCTGCTCACCCAGACCAAGCGCCACTCGACCATCGCCAAACTGCTGCAGATCGAGCACGTGGTGGTGGCCGTGAACAAGATGGACCTGGTCGATTACGACCGCAGCGTCTACGAACGCATCGTCAAGGCCTACGGCGAGTTCGCGCAATCGCTCGGCCTGAAGGACATCACCGCGATCCCGCTGTCGGCGCTGGCCGGCGACAACGTGGTGACGTCGTCCGACAAGATGCCGTGGTACGAAGGCCCGACCCTGATCGAGCTGCTCGAGTCGCTGTCGGTCTACGACGAGGCGCACGCCGCGCCGTTCCGCTTCCCGGTGCAGCTGGTGGCGCGCCATAACGGCCACGAAGCCAACGACTTCCGCGGCTACATGGGCCGCATCGAGTCCGGCCGCGTGGCGGTCGGCGACAAGCTGGTGGTGCAGCCCTCCAACCAGAGCGCGACCGTGAAAGAGATCGTCACCTTCGACGGTTCGCTCGAATCGGCCGTGGCCGGACAATCGGTGACCCTGGTGCTGAACGAATACGTGGACGTCTCGCGCGGCGACATGCTGGCGGGAGCAGAACAGCCGGCCACCTCGCTCAAGCAGGTGACGGCCGACGTGTGCTGGATGTCGGACGAAGCGCTCGACCTGCGCCGCAAGTACTGGATCAAGCACGGCACGCGCCAGACCGCGGCCAAGGTGACCAGGGTGGACACCATCCTCGACGTGAACACGCAGGAACGCCACGCAGCCGAAGGCCTCAAGCTCAACGACATCGCGCGCGTGCAGCTGACCGTCCAGCAGCCGCTGGCGGCCGACGCCTACGCCGACATCCGCGCCACCGGCGCCTTCATCCTGATCGACGAAGTTACCCACCAGACCGTCGCAGCGGGTATGATCCGCATCGAGCAAACTTCATAACTTCTGGGTAAGGGTCAAGCATGGCGGCGTTGGGCAAGGTATTTCTGGTAGGAGCCGGTCCCGGCGCGGCTGACCTGATCACGGTGCGCGGCGCGCGCCTGCTGGCCCAGGCCGACGTGGTGCTGTACGACGCCCTGGTCACGCCCGAGATGCTGGAACTGTGCGCGCGCGCCGAGAAAATCTCGGTCGGCAAGCGTTCCGGCCAGCGCTCCACCGCCCAGACCCTGATCAACCAGCAGCTGGTCGAATGCGCGCGCAAGTACGCGCTGGTGGTGCGCCTGAAAGGCGGCGACCCGATGCTGTTCGGCCGCGCCGACGAAGAATTGCGCGCGCTGGAAGCCGAGGGTATCGAGGTCGACGTCGTCCCCGGCATCACCACCGCCGTTGCCGCCGCCGCCGCAACCCGTCAGCCGCTGACCAAGCGCGGCGTGGCGCGCAGCGTCGCCTTCTTCACCTCCAGCACCGCCCCTGACGAGCCGGATCATCCGGCCCTCCCTGAAACCGACACCCTGGTCCAGTACATGGGCGGACGCGAAGCCGCCGCCACCGCCGAACGCCTGCTGGCCGAAGGGCGCCGCCCCGACCTGCCGGTGGTGGTGGTCGAGAACTGCAGCCGCCCGGACGAACGCATCCTGCGCCTGACCCTCACCGACCTGGCCAGCGGCCTGGAGCCCGGCCATGGCCCGGTGCTGGTGATGATGGGCGAAGCGCTTGCCAGACGCGAACACCAATCGTAGCGTGGGCGGCTGCGCCGACCGTTCATCGGCGTCTTCTCATTGACCTTGCGCTCACCGCCAGGTCGCGCTGGCGACCAGGTTTTCGCCGCCGCTTCGGCCGAGAAGCCGTTGGCGTCGAACATTCACCAGCCTTCATCGAAGCCATCGATGCTCGCACAGAGAAATGTCTGGTCGGGAACCCCTCAATGGGGATCAATCCACCCCACTTTTGGAGGGGCCGGCTGCGCGTCCGCGCAGCGATAATGGGGCGATGTTCCCACCTCCACAGACCCTCGCCATCCGCCTTGCCGCACCATGCCTGCTGGCGCTGTTGCCGGCTTGCCTGCCCGCCAGCGCGTGGGCCCAATCCGATGCGCTGCAGATCTATGCGCGCCTGAACGTCGGCCTGGAAGCGATGCACCGTGACGCCGCCGATGGCGGGCGCCATAGCGTCACCCGCCTGTCGAACTACCGCTCGGTGCTGGGCCTGCGCGGCAACGAAGCGCTCGGCGCCGGCACGCGCCTGCTGTTCCAGGTCGAAGGCACGCTGTCGCCCGATACCGGCGCCGGCGCCATCGCGGCGCGCGACACCCGCATCGGTCTCGAGGGAGCGTGGGGCACGCTATTCGCCGGCAACTGGACCACGCCCTACAACTCGGCCACGTCCGGGCTCGATCCGTTCTATCCGACCACCGCCGGCTACATGAGCATCATGGGCAACGGCTCGGCATCGAATGCCGACAACGTGACCGACACCGCCTCGTTCGACCGCCGCCAGAAGAACAGCCTGCACTACTGGACCCCAAACTGGCGCGGCCTGTCGCTACGCCTGGCGCATGGTTTCAATGAAGAGCGCGCGCCGGACGGCGCGCGGCCAGCGCTCGATTCCGGCGTCCTGCTGTTCGAACGCGGTTCGCTGTTCGCCAGCCTGGGGCACGAGCGGCACCGCGACTACCAGGGTCCGGGCCGCACCGACCGCGGCACCCGGCTGGCGCTGGCGTACCGCTTCGGCGACACCCGGCTGGCCGTGATTGGCGAGCGGCTGGACTATCAGGCGCGCAGCGGCAGCCTGCGGCGCGGCGCCTGGTACGTGTCGGCAACCCGTCAGATGGGCGCGCATGCGTTGCGCCTGGGCGTGGCCAAGGCACAGGACGGCAAGGGTGACGCCGTGGGCAATATCGGCTTTGCGGCCGCCGGTCCCGATACCGGCGCATTGCACGCCACGATCGGCTACGACGTCGCGCTGTCGAAGCGCACCTCGCTGTTCGCGTTCCACACGCGCATCCACAACGATGCGCGCGCCGGCGTCGATTTCGCCATCAATGGACTAAACCCGGGACTAAACCCGGGCCTGAACCCGGGCCTGGCCCCGGACACCGGCGCGAAACTGCGTGGCACCGCGCTCGGCGTGCGCCACGCGTTCTGACGCTTAGGTAGCCGCCCAGCCGATGAAGTCGATCCCGTGCTGGATCGAGCCGATCACCTGCGCCTGGTTCTCGGCGCTCTCGCTGAAGCTCGCCAGCACCGCTTCGCGCGGCGCATGGGCCACCTGCAGCGCGTCGCTCCAGAACTGGAAGCCCGCCGCATCGGGTTCTCGGTGCTGCACGTGCTGGTACAGCAGGTCGAGGAATTGCGTGTCCGTCGTCGGGCCATAGCGATCGGTGAACTCGGCGCTGCCGACGAAGCTGCGCGCCACGTCCTGCAGTCCCACGCCCCTGTCCATCGCCCCGATCCAGAATCCCAGCCCTTCCAGGTCCGGCGCGCGGTCGAAAGCGGCCTGGTACAGCCGGTAGGCCTGGCCCGCGGCGCCGTCGATGTCGAGCGCCACCTGGCCGTCATTGAACACCAGCCGCTCGACCCCGTGCAGCGTATCGGCGCCGCCGCCCGCCAGCGCATTCACCTGGAAGCCGTCCTGGCCGAGCGCCAGCGCATAAGCGTCCCTGGCGCCGCAATACACCACGGTATCGAGTCCGCTTCCGCCCTCGATCGTGCAGCCGGCGCCCGCCGCGCCGCCGTCCACGCCACCATACGCGATGCCGTGCGCGATCGCGTCGGACACCTGCTCCCGGTTCTCGGCGCTCTCGCTGAACTGCGCCAGCACGGCTTCGCGCGCCACGTGGTGCACCTGCAGCGCATCGCGCCAGAACTGGAAGCCCGCCGCATCGGGCGCGCGGTGCAGCACGTGCTGGTACAGCACCTCGAGGAAGCCGGCGTCGCTCATCTGGCCATGGCGGCCGGTGAACTCGGCGCTGGCGAGGAAGCTGCGCGCCACGTCCTGCAGCTTGATGCCGCCATCCATCGCGCCGATCCAGAACGCCAGTCCTTCGGCGTCCGGCGCGCGATCGAAGGCCGCCTGGTACAGCCGGTAGGCCTGCCCTGCCGTGCCGTCGACGTCGAGCGCCACGTTACCGTCGTCGAACACCAGCCGCTCGACGTTGCGCAGCGTGTCGGCGCCGCCGCCGGCGTGGCCGGTGACGTGGAAGCCGTCCGCGCCGGGGTCGAGCGCGAAGGCGCTCTGCGCGCCGCGATAGACCACGGTATCGATGCCGCTGCCGCCATCGATCGCGTGGCTGCCGGCGCCGGCGACGAACAGGTCGCGCGCCGCCGTCCCTGTCACCTGCGTGGCCACCAGGCTGCCGCCGCCGGCGAGCGTGCCGGTGCCGGGCTGCGCCGGCGCTGCCGGCGCTGCCGGAGCGTCTGCGGCCAGCACGCGCGCCTCGACCTGCAGCGTGCCGTCGGCCTGGGTATCGACCCATGCCGTCGCCAGCCCGCCGCCGGCCAGTGTGCTCAAGACCGGGCTGGCCTGGTCGCCCTGGCGCAGTTCGTTGACCGCGAACTCGCGCACGTCGAGCGCCGTGCCGGACGCATCGAAGCGGCGCGCGAAGATGCCGTTGCCGTCGAAGTCGCCGGCCTGCGACTGCCACCCGATCACGAAGCCGCCGTCGTCCTGGGCCGCCACCGAGGCCGCGAAGCGTCCCGCGCCGCCGTCGACGTTGGCCTGGACCCTGCTGCCTGCGGCATGGCCGGCGGCGTCGTAGCGCTGGAAGAAGATGTCGCTCTGGGCGAAGCCGTAGGGCGAATTCAGGTAGCTGTCCCAGGCCACGACGTAGCCGCCATCGCTCAGCGCCGCGATGCTGGCGAGCGGCGCGGCGGTGCTGAGGGTGGCGGCGTAGCCGTCGCCGCTGACGATTGCCGGCGCCTGGCCCGGCCCGGCGGCGTACACATTGCCGTCACCGATCTCGCCCCAGGCCACGACGAAGCCGGAACCATGCGCCACGATGTCGGGATCGTAGGCGCTGCCGAGGGCGCCGAAGGTCTGCTGCGCGCCGAGCGGCGCGCCATCAAGGCCGAACTGGCGCACCTGCACCTGGCCGCCGGCGCGCCAGGCCAGCGCGAACGAACCATCGTCCAGCACGGCGACGTCGGGCATGGCGGTGTCGGCGGCGGCGCCGGTGTCGGCGAACTGCTGGGCGCCGGCGCTGCCGTCAGGACCGACGATGCGATAGGCGATGTGCGCCGCCTCGCCGCTGCGTACCGTATAGGCGACCACGAAGCGGCCGTCGTGCAGCGCGGCGACGCTCGGCTCGCCTTCGGCGGCGGCATCCGGCGCCGAGGTGACGGCGAAGGCCGCGCCGCGCGCGTTGCCGCCGGCGTCGCGCAGTTGCGCCCACAGCTGGCCGCCGTCCGTACTGGACGCCTGCCACACGGTGACGAAGCCGCCGTCGGCCAGCGTCGCCATCGCCGGGGCCGCATTCTGGCTGGCCACACCGAGCGCGAACTCGTTGCCGAAGTGTTCCAGCGCTTTGGTGGCCCCGGCCTCCACCGAATACACCAGGGTTTCTGCGATGCCGCGCCCGGCCAGCGGCTTGCCGTTGGCGTCGAGCTGGAAGTGGTCGTAGTAGTGCACCGTGACCGTCACCGGCGCGCCGGGCTGCAGCTTCGACGCATCCGCGATCAAGAGGCGCGCGCTGGTGTCTACCGCGGGATCGTAGTCGATCGTGAACAGGCCCGGGCGCGATTCGGCGTCGATCACCCAGCGCCCGCCGGTTGCGAGGCCGGTGTCGATGGGACTCAGGGTGGCGGCCAGGTCGCCGCGCTGCAGGGTCGAGAACAGGGTGTCGCGGTCGTCGACGATGCCGACCGGGGCGTAGTCAGGTTCGGTATACATGAAATGCAATCCTGAAGAAGTCGCGCGCAAGGCGCGGAAGGGTCAGGATCCATCATGCACGAGCTCACCACGTGTTTGACAGCTTGTTCTGAATTTTATGCGGCAAAATGATACGGAACGCGTGTTAAATTAACATAAGATCACGATCAACCAGCGATCGTTTGCATAGCTTGCCAGGACGGCAAACAGCCCTCAGCCGAGCGCCGCCACGCAGTAGTCGGCCATGGCGCGCTGCACGCCGTCGTCTTCGCCGATCGCGCCGACCACATTCAACTGCAGGCCCGGATGCGCCGCGCGCAGTTGGTCGGCCAGCGCCGGCAGGTCGCGCAGCAGATGCCCGCCCTGCCCCAGGAACACCGGAACAACGGTGATGTCATTGATGCCGCGCGCGACCATGCCAGCCGCCACTTCCGGCAGGCCGGGCGTCATCAGCTCGAGGAAGGCCAGCGCCACTTCGGTGTCTTGCAGGCGCGCCGCCGCCTGCTCGCGCAGGCGCTCGAACGGCGCGGCCCAGCTGGCGGCGCGCGCGCCATGGGCAAAGAGAATCAGTCCACGTGCCATCAGCGTCGCTCCACCCACCACAGCGCACCCAGCGCCATGAGCAGGAACAGCATGCTCGGGGCCACCGCCGTCAGGAAGGCCGGCAGGATGGTCAAGACGCCCAGGTGCGAGAACAGGGAGTTGATCAACAGGTAGCTCACGCCGATCATGATGCCGATGAAGATCTTGAGACTGACGCCGCCGCTGCGGGTGTGCAGGTAGGCGAACGGCAGGGCCAGCGCCATCAGCACGAAGATCGACAGCGGGTCAATCAGCTTCTTCCAGAACGCGACCTTGAAGCGTTCCGTTTCCTGTCGATTCTCGGCCAGGTGGCGCGTGTACACGGCCAGTTCGACCGCCGACATGCGTTCCGGGTCCGAGCGCGACACCGACAGGATGCGCGGCGTGATCTCGGAGGCCAGCTCGTAGGTCGGCAGCTTGCGCGTGCTCACGGCCGCCGTCTCCTGTCCATAGGTGCTCTGGATGGTCTGGCCGGCCGGCACCGCCGAACCCGGGGCCGGCAGCTCGCGGCTGTTGGTGAACAGGGTTTCGCTGACGTCCTGCAGGCGCCAGGTGTTGTTGCCGCCGTAGACGCCGCGCGCCGCCGTCACCAGCGAGCGGATGCGCATATTGTTGTCGAACTCGTAGAGCCGCACGTCTTCGAGCTGGCCGTCGGCCGCGATGCGGCGCACGTTGAAGAAGCGCGAACCGGTGATGCGGCCGCGCACGCCGTTTTCGTGCACGCTGTCCTTGGTCCACATGCCGGAGCGGAATTCGGTCGACACCGCGCTGCCCTTGGCCGTCACGCGCATGCGTTCGGCCACCGGCGCGGTGCGCGGCGTGATCAACTCGCCGAAGATGAAGGCAACGATGACGAACAGCGCGCCGATCTTGAACAGGATCCAGGCCGCCTGGCGGGTCGACATCGACGAGGCGCGCATGATGGTGAATTCGGAGCTGGCCGCGAACTGGGCCATCGTATAGATGGTGCCGATCAGCGCCGCCACCGGCATCACCTGGTACACGTTGCCGGGCACCAGCAGCAGCACGTATAAAAAGGCGTGCTGGATGCCGAAGTCGTTCTTGCCGACCGACGGCAGGATGCTGGTCAGGTCCATGAAGGCGACCAGCGCCAGGAACGCGATCAGCACGAAGGCCACCGCCTGGCAGATATTGATGGTGAAGTAGCGATCGAGGATCTTCATTCTGCCCTGGCCTCCTCGCGTGCGGCGAGCGGCGCCTTGTTCAGCAGGCGGCGGCGCTTGAAGGCACCCAGCATGACCAGCGGGTGATAGCGGTGGTTTACGTTCAGGCGCCAGGCGAACAGCGCCAGCACCACCAGGATCGCGGCCAGGTGCAGCGGCCACCAGCCCATCGCGAAGCTGATCTTGCCCTGCTTGACGCTGGCCTCGGACAGGCGCACCAGGTTGTTATAGGTGAAGAAGATCAGCAGCGCCAGGATCATGTTGGCCGACGAACCGGCGCGCGGATTGACGAATCCCAGCGGGATCGCCAGGAGCATCAGCACCAGGCAGGTGATCGGCGCGGCGATGCGCTGCAGCAGTTCGGCCTCCGAGAAGCGGTTCGGCGCGGCCAGCAGCACGGGGGTGGACAGCGCCGCCACCGGCACATCGGCGCCCAGCACCGGCACCTGGGTGGCGACGCGCATGCTGTAGCGCTCGAACTCCATGGTCTGGAAATCGGCCTGGCCCGGCACGCCCTCGTAGCGGCGGCCGTTGCTGAGCACCAGGAACTGGCCGCCCTTGGCGTCGGTCTCGATCACGCCCTGCTTGGCCACCACCACCGAATGGTTGTTGCCGTCGACGCTGTTGACGAACACGTTCTGCACCACGGTCGCACCCTCGGTGCTGCGCTCCACAAAAAACACGCGGTCGTTCGAACTCGATTCGCGGAACTGGCCCGGCGCCACGCGCTGCAGGTCTTCGCGTTTCTGGAAGCGCTCGACGAATTCGGCGCTCTTCATCTTGGCCCACGGCGTGACCACCAGCGACAGCGTGGCGACCAGGGCCACCATCGGCAGGCCGAGCGTGAGCACCGGACGGATCCAGGCCACCAGCGACTGGCCCGAGGCGAACCACACCACCATCTCGGAATCGCGGTAGCTGCGCGTGACGGTGGCCACCACGGCGATGAAGCTGGTGAGGATCAGGATGATGGGCAGCAGCTCGGCGCTGCGGAACACGATCAGCGCCAGCACGTCGCCGGATGCCACCTTGCCGCCCGCGGCCCGGCCCAGGATGGCGATCAGGGTCCAGGTGACCAGGATGGAAAACAGCACCGTGAACGTAGCGCCAGCGGCGCTCGCCAATTCACGTTGCAGGGAACGTCGGAAAATCATTCAATAGAGTCGTTATAATTGCAGATTAGGCAGTCCGCCGCGAACAAGTCAACGGAGAACCAAATGGACTTTAGCATAAAAGCATTCGACACAAAAAACACCCTGGCCGCTGCGAAAACCGGCTGCCTGGCAGTGGCGGTGTTCGAGAACAAGAAACTGTCGGCTGCTGCACAAGCGCTGGACGCAAACGGTGCGATCAGCGCTGCGCTCAAGTCGGGCGACATCAGCGGCAAACCCGGTTCGACCCTGCTGCTGCGCGGCGTGGCCGGCGTGACCGCGGCACGCGTGCTGCTGGTCGGCATGGGCGCCGATGAAACGGTTACCGAGAAAAGCTTTGCTTCCGCCGTCAGCGCCACGCTGAAGGTGTTCGGCACGCTCGGTTCGAACGATGCCATTATCGCATTCCCGCTCGATAGCGTGAAAGAGCGCGACGCAAACTGGGCGCTGCGCGCGCTGGTGCTGGGCGCCAGCGAAGCCGAATTCCGTACCGACGGCCAGAAGAGCAAGAAAGATCCGGCCATCAGCGGCGTGCGCAAGATCGTGGTCGCGGCCCCGAACGGCGCCGCAGCTGGCACCATCGGCAAGACCGCCCTGACCCAGGCCGCGGCGATCGCCAACGGCATGAACCTGACGCGCGAACTGGGCAACCTGTCGCCGAACGTCTGCACCCCGACCTTCCTGGCCAATACCGCGCGCAAGCTCGCCGAAGACTACGGCTTCGACATCGAAGTGCTGGAGCGCAAGCAGCTCGAAGCGCTGAAGATGGGCAGCTTCCTGTCGGTGGCCAAGGGCAGCGACGAAGCGCCGAAGTTCATCGTCCTCAAGCACAACGGCGGCAAGTCGAAGGACGCGCCGGTGGTGCTGGTCGGTAAGGGCATCACCTTCGACACCGGCGGCATTTCGCTCAAGCCTGGTCCTGGCATGGACGAGATGAAATACGATATGTGCGGCGCCGGCTCGGTGCTGGGCACCTTCCGCGCCATCGGCGAGATGGGCCTCAAATTGAACGTGGTCGGCATCGTGGCGGCCTGCGAAAACATGCCGTCGGGCCGCGCTTCGAAACCGGGCGACATCGTCACCGCGATGAACGGCACCACCATCGAGATCCTGAATACCGACGCCGAAGGCCGCCTGATCCTGTGCGACGCCCTGAGCTACGCCGAGCGCTTCAAGCCGGCGGCGGTGGTCGACATCGCGACCCTGACCGGCGCCTGCATCGTGGCCCTGGGCCACCACACCAGCGGCCTGTTCACCCGCGACGACGCCGCGCACGACGCGCTGGCGACCGAGCTGCTGGATGCCGGCAAGCAGGCCGGCGACGTGGCATGGCGCTTCCCGCTGGGCGAGATCTACAACGACCAGCTGAAGTCGAACTTCGCCGACCTGGCCAACATCGGCACCCCGGGCGCGGCCTCGATCACGGCGGCCTGCTTCCTGGAGAACTTCACCCGCAAGTACACCTGGGCTCACCTGGACATCGCCGGCACCGCCTGGAAGTCGGGCGCGAACAAGGGCGCAACCGGTCGTCCGGTGCCGCTCCTGACCACGTTCCTGATGAATCGCGTGTAATGGAATTGATCGGGCGGCGAATGTCGCCTGATTAGTTTGTCAGCTTCCAGACCGTCATTGCTGCCACCGGCAACAATGACGGTGTCAAGGCAGCGGTGAAATGAAACGTCGCCGGCGTTCAGAACATCCGCGCCGCCATCGCATTCTCCGCAGCCGCCTGCGCCTCCTGCTCCTTCCGCCCCGCCTGCATCAACACCGTCAGCACCGCCGGATAGCCGTAACCCGCCCCCGAGTGCCGGTCGACGAAATATCCCAGCCCCGCGCTGATGACGACGTTGCCGATCAAATTGCTGGTATCGAGCCGCGCCTGCACCACTTCGGCGGCAACCGCACTGCCTTCCTTCTTGCAGCTCACCGACAACGGCTGCGCGCTGCGGGTGACGGTCACCCGTCCCGGCGCCACCACGTACCAGCGCCCGCTGTCATTGCTGAGGATGCACCCCACCCCGCCGATCTCGCGATGGTCGAGCACGGCATGCAGTTCGAGCTGCTGGACGGGAGAATCGGAAATGGTCGCGCACCCGCCCAGCAAGGTGGACAGGGAGACTACGGCGACGGCGACGAATGAGCGGAATGGAAACGGCATGAGGGACACCTGATTGCTGATGCTCCCTTTAACGGCAGCATCGGGCAAATACTGAAGGTGTCCGCACGATGCGGCAAGCGCACTGCGTGACGAACTACGCGGCGGACCGTGCGGCCGGCGGCGCGCATGGCCAGTCCGGCGGCGCCTCGACCGGCGCAAAGCGCGGCAGCGCCACGCCGTCGACCTCGACGGTTTCGAAAAAGGCGGCGCGGGGACGCACCCAGACGGCGCCGTCCCGCCCGCGGTAGACCATCACGGGCGTATGGTCCGCCTCCAGCACCGCCTCGCACACCAGCGCATAAATGCCGCCCTTGTAATGGCGGTAAAACATCAAGCCGGCGCGGCTCAGACCTTTTCGGCCTCGGCCTTCTGCTTCTTCTTCAGGCCCTGGATGACCTTCAGCACGCCTTCCATGCCGGCGGTCTCGTCCAGTTCGCTGAATGCGTCCAGCACTTCGTTCAGCACGCGGTTGCGCACGGCGGCTTCGTCGGGCGCGATCGCGGCCGGCTTCTCGGCGTCCTTGGCGAACTTGGACGGCGCATCGGCCGCCGCCTTCGCGCCATGCGCCAGCGCGGCTTGCCAGATCACCCAGCGGCGTTGGGTTTCAAAAACGAGGTATTCCTCGGGCTTGTCTTCGCGACGGCGAACGATGTGGCCTTCACGCTGGGCCCATGCTTCGAATGCACTGCGCATTTCTGTCCTTTTCAAATCTGCGTTCGGATTATTAACTCGTGAAACCGAATATTTCACAATAGTACCACTACCGCACGTCGACTGGCCTCGACAATTGTGCGCGTGTCGGTCTCTACCTGGCCTCTTCCCTCACGACACACACATGGTACATCTTAAGTTGCACCTACGCAATTTTATTATTACCAACAAGCAACAAATCTACTTAAAGCATGACGGAAACCCTGTCCTTGTCACGTTATAGTCCCGATAGCGATCTGGAGCAATGTTTTGTGTATTTTTATTAACAGTTTATGTTGTTAAACGTTGCGATTCTACCAATTATATCGAATGATTGCCAGTCGAGCGCAACAAAAAGTACCGATCGGTATCCTGTATTTGCCTTGCTGAAGAAGAAAACTACGTAATCCTACTGAGGCGGATTTGCACCGGAATGGCGCCCAGCGCCTATACTGTTGAATTGGCATTCGGCAATACCTTGAATCACAAGGATGCCTGCGCCATCACATCGTCCGTTACCGTAGAAAAGCACCATGAAGATCGCCACCTGGAACGTCAACTCCCTGAAAGTCCGCCTCTCCCACCTGCTGCAATGGCTCGACGCCAATCCTGTCGACGTGCTCTGCATCCAGGAAACCAAGCTCACGGACGACAAGTTCCCGCTGGCCGAACTGAACGCCGCCGGGTACCAGGTTGCCTTCTCGGGCCAGAAGACCTATAACGGCGTCGCCATCCTGTCGCGGCTGCCGATCGAGGACGTGGTCAGGAACAACCCGCACTACGCCGACGAGCAGCAGCGCCTGCTGGCAGCCACGATCGGCGGCGTGCGCTTCATCTGCGCCTATGTGCCGAACGGACAGGAAGTCGGTTCCGACAAGTACGCCTACAAGCTGGGCTGGCTGGCGGCGCTGCGCGAGTGGGTGGCGGCCGAGATGGCGGCGCATGGGCAATTCGCGATCCTGGGCGACTACAACATCGCGCCCGAAGACCGCGACGTGCACGATCCGGCCGAATGGGAAGGCCGCATCCACTGTTCGGCGCCGGAACGCGAGGCGCTGCAGTCGCTGATGGGACTGGGCCTGGCGGATGCGTTCCGCCTGTTCGAGCAGCCCGAGAAGCAGTACAGCTGGTGGGATTACCGCCAGATGGCGTTCCGCCGCAACCGCGGCCTGCGCATCGACCACATCCTGTTGTCCGATGCGCTGGCCAGGCGCTGCAGCGCCTGCGCCATCGACCGCGAGACGCGCAAGTGGGAACAGCCGTCGGATCATGCGCCGGTGGTGGCGACGATCGACGATTGAAGCGAGCAGTGTAGCGGCGCGCGGGGTGATTGAACGCGTCGGCAGCGAAGCTGCCAACCCTACGTAGGGTTGGCCCAGGCGGCCCCGCGTTCTGCCGCCGACGCGTTCAACCCCGGCCCGCGCTACCGATCCATTCTCCTACCCTGCCAGCAAACGCCCGACCTCGTGCGCCGGCAGCGGGCGCGCAAACAGGTAACCCTGCGCGAACTGGCAGCCGAACGAACGCAGCAGCGCGTACTGCCCTTCTGTCTCGACGCCTTCGGCCACCACTGACAGCTGCAGGCTGTTGGCCAGCGCCATCACCGCCGCCACGATGGCGCGGTCCTCGTTGCTGCCTTCCAGCTCGCGCACGAAGGCGCGGTCGATCTTGATCTTTTTGACCGGGAAGCGCTTCAGGTAGGCCAGGCTCGAATAGCCGGTGCCGAAGTCGTCGATCGACAAACACATCCCCATCGCCTTGATCTGGCGCAGAATCTCCAGCGTCTGGCCGCCGTGCTGCATCAGCGCGGTCTCGGTGATCTCGAACTCCACCAACGCCGGGTCGATCCCGGTCTCGCTGACGCTGGCGCGGATCGACTCGACCAGGCCCTGGTGCATGAACTGGCGCGCCGACAGGTTGATCGCCAGCGGCACCACGTCCAGTCCGTCGCGTGCCCACGCCACGTTCTGGGCGCAGGCGCTGCGGATCACCCATTCGCCGACCGCCACGATCATGCCGTTTTCTTCCAGGATCGGGATGAACTCGTCCGGCCCCACCAGCTCGCTCGCGCCGTCGGCGCGCGCGCGGCGCCAGCGCAGCAGCACCTCCAGCGCGCGCGGACGGCGCGTGACGGTGCACATGATCGGCTGGTAGTGCAGCTCGAATTCGTCGCGCGCCAGCGCGCCGCGCAGGCTGGTCTCGAGTTCGAAGTGGCGCGACGCCGCCTGGTGCATGCGCTGGGTGAAGAACTGGTAGTTGTTGCGGCCGGCCGCCTTGGCCTGGTACATGGCGGCGTCGGCGTGGCGCATCAGGGTCTCGACATCGAGGCCGTCGTCCGGGTACAGGCAGATCCCGATCGAGGGAGAAATGTGCAGGCTGTGGCCCTCGATCTGGCACGGCGTGGCCAGCGCGTCGATGATGCGGTCGCCCACGCGGCGGCATTCGGCGCTGCCGCTGACGTCGGGCAGCAGCACCACGAATTCGTCGCCGCCCAGGCGCGCCACCGTGTCGCCCGGACGCACCGCCGCCACCAGGCGCGTGGCGACGTCGCGCAGCAGGCGGTCGCCGACCATGTGGCCGAGCGAATCGTTGATGTTCTTGAAGCGGTCGAGGTCGAGGAACATCAGCGCCAGCTTGCAGCCGCTGCGGCCAACCGTGGCGCCCGCATCGTCGGTAGCGCAGGTGCGCCTGGCGGCGCGCATCGCGCCATCCAGCCGCTCGGCCAGAAAGGTGCGGTTGGGCAGGCCGGTCAGGCTGTCGTGGTAGGCCATGTGGTGAGCGCGCGCCTCGGCCTGGCGCCGCTCGACGATCTCTTCCTGCAGCAGCGCATTGGCGCCGGCCAGTTCGGCGGTGCGTTCGGCCACCCGCACCTCGAGCTCGTCGCGCGCGCGGCGGATCGCGTCGGCGGCCTGGCGCAGCGAATGCTCGTCGGCCTTTTCGCGGCTGCGGTCTTCCAGCATCCAGATGGTGCCCTTGTCCGGATCCTGCGGATTGACCTGGTAGCCGATCATCTGGGCCCAGGCGCGCGCGCCGTCCTTGCGCACCAGCGTGGTCTCGGTGCGAAACGGAAGGCCGCGCGCCAGCTGCGGATAGGCCGCGGCGCCCAGGTCGTCGTAGGCCTGCTGGTCGGGATACAGGATGCGGGTCGAGGCGCCGGTCGCTTCGTCGGCGCCATAGCCGAACATGGCGCAGAAGGCCGGGTTGGCACGCCGGATCACGCGGTCGTGGGTGAACATGATGCCGATCGAGGCGTTGGTCATGATCGCCTGCACTTCGCCCGCCGCCTGGCGCGCGTCGGTCACGTCCTCGACGATCCAGATGGTGCCGGCGGCGCGGTTGCCCGGCTTCACCGCGCAGCCGCGCAGGCGCGCCCAGAAGTTGCTGCCGTCGCGCCGGCGGAACTGCTGCTCTTCCTTCTCGAACAGCCCGCCCTGGGCCAGCACCGGCATCGCTTCGGCGATCAGCTGCTGGTAGGCTTCCGGCGACGAGAACACCTGCATCGGGCTCAAGCTGTCCAGTTCATCCACGGCATAGCCGAACATCTCGCCCAGGCGCGGATTGAAGGTATTGACCCAGTCGGGCTGGGTGACCACGATGCCGACCGGCGCGTGATGGAAGATCGCGCGCTGCTCGAGCGCCGTGCGCGATGGGGAGGACGCACCGCCGGCGTCGGTGCGCACGGGGCCGGCCACAGTGCGCAGCGGCGCCGGCCGTTCTTGGAGTTGGTCGTCCATCGGTGGTTGCAGGGTAGCTGTGAATCGAAGTTTCCGGTCGGCAATCATAACCCGAAAAACCGCAACCGCTCCAGCCCCGTACGGCAGAAAGACGACAGAGCGCGGCACTTGCGGCGCCGCACCCCGGCGCGTCTTAAAAAGCGTCGCCCGGCACCCGCACCCAGCCTTCCATCAATACGCGCGCGCTGCGGCTCATGCTGGCCTTGCCGACCACCCAGGCGCCGTCGATCTCGCGCGCCTCGGCGCCGACGCGCAAGGTGCCGGACGGGTGGCCGAAGCGCACCGCGTCGCGCGGCCCACCGCCGGCGGCCAGGTTGACCAGGGTGCCGGGGATGGCGGCGGCGGTGCCGATCGCCACCGCGGCGGTGCCCATCATCGCGTGGTGCAGCTTGCCCATCGAGAGCGCGCGCACCAAGAGGTCGATCTCGCCGGCGGCGACCTGGCGTCCGCTCGAGGTGACGTAGCTGGCGGCTTTCGCGACGAATGCCACCTTGGGCGTGTGCTGGCGCTTGGCGGCGTCTTCCACGCCGGCGATCAGGCCCATGCGCACGGCGCCGTGGGCGCGGATGGTCTCGAACATGGCCAGCGCGCGCGGGTCGCCGTTGACCGCGTCCTGCAGCTCGGCGCCGTCGTAGCCGACCGCCGCCGCCTCGATGAAGATGGTCGGGATGCCGGCGTTGATCATGGTGGCGCGCAGGACGCCGACGCCGGGGACGTCGAGTTCATCGACCAGGTTCCCGGTCGGGAACATGGCGCTGCCGCCATCGCTGCCCTCTTCCTCGGCGGCCGGGTCGAGGAAGTCGAGCTGCACTTCGGCCGCCGGGAAGGTCACGCCGTCGAGTTCGAAGGCGCCGGTTTCCTGTACTTCGCCGTTCGTCATCGGCACGTGGGCGACGATGGTCTTGCCGATATTGGCCTGCCAGATGCGCACCACGGCGACGCCGTCGCGCGGCACGCGGGCCGGGTCGACCAGGCCGGATGCGATCGCGAACGGGCCCACCGCCGACGAAAGGTTGCCGCAGTTGCCGCTCCAGTCGACGAAGGGCTTGTCGATCGCGACCTGGCCGAACAGGTAGTCGACGTCGTGGTCGGGGCGCGTGCTGCGCGCCACGATCACGGTCTTGCTGGTGCTGGAGGTGGCGCCGCCCATGCCGTCGATCTGCTTGGCGTAGGGGTCGGGCGAGCCGATCACGCGCATCAACAGTGCGTCACGCGCCGGGCCCGCTGTGCGGGCGGCCTCGGGCAGGTCGTCGAGGCGGAAGAACACGCCTTTGCTGGTGCCGCCGCGCATATAGGTGGCGGGAATCCTGATCTGGGAGGTGTGGGGCATGGTGCTCGTGTCCGGTGATGTCACGCCGCCGCCTTCGGCGCCGACGATTCGAGGAAGTCCTGGGCGAAGCGCTGCAGCACGCCGCCCGCTTCGTAGATCGCCACCTCTTCGGCGGTGTCGAGGCGGCAGGTCACCGGCACGTCGAGCGTCGCGCCGCTGCGGCGCCGGATCACCAGCGTCAGCTCGGCGCGCGGCGTGCGCTCGCCGAGCACGTCGAAGGTCTCGGTGCCATCGATCTCGAGGGTGAGCCTGTCAACGCCCGGCTTGAACTCGAGCGGCAGCACGCCCATGCCGACCAGGTTGGTGCGGTGGATGCGCTCGAAGCCCTCGGCCACGATCGCTTCCACGCCCGCCAGGCGCACGCCCTTGGCCGCCCAGTCGCGCGACGAACCCTGGCCGTAGTCGGCGCCGGCGATCACGATCAAGGGCTGCTTGCGTTCCATGTAGTGCTCGATCGCTTCCCACATGCGCGTCACCTGGCCCGACGGCTCGATGCGCGCCAGCGAACCGGCAATCACCTTGCCCATGCTGTCCCTCACCATCTCGTTCTTCAGCGTCGGATTGGCGAAGGTGGCGCGCTGCGCGGTCAGGTGGTCGCCGCGGTGGGTGGCGTAGGAATTGAAGTCTTCTTCGGGCAGGCCCATCTTCGCCAGGTATTCGCCGGCGGCGGAATCGGGCAGGATCGCGTTCGACGGCGACAGGTGGTCGGTGGTGATGTTGTCGCCCAGGACCGCCAGCGGGCGCATGCCGGCCAGGGTGCGCTCTCCGGCCAGCGCGCCTTCCCAGTACGGTGGCCGTCGAATGTAAGTACTTTGTGGGCGCCAGTCGTACAGCGGGCTGACCGGGGCGCCGTCGTCCACCACGCGCGCGAACATCGGCGTGTAGACCTTGCGGAACTGCTCCGGCTTGACGCTGGCCGCGACCACGGCGTCGATCTCGTCGTCCGATGGCCACACATCGGCCAGGCGGATCTCCTTGCCCTCGGCCGTCACGCCCAGCACGTCCTTCTCGATGTCGAAGCGGATGGTGCCGGCGATCGCATACGCCACCACCAGCGGCGGCGAGGCCAGGAAGGCCTGCCTGGCGTAGGGATGGATGCGGCCGTCGAAGTTGCGGTTGCCCGACAGGACCGCGGTGGCATACAGGTCGCGCTCGACCACCTCTTGCTGGATCGCCGGGGCGAGCGCGCCGCTCATGCCGTTGCAGGTGGTGCAGGCGAAAGCGACGACGCCGAAGCCCAGCTTGTCCAGTTCCGGCGTCAGGCCGGCTTCGTCCAGGTACAAGGCCACGGCTTTCGAGCCGGGCGCCAGCGAGCTTTTCACCCATGGCTTGCGGGCCAGGCCGAGACGGTTGGCGTTACGCGCCAGCAGGCCGGCGGCGACCATATTGCGCGGATTGTTCGTGTTGGTGCAGCTGGTGATCGCCGCGATGATGACGGCGCCGTCCGGCATCAGGCCCAGCTCGTTTTCCACCCGGTTCTCGGCCCGGTTCTCTGCCGGGTAGGCGATGCCGCGCGCGGCCAGTTCCGAGGTCGGCA
Source organism: Massilia sp. YIM B02443 (assembly GCF_030411955.1). GTDB lineage: Bacteria > Pseudomonadota > Gammaproteobacteria > Burkholderiales > Burkholderiaceae_D > Telluria. Next base: position 44,203 of record NZ_JASNRA010000004.1, read on the forward strand.
CGCGCTTGTGGGGATTGGACGGGCCGGCGATGTTGCGCACCACCGACGACAGGTCGAACGACAGCGTGCGTTCGTACTCCGCGCCTTGCAGGCTGTCGGCCCACAGGCCCGCCTCCTTGGCGTAGGTTTCGACCAGGTGCACGGTCTCGTCTTCGCGGCCGGTCAGGCGCAGGTACTTGATGGTCTGCTCGTCGATGTAGAACATGGCGGCGGTAGCGCCGAATTCGGGGGCCATGTTCGAGATCGTGGCGCGGTCGCCCAGCGTGAGATTGGCGGCGCCCTCGCCGTAGAACTCGAGATAGGTCGAGACCACTTTCGACGCGCGCAGGAATTCGGTCAGCGCCAGCACGATGTCGGTGGCGGTGATGCCGGGCTGCGGCTTGCCGGTGAGCTCGACGCCGACGATGTCGGGCAGGCGCATGTACGAGGCGCGGCCCAGCATCACGCTCTCGGCTTCCAGCCCGCCGACGCCGATCGCGATCACGCCCAGCGCGTCGACCATCGGGGTGTGCGAGTCGGTGCCGACCAGGGTGTCGGGATAGGCCACGCCGTTCTCGACCTGGATCACCGGCGACATGCGCTCGAGGTTAATCTGGTGCAGGATGCCGTTCCCCGGCGGGATCACGTCGACGTTCTGGAACGCCTTCCTGGTCCAGTCGATGAAGTGGAAGCGGTCTTCGTTGCGGCGCTCTTCGATGGCGCGGTTCTTGGTGAATGCGTCGGGATCGAAGCCGCCGCATTCGACCGCCAGCGAGTGGTCGACCACCAGCTGGGTCGGCACCACCGGGTTGACCAGGGCCGGGTCGCCGCCCTGGGCCGCGATGGCGTCGCGCAGGCCGGCCAGGTCGACCAGCGCGGTCTGGCCCAGGATGTCGTGGCAGACCACGCGCGCCGGGAACCAGGGGAAGTCGAGGTCGCGCTTGCGTTCAATGATCTGCTTGAGCGCGTCGGTCATCGACGCCGGGTCGCAGCGGCGCACCAGGTTTTCGGCCAGCACGCGCGAGGTGTAGGGCAGCTTGTCCCAGGCGCCGGGCTGGATGGCGTCGACGGCGCTGCGGGTGTCGAAGTAGTCCAGCTTGGTGCCTGGCAGAGGTTTGAGGTGATTGGTGTTCATGGTGCTTACTTCCGGTCCGCGATCGGCACGAACGCCAGATCCTCCGGCCCAACGTAATTCGCGCTCGGACGGATGATCTTGTTGTCGATGCGCTGCTCGATGATGTGCGCCGCCCAGCCGGAGGTGCGCGAGATCACGAACAGCGGCGTGAACATCGCAGTCGGCACGCCCATCACGTGGTACGACACCGCCGAGAACCAGTCCAGGTTCGGGAACATTTTTTTCACTTCCCACATCACCGATTCCAGCCGCTCGGCGATATCGAACATTTTCATCGAGCCAGCTTCCTGCGACAGCGAACGCGCCACTTCCTTGATCACCACGTTGCGCGGATCCGAGATCGTGTACACCGGATGGCCGAAGCCGATCACCACTTCCTTGTTCGCCACCCGGTTGCGGATGTCCGCCTCGGCTTCGTCCGGATTCTCGTAACGCTTCTGGATATCGAGCGCCACTTCGTTGGCGCCGCCGTGCTTCGGACCGCGCAGCGCGCCGATGGCGCCGGTGATGGCGGAATGCATGTCGGAGCCGGTGCCGGCGATCACGCGCGCGGTAAAGGTCGAGGCATTGAACTCGTGCTCGGCGTACAGGATCAACGAGGTATGCATCGCCCTCACCCACTCGTCGCGCGGCTTGAAGCCGTGCAGCAGGTGCAGGAAGTGGCCGCCGATCGAGTCGTCGTCGGTCTCGACTTCGATCCGCTTGCCGGCGTGGCTGAAGTGGTACCAGTACAGCAGCATCGAGCCGAACGAGGCCATCAGGCGGTCGGCGATGTCGCGTGCGCCGGCGACGTTGTGGTCGTCCTTCTCGGGCAGCACGCAGCCCAGGGCCGAGACGCCGGTGCGCATCACGTCCATCGGATGGGCGCCGGCCGGCAGCGCTTCGAGCGCGCTCTTGACCGCCTGCGGCAGGCCGCGCAGCGAGCGCAGCTTGGCTTTGTAGCCGCGCAGCTCGGCCTCGTTCGGCAGCTTGCCGTGCACCAGCAGATACGCGATCTCTTCGAATTCGCAGGCATTGGCCACGTCCAGGATGTCGTAGCCGCGGTAATGCAGGTCGTTGCCCGACTTGCCGACCGAGCACAATGCAGTGTTGCCGGCGGCGACGCCGGACAGGGCGACGGATTTCTTGGGCTTGAAGGTGGGCGTATCGTTGTTCTGGGCGGTCATCTTGGGTCTCCTTATTTTGCTTTGTTCTGGGCAAACAGCGCGTCGAGCTTCTGTTCGTAGCTGTGATAGTCGATGCGGTCGTACAGTTCGGCGCGCGTCTGCATGGTGTCCAGCACGTTCTGCTGGGTGCCGTCGCGGCGGATCGCGTTGTAGACGTTCTCGGCCGCCTTGTTCATCGCGCGGAAGGCCGACAATGGATACAGCACCAGGCCGACGTTGGCGCTCTTGAGTTCATCGACGCTGAACAACGGCGTCGCACCGAATTCGGTGATGTTGGCCAGCACCGGCACCTTGACCGCGTCGGCGAACTGTTTATACATCTCCAGGCTGGTCATCGCTTCCGGGAAGATCATGTCGGCGCCGGCTTCCACGCAGGCAACCGCGCGCTCGATGGCGGCGTCCAATCCTTCCACGGCGAGCGCGTCGGTGCGCGCCATGATCACGAAATCGTCGTCGATGCGCGCGTCGGCGGCGGCCTTGACGCGGTCCACCATTTCGCCCTTGCTGACGATCTCTTTACCGGGACGGTGGCCGCAGCGCTTGGCGCCGACCTGGTCTTCGATGTGGCAGGCGGCTGCGCCGGCCTTGCCCAGCGAACGCACGGTGCGCGCCACGTTGAAGGCCGATGCGCCGAAACCGGTGTCGATGTCGACCAGCAGCGGCAGGTCGCACACGTCGGTGATGCGGCGCACGTCGACCAGCACGTCGTCCAGGTTCGAGATGCCCAGGTCGGGCAGGCCGAGCGAGCCGGCGGCCACGCCGCCGCCCGACAGGTAGATCGCCTTGAAGCCGGCGCGCTTGGCCAGCAGCGCGTGGTTGGCGTTGATGGCGCCCACCACCTGCAGCGGGGATTCTTCCTGGACGGCCTTGCGGAATGCGGCGCCTGCGCTCTGGTAACTCATCTTGAACCCTTTCGAACGATACGGTGAATGTTCACACCATGATTGCAAGCACCGTGCCAGCATCGGAGCGCAACAAATTGACGGGTGTTTTCAAGGACTTGCCGGCGTCAAGCAATATGCCGCCGCATAGCCCCTGTTTCAATCCGGTTTCAGATTGAAACACCGTTCAAGCGAACGCAACAATAAAAAAAACCCCGCCGCAGCGGGGTTTCGGGTGCAGCATGCGCCGCTTAGTGGCCGGAAGCCGATGCCGCGCCGATACCGGTCTCGGCGCGCACTTCCTGCGCTTCGAAGCCGGCCTTGTCGATCTGGGCGCGTGGGCCGTTGTCGGTGACCGAGAACAGCCAGATGCCGATGAAGCCGACCGCCATCGAGAAGATCGCCGGCGAAGCGTACGGGAAGATCGCCGCCTCGTGGCCCAGCACGTCGACCCACACCGACTTCGACAGCAGCGTCAGGACCACGGCGGTGGCCAGGCCCAGGAAGCCGCCCACGGTGGCGCCGCGGGTGGTGCAGTTCTTCCACAGCACCGACATGAACAGCACCGGGAAGTTGGCCGAGGCCGCGATCGCGAACGCCAGCGACACCATGAAGGCCACGTTCTGCTTTTCGAACGCGATGCCCAGCAGCACGGCGATGAAGCCGAGTGCGATGGTGGTGATCTTCGACACGTTCAGTTCGTTGGCGCTGGTGGCCTGGCCCTTCTTGATGACGGTGGCGTACAGGTCGTGCGACACGGCCGAGGCGCCCGACAGGGTCAGGCCGGCCACCACCGCCAGGATGGTCGCGAACGCCACGGCCGAGATGAAGCCGAGGAACACGTCGCCGCCCACGGCCTTGGCCAGGTGCACCGCCGCCATGTTGTTACCGCCCAGCAGTGCGCCGGCAGCATCCTTGAAGGCCGGATTGGTGCCGACCAGCACGATCGCGCCGAAGCCGATGATGAAGGTCAGGATGTAGAAGTAGCCGATCCAGGTGGTTGCCCACAGCACCGACTTGCGCGCTTCCTTGGCGCTCGGGACGGTGAAGAAGCGCATCAGGATGTGCGGCAGGCCGGCGGTGCCGAACATCAGCGCCATGCCGAACGAGATCGCCGAGATCGGATCCTTGATGAAGCTGCCCGGGCCCATGATGGCGTCGCCCTTGGCGTGCACTTCGGTGGCGGTACGGAACAGTTTTTCCGGGCTGAAGCCGTATTGGGCCAGCACCGAGAACGCCATGAACGAAGCGCCCGACAGCAGCAGCACGGCCTTGATGATCTGGACCCAGGTGGTGGCGGTCATGCCGCCGAACAGCACGTAGACCATCATCAGGATGCCGACGATCACCACCGCGATCCAGTACTCCAGGCCGAACAGCAGCTTGATCAGCTGGCCGGCGCCGACCATCTGCGCGATCAGGTAGAACAGCACCACGACCAGGGTGCCGGACGCCGCGAACACGCGGATCGGCTTCTGGGCGAAGCGGTACGAGGCCACGTCGGCGAAGGTGAAGCGGCCCAGGTTGCGCAGGCGCTCGGCCATCAGGAAGGTGATCACCGGCCAGCCGACCAGGAAGCCGATCGCGTAGATCAGGCCGTCGAAGCCGTCGAGGAACACCGCGGCGGAAATGCCGAGGAAGGACGCCGCCGACATGAAGTCGCCGGCGATCGCCAGGCCGTTCTGGAAGCCGGTGATGCCGCCGCCGGCGGTGTAGAAGTCGGACGCCGAACGGGTCTTGGCGGCGGCCCACTTGGTGATGAACAGGGTGGCCACGACGAACACGGCGAACATCACGATCGCGGTCCAGTTGGTGGCTTGCTGGGTGGCCTGGCCGAGGTCAGGGGCGGCATGCGCAAGGTTGGTGGTCGCTGCGGCAGCAGCGAGCAGCAGCGGCGCAAGAGCGTTGCGCTTGTTCAGGACGGCGGTCATCATGCGCCCACCTTGGCGCGGATCGCGTCGGTCAGTTCGTCGTATTCCTTGTTGGCGCGGCGCACGTAGATGCCGGTGATAACGACGGTGAAGACGATCACGAACAGACCCAGGGGAATGCCCCAGGTCATGACGCCTTCGCCGAAGCGCGTGCCCATGAATTCCTTGTTGAACGCGACCAGCAGCGTAAAGCCGTAGTACACGATCATCATGGCCCAGGTCAGCGTCCAGCCGAACCTGGAGCGGGTCGATTTGAGCTTCTGGTAATTCGGGTCGCTCTTGACCCGTTGAACAACATCTTGATCCATCTTGTCTCCTGATTTTCTATATGTATTGCCTGTGTTTACATGCGTCTTGACGCCAAGCATTGCCACTGAGGCTGAGTCCATCCTAAGTCCGCGCCCTTACCGGATTCTTACGGCATATAAATGAATCGACCGTGCGTGCCGGTGGCGCTGGCGTTTCAGGCGGAAACATCAGGTGCAAAATGCACTACACTTGAAACATGAATCCCGCCCATCCTGCGCCCGAGTCTGACAAACCCGTCATCTGGACCGTGTCGGTGTCGCGCCTGTCCGACCTGTTCCGCGACATCACCCTCGAATACGACCACCTGGCTTCGATCGAGCCGGTTCAATTAGGTTTCGACGACGCGGCGCGCCACATCCGCGAGCGGCTGGCGAACGAGCATTGCGACGTGGTGATCGCGGCCGGCTCGAATGCGGCCTGGCTCAAGGGACGGATTTCGGTGCCGGTGATCGCGGCCAAGGCCAGCGGCTTCGACGTGCTGCAGGCGCTGTCGCGCGCGCGCCGGGTGTCGGAGCGGATCGGCGTGATCAGCTACCAGGCGCCGCTGCCGCAACTGGGCGAGTTCGCCGCCAACTTCGGCATCGCGCTGGCCCAGCGCACCTACGTCACGCGCGAGGATGCACGCGCCGCCGTCAAGGAACTCAAATCCGCCGGCATCGAGGTGATCGTCGGCGCCGGTTTGATTACCGACCTGGCCGAGGAAGCCGGGCTGACCGGCGTGTTCCTGTATTCGGCGGCATCGATCCGGCAAGCCTTCGACGACGCGCTGGAACTGGCGCGCCTGACGCGGCTGGAAGCCGATCGGGGACGAGGACGACGTACCGCGGCCGGCGCCGACAGCCGGCGCGCGCGGCGCGGCCTGAACGACCTGCGCGGCGAATCGGCGGCGATGGAGCGCCTGCGCCAGGGTGTGGTGCTGTATGCGCGCTCGCCCAGCACGGTGTTGATCGAAGGCGAGACCGGCAGCGGCAAGGAGCTGGTGGCGCAGGCGATCCACCGCGAAAGCCCGCGCCGCGGCGCCAACCGCCCGTTCGTGGCGGTCAATTGCGGCGCGATCGCCGAGTCGCTGCTGGAGTCGGAATTGTTCGGGCACGAGGAAGGCGCCTTCACCGGCGCCCGCCGCGGCGGCCATGCCGGCCTGTTCGAAGCGGCCAACGGCGGCACACTGTTCCTGGACGAGATCGGCGAAATGCCGCTGCCTCTGCAGACGCGCTTGCTGCGGGTGCTGGAAGAGCGCGAAGTGATGCGGGTCGGCGGCACGCGTCCGGTGCCGATCGATGTGCGCGTGATCAGCGCCACCCACTGCGATCTGGAAACCCGCGTGCGCGAGGGACGTTTCCGGGCCGACCTGTTCTATCGCCTGGCCGTGCTGCGGCTGGCATTGCCGCCCTTGCGCGAGCGCGTCGACGATATCGTGGCGCTGGCCGAATGGTCGTTGAAAGGCGCGCTGGCCGCGCTCGATGCGCGGCCGCATCCGAACCTGCATGCGGAGATGAGCGCGTGCGCGCCATTGCTCGAGGCCTATGCCTGGCCGGGCAATGTGCGAGAGCTGCGCAACCTGATGGAGCGCCTGGCCCTGTTCCTGGCGGCCGAGCCGCTGCAGGCGCTGACGCCGGCGTTCGTGCTGTCGGTGGCGCCGGAGCTCGGGCGACGTGGCACCGCTTCCGTGTCCGGCAGCGCCCCCGCCCCTGGCTTCGCGCCGGCGCGCGAATCGGTGGCCGAGGTGCTGGCGCGTTTCGGCGGCCAACGCGACCTGGCGGCGCGCCATCTCGGGATCAGCCGCACGACCTTGTGGCGCAGGTTGAAGTCGGAAGCTTGACCCCGGGCGCCTGCGGTTTTCAGGCCGGGGGCGGCACCCGAATGCGCAATGACGTAACTTTAAGTACCTCAAAAGCGGCGCCCTGCAAAAACTCGTATCATGTTCTTTTATTATGGCCTGACGCCGTCCACCGGCGGCGCCAGCTCGTCGTTGCACGCCGGTCCGCGTCCCCGCACCACCTGCGCCGCCGCGGTCCGGTCCCATGGAGGCACTATGCAACATGCGTCGCAAGCTGCACTGTTTTCACTGATCGGCGATACCCCGCTGGTGGAAGTCACCCGCATCGACACCGGCCCCTGCCAATTGTTCCTCAAGCTCGAATCGCAGAATCCCGGCGGCTCGATCAAGGACCGCATCGGCAAGACCATGATCGAGCAGGCCGAGCACGACGGCCATCTGCAGCCGGGCGGCACCGTGGTCGAGGCCACCGCCGGCAATACCGGACTGGGACTGGCGCTGGTGGCGCGCATCAAGGGCTACCGCGTGGTGCTGGTGGTGCCGGACAAGATGGCGGCCGAGAAAGTGCTGCACCTGAAGGCGCTCGGCGCCGAGATCCACCTGACCCGCTCCGACGTCGGCAAGGGCCACCCCGAGTACTACCAGGACTACGCCGCGCGCCTGGCGAAAGAGATCCCCGGCGCCTGGTTCGCCGACCAGTTCAACAACCCGGCCAATCCGCGCGCCCACGAAACCAGCACCGGCCCCGAGATCTGGGACCAGACCAACCACAAGGTCGACGCCATCGTGGTCGGGGTCGGCTCGTCCGGCACCATCACCGGCCTGTCGCGCTACTTCAAGAAAGTCCAGCCCCAGCTCGAATTCGTGCTGGCCGATCCGCGAGGCTCGATCCTGGCCGACTACGTGAACACCGGCCACGTGTCGAAGCATGCCGGTTCGTGGGCGGTGGAAGGCATCGGCGAGGATTTCATCCCGGCGATCGCCGACCTGTCGCGCGTGAAGAAGGCCTATACCATTCCCGACGAAGAAAGCTTCAGCACCGCGCGCCTGCTGCTGCAGCAAGAAGGCATTCTCGGCGGCTCTTCCACCGGCACGCTGCTGGCGGCGGCGCTGCGCTATTGCCGCGAACAGAGCCGCCCCAAACGCGTCGTCACCTTCGTGTGCGACACCGGCACGCGCTACCTGAGCAAGGTCTACAGCGACGGCTGGATGGTCGACCAGGGATTGATCACGCGTCCGAAAACGGGCGACCTGCGCGACCTGATCGGCCGCCGCTACGACGCCGGCGAGGTGGTCAGCCTGGCGCCGGGCGACACCCTGCTCACGGCCTTCAACCGCATGCGCAACAGCGACCTGCAGCAGCTTCCCGTGATCGACGCCGAAGGCCGGCTGGCGGGGCTGATCGACGAATCCGACCTGCTGCTGCACGTGACCCAGGAAGCCGAGCGCTTTGGTGCGCCGGTCTCGAGTACCATGACTTCCCAGCTGCAGACCCTGCACCCGTCGGCCAGCATGGGCCAGTTGCGCGAGATCCTCGACCGCGGCCTGACCGCCGTCATCGCCGACGGCCCGCATTTCTATGGCCTGATCACGCGCTACGATCTGCTCAATCATCTGCGAAGGACGCTGTCGTGACCAAACCCGATTACCAGCCACAGACCCACTCCAATTCCCATCCGCACTCGGTCGCCAAGGAGGTCGAATTCAAGCGCCACATGGAGACGCGCGTGATCCACGCCGGCCAGGCGCCGGAGCCGGCCACCGGCGCCGTGATGCCGCCGATCTTCGCCACCTCCACCTTCCGCCAGGACAGTCCGGGCGTGCACAAGGGCCTCGACTACGGCCGCTCGCACAACCCGACGCGCTGGGCGCTGGAGCGCTGCGTGGCCGACCTCGAAGGCGGGCGCGCAGCATTCGCCTTCGCCTCCGGCCTGGCCGCGATCGCGGCGGTGCTCGAACTGCTGCCGAGCGGCTCGCACGTCATCGCCGGCGACGACATGTACGGCGGCACCTACCGCCTGTTCGAACGCGTGCGGCGCGACAGCGCCGGCCTCACCTTCAGCTACGTCGACATGTCCGACCCGGACGCGCTGGCCGCGGCGATCACGCCGCACACGCGCATGGTGTGGGTCGAGACCCCGACCAACCCGATGCTCAAGCTGGCCGACCTGGCCGCCATCGCCGCCCTGTGCCACGCGCGCGGCATCCTCAGCGTGTGCGACAACACCTTCGCCAGCCCGATCGTGCAGTGCCCACTGGAACACGGCATCGACATCGTGGTGCACTCGACCACCAAGTACATCAATGGCCACTCGGACGTGATCGGCGGCGTGGCAGTGGTCGGCGCCAGCGACGCCCAGACCGGCCTGGCCGAAAAGCTCGGCTTCATCCAGAACGCGGTAGGCGCGATCCAGGGACCATTCGACAGCTTCCTGGTACTACGCGGCATCAAGACCCTGGCGCTGCGCGTGGAGCGCAGCAGCGGCAACGCGCTGCTGCTGGCCGAGTGGCTGGAGCAGCAGCCGCAAGTGCGCAAGGTCTACTATCCCGGCCTGGAGTCGCATCCCCAGCACTCGCTGGCGCGCAACCAGATGCACGGCTACGGTGGCATCGTCTCGATCGACCTGGACACCGACCTCGACGGCGCGCGGCGCTTCCTTGAGACGTGCGAAGTGTTCACTCTGGCCGAGAGTCTGGGCGGGGTCGAAAGCCTGATCGAGCATCCGGCCCTGATGACCCATGCCAGCATCCCGCCCGAGCGGCGCGCCGAGCTGGGGATCGGCGATGGCTTGATCCGCCTGTCGGTCGGGATCGAGCACCTGGAAGACCAGCGCGAGGATTTGCGGCGGGCGCTTGCAGCAATTTAAAAGTAGGGTTGGCGGCTTTGCCGCCGACGCGCCGATTGTTATCGGCGTCGATGTCCTACCCGATGATCTCGCCGCCGACTATCACCGCGTCGGCGGCGAAGCCGCCAACCCTACGCAGCCTTCAACAACCGCGGCGCGCCTGGCGCCGCATCTTTCTCGAAGACGTCTGGGTCGAACGCCGTCACCTGCGGCGCACCCTGATCGGCCCGCAACTTGAACGTCGCTACCAGCGCCGACAACTCCGCCGCCTGCTGCCGCATCGACGCCGCCGCTGCCGCCGCCTCTTCCACCATCGCCGCATTCTGCTGGGTCGACAGGTCGATCTCGGCGATCGCGCGGCTGACCTGGGTGACGCCGTCGGCCTGACCCGCACTCGCCGTGTGGATGTGCCCAAGGATGCCGGCAACTTCGTGCACGTGCTGCAGCATGGCGCGCATGGTCGCGCCGGCCGATTCGGCCATGCCGGTGCCGGCCTCGATCTCGCCGCTAGATTCGTTGATCAGCTTCTTGATTTCCTTGGCCGCGCCGGCCGAATGCTGGGCCAGGTTGCGCACCTCGCTTGCGACCACCGCGAAGCCGCGCCCTTCGCTGCCGGCGCGCGCCGCTTCCACCGCCGCGTTCAGGGCCAGGATATTGGTCTGGAAGGCGATGCTGTCGATCATGCCGGTGATGTCGACGATGCGCGCCGCCGAGGCCTTGATCGCACCCATGCGCGCCACCAGCTGCTCGACCGCCTGCGCGCCTTGCGTGGCGACGCCGGAGGCGGTCTGCGCCAGCGCATTGGCCTGGCGCGCATTCAGGTTGTTGCTGGCGATCGCTTCGCTCAGCTCATCCATCGCCGCCACGGTCTGGCGCAGCGCGTCGGCCTGGCGCTCGGTGCGCGCCGACAGGTCCTGGTTGCCTTCGGCGATCTCGCCCGAGGCCGAGTCGATCGCCTGGGCGCCGTGCAGCACCTGCGACACGGTGGACGAGACGCCGTGGGTCATGCCGTTCAGGGCATCGAACAGGCGGCCGATCTCGTCGCTGCGGCGGTGCTCGATGATGGGGCGCAGGTCGCCGTGCGCGACCTGTTCGGCCAATCTGGCCGCTTGCTGCAGCGGCAGCACCAGGTTGCGCGTCAGCAGCCAGGCCAGGGCGGCGCCGACCGCCAGTGCGGCGGCGCCCAGCATCAGCAGCAGCGTCTTGCTGAAGGTCGATGCCAGCGCCGATTCGTCAGCCAGGCGATGGGCTTGCGCCGTCTCGAAGGCCAGCAAGCCTTCCAGCGCGCCGATATGGGCTTTGTAGGCAGGCTCCCATTTGCCGGTCAGGGTGCTTTCGACCAGTTGGGTCTGGCCCAGGTCCTTGGCGCGGAACAGTTCCTCTTGCACCGCTGCCAGCGCGCTCTTGTTCTTCGCAGCTGCCCGCAGCAGCGCCTGCTCCTTGTCGTCTGCCGGCAGCTTGCCCAGCTGCGCTTCGATGGCGGCGGCGCCCTTCTTCCCTTCAGCCAGCTGAGCCAGGAAATAGTCCCCCAACTCCAGGCTGTCGCTGCGCGCGATCGACATCGTGCGCGAGCCATTCAGGCGTTCGATGCCGAGCAGGTCGGACGTGAGCTGTTGTTTGGCCAGCTTGTCACCCACCAGGTCCGTGGTGATGCTGTCGGCCGCGTGCATCCGCCAGAGAGCGACGGCGGTCATCAGGGCCATGACCAGCGCAATGATGCCAAAGGCGCCGATGAGTTTGGTAGAGGTATTGAGTTTGGCGAGCTGCATGGCAGTGTCGTGGGTGGGACGGGAATGCTTGCAGTATAGAAATGTTATATGACACCCTCGTGAATGTGAATTACCCCGAAGCCCGGCAATGCCGCGCCCGGCGTCGACTAAAATACGGGACTTTCACGCCACAGACAGCGTCATGACCCCCCTTGAACTTCCCTTTCGCGCCACTACCCTCGAAGCCTGCGCCTGGCTCGAACAGCAGACCGGTTCACCATGGCACCTGGCGCGCCTGCTCGAGCATGGCTTGACGCCCTATGTCTGGCTCGATTACGACCCAGCCTTTCCGGAGCTGTTTGGCGACGCCAATGGCGGGTACGCCGCGCCGGTCTTTTTCAGGGACGATATCGCGCTCCTTGCAGCCGGCAGCGACGACGTCTTGATCACACTCACCAAGGATGCCTACAAGATCGTCGCACGCCTGCCCGAGCCGGGTTTTCGCCGGCCGCTCGATGCCTTGCGCTTTCAACAGAAGGACCTGAAACAGCTGGCCGCGGCGCTGGCGCGCGGGGAGCAGCCGGGCGCCGCCGACACGCCGCCCGCGCCCAAACCCGCCAGCGAATCGCGGCTCGGCATCACCAAGGAGCAAGTACTGGCAGCCTTCGCGGCGCACGCCAGGATGGACCTCGGCAAGGCGCTTGACGGGGCAATCGGGATCTTTGGCGACGATGGCGCGCGGGTCAAGGCCAGCGCGCGCAAATCGAAACGCAATGCGGTGTGGAATCCGGTGACCCTGGCGCTGGGGCTGAACGATGTCTACCGCGTGCCGCTCGGCCCCCTCAAGCGCGCCTTCAAGACGCACGACTTCCTGCTGGACTGGGAAGACGACTGGGACCAGTCGCTGCGCCTGCTGGGCAAGTAGCCCTGCCGACTGACCAGGGGGTGCGCCGGCAAGCGCCGAGCACCGCACCACGCGACGAGCATCAACGTAAAAAAACCCGCGACACTTGCGTGCGCGGGTTTCGTGAACAACGCGGCGAACCGCGTGTCTGGATTTACTCGATCTCGACCGTCTCGGCCGGGGCCGGCGGCGGCAGCGGATCGCCTTCCGGGAACTCGAGGACGACGTCGTCCTTCTCGTTCAGGTCGACCGTGACGCGGCCACCGTTGACCAGGCGGCCGAACAGCAGCTCGTCGGCCAGCGCCTTGCGGATCATGTCCTGGATCAGGCGCGACATCGGACGTGCGCCCATCGCCGGATCGAAGCCTTTCTTGCCAAGGAACTTGCGCAGTTTCTCGGTAAAGATCGCCTCGACCTTCTTCTCGTGCAGCTGCTCTTCCAGCTGCATCAGGAACTTGTCGACCACGCGCAGGATGATGTCCTCGTCCAGCGCGCGGAAGCTGATGATCGCGTCCAGGCGGTTGCGGAACTCCGGCGTGAACATGCGCTTGATGTCGGCCATCTCGTCGCCCGCTTCCTTCGAATCGACGAAGCCCACCGAGCGCTTGGTCAGGCTTTCGGCACCCGCATTGGTGGTCATGATGATGATCACGTTGCGGAAGTCCGCCTTGCGGCCGTTATTGTCGGTCAGCGTGCCATGGTCCATCACCTGCAGCAGGATGTTGAAGATGTCCGGATGGGCCTTCTCGATCTCGTCCAGCAGCAGCACCGCGTGCGGCTTCTTGGTGATGGCCTCGGTCAAGAGGCCGCCCTGGTCGAAGCCGACATAGCCCGGCGGCGCGCCGATCAGGCGCGACACGGCATGGCGCTCCATGTACTCGGACATGTCGAAGCGCACCATCTCGATGCCCAGGATGAAGGCCAGCTGCTTGGCGACTTCGGTCTTGCCGACCCCGGTCGGACCGGAGAACAGGAAGGAGCCGATCGGCTTGTCGGTCTTGCCCAGGCCGGCGCGCGCCATCTTGATCGCGGCCGACAGCGCGTCGATCGCAGGGTCCTGGCCGAACACCACGTTGCGCAGGTCGCGGTCGATGGTCTGCAGCTTGCTGCGGTCGTCCTGGTTGACGGTCTGCGGTGGAATCCGCGCGATCTTGGCGATGATGTCTTCGATCTCGGTCTTGCCGATGGTCTTCTTCTGCTTCGACTTCGGCAGGATGCGCTGGGCGGCGCCCGCTTCGTCGATGACGTCGATCGCCTTGTCAGGCAGGTGACGGTCGTTGATGAAGCGCGCCGCCAGTTCGGCCGCGGTCGACAGCGCCGACGCCGAATACTTGACGCCATGGTGCTCTTCGAAGCGCGACTTCAGGCCACGCAGGATCTGAATGGTCTGCTCGACCGATGGTTCGTTGACGTCCACCTTCTGGAAGCGGCGCGAGAGTGCATGGTCTTTCTCGAACACGCCGCGGAATTCCGTGAACGTGGTCGCGCCGATGCACTTCAGCTGGCCATTCGCCAAGGCCGGCTTGAGCAGGTTCGACGCGTCCAGGGTGCCGCCCGACGCCGAGCCGGCGCCGATGATGGTGTGGATCTCGTCGATGAACAGGATGCCGTTCGGGGTGTCCTTGATCTGCTTGAGCACTGCCTTCAGGCGCTGCTCGAAGTCGCCGCGGTACTTGGTGCCGGCCAGCAGCGCGCCCATGTCGAGCGAGAACACGACTGCGTTCTGCAGGATCTCGGGCACGTCTTCCTGGACGATGCGCCATGCCAGGCCTTCGGCGATCGCGGTCTTGCCCACGCCGGCTTCGCCCACCAGCAGCGGATTGTTCTTGCGGCGGCGGCACAGGATCTGGATCACGCGGTCGACTTCTTCCTCGCGCCCGATCAGCGGATCGATCTTGCCGTCGGCGGCCTGCTTGTTCAGGTTCTGGGTGAACTGATCCAGCGGGCTTTCTTTGGCCTGGCCTTCGACCTGCGCTTCTTCCACGCCTTCGGACGCCTTGGTGGTGTCCATCTGCTGGTCCTTGCGCACGCCATGCGAGATGAAGTTGACCACGTCGAGACGGGTCACGCCCTGCTGGTGCAGGTAGTAGACGGCGTGCGAGTCCTTCTCGCCGAAGATCGCCACCAGCACGTTGGCGCCGGTGACTTCCTTCTTGCCGTTCGAGGCCGACTGCACGTGCATGATCGCGCGCTGGATCACGCGCTGGAAGCCGAGCGTCGGTTGCGTATCGACCTCGCCGGTGCCGGGCACGGTCGGGGTGTTATCGCCAATAAAATTAGTCAAGGTCTTGCGCAGGTCTTCGATATTGACCGCGCACGCACGCAGGACTTCGGCGGCCGATGGATTATCCAGAAGCGCCAGCAGCAGGTGTTCCACGGTGATGAACTCGTGGCGTGCCTGTCGCGCTTCGACAAAGGCCATGTGTAGGGATACTTCAAGTTCCTGCGCAATCATACTTCCTCCATCACGCACTGCAGGGGGTGACCCGCCTTGCGCGCATGCGTTAAGACAAACTCCACTTTGGTACACGCTATATCTTTGGAAAACACCCCACACACCCCCTTCCCATGCTGATGCACGGACAGCATGATCTGGGTAGCGGTCTCGCGATCCTTGTTGAAGTATTCCTGGATCACGGCGACCACGAACTCCATCGGCGTGTAGTCATCATTCAGTAGCGCCACCTGGTACAGCGGAGGCGGTTTGACGGTCTGCCGCTCGAGCAGTTGTTCAGTATCGTGCTTCGTTGCCATGGGTTAATTCTAATACGTCCGGGATGGGTGCCAAGCGTAAACATCAGTTCGTTTTCAGGTGCTTCCATCTTACGCGTTTTCAGATATTTGCGCAGATGGCGTTTCAATTGAAGAAATCAAGCCCGACGATTACCGATGGTGCATGGGGCGATGTAATATTTGACATACGGCATGCAAAACCCCTTGACTTCAGTGATTATTCCACCAACAATGCAGTTATTGACATTGTACTTATGTACTTGTTGATAAGAAGTGAGACTGAGGAGGGGGGCAAGAAGCTTCTTGCTTTTACGGCTCGTGTGATTTGTTTATATCTGAAGGTTCTTTTATGGCAACTGGTACTGTTAAGTGGTTCAACGATTCCAAAGGTTTTGGCTTCATCACTCCTGATGACGGCGGCGAAGATCTGTTCGCACACTTCTCCGCGATCAATATGAACGGTTTTAAGACCCTCAAAGAAGGTCAAAAAGTCCAATTCGAAGTCACGCAAGGCCCGAAAGGCAAGCAAGCTTCCAACATCCAGGGCATGTAAGCACTCCCCTCCCGGAAGCGAAGAACCCCGCATTCAGCGGGGTTTTTTTTCGTCCCTGCCCGTCCCTGCCCTCGGTCATAAAAAAGCCGCCGGCCGTCTTGCGACGACCGGCGGCTTTAACGACAGCCTATCAAGCGGCAATCAGTGCTTGCTGTCGCCCTTGTCCACGGTATGGATCTCGTGGTCCTTCAGCGCCTTGCGCACCTTGGCCACGTCACCGGCCTCGACCGCCGACGCCTTGTTGCCCCAGGCGTTACGCACGAAGGTGGTCAGCTGCGCCGTCTCTTCGTCCGACAGGCGCCAGGCAAAGCCCGGCATGCCCAGGTCCGACGGCGCGGTCTTGGTGCTCGGCAGGCGGGCGCCGGCCAGCACCACGCGGATCAAGGACGTCGCGTCTTCCTGCAGCACGGTCGGGTTGCCCGGCAGCGCCGGGAACACCTTGCCCGACGCCTTGCCGTCGACGCGGTGGCAGGCAGCGCAGTTGTCCAGGTACAGCTGGACGCCACGCTCGCTGTCGTTGCCGGACATGATTTTCTGCACCGTCGCTTCGCTGGCCGTGAAGCCCGACTTCTTGCCGCCGGTTTCAGGCAGGGTCTTGATATAGGCCGCCATGGCCGACAGATCCTCGTCGGTCATGTTCTGGGTGCTGTGCGCCACCACGTCCTGCATCGGTTCGCCCAGCACGCCCGAGTGGGCGTTGCGGCCGGTCTTCAGGGTGTCGACGATGTCCTTCTCGCTCCAGTTGCCCATGCCGTCGACCTTGTCGCCGCGCAGGTTGACCGCCAGCCAGCCGTCGATCAGCGGACCGCCGGCCAGGAACTCGGGGCCGGAATCGTCCAGCGCCAGTTCGTTCAGCGTCGCCGCACGCGGGGTGTGGCAGGTGCCGCAGTGGCCCAGGCTCTGGACCAGGTAGGCGCCGCGTGCGATACGACCGTCGGCATACTTGGTCAGGTCCATCGGGCCCTGCACCGGCACGAAGGTCTTGCGCCAGATGCCCAGCGGCCAGCGCATCGACAGCGGCCAGGTGATGTCGGCGGCGCGATTCTCTTGCGCCGCCGGCTTCACGCTGTGCATGAAGTAGGCGTACAGGGCGCGCAGATCGTCGTCGCTCATCTTGGCGTAGGACGGGAACGGCATCGCCGGATACAGCGTGCCGCCGCTCGGCGTGATGCCGTGGCGGATCGCGCGGTCGAAGTCGTCCAGCGTGTAGTTGCCGATGCCGGTCGCCTTGTCGGGCGTGATGTTGGTGCTGTACATATTCCCGATCGGCGACTGGATCACGCGGCCACCCGCGAATTCCTTGCCGCCCGGCGCCGTGTGGCAGGCGATACAGTCCGAGGCGGTGGCGACGTAGCGCCCCTTCTCGATCAGGCCGGCGTCCGGCGCGCCGCTGGATGCCACTGCCGCGAGCAGCGGACCCGGTTCGATCTTGCGGGTCTCGGTCGGCGCCACGGCATAGCCGTAGGCGCCGGCGAAGACCACCGCGCCAACCGCTGCGAGCGCGAGGATGACTTTCTTGACTGGTTTTTTCTGTGTCATGTATTCGCGTCCTTGTTACGCCTGCACCAGCGGGCCCGGGTTCTTGATGTACTGCTCCTTGATCGCCTTGGCACACCAGTAGGCCAGCGCGCCGACCATGCCGGTCGGGTTGTAGCCATTGTTCTGCGGGAAGGCGTTGGCGCCCGGGGCGAACACGTTGGCCACGTCCCACGACTGCAGGTAGCGGTTCAGGGCCGAGGTCTTCGGATCCGAGCCCATGATCGCGCCGCCGCAGGTGTGGGTGCTCTGGTACTGGTTGATGTTGTAGTGCGAGCCCGGCTTCTTGGCGTCGCCCTTGGTCGCCAGCGGGTTCAGGACCTTGCACATCTCCTGCGCCTTGTCGACCAGGTACTGCGACGCGACGATTTCGTTGTCGTGCCAGTCGAAGGTCATGCGCAGCAGCGGACGGCCGAAGGCATCCTTGTAGTTCGGGTCCAGGCTCAGGTAGGCGTCGTCGTACGACATGCACGAACCCTGCACTTCGTAATAGAAGGAGTGGCGCATCGCATCCTTGGCGCCCTTCTTCCATTCGCTGCCCCAGCCCGGCACGCCCGGCGCGGTGGCAATGCCGCGCACCGGACCGCCGCCCGGCTGGCGCGCCCACACGATGCCGCCGCCGATGAAGCCGGACTTGGTCGGATCATTGCGGTTGCCGTTCAGGTCGTCCATCGTGGTGCCGCCGCCGCCGATGCCCATGAACTGGTTGGCGTGCACGGTCTTGTCGAAGAACAGCGAGACGCGGTTCAGGTTCTGGTACGAGTAGTTCTTGCCGACGGTGCCGGTACGGGTGACCGGGTCATACGCCTGGCCGATACCCGACACCAGCATCAGGTGCACGTTGTACAGCGAGAACGCGGCCAGGATGACGATGTCCGCCGGCTGTTCGGTCTCGCGGCCCTGGGCGTCGAGGTAGGTCACGCCGGTGGCCATCTTGCGGTCTGCGGTCAGGTTCACCTTCATCACCTGCGCGTGGGTGCGCAGATCAAAACCCTTGCGGCCCCGCAGCACCGGCAGGATGTTGGCGTTCGGGCT
Organism: Massilia sp. YIM B02443; assembly: GCF_030411955.1. Classification (GTDB taxonomy): domain Bacteria; phylum Pseudomonadota; class Gammaproteobacteria; order Burkholderiales; family Burkholderiaceae_D; genus Telluria. The sequence goes on from NZ_JASNRA010000004.1 coordinate 62,697, forward strand.
GGCCTTCGAGTAGTTCAGGCAGCCGTAATCCGAGCAGAAGCCGCAGAAGTTGCACGGACCCATCTGGCAACCGTAAGGGTTGGTATAGGGCGCCGAGGCGTTGGCGGCCGGGATCGGATACGGGTGGTAGCCCATCTCGCGCGCCGCCTTGTAGAACAGCTCCGCGCCCAGGTAGTCCGGGTTCGGTCCGAGCGGGAACTCGCGCGAGCGCGAGCCTTCGAACGGATTGCCGCCGCCGACGAACTTGCCGTCGATGACGCCGGCCTTGCCCGAGGTGCCGCACACGTATTCGAAGTGGTCGAAATGCGGTTCCAGGTCTTCATAGGTGACCGGGAAATCCTGGATCGACATGCCGGCCGGCAGGATTTTCTTGCCGTACTTCTGTTCCATCAGGCTGCGGATCTTGAAATCCTCCGGCAGCGCGCGGAACTGGCAGCCCGACCAGTGGCTGCCGGCGCCGCCGACGCCGGTGCCCGGCTTGAACGAGCCCATGCGGCGATACGGCACCGCCACGTCGTTCGGGCTGTGGCGGATGGTCACGGTCTCTTGCGCCAGCGATTGCAGGTACTTGCGGTGCACCGAACCTTCGAGTTCATCGACCACGCGCGGGTAGGCGAAGTCGGGCTGGGTGTCGCGGTCCGGGCCGCGTTCCAGCACCACCACGTTCATGCCGGCGTCGATGAGTTCCTTGGCCAGGATCGCACCGACCCAGCCCATGCCGACGATGACGGCGTCTGTTTTCTCTTTGATGATTGCCATGCTTGTTTATCCTCTGCGTCCAGCCAGGTCCACCGGACCGAGCGGATATGGGCGGTCACGAATCTTGACCCACTCCAGGTAGTCGGCGCGCATGCCGGGGTAACCGATCATTTTCCACGCACCCATGTTCTTGTTGCCGCCGTGGCTAGGATCGGCGAAGTAGCCGGCCCGCACTTCCGACAGGAAGTCGGCGAAGAACAGCTTGGACGAGATGTCCTTCAGCTTGATCTTGCCGCCTTCGAGGTCCTTCAGGACCTTGTCCTTCATTGCGTTGTCGAGGTCGGCGAAAGCCTTGCCCGAGAACGCATTGACGCAGTGCTCGTCGGTGGCATTGATGCCAACCTTGATGATGTCCTTCAGGGCCAGCTTGCCCTGGTAGCCGAACTCGGGCGCCGCTTCCATGAACGGGCCCTGCATGAACCAGATGGCCCCGGCGGCGTACGGGGTCTGCATGTGGCGGTCGAGGAATTCGGGCACGCCCAGCTCGACGGCGCCGGGGCCGTGCTCGTCATGCGGAATCAGGCGATCGACGGCGGCGATCACGAATTTCCATTCCTTGGCGTTGAAGAATTTCGGGGTGTACGGATCGGCCTTGCCTTCGGCGGCGACCGCCGTGCCGGCATTGGCCGTCGGCAGGTTCTGGTGCAGGGCGGCGGCGCCGGCTGCGCCCATCGGGACGAAGACCAGGCTCTTGATGAGGCGGCGTCGCGATTGGGATTGTTGATCGTCGGACATAATGTCTTTCTATCTGGATAATGTATTTTGTATGCAAAATGCAGGCCGCATGATACCAAGATGTTTCATGATGCGCTAATGCAATTAAGGCCTTCATGCATAAAATCGGCGAATAAAGTATTTAAAACGACAGATTCAGAACATTCCGATATTTCTATAATTTCAGGGATTTTTGAAGATTCAAAATAATCGGATAGAATTCCTGGCCAATTCAGCCACGCACCATGCCGCTCGACGGTTTATGACAAACCTAAAATACGTGGTGCTAAAATTGCGATGGGATATTAAAAGGTGAACGGACGCATGCAAGACTCAGCCATCGAACTGGACTCGATTTCGGGCACGGGTGCGCCCCCGTTGCCGCGGCTGGCGCGTCAGCACCTGCACGACAGCGTGGTTGCGCATTTGCGCAAGCTGATCGTCGAATCGGTGTTCGCGCCGGGCGCCAAATTGAATGAGCGGGAATTGTGCGAGACCATGGGCATTTCGCGCACGCCGCTGCGCGAAGCGCTGAAAGCGCTGGCGGCGGAAGGCTTGATCGATATCGCGCCCAACCGTGGCGCCTCGGTGTACAAGATGTCGCCCGAGGAGATCTGGGAAACCTTCGAATTCGTCAGCGGCCTGGAAGCGATGGCCGGCGAACTGGCCTGCGAACGCATCACCCCGGCCGAGGTGGACGAGATCAAGGCGCACCACGATGCGATGCTGGCCTGCAAAGACATTGGCGACCTGCCCGGCTACTACAGCAACAACCAGGCGATCCACAACAAGATCGCCACGGCGGCGCGCAATGCGGTGCTGCTGCGCACCTATCTCAATATGAACCGGCGCCTGCAATCGCTGCGCCTGCGTTCGAACGTGGTGCCGACCAAGTGGGACCAGGCGGTCGACGAGCACCAGCAGATGATCGCGGCGCTCGACGCGCGTGACGGCAAGCGCCTTGGGAAACTGCTGGCCGACCACCTGCTGGAAAAGCGCGCGGCGGCGATGCAGCTGGTGTCGGCCCCGGCCCCGGCTTGATCGGCGACTACATATTCTCGATCAGCACTTCACCGAAGCCCGAGCACGAGACCTGGGTCGCGCCTTCCATCAGGCGCGCGAAATCGTAAGTGACTTTCTTCGAGACGATCGCCTTGCCCATCGCCGCGATGATCAGGTCGGCCGCCTCGCTCCAGCCCATGTGGCGCAGCATCATCTCGGCCGACAGGATCAGCGAACCGGGATTCACATAATCCTTGCCCGCATATTTCGGCGCGGTGCCGTGGGTAGCTTCGAACATCGCCACCGAATCGGACATATTGGCGCCGGGCGCAATGCCGATGCCGCCGACCTGGGCCGCCAATGCGTCCGACACGTAGTCGCCGTTCAGGTTCAGGGTGGCGATCACACTGTATTCCGCCGGACGCAGCAGGATCTGCTGCAGGAAGGCGTCGGCGATCGAATCCTTGATCATGATGTCGCGCCCGCTCTTCGGATTCCTGACCTTGCACCACGGCCCGCCGTCGAACGGCGCGGCGCCGAACTCGCGCTGCGCCAGCGCGTAGCCCCAGTCGCGGAACGCCCCTTCGGTATACTTCATGATGTTGCCCTTGTGGACCAGGGTCACCGAGGGCTTGTCGTGGTCGATCGCATACTGGATCGCCTTGCGCACCAGGCGCTCGGTGCCTTCGCGCGACACCGGCTTGACGCCCAGGCCGGACGTATCCGGGAAGCGGATATTGTCGACGCCCATCTCGTCCTTGAGGAAGGCGATCAGCTTCCTGGCTTCGTCCGAGCCCGCCGGCCACTCGATGCCGGCATAGATGTCTTCCGAGTTCTCGCGGAAGATCACCATATCGGTCTTCTCGGGCTGGCGCAGCGGCGACGGCACGCCGGTGAAGTAGCGCACCGGGCGCAGGCAGACGTACAGGTCGAGCTCCTGGCGCAGCGCCACGTTGAGCGAGCGGATGCCCCCGCCCACCGGCGTCGTCAGCGGCCCCTTGATCGAGACCACGTAGTCCTTCAGCGCCGCCAGCGTTTCGGGCGGCAGCCAGACCGCTTCTCCGTACACCTTGTTGGCCTTCTCGCCGGCATAGATTTCCATCCAGCTGATCTTGCGCCGGCCTTCGTAGGCTTTGGCCACGGCCGTGTCGACCACCTTGATCATCACCGGGGTGATGTCGACACCGGTGCCGTCGCCCTCGATGTAGGGGATGATGGGATTGTCCGGCACGCTCAGGGTGAAGTCGGCGTTGACGGTTATCTTCTGGCCGTCGCTTGGAACGGCGATCTGCTGGTACATCGTCTCCTCCCGGGGGCAAGGCTGTGGCGGCAACGTGGATTACAATGTCGCCTGCAAGAACGGGCCTGTATAAGGCAGAGTTGGTGTCTTGCATTATGCACCAGCTGCTTTCCTCGCGCCACGCGGTGTGCCCGACGCTCGTCCCATCCGCTTACTTATCCCCCTTCACGCTTTTCTTCACGTCTTTCGATGCCGCTGATTCTCTTCAATAAACCGTTCCAGGTCCTGTGCCAGTTCTCGCCGCAGGAGGGCCGCAAGGAAGACCACAAAACGCTGGCCGATTACCTGGACATCCCCGGCATCTACCCCGCCGGCCGCCTCGACGCCGACAGCGAAGGCCTGATGCTGCTCACCGACGACGGCAAGCTGCAGCACAAGATCGCCCATCCCGACCACAAGGAAGCCAAGACCTACCTGGTGCAGGTCGACGGCGTGCCGGATGCCGCCGCCATGGCGCGCCTGCAGGCGCCGCTCGACCTGGGCGACTTCATCACGAAACCGTGCCGCGCGGTGCGCATTGCCGAACCCGGGTGGCTGTGGCCGCGCAATCCGCCGATCCGGGTGCGCCAGGACAAGCCGACCGCGTGGATTGCGATCACGCTCGAGGAAGGCAAGAACCGCCAGGTGCGGCGCATGACGGCGGCCGTCGGGTTCCCGACGCTGCGGCTGGTGCGCAGCAGCATCGGGCCGTTTTCGCTGGCCACGCATCCCTTGATGCCCGGTGAATACGTCGAAGTGCGGATGTAAAAAAAACCCGCCGACCTCAGGGTCCGGCGGGTTTCTTTTTATGCGCGGCGATCGCCGCGCAGTCAACTCAGCCTCAGGCCACCAGGTCCAGCGCGGCGTTGAAGGTCGCGCTAGGACGCATGACGGCTTTCACCTTGGCGTCGTCGGCCTTGTAGTAGCCGCCGATGTCGACCGGCTTGCCCTGCACGTCCAGCAGTTCCTGCACGATCTTGCTTTCGTTCTCGGTCAGGTACTTGGCCAGCGGCGCGAACTTGGCTGCCAGTTCGGCGTCGTCGGTTTGCGCGGCCAGCTCTTGCGCCCAGTACATCGACAGGTAGAACTGGCTACCGCGGTTGTCCAGCTCGCCGGTTTTCGGCGATGGCGACTTGCGGTTGTCCAGCAGCTTGCCGGTGGCCGCGTCCAGGGTCTGGGCCAGCACCTTGGCCTTGCCGTTGCCGGTCTTGATGCCGAGGTCTTCCAGCGACACCGCCAGGGCCAGGAACTCGCCCAGCGAATCCCAGCGCAGGTGGTTCTCTTCGACCAGCTGCTGCACGTGCTTCGGCGCCGAACCGCCGGCGCCGGTTTCGTACATGCCGCCACCGGCCATCAGCGGCACGATCGACAGCATCTTGGCGCTGGTGCCCAGTTCCATGATCGGGAACAGGTCGGTCAGGTAGTCGCGCAGGATGTTGCCGGTCACCGAGATGGTGTCCAGGCCGCGCTTGACGCGCTCCAGGGTGTAGCGCATCGCGCGCACCTGCGACATGATCTGGATGTCCAGGCCGTTCGTGTCGTGATCCTTCAGGTAGGTCTTGACCTTCTTGATCAGTTCATTCTCGTGCGGACGGTACGGGTCGAGCCAGAACACGGCCGGCATGCCCGAGTTGCGCGCGCGCGTCACGGCCAGCTTGACCCAGTCGCGGATCGGGGCGTCCTTGACCTGGCACATGCGCCAGATGTCGCCGGTTTCCACGTTCTGGCTCATCAGGACTTCGCCGGTGGCGAGGTCGGTGATGTTGGCCACGCCGTCTTCAGTGATCTCGAAGGTCTTGTCGTGCGAGCCGTATTCTTCGGCCTGCTGGGCCATCAGGCCGACGTTCGGGACGGTGCCCATGGTCTTTGGATCGAAGGCGCCATGCCATTTGCAGAAGTTGATGATCTCCTGGTAGATGCGGGCGAAGGTGCTCTCCGGGATGACTGCCTTGACTTCCTTCAGGCGGCCGTCGGCGCCGTACATCTTGCCGCCGGCGCGGATCATCGCAGGCATCGAGGCGTCGACGATGACGTCGTTCGGCGAGTGGAAGTTGGTGATGCCCTTGGCCGAGTCGACCATGGCCAGTTCCGGACGGTGTTCCTGGCAGGCGTGCAGGTCGCGGATGATTTCTTCGCGCTGCGACGACGGCAGGTCGGCGATCTTGTTGTACAGGTCGGCCATGCCGTTGTTGACGTTGATGCCGAGGCTGTCGAACAGCGCGCCGTGCTTGGCGAATGCGTCCTTGTAGAACATGCGCACGCAGTGGCCGAACACGATCGGGTGCGAGACCTTCATCATGGTCGCTTTCACGTGCAGCGAGAACAGCATGCCGGTCTGGTGCGCGTCTTCGATCTGGGCTTCGTAGAAGTCCAGCAGGGCCTTGCGGCTCATGAACATCGAGTCGATGATCTCGCCGGCCTGCAGCGCGACTTTTGGCTTCAAGACAATGGTCTGGCCGCTCTTGGTGACCAGTTCCATCTTGACTTCACGCGCCGCGTCGAGCGTCATCGACTTTTCGCCGTGGTAGAAGTCGCCGTGGGTCATGTGCGACACGTGGGTGCGCGAGGCCTGCGACCATGGCGCCATCGAGTGCGGGTTCTTGCGTGCGTACTCTTTCACTGCGCGCGGGGCGCGGCGGTCCGAGTTGCCTTCGCGCAGGACCGGGTTCACGGCCGAGCCGATGCACTTGCCGTATTTGGCCTTGATCGCTTTTTCTTCGTCGGTCTTCGGATCGGCCGGGTAGTCGGGCAGATTGTAGCCCTTGTCCTGCAGTTCCTTGATCGCGACCGTCAGCTGGGTGACCGAGGCGCTGATGTTCGGCAGCTTGATGATGTTCGCTTCCGGGGTCAGGGTCTTCTTGCCCAGCTCGCTCAGTGCGTCCGGCACGCGTTGTTCCGGGGTCAGGTTTTCCGGGAAGGCTGCGAGGATGCGAGCCGCCACCGAGATGTCGCTGGCTTCGACGTTGATGCCGGCCGGCTTGGTGAAAGTGCTGACCACAGGCAGGAAGGCGTGGGTCGCCAGCAGCGGCGCCTCGTCGGTCAGGGTGTAGATGATGGTCTGATCACTGCTCATGCACATTTTCCTCGGTATTCGCGATCGTTCGCGATGTTCAAAACTGGACAAGCGTCCTGGACTGGCCCGGGCGCGCCGCGCTCTCGCCGGACATTCTACCCCTCCCCTTGCCGCAAACGACGGGGATTCGGGTGGAAACGCAAACGGGTGCAGCACCCGTTCCGGTCACGGCAGCGCTCAAGTCTTCTATAAGACATAAGACGCGCCATAGTATGCCAGAGCTTTGCCGCGGATACCAGTTTTTACGCATTCGTCAACAGCGCCGCCGCAGCGGTTGCGAGGAAAACGCGGACAAGGTGAAACCGCCGCGCCAAGCAAAAAAACCCGCCAGGCTTGAGCCGGGCGGGTCTTTCCACTGCACAGAACTTGCCTGCGCGGCCGAGGCCGCACAGCACGCGGGGTTTAAGCCGACAGTGCCTTCAGGGCTGCAGCCAGACGGCTCTTGTGACGAGCTGCCTTGTTCTTGTGGATGATTTTCTTGTCAGCGATGCTGTCGATTTTCGACACGGATTGCTGGAAGATGGTGGTCGCAGCGGCCTTGTCGCCAGCCTGGATGGCTTTGCGGACGGCCTTGATTGCGGTGCGCAGGGTCGAGCGCTGCGACGAGTTGTGTGCGTTTTGCTTAACTGCTTGACGAGCGCGTTTGCGCGCTTGTGCGGTATTTGCCATGGAATTTCCTAAATCGGGGTCAAGTTGCGTTTGCAAACATTAGCGACTGTCAAACCGGCGCCTAGCGAAGCCCGCCCAACGATTAGTGTCTGCTAACAGAATTCAGTACAGCCCACGATTATAGCGAAGCTTTCCATCGGGGGCAATTCATAATTCAACAATTGTCGGGTGCACGCGCCAGATCGCGGTGTTGCACAAGTATAATCTCGCGCCATGAACCTGCTCAGAACCCTCGCTGCCATCTCCAGCATGACCATGCTGTCGCGCGTCACCGGCCTGCTGCGCGAAAGCCTGTTCGCGCGCGCCTTCGGCGCCTCGGCCTACACCGACGCCTTCATCGTCGCGTTCCGCCTGCCCAACCTGTTGCGCCGGCTGTTCGCGGAAGGCGCGTTCGCCCAGGCCTTCGTGCCGATATTGTCCGAATATAAAACCCAGCACGGCGACGGGGCCACCAAGACCCTGGTCGACCACGTCGCCACCTCGCTGGTGTGGGCCACCGTGCTCACCAGTATCGTCGGCATCGTCGCCGCCCCGCTCCTGATCGTCGCCATCGCCGGCGACCTGCGCGAGACGCCCGGCGCCTACGACGCCTCGGTGGTCATGACGCGCATGATGTTCCCCTACATCGCCTGCATGTCCTTCGTGGCCCTGGCCGGCGGCATCCTGAATACCTGGCGCCAGTTCAAGATTCCGGCCTTCACGCCGGTGCTGCTGAACCTGTCGTTCATCTTCGCCTCGCTGGTGCTGGTCAATTACCTCGAGCAGCCGATCTATGCGATGGCGATCGCGGTCTGCGTCGGCGGCATCCTGCAGGTGGCGATCCAGATCCCGTCGCTGGTAAAGATCGGCATGCTGCCGCGCATCTCGATGAATCCCCTGTCCGGCCTGCGCGACGCCGGCGTGCGGCGCATGCTCAAGAAGATGGGCCCGGCCGTGTTCGCCGTGTCGGCGGCGCAGATCAGCCTGCTCATCAATACCGGCATCGCCGCCAGCCTGGCCGCCGGCGCCGTCTCCGCGCTGCAGTACGCCGACCGCCTGATGGAATTCCCGACCGCGATGCTCGGCGTGGCGCTCGGCACCATCCTGCTGCCCAGCCTGTCGAAGGCGAACGCCGAAGGCAATACCGGGGAATATGCCGCCCTGCTGAACTGGGGCCTGCGCCTGACCTTCCTGCTGGCGCTGCCGGCGGCGGTGGGCATGGCGACGCTGGCGGTGCCGATGATCGCCACCCTGTTCCACTACGGTAAGTTCGACGATGCGGCGCTGGTCAATTCCTCGATGCCTTTGATGGCCTACAGCGCCGGCCTGCTCGGCATCATCCTGGTCAAGATCCTGGCGCCGGCCTTCTATGCGCGCCAGGACGTCAAGACGCCGGTGCGCATCGCGGTGCTGGTGCTGGTCGCGACGCAATTGATGAACCTGGTCTTCGTGCCGCTGCTGGGCGTGGCGGGCCTGGCGCTGTCGATCGGCCTGGGCGCCTGCATCAACGCCACCTGCCTGTACGTCGGCCTGCGCCGGCGCGGCATCTATGTGCCGCAGCCGGGCTGGCTGGCGTTCTTCGTCAGGCTGGCGCTGGGCGTGGCGGCGCTGGGCGCGGTGTGCTGGTTCGGCCAGGCGCAGTTCGACTGGGCGGCGATGAAGGCGACGCCAATGCTGCGCATCGGCGCGCTGTTCGGCATCATCGCGGCGGCGGCGCTCGCCTACTTCGCCGTGCTGGCGCTGCTGGGCTTCCGGCCGCGCGACTTCCGGCGCCGCGCCGTGTAATCAATGCACCGGCGTCGTGGCGCCGTCCGCGGCCGGCTCCGGCTCCGGCTCGGGCGCCGGCGCTTCCTGCGCTTCTTCTTTCGGCGCTTCCTTCGGTTCTTCAGGTTCCGGCGTCTCCGGCTCTGGCGCCGCCGGCGGCTCTTCGACCGGCTGCGCCGGCGGTGGCGGCACGGTCGGCGGTGCGACTGGCTGCGCCTGCGCCGGCGCCGGACCGGCCGGCGCCAGGCTGCGTTCGCTGGCGGTGAAGCGCCACTGCGAGATCTTTTCCTTGCCGTCCAGGCCACGGAAGCGGCTGTCGAAATTCGCGATCTTCAGCGGCTGCGCTTCGGACAGGCTGTGGATGGCGACGATGCCATTCTGGCCGCCGCCCAGGTACTCGATGCCCCACTCGGCCTTGCCGGTGAGCGGATCGACGAATACCTTGCGCAGGTGGCGCCGCACGCCGGGAAAGCGCGGATCTTTCAATAATTCCTTGATCGACGGCGGATACGGCGTGGCGCCGCGCGGCGTGGCGGCGGCGTAGCTATCCAATGCCGCGCTGTAGGCGGCGCCAATCTCCAGCAATTCTTCCTCGGCCGCGGCGCGTTGCAGGAGCGAGCCGACTTTCAGCGTGGCCGCGCCGACCAGGCCGACGATGGCGACGAAGATGATCAGGCCGAGATAGGTGAAACCGGCCTGGCGGACGGGCCTGGCTACCACTCCAGGAACGGCCGGCCGCGCCGGTCGTTGCCGGGCGCGCCGCTGCGCACGTTGGCCACGGCGCCCTGCTCGCCCTCCTGCGGCATCTCGACGATCCAGGTCTCGCGGCTTTCCGCGATCGGGTCGAGCGGAATCTCGCGCAGGTATTTTTTCTCGACCAGCTGCTCCAGCGAGTCCGGATAGCGCCCGGTGTCGGAGCGGTACTGGTCGATCACGGCGCGCGTGCTGCGCAGGTTATCCATCAGGATGGTCTCCTTGGCGCTGTCCACGCTCGGGAAGAACCTCGGCACGGCCAGCGTCAGCAACAGCGCGACGATGCCCAGCACCACCAGCAGCTCGATCAGCGTGAAGCCGCGCCTTTTCATGATGTTCACCATTTGTTGTAGGGGATGCCGTTCAGGCCAATCCGTTCGGAGCGCGAAAACACGTCGTACACGTCGTCGCCTTCGCGCGGTTCGTCCGGTTCGCTGGCGTAGCTGCGCTTGCCCCAGGTTTCGGCATCGGTCAGTTCGGCATCGGGATTGAACGGGTCGCGCGGAATGCGGCGCAGGAAGTAGATCTTCGCTTCCTTCGGGCTGCGCAGGTCGGGCGCGCCTTCCACCAGCAATTCGAGGCGCGCCGGATAGCCGCTGGCGCCGGCCGCCTTGGCCACCCTGCCCTCGTCGCCGGCCTTTTTATAGGCGTCCAGGCCATTGCGGATCTCGCGCAGCGCGCGCCGCAACTCCTGCTCGTCGCGCCGCTGCACCGTGACCTCGGCCACCGGCAGCACCAGGGTCCCCAGCAGCGCCAGGATCGCCAGCGTGACCAGCAGTTCGATCAGGGTGAAGCCGCGGGTTTTCATCGCGTCGGCGGCGGCGGCGTGACACCGGGCGGATAGGCCACCGGCTGGATCTCGATTTCCTGCGTCGCCGGTTCAGGCGCCGGCGCCGGCGTGAGCGGCGCCGACGGCGGCGGGCCCGATTGCGGCGAACCCAGTTGCGGCGTCACCGGCAGCGCCGATGGCGGCACCGAGACCGCGGCGCCAGGCACCGGCGCCGCTACTGGCGCCGGCGCCGCCGTGCCGACCGTCACCGTCACCGGCTGGCCCGGCTCCACCGTGCGCGCGGTCGGCACGATCACCCGCACCGCATTGTCCGGACGCCGGCGGAAGCTGGCCTCGGTGCCGGCGCCGAACTCGGACGCGGTCGCCGGCGGGCGCTGCACCGCGCGCACGATGCGCGGCGTGATCGACAGCACGATCTCGGTGCGGTCGCTCTGGTCGCGCGTGTTGCCGAACAGGCGCCCCACCACCGGCAGGTCGCCCACGCCCGGCACCTTGCTGCCGCTGGTGCGGTCTTCGTTGCTGATCAGGCCCGCCAGCACCTGGTTCTCGCCATCCTTCAGCTGCAGCAGCGTGGTGGCCGAACGGGTGCCGATGCGGTAGGCCACGCTGCCATTGCTGGTGGTGATCGACTCGCCCAGGTTGCTGACCTCGAGCGAGATGCGGATCGCCACCTCGTTGTTCAGGTAGATGGTCGGCTCCACGTTCAGGGTCAGGCCGACGTCGATGTAGTTGACGTTCTCGGAGGCGAAGCCGCCGATCCCCGACGACACCGTGGCCGAGATGTTCGGGATCTTGTCGCCGATGACGACCTTGGCCTTTTCCTTGTTGCGCACGCGGATGCGCGGGTTGGCCAGGGTGCTGGTGTCGCCGTCGGTCTTGTTGGCGGCCACGGTGGCGCCGATCGGGCCCACCGTGATGTTGCTGCTGTTGAAGGTGCGCAGGTCGTCGATCGTCAGGCGCGCGCCGCTGGTGCTTTGCAGCGGCGAGAACGACAGCGCGGTGGGCCAGGCGATGCCGAGGTCCATCACGCTGTTGCGCTTGATCTCGAGCACCTCGACGTCGAGCATGACCTCGGGCTCGGGCACGTCCTGCAGCGCCACCAGCTGGGTGGCGATGCGGATCGCTTCCGGATTGTCGCGCAGGATCACCAGGTTCAGCTTCTCGTCCACCACCACGTCGCGCGCCTTGAGGATGGTCTTGAAGGTGTTGGCGATGCTCTTGGCTTCGGCATTGGCCAGGAAGAAGGTCTTGACCGTCATCTCCTGGTACTCGCGCAGCTTGGCCGCCACGTTCGGGTAGATCAGGATGGTGTTGCCGTCCATGACCTGGCGTTCCAGGCCGTTGGTCATCAACAGGTAGTAGACCGCCGCTTCCACCGTGCTGTTCTTCAGGAAGATCGAGGTGCGTCCGTCGGCCTTGACGTCCTTGTCGAACACGAAGTTCAGGCCCGAGTGGCGCGCGATGATCTCGAACACCTGCTTGAGCGGTGCGTCGCGGAACTCGAGGCTGATCGGCTTGCGGTAGGCCGCCGCCAGCGTCCCCTCGGCGCCGGGACGCGCCGCCGTCTTTTCGTCGACCTGCAGCATCAGCTGGCGCGCCGCCTCGTGCGCCGGGCGCTCGGTCAGCAGCGCCGCCAATATCTGGCGCGCGCCGTCCAGGTCGTCCTTGTCGAAGGCGGCGCGCGCCTGCTGCAGCATGGCCCCATGGCGGCGGTCGGCCTCCACCTGGCGAAGGCCGGCGCGCGCGCGGTCGTTGCCGGGGTCGATCGCCAGCACGCGCCGGTAATCCTCGGCCGCGGCGTCCGCCTGGCCGGCCGCAAGGCGGCCGTCCGCCGCCTCGATCAGGCGTCGTGTGGCGCCGTCGCGCGCGCGCAGGTAGGCGGCGCGGTACACCGGGTTGCCCGGCTCGGCGGCCACCGCCTCCTGGTACTTGGCCAGGCCGGCCGCGACCTGGTCCTGCGCCACCAGCGCATTGCCGTCCTGGTAGGCGCGCTGCGCGGCGCAGCCGGCCAGCAGCAATGGAAACAACGGCGGCAACAACGCCAGCGCCAACCCATGAATCCGGGAACGAACCATCACTCGAATACTCCAATATTGATCTGCTGGACCTGCTCAAGCGGCAGGTAGGTCAGGGTCATGACCGGCGGACGGATCGCGTCGACCCGGTAGGTGCCGTCGATCGTGGTCTTGTCGCGCACCAGGTAAGTGCGGTCGCCGCGCGCCAGGTACACCTCCCAGGCGCCGTCCTGCAGCGACTTGCCGATGAAGGTGAACGGCAGCGGCGGCGCAGTCGGGGGCGGCGGCGGTGGCGGCGGTTCGTTCGATGGCGGCGGTGGCGGCGGGGCCCAGTCCTGGCGCGCGAACAGCGCGTTGTCGGCGGCGCCGAAGCGGTCATCGCCGCCGATCAGGGTCTCGCGCGGCAGCAGGCGCAGGATTGCGGTGTCGCTCGCCGCGTTCGATGGTGTTGATGCAGTCGATGCCGCAGGCGCGGCGGCGCGCGCCGGCGCCTGGGCCGCGCGCTCGACCGGCTCGGCCACCGTATCTTCGGGCGTGTTGTCGCCGAAGACCACCAGTCCGGCGGCCAGCAGCAGCGCCGCACCCATGGCGATATGGCGCGGCTTCATCGCGGCGCTCCCGATGCCGGGGCCAGGTAGAAGGTCAGGCGCAGGCGCGCCTCGACGCCGGCGTCGCCGATGGCGTCGCGCCGGAACGCGACATCGTCCAGCGAGGCATGCGGCATGGCGCGCAGCACGTCGAGGGCGAAGCCGAGGATGGCGCCGTAGCTGCCCTTCACCGGCAGGTTGACCTGGTAGGTGCTCAGCCTCGCGTTGCGATCGTTGGCGCTGCGGTATTCGCCCTGCGCCAGCGTCAGGCCGTGCTTGGCGGCCAGCGCGAACACCTCCTTCAACTGGCGCTCGACGCCGCGCCGGTCGCCCAGCGTGGCATGGAAGTGCTGCAGGTTCTGGTCGCTGCTGGGCGGCGGCGCGGCCACTGGCGCGGCGACCGGCGCCGGCATGCGCGCCAGGCGCCGCGCCTGTTCGTATTCCTGGTCGAGCCGCTCGCGCGCCGGCAGCAGCGCCAGCTGGGCGCCGATGCCGGCCGCCACCAGCGCCACCGCCAGCGCCACGACCGGATTGATGCGCCCGAGCCGCAGGCGCGCGCGCAACAGCAGGCCGGCCAAGGTCATGGAACGCTTCATGGCGCGCTCCATTCGGCGCTGATCTGGAACCGCAGCGGGCGGTTCGGATCCTGTTCCATCACTTCGTGGCGCGTCAGCACCACGCTGCTGAAGCCCTCCTCGGCCTGCATGCGGCCGACGTAGGCCAGCATGTCGTCGCTGCTCCTGGCTTCGGCGGTGATGCGCAGCTGGCGCCGTTTGGCATCCGGCTCCAGCGCCAGCAACGCCACCGAGGCCGGCGTGGCCACGGCCACCGCTTCGGCCAGGTCGCGCCACGGCAGGTTCAATTGCATCACGGCGGCATTCACGGCGCCGGCCTGGGCCGGGGTGATCGCGATCTTCGGCGCCGCCACCTTGTCTTCCACGACGGCCAGCGGCGCCTGGCTGCGCGCCGCCAGCGCGGCCTGCAGCGCCTCCAGTTCCGCCTTCTGTTCGGCATAGCGGTCGGCTTGCACCAGCGCCGCGCCCAGCAGCGTGACGATGGCCGGCACCACGAACACCAGGTGCGGCGGGGTGCGGAACAGCGTGCGGCGCAGGCTCGGCGGCGCGAAGTCGATGCGGGTGCGCCTCATGCCGCGCTCCCGCTGCGCGCCAGGCGCGCCAGTTCCGACCAGCCGTCATCCAGCGTTTCAAGCAGGCTGCAGGCGAAGTTCAGCCGCCCCGGGCTGCTGGCCCAGGCGGCGGGGGCCGCGCCGCACAGCTGCAGGCGCTCCGGCCGCGCCACCCCGACCCGCAAGGCTTCGCGGCCGACGTGGGCTTCGAGCCAGTCGCGGTCGGCGCCCGCCGGGATCACGGCGGTGCGCACCGCGGCCAATGAACGGCCCTGGTAGGCGGCCAGGGTCAGCACGCCGCCCGCGACCTGGCCGAACCAGGCGCCGGGCCGGCGCTCGCGCCGCCACTGGTTCAGGGCCGCGACGAATTGCGGCGCCACTTCGACCAGGTGGAAGCGGTGTTCATTGGCGGCCGCCGTCAGCTGGTCCAGCAGCACGCGCGGCGCGGCGGCGGCCAGGAACGGGCGGTCGGCATCCCAGTCGGCGCTGATGCGCCAGTCCGCCGGGCTGGCGCCGAACAGGTGCTGGAAGCGCAGCGCGGCCGCCGCTTCCAGGTCGGCCGGACGGGTGGCGCCCGGCGGCGGCGTCACCTGCCACAGGCGCAGCAGCTCGTCGGCCAGCACCACCGTCACCGGCCAGCCGGCCAGCGGGATGTCGGAGAACAGCATGCGCAGGCCCGGCGCCAGCGCGTCGGGCGCGAACAGGTCGAGCGGCTGCTCGCTGAGCGCCAGCGGCGCGCTGCCGAACAGGCGGCCGACCTTGACCAGCGCCAGGCCGTTGGGGGCGACGCCGATGCGCAGCGACTGCCCAAGACGTTTCACATTCATCCTACGCATGCAGGGTCACCCGCTTGATTTCGTCGAGGGTGGTGGCGCCGCGCCGTACCAGGTCGAGCGCCGCCAGGCGCAGGCTGCGGGTGCCGTTGGCGTGGGCCGCGGCCTTGATGCGGCGGATCGGCTGCTTGTCGACGATCAGTTCGCGGATCTCGTCGTTCAGGGTGAGGATTTCGGCGATCGAGCGCCGTCCTTTGTAGCCGGTGCCGCGGCAGTCGCCGCAGCCGGCGCCGCGCATGAACACGTATTCCTGCGCCTCGACGGGGTCGAGGTGCACCGAGGCGAGTTCCTGCGTCGTCGGGGTGTAGCGCTCGGCGCAGCGCGGGCAGTTGGTGCGGATCAGGCGCTGGGCCCAGATGCCGTTCAGCGCCGACACGAAGGCATACGGGTCGATCCCCATGTGGGTGAAGCGCCCGAACACGTCGAACACGTTGTTGGCGTGGACCGTGGTGAGCACCAGGTGGCCGGTCAGCGCCGACTGCACCGCGATCTCGGCGGTCTCGCGGTCGCGGATCTCGCCCACCATGATCTTGTCGGGGTCATGGCGCAGGATCGAGCGCAGGCCCTTGGCGAAGGTCAGCCCCTTCTTTTCGTTGACCGGGATCTGCAGGATCCCGGGCAGCTGGTATTCCACCGGGTCTTCGATGGTGATGATCTTTTCGCGCCCATTGTGGATCTCGGTCAGCGCCGCGTACAAGGTGGTGGTCTTGCCGGAACCCGTGGGACCGGTCACCAGCAGCATGCCATAGGCTTCCTGGGCCAGCTGGCGCAGCGTCACCAGGGAAGGCGCGTCGAAGCCCAGCGCCTCCAGCGTGAGCGAGCCGTAGGCCTCGATCATGGCGCGCTTGTCGAGGATACGGATCACCGCGTCTTCGCCGTGGATGCTGGGCATGATCGAGACCCGCAGGTCGATCTCGCGCCCGGCCGCCTCGACCCGGAAGCTGCCGTCCTGCGGCACCCGGCGTTCGGCGATATCGAGTTCGGCCAGCACCTTGATGCGCGAGATGATGTGCTCCGCCAGTTCGATCCCGCCCACGGTGGTGGCGTGATCGAGCACGCCGTCGATACGGTACTTGACGGCCAGACCGCCGGCGGTGCTTTCCAGGTGAATGTCCGAGGCCCCGGCCTTGAGCGCGTCGTACAGGGTCGAGTTGACCACCTTGACCGCCGGGCTGCCGCTTTCCGACACCGAAGCGAACGACAGCACGGCGGCGGTCTTGCCGTCGCGCCGGGCGTCGCCGGCGCCGCCGACCAGCGAATCGACGGCGCGCGCCGACTCTTCCTGCTTCGACAGATAGGCCTGGATATCGGACTGCAGCGCCAGGCACAGCGCCAGCGGGCGGCTGGCGCTGGCGCGCGCCTGGCTTTCCAGCCAGGTCTGCAGGTCGAGGTCGAACGGATCGGCCACCACCCCGCTCAGGCGGCCGTCGGCATGGCGCAGCAGCACGCAGTGGCGCGACAGGGCCTGGGCCAGCGGCAGCAGGTCGAACGCCGGGCTCAGGCCCAGCATGTCGCCGGTTTCCATCACCGCCAGGTCGAACGGCGCCGCCAGCGCGCGCACCAGAGCGCGCGCTTCGCGCCCGGTGATCGCTTCCAGCTCGGCCACCAGGCCGCGCCGCGTATTGGCCGCCAGCGCGCGGGCGCGCGCCAGCAAGGCCGGGTCCAGCGGCTCCACCATCGGCAGTTCGACTTCTGCGTTCACGACATGTCTCCGGCCAGATCGAAGATCGGCATATATAACAGGACCACGATCGCGCCCACCACCAGCCCGATGCCGGCCATCAGCAGCGGCTCGAAGGTGCGCGTGAAGCGGTCGATCCAGCGCCCGATCTCGCCGTCATAGAAGGCGGCCGACTGGGTCAGCATCGGCCCCATCTCGCCGGTGCGCTCGCCCACGCGCAGCATGCGCAGCGAGATCGGCGTGGTGAGACCGTTGGCTTCGAAGGCGTTCGACAGCGGCTGGCCCGACTCGATGGCGGCGCGCGCCGCCTGCAGGCCCTTCTTGACCGTGCCGGACACCATCGGCTGCACCGTCTCGATGGCGCCGACGATGGTGATCCCGCCTTCGGTCAGCATGCCCAGCGTCAGGTACAGGCGCGAAAGCTCATAGATGCGGGCGCGTTCGCCGATGCCGGGCAGCTTCGCCAGCAGGCGTGCCACGCCGCCGTTTTTCAGCAGATGGCGCACGCCCGCGACCGCGCCGGCCAGCAGCGCCAGCGCGGCGATGCCGATCGCGCCGCCGTGGCTGGAGGCGAACTGGCCCCAGTCCAGCAGCAGCTGCGACATCCACGGCAGGCTGCGCCCGGCGCCGTGATACACCTCGGCGAATTTCGGCACCACGTAGCCGACCAGGAAGCCGCTCACGCCGCCGCCCACCATCAGCAGGATCACCGGATAGATCGAGGCGCTGACGATTTTGGAACGCACGGTGTCGATGCGCTGCTGGTAATCGATGTAGCGCGCCAGCGCGCGCGGCAGGTCGCTGGTGCCTTCGGCGGCGCGCACGATGCCGACGTACAGCGGCGGGAACAGGTCCGGCTGCGCACCCAGCACGGTGGAGAAGCGCTTGCCTTCGCGCAGGCCGCCGAGCAGACGCTCGAGCACGCCGCGTGGCCCCGGCGCGCTTTCCTTTTCCAGCAGCGCTTCCAGTGCCTCGACGATGCCCAGGCCGGCGTTGAGCAGCGCCAGCAGTTCCTGGCTGAACAGCACCAGATTGAGTTTCGGACCGCGCGCGCGGGTCAGCTGCAGGCCCTTGCCACGCGCCGGCTCGACCGCGCTGACGAACAGGCCGCGCGCCTCGACCTGGCGCCGTGCGTCGAGGGCGTCGGCGGCGTCGACGACCTCGTTCGAGATCGACATGTCGGGCGCAAGGGTGCGAACGGCGAACTGCATGAGAGGCCCGTCGTGGATGCTGTGGAGCGTGGAATGAAGACCGAAAAACGCTTATTGCGAAGAGATGTCCGCGTTGTCGCCGGTGCCGCCCGGCTGGCCGTCCTTGCCGAGCGAGACGATCTCGTACTCGCCGCGGCTGCCAGGGGAGCGGTACTGGTAGGCGTTGCCCCAGGGGTCGAGCGGCACGCCCTTCTTCAGGTAGGGACCGTTCCATTTGGCGCCGGCGCTGGGCGGCGCCGCCATCAGGGCGTTCAGGCCCTCTTCGGCGTTCGGATAGCGGCCGACGTCGAGGCGGTAGGTGTCGAGCGACTTGTCGAAGGCTTCGATCTGCGCCCTGGCGACGGTGACTTCGGACTTGCCCAGCTGCGAGAAATACTTGGGACCGACATACGCCGCCAGCAGGCCGATGATGACGATCACCACCAGCAGTTCCAGCAGCGTGAAGCCCGCGCGGCGGCGCCGTACGACACCTGCGACGCCCCGATTCGTAGCACAAACCATCAACCGACTCCTAAGTTGCATGCGTGTTGCCTGCGTGTTGCTTGCGTGAAAAGCTTTGCCGATCAAGGCTACCACGCAGCTCGGCCGGTCGACAACTCTTCTTTGCAAAAAACCATGGTTCACCAAGGGTGGAAATGATGATTTATTACAGGTCACAATTATTCCCAAAAAGCAATGGTGCAAATTACATACGCGTGAAATTTGCTTCCAACAGGCATGTTTTCATAGGGAAAACCAAATTTAATCAATGCATACTGCGAAAACTCAAAATTGTCTTTGTTAAACTTTTTTACACTTTTCTTATTTCCATTGATATATTTCTTTTCAACCTGAGCACATCAGGTGCCAAAGCGCTGTGCCCCGCCGTACCCAGGCGAGAGAGAAATCCAACATAAAGGCAGATCATGATCCGGAAATCGCACGTGGCATTACCCCTCGGCAGTACCCTCACCAAAATCCTCGGCGCCACCCTCGCCTCCGCCGTCCTCGCGGCGCCGGCGCAGGCCGGCGTCATCGGCTTCGAGACCGGCTACGGCATGGCCTTCGGCAGCGGCGAAACCTATAGCGAAGCCGGTTTCAACCTGCTGTTCGAAGCCTACGATTTCGAAGCCGTCGGCAGCGCCGTGGGGTCGATCATCGACGGCGCCGATCCGTTCGCGTGCGTGGACATGGCCTGCCCGGTCGGCAATGACAGCTACTACTACGGCGCGTTCAACGACAGCATCATCT
The DNA here is from genome assembly GCF_030411955.1 of Massilia sp. YIM B02443. Lineage (GTDB taxonomy): Bacteria > Pseudomonadota > Gammaproteobacteria > Burkholderiales > Burkholderiaceae_D > Telluria. The sequence continues at coordinate 82,162 of NZ_JASNRA010000004.1, forward strand.
ACGTCACCTCGCAGACTGCCGGCCAGCGCTTCAACGTGAATTCCTTCGACGCCAGCTTCATCGGCGCCAATGCCAGCCTCGGCGGCTATCCCGTCGTTTCCGGCCTGCTGTTCATCCAGGGCCTGCTGGCCGACGGGACCAGTACCAGCGTCCGCTACAACCTCCTGGGCCCCACCGCCAATGGCTTTACGTTCAACAGCTATGTGACACCGAGCGCATTCTCCAGCCTGGACTTTGTCCAGATCGCCATCTACGGCATGGCGTGCGACGCTGCCGGCTCTTGCAGCGCGTTCAACACCAACCAGGGCCAGTTCGGCATCGACAACCTGGAACTGACCGCGGTGCCGGAACCGGCCAGCGCGCTGATCTTCGGCCTCGGCCTGGCCGGCCTGGTCGCCGGTGCGCGCCGCCGCAAGGCGTGATGCGCCGCGCAACAACGACAACAAGAACGCTCCAGAGAACCGAAGAGGAATCACTTCATGAAACTCCGTCCACTTTCCGCAGCCCTGCTGCTCGCACTGTCCAGCATGACGCTGGCAGTCCAGGCCGACGATGTGCGTCGTCCTTACGTGGTGCAACTGGCCGACAAGCCGATCGCCTCGTACGACGGCACGGTCACCGGCCTGGTCGCGACCCAGCCGCGCGCCGGCCAGCGCCTCGACCTGACAACCCAGAGCGTGCAGCTGTATAACGGCTACCTCGACCAGAAGAAGGCCGCGGTGCGCGCATCCGTCGGCAACGCGCCGGTGCTGCACGAATACAGCGTGGTGCTGAACGGCTTCACCGCCCTGCTGACCGATGCCGAAGTGCGCACCCTGATCGGGCGCAGCGACGTGGTCGCGGTGACCCCGGACACCCCGCGCACCCTGACCACCACCTATACCCACTCGTTCCTGGGCCTGGACAAGCCGGACGGCCTGTGGGCCCAGCTCGGCGGACGCACCAAGGCCGGCGAAGACATCATCATCGGCATCGTCGATGGCGGCGTGTGGCCGGAACACCTGTCCTACGCCGACCGCGTCGACGGCAACGGCAAGCCGACCTTCGACAACGACGCCTCGGTGGCCTACCCTGCGCCGCCATCGCGCTGGAAGGGCGACTGCCAGACCGGCAACGGCTTCACCACCGCCAACTGCAACAACAAGCTGATCGGCGCCCAGTACTTCGACGCCAGCTTCAAGTCCAGCGGCCGCGTGCCGCACTGGACCGAATTCACCGGTTCGCCGCGCGACTCGATCGGCGGCACCACCGGCGAAGGCGGCCACGGCACCCACACCTCGACCACCGCCGGCGGCAATGCCGGGGTCGACGTGATCATGTCGGGCGTGAACGTCGGCGCCATGTCGGGCGTCGCCCCGCGCGCGCGCATCGCCTCGTATAAAGTATGCTGGACCTATAACGACGCGGCCGAGGCCGACGGCATGCGCAACGGCTGCTTCACCGGCGACAGCGTGGCCGCGATCGAAAAGGCGGTCACCGATGGCGTGCACGTGATCAACTTCTCGATCAGCGGCGGCACCTCGATCACCGATCCGGTCGAGCAAGCCTTCTTCAACGCCACCAACGCCGGCGTGCTGGCGGTGGCCTCGGCCGGCAACGACGGCCCGGGCAACCAGGTGGCCCACATCAGCCCGTGGGACGCCACCATCGGCGCCTCGACCCACAACCGCGAACTGCAGGCCGACATCGTGCTGGGCAATGGCCAGCGCTTCACCGGCGCGTCGATGAACGCCGCCGCGCTGCCGAACGCACAGCTGATCCTGGCCGAAGCAGCCGGCCTGCCGGGCGCCGATCCGGCCAAGGTGGCACTGTGCTACAGCGCCAACGAAAACGGCGGCCAGGCCGTGCTCGATCCGGCCAAGGTCGAGGGCAAGATCGTGGTCTGCACGCGCGGCACCAACGCCCGCGTCGACAAGAGCCTGGCCGTGAAACTGGCCGGCGGCGTCGGCATGATCCAGGTCGACAACGGCGCCGGCCTGGTGGCCGAAGTGCACTCGGTGCCGACCGTCCACGTCACCGCGGCCCAGGGCGCCCAGATCCGCGCCTACGTCAACGCCAACGCCGGCGCCACGGCCTCGATGACCAAGTTCGTGGTCGGCACCTCATCCACCCCGGCCCCGGTGATGGCCAACTTCTCCTCGCGCGGCCCGAACCGCTTCGACGCCAACGTGATGAAGCCGGACATGACCGCGCCGGGCGTGGACATCATCGCCGGGGTGTCGCCGGACCTGACCCGCGCCCAGCAGGAAGACCTGATCAACGGCACCCTGGTGCCGGACGTCGCCTTCGCCTCCTACCAGGGCACCTCGATGTCGGCCCCGCACGTCACCGGCCTGGCCGCCCTGCTGCGCCAGGAGCATCCGAGCTGGACCCCGGCGATGATCAAGTCGGCGATGATGACCACCGCCACCGACACCTACGCCGACGCGCTCACCGGCGACATCCGCGGCCAGCTGCCGTTTGCCCAGGGCGCCGGCCACATCAACCCGAACCGCGCCGTCGATCCGGGCCTGGTGTACGACATCACCCCGAGCGAGTTCCGCAAGTACATGTGCGGCGCCGGCATGACCGCCCAGTGCGCGGGCGGCCAGATCGCCGGCTACGAGCTGAACCTGCCGTCGATCGCGCTCGGCAACGTGCTCGGCACCGCCAGCGTGACCCGTACCGTGACCAACGTCGGCGCCTCCGACGCGACCTACCGCGTCAGCACCCGGATGGACGGCTTCGGCATCCAGGTCAGCCCGTCGACGCTGACCATCCCGGCCGGCGGCAGCGCCTCGTACACCGTCACCCTGACCCGCGGCAACGCTGCCGAAAATGTCTGGAAATACGGTTCGCTGACCTGGTCCGACGGCACCCACTCGGTGCGCAGCCCGATCGTGGCGCGTTCCGGCAAGCCGATCGTGGCCCCGGCCTTCATGTCGAGCGACAAGGCCAGCGGCAGCAAGCCGATGAGCATCACCACCGGCTTCGGCGGCAAGATGAGCGCCACCGTCGGCGGCCTGAAGGAAATCGTGCGCACCGCGTCCACCATCAATCCGGCCCCGGCGGGCACCATCACCACCGTCGAGACCATGCGCGCAGCCTGCGTGGCCGGCGCAGCGGGCGTGAACGTGGTGCCGGTCACCTTCACCAGCGCCACCATGGCGGCCCAGTTCGAGACCTTCAACCGCGACACTTCGGGCGAAGGCCGCGACGACCTCGACATGGTGCTGGTCAATTCGGCCGGCCAGCTGGTGACTTACTCGGCCAATGACGGCTCGGACGAGTGGATCACGCTGGCGGCCCCGGCCCCGGGCAACTACCGCCTGTGCGTGATCGGCTACACCACCGCCAACAACCGGCCGGCCACTTACGGTTTCCACTCGGCGGTCGTGAACACCTCGGACAAGGGCGGCAACTTCAAGGCGCTGGTCCCGGCCAAGGTCTACGCCGGCGGCAAGGCGACCATTCCGGTCAGCTGGGCCGGCCTGGCCAGCAACAAGCGCTTCCTGGGTGCGGTGCGCCTGCTGGACAACACGGGCGCGATCGGTTCCACCACCGTGGTGCAGGTCGAAACCAACCAGCCGATTCCGGTTGCCGAGCGCGGTCAGCGCGCCAAGGCGAAGGACACCGGTATTTGAGGAAAACGGGAACGGGGCCGCAGGCCCCTGTCTTGAACGGACTGCGCGCTTCGGCGCGCAGTTTTTTTTGGTGGCTGCCGTGTATTGAAGACCGGCCGCTCAGGCCGATGGCGACGCGCCGCCCGGCTGGCAGGTGCCGGACACGCATACCGCACCCGGATCGGGACGGTGGATGCAGATCGACATTTCGCCGCTGCTCTTGATCTGCGCCTGGCGCTCGGCCTTGAAGCGTTCGGCCGTGGCCAGCAGTTCGCGCTCGTTCGTTTTAAGCGTCGACCACGGCAGGTATTCCTGCGGGCCGCCGCAGGCCAGCGCGCCTACCGGCAGCGAGCGGCACTGGCTGTTGTCGCTGCAGCTCGGGGTGCCGATCAGGCGCCGGATGTCGTCTACCGTGGAGCCCGAGGCGGCGATGACCGGCGCAGCTGCCGGTTGCGGTGAGGTGGGATCCTGCGCCTGGGTAGTGCAGGCGGCGCAGCCGAACAGGAGGATAAGGACGAGTTTTTTCATGCGCCCATCTTCGCGCGCACGCACAGTGTGGTCAAGCGAATCACATCTTGCCATTCCGAATATCCAGTCGGCTATGGCAAGCAACTCGGCTGTAGCTGGGACGCCACACTGTCACACTCACCCCAACATTATTTCACATCGCACTCAAAAGTTTCCGTGCGGATATAAACGGAAAAGTCCATTAACGCGCGGCAACTCCGCGTAATTGACAGACTACTGTTCCGTATTCTATGTTCGCAAATGTAATAAATTGACGCACGGAAAGCATTCCTTACTACAATAAGCCTCATTGCAGCAGAGCACTTATTGAGTCGAGTTCACCGTGAAAAACCAGATCCTCTCCACCGTTTCCGCCGTCGCCCTCACCGTTCTCCTTACCGCTTGCGGTGGCCAGCAAGACTATCAGGCTGGCCAGACCGTTGCCAGCACCTCGGCCGGCGCCATCGCCGCCAGCCCGGTCCAGACCGGCGCCGATGCCGTCGCTGCACCAGCCGGCGCAGCGGGCGCCGTGGTCGGCAACGCCTCGGCGCCGGCCGCCACCGTGGTCGCCGCCAACATGCCGCAGCCGGACTGCGCACCGGAAGGCTGCAACAGCCTGCGCATCATCGACGGCAATGCCGAAGCCTGGCGCATCGACGCCGCGCGCCGCGCCGCCCTCGAAGCGCGCCTCTGATTCTTTCCGGCGCCGTTACAGCAGGCGCAGCGCCAGACAGCGCGCCACCGCGTGCGCGCGGTTGCCGACGCCCAGCACGCGGTAGACCCGCTGCAGATGGTTCTTGACGGTCAGCGCGCTGATCCCCAGTTGCAACGCCACCTCTTCGTTGGTGCGGCCGTCGCGGATCCTTTCCAGGATCGCCCGCTCGCGCGCGGACAGGGCCCGTGCCGGGACCGCGGTGGCCGCTGCCGCCAGCGTCGCCGGCGCGGGCAGCCGCAACAAGGCCAGGTGCAGGTAGGGCAGCAGCAATTGCAGGAAATAACCGTGCCGCGCTTCCGGACGCGAAGGCATGCCGAGCAGCACGAACACACCGGCGGGCCCGGCCAGCGGCACGCAGCCGTGCACCAGCGCATGCTCGCACCCGCCTGAACGCAAGAGCGCAGCGTACGCCGTCGCCCCATCCCCCTCCTCCCCATCCAGCACCAGCGGCGCCGGCGGTCCCGCGCGCCAGGCCTGCGCCAGTGCCGGCGCCAGCTCCTGCGTCAGCCGCTCGAGCGCAGCCGCATCCAGCACCGCCCGGTGCAGGCACTCGACCCGCAGCACGCGGCCGCTCCCGTCCAGGCCGATGCACAGCAGTACGTCGTGCGGCAGCAATGCCTGCAACGGGCCCTGCGCCCACAGGAACAATTGACGGCGGTCGAGCAGCGCCATGCCCGACTCGATCGTGCGCAGCAGGTATTCCTGCTCGGCCCGGGTGAGGATGGTCATGCGCGCGCCTGGGCAGCGGCGGCGAAGCGGTAGCCGGCCCCGCGCACGGTCTGGATGTGGGCGTGGCGTCCGCTCGGCAGCAAGGCCTGGCGCAGGCGGCCGACGTGGGCGTCGACGGTACGCTCGTCCAGCACCGCATGGCGACCCCAGACCCGGTCCAGCAGTTGCGGCCGGCTATGGACCCGTTCCGGGTGCCGCATCAGGAATTCGAGCAGGCGGAATTCGACCGCGCCGAGCGCGATCTGGCGCGCGCCGGCGCTGACCCGGCGCGTGCCCGGATCGACGTGCAGGCCGGCCAGCTCGATCGCCTCGCCCGCGGGTGGCGCCAGGCGGCGCAGCACGGCCCCAGTGCGTGCCAGCAGTTCGCGCGGGCTGAACGGTTTGGTGACGTAGTCGTCGGCGCCGGACTCGAGCGCCAGCACCTTGTCCGGCTCGGCGGCGCGCGCGGTCAGCATGATGATCGGCAGCGCGCGCGTGCGCGGACAGCCGCGCAGCCGGCGCAGCAGCGCTTCGCCGCTCTGCCCGCTCAATTCCCATTCGAGCAACAGCAGGTCGGGCAGGCGGACTTGAATCAGGGCCAGCGCCGATTCGGCGTCGGCACAGCAATCGACGAGGTGGCCTGCATGGCCGAAGTTCTGCGCCAGCAGTTGCTGGGTGGAGAGGTCAGGATCGACCACGAGGACCTGGGCTGGCATGGGATCGCTGTTGGCGTAATGTCTGCGAGACAATACTCCAACTATGCCGCATGCTTCAACGCTTGATAAATATCATTTCCTTAATAACTTCAGACGATTTTCATATAAATAACGCCACACCGGGCTTGCGCCCGATGTGGCTTCGATCGGTAGGAAACCGGCGGATCAGCCGCGCTGCTGCAGGCGGCGGGTGGCGCCAAGCAGGACCAGGCCGGTAGCGACCAGCAGCCAGTCGCGCGGCTCCGGCACTTCGGCCGCCGGCAGCTCGGCCACCGACACCAAACCAGGGGCCAGCACGTCGATCGTGGCCGGGGCGTTGGCTACCACGTCGATCGCCAGCAGGTGCGCATCCGCGCCCAGGTAGTTGAAGTCCATGTCGAGCAGCGCCAGGCTCAGCGTGGTACCGATCAGCTCGTACTCGGTCTCGAAGCTGACGTCAAAGCTGAGCAGGCCGCCGAAGCGCACCATCTGGTCGAAGACGTTGTAACCGGTGCGATTGCCCATCACCACCCCGCTGGCGATGTTGCCGACGACATCCCCCTCGGGAATCGGTTCGCCGAAGAAATCGCCACTGAAGTTGCTGATGCGGGCGAAGGTGGGATTCGGCGTCTCGGGTCCCAGGAACATCAGGTCGAGCAGGCCGCTGGTCCCGGCCAGCGAGCTGGTATCGATCGAGACGCTGTACACGGGACCGGCCATCGCGGCAGGCGCGCCGACGGCAATCGACAGCGCCAGCAGCGCGCGCAGGAACAGGTTTTTGATATTGAACATGCTGGTCATCCTATAAACGAAGCTGGCTTAGAAAGAACCCGACACGAGCTGCGGCGTGTAGCCGATGCTGCGCTTGGCGGGATTGGTGAAGGTGGTGCCGACGGTGACGCTGGCGCCCGGCGCGATGCCCGCTTGCGGCAGGGTCAGGTACGGCGCGCCGCCCTGCAAGCCGCTGCGGTTGTCCAGCGTCACGCCTTCAGGCAAGCCCTGCAGCACGATCTGGAGCGGACCGGTGAGCACGCTGCTGCCGGTGTTGGTGATGGTCACGTTGCCGCTGTACTTGCCGCTGGCGCGGTTGAAGGTCATGCCGCTGACCGCGATCTGCACCGAGCCGGTGACGTCGGACCAGGCCGGGGCCAGGTTCAGGCTCACCACCAGCGGGTCGTGGTCCGACGCGCGGTAGGCGTTGCGGCGATACGGATCCTGCTGGGTATCGTTCAGGTTGTAGTCGATGGTCTCCGGCTCGTCGGCATTGCTGTGCCATTCGGCCGCGCCCAGCACCTGCGGCGCCAGCGAGCTGCTGGCCAGCGCGTGGTCGAGGTAGCCCGACAGGCCGTCGAACACATAGGAGTACGGCATGCCTTGCGGACGCACGAAGCGCTCGAGCAGGTCGACCATGCCGCTCTGCTTCAGGTGCGCGATCGGGTTTTCCATCGCGTACGAATTCAGGTCGCCGATCACCAGCACGTCCGGGTCGCCCGCGGCGGCCGTCACCTGCGGGATGAAGTGGTTCGTCAGGCGCGCGGCCTGCTCGGTGCGGGTGCGGTCCCAGCAGCCTTCGCCGTTGCCCGGATCGGTGTCGCCGGGGCCGGCGCCGCCGCAGCCGCCCTTCGACTTCAGGTGATTGACGATCACCGAGAACTTGGCGCCATTATTCGCCTTGAAGGTCTGGGCCATCGGCGGACGGTTGTTGATGCCGTCGGCGTCCGACAGCGCGCCGCCGCTCAGCGAGAGCGACGCCGGCTTGTAGATCATCGCCACCCGGATCGCGTCGGTGCCGAGCGCGGCCGGTCGCGGCACCACGGCATAGGTGCCCGGACGGGTAGCCGCGTTGAGCTGCTCGACCAGGTAAGAGACCGCGGTGTCGCCGTTGTTCTGGATTTCCATCAGGCCGACCACGTCGGCGTCGAGCTGGGTCAGCGACAGCACGATCTTGTCGCGCTGGCGCACGAACTCGGCCGTGTTGTCGGCGCCGCGGCAATTGCCGGCCGTGGTGCTGTTGCCGACCGTGCAGCCCTGGCCGCTGCGGCCCCAGGCGTCGCGGCCATCGGTGAAGGTGGTGAAGAAGTTCAGGACGTTGGCGCTGGCGACCTTGATCCCGGCGGGCAGCGTCGGCGCCGGGGTGCGCTCGTTACCGCCGACGAACACCGGCGCCACGGTCGGCTGCAGCTTGAAGCCGGCGCCGCCGCCGCCCCAGGCGCCGTAGTCGAGCACGCCGGTCAGGTCATGCACCACGTCGCCGGTGCGGCGGGTGCCCTGCTCGTCCAGGTAAGGAATGGTGGCCGGGGCCACGAAGATGCCGTCGTCGAGCACGATCTGGTTATTTTCGTTCTCGCGGTGCAGCGCCAGCGCCTCAGGGGAACCGGCGGCGTAGCGGTTGGTCGGCACTTCGCGGCGGCCGTGCGACATGATCAGCTCGCCGCGGTCGCCCAGGTTGCGGTTGCCGTTGACGGTCAGCGGCGAGGTGAAGCGCACCAGCATGCCCTCGTAGCGCGCCAGGTCGGCGTTCGGCAGTTCGATATTGGTCGGCGCGATGGCCGGACCGGCGCCGAGGCGCTCGACGCTCGTCACGTTGCTGAATTCGGTGTAGCTGCGCGGGGCGCCGGTTGGACGGTATTCGATGACGGTGCCGGTCACGCGCACCAGGTCGCCGATCGCGGCGGCGAAGGTGGAGTTGTAGACGAAGATGCCGTCCGAGGTCGACGGGTCGCCGTCGCCATTCACGTCCTGGATGAAGAAGCCGCTGCCGACGCGGCCGGTGACCACGCCGCGCGTGCTCTGCACGGTGTTGGCATAGGCGCTGGTGGCGCCCGAACCCTGGATCTGCGCAATGGTCAGCTCGCCGGCGACGCTGACGATCACCGTGCAGGTTTCGGTCTGGCCGTCGTCGTTGCCGAACTCGACCTGCACCGGATAGCGCCCGCCGGCCAAGCCCGCGCCGATCTCGAGACGCGCCTCGGCCTGGCCGCCGATCGCGGCCGCCGGGGTGAAGCCGGCCAGGATGATGTTCTGGTTGGCGCCGGCCACGATGGCGGCGCGGGTGACGATGCTGTCGCGGTCGACCGCCGACAGGGGCGCGCCCGTGGCGCTGCCCGGCGTCACCTGGATGCTTGCCGGGCAGGTCAGCACGATCGGCTGCACCACCGGGCCGCCGTCGCAGGTTTGAAGGGGCGAGCTGGTGCGGCGTGGGCCGTTCACCGGCGCGCTGCTGAAATCGTCGCGGTTGTTGTCGGTGTCCTGGCAGCCGAGCGCCGCGCGCTGCAGGGCATTGACCGTCGACGGCGCCGGTGCGACCGCGCCTTCGTACAGGTTGGCGCTGCCGTAGCCGACCAGGTCGACCACGTTGGCGCCGCCCGTCCCCGGCAGTGCGCTGCGGCTGCGCGCCAGCGCCACCTTGCCGCCGGCGCCGGCCATGTCCAGCGCGTTGTTGGTGGCGTCGCCTTCGCCCACCGATGCGGCGCCGCTGTTGGTGCCGGTCTTGCCGACAAACAGGAAATACTGGCCCGGCTGCAGCGTCACGTCCGGCAGCGGCGCGACGGTGCTCCAGCTGCTGCCGCCGGCGGACTGGTACTGCAGGCTCATGCCGTCCAGGCTGACCGGCGCGCCGCTGCGGTTGAACAGTTCGACGAAATCGTGGCTCCACTGGCCGCCGCCATTGTTCGAGTGGGCGTACAGCTGGCTGATGACGACGTCGCCGGGCGCGGCGGCGGCGCTCGCGGCAAAGCCGGCGAGCAGGGTTGCCAGCAGCGTGCGCCGTGGCATAAAGGATGCGAAGGTGGTCATGGGTTCCCTGTTAGTTGTCATGCAAGACAAAGACGCTGCTTTCGTTAGCAATTTGGATAGTAGATGCGCAAATTGACAACATGATGACTAGCAATTAGTCCATACGAACTAATCGTCGCGTATTTGCAAAACAAGGCATGGGAACTGCGCATGCGACAGCCGCGCAGCGCGCCCGGACGTGCGCAAAAACGACGCCGGCGCGCGCGCTCCCCCCGCCGCGCCGGCGTTGTCGCCAGCCCGAGTCAGGCCGCGGCCGCCATCACGGCAGGCTGCCTGCGCCGCGCCAGCCAGGCCAGCGCGCCGAGGCCGGCGAGTCCGCCCAGCAGCAGCGCCCGCTCGCCCGGTTCGGGCACCAGCGAGATCGAATACAGCTCCATCGCGTCCAATTGCATGTACTGCCCGCCATAGCTGCCGTCGATGATGCTGCGCCCTTCGAAATCGGGGTCGCCATAGGTCAGCTGCCACGAGATCGCGGTGTCCAGGCGGTCGTTGACCAGCAGGTCGGGACCGGCGCCGAAGGTTGGACCGTGGTCGGGCGCGTTGTAGGTCTGGCGCAGGCCCTGGCTGGGCAGGATGTGGTCGCTCAGCACCTGGCGGTAGAGCGCCGGATCGGTGTAGTTGAAGACGAAGGCGGTGCGCTGCCAGTCGAAGCGCGACTCGTGCCAGCCGTCCGTGGACGACCAGCTCAGTGGGTTGTAGCCGCCCACCAGCCAGCTGCCGCCTTCATTACTGACGCGCATCAGGGTAAACGTGCTGCCGCGCTCGTCGGCCGCCGCGTGGAAGTCGCGCGAATTGTCGCCCTCTTCCCAGGTGTAGACATTCTGCAGGTAGAGCGGACCGGCCCCGAGCCAGCGTTCGAGCTGGCCGTACAGGATCGGGTCCAGTAGCGGATCTGGCTGGGCTTGCGCCAGCGCGTGTGGTGTCCAGCCACCAAGGACGGCGGACACGAGGCCTGCCGCGACGATCGGTTTCATGACTGTCCCCTCGCTGGTTCCTCGACGGTGCATTGTATGACACGATCGCCCCCTGGTCCGCACGGTTGAAGCCTGTGAAGTGGATACTTACTGCAGGAATTTGCCGCATCAACGCGAGGGCCGCAACAACGAAAAACGGCCGCTTGCGCGGCCGTTGGCGGGAACTTCACGCTGGCATCAAGCCCGCTTGTAGATGTCCTCGAAACGCACGATGTCGTCTTCGCCCAGGTAACTGCCCGACTGCACCTCGATGATGTGCAGCGGCAGCTTGCCCGGGTTTTCCAGGCGGTGGTTCATGCCGATCGGGATGTAGGTCGACTCGTTCTCGGACAGCAGGCTGACCTTGTCGCCGCAGGTCACGCGCGCGGTGCCCGACACCACGACCCAGTGCTCGGCGCGGTGATGGTGCATCTGCAGCGACAGCTTCTCGCCCGGCTTGACCGTGATGCGCTTGACCTGGAAACGGTCGCCCGCATCGATGCCTTCATAGTGGCCCCATGGACGGTACACGCGGGTGTGGTGCAGGTGCTCGGTGCGCTCCTTCGACTTCAGGTGCTCGACCACCTGCTTGACGCGCTGCACCTGGTTCTTGTGGGTGACCAGCACCGCATCCTGGGTCTCGACCACGACGATGTCTTCGACGCCGACCACGGCCACGATGCGGCTTTCGGCGCGCACCAGCGAGTTCTTGACGTTGTCGAGATACACGTCGCCGCGGCGGGCGTTGCCGTCGCCGTCCTTGGCCTGCACTTCCCACAGCGCCGACCACGAACCGACGTCGTTCCAGCCGATATCGGCCGGCACCACGGCGGCGTCGCGGGTGTGTTCCATCACCGCGTAGTCGATCGAGTCCGACGGGCAAGCCGAGAATGCGGCTTCGTCCAGGCGGCAGAAATCGAGGTCGCGGTAGGCCGCCTGCATGGCCTGGATGGCGGCGCCGGCGATCGCCGGTGCGTGCTGTTCCAGCTCGGTCAGGTAGCGGCTGGCGTGGAACATGAACATGCCGCTGTTCCAGTAATAGCCGCCTTCGGCCAGGAAGCCTTCGGCGGTGGCCGCGTCCGGCTTCTCGACGAAGCGGTCGACCTTGTAGCATTCGCCGCACTCGGCCACCTGCTCGCCGCGGCGGATGTAGCCGTAGCCGGTTTCCGGGGTCTTGGGCACGATGCCGAAGGTGGCCAGCGCGCCCTGCTGCACCAGCCTGGTGGCACGCTCGACCGCTTCGCGGAAGGCCGCGCCGTTCTCGATCACGTGATCGGCCGGCAGCACCAGCATGATCGCTTCCGGGTCGATCGCCTTCAGGTGGTGGGCGGCTGCCGCCACCGCCGGGGCAGTGTTGCGGCCGACCGGCTCGAGCAGGATGCCGAGCGGCGTGATGCCGACTTCGCGCAGCTGCTCGGCCACCATGAAGCGGTGGTCGTTACCGCAGACCACCAGGGGCGCCATCAACCCCGGCCAGCCGGCCACGCGCAAGGCAGTTTCTTGCAGCATGGTTTTGTCGGCAACCAGCGGCAGCAACTGCTTCGGCAAGACAGCGCGCGACAGCGGCCACAAACGGGTGCCGGCGCCGCCGGAGAGGATGACTGGATAGATCTTCATGCGCTGACTTTCTCTTTCACTAGCTCGTTATTATTCTCGACCGAAGCGGCCTTGCGGCGCGAACGGCGACGGTCGCGCGCGTTGAGCCACTCTTCGGAAGAGTACTCGGACGCGTGCTTCATTTCGCCTTTACGGTCGACACTATATTCCTTAAAGACAATCATTTCATTTAATGTTACATCGTGCAACACCCGCGTGTACTCGAACAGCACGCTGCGCACGATCTCGGCGCCTTCGCAGATGTGGCTGCCGTGGCCGATCCAGGTCGGGCCGACGATGCGGGCGCCGGCTTCGATCTTGACGTTGGAGCCGATGTACACCGGGCCTTCGATGGTCGTGCCTTCCCAGTCGATGCTGGTGTTCAGGCCGACCCACACGCCCGGCTTGATCTGGGTGCCCGGCACGTCCATGTGGCTGACTTCGCCCATCAGCACGTCTTGCAGCACTTCCCAGTAGTCGCTCATGGTGCCGATGTCGAGCCAGTTGAACGGCCGGCCCTGGGCGTAGAACGGCAGGCCGCGCTCGGCCAGCAGCGGGAACAGGTCGGAACCGATGTCGAACACCTGGCCCGGCGGGATCAGGTCGATGACTTCCGGCTCGAAGATGTAGATGCCGGTGGAAATGAAGTTGGACTTGGCTTCTTCCTGGCTCGGCTTTTCCTGGAATTCGGTGATGCGGCCCTGCTCGTCGGTGACGACCACGCCGTACGACGAGACCTTATCCCATGGCACTTCCTTGGTGATGACGGTGGCCATGGCGCCGGTGCGGCGGTGTTCCAGCAGCGCTGCCTTCAGATCCAGGTCGATCAGGGCGTCGCCGCACAGCACCACGGTGGTGTCGTCGAAGAAGCCGCCGAATTCCTGGATCTTCTTCATGCCGCCGGCCGAACCGATCGGCTCGGGCACGATTTCGCCGTCGTCCTTGGTATAGCCTTCGAACGAGTAGCCGATCTGGACGCCGAACTGCTCGCCTTCACCGAAGTATTCCTCGATCTTTTCGTGCAGCCAGCTGACGTTGACCATGATTTCGGACACGCCGTGCTTCTTGAGGTGTTCGACCAGGTAGGCCATCACGGGTTTGCCCAGCAGCGGGATCATGGGTTTTGGCAGGTCATAGGTCAACGGACGGACGCGTGTGCCCTTGCCTGCAGCGAGAATCATGGCTTTCATTAGACTATCCTTTGGGTTATTTGGCTGTGGTTTGGTAGCGCCATACGTCGGCGCACATTTGAGCGACATCACGCTGGGCAGACCAGCCCAGTTCCGTGGTGGCCTTGGCCGGATCGGCGTAGCACTTGGCCACGTCGCCGGGGCGGCGCTCGACGATCTGGTAGGCGATCTTCTTGCCGCTGGCTTGTTCGAAAGCGCGCACCATTTCCAGCACGCTGTTGCCACGGCCAGTGCCGAGGTTGTAGGTGACGATGCCCGGTTCTTTCTGCAGGCGGTCGAGGGTCTTGACGTGGCCGATCGCCAGGTCGACCACGTGGATGTAGTCGCGCAGGCCGGTGCCGTCCGGGGTGTCGTAGTCGCCGCCGAACACGGACAGCTTGTCGCGCTGGCCGTTGGCGACCTGGGCGATGTAGGGCACCAGGTTGTTGGGGATGCCGCTCGGCTCTTCGCCGATCAGGCCGCTCTCGTGGGCGCCGACCGGATTGAAGTAGCGCAGCAGCGCGATGCGCCAGTCGGGCTCGGCCTTGGCCAGGTCGCGCAGGATGTCTTCGATCATCAGCTTGCTGCGGCCGTAGGGATTGGTCGCGGCAAGCGGGAAGTCTTCGCGGATCGGCACCGAGGCCGGGTCGCCGTACACGGTGGCCGAGGACGAGAACACCAGCGATTTGCAGCCGAACTTGGCCATCGTTTCAAACAGCACCACGCTGCCCGAGACGTTGTTGTCGTAGTAGCGCAGCGGCTGGGCCACCGATTCGCCCACCGCCTTCAGCCCGGCGAAGTGGATCACCGCCTCGGGCTTGTGCTCGGCGAACGCGGCTTCCATCGCGGCGCGGTCGCGGATGTCGGCTTCGACAAAGGCGAAGCCCTTGCCGGTGATCTGCTTGACGCGGTCGCACACCGACTGTTGGGCGTTGGACAGGTTATCGACCACGACCACGTCGTGCCCGGCGTTCTGCAGTTCGACGACGGTATGCGAGCCGATGTAACCCACTCCGCCAGTAACCAGAATCTTCATGTCTTACGCTCTCTGAATGTTGATGTTGACGAGGCCGCTCCTGGCCGATCCGGCGCGCCTTGCGTCGCGTCGGCCCGGCGGCCATGCTGTTCATGCCTGCATTTTTTTTGTTATGAGGCGGCTTCTGCGGCCACCGTGATCCCTGTGTTTATCCTTGTCGTACCTGGTCCTGCTTCACGTCCTGCCCCGCGCCGCTTCCTTGATCAACAGCCACAGAAACACCATGTCGTCGATGAAGTAACGCCGGAACATGCGGCGCGGCTCCTGCAGGAAGCGCCAGAACCATTCCAGTCCGGCGCGCTGCATCCACCCTGGTGCGCGCCGCACGCGGCCGCTGGCGACGTCGAAAGTGCCACCCACGCCCATCGCAAACGGCACCCGCATCGCGGCCTGGTACTTTCCTAAAAACTGTTCCTTCTTCGGCGAAGAGATCGCCACGAACAACAGGTCGGCGCCGCTCTCGGCGATCACCCGCGCCACCGCCGCTTCTTCCTGCTCGCCCTGCCAGTAGCCGTCGCGCCAGCCGGCCAGCTGCAGGCCGGGATAGCGCTCGCGGTAGATCGCCGCCACCGTCCCCACCACCGCGTCCTGCGCCCCGAGCAGAAACACGCGCCAGCCGCGCTCGCCCGCGCGCCGCATCAGCGCCTCGAACAGGTCGATCCCGGCCACCCTTTCCTTGAGCGGCCTGCCCAGCAGGCGCGAGGCCCACACCACCGGCATGCCGTCGGCGCTGACCAGGTCGCATGCATTGACGATGCGGCGCAGGGCCGGATCGCGGCTGGCCTTGACCAGCTTGTCCACGTTCACCACCACGTGCTGGTGCGGGCGCCCGGAGCGGATGAACTCCTCGACCCGGGCCAGGGTCTCCTCCATCGACAGGTTGTCGATCCCGCAGCCCATCATGGTGATGCGCTGGTTCATGTGGTTTCCTTATGCGGCCTTCGCGACCGGCTTGGCCAGCTCGTTTGCCAGGATCGCGACGATGCGCTCGGCCGCCTTGCCGTCCCACAGATGCGGACGGCGGCCCTGCTTGCCCTGGCCAGCCAGGACCTTGCGCGCTTCGCGCAGGATTGCCGCAGGGTCGGTGCCGGCCAGCACATTCGAGCCTTCGTCGACCGTGACCGGACGCTCGGTGTTCTCGCGGATCGTCACGCACGGCACGCCCAGCGCGGTGGTTTCTTCCTGCAGGCCGCCACTGTCGGTCAGCACCACTGCCGCGTCCTTCCACAGGTTGAGGAAGGCCATATAGGCCTGCGGCCCGGCCAGGGTGATGTTCGGGCCCAGGTCGATGCCGAACTTTTCCAGGTTGGCGCGGGTGCGCGGGTGCACCGGGAAGATCAGCGGCAACTCGCCCGAAATTTCCTTCAGTGCGCCGGCAATGCGGGTAAAGGTGGCGGCATCGTCGACGTTGCTCGGACGGTGCAGCGTCACCACGCCGTAGCGTCCGCCGGCCTGGGCTGCCTTGAAGGCGGCGGTCTCGAAGCCGGAGGTGTCGGCGCGGGTCAATTTATCGGCCTGGTACAGCACGTTGTCGACCATCACGTGGCCGACGTAATGCACGGCGGACTCGGCCTTGCCCTCGCGCCGCAGGTGTTCCACCGCCGACGGTTCGGTGACGAAGAACCAGTCGGTGATGGCGTCGGTCACCAGGCGGTTGATTTCTTCCGGCATCGCCATGTCGCCGCTGCGCAGGCCGGCCTCGACGTGGGCCACCGGGATGTTCAGTTTCTTGGCCACGATCGAGCAGGCCAGCGTGGAATTGACGTCGCCCACCACCAGCACGGCGGCCGGCGGCTCGGCGACGCACAGTTCCTCGAAAGCCACCATGATCTTGGCGGTCTGCTGGGCATGGCTGCCGCCGCCAGCCGCCATGAAGACGTCCGGTTGCGGGATGCCCAGTTCTTCGAAGAACACGTCATTCATCTCGCGGTCATAGTGCTGGCCGGTGTGGATGATCTTGAAGCGCAGCAGCTCCTGTTGTCCCAGGGCGCGCACGATCGGCGCAATCTTCATGAAGTTGGGACGGGCGCCGGCGACGAGGTAAATCAGCATGGAGGACTTTCCCTTTGATAATTTTTTGTTATTAAATAAACGTTATTGTAATCCGGCATTCGATGGGGACGGCGGACGATACGGAAGTGATACGTAATACCTCGCAGGGCTGCTTCGATTCGTAGGCACGCGAAACCCAGCCGAGGGGCGGATTCTCGGCCCCGCGCACCAGTTCCAGCTGCAAATCCGCGCCGCTGGCCTGCAGCTGCAGCACGAAGCGCTGGCCGCGTACCGACAGCCCCTGGCTCGACAGGCGCACGTCGAGTTCGGGCGCGAAGTGCCAGAACTGCTCGACCTTGTGCTGCTTGCGTGCCGAGATCTCGTCGCGCACGACCAGGGTATTGGTGGCGCCGTCGAAACGCACGCCGCGCACGTGGCGCACCGGGTCCGGCAGGCGCCCATAGCCGTCGTGCGAGCCGCGGAAGTCGAATTCGTGGCTGGAGGCCGGCATCCGCTCGATGCTGGCGCGCGCCTTGCGCAGCCACATGAAGCGTCCACCCGACACCGACTGGTCGAGGCCGTCGATGCGCACGGTGTTGTGGGCGGAGGTGCCGCGGAAATAGTCACGCCACTTGCGCTGCTGCCAGTAGGAATAGGTGCCGGGGTCGATCAGACACTGTTCGCCGGCGATGGAAAGGGTCAACGCCAGCGCGTCGGCGTGGCCGTGGGCGGCGATGCCGAGGTAGCCGAGCGGGCCGCAATCGAGCATGCCCTTGATCTCGTTCCGCTCCCCGAAATGGTTGCCGAACAGGAAGTAGCCGCCGTCCGGAAAGGCCCAGCCGGTCTCGATCTCGTGCGGATCGGCGTCCGGCCGCCCGCCCGGCAGCGCGTGCAGCAGCCAGCGCACGCCGGGATGGTTGTCGGGCTGGCCGCCGAACACGGTGTCGCCCAGCGCCAGCAGCTTGGCGGCGCGCTCGCCCAGGTGGGCGCTGCTGTTCTCACTGCTGCGCGCGCTCAGGCGGAACACGCAGCCGTCGTCGGCGTCGCCCACGGTCGGCAGGTTGCCGCCGGCGTCGCGCGCCGAGCGCAGGAAGCGCAGCGCGCGCTGCAGCACGGCCCAGTAGGCGCGCGAAAACGGCTTGCTGCGCGGTCCGGCGCGGCGCTCGCCGCGCGGACCGCCGCCGGCCTGGCCGGCCGCTTCGCCGAGCAGGCCGGCGAAGAACAGGAATTCGCACGAGAACAGGTGGTAGCCGAAGGCCTGCTCGCGGTTGACGCCGTCGCGCGAGAACTGGGCCTGGGCTTCCTGCTCCAGCTCGCGCTGGGCCAGGGTCTGCCAGTCGCCGGACTCCTTCCAGCACGGCCAGGTGACCGCGCCCACGTACAGGCCCGACAGTTCGCCGATCAGGTGGTTGTTGGCCGAGGAATGGCGCGACAGGTGGCGCGCGACCGTGCGGCAATGGGCATGGATGCTGTCCAGCCAGTCGGCGCGCAGCCTGCTGCCGGCCTCGCCGCTGAACAGGGCGCTGTTCTCGCCACCGGTCAATTGCCAGATCAAGCTCCAGTTGACCAGGCGGATGCCCAGTTCGAGCGGGCTGGTCCAGTTGGGACCGGTCAGCGGCGGGCAGGCGTCGAGCCAGCTGCGCAGGTTCTGCTCGAGCGCGTGCAGCCAGCGCACGTCCTGCGTCGCGGCCCAGGCCTGGGCCAGGCGCACCAGGTGCAGGTGGCGGTTCAGTTCCCACACGTGCTTGATGTCGCCCACCAGCTCGCGGTCGGCGACGTCGATGTCGCCGTAATAGATCGATGGCCCGGTGACGCCGGTCTCGGGGTCGCGGTTCCAGGCGGTGGGCACGCCGACGTCGAAGCGGCGCTCGGCGAACAGCACCACGTGGCCGGCGCAGATGTGCTCGGCATCCAGCAGCAGCGCCTCGAGCTCGGCGGGGTCGAGCGCCGGCGCGCCGTGCACACCCAGCGTCAATGCGCGCGGCAATGGCGCCGGGGCGCGGCCGGCGCGCCCTGCCATGCGGCGGCCCATCCGGACCGCCGCCGCCTGCCGCACGCGGTAACCCAGTTCCGCGACCGACATGCAGCGCAGCCGGTTGACCAGCCACACCATGCGTACTGTTGCGCTCATCTTGCCCCCACCAATTGTTGATAGATCGCGGCCAGGCGGCCGCATACGATGTCCGTCGAATACTTCAGTTCTATGCGTTGGCGCCCGGCCTGCGCCAGCTTCCGGCGCAGCGCAGGCTCGTCCAGGACGCGGCCCAGCGTGCGCGCCAGCGCAGGCGCGTCGCCCGCGTCGACCAGCAGGCCGTCGACGCCGTCACGCACCGCTTCCGGAATCCCGCCCACCCGGCTGGCCACCACCGGGCAGCCGGCCGCCATCGCTTCCAGCATCGCCATCGGCAAGCCTTCGGCGTGCGACGGCAGGCAGAACAGCCAGGCGCGCGCCAGCTCGGCATCGCGCGCCGCGCCGTCGAGCCAGCCAGGCCACTCCACGCGGCTTGCGATGCCGAGTTCGCCCGCGCGGCGCCGCGCCCAGCCGATGTCCCCGATGCTGCCCTCGCCCGCCAGCACCAGGCGCAGCTGCGGATGGTGCGGCGCCAGCGCCGCCGCGGCTTCCAATAGTTCTCCCACACCCTTGGCCGGCGTCACGCGGCCAAGGAACAGAATGCGGCCCGCTTCCGGTTCCGACCCCGGCGCCGGCCGCGCGTCCGCGAGCGCGGGCAGCGGCACCGCGTTCGGCACCACCTCCACCCGCGCACGCGGCGCGAACTCGCGCACGAAGCCGGCCCAGGCGCCGGACAGCGCGATCACGCGCGAGCTCGCCTCCAGCGTGTGGCGGATCCAGCGCCGCAGCAGCGGTCCCGCCTCGTCCTGCGCGAAGCGGCGAAAGCCGCCGCCGTGCAGGTGGAAAATCGTGTGCGCCCCCGCCAGCCGGCCCAGCAGCAGAACCAGCGACTTGCGCACGAAGCTGGCATGCGAGGCGGCGTGCACGTGCACGATGGCCGGCCGCCGGCCCGCGCCGGGCCGCAGGCACAGGCGCGCCGCACGCCACAGGCCGCGCCCGGCGCTGGCCAGCTTGGCGCGGCGCGCGCCGCCGGCGTGGGTGGCGACGTAGGCCACGCCTTCGCGCTCGAACAGCCCGGCCGCGCGCAGCACGCCGATGGCGGCTGCCACGCCGCCGCGTCCGTCGAGGGCGGTGCCGACCATCAGCACCCGCGGCGCGCCGCTCATGCGGCGCAGCATGGCGGCATCCTTGTCAAGACAGAAACGGCCATATAAAAGGGGCAATGTTTCGATATTACATGACCAGTTGTCAGAATCTGCGCACGATTCATGGTCATCACCCCTGGCGCCGCTGTTACGCGTCCACCGCGACGAATTCGAACTTGCCGTTCGGCCCGCGCGCGATCGCATCGACCCGCGCCACCGCCACCTGCACGCCGGGCACGCGCAGCAGGAAGGCCGCGCGCAGCGCCGCCTCATCCTCGGCCGTGAAGCCGGCCCCGGCCACCACCCGCAGCGTGAAGCGCGCGCCGCCGTGGTACAGCACCTGGCCCTCGACCAGGCGCGCATCGAAACCCTGGAACACGCGGTCCAGGCGCGCCACCATGCGCCCGTCGGGCAGCGTGACGATGCGCTCCTGGCGTCCGATCACGGCGTCGATCAGCGGGAACACCCGGCCGCAGGGACAAGCGCGCTCCCGGGCCGTCATTACCGTGTCGCCGGTGCGGTAGCGCTGCAAGGGCATCGCGGCGTTGTTCAGGCTGGTGCCGACCAGCTCGGCGCTGCCGCCGTCCTGGGGCAGCAGCTCCACCGCCGCATAGTCGCTCAGCAAATGGTAGCGCCCCTGCTCGCAGGTGCCGATCGCCGCCACCCGCTCGGCCTGGCCATACCAGTCGTACACGGTGACGCCAAAGGCGCGCCCGATCGCCGCGCGCACCCTTGGCTCGAGCGTCTCGGACGAGGTCAGCACGCCGCGCAGCGCCGCGCCGCGGTAGCGCCGGCCGTGCGCCTCCAGCCAGTGCGCCAGTGCCGCCGCAGACGACGGATAGGCGTGGATCACCACCGGATCGAAAGCCTCCAGGGCCGCGACATAGGCGCCGATGGTGGCGTTCGACAGGTGGTAGGACGACATCATGAGCACGTTGCCGACCCAGTCGCGGCACCAGTAGCGGCCGTCCTTCGGCTGGCGCGCGCAGACGATGTCGCCGCGGATCCAGGCGCGGCGCTGGTAAGGGCGCCAGCCGATCCAGCGCAGCTGGCGGTACAGGAATCCTTCTTCGCGCACCACGGCGCCGAGCGACTGCACCAGGCTCAGGGGCGAGCCCGAGGTGCCGCTGGTGCGGATGGTGTTGCGCAGGAGCGAGCCGGGACGGCGCGGACGCACGTGGCGTGCCGGGTGGCGCCGCAGCGCGGCCTTGGTCAACAGCCCGGCATCCGACTCGACGGTCGAGAGCCGGGTGGCGTCGGCCGGCGCCGTCACACCCAGCGCCCGGGCGCGGCGCGCCACGTAGGCGTTCAGTGCGTCCGCCGACCGCTCGTTGCGCGCCAGCGCCGGATACACCAGCGTCCGCCCCCACAGGTTGCGCACCAGCTCACGCACGAGCGAACGCAGGGAAAGTTTCAGGGAATACGTCCACATCGCGAGTCCGCATCAGGCATCCGGCTTGGAAGAATTTTTGTATATGTTTCTGCAACTATCCGGCCGAGAATAGCATAGGTACGGTGGCTGTTTACGTACGCTGGACCACGCTGGGAACACTCTGCCGCCAGGACCGGATCGTCCAGCAGGCGCTGCACCGCCGCCGCGAAAGCGCTCGCCTGCATCGGCACGCACAGCCCGGCGCGGCTCTCGGCCAGCACCTGCTGCTGGTCCGGAATATCGTTGGCCACGCTCGGGATGCCGAGCGCCAGGTATTCGACCAGCTTGGTCGGCGAAGAGACGTCGAACAGCGTGCCGCGCGGGATCGGCGACAGGCCGACCTCGGCGCGCAGCGCATAGCCGAGCGCCGCGCGCTGCGGCAGCCAGCCGGTCAGCAGCACGTGGCGGTCAAGGCCACGGCGCGCGATCCCGGCGCGCATCCAGGCCATCTCGTCGGGCGACGGCGCGTCGCCGGCCAGCACCAGCAGCATATCGGGCACGTGCGGCCGCAAGGCTTNCGCGCATCCAGGCCATCTCGTCGGGCGACGGCGCGTCGCCGGCCAGCACCAGCAGCATATCGGGCACGTGCGGCCGCAAGGCTTCGGCGACGTCGAGCAGGAAGTCGGAGCGGCGCGAGCGCGCCACCCGACCCAGGTACAGCAGCACGCGCCGTCCGTCCAGGCGCGGGTCGCGGCTCGGCGCGATGGCGGCGCGCGCCAGCTGGCCGGGATCGACGCCCATCGGCACCGCCGTCATGCGGGCGCGCGGCACGCCCCGGGCCGCCAGCCAGTCGGCCATCGCCGCGCTCTGCACGAACACGTGATGCGCGCCCGGCAGCACCAGCCGGTACAGCACCAGGCGTGCTGCCCAAGCGCGCAGCGCATGCGCCAGCCAGGCCAGCGGCGCGCCGTGGCGGCGCACGTCGTCGCGCCGCACCGCGTAGCCTTCGACGATCGGGAACGACATCCAGTAGGTGAACGGCACGCCGAACAGCGCCGCCGCGACGCGTCCCAGCAGGCCGGAAGCGACCTTGTCGCGCACCTGGACGCAGTCGGGCCGCGCGCGCCCGCCGTGACGCCAGGCCCGCAGCAGGCCGAGCGCATCCCAGAATGGCGACAGCAGGCTGGCGCCGCGCCCGGCCAGGCTGCCGACAGTGTGGACGCCGCCGCCGTGCCAGACACCGTTGCAGGCGCCACGGCGGGCGCCGCCGCCCTGCCCCACCAGTTCGCTGCCGATGCCGTGGCGCGGCAGTTCGGCGCCGAACAGGGTCGCCAGGTCGGCCCGGGTCGGCGGCAAGGGATCGCGCACGATGTAGAAGATGGTGCGCGCGATGGCGCGGCCGGCGGCCGGGCGCGGCGGCTCGAAGGCGGCGGGCGGATCGTTCGGTTCGCGGGGCGGCATGGGTGTGCGGGCGTGCTACCTGGGGGATCGGGGCCGCCGATTCTAGTCGCGTCGCCGGCGCGCACGTTTGGGCGCCGCACACCATGTCTGCGCTGGCGCAGGAGCGCTGTCGAATTCACCCGGGCGCAACCGCAAGCGACCGCGCGCCAACTGCTTCAACTCAGTACTTCAAGACTCTTGCTTCTTGCCCGGCGCGCGCAGGATCGCCAGGATCACGATGCCGAACACGGCGCTGAGCACGGCCGTGCCTTCGCGCCCCATGCCGGCCGCCACGCCGATCGCCGAGGTCATCCAGACGCTGGCGGCGGTGGTCAGGCCGCGGATGTCGTTCTTCTCGCGCTGCTTGAGGATGGCGCCGGCGCCGAGGAAGCCGATGCCGGCGGTGACGCCCTGCAGCACGCGCGACAGGTCCTGGATCTCCATCCCGGCCTGCAGCGGGATCAGCACGAACAGGGCCGAGCCGACCGAGACCAGCATGTGGGTGCGAAAGCCGGCCGAAGCGCCCTTGGTCTCGCGCTCGTAGCCGAGCAGGCCGCCCAGCACCGCCGCCACCAGCAGGCGCACCGCGATGACGGTCACGTCTTCGGCGTCGCCCAGGTCGGAAAATTCATGCTGTATCGTCAGCCAGACTTGGCTCCACCACATTTGCCTGCTCCTTGTCACAATCCAGGCAGAATCATGCCATCCATGCAAGACGGGTGTCGCCACGCTTGGGTATGTACAGAAGGGCGCGGCGCGGCAAAGCCTGTTTATAATCGGACCGGCACACCACTTCTTGAACAGGATGCCTTGTCATGGAAACGCATGAAATCTACCGTGGGCGATTGATCGACCATCTGCATCTGGTGGTGCGCGACCTGACGGCGTCGCGCAGGTTCTATGAAGCCGTGTTCGGCGTGCTCGGCATCCCGCTGGGCGGCAGCGGCGACGATCATTTCTGGGCCGACGAGCTGTTCGTCTCGACGCCGGAGAGCGACGCCGCCCAGGGCCAATTGACCGGGCGCCACCACCTGGCGTTCCAGGCGCGCGACCGCGCCATGGTGGAAGCCTTCCACCAGGCGGCGCTCGCCGCCGGCGGCGTCGACAACGGCGCGCCGGGCGAACGGCCGTATCACCCGGGCTATTACGGCGCCTTCGTGCTCGACCCGGACGGCAACAATATCGAAGCGGTGTACCACGGCCCCGCGACCTTCAGCGCGCACGAAATCCGCGTCACGTTCTGAGGCCGGCTGCCTTGCGGCGCCTGCGCATCACCCAAGCTGGCTGTCGCGCCACGCGCGCAGACGGCGCGCCAGCCCGGCGCTGGCATGTACGTCGAGCTTGCGGCAGAAGTGGGCGCGCGAGGCGCGCAGGCGCGCGAAGTCGCTCTCGTCGAGGATCTTCGGATTGCGCGCGTGCTGGTCGGGCCAGTCGACGTAGCGAAAGTTATCCGGCACCACGCGCGCGGCGAAGGTCGAATGCATCACCAGGGTCTGGAAGAACAGTTCGTCGGGGCAGCGCACGGTGCGGCAAAAGCGCAGCAGGCGCGGGTGGGCGTCGGCCAGGCGCAGCAATTCGCGCAGGCAGTCGCGCGACAGCGTCCACCAGGCCGAGCCGCCATAGGGCGCCAGGCCGTCGGGAAAGCGCCGCGTGCGCCCTAGCAGGCGCAACACGCCGTTGGCCAGCCGGCAGGCCAGCTGCGCGAGCGGGCCGCCGCCCTCGCAATGAAAATACTGGTAGCGCCGCATCACGCGCCAGCCGTGGGGGGCGATCGGCGCGACTTCGATCAGTTCGCTGCCCTGCAGCCGCGCCAGCTCACGCTTGAGACGGGCGTTGGGCAGCAGCGGCACATCCTGGCCCGATAAAAACACCAGCTTGTCGAACTCGGGCGCTTCCTGCAGGATCTGGCGCAGCGAAGCCAGGCTGGCGCGCACCTGCGACAGCGTGCCCCAGCGCACCGCCACCCTCGCCCGCACCGGGCGCGCCGCCGGGTGCAGCAGCGCCGGGTCGAGCGCGCTGTCGCGGTCGAGGTGGACGTAGACCAGGAAATCGGGATCGCACAGCAGCCCGATCAACTCGTTCAACTGGTCGATGTCCTTGTGCGCATGGATCAGGAACACGTGCATGCCGGGCTCCGAGGCCGATCGCTGCGCCGAGTCTAGCACGGCCCCCATGCGCGCCGCGGCGGGCGCCGCGTGCACACGGGATCCACCGCGTTAGCGTCAGTTCAGCGACACGGTCTGGCCGTTCACCGTCACCGTACGCACCGAACCCGAGGCGCCGAACTTCACTTCCGGGCGCTTGCAGCCGACGTCGAGCAGCACCAGGAATTCGGCGGTCGACTTGCCGTCGTTCTTCAGGTAAAAGGCGCCGTTATCTTCGACCACATTGGTCTTGGCGCCCGGACCGATCCACTTGGCGAACGCGGCGTCCGTGTTCAGCGAGCGCAGGCACACCGATTGCGAACCCGCCACCACTTTCACGTTCTGGGCGTTCTCGACCGTCATGATGACCGGGGTGTGCACATTCCATTCGTAGGTGCGGGCCACGGTGCTGGCCAGGCGGTCGCGCACCAGCATCGCGCCGCCGGCGTCGCGCAGGTGCCAGACCTGGCGCCTGGCCATGGTCAACTGGCCGCCATACGACGCCGTCGCGTCGCCTTCCACGTAGTCCTGGCTCGGCTGGGCCGAGAAGCCGGTGATCTTGCCGTTGCGCTGCAGCTGCTCGCGGTAGCCGGTCACCATCTGGCCCTTGCCGCCGTCGAAGGTGATCGCGTTCTGCGAACGGGTCTGGTGGTACCAGTCGCTCCAGTAAGGCGAGCCGTACCAGTCATACCAGCCGGCCTTCACCAGGAGCGGCTGGCCGGCCACCGACAGCAGGATGCCGTTCTGGTCGCCGTGGCTGTGGTTGAACGAGCCGTACGGGCTGGACTTGAAGTACAGCGAGGTGCGGCCGGTGGAACCGATGTCGCTGTGAAAGGCGGCCCAGCCCACGCTCGGGTAATAGGCCGAGTTCGACGGCGGCGCCTTGGCGCTGGTTTCCTTGACCGGCAGCGGATACGGCGCCTGCAGCAGGCTCAGGGTATCTTCGGTGCCGCCCAGGGCGTTGACGTACCAGGCCGCGCGCGGCGACACCATGCGCGAACCGAAGGCGTGCCAGACGCGGGTGTCGGGCTTGGTCTCGGAGCCGTCGCCGAAGGCGTGCACGCGCGAGCCCGGCGGGGTGAACTGGGTCGCGAAGTCGAGCAGGCCCAGCGCCCATGGCTTGGCGTAGAAATTCACGCCTGAGGCTTGCGACATCGGGTCCCACAGCGCCACCAGGTAGCCGGCCGCATACTCGGCGTAGGCGGTGCCATTGGCGTAGCCGCCTTCCGGTCCGCCCCACGGCGACGGCGCGTTGGCGTAGGCGCGGAACGAGAAATCGAACCACTTGCGCGCTTCCGGGATGTCGCCCAGCGCCAGGGTCGAGATCAGGCTCAGGAAGATCAGGCTGGTATTGCCGTGCGAATCGAACGGGTACTGGTCGAGGCGGCCGTTGTCGCCGGCCAGGTTGCCGTAGATTTCCTCGGTGCGCACGCGCACCGTCTCGAGCCAGCGCGCACGGCGCGCGGCGTCGAGGTCGCCGGCCAGGATGTCGACCGACTTGATCAGCGACACCGCGATCTGGCGCGTGGCCTGGTCCTGGTTGGCGTAGCTGGTCGGCCCGGCCGGGTTGAGCGCGGCCAGCTGGTCGCCGCGGCGCAGCGCTTCGGCCAGGAACATCTGGTCGCGCTTCATGCGCCACATCACCACCGCCGCTTCCAGCTGGCGGCTGGCTTCGTTGATGCGCTGGCGGATGTCGGTCTGCTGCGAGGCCATGGCCGCCGTCAGCGGCGCGCTGATCACGATCGGCCAGCGCGCATCGTTCAGCGCCGGCAGCGCATTGATCTGGAGCTTGATTTCGTTGTTCATGCGGCTCACATACGGGTCGAGCTCGGCGCGCCGGGCGCTGCTCCAGGTCGAATACTCGGTGAACGACGGCGGCAGCGAGCGCGGGCGCGGCTTGGACGTGATGCGTGCGCGCAGGGTGGCGTTGTCCGGCACTTCGAACAGGTTCGACTTGCTGGTGATCGCAAAGCTGCGCGGGCTCGACCAGTCGTTGCTGCCGCTCGGGCGCACGCGCCAGGTGTAGTTGCCCAGGGCCAGCGCCTGCGGCGGCAGATACCAGTTGCGGTCGGTGACCACCTTGGTGGTGCCGCCACCGGTCCTGGTGATCTCGAGCTCGTAACTGGCCGGCCCGGTCGCATGGCGCGCCCAGGTGAAGCCGGGCGGATTCTGGGCCTGGACCTGGTTCATGGCAGGGCTCGGCTGGACGATCAGGGGATCAGTAGACTGGGCCCAATCCGCGCGCGCCTGGATGGAGACGAACAGGGCGGCAAATGCCGCAGCGCGAATCAAACCTTGCCGGTTGAAAATCATTGTGAAGCTCCGAAAAACGTGAATTCCTGGGCAATCGCGCCGCGGGTCGGGCGCTTTGAGGGACGTGCTGTCAGCATCGGGGGATGCCTTGCTTGACGTAAACAATGTTACGACAAGAAATTTTGAACAAACACAAATTCCCTACGGAAATCAAAGGTTTTTTCGTGTGCTTCGCAGAAATCCCACGCCAAATAATTAACATTCGCACGATGAGATTTCACACACTTAACAGTGCTGGTCTGTCTGCAAAGACAGCCAGGCAAGTCTGGGCGTCCTACCCCGTATCGGCTGCCGCGTGCAAGGCGCGCATGCGTTTCAAAAAGCGTAGGCAATAGATCGCGAAGGCCAGCGGCGCGCGTGCCAGATAGCGCCGGCGCACCGCGAATTCCTCCTGCCGCGCGGCGATGCGGTTGCGCGACGAGACGCTGCCGGGATGGTCGCGGAATACGGCAAGCGGCCGCGCCAGCACCGCCGGCGTGGATACGGCGGCCAGGCGCAGCCACAGGTCGATGTCCATCGCGTAGCGCAAGCCCTCGTCGAAGGCGCCGACGCGTGCAAACGCGCTGCGCCGCACGAACACGGCCGGATGCGGGATCGCGGCGCGGCCGCTGGCCAGGGCATGGTAGCTGAACCGCGGCATCGGGTATGGCGTGGCCAGCCGGCCATCCTTCAACACGTTGACGGCGCCGAACAGCCATTCGAGTGCCTGGCCGGCGGCGCGCGCCTTCTCGAAACGGGCCGCCACCGCTTGCAGTACGTCGGGCGCGGCGTAGTAGTCGTCCGAATGCAGGTGCGCGACGATCTCGCCGCGCGCCACTGCGATGCCGTGGTTCATGGCGCGCGCGATGCCGCCGCCGACGTCGCGCAGCACGCGCTTGGGGCCGGGATAGGCGGCGATCATGTCCAGCGTGGCGTCGGTGGAGCCGCCGTCGACGAATACGTGCTCGACGTCGCGCAGGGTTTGCGATTGCACCGAGGCCAGGGTGTCGGCGAGGGTGGCGGCGCTGTTCCAGGTGCAGGTGACGATCGAGAAGGCCGGCGACCTTGCCGGGCCGGCTGCGGCTGTCGTGTCATCGGGGTCCGACGCGTTTGCTGCACGCGGCGGATCCGGCGCTTGCGGGATGCCGGACACGTTCGACGGGTTCGTCGACGTGCTGGCCGGCATGTTCGGCGTATTCGCCGCTGTGTCGGTCGGCATCTGCGGCAGGTTCGGGATGGACGGCATGGTCGTGCCGTTCGGCGTGCGGGCGGGGCGGGGTGTGGTCGGCATACAGGTCCAGTAGTCTGGGCAGCAGGACGCCGGCGTCGGCGCCGAAGGTGGGTGGAAGATAGGCACGGCGCGGCTGCTCGTCGAGCCGCTGCGCGGCCAGCGCCGCCAGCCCGGCCATCGAATCGGCCAGGCCGAGCTGGCCGGGAATGCCGGCGTACCGCGCCAGCTCGGGCGTGCCGCCGCGCGCCAGCGCCAGGCAGGGGCGGCCCAGCGCCAGCGCTTCCAGCACGGTGGTGCTGCAGGCTTCCTCGCACACCGAAGGCACGACGCACAGGTGCGCGCGCGCGGCCAGCGCCAGCGTCGCGGGATAGTCCTGCCAGCCGAGGAAGCGTACCTGCCCTCCCCCATGGCGCCGTTCCAGCCCGGCGCGCAGCGGGCCGTCGCCGGCCACGGTCACGCGCGCGTGCGGCGGCAGGCGTGCGCGCGCCGCGTCGAGGAATTCGCCGAAGCCCTTGCCGGCGTCGATCCGCCCCACCAGCAGCAGGTCGCCGCGGCGCGGCGGTGGCGCGGCCAGGGCTGCGGCGCGCAGGCGCGGATAGTCGACCAGGTTGTGGATCACGCGGCAGCGCGACAGGTCGGCACCCGGCACCGCGCGCAGGAACTGGCGCCGCAGGAAGTCCGACACGAACACGGTCTTGTGACGGGCGAAGGCGCGCGCCGTGCCGTCGCGGTAGCCGGCGACGGCAATCGCGGTCACCGCCTTGCGTACGGCGCCGGCGTCGCGCCGGATGCAGGCGGCGCATTCGCCCGGCACCAGGTTGTCGCACACGGCGTCGTCGCGAAAGCGCAGGTGGGTCAGGCATTCGCTGCCCTGGTCGTGGCGGGTCTGGACGTAGTTGATGCCGTCGGCGACGTACAGGCCCACCATCGGCAGGTGGCCGTGGTAATGGACGACATCGACGCCGTGTGCGTGACGCGCGATGGCATGCCCGATCTTGCGTGCGAAATACGGCCGCTTGAGTGGGTTGAAGACGCCCAGCTGCGCTTCCTTCCAGCCCGGATGGGCTCCGTCGAAGCCGGGGATGAATCGGCCGTGGAAGCCGATCTGCCCGGCGCAATCCTGGTGGCCGCGGTCGTTGCGCCCGAGGATCTCGACCCGGTGGCCGGCGGCCAGCAGCCGGTTGGCCAGCGTCACCACGTGCTTGCCCAGGCCGCCGACCTGGGCGCCGGGCAGGTCTTCCGACACCATCAAAATACGCATGCTAGCCTCGCACCGGCTGGCGCCGCGTCTTCAGGCTGCGCCAGGCCTGGAGCCGGTCGTCGCGCTCCAGCACGAACAGGGCGCCGTGCGCGGCCAGCAGCAGCACCGTGGCGCCGAGGATCAGGGCGAAGTCGCGTGCGCCATCGTCGAACAGGGTCTCGGCCGTGGCGGCGGCGAGCGCGACCGGAATGATGCCGGCCGCGGCCGGCGCATAACCGTGCGTGAGCAGGCGCGCCAGCGAGGTCGGCACCGTGCGGCCATGGACGTACAGCAAAAAGGCGCCGCTGAACAGGAGCGAGCCGGCCAGGTGGCCCCAGGCGGCGCCATCGATGCCCCACCCCGCCACGCCGGCAAACACCAGACCCAGCCCGGACAGCGCGCGCGCCATCGCGAACAGGCCCGAGACGCGCGGATGGCCCATGCCGTCGTTCACCAATGACGGCAGGCTGCTGAGCGAATCGACGAACTGCGACAGCGCCATCACGGCCAGCACGGTGGCGCCGTTGCGGGCAAAGTCGGCATCCATCCAGTGCTGCAGGATGCGCTGCGCGAACACCGCCACCAGCACCAGGATCGCCGCGTTCAGGAACACCACGTAGCGGGTCGCCTTCAGGTAGGCCGCATCGAGGCGCTGCAATTCGCCGCGCGCGGCCAGCGCGCTGGCGGCGGGGAAGAATACGCTGGATAAGCGGAAGCTCAGCCCGAGCACGCGGTTGGCGAGCGTGGCCGCGACCGTATACCAGGCCAGCGCGGTGACGCCGGCCAGCGCGCCGATGATCAGCTTGTCGGCATGCGCGTACGACAGCGCGGCGAAGCGCGACAGGAACGACCAGCCCGAAAAGCGCAGCAGCCGCGCGCGCGTCGCCACGCCCGGCCAGCGCCAGCGCAGGGCCGGCAGCAGGCGCCGGATCGCGCGCCACAGCACCAGGCAATGCAGGCCGCTGGCCGCCACCCGCAGCGCGATCACCTCGAACAGGCCATGGCCGAGCATCAGGATGCCGACCGTGGCCAGGGGCACCAGGGCGCCGAACACCATCTCGACCCGGCTCGACACGTCGTAGCGCATCAGCGACTGCGGCACGCTGTTCAGGTAATTCTGCATCTGGCTCAGCAGGAAGCCAAGCGCCGCCAGGCGCAGGGTGGCAACCGCTTCTTCGGTGAGCGCGGGCGGCACCGCGAACACGCCGCTCACCAGCGGGCGCGCGCCGAGGAAGATGCCGGCCGCGCCCAGCAGGCCGATGCCGGCATAGGCGGCCATCCCGAACGAGACGGTCTCGGCGATGCTGTCGTCATCGCGGTGCGCGTTGTGCTCCGCGATGTACTTGACCGAGCCGGCGGTGACGTTGATGTCGATCACGGCGAAATAGCCGACGATCGCCGTCACCAGCGAGTACACGCCGTAGCCGGCCTCGCCCAGGCCGCGCACCACCAGCGGCACGGTGGCCAGCATCACCAGCGCGGGGATCGCGGCCCCGAGCAGGTTGGACCAGGCGTTGCGGGCCAGGCGCAGGTTCATCAGGCCGGCACCAGGTGGGGACGCGCCGCGGAAGGCCTGGCGGCGCACGGCGCCACGGCCGGCGCGGTGACCGCCAGCGCCAGGTAAGGCAGCGCCAGGCACAGGGCCAGCATCTGCGTCGTGCGCACCTGCGGGAAAGGCGTGCCGATCAGGAGGTCGGGAATCATGAACGCCAGGCCGGCGGCGCCCGCCACGCCGAGCGCCAGCACGTCCGGCGGCAGCGTGCGCAGGGTGCGCCGCGCGAACAGCACGAAGGCGCAGATCACGCCCGCCAGCAGCACCGTGCCCGGCAGTCCGGTCTTGAGCGCAATGTGCAGCACGCCGCTGTGCAGGAACAGGCCGCCGTCCTGGTTGTTCTGCCAGGAGATGTACTGGTAGCCGTTGTAGCGGCCCCAGGCGCCGATGCCGGTGAACGGATGGGCCAGGAAATCGGCCAGCGCCAGCTTGAGCTCCAGCAGCCGTTCGCTTTCCGGACCGAAGCGGCGCGACTGCATGTCGTACAGCAGGCTGAGCGCGCCATTGCCCGGTCCGCCCGCCCCCCCCGCCCGCCCCAGGCGCCGCACCGCGACGAAGGCCAGGGCGGCGCCGACCAGCGGCAGGCCGGCCAGCGTCAGTTGCACGCGCCGCCGTGGCGGAAGACGGAACATGATCACGGTTGCCGCCAGCACGAAACCGAACCAGGCGCTGCGCCGGTACGACAGCAGCACGCACAGCGCGGTGGCGCCCAGCGTCAGCCAGGCGATGGTGCGCCACAGCCGGGAACGCTCGGCCGGCTCCAGCTGGAACAGCGTGATCGCGGCGATGGCGAACGCGAGCGTGCACAGCAGGCTGTCGTTGATGTCGAAAAAGGTCAGCCGGATCTGCAGCGCGTTCATGTTCGCGTACACATTATTGGGGTCGCCGCCAAGGACGGCCCAGCGTCCCAGCCCGAACGCGGCGCGCACCAGCCCGGCCAGCAGGATGAAGCGGCTCAGCGCGCGTACCTGCGCGCGGGTGCGGAACGCCAGCAGCATCAGCGAGATGAGCGGCGCCATCCAGACGATGTTGGAAAAGCCGGACGGCGCCAGCGCCTCGGCCACCGGCACATTGGCGAGCACGGCCGCGCCGACGTGGGCCGCCAGCAGCACCGCCCAGGCCAGGAACCAGGGCCGCAGGTTGCAGGCCGGCGCCGGCAGGCGCTGGAAGCCGGCGGCCACGCGCGCGCAGCACCAGGCGCCCAGCACGTACCACAGCACCACGCCGAACAGCAGCAGGCCGGAGCCGCGGCTGTAGATGCTGCGCGAAGCGAACACGGACAGGTTGCCGTAGCTGGTGGAATTGACCCAGAAGAAAACCAGCAGATAGGGATAGACCAGCAAGCGCGGCCAGGCCAGGCCGATGCCGACGCCCAGCACGGCCGCGAGCGACAGGCCGATGACGAACAGCCATGGCAGCGAGTAATAGATGTAAGGCAGGAGATCGTTCATCGTGGCGCGTCCCGGTTCAGACTTGCTTCATGGACGCGCTTGTTTCCGCCGACGGGGGCGGCGATGGTGGCCGTGCTGTGTCTTCTGTGCCTGCTTTGGCTGCTGTGCCTGCTTTGGCTGCTGTGCCTGCTGTGCCTGCTGTGCCTGTTGTGCCTGCTGTGGCTGCTGTGGCTGCCGAGACTGTTCTACCTGCTGGGACTGCTGCCATCCCTGCTCCTCCTGTCTCTTTCGCTTCTCCTATCAGGCGCGCGCGATCGCGTGGCGCCAGCGCCGCCAGCATGTCGGTCACGAAGCGGTCCTGCACGCGCCAGCCGGCGCGGGAGTCGTTGCCGACGGTCGAGACGCGCACCAGCATGCCGTCCGGGACCTCGCCCGACAGGCCATAGGCCAGGCGGCGCAGCTTTTGCCGGATGCCGGTGCGGGTGGCCTTGTCGCCGATGGTGATCCAGTAGGTGATCGGCTCGTTGCGCTCGTGCAGCCGCGCCACCAGGCGCGTGACCGGCACCTGGGCGTAGCGGGTCGGCAGGAGGTCGTCGTCGTCCTGCACCATCTGGAAGCCCTGCGCCACGTAGCAGACCTCGGGCAAATGCAGCTGCAGCGACTTGCTCTGGTCGCCGCCGTAGGCGATCGACAGCATCACGCGCTGGCCGTGCGGATCGATGTAGGTGCGCGACAGGGTCTGGTCATAGATTTTCTCGAGCATGCCCTGCTGCTCGGGATTCGGCGTCAGCGGCACCACGCTCGGGTCGATTGTCCAGGCGCCGAAGCGGGACGGGATCATCTGCTCGAGATTGAACAGCTCGTGCGCCAGCGGCGCGCGCGGCTGCGGCGTCAGCGCGCCGGTGAGCGCCGAGGTCGCCGCCATCGCCACGCCAAGGACGATGCTGACCGCCAGATTGCGGTTCATGGAGGCTGCCTCATCGGCGACGAC
This sequence comes from Massilia sp. YIM B02443, assembly GCF_030411955.1. Lineage (GTDB taxonomy): Bacteria > Pseudomonadota > Gammaproteobacteria > Burkholderiales > Burkholderiaceae_D > Telluria. The sequence continues at coordinate 115,799 of NZ_JASNRA010000004.1, forward strand.
ATGCCCGGCGCGGCGTGTCCGGGCGCGGCGTGTCCGGGCGCGTGCAACCCGGACGCTGTCTTCGCGGCCGCCGCGTGCCCGTGCCCTCTCGTCCCGGATGAGGCCACGCCGGGAGCAACGCCATTGCCACCGCCACCGGTCCCGGCGCCGCGCTTGAGTTTCCACTGCAGCGCCGAATCGACCGCCAGGATCAGCGCCAGCGCGGTCAGGAACAGCACCATGCCGGCAAAGCCGTGCAGGAAACCCTGGCCGGCGGCGTCGCCGAAGTGGTAGGTCACCAGCGTCAGGGTGATCACCCGCACCACATTGGCCGTGAACGAGATCGGGACGATCAGGATCGCCAGGCCAACGTTGCGAAATGCCGAAGGATGGCGCATCAGGTTCAGGTAGAACAGGCCGAGCGCTTCCAGCGTGAGCAGCGTCTGCAGGCCGGCGCAGGCGTCGGCCACCAGCAGCTGGTACTGGCCGATCTGCAGCACCACGCCCGAGCGCGACACGGGATAGCCGGCCGCGAACAGCAGGTGCTCGGTGGCCCAGGACACCGCCATCTTCATCGGCATCGTCACCGCCGCCACCAGCTCGCTCGGCAGCGGCACCATGAACAGCATGAAGAAGAACGGGAACCACAGCACGCGCAGTGCCTTTGCGCCGAACTTGAGCAGCACGATCGCCGCCAGCACCGCCAGGATCGAGCCGACCTCGAACATCAGGATCTTCTGCGAGCGGCCCAGCAGGTGGATCGCCAGGCCGAAGGCCAGCAGCGGCCAGCCGGCCCAGTGCAGGCGCGGCGGATCGCAAGTGGCCTGCACCTGCGGCCACTTGCGCCAGACCAGCCACAGCGCCAGGAAGAAGATGATCGGGCCATGGCCCTGCTCTTCGCCGATCCAGGCGCCGGTGAACAGGCCGTACAGGGTGGGAACGAACAACGCCGCCAGGCCCAGCAGCACCGGCCACCACTCGGGCAATGCCGCGCGCAGCGGCGATAACCTCGTGGCCTGCGCGCCGCTGATGGCGCTGGCGCAGGTCGTAGCGCCGGTGTTGGCAATGGCGCCGGTACTGGCATCGGCGCCGGCATGTGCGCCGGCGCTGGCGCTGCCCGGCTTGCCGGCTTCGGTACGCAGCTTCATGTCAGAACTCCACCACCACCGAGCCGACCACTTCGGCGCCGGCCTCGGGCATCTGCTCGGCCATGCGCTGAATGCTGGCGATGCGGGTGCGGTGCTTGCACGCCACCAGCAGCACCCCGCCGACGCGGCCGGCCACCGCCAGCGCATCGGCGCCGGCGCTGAACGGCGCCAGGTCGTACAGCACGACGTCGTAGCGGCTTTCGAGCTGGGCGTGCAGGTTGCGAAAGCCCTCGCGCGCCAGCAGTTCCTGCGGATTCGGTGGGAGCGTTCCGGCCGGCAGTAGCGACAGGTCGACAAAGGACGGCACGCGCTGGATCACGTCCAGGTCGGCGCGCCCGGCCAGCAGGTCGGACAGCCCCTGGCGCGGCTTGAGCGCGAACATCTCGTGCTGGCGCGGATGGCGCAGGTTGGCGTCCACCAGCAGGGTCTGTTCGCCGAGCTGCGAGAACACCAGCGCCAGATTGGCCGCGAACAGGCCGGCGCCGTCACCGGCTTCGGCGCCCGCGATCGCCAGCGCGCGCCGGCCGCGCGCGAACCAGCGCAGCATCAGCTGGCTGCGGATCGCGCGCAGCGCTTCGACCTGCGGCGCAAATGGCTCATAGGCAGCCACCAGCCGCGGCGACAGGTTGGCTTGCCCGTGCTGCAGATAGGGATAGGCGAACTGGCGCGCCAGCGCCTGCTGGACGTCCTCGTCGCTCACCAGTCCCAGGCGCACGGCGGCTTCGCCGAAGCGCAGGCCCAGCTCCGCCTGGGCGCGCAGCACGTTCTCGGTGTCTTCCGATGTCAGCTTGCCGGCCTCGCGCAGCAGCATGCCCATGCTCGAGTCGGCGCCATGGTCGCGCGCAAAAGCGGAAAGTACGGATGAATTCATGGCACGGTCCCGGCGGTTTTCCTCATGGTCTTCCACATGGTCGTCCTCATGGTCGCCCTGTCAGTTCAGCCGCAGCAGGCGGCGCGGAGCCATCAGGCGCCGCATGCCGCTGCGGCGCACGCGCGGCGCGCCCCATTCGATGGCGCCCAGCACCGGAATGCCGAGCATGTCGCGCACATCGCCGCTGGAGCGCACCGGGCGGTTGACCAGTTCGAGCATCAGCGCCAGGCCGACGCCGAGGATGGTGCCGAGCAGGATCGACACCAGGGTATTGAGCAGCACGCGTGGGCCGGACGGTTCGAGCGGCGCCGTGGCGGGATTCAGCACCGAGATATCGGACTGCTCGGACTGGGCCTCGATGCGGGTCTGCGAGAAGCGTTCGCTGGCCGAATCGTAGGCGCGCTGGGCGCTGTCCAGGTCTTTCAGCATCACGCCCAGCTCGTCGCGGGTACGGTTCAGCTCCAGCACGCGGGTCTTCTGCGCGGCCAGTTCGGCCTGCAGCTCGGCTTCGCGCTGGCGCAGCACGTCGGCATTGGCGCCGACGCTGCGCGTCACCGTGCCCACGGCGGCGCCGAGTTCGGAGCGCAGCTTGGCCACCTCGGCGCTGGCGGACTGGTATTGCGGATGGTTGCGGCCGTAGCGCGAGCTGGCCTCGGCCAGCTTGGCTTCGGCACTGGCCAGCGTCACGCGCAGGTTCTGGATCAGGGCGTTGTTGGCGACGTCGGGGGAGTTGATCGGCGCGCCGGTCGCGGCGCTGCCGGCGGCGCGTTCGCGCGAGCTCGCTTCCATCGCCGCGGCCTGGGCCACCACCAGCTGGGCCGACAGGTCGTTCAGGCGCGACAGCTCGACGTCGACCCGGTTGTTGTCGAGGCTGACGATGCCTTTCTCTTGCTGGTATTTGGACAGGCGCGCCTGGGCCGCCTCGACGTTGTCGCGCAACTGCCTGGTCTGCTCGTTGAAATAGGTCGAGGCGTTCTTGGCCGGCTCGGTCTTGAGCTGCACCGTGGCTTTCTGGTATTCGCCGGCGAAGGCATTTGCCACCGCAGCGGCGAAGGCCGGGTCGGCGCCGTCGAAACTGATCTCGACCACGCTCGACTCGCGCGAGGGCATGATCTGCAGTTTCTTGAGCAGCAGGTCGGCCAGCCAGTCGCGCACCGTGCCCTTGCCTTCGGTGGCTTCCTGGAACTGCCTGATCACGGCCGGACTGGACGCCAGTTGCAGCGCATCGACGACGCGCAGCGCCACGTTCTTGCTACCGATGATGTCCATCTGGGTCGCCATATAGCCCGGCATCAGCTGGCCCGGCATGGTCAGGCCGGTCAGTGGGTCCACGCCCTTGTAGTTGAGCAACACCGAGGCCGTGGCGGTATAGGTCTTTTGCTGGACCAGGCTCCAGCCCAGCGCCAGCAGCACCGTGGCCAGCAGCGTACCCAGGATCAGGCGCTTGCGTGCGAGCAGGATCAGCAGAAATTGGCGGATGTTCATGACACTACTTTCGTTCGTTCATGGATGCCGTGCTGGCCGCATCGGCGATGACGGCGCGGGCACAAGCTGGGCACAAGGTCGGCACACTCGGGCACGCTCTGCAAGCCCCGGCACGACGCGGCGCGAGCGGCCTCATCCGCGGCATTGACAGGCTCGAGGATTACCGTGTGCTGGCGCATGTCAGAACCAGCTCTCGCGCACCACGATCACATCGTCGACCTGGACCGGATCGCTGGCCTTGACCTCGATCGTCACCGGATTGCCGCCGGCATCGCGGCGCGTGATGCGCATGCCGTTATCGCTGCCGCGCGGACTCAGTCCTCCGCCGGCCGAGATCGCCTGCTGGACCGTCATGCCGCGTTCCAGGCGGAAGGCGCCCGGACGCGTCACTTCGCCGGTGACGTAGGCGCGCGGCGCGCGTTCGACGTAGATGATGTCGCCGCCGGCCACCTCGACGTCCTTGTCCAGCTCGCCCCTGCGCACCATGTCGACCACGTCGATGGTCTCGCGCGCGGTGGCGCCGTCACGGGTGCGCACCAGGCTCACCATGTCGCCGCCTTCGCCATGGATGCCGCCGGCCATCGCCAGCAGGTCGAGCACCTTGCGCCGCCCCTCCACCGGATAGCGGCCCGGACGATTCACGTAGCCGAGCACCGAGACCTGCTGGCTGGCCAGTGTCGTCACCAGCATGTTGACCTGGGCTTTCTTGAGATAGCCGCCCTTTTCCAGAAGCCCGCCGATCTTCTTCTCGGCGGCGGCCACCGGCAGCCCGCCCACGGCGACCTCGCCCAGCAGCGGGAAGGTGATGTTGCCGCCCTCGCTGACGCGGGTCTCGAGCGACAGGTCGGGGCTGCCGTACACCGACAGCTTGACGATGTCGCCCGCGCCCAGCAGCACCTCGGCGGCGACCGCCGCGCACATGCCGCCGCCGGCGAACAGCATGAAGGCGGCGCAGGTGATCCACTTTACGAATCGTTTCATGTCTTTCCTCCAGCGTCGGTTGTGTCGCGGGTCTTACCTCAGTCCACCCAGGCCGCGTTCGAGGGCCGCCTTGTCGACGGCGCTGTCGGCGCCATTGCCATGGTCATTGCCGTTGCTGCCGGACCTGGCTGCGGCGCCGCTCGCGTCCGCTTGCGCACCCTGCATGCGCTGGGCGCCCGGCATGCCGCTTGCAGTTTCTCCGGACTCCCGGACCGGCGCCGCTGCCGCCGCAGCAGGCGAAACCGAGACATGCGCGCCCTGCGCGTCCGCACCGCCGGCCGCTGCACCGTCCGCCGGCGCCGTCCGTGCCAGCGCCCCGGGGCCGGCCGCCTTGCCGTCGGGCGCCAGTTCCTTGTTCATGTATTCGATCTTGGCAGCCGCGCGCAAGCGGCCGATCTCGGCCTGCGCCAGTTCGCGGTTCTTGCGGTTGGCCAGGAATTGCGCGATCTGGGGCGCGGCGATCGCCAGCGACACCGGCGCGTCGACCACGTCGGCAACCGACACCAGCAGCGCACGCCCGCCCTCCCTGACGAAGAACATCTGTTCCTTCGGCATCGACAGCAGCTTCGATGCCAGTTGCGGATTCAGGTCGGCCGTGCTGCGCGTGACCTGGGCGCGGCCGTAGCCGATCTTCCTGGCGTCCAGCATCACCGCGACTTCTTCGAGCGAGCCGGCCTTGTCGACGGCCGCGCGCAGCTCGGGCGTCACCGCCGATGCCGGCAGGACCAGCTGCTGCATCGTGAACTGCTTGCGCTCGGTGAAGAACTGCGGGTGCTTCTCGAAATAATCCTGCACCTCGGCCTCGCTCGGACGGCCGGCGTCCCCCACGCGCTTCTGCATATAGGCCTGGGCGATGATCAGTGCGCGGGCGCGGTCGATCGCCTGCATCACCTTGGGGTCGCGGTCGAGCTTTTCCCTGGCCGCCTGTTCCTGCAGCAGCGCGCGGTCGATCAAGGCTTGCAGCAATTGCTTGCTGGCGAGCTGCTGCTGGGCGGCCGGCACGCCGGCGCGCTGGATTTCCTCGTTGAGCTGCAACACCGTGATTTCCTCGCCGTTGACGCTGGCCAGCGCCTGACCGGGCTTGGCCTGGGTCGCCTTGTCGTCGCCACAGCCGGCGAGCGTGGCCCCGGCCAGCAGCAAGGCGGCGCCGGACGCAGACCGGCGCAGGTAGCGCAAACCAGCGCAGAATAGACGGGCGAATGCGCCCTGGAACGCAGGCCAGACGGCACCATCGACGACGCGGTCGACAAGGCGCTGGACAAACACCGGATACAGGATCTTCACGTTCATGTCTCCACGGTGAGTGGACGCCGCTGCGCTTCGCGCGCACCATCCGGATCATGCGCGTCGAGATACGCCGCATAGGTCCGGCGCAATCCTTCCGCCAGCGGCGTGCTGGCGCGCCAGCCGAGCGAGGCCAGCTTCGACACTTCCAGCAGCTTGCGTGGCGTGCCGTCCGGCTTGCTGGCATCGAAGGCGATGCGTCCGGCGTAGCCGACGGTCTCGCCCACCAGCCGTGCCAGTTCGGCGATGGTCACGTCCTGGCCGGTGCCGACGTTGATGTGGGAATGCATCGGATCGGTGTTGGCGGCATAGGTCTCGCGCGGCAGGTTCATCACGTGCACGCTGGCGGCGGCCATGTCGTCGACGTATAAAAATTCGCGCATCGGCTTGCCGCTGCCCCAGATCACCACCTCGGGCGCGGCGTTCAGGCGCGCCTCGTGGAAGCGGCGCAATAGTCCCGGGATCACGTGGCTGTTTTCGGGGTGGTAATTATCGCCCGGACCGTACAGGTTGGTCGGCATCACGCTGCGGTAGTCGGTGCCGTATTGGCGGTTATAGCTTTCGCACAGCTTGATGCCGGCGATCTTGGCCATCGCATACGGCTCGTTGGTCGGTTCCAGCATGCCGTTCATCAGGTACTCTTCGCGGATCGGCTGGGCCGCCAGGCGCGGATAGATGCAAGACGAGCCGAGGAACAGCAGCTTGCGCACGCCGGCGCGCCACGCTTCATGCACGACATTGGCCTGCACCATCATGTTGTCGTAGATGAACTCGGCCGGGTAGCTGTTGTTGGCGTGGATGCCGCCGACCCTGGCCGCCGCCAGGTAGACCTCATCGATGCGTTCGCTGCGAAAGAATGCGCGCACACTGGCCTGGTCGGTCAGTTCCAGCTCGGCATGCGTGCGCGTGACGATCTCGGGTTCGCCGGCGGCATGGTGACCATGCAGGGCGCGCACGATGGCCGAGCCCACCAGGCCACGGTGGCCGGCAACATAGATGCGAGGATGGTTTGCCACGTTTACTCCCGTGAAAGTGCAACGTTGTAGCCATGCGAGCGCAGCAGCTTGTGGCGGCGCGCCGACTCGAGGTCGTGCGCCACCATCTCGCGCACCATCGCCGCGAAGCTGATGCGCGGTTCCCAGCCCAGGCGCTCGCGCGCACGGGCGGCGTCGCCCAGCAGCGTCTCGACCTCGGTCGGGCGGAAATAATGCGGGTCGACCGCCACGATCGGCTGCCCGACCACCACGCCGGGTGCGTGCTGGCCGTCGACCTGCGCCACCAGCCCGCGCTCGTCGACGCCCTGCCCCTGCCAGGCGATCGTGATGCCAAGCTCGCGTGCGGCGGTCTCGACGAACTCGCGCACCGAGTGCTGGCGGCCGGTGGCGATCACGAAGTCTTGCGGCTGGTCTTGCTGCAGCATCAGCCACTGCATCTGCACGTAGTCGCGCGCATGGCCCCAGTCGCGCAAGGCGTCCAGGTTGCCAAGATAGAGCTGGTGTTCCAGGCCCTGGGCAATATTGCTCAGGGCGCGGGTGATCTTGCGCGTGACGAAGGTCTCGCCGCGGCGCGGCGATTCGTGGTTGAACAGGATGCCGTTGCAGGCATACATGCCATACGCTTCGCGGTAATTGACGGTGATCCAGTGCGCATACAACTTGGCCACCGCGTAAGGGCTGCGCGGATAGAACGGCGTGCTCTCGCGCTGTGGCGACTCCTGCGCCAGTCCGTACAGCTCGGAAGTGGAGGCCTGGTAGAAGCGGGTCTTGCGCTCCAGGCCGAGGAAGCGGATCGCCTCCAGCAGGCGCAACGCGCCAAGGGCGTCGACGTCGGCCGTGTATTCCGGCGCCTCGAACGACACCGCGACATGGCTCATGGCGCCCAGGTTGTACACCTCGTCGGGCTCGGCCTGGGCCAGGATGCGGGTCAGGTTCGAGCTGTCGGTCAGGTCGCCGTAGTGCAGGCGCAGGCGCGGATCGTCGGCGTGCGGATCCTGGTAGATATGGTCGATGCGCGCGGTATTGAACAGCGAGGCGCGGCGCTTGATGCCGTGCACTTCGTAGCCCTTTTCGAGCAGCAGTTCGGCCAGGTAGGAACCATCCTGTCCGGTCACGCCCGTGATCAGTGCTTTTTTCATGTTCGTCGTTTCCTGTTCGGGTGGAACGATGCCCCTCTGCCATGCCGCCGCTGATAGGCCTGCGCAATTGATTCAATGTAGAGCCGACGCCTGAAGAATGGTCGCGTGCTGTTCGATGCCGCGATGGCGCGACAGTTCCGTATGTCGTGCAGATGCTTGGGTCCTGCTCAATCGCGCTCGATGTGCGCTCCGTGCGCGCTCAGTGCGCATTCTCGCGGCTCAGCACTACCTTGATGGTCTTGAGAATGATCCACAGGTCCAGCCACAGCGACCAGTTGCGCAGGTAATCGAGGTCGTACTGGATGCGCGCCTCCATCCGGTCCAGGGTCGCCGTTTCGCCGCGCAAGCCGTTCACCTGGGCCCAGCCGGTGATGCCGGGCTTGACCTTGTGGCGCAGCATGTAGCCCTTGATCAGCTTGCGGTACTGCTCGTTGTGCGCCACCGCGTGCGGACGCGGGCCGACCACGCTCATGCGGCCCTGCAGGGCATTGATGAACTGCGGCAGCTCGTCGAGCGACGTGCGGCGCAGGAAGGCGCCGATGCGCGTCACCCGGCCATCGTTCTTGCGCGCCTGCATGATGTCGGCGCCGTCGTCCAGCACCCTCATCGAACGGAATTTATAGATATGGATTTCTTCGCCGTACAGCCCGTAGCGGCGCTGGCGGAAGATCACCGGCCCCGGAGAACTGAGCCGCACCGCGACCGCGATCAACAGCATCAGCGGCGCCAGCAGCACCAGCGCCACGCTGGCAACCAGGATGTCGGTCCCCCGCTTGAGCACGCCATTGAAGCCCATGAACGGACTTTCGCTGATGGCGATCACCGGCATCCCGCCGACGGTGTCGAAGCGCGCCTGCATCAGGTCGAACACGTACACGTCCGGCAAAAAGTACACCGAGGCGGTAGTGTCCTTCAGCTCGTCGATCAGGCGCCGGATGCGCGGCTGTGCCGAGACCGGCTGGCTGATGAATACCATTTTGATGTTGTGGCTGCGAACGTAGGAGGCAGCTTCGCTCATGCGGCCCAGCACCGGATGGGCCAGCCCTGGCGGGCGGCGTACGCCGTCGCGGTCGTCGAAAAAGCCGCGTACCTGCATGAACAGGTTCGGATGGCGCCGGCACAGCTCGGCGAACTTGATGCCGGCATCGTTGGCGCCCACCACCAGCACCGAGCGCAGCTCGCGCCCGCCGTCGCGGCTGCCGCCGGCGAAGCGCACCGCCAGGTGGCTGGCCAGGATCGCCAGCGGGGTCGCCACCGCCCACGCCAGCAGCACCCGCTCGTCGTAGTAGTAGCGCATGCCGCTGGCCGAGCCCAGGAAATACAGCACCGCGATCGTCACGCACCAGCCGAAGATGGTGTCGCGCGCGTACGCCAGCATGCGACCGCTGCGCCAGGTGCGGTAGGGGTCGATGTGCTGGTAGACCGCCGACGAGATGAAGAAGGCCAGGATCATCAACACCAGGCAATAGCCCGAGAACGGTTCGTTGAAGGCGACCGTCGCCAGGTACAGGCTTCCCATCACGATCAGCGGATCGAGCACGCGCTGGAAAAACGAGATGATCGGGATGTCGTTGACCGTCATGGGTGGCGCCATCCACACGATGCATTGCGCAGGCAACGTCAGAACAGCACATTGGCGCTCACCTGCACCATATTCGATTCGAAGCGGCCGGTGCCCAGCACTGGCGAGCCGCTGCGCGCCTGGTAGACATAGCCGGCGACCACCTGGACTTTCGGGCGCGCCTGCCAGGTGGCGTGCAGCCTGGCGCTGCGGATGGCGTCGTCCAGGTCTTCCGAACCCGGGAACGCGAAACGCGCGCTGTAGGCACGCCGTTCGTACAGCGCCGTGGCCTCGACCTTGACCTTGGCGCTGGCGTCCCAGGTGGCGCCGATGCTGGCGCCCTTGTTCAGGGTATAGCTCACGCTCGGGCTTTCGATCGGCGCGAATTCTCGCCACAGGGCGGCGTTGTAGTTGAGCTTGCCGACCGGCGTGTAGCTGGCGTTGACGCGGCCGTTGAAGCCGCTGGTGCTGCCTTCGCCGTACGAGGGCTGCCGGCGCCGCACATGGCCGGCCAGCGCCTGCAGCGTGGTGACGCCGCTGGCCAGCCAGTGCACCCGCGCCTTGAGTTCGTCCTGGGTGAAGTCGTCGTTCAGGGCCAGGGGATTGAACGGCCGCCGGTACGGGTAGTCGCCCTTCACGCGGCGCGCCACCAGGCCGGCCGAGCTGCCGCTTTTCGGCTGGTACAGCAGTTCGGCCTCGACCGTCTTTTCGGTGCGGTCGTTGTAGCGCTGCTCGAACAATTCGTAGGTGGTCTTGTCGCGCATGGCGCCGGCACGCAGCTTCCAGCTCGGATGCATCCGGTAGCCGGCGTCGAACAGCTGACGCCGCTGGCGGCGCAGATTGCGCTGGTCGCTGCGGAAATCGGTGTACGGCGCCAGCGTCTGCACATAGAGCGCTTCGGCCCGTCCCTCCAGCTTGTTGCCGATGGCCCAGTTCCAGTTGGCCTGGACATCGCGGCCGTCGTAGTCGAGCTGGTCGAAGTGATCGAACTTGACCTTCGACACCTTGGCGCTGGCGGCCACGCGCTGGCGGCTGATGCGTTTGTTATAGACCACGCCGGCCTCGCCGGTGCGGTAGCTGTCGCTGCGCCGGCCGCCGAACGGCTGCTCGTCGTCGGCGATGCGCAGCAGGTTGTCGTCGTAGGCCCAGCCGATGCCGCCGTACAGGCGCAAGCCTTCCTCGGGCTCGGCGGCCATCGAAGGGAGCGCGGTCAAGGCGGCCAGCGTGGCCCATAAACGAAGTCGGTCATACGTCGCGATTGCAGGCATGTTCTCGGTCTCTCTTTAGTTGTCGCCATAGATCACCAGAACGCCCAGTCGCCAGTCGCGAGCACCCAGATCCCCAGCAGGCCATTGGTCACAGCGTGACCCAGCACGGGAGACCACAGGTTGCGGTGCCGCAGGTACAGCAGCCCATACGCGGCGCCGGCGATCACGCCGGCCAGCCACAAATGATGTTCGACCCCGAACAGCAAGGTCGGGATGACGAAGGCTTTCACGCCGATGCGGGCCGGATCGACGCGCCGGAAGTCGGTGCGCTCGATCCACCGCATGAGAAAAGAGCGCCAGAACAGTTCTTCCATGATGGGCACGACCAGCGCCGCGCCGCCGAGGCGCAGCGCGGCCAGCAGCGGATCGACGCGGCCGTCGACCCGCGGATCGTAGCCGGGACCGCTGCCGGCAATCATCCAGGAGGCGTCGAGCAGCACCCACAGCACGGTGACGGCGGCGCCGACGCCGGCGGCCAGCAGCACTTGCGGGATGGAGAGTGAGAAGCGATGCAGCTCGTCGTACCGGCGCCACAGCACCAGCAGCAGCGCCAGCACGGCGCCGGTCTGCAGCGGATATAGCCACAGCAGCGTCGTGCGTGCGACGCCGAGCCAGGCCAGCAGGTCGCCGAGCACGAGGAAGGCGATGAAGACGCCGAACGGCAGGATGCGCGCCGAAGCGGCGCGGATAAGGACGGCCCGATGCGGTAACCGGGCCGTGGAAGCGCTGGGAGAAGCGGCAGGTGCACTACGCTGATCGTGCCGCTCGGTCATTGATCGACAGGCGCCTGGCCCGCTCCCTGATAAATAGGTTTATTCTCCCCGCGCGCGCGCTTCGATGCGCTCCCAGCGCTCGAGGGCGTCGAGCAGCAGTTCGTCGATCTCGGCATAGCGCTCGTTGATGCGGCGCGCGTCGGCCGGGTTCGTCTTGTAGAAGTCCGGTGCGTTCAGCTGGATCGTGATGGCCGACTGCTCATCTTCAAGACTGGCGATCAAGGCCGGAAGTTCCTCCAGCTCGCGCTGTTCCTTGTAGCTCAGCTTGACCTTCTTGGCCTGAGGGGCGGCTGCGGCAGCAGGCGCGGCCTCGGCCTTGACGGCTGCCGGCTTGGCCGCCGCCGGCTGGCTGGCCGCCGGCGCCGTGGCCCGCACGCGTTCCCAGTCGCTGTAGCCGCCCACGTATTCGCGCCAGCGTCCGCCGCCTTCGGCGACGATCACTTGCGTGACCACATTGTCCAGGAAGGTACGGTCGTGGCTGACCAGGAACACGGTGCCGGTGTATTCCTCCAGCAGTTCTTCCAGCAGTTCCAGCGTGTCGATGTCGAGGTCGTTGGTCGGTTCGTCCAGCACCAGGCAGTTGGCCGGCTTGGCGAACAGGCGCGCCAGCAGCAGGCGGTTGCGCTCGCCACCCGAGAGCGACTTGACCGGCGAACGCGCCCGTTCCGGCGAGAACAGGAAGTCGTTCAGATAGGTCATCACATGCTTGCGCTGGCCATTGATCTCGACCCAGTCACTACCGGGGGCGATGGTGTCGGCCAGGCTCGCGTCTTCGTTGAGCTGGGTACGCATCTGGTCGAAGTAGGCCACGTTGAGCTTGGTGCCGAGGCGCACCGCGCCGCTGTCGGCGGTTTCTTCGCCCAGGATGATCTTGAGCAGCGTGGTCTTGCCGGCGCCGTTCGGCCCGATCAGGCCGACCTTGTCGCCGCGCAGGATGGTGCCGCTGAAACCGTCGACGATCACCTTGTCGCCGTAGCGCTTGTTGACGTTTTCCAGGTCGGCGACAATCTTGCCGGAACGCTCGCCGGTGGCGACGTCGAGCTTGATCTGGCCCTGCGTATCGCGCCGCGCGGCGCGCGTCAGGCGCAGCGCTTCCAGACGGCGCACGCGGCCTTCGTCGCGGGTGCGGCGCGCCTGCACGCCCTTGCGGATCCAGACTTCTTCCTGCGCCAGGAACTTGTCGAACTTGGCATTCTCGACTTCTTCGTTGGCGAGCAGCTCGCGCTTGCGTTCCTGGTAGGTGGTGAAATTGCCCGGGAACGACAGCAGGCGGCCGCGGTCGAGTTCGATGATGCGGGTGGCGACATTGTCCAGGAAGCTGCGGTCGTGGGTGATGAACAGGACCGAGCCGCGGAATTCGCGCAGCAATCCTTCCAGCCACTTGATCGAAGTGAAATCGAGGTGGTTGGTCGGTTCGTCCAGCAGCAGCACGTCGGGGCTGGAGACCAGCGCCACGGCCAGCGCCACGCGCTTTTGCATCCCGCCCGAGAGCTTGCCCATGATGGCGTCGCGCGCCAGGCCCAGGCGGTCGAGCGTGGTGTCGACCTTGTGCGCCAGGTTCCAGCCGTCGATCGCGTCGAGTTTGGTCTGCAGCACGTGCATGCGCTCCATCAGCGCGTCGTCGTCGCCCTGGCCGAACTTGCCGGTCAGCTCTTCGTACTCGGTCAGCATCGCCTGCTGCTCGCCCATGCCGAGCGCCACCGCGTCGAACACGGTCATCTCGGGGTCGAACACCGGCTCCTGCTCGACGTAGGCGATATGAATGCCCTGCTGCATGACCAGCAAGCCATCGTCGAGTTTCGAGCGGCCGGAAATGATCTTCAGCAGCGAGGACTTGCCGGTGCCGTTGCGGCCGATGAGGCCGACGCGTTCGCCGGTCTCGAGGGAAAAGTCAGCGTGGTCGAGCAACGGCACGTGGCCGAAGGCCAACTGAGCGGAGGTAAGGGAAATGACAGCCATGATCGATGTGCGTTTCGGCGCCCGTTCGCGCGTGCGCGAGACGCCGGAATGGGGTGCGTTGATTGAGTAAGGCGCACATTGTACCGACTGACAGGCCAGAACCTACAATTCTCTCGCTATCCTCGGCTATAATTGCATCCGGTCCAGGATGCCGGCCTGCTGTGCAGGGGCCGCCTGCCGGACCGCAGGCCCGTCCTGCTTCGCCCCGCCGCCTGGCGGAGCGCGCGTCCTCCCCGTAGCACAATGGATAGTGCACATGCCTCCTAAGCGTGGGATACTGGTTCGATTCCAGTCGGGGGGACCACTGCTTGATATCAAGATGCGTTACGACATCTGCAATTCTGCCCAAACCAGCATGTTTTGCCTGTGCCTGAACGTTCAGGCGGCTGATTATGATCCGCTGAAGTTGCCTATCGACGCATGCAATGTGGCGCCACAAGTGGTCTTGTGCCCATCATAGGCCACGGCGATCCCGTCGATGAGGTGGGCTGGATCGCCTTCGGCAATCGTACAAATGTCGTGCCCCTTGATGGGGCAACTGCATTTATCGCCAACGCAGGCGACAGGATGCCGTCAACCGTGAAATGTGTGGCGCTTACGCTCTCGACCTTGCCACCGTGTGACGTGGCGTCACCTAGACGAATGACGTTGCACATTGCTCAGCCCTTCTTTTGAGGCGAAGTTCCTTCACTTGTTCCGGTTTCGGGAGTGCCGGCCCTGGCGTCTTTTGATGAAACATCATCGAGAGAAACCTGGGCGACTGACGCTGCCTGAGCTGCCACCCCAGCGCCGGCAGTCGCTTCTCCGTAACTGACCAATTTCCATATAGCCGCCTTACGATACGATGGCCGTTCACCCTTGAACTTTTGCCATAGAGACGGTTCGTCCAGCGAGACCACGTGTGGCATGCGTTCGCCGGTCTGGATGTGCCGCCGGCGGTTGTCCTGTTTTTCTCCCGGTTGATCGGACTCCCACCAGCCGGTCTGCGGACAGATGCGGCCCGTGGCTGCAAGTTCGCCGATCGGAACATGCGGATGCAGACTGCTCCCTGCGCTCTTGATCGACGCGGCGCTGGTTGGGCGTACGCGGACAGTGCTGGTCATTTTGTCCCAGAGGGCAATGGTTTCCGCATCAGTCAAGCTGGCTTTGACGGCGCCGGCTGCGTTGTTGCCGACGCCAGTCTGGAGCTGGATACTCGCATAGGGCTTGAGAGCATCGCCAGCCACGCCAGTGAACCTGAGTTCGAAATCATGATAAGCGTGCACGCGACCCTCGTCGGGTGCCCAGGTCAGCACCTCGTAGCCGGTTGTCCATTCGTGGAGCTGACGTGGGCTTTCGCGGAAGTATTTGACTTTGGCGAATGCTTCTTCCACTTCAGGTGGGCCCTTGTCGTCCTTCATGCGTTGCCACTGTGCCTTGAGGGATTCGCGTTCCGGATCGTGGGGATTGGTGGGACGGACTTGGATTGAGAAATGTACATCCGGAAATTCCATTAGGCGGAAACCGATGTTGACGAATTCCCCCGGATGGCCTTCCTCGTCATCCGGCGAGTCCGGCAGGAAGGCCCGTTTGAGACAGTTGCCGGGTTCGGCCGGGGCTTCGTCGTCTGCACGTTGGCGCAGGCGTCGAGCAATGCTCTTTATTGTTGCTGTGGCTCTCTCTCGATATTGCTTTAGGGGACGCGCATCAATGACAACACCGTCATTATTCAAGCTGAAGTACCCGTTGATTTTTAGCTCGCCAATCGCTTCAAACCCCTCGTAGCCAGTCACGATCTTTCCTTCTGGATGGCGTATGTCCTCAACAGAAATCAACAAAGGTATGTTGTTGAGGTAAATGGCTTTTTCGCTTTTTAGCTCGTCGATGAATTGCTGTGCCTCAGCCTTCACCTTATCCACGCCGTCCGGGTAGATGCTGACGCCCAACGAGACAGTCGTTTCTCCCCAGGCGACAGCAGCCGATACAGGCACATCGACCATGAACCGCCCGAAGCAGACGGTTTTCGTTTTCTCGAAAAGGGGCTGCAGGCGGGGAGTGAGTGTCGTCATATTCGGCTTCTTCCATTCTTTCGGTTGGTGGTCGCAGGCTGCGAGCAGCAAGGCTGCGGCAGCAATAGGAGCAAGGAGCAAGCGTTGGATGGCGGTCGGGTACATGGTCTCACTTTCAACATGTCCAATTTGCATTCTGGGCGATGCGCACGATGCTGTACAAGGTCGAGGCGATGGCGCGCGGGTCTTTGTAACTGGACTGGTGCTCATAACCCGCTTGGCGGAACACGCCCTTGAACGTGCCGCTGTGCAGTTGATGATCGGCAGACCTGGCAGGGACGGTCTGGTCACCCGGCGCCGAAGGCGGGAGTATCGTTGCATGCATTGGCTCCGGCGCACTGTCGTTGTAGGGTAGCGATCCAATATTGTTCACCCCGTTCGCATCCCGGGCAGCAAATTCCAGCTTGCCCTGCCTGCTGTCGCGGACGACTGGCCAATTCTGCCACCCGCTCGGGTCAGTACAACTCCTGATGTCCCACACTACTTCCCCAAAGCTCTGGCGCGCACGGTCGGCGCCATAATGCGCATAGCTGTTGGGATGATACGTTCCCGAAATTTCTCGATGGAAATGTTGAACGCGGTCCAGATAGCTGCACGTCCGTTCGAACGTTCCGCCACCTTTGTCTGGAGGACGACGGGATGGATTGATCCAGTCCTCCCGGAACAACGCATACCATTTGCCACGCAGCTTGTAGATCTCACGGTAGGGATCGCCCTGTTTCGGCCAGGCTTCCAGATCACGCCCTTTGTGCCGCACCCGCAACCAGCCGTTGCCATATGATTCGGTCGGCAGCAGCTGTAATGCACCTGGAGCGTTCGCAAGCACCGCCGTGACTTCATCCCCATAATTGCCGGCCACCTTGGCAGCAAGGCTTTCCTGCGGCCCACTCAACATGCCCGGATCCTCGAATCCCGCCCGCATGCGCTTATAGGCGGCAGGCGCGCCGATCGCCGGCATAACACCATGCACAATGCCGAGCACCTTGTCTTGCAAATTGCCGTAGGCCGGATGCACCAGTGCGCGCCCCACCAGCCCACCCATCGAGTGCGTGACGACAATCACCTGCTTGCACTGGTATCCGGAGCCGTTCAGGTCGTCGATCACCTTGTTGATGCGCTGCGCGATGATTTTTGCACTATCGCCATTCGATTGCAGCCAGTTGTAGCCAAACGCGTACACGGCAAACCAGCAGCCGGTGGCCACCTTCTTGAGCTCGTCCTCGGTCAGCGTCTGCTGAGGCAACTTGGGATCGGGGTTCCATGCCCGTGGATCGACGCCGACGACGTCGCGCCACTCCTGCCGGACCCTACCGCCTGAAAAAGTGTTGTTCAGGCGTGCCTCGAGGTGCTGCAGCAACTCGCCATAGCTCTTGAAGAAGACTTCACCCCAGCCCCGCTCGCGCGCCTTCTGGACGGCGGTACGCCCGTTCTTGGCCGTGGGTGGATCATCCATCAGCAACGGCGAGTTGAAACTATCATCGAGTTCGACGTTCGCATGCCGCTCGTCGCCGCTGACGTCCGAAGGGCGGGCGGGATCGTAGATGTCGACCGTGGTCTGCAAAGGGTCCAATCGCAGCTGGCGCTCACCCGGTGAAAGCTGAGAGTGTTTTTTGATATTTTTGGTACCCAGGATGTCGGGCCGCCATGCGATGTTGTCCTTCAAGCCCAGTTCCTGCTGCCGCTGCGCGCTCATGCGCAGATTCGAGCCCATGATGCCGGGCAGGAAAATAATCGGCAAAACCCGTTTAGGCAGAATTCTGGCGCACTGCGGACGCGTGTCCTGCTTCGGTGTGGCAAAGCCTTCGGCCTTGCCTGCACCTCTTGGATTCTGCCGTGCAGGCAAGGGATGTTCTGCGGTAGCCATCGGTTTCGGTCTCCTGTGGTCAGGCGTCTAACGCTTCGATGCTGTAGCGCCCGAAAGGAATGGTGCTGGCAACCCGTTCGGTCAAGCCGGCGTCATCGGTCCGTCCCTCGAAGGTGCGGCCGTCTTCCGTAGTGATGCGATAACGCTGGTCGGTCATTGGCTCGTCGGTACCGATCCAGCGCAGGACGACTTGCAGATCGTGCGCGGACTCGCTCTTGGGCAGCGTCATGGCAGCCAAATTGCCGCCACCTGGCTTGACGTGGGCGAACTTCGACGATTTGATGGTGTGCTCGCCGCTACTCTGCTGGGTAATGGCGCCGCCGCCGATGTCCACCTGCGCGCCTTGGGCCACGAGGCGCAGCCTGGGCGCCTGCAGCACGATTTCGTCGGCGGCTATCAGGACGATGCGCTTGGCGGCCGTGAGCTCGATGTCGTCGCCATGCGCCTGCAGTTCCAGCTTGCCGCTGGCGGCGATGAGCTTCATGCCGGAACGGTGGGCAAACAGGCTGATACTTTCCGACACGCGCGCCAGCAGCTTCCTTCCGACCGATAGCTGGGTGTTGCCGATGCTGACCACATCGACATGCGTCTGCGCGCCGATCGCGATGTTGTCCTGGCTGGTCACGGCAACACCGGCCGGGGCCGACAGCGCCACCACCGGCTGGCCGCCCCCGTCGGCCCCATCCTTTTCAGTATTGCTGCCGGCCTCCCAATCCCTCAAATAGGTGATCAGCTGCGCAAGCTGCTGGTCATCGGAAACCTCGGCACGATGAGTCGCGGACAATTTCGACAACTCCTGCTGCACACCCTGCAACGCTTCGGTCAAACCGACCAGCTCGTCGCGATCCAGCTGCTTGCCGCCTGCATTCCGGCGTCCAGCAGCACTCACGAGTACTCCTCGCCCACCCCGGACCGCAACGGCATGGTCACTGCGCAGCTCCGCACCTTCGCCACGCGCTTCGCCTTTGCCGTCGTTGCGCGGATGGGTGAGCCAGCCCAGGTTCAGTTCGCTATGGCCATGCTGCGAAGACAACTGGGCATTGATCTGGCCCGGCGTGTCGTCCAGCCGCAGCTGGTTGTAGCGGCCTCCCTGAACTTCCTTGCTCTTGATGCCGGCCAGGTATTTGTTTCCGGGCAGCGCGCCAGTATGGCTGAAGGAAGGCGGCAAGGCTGCGCCCCCATGGACCCTTGCCACGATGACAGGCTTGTCGGGGTCGCCCCCTAAAAAGTCAATGACGACCTCCTCACCTACACGGGGCAGTGTCAGCGTTCCCCATTGGCTGCCGGCCCAGGTGCTGGCGACGCGGATCCACGCAGAGTCGCGATCGCTGTCGCTGGCACCGGCGCCGTGCGCATGCTCGTGGTCTTCAGCCCTGGTACCAAGGAAGCGCACTTTGACTCGGCCATATTGATCGCAATGTATTTCTTCGCCAGCGGGACCAACCACTATTGCACTCTGCAACTGCGGACGCGGCAAGTCGTTTCGGGGATCGAAAGCGGGCACGATCGGAATGCCACGACGCACACACGAAAAACGGTTGGTGTAACGCATGCTGCGTTCTTTGCTGGCTTGCTGTAGAAGATTGCTGAGGGGCCGCTCATCCCAACGGCTGAGCGCAAACAGACGTTCTATTCGATCGTCGAGCGACTTCGGCAGGTTGTTTTCTGCATCAATTTCCAAGCGAGTGATAACGAATTCGCGCTCGTCCTGCGGATGGGTGTCGATGTCAGGGTGACCGGTCAGGGCAATCCACTGTCCGACACACATCGATCGCACACTGCCTTCGCCGTAAAAGCACTTGGCTTCATACTCATGGCGCTTCATACGCAAATCGCCGAGTTTTCGATAGTCGGCGTCGTCATCGCCGGCATGCGGCGCGTCGATCAGATAGTCGTCGAGACTGGCTGCGAATCGGTTCCCCGTTGCTCCCTGGTCAGTGAAGGACGGTGCGGTTGCGGTCATCGGACGACCGCGCATGTAATCCCAGCTTTGGCGGGTCAGATTGCCTGGCTTGAGTTTGCGTACAGCACTCCACATCGTAATGGTGTCGCTTTGCTCGGTGCTGTCGTCGCGGTGATAGCGGACCGTTCCAGCGACGTTTTGTGGCAACGTCGATGCGTCATCGAACAACACAAGGGTGTGGGTTGGCGTGTTCTGATGTTGTGACGCGGCAGGCCCGGACTGCATGCCCCAGGCGATGCCACGCCGCTTCCACAACCGGCGCAGGAAGTCGGCGTCGGACTCGTTCTGCTGCACCGTTAATTCCCGCGCAGGATATGTGCCGGTGATATGCGACCAATCCAGATTGAAGATCCTGGCGAGAACTGGATTATTCCGGCGCCACTCATCCACGATGGTCTGAGTAATGTCCAGTTCGTTCATGTTGCGGAACACACGAGTACTGATTCGGTACTCCATCAATGCCAAAGCATCCCGCAGCACCAGTTCGTAGGTCGCCAGGCCACCATCGCTCTGCCCGGAGGCAGCTTGCGCCACGATGCCGCAGACGACATGGATGGCGCCGCAATCCGTGACGAACTGCAGCTCAACGGGTAAGGCAATGAACTCCTTCAACAGAAGGTCTGCACGCGTCGATACGCATAGAAGCCGGTATTCCAGCCCACCGCAGAGTGCTTCGGTGCCAGTAACACGCTTGACCAGGAGGACATCATCGAGCACACGCTCCTCCTGGAATAGCCGCACACGGATGGGGCGATGAGACTCGGTCAGATCAGACACCGCGTGAATCAGATCCTTGAGATTCATGAGAACTTCCTGAGCAAGTATTCAGATGAGATATCTATTTTTGGAAAATTCCAAAAATCAATGGTACTTACCTGAAACAACGATATCTTTGATTCTGAACAGGCTCTTGCTCGAACTTACTGACGACCTGGAGATGCCGATAGTCCAACGAAGAGGCAACCGTTATGAGAACAGCTCGGCCGTGTACGGAAATCGTTGGTACTGTGGGTTGGCTTCTGGCTGAGGATGCCCAGCCCTGACATGGCTAATGGCGATGCATGGCAGCCTCGGGGAAAGCGTGAGGAGGCCGCATGGCTAGTTATGCTACGACGAGTAAGGCGGTACACGGTGGCCAGGCGCGCCAGTAGCGGCTGCCACCTACCTGGATAGACTTTAAATGCTGGCCCGTAGCTTGTGTTTCATAGTCGAAAGCAGCTCGATCATGATCGCCTTGTCCTCGCTTGGCACATCGGCCAGCATTTCCTCGATCCAGCGCTCGTGGGTGGCCGCCATCTCGGCGAACGCCGCCTTGCCCGCCGGGGTCAGCTTGACGGCCGAAGCGCGCCGGTCTTTCGCATCCTGCACCCGCATCACCAGCGCCTCGCGTTCGAGCTGGTCGGTAATACCGGTGACATTGCCGCCGGTAACCATCATGCGCTTGGACAATTCCCCCATGCGCAAGCCGTCCGGGAAGCGTTCCAGCTGCGCCATCAGGTCGAAGCGCGGCAGCGTGATGCCGAACGTGGTGCGCAGGCGACTGCGCACTTCGTTCTCGATCCGCGTCGTGCACGACAGCATGCGCAGCCACAGCCGCAGGGACTGGTGGTGCTCGCTGGTCAGGCGGCTTTCCAGGTCCAGTTCCGCCTTGTTGCCCGCGCCGGGCGCCCCCTCGGCGCGCTGTGCACCCTCATCGAAATCCTGCATGCTTCCCTCAAACCGCTTCCGCGCGTAATATAAACCGTTGTAGTTTACCGGTTTCGGTGCGAGGCAGTTGTTTTCGAAAAACAACCAGGCGCAGGTACTTGTAGGGGGCGATCTGGCGCTTGACGAATTCCTGCAGTTCGCGCACCAGCGCCTCGGAACCGGCGTGCCCTTCGCGCAGCGGCTGCGCGATCGCGCCCAAGAGCAGCTCGACGGCGCAGTTGATGCGGTCGGGGCTGATCCACGGCCAAACCTTGGCGCCGTCAGGCCGTGGCCGGACCTACACGCGGACGGCCTGGCGCTGCACGGCGCGAATCGCCAGCGCGAGCGCCGCCGCCACCCCGGCCCGGTCCGCCGCCTGCGCCGCACCAGCTTGTTCCAGCGCCGCCACCGCGCTGCCCAGGCCGAGCATGGCGCAGCCTTCGCGCAGACGCGCCAGGCGCGCCGTGACGGTGTCGGCATCGGCCGCCGCCAGTTCCAGCCCCGCCGCTTCCATCTGGCGCCCCAGGCCATCGTAATACAGGCGCAGGCGCGCGGCGTCGATGCCGAGCCGGGTCGCCACGGCGGCCGGCGCTTGGTCGTCCACGTCGTCCACGTCGTCTTCCGGTTGCGGCGCGGCAAAGATGCGTTCGAACTGGGCACGCACGTCGTCCTGCCGGAACGGCTTGACGATGTAGCCGTCTGCTCCCGCCGCCGCGGCCTCGTCGCGGGTGGCGCCGTCGGCCGCGGCCGACACCAGCACGAAGGGCAGCGTCGCCAGCGGCGGATGCGCGCGCAGGCGCTGCAGCAGCTCCAGTCCCGACAGCTGCGGCATGCGCAGGTCGCAGAACACGATGTCCGGCGCCTGGCCCGGCACGGACTCGGCCAGCATGCGCCAGGCCTCGGCGCCATCCTCGGCCTCGATGATCTCGTGCCTGCCGCAGCTGTCGATCAGGTGCATCAGCATCATGCGCGCCACCACGTCGTCGTCGACTACCAGTACCTTCATCGCACCTCCACCAGCCATGTACGGATCCGCATTATAAGCACCCTCGTCCCTGCTCCTCATCACTGCGCTACCTCGAATGCGTCCAGCAACGCATGCAGCTGCGGCAGGCCGGCGCGCACGCGCGCCAGGTCGCCCGTCGCCGCCGCGGCTTCCAGTTCGGCGCACAGTTGTTCCAGCGCCGCCCCGTCCAGATGGCTGGCGCTGCCGCGCAGGCCGTGCAGGATGAGGCCGACGGTGTCGGCGTCGCCGGCGTCGAGCGCCGCTTCCAGCTCGGCGCGGCGGCGCGGCAGGTCGGCGGCGAAGGCCGCGCGCAGTCGCGCCGCCAGGTCCGCCTCGCGGCTCGGCGGCGCTGCGGTCATGCCCGCGCGCGCCGGGGCGCTGTCGCTTGCCTCGTCACTCCCCACCGTCACGCCGAACATCGCATCCAGCGCCGCCGTGGCCAGCGCCGCCGCGGTCTGCGGCTCCTGCGCCGGCATCGGCGGCAGCACCACGCCGCGCCCCTGCTGGCGCTCGATCGCGCGCGTCAGCTGCAGGTGCAGCGCCGCCTCGTCGATCGGCTTGGTCAGGAACGCATCCATGCCGCAGGCCAGGTAGCGCGTGCGGTCTTCGTTGCTGGCGTTGGCGGTCAGCGCCACGATCATCACGTGCGGGTCCAGCACCGGCGCGTCCGGCGGGCCGCCGGCGCGGATCAGGCGCGTGGCGCTGGCGCCGTCCATCTCGGGCATGCGCCCGTCCATCAGGATCAGGTCGTAGCGCGTGCGCGCGCAGGCCGCCACCGCGGCGGCGCCGTTGTCGACGATCTCGATCTCGTGCCCCATCTCTTCCACCATCAGGCGCGCGATGATCTGGTTGGTCGGGAAGTCCTCGGCGCACAGCACCTTCAGGCGGTGGCTGTGCGGCGCGCGCGGCGCGTGTTCGGGATCGGCCGGCTCGACGCCGTCGTCGAGCGGCAGCAGCACGCTGAAGGTGCTGCCCTGCCCTTCGACGCTGTTGACGCCGATGGTGCCTTTCATCAGCTCCACCAGCTGGCGGCAGATCGCCAGCCCGAGGCCGGTGCCGCCGTAGCGGCGCGTGGTGGTGCTGTCGGCCTGCTCGAATTTCTGGAACAGGCGCGGCACGGCGTCGGCCGGAATGCCGATGCCGGTGTCGCGCACCGTGAAGCGGATCATGTGGCGCCCCGGTGCTTCCGGCTGCTCGTCGGGACGGCACTGGGCGTGCACGCTGATGCTGCCGCTTCTGGTGAATTTAAAAGCATTCCCGACCAGGTTGACCAGCACCTGGCGCAGGCGGGTCGGGTCGCCCACCAGGTAGCGCGGCACGTCGTCGTCGACCGTCACCGAGAAATCGAGGTCCTGGCTGGCCGCCTGCTCCTGGAACAGGCTGGCGACGTTGCGCATCTTGGCGTGCAGGTCGAAGTCGATCCGTTCCACCGACAGCTTGCCGGCCTCGATCTTGGAAAAATCGAGCAGGTCGTTGATGATCGCCAGCAGCGACTGGGCGTTGGCCTGGCCGCGCACGATCTGGTCACGCGTGACTTCCTTCAGGGCCGGGTCGCGCAGCGCGAAGCCGAGCATGCCGATCACGCCGGCCAGCGGAGTGCGCATCTCGTGGCTCATATTGGCCAGGAACTCCGACTTCTGGCGCGTGGCGTCCTCGGCGCGCTCCTTGGCCTGGCGCAGGAATTCCTCGTTCTCCTGCAGCGCGCGGTAGGCGCGCGCCAGCTCGTTGCTCTGGTGGCGCACGCGCCGCTCCTGCTCGCGCAGTTCGCGGGTCTGGCTTTCCAGCACGCGGTTCTGCTGCTCGACCTGCTCGGTGCGGGCGCTGACCTGGTGTTCGAGGCGCTCCTGGCGGCTGCGCAGGTTCGACAGTCGCATGCGCAAGGCGGTGTAGACCACCGCGCACACCAGCACCGTCATGCCGATCCGGAACCACGGCGTGCCCCACGGCGGCGGCTCGATGGTGATCGCCAGCGCCGCCACGTCCTCGCTCCAGACGTCGTCCTTGTTGGCGGCGCGCACCCGGAACACATAGGTGCCCGGATCGAGGTTGGTATAAGTGGCGAAGCGCTTGTCGGCGCCGGCGTTCACCCAGCCCTGATCGAAGCCGTCGAGGCGGTAGGCGAAGCGGTTGCGCTCGGGCGCGGCGAAGTGCAGCGCCGCGAATTCGAGCGTCAGCACGGCGGCGTCGGCCGGCAGCGTGACCGCGCTCGCATGCTCGACGGGGCCCGGCAGCAGGCCCGGGAACACCTGGTCGAGCGGCCGGTTGAACACCTGCAGCCCGGTGATCACGGGCCGCGGCGCGATGCGGTTGTCGCGCAGCGCGCGCGGGTCGAACGCGGTGATGCCGTTGAAGCCGCCGAAGTACAGGGTGCCATCGCGGGTGCGCAGGCTGGCGGCATCGAAGTAGGCGCCTTCGACGATGCCGTCGGCCGCCGTGTAGCTGCGCCAGCGCCCGCTCTTGGGGTCGAAGCACGAAATGCCGCTGGCGGTGCTGACCCAGATGCGGCCATCGAGGTCTTCCAGCAGCGCCGCCACCGCGTCGTCGACCAGGCCGTCGTGTGTCGTGTAGCGGGTGAAGCTGACCGCGCCGTCGCGGCCGGTGACCATCCGGTTCAGGCCGACCGCGGTGCCGACCCAGATGTCGCCGCGGCTGTCTTCCATCAGGTGGTGCACCTCGTCGTGGCTGAGCGAGTTGGGATCGTACGGGTCGTGGCGGAAGTGGCGGAAGCGCCCGCTGGCGCGGTCCAGCAGGTCGAGGCCGCCGAAGGTGCCGACCCAGAACCGGCCGTGGCGGTCTTCCAGCATCGGGCGCGCGATGTCGTCCGACAGGCTGGCCACCTTGGCCGGATCGTGGCGGTAGCTGAGCACCCCGCCGCCGTTCGGGTCGAGCCGGTGCAGGCCGCCGCGGGTGGTGATCCAGACGTAGCCGGCGCGATCGAGCATCATCGAGCGCACGTTGTTGGCGTCGGCGTCGCCCGGCAACACCTGGCGCCGGAAGCGTTTCGTCGCGGGGTCGAAGGCGGTGACGCCGGAGCGGCTGCCGATCCACAGCACGCCGCTGCGGTCGCGCGCCAGCGCCGCCGCCGGCACGTCGATCAGGCTGTTCGGGTTGCCGGGCTCGTGGCGGTACACCGTGGCCTGGCCGCTGGCCGGGTCCATGTGGTGCAGCGCGCTGCCGGTGCCGACCCACAGCCGCTCGCCGTCTTCCATCAGCACCCGCACCTTGTTGTCGAGCAGGCCGGTGACGCTGTTGCCGGCGACGGCGGACACGCCTTCGCCGTTGCGGCTGACGATGCGCGCGAAGCCGCCGCTGCCCAGGTCGACGCGCGACACGCCGCCGTACCAGGTGCCGGCCCAGAAGGTGCCGACCCGATCTCGGTACAGCGCCGAAATGTAGTTGTCGGCCAGGCTGTGGCGGTCGGCCACGGCGTGGCGATAGCCGTCGAAGCGTTCGGCGCCGCCTTTTCCGTTCTTGTCGTTCGCGGCAGGCGCGCGCCAGCGGAACAGGCCATCGTCGTGGGTGCCGATCCAGACATTGTCGCCATCCTGGTACAGCGCCGTGATCCAGTACGGGCCCAGGCCGTCCTGCGCGCCGAAGCGCCGCACTTCGGCGGCGCCCGCGCCCGCGCCGCCATCCACCCCGGCCAGGCGGCGCCGTTCCAGCCCGCCGAAGCGCCCGACCCACAGGCGCTGCTCGTCGTCGACCAGCAGCGCGTGCACCGGCGTCTCGCGCGGACCGAGTCCGGACGGGTGATGAGTGACCTCGCTGCGGTCGGGACTCAGGCTGTCGAGGCCCGCGGCGGTGCCGATCCACAGCCGCCCCGACGCATCGCGCGCCAGCGCCTGGATGCCGTCGTCGCGCAGCGTGCGCGGATTGTCCGGCATGTGGTGCCAGACCGTGAAGCGGCCGGTCTCCGTGTCGAAGTGCTGCAGGCCGTCGGCGGTGCCGATCCACAGGCCGTCCGCGCCGTCGCCGATCAGGGTCTTGATCTGGCGGTTGCCGTTGCCGCGCCGCGCCGGCTCGTTCGGCAGGTACAGGGTAAAGCTGCGGGTGGCCGGATCGTAGCGATTCAGGCCGCCGTCGGTGCCGATCCACATGCGCCCATGGCGATCCAGGTGCAGCACGCGCACCCAGTTGTTGACCAGGCTGCGCGGATTGCCGATCTCGTTGCGGTGGGCGACGAAGCGGTAGCCGTCGTAGCGCGACAGGCCGGACTGGGTGCCGAACCACATGAAGCCGTCGCGGTCCTGCACGATCGACAGCACCGATTCCTGGGCCAGCCCCTGCTGCACCGACAGGTGCTCGAAACGCAGCGTGGGTTCGGGCGGCGCCGCCCGGGAGGCAGGCACGAGCGCCAGCAACAGCAAAAAGACAAACAATCGAAGCATGGTCATCCAGCGAAAAATGCCAGCACGTCGCCGCGCCGCGCCAGGGTGTCGCGTTCGCCGAGGCGAATCAGTTCGCGCGTGTAGCTGGCCTCGAACAGCAGGTAAGAGGCCAGCGCCGCGCCGCGCGACTCGAGCGCGCCGAGGGCGCCCAGCAGCGCGCGCACCGGGGCCGGCAGGCTGGCGGTATGGCGCGCGGCGATCGTGTCGAGCCGTTCCGACGGCGCGATCACCAGCAGTTTTACCTCGCGCAGCCCGCTGCCGGCGCGCGCTTCGGGCGCCAGCCGGGCCACGGTATGATTGATGCGCTGCAGGCGTTCGACGTCGGCCGCCAGGCTGTCCAGAAAAATCGAGGACATTGCATGCCCCGCCATCTGGGCCATGCTGGGATAGCCGCCGTGGCCCTCGCCTTCCGGCGCGGATTCGCTCATGCGCCCGGCGCCCACCACCAGCACCCGGGTGGCGCCGAGGTGGATCGCCGGCGCGATCGGCGCCTGCTGGCGCATCGCGCCGTCGCCGCAATACTCGCGCCGTCCGCCCAGGTACAGCGGCACCGCCGGGAAAATGAACGGGATCGCGCTCGAGGCCAGCAGGTGCTCGACCCCGATCTGGCTCGCCAGCGCCAGCCGCCCGTGGCGGGTCCAGGATTCGACCCGCGCCGCGCTCTGGTAAAAGGTCAGGTGCCGGCCGCTGGTGTACGAGGACGCCGTGATCGCCAGCGCATGCAGCGCGCCGTCGCCCAGCGCCGCGTCCAGCCGCGGCAGGTCGAGCACGCGGTGCAGCAGACCCGCCAGCGGGGTGTTGTCGAGCAGAGAATCGGGCGGCGCCGCGCGCCACTTGCGCAGCAGGGCGCCGAACGACAGCAGCGACAGCCAGCGCGCGCCCGAGCGCAGCACGGCCAGCGAATCGGCGCGATACACCGCCTGGGTGGCGACGTTTTCCCACACCGCCAGCAGGCCGCGCACGGCGCTGGCGAAGTTGTCGGCGCGGCAGGCCAGCGCGGTGGCGTTCAGGGCGCCGGCCGAGGTGCCGCAGATGATGTCGAACGGCGTGCGGCCGGGCTTGATTCCGGCATCATGCAGGATACGCAGGATGGCATGCAGCACCCCGGCCTGGTAGGCGGCGCGCGCCCCTCCTCCTGTCAGGATCAGTCCGGTTTTCTGATGTTTTTCCACGCGCCAAGGGTAGCAAATTTCGCTTGTCTTGCGGAAAATTTAATGAACTTAATGTCATTTAACGGCGGTTTAGTCGCGGATGTGCAACCAACCAGGGAGCAGCTCGATTCAACCCATTCAGATTACTGGCAGAGCTCGTAGAACGCGATACCGCACACGGCAAGGATGCAATACAAACCCATGTAGCCGGAACCGATCATGAATTTGCCTTCCCAGTTGCCTTCTTTGCTCAGGCGCGAATAATAGACAGCCGGGTTTGCGCGGTCATACCCTCGCGCTTGCGATGCTTGCGGTCGATGATCTTGTTCGGAATGCCAATCACCACGTAGAAAACAAGGACAACAATCTGCATCGCGGACATCGATCCCTCCTCATATTCAACCAGCCGATCATCCCATAAATATGTCACTATAAAAACGTTGCAAGGGCCAATCGCACCGGATCCCGACGCCAGAAGACACGGATATGCATGGCGCATCGAATGCTGCAGCTGTACGGCAGTCCACTGCGCGAACTGCCGCCCTACCCGTCGCGCTGCTTCGCCGCCCGCTCCTAGCGCGACGGCGTCCGCTTCAGTCGCCCTTGGCCACCCCTTCGCGGCGCGGATCGGCGCCGCCGAACCACAGCGGCACGCCGTGCACCTGGATCCGTTCGATGCCGTGCAGGCCCGAGGTCTGCTCGCCCAGGCGGATCGCGTGGCCGCGCGCGCGCAGCACGTCGATGGTCTGCTGTGGGAAGCGTCCGGTTTCCAGTTCGGTCGGGCCGTTGCGGCTACCGAAGTTGGGCAGCGCGATCGCTTCCTGCACGTTCAGGCCCCAGTCGAGCGTACCGACCAGCACCTTGGCCACGTAGTTGATGATCGCCGGGCCGCCGGGCGATCCGATCACCAGCACCAGCTTGCCGGTCTTGCGGTCGAACACGACGGTCGGCGACATGGCGCTGCGCGGACGCTTGCCGGCTTCGACGCGATTCGCCACCGGGCCGTCCTTGTCACGCGCGCTGAACGAGAAGTCGGTCAGCTGGTTGTTGAGCATGAAGCCGTCGACCATCTGGCGCGAGCCGAAGGCGTCCTCGATGGTGGTGGTCATCGCCAGGCCCCTGCCGTCGGCGTCGACCACCGACACGTGCGAGGTCGACGGCGTCTCGATCGCGTTATCGGTGCCCCACGCAACATTCATCCCGGGCGGGGTGCCGGCCGGCGCTTCGCCCATCGAGCTGGCGCCGATCAGGCCGGCGCGCTGCTTCATATAGCCCTTGTCGATCAGGCTCGGCAGGCCGGCGCCGGGCAGCGGCACGAAGTCGGTGTCGGCTGCGTAGCGGTTGCGGTCGGCGTAGGCCAGGCGGCCGACTTCGGAGAACACGTGCACCGCTTCGGCGCCCGGCACCCCGTTCTTCGGCGCCAGCGCCTTCATGTCGAAGGTCTCGAACATGCCCAGCATCTGCGCCACGGCGATCCCGCCCGAGGACGGCGGCGGCATGCCGCACACGGTGTAGGCGCGATAGTCGCTGCAGACCGGGGTGCGGATCTTGGGACGGTAGTCGGCAATATCCTTGGCCGTCAAGAGGCCCGGATTGGTCGGGTGGCCGGCGACCTTGGCCGCGATGTCGCGTGCAATGTGGCCGTTGTAGAACACGTCCGCCCCGCCCTCGGCGATCTCGCGCAGGGTCTTGGCCAGCGCCGGATTCTTGAGGATGTGGCCGACCGGCCAGGCCTTGCCGTTCTTGTCATAGAAGTGCCCCAGGGCGACGGGATCCTTGCGCAGGTAAGCGTCACCCTGCAGCATCTTGTTCATGCGCGGGCTGACCGCGAAGCCGGTTTCGGCCATGCGGATCGCCGGCTGGAACAAATCCTTCCACGGCAGCTTGCCGTGCTGGCGGTGGGCCAGCTCGAGCATGCGCAGCACGCCCGGTGCGCCGACCGAGCGGCCGCCGACAATGCCTTCGGTGCGCGACAGCGGCGTGCCGTCGGGACGCTCGAACAGGTGCTCGTCGGCCTTGCCCGGCGCAGTCTCGCGGCCGTCGAAGGCCTGGGTCTCCTTGCCGTCGTAGTGCACCATGAAGGCGCCGCCGCCGATGCCCGAGGATTGCGGCTCGACCAGGGTCAGCATCATCTGGGTGGCGATGGCGGCGTCGATGGCGCTGCCGCCGCGGCGCAGGATCTGGTAGCCGGCGTCCACCGCCAGCGGATTGGCGGCGGCCACCATGTACTTCTGGGCCGGCCAGCCGGCCTTCTGGGTGTAGCCGCTGGCTGCTTCCGGCGCGGCCTGTTGCGAATCCTGGGCCAGGGCGGGCCAGGCGCTTGCGCTGCCGATCAGCAGGCCGAGGGCGAGTTTGCCGAGTTGCGTGTTCAGTTGCGAGTTCAATGTCTTCAAGCCAATTCTCCAGAAAGCAAAACGGGCGCGCGGCATGCACTTGACTGCGCGCCGCGCGCCCGACACCCCAGCATGCTACCGCATTCGCCGGATGCTTTCAGAGCAGGCTTGTCGTTTCTACTCTGCCTTGACGTAATAATTTACTTCGGCTGCATGCGGATCGCGCCGTCCAGGCGGATCGTTTCGCCGTTGAGCATCACGTTTTCGATGATGGCTTTGGCCAGGTGCGCGTACTCCTTCGGCAGGCCGAGGCGCGGCGGGAACGGCACCATCTTGCCCAGCGAATCGCGCACTTCCTGCGGCATGTTCATCAGCATCGGCGTCTCGAAAATGCCCGGCGCGATGGTCATCACGCGGATGCCGTTGCGTGCCAGGTCGCGCGCCATCGGCAGCGTCATGCCGGCCACCGCCGCTTTCGACGAGCCGTAGGCGGTCTGCCCCATCTGGCCGTCGAAGGCCGCCACCGAGGCGGTGTTGATGATGATGCCGCGCTCGCCGTATTCGGCTTCGGGCGTCTGCCCCATCGCCTCGGCCGCCAGGCGCGCCATATTGAAGGTGCCGACCAGGTTGATGTTGACGGCGCGCTGGAACAGCTCGAGCGGGTGGGCGCCTTCCTTGCCGACGGTCTTGGCGGCCGGCGCGATGCCGGCGCAATTGACCAGGCCGCGCAGGGTGCCGAGCTTCACCGCGGCGGCGACCACGGCCTGGCCGTCGGCTTCCTGGGTGACGTCGCATTGGACGAACTGGCCGTTCAGCTCGGCGGCCAGCGCCTGGCCGGCTTCCAGCTGCACGTCGGCGATCACGACCCTGGCGCCGCCTTCTGCCAGCATGCGCGCGGTGGCCGCGCCCAGGCCGGATGCGCCGCCGGTGACGATGAATACATTATCCTGAATTTGCATGGTTGTCTCCTCCTGAAGTTCTTGTTGCCGTTTACGTTAACGTCAACTGATATTGTAGCGAACTTTCGGGGTGAGAAACAAAGCAGCTGAGCAAGCAGCTGAGCATGCAGCTCAGGGCGCCGTCAGGACCCTGTGATCAAAAGCACTGCATGGTGTTGCCGGTACGGTTGCACAGGCGGCCCTGACTGTTGACGGTGGAGTTGCCGACGCTCGAATTGATGGTGGCGCCGCTGGCGTCGGTGCAGGTGGCGCCGACGCAGGAATTGACTTGCGACGAAGTCGGGCCGGCCGGGGCCGGATTCGGCGCGCTCGGCATGACCGGCGCGCTCGGCGTCGGCATGCGGGCGCTGCTGTCGATCTGCTGCTGGGCGGTACGCGGGGCGTTCGGCTGCGGGGTCAGTACCGGACGCACGTTCTGTGGCGCCGGGTGGGTGGCCGGGTCGATTTCCTTCAGGCGCGACGGTTCCTGGCGGCCGGTGGTTTTTTCTTCCTGCGTCATGGGACGCATGTCGATGGCTGGCGCCGGAGCCGAGGTGGTGGTCGCGTTCAGGACCGGGCGGTAGGTTTCGCCGGTGGTCGGCTGGCCGGGGGTGGCGCCGGTGGTCTGGGCGCCGGCACTTGCCGCAGAGATAGCGAAAAGGACGGCAAGGATCGTTTTGGTTTTGTTCATGGCTAGCCTCGCAAATATGAGTGACCAATGTTGGCAACCGATGTTGGCAACTGACACCTTATTATCGTCTTGATAAGTCGTGCACGGCGCACGCGAAACAATTGCTCACATAATCGTGATCGGGCGGGTGATGAGGGTCGTCGGCCAAGTGCCATACCGCCCTTCTTTCGCCAACCCCAAAAACGTCATCCCCGCGCAGGCGGGGATCCAAGTTTGCTCGCGCTGCCACTTCGCTTGATGCCAGTGGTTTGCTGAGGACTTGGATCCCGCCTGCGCGGGGATGACGTGCTGAAACTAGTAGCCAGGAACCCGGTATCGGGTCTCTCGCGTATCGGACTTACTCCGACAACGCCGCAAACGCGGCATCGCGCACCTGCTCGACCGGGCCGACGCCGGTGATCTTGCGGTACTTCGGCGCGCCCGGCAGGCCCGATTGCGCCCACTTGTTGTAGTAGCCCAGCAGCACTTCGGTCTGGTTGTGGTACACCTCCAGGCGCTTCGACACGGTCTCGGCCTTGTCGTCGTCGCGCTGGATCAGCGGTTCGCCGGTCACGTCGTCGGTATCGGCAACCTTCGGCGGGTTGAACTTGACGTGGTACACGCGGCCCGAGGCCGGGTGCGAACGGCGGCCGGTCATGCGTTCCAGGATCAGGTCGTCGGGGACGTCGATTTCCAGCACGTAGTCGATATTGACGCCGCTGTCCTTCATGGCGTCGGCTTGCGCGACCGTGCGCGGGAAGCCGTCGAACAGGTAACCATTGGCGCAGTCCGCTTCTTTCAGGCGCTCCTTGACCAGGCCGATGATGATGTCGTCCGAGACCAGCTGGCCCGCATCCATCACCTTCTTGGCCGCCAGGCCCAGCTCAGTGCCCGCCTTGATCGCGGCGCGCAGCATGTCGCCGGTCGAGATTTGCGGGATGTTGAACTTCTCTTTGATGAAATTGGCCTGGGTGCCCTTGCCGGCACCGGGTGCTCCTAACAGAATGAGACGCATGAGTTTCCTGAGTTTCTTGAAAATAATGAAAATGAACGTGGTCGTGGCGGCGGTCGATTTGGTGCTGCGCTGACTTGCTTGACACGAAAGTTACCACAGAAGTTGGCTTAATAGCCAGTTCCGGGGCCCCGCCGACGGGGATTATTGATCCAGGTCAGCCGGCCCCGTCAGCTATATGCCTGCGGCATCAAGACGCAAAATGCTGGCGTACCCTCGCAAGATCTTCCGGAGTATCGACGCCGCCCGGTGGCGCGTCCTGTGTGACATGCACCGCGATCGGCACACCGTGCCACAGCACGCGGAGTTGTTCCAGCGCTTCGATCGTTTCGAGCGGCGCCGGTTCGAGTTTGGGATAGGCCTGGAGGAAGGCGTTACGGTAGGCGTACAGGCCGATGTGGCGCAGCGGCGCATAGCCCAGCGGGAGCGATTCCCGGGTCTGGGCGAAGGCATCGCGGTGCCATGGGATGGTGGCGCGCGAGAAATACAGCGCGCGGCCGTGCTTGTCCAGCACGACCTTGACGATGTTCGGGTTGAACACCTCGGCCGCGTCCAGGATCGGATGGGCGGCGGTGGCCATCGGCACCTCCGCGCTGATGCGCGCGGCGCAGGCCGCCAGCAGCGCCGGGTCGATCAGCGGTTCGTCGCCCTGCAGGTTGACCACGACCTCGTCTTCGCCCAGTCCCAGCACTTGCGCCACTTCGGCGATACGGTCGGTGCCGGAAGGATGGTCGGCGCGCGTCAAGACCGCGTGCACGCCGTGCGCGGCGCAGGCGGCGGCAATGTCCTCGTGGTCGGTGGCGACGATGATGCGCGCCGCGCCCGATGCGCGCGCGCGCTCGGCGACGCGCACCACCATCGGTTTGCCGCCGAGGTCGGCCAGCGGCTTGTTCGGCAGGCGGGTCGAGGCCAGGCGCGCCGGGATGATGACGGTGAAGCTCATCGTCCGGACATCAAGCCGGCTCGACCTTGCGGGCCTGGTCGGCCCACATGATCGGAATGCCGTCGCGGATCGGATAGGCCAGGCGGTCGCCACGGCAGGTCAGTTCCTGCGCTTTTTTGTCGTATTCAAGCGGTCCCTTGCACAGCGGGCAGACCAGGATATCAAGCAGTCGAGCGTCCACGACATTTCTCCACGATTTGTTCGGCGAGGCGCGCGTCGAGCTGCGCCGTCACAGGCACGACCCACAAGCGCGGATCGTCCTTCAGGTTATCAATTTGCCGACATTTTACTGCATCCTTCTCGGTGATCAGGATGATGTCGGCGTCGACGGCGTCAAACGGCCGGTCGAGGAAGTCGTGGTGGTCGGGCAAAGGCAGTTCGCCGACCGTCAATCCGCTGTTTTTGAGCATCGCGAAGAAGCGGCCCGGGTTGCCGATGCCGGCTGCCGCCACGATGCGTTTATCGCGCAAAGTCGCTAGCAGCATGCGCGCGCCGCCGCCGTGCAAGGGCTCGGCAAACTCGCCCGACAATTGCATGCGGTACGGAGTGCCGCCGACCGCGGCGGCCAGCGCCGGCGTCAGCTCGGGCGCGTTCACCACCGTGAAATCGCGCCGGCGCGACGGCGGCTCACGTAAAGGCCCGGCCGGCAACAACCAGCCATTGCCGACGCCGCGTCCGTCGAACAACACGATCTCGACGTCGCGTGCCAGCGCGTAATGCTGCAGGCCGTCGTCGGCGATCAGGACGTCGACCTCGGGATGCGCCGCCAGCAACGCCCTGCCCGCTTCCGCACGGCGGCGGCCGACCACCACCGGGCAACCGGCACGGGCCGCGATCAAGAGCGGCTCGTCGCCGACCTCGCGCGGATCGCACTGCAGCGTGACTTCACGCGGGGCACTGTTTTCTCCGCCATGGCCGCGCGAAATCACGCCGGGACGCAGACCGGCCGCGCGCAGCGCATCGGCCAGCCAGATCGTCAGCGGGGTCTTGCCGGTACCGCCAATAAAGATATTGCCGACCACGACCACCGGCACCGGCAGCCGCTCGGCGCGTTTCACACCAAGGCGGAACAGCAGCCGGCGCAGGCCGGACAACAGGCGGAACAGCAGCGCCAGCGGCAGCAGCGCCCAGGCCAGCGGCCCGCGCCGTAGCCAGGCGCGGGTGAGTGTCGTTTCGAGAGAGGAAGCCATACGGGGATTCGGAAGCGCCGCCGCGTTTGCGCGCGGCGCGCGCCGTATTACTTGGCGCCGCCGGTCTGGGCGGCGAAGGTCAGCTTGTCGTAGCCGGCCACGCGCGCCGCTTCCAGCACGTTGATCACCATCTGGTGCATCGCGAACTGGTCGGCATTGACGATCACCACCGGGCTGGCCACCACCTGGCCGTCCTGGGTGCGGGCGGCGTTGCGCAGGTCTTGCGCCAGGCCGGCGACGCTGCTGAAGGCGACCGGCGTGTTGTTCACTGTGTAGTTACCCTTGGCATCAATGGTGACGTTGATCTCGAACGGCTTTTCCTGCGGCTTGTCGGCCTCGGCGGTCGGCAGCGTGATCTGCAGCTCGGTGAACTTGCTGTAGGTGGTCGAGACCATCAGGAAGATCAGGACGACCAGCAGCACGTCGATGAACGGGATCAGGTTGATCTCCGGATCCTCGCGCTTGCGGCCGCGGCGAAAGTCCATCATTTGCGGGCACCGTGGACGACGTCGACGAATTTCACCGCCTGCAGTTCCATGTCGACGATATACGTGTCGATCAGGTTGCGGAAGTGGCGATAGAAGACCAGCGCCGGCATCGCGATCGCCAGGCCGAAGCCGGTGTTGTACAGCGCGACCGAGATGCCGTGCGCCAGCTGGGCCGGGTTGTTGCCGCCGGTCGGGCTGGAAGCGCCGAAGATCTCGATCATGCCGACCACCGTGCCGAACAGGCCCATCAGCGGCGCCAGCGAAGCGATGGTGCCGAGCGTGGTCAGGAAGCGCTCCAGGCCGTGGGCGACGCCGCGGCCGGCTTCTTCGATCGACTCCTTCATGACGTCGCGCGGGGCGTCGACGTTGCGCAGCGCGGCGGCCAGCACGGTGCCGAGCGGGGAATTCTGTTCCAGCTTGTCGACCACGTCCGGCGTCACCTTGCCGCTGCGGTAGACACGGATTACTTCGTCGAGCAGGTTACGGGGGAGGATCTTCTCGCGGCGCAGGGCGATCAGGCGTTCGACGATCAGGGCAACGGCAACGATCGAAGCGGCCAGCAGGAACCAGATCGGCCAGCCTGCGGCTTGGAAAATAGCGAGCAAGAGATACTCCTGAGATGAGAAAAATCAATTCGGCAATGTAGCAATTTGGCAGCGAAGCAGCAAGTAGAGTTCTGCACAACTTCTGTGGATAAAATTGTGCGCAATGGCCTCGATGACGGACAAGCACCTTGATTCATAAGGACTTTCTGTGCCTGCGCAAGAAAATGGCAGTCTCATGACTTGGCTCATGGGTGGCTCAACCGTGCGCGTGGCCGGTTCGCTTGTTCGCCACCGGGCTGTAGTTGCGAACAAATTCTGTGGACAAAATTGTGCGCAATGGTCATTAGCGACCACTAAGCCATTGATTCCATGCGACTTTATTGCTGAGCTCAAAATATGGGCAGGCCTGAGCGTCTGTACTTCGCATCCGGCTCTGTGCGGTTCCTCACATTTTTTGTGGACAAAAGTGTGAGCAAGGATACTTCTGTGACACTAAGCCTTTGATTTACCTCAAAAAAATGTAACCGCTTAAAATTTGAGCATGGGCAACTATTTGTCAAGAAATGCGGGGATTTAATGCCTGGATGCATCATTTGTTCGGCTGCGAACGCACTTCTGCACACAATCTTCGCGCTTTGCACATTTTTTGTGGATAAGAATGTGAGGAAGCGCAAAGAATACAAGCTAAGTATCTGATTTTGTTAGATATCCACCTGTATGCCATCAAATTAAGCAGCGGCACCTTTTTGCAAAAACAGCCTTCCAGCCGCTTCCTGGCACATCCCTCATCCTTTGTATCGACTTCACTGTTTGCACAATTTCTGTGGACAACTTTGTGATCAAGCCTCCCGCAATTCGGGTAAGTAATTGATTCATAATCGTCTGCGCCCTTTTGCCCGATCCGCGTGCAACGTGCTGCCATACAGACAAGTTCCCCACAGATTGTGTGGATAAACCGCCCTCTCTCACCTCGATCGCGCTTGTAAGTCCATGATTCGACAGCATTTTCAATAGATTGCATTGAAAAGCAGCAACATTGGTTTTTCCCGCCAAGCCGCCCGCACGCGTGAAAAAGACTTGTCGTGCGCCAGACGATGTGACATAAGCATTCCTTCCTGATTTTTGACACCTCCTATGCAACGCCCAACCGACGCCGATCCCGCCTACGCCGCTCCCGCTGTCCTGAGCGTGACCGCCCTCAACGCGCAGGTAGCGCGGCTGCTGGAACGCTCGTTTCCGCTGGTCTGGATCGGTGGAGAGATTTCCAACTTCACGCGCGCGGCTTCCGGCCACTGGTACTTCACGCTGAAGGACGACGCGGCCCAAGTGCGGGCCGTGATGTTCCGCAGCCGCGCCCAGATGGCCGGCTTCACCCCGCGCGAAGGCGACAAGGTCGAGGTGCGCGCGCTGGTGACGCTGTACGGCGCGCGTGGCGACTACCAGATCAATGTCGAGGCGATCCGCCGCGCCGGCGTCGGCCAGCTGTATGAAGCCTTCCTGCGCCTCAAGGAAAAGCTCGGCGCCCAGGGCCTGTTCGACCCGGAACGCAAACGCCCGCTGCCGCTGTTCCCGCGCACGGTCGGCATCGTCACCAGTCCGCAGGCTGCCGCGCTGCGCGACGTCTTGACTGCCCTGCGCCGGCGCGCGCCACACGTGCGGGTGGTGCTGTATCCGGCGCCCGTACAGGGACAATTTGCCGCCGACAAGATCGCCGAAGCTATCATGACCGCCTCGCGCCGCGCCGAAGCGGATGTGCTGCTCGTATGCCGCGGCGGCGGCTCGATCGAAGACCTGTGGTCGTTCAACGAAGAATGCGTGGCGCGCGCGATCGCCGCCTGCAGCATCCCGGTGATCTCGGGCGTCGGCCACGAGACCGACGTCACCATCGCCGACTTCGCCGCCGACGTGCGCGCCGCCACCCCGACCGCCGCCGCCGAACTGGCCGCGACGCCGCGCGCCGACTGGCTCGCTTCGCTGCAAGCCGACGCCGTCGACCTGCGGCGCGCCATGGAGCGCCGCCTGCTGGACGCCGGCCAGGGCCTGGACATGCTCAGCCGCCGCCTGCTGAGCCCATCGGCGCGGATCGACAACCAGCGCCTGACCCTGCTGTCGCTGGCCACCGCCATGACGCATGCGGTCAAGCTGCCGGTCAACCGTCACAGCCTGACGCTGGCGCAACTGCAGCAGCGCTGGACACGTCACCGCCCGGACATGCGCGCCCTGCGCGCGCAACTGCAGTCGGACGGGCGCCACCTGAACGCCAGCCTGTGTAACGGCATCAAGAACCGCCGTGACGCCCTGAGCACCCTGTCGGCCCAGCTCGAGCTGCTGAACCCGCAGCGCACGCTGGAGCGCGGCTACGCCATCGTGCGCGACGGCAAAGGCCAGATCGTGCGCGATCCGGCCCAGATCAAAGCGCGCGACACCCTGAACGTGCGCCTGGCCGGCGGCAGTGCCGAGGTCGTCGTGGCGGGCGTACAGAGCGTATTGGAATAGTCCTGAGGGGACGAAAAGCGGCCGGTCGGATGCAACTCAGCAATGAAGTTGCATCCGGTTTAGAATAACGCCGCTTTTCAAAACAACAATTCGGTACCCCAACCATAAAGGACTAGAACATGGAACATACCCTGCCGCCACTGCCTTACGCCAAGGATGCCCTGCAGCCGCACATCTCGGCCGAGACCCTGGAATTCCACCACGGTAAGCACCACCAGACCTATGTGACCAACCTGAACAACATGATCAAGGGCACCGAGTTCGAAAACCTGTCCCTGGAAGAGATCATCAAGAAGTCCTCGGGTGGCGTGTTCAACAATTCCGCCCAGGTCTGGAACCACACCTTCTTCTGGAACTGCATGAGCCCGAACGGCGGCGGCGCGCCGACCGGCAAGGCACTGGACGCGATCAACGCCAAGTGGGGTTCGGTCGAGAAGTTCAAGGAAGAGTTCAACAAGGCCGCGCTGGGCAACTTCGGTTCGGGCTGGACCTGGCTGGTGCAGAAGGCCGACGGCAGCGTCGACATCGTCAACACCTCGGGCGCCGGCACCCCGCTGACCACCGAAGACAAGGCACTGCTGACCGCCGACGTCTGGGAACACGCCTACTACATCGACTACCGCAACGCCCGCGCCAAGTTCCTGGAAGCGTTCTGGAACGTCGCCAACTGGGACTTCGTGAACCAGAACATGGCGTAATGCCTGCACTTGTCTCGTCAAATCAAGTTCAAAACAACGAACTTCATATCGGGACAAAAACCGTGCTACTGGAAGCGCTGTTCTGACGACAACGCACATTGTTCCAGCATGTACCATGGCCCGCTCTGCGGGCCATTTTCGTTCCTAGCCTTCACGCCATCGGCACTCAGCAACGCCGCGCATGGCCGCGTTCATGCCGCCTCATCGGCAGCGCGTTGATTGTCATAATCTTCTTGTGCCTTCTCTATGGCCACACCATATTGCCTGGCCCAGCCCACCAGTGCCACAAATGGATCCTGCAAGGTCCGTCCCAAGGGCGTGATTGCATACTCGACCGCCACCGGGGACGATGCGATCACGCGCCGGCTCACCAGGCCGTTGCGCTCGAGCCGGCGCAGTGCCTCAGTCAGCGCCTTGTGCGTGATCGGATCGAGCCTGCGCTTGATGGCATTGAAGCGCGCGGGCTGGGTGCACAGCACGGTCAGAATCAATACCGACCACTTGTTTGCCACCTGCTCCAGGATGGGGCGGGTGCTGTTGATCTCTGCCAGCAGCGCAGCGATATCGGTTGCCATGTGGTTTCCTTCGATATATCTAGTGTAGATCAGGTGCGTAATTGACACCAAATATACGGAATGTATCATCTGGCGTCCATCCCTTATCTGGAGCAGCCATGTTGAAACTTGAAGGAAAGATCGCCCTGGTCACCGGCGGCAACAGTGGTATCGGTCTCGCGGTCGCACGCCGCTTTGCGCGGGAAGGCGCCCATGTGTTCATCACCGGCCGGCGCGAAGCGCAGCTGGCCGAGGCGGTGTCGCTCATCGACGGCCGGGTCGAGGCAATATCGGCGGATCTCACCAGCAGCGGCGACCTTGCCCGCCTGTTCGAGACCATCCACGCCAGGGCCGGCCGCCTTGACATCGTCGTCTACTCCTCAGGCGTGTCGGAGCCTGCCAGCCTGGAACAGACGACCGAGGAGCATGTCGATCGCGCCTTCGGCCTGAACGTGCGCGCCATGGTATTCACGGTGCAGCACGCGCTCAAGGAAATGAGCCAGGGCGGCGCCATCGTGTTGATCGGCTCGATTGCGGGTAGCATGGCCAATCCCGGCTACGGCACCTACTCCGCCAGCAAGGCTGCGGTACGCTCGTATGCCCGCACCTGGAACACCGAGCTGGCGCCGCGCGGCATCAGGGTCAATACGCTCAGCCCCGGCCCCACCGATACGCCGATGTTCGACCAGGCCAGCGACGAAGTGAGACAGACCCTCAGTGCGCGGATACCGGCCCGGCGCCTGGGACATCCCGACGAAGTAGCGGCTGCGGCGCTGTTCCTTGCTTCGGACGAAAGCGCCTACGTCGGCGGCACCGAACTGGTCATCGACGGCGGCATGTCGGCGTGAGATGCATGCGCCAACGCGCGGCTCTGTTACTGGAACAGGAAATGCGTGCCGAGCCGCGTGCCGCACAGGGCGCCATCATAGCCGGGCAGCGCTGACAGCTCCTCCTTGAATGCACTGCTCGCCATCGCCATCTGCGCCGACCTTAACAGCGGCATGTCGAGCGCGTCGGCATGACAGGCCAAAAAATACTGTTCGCGAATGACGGGGATGAAGCCGAGATCGAAGCGCCGCGCCGCGGTCTCGACGCCGAAGCCGACATCGGCCATGCCGCTGGCAACGTAAGCCGCCACCGCCGCGTGCGTGAATTCGGCGCTGCCGGAGCGGTTGATCACCGCCGGGGCGATGCCAAGGTCGGCCAGCAGCAACTCCAGTAACACCCGCGTCCCCGATCCCTTCTGGCGATTGACGAAGCGCAGGTCGGCACGCGCCAGGTCGGCCAGCCCCGTCACGCCTTTCGGATTATCCCTGGCCACGAAAATGCCCTGCATGCGATACGCCAGGTGCAGCAGCGCATGACGCTCGGGATCGAGCCAGGGGCGGTACTTGGCCGCCGCCGCACCCTCGAACGCGCCCACCGGCAAATGAAAGCCCGCCAGGTCGCACTCGCCGCGCGCCAGCGCCGCCACCGCGTCGCTGCTGCTGCGGTAGTTGATGTCGACCGTCACGCCCTGCCCGTTCAGCTGCTTGACCAGCGCGGCCACCGCGAAGCCGTGCGAGGCGGTCAGGCGCAGCACCTGGGCGTCGCCGACCATCACGCGCGCCAGTTCCTGCTGCAGTTCCGAGGCCAGGCTGTCGAGCATCGGCGTCAGGCGGGCGTGGATGCGGCGGTCGGCCCACATCAGCTTTTCGGCAAGGGGCGACAGCACCGTGCCGCGTCCGCGCACCTTGTGCACCAGTTCGACGCCGAACTGCTTTGAAAACTGCTGCAGCAGACCCCATGCATGGCGGTAGGACATGCCGCGCGCGCTGGCGGCCTTGCTGATCGAGCCCAGCTCGCTCACCGCCATCAGCAAGTCGAGCAATGCCGGCAGCGGGGTCGGCATCCCGGCGCTATCGCGGACCACCCAATCGGGCCGTATCTCCACCTTCATCATATGCAAAATCCTTCATATTGAACGACTGCGAATCGGGTGCTACTCTGGTTTCACTATCCTAATAACTGACTTTATATATGTTCCTCAAAACATATACAAGGCACCCAGGAGACACGATGAGCCCAGCAGACAGCCCCAGCGCCGACCGCATCATCGGCGACATTCTCGAACTCCATGCGCATTGCGGCGTCCTCGGCCAGGACGCTTTGCTGCCGGTGCTGCATGCGATCCAGGACCGCCTCGGTTTCATCCCGCCCGATGCGGTCGAGGGCCTGGCGCACAGCTTCAACCTGTCGCGCGCCGAGGTGCATGGCGTGATCACCTTCTACCACTACTTCAAGACCACGCCGCCGGCGCGCTGCACGGTGCAGATCTGCCGCGCCGAAGCGTGCCAGAGCATGGGCGGCGACGCCCTGCTGTCGCATGCCAGCCAGGCGCTGGGTTGCGGCCTGCACGAGCACAGCCACGATGGCGGCTTCG
This sequence comes from Massilia sp. YIM B02443, assembly GCF_030411955.1. Lineage (GTDB taxonomy): Bacteria > Pseudomonadota > Gammaproteobacteria > Burkholderiales > Burkholderiaceae_D > Telluria. Next base: position 157,637 of record NZ_JASNRA010000004.1, read on the forward strand.
CGCTGGAACCGGTGTATTGCCTGGGCTACTGCGCCACGGCGCCCGCCATCATGATCAACGACGCGGTCCACGCCCGCGTGACGCCGGCGCGCTTTGACACGCTGGTCGCCAAAGCGACTGCCAACGCCGGGGAGGTCGCATGAGCGTGCGCATCTTTGTTCCCGCCGATTCGGCGGCACTGGCCCTGGGCGCCGACGACGTCGCCGCAGCCATTGTCCGTGAAGCGCAGCAGCGCGGCATCGCCATCGACCTGGTGCGCAACGGCACCCGCGGCCTGCTGTACCTCGAACCGCTGGTCGAAGTCGAGACACCGGCTGGCCGCATGGGTTTCGGCAACGTCGATGAATCCGACGTCGTCGCCCTGTTCGACGCTGGCTTCTACAACGGCACCAGCAGCCATCGCCTCGCGCTTGGGCTGGTGGAGCAGATCCCCTATCTGGCCAAACAGACCCGCCTGACTTTCGCCCGCTGCGGCGTCACCGATCCGCTGTCGCTCGACGACTACGTCGCACACGGCGGCTATCGCGGCCTGCGCCAGGCCGTGAGCATGACGGGCGCCGACATCGTTGCCGCGGTTACCGCATCGGGCCTGCGCGGACGCGGCGGCGCCGCCTTCCCCACCGGGATCAAGTGGAACACGGTGCTGCGCGCGCCTGGCGTCCAGAAATACATCGTCTGCAATGCCGACGAAGGCGACTCCGGCACCTTCGCCGACCGCATCGTGATGGAAAGCGATCCGTTCGTGCTGATCGAAGGGATGACGATCACCGGCCTGGCGGTCGGCGCCACCCGTGGCTTCATCTACGTGCGCAGCGAGTATCCGCATGCGATCGCCGCGCTGAATCACGCGATTCAGACCGCCACCCGCGCCGGCCTGCTCGGGATGAACGTCGCCGCCAGCGGCCGCGCCTTCGAGCTCGAAGTGCGCAAGGGCGCCGGCGCCTATATCTGCGGCGAAGAGACCGCCCTGCTGGAGAGCATCGAGGGCAAGCGCGGCGTGGTGCGCGCCAAGCCGCCGCTGCCGGCGTTGGCCGGCCTGTTCGGCCAGCCGACCGTCATCAACAACGTGCTGTCGCTGGCCTCGGTGCCGGTCATCCTCGACAAGGGCGCGCAGTTCTACCAGGACTTCGGCATGGGGCGTTCGCGCGGCACCCTGCCGGTGCAGCTGGCCGGGAACATCAAGCACGGCGGCCTGATCGAACTGGCGTTCGGCGCCACGCTGCGCGAGATTTTGTACGACTACGGCGGCGGCAGCGCCAGCGGCCGGCCGATCAAGGCGGTGCAGGTGGGTGGTCCGCTGGGCGCCTATCTGCCGGAATCACAGTGGGACACGCCGCTCGACTACGAAGCCTTCGCTTCGCTGTGGGCGGTGCTGGGCCACGGCGGCATCGTGGTGCACGACGACAGCGCCGACATGTCCAGGCTGGCGCGCTACGCGATGGAATTCTGCGCCGTCGAGTCGTGCGGCAAATGCACGCCGTGCCGTATCGGTTCCACGCGCGGCGTGGAGGTGATCGACAAGATCCGCGCAGGCAGCGAACGCCCGCAACAGGTGATCCTGCTGCGCAGCCTGTGCGACACCATGCTCAATGGTTCCCTGTGCGCGATGGGCGGCATGACGCCCTACCCGGTGCTGTCGGCGCTGAACCACTTCCCGCAAGACTTCGGCCAGGTGGCCGGCGACCAGGTTGCAGCGTAGTCCAGGACATCAGGAGACTCCCATGATCGAAACCATCCTCACCCGCGATTTCGGCACGCCGGCCAAAGAGATCAACCTCGCCACCGAGATGATCACCCTCATCATCGACGGCGTGCAAGTCACCGTCCCGGCCGGAACCTCTCTGATGCGCGCGGCCGCCGAAAACAGCATCAACATCCCCAAGCTGTGCGCCACCGACAGCCTGGAGCCGTTCGGCTCATGCCGCCTGTGCCTGGTCGAGATCGAGGGCCGGCGCGGTTATCCGGCCTCGTGCACGACGCCGGCCGAAGCGGGCATGGTGGTGCGCACCCAGTCGCCAAAGCTGCAGGAAGTGCGCAAGGGCGTGATGGAGCTGTACATCTCCGACCACCCGCTCGACTGCCTGACCTGCCCCGCCAACGGCAACTGCGAGCTGCAGGACATGGCCGGCGTCACCGGCCTGCGTGAAGTACGCTACGGCTACGAGGGCGCCAACCACCTCAAGCTGAAGAAGGACGAGAGCAACCCCTACTTCACCTTCGATTCCTCGAAGTGCATCGTCTGCAACCGCTGCGTGCGCGCCTGCGAGGAAACGCAGGGCACCTTCGCGCTGACCATCTCGGGCCGCGGTTTCGACGCACGCGTGGCGGCCGGCCAGAGCGAACCGTTCATGCAGTCCGAATGCGTCTCGTGCGGCGCCTGCGTCGAAGCCTGCCCTACCGCCACCCTCACCGAAAAGTCCGTGATCTGGCTCGGCCAGGCCGAGCACAGCATCACCACCACGTGCGCCTATTGCGGCGTCGGTTGTTCGCTCAACGCCGAGATGAAAGGCAACCAGGTGGTGCGCATGGTGCCGGCCAAGGACGGCAAGGCGAATGAAGGCCATGCCTGCGTCAAGGGCCGCTTCGCCTGGGGCTATGCCACCCACAAAGACCGCATCCTGAAGCCCATGATCCGGTCGAAGATCACCGATCCGTGGAAGGAAGTGACGTGGGACGAAGCGCTCGACTATGCGGCGTCCGAATTCAAGCGCATCCAGGCCAAGCACGGCCGGGATTCGATTGGCGGCATCGTGTCGTCGCGTTGCACCAACGAGGAAGGCTACCTGGTGCAGAAGCTGGTGCGCGCCGCCTTCGGCAACAACAACGTCGATACCTGCGCTCGCGTGTGCCACTCGCCGACCGGCTACGGCCTCAAGACGACGCTGGGCGAATCGGCCGGCACCCAGACCTTCAAGTCGGTCGAGAAATCCGACGTGATCCTGGTCATCGGCGCCAACCCGACCGACGGCCACCCGGTGTTCGCCTCGCGCATGAAGCGGCGCCTGCGCCAGGGCGCGCGCCTGATCGTGATCGACCCGCGCCGCATCGACCTGGTCAAGTCGCCGCACATCCGCGCCCACTACCACCTGCAGCTGCAGCCCGGCACCAACGTCGCGATCATCAGCGCGCTGGCGCACGTGATCGTGACCGAAGGGCTGATGGCCAACGACTTCATCGCCGAGCGCTGCGACCTGCGCGCGTTCGAGCAGTGGCGCGAATTCGTGGCGCGGCCTGAAAACTCGCCGGAAGCGACGCAAGAGATCACCGGCGTGCCGGCGCAGCAGGTGCGCGAAGCGGCGCGCCTGTTCGCGCTGGGCGGCAACGGCGCCATCTTCTACGGCCTGGGCGTGACCGAACACGCGCAGGGTTCGACCGCCGTGATGGGCATCGCCAACCTGGCGATGGCCACCGGTAACGTCGGGCGCGAGGGCGTCGGCGTCAATCCGCTGCGCGGCCAGAACAACGTCCAGGGTTCGTGCGACATCGGCTCGTTCCCGCACGAGCTGCCGGGCTACCGCCATGTATCCGACACCACCGTGCGCACCCTGTTCGAGCAGGCCTGGGGCGTGCCGCTCCAGGCCGAGCCGGGCCTGCGCATTCCGAACATGTTCGAAGCGGCCCTCGACGGCAGCTTCATGGGCCTGTATTGCCAGGGCGAGGACATCGTCCAGTCCGACCCCAACACCCAGCACGTGACCTCGGCGCTCGAAGCCATGGAGTGCATCGTGGTGCAGGACATCTTCCTCAACGAGACCGCCAAGTATGCCCACGTGCTGCTGCCCGGTTCATCGTTCCTGGAAAAGGACGGCACGTTTACCAATGCCGAACGGCGCATCTCGCGCGTACGCAAGGTGATGCCGCCGCGCGCCGGCTATGCCGATTGGGAAGTCACGGTGGCGCTGTCCAACCGCCTGGGCTATCCGATGCACTACCGCCACCCGTCCGAGATCATGGATGAAATCGCGCGCCTGACACCGACCTTCAGCGGCGTGAGCTACCGCCGGCTCGATGAACTGGGCAGCATCCAGTGGCCGTGCAACGACCATGCGCCGGAAGGCACGCCGACCATGCACGTCGACGGCTTCGTGCGCGGCAAGGGGCGCTTCATCATCACCCAATACGTCGCCACCGACGAGAAGGTGACGCGCAAGTATCCGCTGATCCTCACCACCGGCCGCATCCTGTCGCAGTACAACGTCGGCGCCCAGACGCGCCGCACCGAGAACGTGCGCTGGCACGCCGAAGACCGGCTCGAGATCCATCCGCACGATGCGCAGGAACGCGGCATCGAGGATGGCCAGTGGGTCGGCATCCACAGCCGCGCCGGAGAGACCGTGCTGCGGGCAATGGTCACCGAACGCATGCAGCCGGGCGTGGTCTACACCACCTTCCACTTCCCCGAGTCGGGCGCCAACGTGATCACCACCGAGAACTCCGACTGGGCCACCAACTGCCCCGAATACAAGGTCACGGCGGTGCAGGTGATGCCGGTGCAGCAGCAGTCGGACTGGCAGCTGGAATATGCGCGCTTCAACCAGCTGCAGCTCGGATTGGCGGAGCCGGTCGCATGACGTGCGCCGCCGACATGATTCTCGAGGCGGGGGTGGAGCCGGCCTTCCATCACGCGCCCAGTGCGCGCATGGCGGTGGCGCGCATGGGCCGCGGCGCGCCATCCTCGCCGTCCGCGCCGACCGGCGACCTGCAGGCCGAGGACGAGCTGGCCGAGGAAGTGCCGGTCGCGCTCGAGTACAACGGCGTCGCGCACGCGGTGATGCTGGCCACGCCCGGCGACCTGGAGGAATTCGCGCTCGGCTTTTCGCTCAGCGAAGGCATCCTGGCCTCGCCGGCCGAGTTCTACGGGGTCGAGATCGAGCACGGCGCGGCCGGTATCACCGCCCGCATCGACATCGCCGCCGGCGCCTTCATGCGGCTCAAGGAGCGGCGCCGGGCGCTGGCGGGTCGCACCGGCTGCGGCCTGTGCGGCGTCGACAGCCTGGCCCAGGTGATCCGACCCCTGCCCTGCCTGGCGCCGACGCGGGCGCTGTCCGGCGCGGCGATCCGGCGCGCCCTGGCCCAGGTGCGGCAGGAGCAGCCGCTCAACCGCCTCACCGGCGCCACCCACGCGGCGCTGTGGTGCGGCCGGGACGGCGTGCCGCGCGCGGCGTTCGAGGATGTCGGCCGGCACAACGCGCTCGACAAATTGATCGGCGGCCTGCACGCCGCCGGCGCCGACCTGGGCGACGGCTTTTGCCTGATCACCAGCCGCGCCAGCGTCGAGATGGTGCAGAAGGCCGCCACGGTCGGCATCGCCGCCATGGTGGCGATTTCCGCGCCGACCGCGCTGGCCGTGCGTACTGCGCTCGAGTGCGGCATGACCCTGGTCGCCTTTGCCCGCGGCGACAACTTCGTCGCCTACGCGCATGGCGTCAACATCGACATGGAGTCCGCATGAACATCGACAACCTGGTCACCATGGCCAACCAGATCGGCGCCTTCTTCGAGTCCTACCCGGACCAGCGCGAAGGCCGCACCGAGATCGCCAACCACCTGCAGCGCTTCTGGGCGCCGCGCATGCGCAGCCAGCTGTTTTCGCACATCGACAACGAAGAGGGCGAAGGACTGCGCCCGATCGTGATCGACGCCCTGCTGGAGCACCGGCGCGAGCACATGCCGCCACCGCCGCCGGGTGGCGACGCCGGTTGATTCACACTCCCGGCAGGCGCGGCGAGCTTGCCGGCTTCGGTGCTACGCCTGCGCCGTCTCCAACTGCGCCAGGCGCGCCCTCAGCTTGCGCTCTTCGCTCCAGCGTTCGGTCTCGTCGCGCACCAGGGCGACGATCGCCGACACCTCGCCGTTCGATCCGTGCAGCAGCGCCACGGTGAACGCGATCGACAAGGGTTTGCCTTCCTTGTGCAGCGCCGGCACCCGCAGCAGGTCGGCCCCGTAGCGTGTCTGGCCGGTGGCCATGGTCTTGTGGTAGCCGTCCCAGTGACGGTCGCGCTGGCGCTGCGGCACGATCAGGTCCAGCGACTGTCCGATGGCCTCGTTCTCGGCAAAGCCGAAGATGCGGGTCGCGGCCGCGTTCCAGAAAGTGATCTTGCCGCTCGTGTCGCTGACGATCACACCGTCGCCCAGCGCATGGAGCAGTTGTTCGAAATCGATTTGCATGGATATTCCTTCCCCAAAAAGCGAATGCGCGTCGCAAACAGCCGACGCGCACCAGACTCCGTTATCCGGGCAGGCCCGGGATCAGACCACGTTCTGCTCGTGCAGGGCCGCGATCTGCTGCGAGCTGTAGCCGAGGCCTTCCAGCACTTCGTCGGTGTGCTCGCCCAGCAGCGGCGAACCGGTGATCTCGACCTTCATGTCCGAGAACTTGATCGGGCTGCCCACGGTCAGGTAGGTACCGCGTTCCTTGTGCTGGACCTCGGCGATCGTGCCGCTGGCGCGCAGCGACGGATCGTTGGCGATTTCCTTCATCGTCAACACCGGCGAGCACGGGATGTCGAACTTGCGCAGGATGTCGACCGCTTCGAACTTGGTCTTGTCCTTGAGCCACTCTTCGATGGTGCCGAAGATGGCGAAGATCTTGTCCTGGCGCGCGCCGGCCGTCATGTACGCCGGGTCGTCGATCCACTCTTCCTTGCCGATCGCCTTGCAGATCGGCGCCCAGGCGTGGCCCTGGATGGTGAAGTAGATGTAGGCGTTGGGGTCGGTCTCCCAGCCCTTGCACTTGAGCACCCATCCCGGCTGGCCGCCGCCGCCGGCATTGCCGCCGCGCGGCACCACGTCGGAGAAGCTGCCGTGCGGGTATTGCGGATACTCTTCCAGGTAGCCGACCCGGTCCAGGCGCTGCTGGTCGCGCAGCTTGACCCGGCACAGGTTGAGCACGCTGTCCTGCATCGAGACCGCCACCTTCTGGCCCTTGCCGGTGGTGTCGCGCGCGCGCAGCGCGGTCAGGATGCCGATTGCCAGGTGCATGCCGGTATTGCTGTCGCCCAGCGCGGCGGCGCTGACGGTCGGTGGGCCGTCGTCGAAGCCGGTGGTCGAGGCCGCGCCGCCGGCGCACTGCGCCACGTTCTCGTAGACCTTCAGGTCTTCGTAGTGGTGGCCGTCGCTGAAGCCCTTCACCGAGGCCACGATCATGCCCGGGTTCATTTCCTTGATGTGTTCCCAGGTAAAGCCCATGCGGTCCAGCGCGCCCGGGCCGAAGTTCTCGACCAGCACGTCCGACTCCTTGATCAACTTGGTCAGGATTTCCTTGCCTTCGGGCTTCTTGGTATCCAGCGTCAGCGAGCGCTTGTTACTGTTGAGCATGGTGAAGTACAGGGCGTCGACGCCCGGGATGTCGCGCAGCTGCGAGCGGGTGACGTCGCCGGCGCCGGGACGCTCGACCTTGATCACGTCGGCGCCGAACCAGGCCAGCAGCTGGGTGCAGGCCGGACCGGCCTGGACGTGGGTGAAGTCGATGATCTTGATACCTTCGAGTGGCTTGCTCATGATGTCAGTCTCCTTTTTGTTGATCGGATGGCGCGGCCGTCCGGCGCGCTGGCAGAACCACGCGCGCCGGCGGTTGTGCGATTCACTGGGTCACTTCTTGGCGCCGCTTTGCGGATTCAGATTGGTCAGGCGGCCGCTCTCGGTGCCGGCGGTCTCGTCGATCACGGCATTGATCAGGGCCGGCTTGCCGGCGGCAATCGCCTCGTTCAGGGCGCGGGTCAGCTCTTCCGGCGTGGTGGCGTGGTAGCCGATGCCGCCGAAGGCCTCGATCATCTTGTCGTAGCGCGCGTTCTTGACGAACACGGTCGGGGCCACGTCCTTGCCCCCGGTCGGATTCACATCGGTGCCGCGGTACACGCCGTTGTTGTTGAAGATGATGGTCGTGACCGGCAATTCGTAGCGGCAGATGGTCTCGAGTTCCATGCCGCTGAAGCCGAACGCGCTGTCGCCTTCGATCGCCACCACCGGCTTGCCGCTGACCACGGCGGCGCCGATTGCGTAGCCCATGCCGATGCCCATGATGCCCCAGGTGCCGGAGTCGAACCGCTTGCGCGGCTGGTACTGGTCGATGATGCTGCGCGCATAGTCGAGGGTATTCGCGCCTTCGTTGACCAGGTTGATGTCCGGATGCTGCTTGAGCACCTCGCGGATCGCGCCCAGGGCGGTGTGGAAGTTCATTGGCGCCACGTCGCGGCTCAGTTGCGCCGCCATCTTCGCCATGTTCTGTTCCTTGCGCTCGGCGATCGGGCCGAGCCATTCCTGGTCCGGCTTGGCGATCCCGGCGCCGTCCAGGCCATCGAGCAGGGCCGCCACGCACGAGCCGATGTCGCCGATCAGCGGCGCGGCGATCGCCACGTTGCTGTCGATCTCGGTCGGCGAGATGTCGATCTGGACGAACTGCTTGGGCTTGCCCCAGGTCTTGCCCTTGCCGTGCGACAGCAGCCAGTTCAGGCGCGCGCCGATCAGCACCACCACGTCCGCTTCGGCCAGCACGTAGGAGCGCGCCGCCGAGGCGGATTGAGGATGGGTATCAGGCAGCAGACCCTTGGCCATCGACATCGGCAGGTAGGGAATGCCGGTGCGCTCGACCAGGGCGCGGATGTCTTCGTCGGCCTGGGCATAGGCGGCGCCCTTGCCGAGCAGGATCAGCGGCTTTTTGGCGCCCTTGAGGAGTTCCAGCGCGCGCTGCACCGAATCCGGGGCCGGCAGCTGGCGCGGCACCGGGTCGACCACCTTGACCAGCGAGCGCTTGCCGTGGCCGGCCTCGATCGTCTGCGACAGCAGCTGGGCCGGCAGGTCGAGATAGACGCCGCCCGGGCGGCCCGAGACGGCGGCACGGATCGCGCGCGCGACACCGATGCCGATGTCCTCGGCCTTGTTGATGCGGTAGGAAGCCTTGGCGTAGGGCTTGGCCGCGTTGAGCTGGTCCATCTCTTCGTAGTCGCCCTGCTGCAGGTCGACGATCTCGCGCTCGCTCGAGCCGGAAATGAGGATCATCGGGAAGCAGTTGGTGGTGGCGTTGGCCAGCGCCGTCAGGCCGTTGAGGAAGCCCGGCGCCGACACCGTCAGGCAGATGCCCGGCTTTTGCGTCATGTATCCGGCAATTGCCGCGGCATTGCCCGCATTCTGTTCATGACGAAAGCCGATGAAACGCATGCCTTCGGCCTGTGCCAGGCGCGCCAGGTCGGTAATCGGGATGCCGACCAGGCCGAAGATCGTATCGATGTCGTTGTGTTTCAACGCATCGATTACCAGGTGGAAGCCGTCGGTCACGTCCACCGAAACTTGGTTTGTCATTGATGTCTCCAGTGATTTTCGATCCGGGCAACTACGCCATGTGCCACCCTCGAATCATCATATCCAGCCAGCCTGATTTGTCTCATTGACCATGGTCAATTTTGGCCGCATGATGAGAGAATCTCGCTAAATGGCTGCGTTCATGACGACGATTGCAAATCACTCGGAACGGAACATCATCCGTCTTCAGCTGAAGCAAAATGTGGTTCTCAAGGAATTACGCGACAGCGAGATGGCCGCGCTCGAGCCTTATCTGACGATCGAGAACCATCAAAAAGGTGATTTGCTTGTGAACCAGGGCGTTCACGAAATGTCACAGTATTTCATTCTCGACGGGATACTTAAACGCCAGGTCACCAACCAGGAAGCGAAGGAAATGATCCTGCGCTTTTCGGCCGAGCGCGATATCGAGACCAGCTACGCCGCCTGGTGCCTCAAGACGCCGACACCGTACAGCATCGCCTGCGTCACCAAGGCGCGGGTGGCGCGCATGCCGCTGCCGCAGTGGGTCGATTACCTGCGCAGTCATAGCACCGTGAAGCAGGCGTTCGAATTCGAGGTGATGAATCTGATGAGCAGCATCATGGCGCATACGATTACGCTGCATTTGCTGGATGCGCCGGGGCGCGTGCATCGCTTCATGCGCAAGTATCCGGATTTGTTCGAGCGGCTGCCGAAGAAGGAACTGGCGTCGTATTTGAATTTGTCGCCGGAGACCTTGAGCCGGTTGAAGAATCGCGGGAAGATCTGAAGAATCAGCGAAGTTTCTTTCTTCGTTAGCATCAGCACGTCGCCCCCGCGAAGGCGGGGGTCCAATTTCTGCTTGCGTTATCGCGACGCTTGCAAACTTGGGCCCCCGCCTTCGCGGGGGCGACGGTTTTTCAGCCACAAAAGAATGGGGGGGGCGGATGGTGAACCCGTCCATCCGACACCCGGAACGTTCTCGACAACCGATCAAGCCGTGGCCAGCTTCTGCAACCGCACCCCGCCCCGTTCCTCGGTCATGGTCTGCTCCAGCAATTTCACCATCGCATAGGCCGAATCGATATGCGGCGTGGGTGTCCCGGTCATGCGCGCCAGTTCGATCACCGAGCCGACCAGGGCGTCGATTTCCGGCCCCCGGCCCGCTTCCACGTCCTGCAGCATCGAGGTCTTGTGCTTGCCGATCTTCTCGGCGCCCTCGATACGGCGGTCGAGCGTGACGCGGAACGAGATGCCCAGCTTGGTGGCGACCTCTTCCGCCTCGCGCATCATCTCCGCGGCCAGCTCGCGCGTGAGCGGGTACTGGCAGATATCGACCAGGGTCGAGTGCGCCAGGGCGCTGATCGGGTTGAAGCTGACATTGCCCCATAGCTTGAGCCAGATCTCGGCGCGGATATTGTCCAGCACCGGCGACTTGAAGCCGGCATGCTGGAAGCAGGCCGAGACCGCGTTGACGCGCTCGCTCGTGGTCCCGTCCAGCTCGCCCAGCGGAAAGCGCGCGCCCTCGATGTGCCGGATCACGCCCGGCGCCACCAGTTCGGCCGCCGGATAGACCACGCAGCCGAGCACCCGCTCGGGCGGAATCCGGCGCGCCAGTTCGCCACCGGCGTCGACGCTGTGCACGGTGCGTCCGTCGAACTCGCCGCCATGGCGGTGGAAGTACCAGAACGGGATGCCGTTCTGCATCGTCACCACCACGGTCCGCGGACCGAACAGCTTGCCGATGCGGGCCGACACACCGTCGACCTGGTGCGCCTTCAGCGCCAGGATCACCAGGTCCTGCTCGCCGGCTTCATCGTAGTCGTCGGTGGCGCGCACTTGCGACGCGACCTTTTCTTCGCCGTCCGTTTCGATCAGCTTGATGCCGTTGGCGCGAATCGCCTCCAGGTTGGCTCCTCGAACAATGAACGTCACCTCCTCCCCTGCCAGCGCCAGCCTGGCGCCGACCAGGCCGCCGATTGCCCCTGCTCCAATCACTGCGATTTTCATGACCGCTCCCTAGGTTTTACGCGAAAACTGTCTACTCGAACCGATTGACGAGTCTCCCGATGCCGTCGATCTCGACCTCGACCGTGCTACCCGGCCGCATCGAGCCGACGCCGACCGAGGTGCCGCACAGCAGGATGTCGCCCGCCTCCAATGTCATGTCCTGGGAAATCTTGCTGACCAGTTCCGCCACCGAAAACACCATGTCGTTGACCGGATAGTCCTGGCGTACTTCACCGTTCAGGATGGTGCGCACGACCAGCATCGCCGGATTCAGGCCGGTGGCGATCACCGGGCCGAACGGGCAAAAGGTATCGAAGCCCTTGGCGCGCACCCATTGCGGAAAGGTCGGATCGCGCCCGATGATCTCGCCCACGGTGACGTCGTTGGCGCAGGTATAGCCGAACACGTAATGCTGCGCCTCCTCGACCGCGACGGCGCTGCAGCGGCGCCCGATCACGATCCCCAGCTCGCCCTCGAACGCCACCTTGCCGTCGCACAGCGGCTTGCGGATGGTGCCGCCCGGGGACAGGTAGGAAGTCGACGGCTTCATCAGGTACAGCGGCTCGGCCGGCGGGGCCAGGCCCAGCTTCTGGCCAAGCGCGTGAAAGTTGTTCCACATCGCCAGTACCTTGCCCGGCACGACCGGCGTGAGCACCTCGACCTCGGCCAGGTTGATCGCCAGGTCGGTGCGGCTCGGGCTGTCGAGCATGTCGCCCTTGAAGATCCGGATCTTGTCGCCCTCGAGGGTGCCGAAGCGCACGGTGTCGAGGTGTTGAAAGCGTATCCAGTGTCGGATCATGTGATGTTCTTTCGTACGGCGGGGTCAGGAGGAGTGCCCGGCATGGCGCACGGTTCGGTAGCTGGCCTGATTGTCGAAGAACGCCTCCGGCATATCCTTGACCACGGTTAAGAATCGAAAATCTCCGCCCATAGGGTCGCGTTTATACGCCAATCTGCCGCTGCTGGATCTCGGACCAGTTGATGAAGGCCCCGGGGTTGCAGCCGGCGCCGCTCAGCTGGGCATGGCAGCGCTCCTTGGTGGACAGGATCGCCTCGATCAGGAAATCGGCGTCGTGCGCCGACAAGAGATGCGGCTGATGCTGGGCCAGGTAGTTGCGCAGGCCGGTGCGGTGGTCGTTGCCGGACAGTGCGCTGGCGTAGTGTCCGGCATCCCAGAACCAGCTCAGCCCCAGCTCGTGAAAGGCCGCGTTGTAGGCGTTGCGCTGGGCGTCGGCGCCGGGGTCGTTGCAGATCGTCGTCATGGCAATTCTCCAGATGGGTGGTTGCGGTTGAGCTGTCTGAAAAGCCAGTCTATTCCAACAAAATGATGAGCAATAGTTAAAGTTTTTAGGGATAATCATCCACGAATGCTTATGCATCGGAGGACGGATGAAGAACGCGACACTGCGTCAGCTGAAGGTCTTCGAGGCGGTCGCGCGCCGCCTCAGTTTTTCGCGCGCGGCCAAAGAACTGCACCTGACCCAGCCGGCCGTTTCGACCCAGATCCGCACCCTCGAAGGCCACGTCGGCATGGCCTTGTTCGAGCAACTCGGCAAGAAGATCTACCTGACCCAGGCCGGCGAGGAACTGCTGCACTACAGCCGCGCCATCATCGGCCAGTTCGACGAGGCCGAAGCCGCCATGGCCCAGCTGAAGGGAATCGCCGGCGGCAAGCTGAACGTGGCGGTGATCAGTGCTGGCGACTATTTCTTTCCCCAGCTGATGGTCGCCTTCGCGCGCCAGTATCCGGGCGTGCAGCTCAACCTCACCGTGCACAACCGCGAGGAATTGCTGGGCGAACTGGCCGCCAACCGCACCGACCTGGCCGTGATGGTGCGCCCGCCTGGCGGGCTGGACACGCAGAACGACGCCTTCGCGCCCCACCCTTACGTGATCGTGGGCGCGCCGGACCATCCGCTGGCCGGACGTGGGCCGGTCGCGATGGATGAGCTGATCCGCCAGCTCTTCGTGATGCGCGAACCCGGCTCGGACACCTGGTTCTCGATGCAAGAAGCGTTCGGCAAGCACCTGGGCGAACTGAACGTGGCGATGGAAATCAAGAGCACCGAAACCATCAAGCAGGCGGTCATCGCCGGCATTGGCCTGGGCTTCCTGTCGTTTCACACGATCGGGCGCGAGCTGGCGGCGCGCAGCCTGGTAGTGCTGGAGGCCGAGGGATTTCCCCTGATGCTCAACTGGTATGTCGTGCACCGGCGCGAGAAGCGGCTGCCGCCGGTGGCGCGGGCGTTTCGCCAGTTCTTGCTCGATGAAGGGGCGGAGCGGATCGCCAGATTGATTCCTTCGCCCTAGCCTGATGCACAGTGTCTGGCGCCTCTATCCACCGCAACAGTCTATGATAGAGACCATGCATCAACCGCAGAGTCTTAATTAACAATATTCACATACCCGATATCTGGTATCAAAACTCGAAATTGGCGGCTCTGGGCGGACATCCCTATATTTACACCATTGAACATACCAAACTTCAGGAGCTCAACATGATCAACGCCCCCGCCAATACCACTTACGCACCCGCACAGTCGCACTCGCTGCTGTCGCTGATCGTCGCCTTCCTCACGCTCAACCTGCGCGAGAAGCTCGATCCAGAATACACCGGCCAGGATTCGGACCCGGCTTACTACGGTTGCGGCCTGTAATCTTCCGCTGCAGCGCCAAGGGGCAGCACCTGCAATAGCCCGCCGCGCCAGATCGATAGTCATCACCTGAAGCAGTCACGAGTCATCGTGACTGCTTTTTTTTTGTTTCAAATTCACCTGCTGTAGCAGCGTTGGCAATAATATTTCTACCAGATAGAAATTGTCGTGCTACTCTCAATCCACTTCTTTACTGTTCCGATGAAGTAAACGTTTCTGACCTACCCACCTTGCATAAACCTTGCGTGCAACAATCAGAGGAAAACGATGAAAAGAAAATGGATTGTCATACCGTCCGTGCTGGTAACGCTGGCCTGCGCCCTGTACACCATCGACGTCTGGGTGCCCTTTCTCATGGACCTGAAGCCGAAGCCGGAAATCGTCATCGACAAGCCAACACGCAAGGAGGCGATCACGACGCTGGTCGCGAAGCTGAACGAGCACTATGTCTTCCCCGACAAAGCCAGGCAGATGGAAACGGTCATGCTTGCGCACCTGAAAAACGGCAGGTACGACGCGCTGACGGATGGCGAGCAATTCGCGCGCCAGCTGTCGCTCGACCTGCACGCCGTGACCCGTGATCTGCACATGTCGGTGTGGGCCAGCGCCAAGCCGGTGCCGTACGACCGTGAAATGGGGCCGCCGCCGGCGACGAAAGCGCAATGGAAACAACGCACGCCCACCGCCAGACGCCTGCTGCTGCAGCTTGGCCTGATGCTGGGCAAAGTCGGCAATGTGAAGGTCGATCACCTGGACGACAACATCGGCTATCTGAAACTGGATGAATTTCCTCCTTCTTTCATCATGGCCGAACGCTACGCGGCAGCGATGGGCGAGCTGGCCGACACCGACAGCCTGATCGTCGACTTGCGCGACAACGGCGGCGGCAGCCCGGACACGGTCGCCATGCTGGTCAGTTATTTCGTCGACGGGCGCACCCGCCTGAATGACATCTGGGATCGATCGTCGGGCGTCAGCATGCAGCAGTGGACGCTGGATAAACTCGACGGCAAACCTTACGGCGGCAAGAAGCCGGTCGTGATCCTGGTCGGTCCCGAGACCATGTCCGCCGGCGAGGATTTCGCCTATACGATGCAGGCGCTGAAGCGCGCCACGGTGGTCGGCAAGCCGACCTGGGGCGGCGCCCACCCGACCCGCCTGTTCCGCCTGGGCGAGCACTTTGCCGCCTCGGTCCCGAGCCGCCGCACGATCAGCCCGATTACCGGTTCCAACTGGGAAGGCATGGGTGTGATTCCGGATATCCCGGCGGGGCCGAAGAGTGCGATGGATGTCGCCAGGGACGTGCTGCAGCGGCGGCTGCTGGTCCCGGTCCGGCAGGTCGCCGCGGTGGATTGACGGCGGCGCCCGGTCAGTGCCGCATCAGCGCCCGCACATGCGCTGCGCAGCCGCCGGCCAGCCCCTCGCCGCTGTAGCCGCCTTCCAGGATCGACACGATGCGGCCCTGGCACAGGTCGTCGGCGATCGCCATCACCTCGCGCGTGATCCAGGCGAAGTCCTCGTCCTCCAGGTTCATGTGGGCCAGGGGATCGAGCCGGTGCGCGTCGAACCCGGCCGACACGATGATCAGCTGGGGCATAAAACGCCGCAATGCCGGCAGCAACGTGGCGGCCACGCGCGCGCGGAACAGCGCGCTGCCGCAGCCGGGCGGCAACGGCAGGTTGACGATATTGCCGCTGGCGCCGGTCTCGCCGGCCGCGCCGGTGCCCGGATACAGCGGCGACTGGTGGCTGGAACCGAAGAACAGCTCGGGACGGTGGTAGAACGCGGCTTGCGTGCCATTGCCGTGGTGGACGTCGAAGTCGATCACGGCAACCCGCTGCAGGCCGTGCGTTCGAAGCGCATGGACGGCGGCGATGGCGGCCTGGTTGAAGATGCAGAATCCCATCGCCGCGTCCGGCTCGGCATGATGGCCGCAAGGCCGGGTGGCGCAGAACACGTTGGCGGCCTCGCCCGCCAGCACCGCATCGACGCCGGCACAGGCGGCGCCGACGCAGCGCATCACCGCCTCCCAGCTGCCGGGCGACATCAGGGTGTCGCCGCCGTCGAGCGCTACAAGGCCGCTGCTGGGCGCCGCGGCGGCGATCGCGTCGACATACTCGGCGCGGTGCACCAGCAACACCTGCTCGCGCATGCCGGCCGGCGCCTGGCGCCAGGCCAGGTCTTCGAATTCCGGCTGGCGCAGCGCCTCCATCACCACCTGCAGGCGCTGCGGCGACTCCGGATGGCCGGTGCCGGGAATATGCGCCAGGCAGGCCTCATGATGAAACACCCAGGTAGACATGACATTCCCCCGTGGCCGGCGTCAAGCGGCATCTGGTGCGGCGGCGATGGCATGGTTCGACATGCGTTCGATCGCCTGGCACAGCGCCGAGTGATCGAGCTGCGCCATGCCGTGCGCGGCGCAGGAATTCATCAGCTCCTGCGCGGCAGCGGTGTTCGGCAGCGAGATACCGAGGCTCTTCGCGCCCTGCAGCGCCAGGTTCAGGTCCTTCTGGTGCAGCTCGATCCGGAAGCCCGGTGCGAAGGTGCGCTTGACCATGCGCTCGCCGTGCACTTCCAGGATGCGCGAGGCGGCAAAACCGCCCATCAGCGCCTGCCGTACCCGGGCCGGGTCGGCGCCGGCCTTGGAGGCGAACAGCAGCGCTTCCGCCACCGCCTGGATGTTCAGTGCGACGATGATCTGGTTGGCCACCTTGGTGGTCTGGCCGTCGCCGTTGCCGCCCACCAGCGTGATGTTCTTGCCCATCAGCTCGAACAGCGGCCTGACCCGGTCGAACGCCTCTTGCGCACCGCCCACCATGATGGTGAGCGAGGCGGCGCGCGCGCCCACTTCGCCGCCCGACACCGGCGCGTCGAGGTAGTCGCACTGGCGTTTGTTGATCTTCTTCGCGAACTCCTTGGTCGCCATCGGCGAGATCGAACTCATGTCGACCACGATCTTGCCGGGCGTGAGCCCGGCGGCCACGCCGTCGGCGCCGAACAGCACTTCTTCCACCTGCGGGGTGTCGGGCACCATCACGATGACGACGTCGGCGCGTTTGGCCACCTCGGTGGCATTGGTGCAGACGGTGGCGCCGGCTTCGACCAGCGCCAGCGGCGGATTTTTCACATCGTGCAGGTGCAGCTTGCAGCCGCCCGCCTGCAGATTGGCGGCCATGGGGCCGCCCATGATGCCCAGGCCAATGAATCCTACTTTCGTCATGATCGTCTCCAGGTGTGAGTGATTGCGCAGCGCTATACGAACCGTGCCTGCATGCCGGACCTACAGGCCGTGTTCCGCGATCCAGCCCAGCCCCTGCCCGGTGCCGGCCTGCGGCTTGTATTCGCAGCCGACCCAGCCGGTGTAGCCGATCTCGTCGAGCATGCCGAGCAGGTAGCGGTAATTGATCTCGCCCGTGCCCGGCTCGCCGCGGCCCGGATTGTCGGCCAGCTGGACGTGGCCGATCAGCCTGAGGTTGGCCTTGATCGTCGCCGCCAGTTCGCCTTCCATGCGCTGCATGTGATAGATGTCGTACTGCAGGAACAGATTGTCCGAGCCGGTCTCGCCAATGATGTCCAGCGCCTGGCGCGTCCCGCGCAGGAAGAAGCCGGGGATGTCGAAGGTGTTGATCGGCTCGACCAGCAGGCGGATGTCCTCGCGCTTCAAGCGGTCGGCGGCGAACTTCAGGTTCGACACCAGGGTGGAACGCGCCTCGCCGGGCGTGACGCCTTGCGGCACGATGCCGGCCAGGCAGTTGAGCTGCTTGACGCCGAGCGCCCTGGCATAGTCGATCGCCTTGCCGACGCCGTCCTGGAATTCGGTCTCGCGCCCGGGATGGCAGGCGATGCCGCGCTCGCCGCCGGCCCAGTCGCCGGCCGGCAGGTTGTGCAGCACCAGCTTGAGGCGCCACGCGTCGAGCCGGTCGGCGATTTCTTCTGCTCGGTGCGCATACGGGAACAGGAATTCGACGCCGCGAAAGCCGGCACGGGCGGCGTGGCCGAAGCGGTCGAGGAAGTCGACCTCGTTGAACAGCATGGTCAGGTTGGCGGCAAGCTTGGTCATGGCGGCTCCTTTTGTCACTCGACGTCCAGGACTTCGTTGAACTCGTTGAGCGCGTCGATCTCGGTGCCCATCGCGATATTGGTGACGCGCTCGAGGATGATCTCGACCACCACCGGCACGCCGTGCTGCGCCATCAATGCGCGCGCGCGCTCGAAGGCCGGGATGATGTCGTCGGGGCGGAACACCCGCAGCGCCTTGCAGCCCAGGCCCTCGACCACGGCCACGTGATCGACGCCATAGCCTTCCAGTTCCGGCGCATTCACGTTCTCGAACGCCAGCTGGACGCAGTAATCCATCTCGAAGCCGCGCTGCGCCTGGCGGATCAGGCCGAGGTAGGCGTTATTCACCAGCACGTGGATGTAGGGCAGCTTGAACTGGGCCGCCACCGCCAGCTCCTCGATCAGGAACTGGAAGTCGTAGTCGCCCGAGATGGCGACGATGTCGGCGTCGGGATCGGCCACGCGCACGCCCAGCGCCGCCGGGATGGTCCAGCCCAGGGGGCCGGCCTGGCCGCAGTTGATCCAGTGGCGCGGGTGGTGCACGTGCAAAAACTGGGCGGCGGCGATCTGCGACAGGCCGATGCTGGCCACATAGCGCACGTCGCGTCCGAAGTATGCGTTCATCTCGTGATACACGCGCAGCGGCTTGACCGGCACGTCCTCATAGTCGCTCTTTCTGAGCATGGTGCGCTTGCGTTCCTGGCAGGCGCCCAGCCACTCGGAGCGGTCGACGAGGCGGCCACTGGCACGCCACTCGCGGGCAACGTCCACCAGCAGTTCCAGCGCCGCCCTGGCGTCGGACACGATGCCGAAATCGGGACCGAACACGCGCCCGATCTGGGTCGGCTCGATGTCGATGTGGACGAACGTGCGGTCCTTGGTGAACACCTCGATGCCGCCGGTATGGCGGTTGGCCCAGCGGTTGCCGATGCCCATCACGAAGTCGGACGCCAGCAGCGTGGCGTTGCCGTAGCGGTGGCTGGTCTGCAGGCCCGCCATGCCGGCCATCTGCGGATGGTCGTCGGGAATCGCGCCCCACCCCATCAGGGTCGGGATCACCGGCACCCCGGTGATCTCCGCGAACTCGACCAGCAGCGCGGCGGCGTCGGCGTTGATGATGCCGCCGCCGGCCGTGATCAGGGGCCGCTGCGAGCCGTTCAGCATCTCGAGCGCTTTCTCGACCTGGGCGCGGGTGGCTTTCGGCTTGTGCGGCGCCAGCGATGCGTAGGTGTCGGCGTCGAACTCGATCTGCGCCATCTGCACGTCGATCGGCAGGTCGATCAGCACCGGGCCGGGCCGGCCGGAGCGCATCAGGTGGAAGGCTTGCTGGAACACGCGCGGCACCAGGGCCGGCTCGCGCACGGTGACGGCCCACTTGGTGACCGGCCGGGCGATGGACTCGATGTCGACCGCCTGGAAGTCTTCCTTGTACAGGCGGGCGCGCGGCGCCTGGCCGGTAATGCAAAGGATAGGTATCGAATCGGCCTGGGCCGAATACAGGCCGGTGATCATGTCGGTGCCGGCCGGCCCCGAGGTGCCGATGCACACGCCCAGGTTGCCAGCCTTCGCGCGGGTATAGCCCTCGGCCATGTGCGAGGCGCCCTCGACGTGGCGCGCCAGGTAGTGGCGGATGCTGTCGCGTTTTTTCAGCGCCGCATAGAAGGGATTGATGGCCGCGCCGGGCACGCCGAAGGCAACCTCGACGCCCTCTTTTTCCATCACCAGCACCGCTGCCTCTGCTGCCGTCATCTTTGCCATTACCTGCCTCCAGGTTCACGAAGAGTCAACGCACGATGACCCTTATGCTAGAGCGTCGCAGCAGACCTGATAAGACCACAAAAAGTAGGTGTATTCGATCTCTCAGGTATGGAATACTGCAGACATGGACAAGCTCAAACAGATGTGCGCCTTCGTGGACGCGGTCGACAAGGGCAGCCTGGCGCGCGCCGCGCTGGGCCAGAACGTCACGCCGGTGATGCTGGGTCGACGCATCGATGCGCTGGAACGGCGCCTCGGCGTCAAGCTGCTGCACCGGACCACGCGCCACCTGACGCTGACCGAGTCGGGGGCGCTATTCCTCGAGCATTGCCGCAAGCTGCTGGCCGACATGGAGATAGCCGAGACCATCGTCTCCGAAGTGCGCGACCAGGCCAGCGGCCACCTGATCGTGTCGGCGCCGGCGGCGTTCGGACGGCTGCACGTGGCGCCGCACGCCCCGGCTTTTCTGGCGGCCAATCCGAAAGTGCAGATCTCGTTCAACCTCACCGACCACGTGGTCGACCTGGTGCGCGAAGGCTATGAGCTGGGGATCAGGATCGGCGGCGTGCTCGATCCGAACTTCGTCGCGGTGCGGCTGGCCACCAACCGGCGCGTGGTGTGCGGCACCCCGGACTACTTCGCGCGCTGCGGTGTGCCGCGCACGCTCGACGAGCTGGCGCAGCACAACTGCCTGGCCTTCAACCTGCAGGGCGGGCAGCAGCGCGGCTGGTACTTCCAGAAGGACGGCAAGCCGGTGACGGTCAAGGTCAACGGCAACCTCGATTGCAACGACGGCGAACTGCTGCACCGCTGGGCGGGCGAAGGACTGGGGCTGGCCTGGCGCTCGACCTGGGAGATCCAGGCGCAACTGGCGGCCGGCGAACTGGTGACGGTGCTCGACGAATATGCGCTGCCGGACTACGACATCATGGCGGTCTACATGCAGCAGCGCCACCTGCCGGCGCGGGTGCGGCGCTTCATCGACACGCTGAAGGCGGTGTACGCCGCGCCGGGGTACTGGACACGGCCAGTAGCGGCACGGCCAGTAGCGGCACGGCCTGTAACGGCACGGCCGGTCGTGCGCTAGATCTAGATGACCCGCTCTTCGCGCAGCAGCGCGATCTGCTCGCGCGAGTAGCCCAGGTCGGCCAGCACTTCATCGGTGTGCTCGCCCAGCAGCGGCGAGCGGCGCACCTCGGTCGGGCTGTCGGACAGCTTGATCGGGTTGCCCACGCTGAGATACGGCCCGCGCTCGGGATGATCGACTTCGACGATGGTGCCGGTGGCGCGCAGCGACGGCTCCTCGGCGATTTCCTTCATCGACAGGATCGGACCGCACGGGATGTCGTATTTGTTCAGGATATCCATCGCCTCGAACTTGGTCAGCGTGGTGCTCCATTCCTCGACCGTGGCGAAGATCGACATCAGGCGCGGCAGGCGCGCCTTCGGCGTTGCATACTCCGGGTCGGTAATCCACTCCTCGCGCCCGATCAGCTTGCAGACCGACGGCCATACCTGGGCCTGGGCGATGAAGTAGATATAGGCGTTGGGATCATTCTCCCAGCCCTTGCACTTGAGGATCCAGCCGGGTTGGCCGCCGCCGAAAGCATTGCCGGCGCGGGGCACGGATTCGCCGAACTGGCCGCCCGCGAACTGCGGATATTCTTCCATCACGCCATTGCGCTCGAGCCGCTGCTGGTCGCGCAGCTTGACCCGGCACAGGTTCAGCACGGCGTCCTGCATCGAGGTCAGCACCTTCTGGCCGCGCCCCGTGGTGTTGCGCTGGTACAGGGCGGTGACGATGCCCAGCGCCAGGTGCAGGCCGCTGCCGCTGTCGCCGATCTGGGCCCCGCTGACCAGCGGCGGGCCATCGTCGAAGCCGGTGGTGGCGGCCGCGCCGCCGGTGCACTGGGCCACGTTTTCATACACCTTGCAGTGCTCGTAGGGGCCGGGGCCGAAGCCCTTGACCGAGGCCACGATCATGCGCGGATTGAGTTCCTGGATCCGTTCCCAGCTGAAGCCCATGCGGTCCAACGCGCCGGGTGCGAAATTTTCCACCAGCACGTCGCATTGCTTGATCAGGGTCTCCAGCACTTCCTTGCCGGCCGGCCGCTTGGCGTCGAGCGTCATCGAGCGCTTGTTATGGTTGAGCATGGTGAAGTACAGGCTGTCCACGCCGGCGATGTCGCGCAGCTGGCCGCGCGTCGCATCGCCCTCGCCGGCGCGCTCGACCTTGATGACGTCGGCGCCGAACCAGGCCAATAGCTGGGTACAGGTGGGTCCGGACTGGACATGGGTGAAATCGAGAATGCGAACGCCTTCCAACGCCTTGCCCATACCAGTTTCCTCCGAAGATTGAACTCTAGGTGATTGAATTCTGCGCTCAGCCATACCTGCGTGCAAGCCCTACCCGCGTGGCATCAAACTCATCGACTCATCATAGCGGCGTGGGTCCGGCGCTCTCAATGACCGAAGTCAAGATTTAATGATCGGTGTTTTCGTTCAGTGAAGGCATAAAAAAACGGGCTTCCGAAGAAGCCCGTTCTTTCGCCAGCCTGGGCCGGCGCGAACGCCGTCACGCAGGCAGCGCACCTCCCTGGGCCACCGCGCTTTCTTTCGCGTACAGGCTCTTCGAGTAGGTGACGTGATTGCGCAGCACGGGCCGCAGCACCGTGATCGCCAGCAGCGCCGCGGTCAGGTCCATGATGGCGACGGTGTAGAGGACGGTCGACCAGGTGCCGGTCGCCTCCATCATCAGGTTGCCGACCGGGACGAACAGCGCGCCGATCCCCTTCGCGGTGTACAGCACGCCGTAGATCTTGCCGATGTGCCTGGTACCGAAGGCGTCGCCGGCCAGGGCCGAGAACAGCGAGTACACTTCGCCCCACGCCAGGAACACGACGCCGGACAGGATCAGGAAGGCATACGGATTGCTGCCGAAGTAGCCGAGCGCGATGATGCCGCAGCCTTCCAGCGTGAAGGCGATGACCATGGTCTTCTCGCGCCCGATGTGGTCCGATATCCAGCCGAACAGCGGTCGCGAGATGCCGTTCATGATACGGTCGAGCATCAGGGCCAGCGGCAGGGCCGCCATCACGAAGAAGTGCAGGTCGACCTGGAATTCCTTCACGCCCAGATCCTTGGCGATCACGCCCAGCTGCGCCACCGCCATCATGCCGCCGGTGACCACCAGCACGAACATCACCAGCATCAGCCAGAACAGCTTGGTGCTCAGCGCTTCCTTGAGAGTGTAGTCGTGCGTGGTCTGCATCAGCTTGCTCGACTTCCTGACCTCGCTCGAACCCGGCGAGCGCAGGAACCAGGCGGCGACAAAGGCGAGCGAGCCCTGCAGGATGCCGAAGAACAGGAAGGTTTGCTGGAAGCCCGACGACTCGATCATGGCCGCGATCGGCAGGATGGTCGCGGCCGAACCGGCGCCATAACCACCGGCCGTGAGGCCGACGGCCAGGCCGCGGCGATCCGGGAACCACTTGATCGCGTTGTTGATGCAGGTGGCGTAGATCGAGCCGACGCCGATGCCGCCGACGGCCGCGCCGACATAGAAGCCGGCCAGCGTGGTGGCCTGCGAATTGATGATCCAGGCCAGGCCGATGAAGACTGCGCCGAAGGCGACCATCATGCGCGGGCCGAACTTGTCGATGAAGTAGCCTTCGAGCGGTGCGAGCCAGGTCTGGACGATGACGAACAGCGTGAAGGCGACCTGGATGCTGGCGCGCGACCAGCCATAGGTTTCCTCGATCTCGGGCACGAACAAGGTCCACGCATACTGGATATTCGCGGTGGCGATCATGCAGATGACGCCGACGGCAAGCTGTATCCAGCGTGTGCTGTCGGAGACCGGTTGAGGTGGGCGAAGCGCCGCTGCCGATGAAGTAGTCATTTGGCGCTCCCCTGATCGGTGTGGTCTCTTCCTTCGGAATATGCTGACGGATATGCGGGTGGCTGTGCCCCCGGCTTGGCTATGGTTTCCAGCATTTCATGTCTCCATTATTATGGTGTGATGGTCATGCTTCACGTCGAGCCTCGGTCTTTTTCCCTGGACTCGCGTTCCAACCCCTACGCCGTTTTTCACTACATTTCTCACTACACGGTTAAAGCAGCAGTACCGAACGCAGCGTCAGGATGCTGATGGCGGCAGGATTGCCCGCCCGGCGTAACAGCCTTTGACGACGGCGTTCTCTTGATCGTGAATGTCCGCTGTTGCCGCTCTCCTCATATCGCAAGTTAATGTCTTCGACGACCGCAAACTCCAATTGCGTTCCCCCCTTTCACCCCTGGCGCCGGAGTTGGCGATGCCGCATCGCGCGGTTTGGAAAACGGTGAAAGTGAGGTGATGTTGCTGGAGCCGATTTTGAGAATCATTGACCGCGGTTATGTTTCAACTATTTTTTTCGGTCGCTGGCCGGCGGCTTTGACGCGGCAAACGCCAGCCGCGCTGACGCGAAAGCGCCATGCCTATGCAGGCTGGTTCTTGTAGCCGAGGATTTCGCGCGAACGCACGATGCGACGACATGCTGGCGCGGGTGCTGCAGCCGGGTAAGCGGCGAATGGATTAATCTCCGCCGCCGCCACCGCAGCCACCGCCGCACCCACCACCGTCGCCACCGCCGCTGCCGCCATCCGAGTCTGCCCCGCCGCCATCCAGGTCGGCGCCGCCGTCCACCAGCATGGCATGCCCATGGCCCGCGCCCAGGTGCCTGCCGAGGGCCTGCTCGTACATCATCTGGCTGATGAACCCCGCCGCCAGCAAGGCGCGCAAGCTCAATGCCGGATGGGTGGCGCCGTCATACCGGTAGCGTCCCTCGGCATTGAGGCGGGCATAGTCGATGTTGAAGCCGCGTTGGCGGTAGGCGTGACCGAGCGGCATGCGCAGTCTGGAATCGAGTTCGAACAGGCGCGGCAGTCGCGCGGCATGGGCCGGGATGCCGTCGCTGTGACGGCAGGCGACCAGCGTGCGCGGCAGCGCCAGGGCGTCGAGCGCCTCCTGCGGCAGATGCGCTACCGGCGCCTGGAAATGACGCCGGCAAAAGCGCGCCAGATCGTCCTCGTCCCAGCGCAGCCAGGCATGCCACACCGAGTCCGCCGCCAGCGAAGGCAGCGCGTAAGAGGTATGCGCCGTCTGCGCGATCTCGAAGAAATTCATCAGCCCTTCGGCGGCGCGGATGAAAAACAGGTCGCTGAGCGGAATGCCCGGGAATTCGAGCGGTGCGTGCCTGAACCAGGCGGCGCGCAGCTCCGGCGCCATGTCCCCGAGCTGGCTCCGGTAGCGCGAACGGCGCCGATGGAGCGATGCGCGCAACAGGTCGATCGGTTTCATGGGAAGCTCCGTATGCATTCGACATGGACAGTGAGCCGAAACCGGCAGCGGGCGACGGGTTATCCCGGCACTGCCGAGTTCCACCCGCCATCATCGCCCTTATTTGTCCTCGAAATGTAATGAACTGTCACACAAACCCCAAGAATATGCTTTCCGGTCACTTGGTCTTATACAATGACGGACGGAGGAGAAATTGCATGTACCGAGTGATGTTGGTGGAAGACGATGCCCGACTGGCCGAGCTGGTCACGGAATACCTGTCCGGCTATGAGTTCGCCGTCGACGTGATCACGCGCGGCGACGTGGCGCTGGAGCGCTTCAAGGAACTCAATCCCGACGTCGTCGTCCTCGACCTGATGCTGCCCGGCCTGGACGGCATGGTGGTGTGCCGCCAGATCCGCGAACTCTCGGACGTGCCGATCCTGATCCTGACCGCGCGCGAAGATTCCTACGACGAAGTCTCGGGCCTGGAACAGGGCGCCGACGATTTCGTCAACAAGCCGGTGCAGCCGCGCGTGCTGCTGGCGCGCCTGCGCGCCCTGCTGCGCCGCACCCAGGCCAAGACCGGCGTCGACGCCCGCGTGCTGCAGTTCGGCGCGCTGCGCATCGTGACCAGTGACCGCAGCGTGGTCTGGCGCGGCCAGCCGTGCGTGCTGTCGAATACCGAATACAAGCTGCTGCTGGTGCTGGCCGAGGCGGCCGGCCGCGTGCTGTCGCGCGACGCCCTGCTCAAAAAAATGCGCGGCATCGAGTTCGACGGCCTGGACCGCAGCATCGACAACTGCATTTCCAAGCTGCGCCGCAAGTTCGACGACGCCGAGTCGGAAAAGATCAAGACGGTGTGGGGCGAAGGCTACCTGTTCTCGCCATCGGCCTGGAACTGAGCACCGACCGCGGCAAGGTCGCGGTAACATCGCGCTACTCTGAGTGATGCGCGGCTTCCAGGCGAAGCCGCCGCACTGAAGGCCGCATTGAAGACGATTACTCGAACAGCGGCACGATCGCCAGCGGCGCGTTATACGTCACCAGCTGCGAGGTCACTCCCTGCGCCGCTCCCTGTGCATTGAAGCGATAGGTCACGACCGGGAAGTCGTCATCGGCGTCGCCCGCGAACGCCGCGCCGCGCGCCACCGGCAACACCTGTTCGGTCCCGCCCGCGCGCACGCGCACCGCCGCTTCCGCCCCCTTCTTCGGAAACACCAGCCGCACCCCAGCACACTGGCGCGAACGCGCCGTGGCGTCGGTATGGCGCGCAAAGGCGAGCGCCTGTTCGCAGCCGGCGCGCAGCTCGGCCGCCTCGTAGGCGCCGTCGGCGCGCGGCGCCAGCGTCACCCGGGCGCGCAGCGCGAACGGGCCCAAAGCGCGGTTCGGCGCCAGCACCGCGTTCTCGTCGTAGGCCGCCTTCAGCAGCGGCAGCGTGGCGCGGCCCGTGGCGTCGAGCGGCAAGGTGGTCTGCACGGTCTTGCCGTTCAGGACCAGGCCGGCGCCCTCGCCCAGCACGCCCTTCGCTTGCGGCTGCACCTGCAGATGGTTCTGCAGCAGGTGCTTGGGGCCGCCGTATTTTTCGAACAGCACCATCGCGCGGTAGGCGTCGCGATAGCTCACCCAAGCATCGGCACCGGCAGCTGCACCGGCGCGCGCCTGCGCCTGCGCCACGGCCGGAGCGGCCGCGATCAGCAGGGTCAGGCAAGCGCCGAGGTGTGCACGTCGCATCATCAGAACCGGTAGGCGAAGGCGGTCGAAACCGACACATTGGTGGACCGCTCGACGAGCGGGCTATGGCGGGCGTCGTCCGTCAGCCGGATCGCCTGCACTTGCGTGGTGAGCAGCCACGATGGGCTCAGCGCCCAGTTCCAGCGCGCCCCGACGCGCACGTCCTTGACGCCGCCGCCGGGACGATAGGCCGGATTGCCGCTGCTCACGGCTTCGCTGTCGCTGACGCCGAAATAGGCGCGGTTGTAGGCGCTGTTGACCAGCGTGACGCCGGCATTGAGCGAGACCGCATGGTGCGGCGCGAGCTGGAACGCCAGGCGCTGCACGCCGAGTTCCATGCGCGCGCCGTTGCGGTCGTTGCCGGCGCCGGCCAGCACGCTGCTGGTGAGGCGCCATTCGGGCGTCAGGTAATAGTTCAGGAAGGCGCCGCCTTCGACGCGGGTGCCGATGTCGCGCATGCCGGTCAGGCGCGCGCTGCCGGCGCGCTGGGCCGGCATCACCGAGGGGAAGGTCCAGGCGGTGGCGCCGATTTCGTTGCCGGCGCCGGCCTCGTCGCGGTCCGGATGCACCGACAGCAGCGGTCCGTACTCGACGGTGGGACGGTCGGACAGGTGCATCCCCGCGCTCATGCCCGAGATGAAGACGCCGTTGCTCCACTGGACCTGCAGCACCGGCAAGGCGCGCAGCACGCGGCTGTCGCCCCCTTCGTAGCGCGGGCGCGAGACCGCGCCCAGCCCGGCGTACATGTCGCGGCTGCCGTCTGGCATTGGATTGGTGGTCGGCGTCTGCGCGCTTGCGCTGCCTGCGACCGCCAGAACCAAGGCAGTGACCGGGGCTGAAAGCTGTTTCATCGTGAAAGGCTCGGAAGAGTTCGTTGCTGATATTTTACGTCGAGCAAGCCGTGCTCTCCCATCTGGATGCCGCATTCGTCGTTGCGGCGTGCAAATATCTCTGGCTGGTCCGTCGAATAAAAAGAGCCCACCGATGCTTGCACATCAGTGGGCAAACGGAAAAACCTGATGATGGAAGCGATGGTATGCGAGCATCTGGCGCCATTCACCCTCCAGATGTCGGCCAATTGTCGTCATTTTGTAAGTTTCGCCCGAGCGGGCATTGCACCTGTACAATCCCGGGCGGAGAGAACCATGGCCGCATACAACGATCGCTACCGACAGTCACCAGGAGCACGCCCGTGAACCGGATTTTTTTCCGTTTCTTCGTGCTGGTCATGCTGTCGATCACGGCCGCCACCTTCGTCATCTATTTCGCCTTCGCGCGCCTGTTCGGCGACCCGCTCGACGACATCGCGCGGCGCCAGGCCGCGGCCCAGATCTTCCTGCTCGAGCAATACGTCGACCAGGCGCCGGCCGACGAATGGCTCACCCGCCTGAACAATGTGCGCGAAGTGTCCGAGGTGCGCTACGACCTGCTGCCGCTGCAGCAGGCCCGTGCCCAACTTGGCAAGAGCCACCCGGAACTGGAACGCGGCGCGATCGTGATCGACGTCCACGCGCGCGCCTTCTACCGCCGGGTCGACCTGCGCGGCGAGCGCTACATCGGCAGCGACGAGGACGTGCTGGTGGCGCGCAACCTGCCGGTCGACGTCGGGCAGGCGCTCAAGATGGAAGCGCTGCGCTACGTGATCGTGGCGATCGCACTGCTGATCCCGATCGCGCTGTGGTCGCGCGCGCACTGGCAGAGCCTGCAATCGCTGTCGCGCATGGCCGACCAGTTCGGCAGCGGCAAACTGTCGGCGCGGGCGCGCATGCGGCCGTCCGCCACCGTCTACCCGCTGGCCGAGCGGATCGACCACATGGCCGACCGCATCGAGACCCTGCTCGAAGCCCAGCGCAGCCTGCTGCATTCGGTGTCACACGAACTGCGCACGCCGATCGCGCGCCTCGAGTTCGGACTGGAGCTGCTGGACGCGCGCGCCAACGATCCCGACCTGCACCGGCGCATCGCGGCGATGGAAGGCGATCTGCGCGAGCTGAACAGCCTGGTCAACGAACTGCTCGATATGAGCAAGCTCGACAGCGCACGGACGCTGCAGCCGACCGGCGTCGACCTGGCCGCCCTGTTGCATGATTGCTGCGCCACGCTGCCGCCTTCGCCACACGCCGTCGACTGCGAGCTGCAAGGTGACCTGGGTCAGATCGAGGCCGATCCGCGCCTGCTGGCGCGTGCGGTGGGCAACCTGCTGCGCAATGCCCAGAAATACGCGGCCGGCCATGTCGTGCTGTCGGCGCGTCGCGGCCCGGGCGGCGTCGAGATCGCGGTCGACGACGACGGCCCCGGCATTCCCGAGGATGAACGCGAACGTATCTTCGATCCGTTCTACCGCCTCGACCGCAGCCGCGACCGCGCCACCGGCGGCTTCGGACTGGGGCTGTCGATCGCGCGCAAGGCGGTGGCGCTGCATGGCGGTTCGCTGCAGGCCGAGGCATCTCCCCTGGGCGGCGCGCGCCTGGTCGTGCGCCTGCCTGAGCCGGGCCTCGCCGCCAATAAATAAACAATTCGGTTTACTTATTCATAACAGCCGCGTACGCTGGCGAGATTGTCAATGTCGCCAGCCGCCATGAACGACCGCCTGCTGATCGCCACCCTTTGCGCATTGGGATTGCTGTCCACCACCGGCGCATCCTTGCCCTACCCGCTGCTGGCGCCCCTGTTCGCCGACGGCGGCGTGAACGGCCTGAACAGCTTCCTCGGCCTGCCGCCCAAGCTGCTTCTGGGGATCGCACTGATGATCAATCCGCTCGGCCTGCTGATCGGCAGCGCCGTGCTCGGCCCGCTGTCGGACGGTTTCGGCCGGCGCCGCGCGCTGCTGTTGACGACGATTGGCGCCGCGCTCGGCCACCTGCTGACGGCGGTGGCGATGGTGATGGAGTCGTATGTGCTGTTCCTGGCGGCGCGCTTCGTTACCGGTCTGCTGGAAGGCAATGGCGCGGTGATGCGGGCGATCGTGATCGAGCGGATCCAGGGCCCGCTGCGCAACCACGCGCTGTCATGGCTGAACGGCGCCTTCAACCTGGGCTGGCTGGTCGGCCCGCTGCTGGCCAGCGCCACCATGGCGGGCGGCGCGGCGCTGCCGTTCCAACTCGCCGCCGGCGCCCTGCTGCTGGGCACGCTCGGTGTGCTGGTGTCGATTCCGGCGACGCCGGCGCCCACCCACGGCCACGGCTGGTGGAGCATGGCGCGCCGCCGCCATGCGCTGACCTTGCTGCAGCACGCGCCGCTGCGCACCCTGTTCATCGTACACCTCGGCTATTGCTGCGGCGTGGCGGCGCTGTACGAATTCTTTCCGCTGTGGCTGGTGGACGTGGGCGGCTACGACGCACCGCGCATCGCGCTGGTGAACATGGGGATGTGCGCCCTGATGACCACGGCTGCCCTGTTCGCCGGCCGCGCCAGCGCGCTCGACGGCCGCCAGCGCGCCGGCTGGTATGCCGGCATGGGGGCGATGGCGATCCTGTGCGTCGGCTTCGGCAGCCTGGAGGTCGGCATCGCCGGCATCGTCCTGTTCGGCGTGCCGCACGCGTTCTACAACACGGCACTGCAAAGCTGGTCGGCCGACGCCTTCGCCGCCCACGGCCAGGGCGCGGTAATGGCGCTACTGTCGACCACTTTCTGCATCGCCAACATCCTGGTGGCGCTGGCCGGTGGACTATTGAGTCTGGTCGATACGCGTCTGGTGCTGGTGCTGGGCGGCCTGCTGGCGGTGTGGGCCTCGTTCGCGCTGCGCCGCTGGCGCCTGCGCAGCGCGCAGCCGAATCTGGAGGGCGCATGAACACCTTCGAGCGCATCCTGCTGCAACTCAAAATGCGCGGCCCGCAGACCGCGCAGGCGCTGGGCGAACCGCTTGGATTGACCTCGATGGGCGTGCGGCGCCAGCTGGAAGGCGCGCAAGAGAAGGGCCTGGTCGATTGCGAGGATAGCGGCGGCAAGGTCGGACGGCCGGTGCGGCGCTGGCGCCTGAGCGAGGCCGGCCACGCGCGTTTTCCGGACCGGCACGCCGAGCTGACCGTCGACCTGCTGGGCCAGGTGCAGGCGCTGTTCGGCGCGGACGCCATCGAACGCCTGATCGCCACCCGCGAGCAGGCCGGCGAGGCGCTGTACCGGCGCCGGCTGGACGAGGTGGCGCACGCGGCGCCGCTGCTGGACAAGGTGGCGGCGCTGGCCGCGGTGCGCGACGAGGAAGGCTATATGGCCGAAGCCCAGGCGCGCGAGGACGGCAGCGTGCTGCTGCTCGAACACCATTGCCCGATCTGCGCGGCGGCGCGCAGCTGCCAGGATTTCTGCCGTTCGGAGCTGGACGTATTCCAGCGCGTGCTGGGCCCGAGGGTGAAGGTGATCCGGATCGAGCACCAGCCAAGCGGGGGCCGGCGCTGCGCCTATACGGTGACGCCGGTGATGCCCGCGCCGTGATCGTCCTGGTGGACCATTCCGACGAAGCTGCGTCGCTTATTTTCCTGCGGCAGCCCTGGCGACCAGCGCATCGAGCACCTGCGTGGTGGCCTGCATCACGGGCGCCGGGGCATCGATCCGGTTGGCATCGGCCACCAGGTCCGGCGAGGTGACGTATTTGCCGTCGATGATGATGGTCGGGGTGCCGCCGACCTTGTATGCCTGCACTTGCTGCGCCAGGCGGCGCAGCTTGGTGGTCACGCCGAACGAGTTCCACGCTTGCATGAACGTGGCCTTGTCCAGGCCGTTCGAGTTGGCCCAGGCGATGATGTCTTCGTCGCGCAGCAGGCGCTTGCGCTCGACGTGCACGGCGCGGAATACGCGCTGATGGTATTCGTCAAGCTTGCCCATGGCTTCCAGCGTCAGGAACAGGCGCGCTTCCGGGTCAAGCGGCCCCTGGAACGGATAGTGGATGCGCCGCACCACGATATTGTCGCCCTGCTTCTTGATCCACGCGTTCAGGGTCGGCTCCAGCGCGTTGCAGGCCGGGCAGTGGTAGGCGAAGAACTCGACCACTTCGACCTTCTTGCCCACCGCCTGGGTCGGCTGCGGCGCCGCCAGCGTGGTGTATTCGGCGCCGTTGCGCGGCTCGAGCGGCGAAGCATTGGCGAAGCCGGCAACCAGCGCGGCGCCGAGGAGGGCTGCATGCAGGGAACGCATGGTGATCCTTTCACAAAGACGAGATTGGCAAACGAATGGCAGGGTACCATCATTTGCTTACATTTCGTCAATGTGAACCGGGCCGGCGACGGCCCGGCGTCGAGGATGGTGCGGGCGCATCCCGGAAGTATCGGATGCGCCCGCCGGCGGCGTCAGCGGCGCGCGTCCGACACTTCCGGGCGCACGTGGGTCACGCCGTACCACAGGTGTTGCCACCAGTGGTCGCGCGAGTTGACCGTGACCAGGCATTTCTTGTCGACGCCGGACTTGAAGACCTGGTCCTGGCACATATTGTTGACCAGCGCGTTGCGCTGGTTCTCGGCATTGACCAGGGCGATGCAGAGCCAGATGACGGCCAGTCCACAGACGGCCGCCAGCGACCACGCGATGTGGTTCACGTGGCTGGTTTCAAACAGGTCGTCCTCGTTGGGTCGGGACCCTTCGTACATCTTGAGGACTTCGCGTTCGACGTCCTTGCTCATTTGCTTGCGGCTGCCTTTGCGACCAGTGCGTCCATGACCTGGGTAGTGGCCTGCATCAGGGGCGCCATTTCCTGGATCTTGGTGGCTTGCGACACTTGCGACGGCGAGGTCACATACTTACCGTCGATGATGATGGTCGGGGTGCCGCTGACCTTGTAGGCTTCGGCCTGCTGCGACAGGCGGCGCAGCTTGGTGGTCACGCCGAACGAGTTCCAGGCTTCCATGAACTTGGCCTTGTCCAGGCCGTTCGAGGTGGCCCAGGCGATGATGTCTTCGTCCTTCATCAGGCGCTTGCGCTCGACGTGGACGGCGCGGAACACGCGGTCATGGTATTCGTTCAGCTTGCCCATGGCGTCGAGGGTCAGGAACAGGTGCGCTTCCGGATCGGCCGGGCCCTGGAACGGCAGGTGGATGCGGCGCATCACGATATTGTCGCCCTGCTTCTTGACCCAGGCGTTCAGGGTCGGTTCCAGCGCGTTGCAGGCCGGGCAGTGGTAAGCGAAGAACTCGACCACTTCGACCTTCTTGCCCACGGTCTGGGTCGGTTGCGGGGTCGCCAGCGTGGTGTATTCGACGCCATTGCTCGGGTTAGTCGGCGAAGCATTGGCGAAACCGGCAACCAGGGCGGCGGCAACGAGGGCGAAACGCAGGGAACGCATGGTGATCCTTCCACAAGAATGAGTAAGCAAACGACCGGCAGATTACCATTTTTTGGCGCTGCCCTGCTCAAGAGGCGGATTTTTTTGCATTTGCTTACGGGTGAAACAAAAGCCTCGTGCAAATGCGGCATTGCACTCCGCGCCTGCCCTCGGACATCGGCGCCATTCACAGGGCCATCATCGCTTCCTGCCCCACCTCCGGCAAGGCTTACCCGGATCGGTTAGCATGAATACTTTGACGTATCACAAGGAGTCTCCATGGCCACGCTTCCCACCTATTTCGTCTCGCATGGCGGCGGCCCCTGGCCGTGGATGAGGGAGCAGTATGGGCCGGTGTACGACAAGCTGGCCGCATCGCTGGCGGCGCTGCGGCGCGAGGCGGATGCCAGCGGCGCGGTGCGCGCGGTGCTGGTGGTGAGCAGCCACTGGGAGACGCCGCAGTTCATGGTCTCGTCCGGCACCGCGCCGGGCATGATCTACGATTACGGTGGTTTTCCGCCGCACACCTACCAGGTGCAGTATCCGGCGCCGGGCGAACCGGCGCTGGCGCGGCGCGTGGCCGGGCTGCTGAACGCGGCCGGCCAGCCGGCCGGGCTCGATCCCGAGCGCGGCTTCGACCACGGCACCTTCTCGATGCTGTATCCGGTGTATCCGGAAGCGCGCATGCCGGTGGTGCAGCTGTCGCTGCGGCGCGACCTCGATCCGGCGGCGCACCTGGCGGCCGGGCGCGCGCTGGCGCCGCTGCGCGACGATGGCGTCTTGATCATCGGCAGCGGACTGTCGTTCCACAACCTGCGCCAGTTCGGCCCAAGCGGCAAGATCGCCTCGCATGCATTCGACGCCTGGCTGCAGGACACGCTGCTGGAGCACGATCCCGTTCAGCGCGAACAGCTACTGCTGCGCTGGGACGCGGCGCCGCAGGCGCGCGCCGCGCATCCGCGCGAAGAGCACCTGATTCCGCTGCTGGTGGCGCTGGGCGCGGCCGAGCGCGAGCCGGCCGCGTGCGTGTATCACGAGGACGATTTCTTCGGCAGCCTGGCGGTGTCGAGTTTCAGGTTCGGCGCGGCGGCGGGCGCTTGACCGCGTGAACGGGGGCCCCGTCCACCCTACGATGCGTCTGCAGAATCCGTAGGGTGGACGGCTCTGCCGTCCACGCGTTCAACCGGCCACTACAGACTGGTACCGCGCGACGAAACGATCAGGTCCCGCGCTTGCCGCGCGCAGCCTCTTCCGCCTTCAGCGCCGCTTTCTCGGCGGCGATGCGCGCCTTCTCGGCCATCTCGGCCTCGTGCTTCGCCAGGCTCAGCGCGCGGGTCTCGGGCGTTTCCAGGCTGATGCGCCCCAGAGCGCCCTGGCGGTAGTCCTGCAGCAGCGTGTGCGCCGCCTTTTCGTAGTCGTACTCGCCGCCGCGCACGCGGAAACCGCGGCGCATCGCCACGCCTTCGACCACGTCGACGCCGTCCATGCCCTCGGTCTTGAGGCCGTAGCGGGCAGTCAACAGCTGCGGATAGCGCTCCAGCAGCAGGCCGCCCAGGTACTCGGCCACTTCTTCCTCGACCAGCGCATTGGTGCCGATCGCGTGGCTGGCGGCCAGCATCAGGCCGTCGCTCGCCATGGCGATCTTCGGCCACAGCATGCCGGGAGTATCGACCAGCACCACGTTCTTGTTCAGGTACAGGCGCTGCTGGGTCTTGGTCACGGCCGGCTCGTCGCCGACCTTGGCCACGCGCTTCTTCAGCAGCGCGTTCATCAGGGTCGATTTGCCGACGTTCGGAATACCCATGATCATGATCCGCAGCGGCTTGGTCGGCACGCCGCGGTGCGGCGCCAGCGACAGCGCCAGGTCCGGGATGCGCGCCACGTCGGCCGGCTTCTTGGTCGTCATCGGATAGGCAGTCACGCCGTCCTGGGCATCGTAGAAGGCTTTCCAGGCGGCGGTGGCGGCAGGGTCGGCCAGGTCGATCTTGTTCAGGACCTTCAGGCACGGGCGCTGGCGGAACTTGCGCAGCTCTTCCACCAGCGGGTTGCGGCTCGCTTCGGGCAGGCGCGCATCCAGGACTTCGATCACCAGATCGATGTTCTCCATCTGCTCGGCCGCTTCCTTCTTGGCCGCGTTCATGTGCCCAGGGAACCATTGAATCGACATGCTATTGCTCTCTTAATCTTACGTTTAACACGCTATTTTACGCTGCTGGCGCACCGACCAGTATCGTTGGCGCCACAACGGCCCTGCTCCACCCGCATACCGTTGAGCGGTTGCAACACTGTTGACATAATCGACCTGCACACTGGCCTCTTGTCCGCAGTTACCGCCAAGGAGGGAGCAATGCGCGTAAGGGAAAAAGTAAAACGGTCGCTGGCCCGCTGGGGCGGCGTGGCGATGCTGTGCTGCGCCATCGTGGCGGCGTCGATGGCCGAGCATTTGCCGTTGTTTGCGGGATGAGGCGTCAGCGCGCGTCCGGCGCGCAGGCGCTGGCCGGCAACGGCGCCACTGGATCAAACTGCGCCAGCCGGCCGCGCGCGGCGATCCGGTCCCTGGCGTACTCGGCCAGGTAGCGGCTGCGCTCCGCGCTCTGCCATTCGGCGTCCGAGAACCCGTCCAGCGAGCCCGCCGCGCTGGTGATCACCTTCCCCTCCAGGCGCGGCACCAGCAGCCGGTCCGGATCGGCGTTCTCGCGCAGCAGGTAGCCGTCGACGTCGCGCAGCACCAGCGGCAGCGCCGGCGCGCCGTCGTGCAGCAGCTTGCCGAACACCGTCAGGCGCACCTGCTGCGCGCCCGCGCCCAGCACGTCGTTGAAGGTGGCCAGCGCGAACGGCCGGCCCTGCGCGTCGTCGACCCGGCCGCTGACCACGTAGCGCCCCGGCTGGCGCACGTCGAGCCCCAGCACGAACTGCAGCGAGCCGCCGTCGCGCGACTCGCTGCGCTGTCCGGACCAAGTTGCCGGCAGCGCCGGCGAATACAGCACGTCGAACAGCACGAAACCGTCGCGTCCTCCGGCCTTGTAGCGCACCTCGGTGCGGATGGTGCCGTGGAATGCCGCCAGCGGGGTGTCGGCCGGCGCCAGCGCGGCGCTCCAGGCGCCGGCGCCGCCGTCGCGGAAGTCGAGCGTCACGCGCGGCGCCGCCCGTTCGGCGCCGTAGCGCATGCCCTGCGCCAGCGCGCGCGTGACCACCAGCGGCACGCCCTGGCCGTGCGCATCGAGCGCACGCAACGAGAAGGTCGCCGTCTCGCCGGCCGCCAGGTAGACGCGCGACTGGGTGGTCTGCAGCACCACTTCGGGATCGCTGTCGCCGCCCTCGATCCGCATCGGACTCGCCTCCTGCAGCGGCCGATTCGGATACAGCTGGTCGGGGTTGTGGCCGGCCGGGCGCGATTCGTGCGGGTACTGCGAATTCTTCAGGTAGCTGCAATAGGTGTGGTCGGTCAGGCGCACCTGCTGTTGCAGCAGGCGGCGCTGTTCTTCGCGCCGTTCTTTGTTCAATTCCGGCGGCTGCGCCACCTGGATCGGATCGAAGAAGCGCAGTCCGGGCGCCGGCGCGGGCGGCGCTGCCGGCGCCGGGCCTGCGCCGTCGCGCGCCAGCAACCAGATCAGCGGCGCCAGCGCGGCGCAGACGGCGGCCAGCCCGAACGCACTGCGCCGGCCAGGGTCGCGTGCCATCGCGCGCACACCTAATTGGCGGTGGTCGCCATCGCGGCGCGCACCACGCCGATGATGCCGGCCCAGTTGCCGTCGCCGTAGTGGTTGTAGTCTTCGCCGTCGTCGCGCAATTCCACCGAGTGGTAGCTCCACTTGGTGCTGCCGCCCTGGTTGGCGGCAGTGCCCAGGCGCAGGTCGTCGCACAGCCAGTCGCCCGGGTTGCACAGCGAGCGCCCGCCGCTGCCGGC
Organism: Massilia sp. YIM B02443; assembly: GCF_030411955.1. Taxonomy (GTDB): domain Bacteria; phylum Pseudomonadota; class Gammaproteobacteria; order Burkholderiales; family Burkholderiaceae_D; genus Telluria. The sequence goes on from NZ_JASNRA010000004.1 coordinate 194,584, forward strand.
CGCCGCGCCGCTGCTGTGGTAGGCCACCACCTCGTCGTCCTGGCCCGGCAGCAGGAACGAGTAGGCGGTGCCGCGCGCGCCGGCGTACATGTAGAACCAGATGTTGCGCGTGGCGTTGTGGTTGTACATCGCGCGCGCGGTGCCGACCTTCAGGTCTTGCACCAGCGGTTCGGAGGTGGTCCAGGCGCCGGCATCGGCGATCTCGGAGCCGCCCGCCGCGCCCGAGGCGACGCGCACCCACTTGATGTTCCAGCCCGCCTGCGGGCTGGCGCCGCTGGCGCCGCACACGCCGGCCGCGTTCGGCGTGGCGTTCCTGGGCTGGCGCTGCGAGCCGCCGTAGTTGGCCAGCGTGTAGCCGAGCAGCAGGTCGCCGGCGCTGTAGCTGGCGATGTAGCACCAGTTATTACCGGTGCAGAAGCAGTCGAGCGCATCGCGCACGCGCCCGCTCTGCGAGGCGATGCTGCTGCGGCCGTCCCAGTTGACCGCCTTCTTGTTGACGCCGGCCGGCACGCTGTCGGGTCCCCAGTAGCGGAAATCGCTGTAGTTGCCGGGCGTGCCGCCGGGATTGCGGCCGTTGATCCAGAGGGTGTAGTTGGCGGAGTGGGCGAAGCTGGCTGCGCCCAGCAGGCACAGCGTACACAAGGCATGTTTCTTGTTCATGTTCGTCTCCTCTACGCAACGGCACTGTGGTGCCGAGTTAGCGTTAGTGGTCGGGAGATGAACTTGGGTTCCCTCAAACCCGCTGCAAGAATCGACGCCGCCTACTCCAGTTCGGCCAATACCTTGACGTGCGCCACCACGCTGCGCCCCAGCGACGACAGCTCGTACCCGCCTTCGAGGCAACTCACGATCCGTCCGCCCGCATGTTCTTTGGCCACCTTCATCACCTGCCTGGTAATCCACGCATAGTCCGCTTCCACCAGCCCGATCCCGCCCATGTCGTCGTCGCGGTGCCCGTCGAACCCGGCCGACACGAAGATCATCTGCGGCTTGAACGCGTCGAGCGCCGGCAGCCACTGCTCGCGCACCAGCTGGCGCACCAGCTCGCCGTCGCAGCGCTCGGGCACCGGCAGGTTGACGCGGTTCGGCGTCACCGGCTCGACCTCGCTGTACGGGAAGAACGGATGCTGGAAGATACTCACCATCAGCACCCGCGGATCGTCCCTGAAGGCGTCGGCGGTGCCGTTGCCATGGTGGACGTCGAAGTCGACGATCGCCACCCGCTCCAGCCCGTGCGCCTCGAGCGCATGGCGGGCCGCGATGGCGACGTTGTTGAACAGGCAGAAGCCCATCGGCTCGGTCGGGGTGGCGTGATGGCCCGGCGGGCGCACCGAGCAGAAGGCATTGTCGATGCTGCCGGCGATGACGGCGTCGGTGGCCGCCACCGCGGCGCCGGCCGCGCGCAGCGCCGCCTGGTAGCTGTAGTGATTGAGCGAGGTGTCGCCGTCGAGCGGATAGTAGTCGCCCGGCGCGGCCGGCACCTGGTCGCGCACCAGCGCCAGCGCGCCCGGGGTGTGGTTGCGCAGGATCTGCGCGGGTTCGGCCAGCGGCGCGCTGCGCTGCTCGACCAGGTCCGCCACCCGCGCCAGGATCAGCTGGTCGTCGATCGCCTGCAGCCGCGCCGGGCTTTCCGGGTGCCAGCTGCCCATCTCGTGGCGCATGCAGTCGGGGTGGCTGTAAATCGCTGTGCTCATCGTGCTCGTGTCTCCGCTTTCATCCATCTCCCCCTGCGGCGCCGTTCTCGCATAGAATCCCCTGACGGCTTGTTGCTTTGCAGCAGGTGGGTTGCCAATGGCGTTAATCTACCATGACGGCAGCACGCCTCGCACAGGGCTGCGCATCGCACCATCACAGACACCAACCGGAACCCGATCCATGTTCAACAAACTGCACGCCGTCGCCCGCCAGGTCAACCAGGTGGTGGTCGGCAAGGACCAGCAGGTGCGCCTGGCCCTGACCTGCATGCTGGCCGGCGGCCATCTGCTGCTGGACGACCTGCCGGGCGTGGGCAAGACCACGCTGGCGCATGCGCTGGCGATCTCGCTCGGCCTCAAGTTCAACCGCGTCCAGTTCACCAGCGACCTGCTGCCCGCCGACGTGGCCGGCATCTCGATCTACGAGCGCGAAAAGAGCGAGTTCGTGTTCCACCCCGGCCCGATCTTTACGCAAGTGCTGCTGGCCGACGAGATCAACCGGGCCACGCCCAAGACGCAATCGGGCCTGCTGGAAGCGATGGAAGAGCGCCAGGTCTCGGCCGACGGCGTCACCCGCCCGCTGCCGCGCCCGTTCTTCGTGATCGCGACCCAGAACCCGGCCAACCAGGTCGGCGTGTTTCCGTTGCCCGAGTCGCAGCTCGACCGCTTCCTGATGTGCCTGACCCTGGGCTATCCGGACGCCGCCGCCGAGCGCGCCCTGCTGATGGGCGAAGACCGGCGCAGCATGCTCAAGACCCTGGAGCCGGCGATGCAGCCGGCCGAGCTGTCGGTGGCGCAGCGCGCGCTGAAGGAAATCCACGCGTCAAGCTCGCTGGTGACCTACGTGCAGGCGCTGGCGCAAGCATCGCGCCAGAACGGCCTGTTCGCCGAAGGCCTGTCGCCGCGCGCCGCGCTGGCGCTGCTGCAGGCCGGGCGCGCCTGGGCTGCGCTCGAGGGACGCGACCACGTGCTGCCGGAAGACATCCAGGCGGTGCTGGTGCCGGTCTGCGCCCACCGCCTGCGCCCGCTGCGCGCGGCGCACGGCACGGCCGTCGCCAGCCGCGACCTGGTGCTGCAGCTGCAGAAGTCGGTCCCGGTCTGATGGCCCAGGGCTTTCGCGGCTGGGTACGACGCAGCACGGGGGCCTGGCTGCCGCGCGCCGGCACCTTCGACGCCGGCGAAATCGAGATCAAGAGCCGGCGCGTGTTCATTCTGCCGACCCGCGCCGGCCTGGGCTTCGCGGCGCTGCTGCTGGTGCTCCTGATCGGATCGGTCAACTACTCGCTCGGCCTGGGCTTCGGCCTGACCTTCCTGGCGCTGTCGTGCGCGCTGGTCGACATGGTCGCCACCTACCGCAACCTGGCCCACCTGCGCCTGCAGCAGGGCCGCGTGGCGCCGGTGTTCGCCGGCCAGGAAGCGCAGTTCGAGCTGCTCCTGACGAACCGCACGCGCCTGGCCCGCTACGCCGTGTGGGCCGATTTTTCCAACGTCGCCGAGCCGCGCCACGCAACCGACATCGCGCCCGGCGCCCAGGCCATCGTGACGCTGTCGCTGCCCACCAGCACGCGCGGCTGGCTGGCGCCGGCGCGCGTCAAGCTGTTCACGCGCTTTCCGCTCGGGCTGTTCCAGGCCTGGAGCTACTGGCGGCCGGCGGCGCGCGCGCTGGTCTACCCGCGCCCCGAGGACGGCGCCCCGCCGCTGCCGCTGGCCGGCGGCGCCGGCAACAACTCAGGTAACAGCGCACGCCCGGGCGGCAACGACGATTTCGCCGGCGTGCGCAGCTACCAGCCGGGCGACTCGCCGCGCCAGATGGCGTGGCGCCAGATCGCGCGGCTCGATCCCGACATCGGCGGCCAATTGGTGACCAAACATTTCGAAGGCACCGGCGGCGACCAGCTGCTGCTCGACTTCGACGCCGTGCCGGCGCAGCTCGACGTCGAGCTGCGCCTGGCGCGCATGACGCGCTGGGTGCTGGAGGCCGAGGCGCGCGCCCTGCCCTACGCCTTCCGCCTGGGCGCGATCCGCTACGACGCCGCGGTCGGCGCCGCGCACCAGGCCGCGTGCCTGCGCGCGCTGGCCTTGCATGGCAGCGGGGAAGCGCCATGAAAACGACCGTGAAGCCGGGCGCCATCGCGACGCTGCCGCTGACGCGCGACAAGGCCGACACCATGCTGCTCCTGGCCAGCGCGGTGCTGGTGCTGGCGCCGCACGCGGCGCACCTGCCGCTGTGGGTCTCGCTGCTGTGCGGCGTCACCTTGCTGTGGCGCGCCCTGATCACGCTGCGCGGCCGGCGCATGCCGCCGGCGCTGGTGCTGCTGCCGATCGCGGCCGGCGCCATGATCGGCGTGCAGTTCAGCTACGACACCCTGATCGGCAAGGACGCCGGGGTCGCGATGCTGGTGCTGCTGGTGGCCTTCAAGATGCTCGAGATGCACGCGCGCCGCGACCTGTACGTGGTGATCTTCCTGTGCTTCTTCCTGGTGCTGACCAACTTCTTCTATGCCCAGGGCATCGGCACCGCGCTCATGATGGTGGCCTCGATCCTGCTGCTGCTGGCCACACAGCTGTCGTTCGGCTTCACCGGCGCGGTGCCGCCACTGCGCATCCGCCTTGGCATGGCGGCGCGCACGCTGGCCATCGCGGCGCCGTTGGCGGCCGTGCTGTTCGTGGTGTTCCCGCGCATCCAGGGGCCGCTGTGGGGCATGCCGGGCGGCGCCGGCTCGGGCAAGTCGGGGCTGTCGGAACAGATGGCGCCGGGCCAGATGTCGAACCTGGCGCTGTCCGAAGAGCCGGCCTTTCGGGTGCGCTTCTTCGGCCGCGCGCCCGAGAAGGCGCAGCTGTACTGGCGCGGCCCGGTGCTCGATGCCTTCGACGGCCTGACCTGGAGCCGCGGCCCGGACCGGGTGTCGGGGCGCAACCTGCACCTGGCGGTGGGCGCGCCGGCGCTCGAGTATGAAGTGACGCTCGAGCCGTCGCGCTCGCGCTGGGTGTTCGCGCTCGAGATGGCGGGCGAGCTGCCCGAGGTGCCGGGCCACCAGGTGCGGCTGTCGTCGCAGTTCGAACTGACGGCCGACGCGCCGCTCGACGCGCGCCTGCGCTACCGCGCCAGTTCGCACACCGACTACGCGCTGCAGCGCGACCCGGCGCTGGAAAACGCCGGGCGCTGGCTGCTGCTGCCGTATGGCTTCAACCCGCGCGCGCTGGCCGAAGGCCGCGAACTGCGCAAGCTGGCCGCGCCGGCGCAGCGGGTCGAGGCGGTGCTGCGGCGCTTCCGCGAGCAGCCGTTCTCGTACACGCTCGAGCCGCCGCTGCTGGGCCGGCACACGATCGACGAGTTCCTGTACGGCGCGCGCGTCGGCTTCTGCGAGCATTATTCGGGCGCGTTCGTGTTCCTGATGCGCGCCGCCGGGGTGCCGGCGCGCGTGGTCACCGGCTACCAGGGCGGCGAGATCAATCCGCTCGACGGCTTCATGACGGTGCGCCAGTCCGACGCCCACGCCTGGGCCGAGGTCTGGCTCGAGGGACGCGGCTGGACCCGGGTCGATCCGACCGCGGCGGTGGCCCCCGAGCGCGTGCATCGCGGCCTGGGCGCCTCGGTGCCGCGCCCGGCGCCGTTCGGCATCGACGCGCTGCGCGGCATGAATCCGTTCGGCGGCGACGGCAATGCGTGGCTGGCGCGCCTGCGCGACGCGGTCAATGCGGCCAACAACGGCTGGAACCAGTGGGTGCTGAACTACACGCCCGAGCGCCAGCGCGGCGTGGTGCAAGGCTTGCAGGACAAGCTGCTCGGCTGGCCTTTTGCCGTCTTGTTAACGTTTGTGGTTGCTGCATTAATGATCGTAAGATTTTTCCGGCGCCGCAGGGAAATCGACCCGGTCGATGCTCTATACTTGGCCCTGTGCAAGCGCCTTGGGCAGGCAGGACTGGCCCGGGCCGCCGATGAAAGTCCGAGCGCGTATGCCGCGCGCGTTGCCGCAGATGGCGAGGCTCCTGCGGGCAAGCTGGCGCCGCAGGCGCGCGCCGCGGCGCTCGCATTCCTGCAACGCTACAGCGCCTGGCGCTATGCGCCGCCGCGGCGGGATCCTCGATTGACCGCCACATTGAAAAGTCTATTGTCGCAAGTCAGATGAAATTTGTTCCCCTGTTTGCCGCGCTGGCGCTTGCCGCCGCCGCGCATGGCGATGCGTTCGCCGCCACCAAAGACACCCAGGCACGTGCGGCGAAAGCCAAAGCCGTCGCGCACGCCAAGGCCAAGGCCAAGCGGACTTCGAGCCGCGCTGCCAAGGGCGCAGCCGTGGCCGCAGCCGGCGCTGCCGCCGGCGCCGCCGCGATCGACTTCGACGGCGAGCACGTCAACTTCCTCGAATGGATGCCGGTGCGCGAATTCGTCAACGAGATGGTGACCCAGCGCGGCTTCGATCGCGCGGCACTCGAAAAGCTGTTCGGCCAGGTGCGCTTCATCGATTCCGCGGTGCAGCTGGTCAAGCCGGCGCCGCCGGGCAAACCCAAGAACTGGCAAGCCTACAGCGCCCGCTTCATCGAGCCGATCCGTATCAATGCCGGCGTGCGCTTCTGGAACGAGAACGCCGAAGCGCTGGCGCGCGCCGAGGCCGCGTACGGCGTGCCGGCCGAGATCATCGTCGGCATCATCGGCATCGAGACGATTTATGGGCGCGACACCGGACGCTTCCGCGTGGTCGACGCCCTCACCACGCTCGCCTTCGCCTATCCCGAGACGCCGAACCAGGCCGCGCGCAAGGCTTTCTTCCGCGAGGAACTGGCCAACACCCTGGTGCTGTCGCGCGAGCGCAATGAAGATCCGTTCTCGCTGCTGGGCTCGTTCGCCGGCGCGGTCGGGATGCCGCAGTTCATGCCGGGCAATATCCTGAAATACGGGGTCGACTTCGACAACGACGGCCACGTCGACCTGCGCGGCTCCAGCCAGGATGCGATCGGCAGTGTCGCCAACTTCCTGGTGCAGCACGGCTGGAACGCCGAGCACCGCGGCCCTCCCGTGTTCGCGGCCGACGTGTCGCCCAACCGCGCCTGGGAACCGCTGCTCGACCGTGGCCTGGCCGCGACCCTGCGTCCGGAAGAACTGCGCCAGGCCGGCGTGGTGACCTCGGCCGGGCTGCCGGGCGATCGCTTGTACGGCCTGGTCGACCTGCAGAACGGCGCCGAGCCGACCGAGTATTGGGTGGCGAACGATAATTTCTTTGCTATTACCAAATACAATCGCAGTTACTTCTATGCCATGTCGGTCGTCGAACTCGGCCGTGCGGTGCGTTTGTCACGCGGCGGCTGACCCTTTCCCGACAGGAAACTTTGTAATCGTTTGTAACAAGTTTCCCGCCTGCCTCTCTCCTTGTCCTGCGTTATCTGTCCACATACCCCCCAGGGGTATGCGGCTGCATAGCAACTATTCTTAGCGGAAACACCACTTTCCCGCCTATACCCCCCATATTCTTGGCATTTAGTCAGCAGTAATCGTACCGTGCGGCATCATATCCTTGTTGCTCCTACACTAAGCCTTAAAGAAAAAACAATTATTTTCTCAGTGAGTTTATGAGAGAATTGCATTGCGGCTATTGTTGCACTGAGACAACGAAATCCGAAAACGCGATCTTATTCCAGCTTGCTCCTAAGTATCGGAATAAAAATAGTTGTACAATTGAATAGAAAATTACGAAATTAAACTTCTGAAATCGAAACGCCGCCCGCGATTTCGCCCAACCCCATATAGGAATTTGAATCATGACAAACCAAGTCGGCATTGATATGAACAGCGATTCGGAAGGCGACGAACTGCTGCAATACAACCCGAACCGTCTGCTCGACACCCTGATCGAGAACCTGCGCCTGAAGAACGACGCCGCCCTGTCGCGCGCGCTGGAAGTGGCCCCACCGGTGATCTCGAAGATTCGCCACCACCGCCTGCCGGTCGGCGCTTCGCTGCTGATCCGTATGCACGAAGTCAGCGACCTGTCGATCCGTGACCTGCGTTACCTGATGGGCGACCGCCGCGCCAAGTTCCGCATCAGCGACAAGCAGTTCAAACCGAAGGAAGGCGCCGTTCCGGCAGCCAAGGACTGATTGCCGCGGCGCCCGCCTGGATGCGGGCGCCGGCATGCGATCGGTTTCATGGCGCGCCTTGCACGCCAGCCAGTAGTGCGTACGCCCGCGCGGGTGTACGAGCCGCCGCATTGGCGGCAGAAACAACAAAGCCGCCCGTGACCCGGGCGGCTTTATTTTTGGGCGCTGCTTAACGATCGCCGGGTTGGCGGCTTCGCCGCCGATGCGGTGATCGTTCGCAGCAAGATCATCGGGCACGCAATCGGAGGCGACAACAATCGACGCGTCGGCGGCGGAGCCGCCAACCCTACGCCGGGCCAGCCTTCAATTACGCCGGGAACACGCCGGTCGACAGGTAGCGGTCGCCGCGATCGCACACCACGAACACGATGGTCGCGTTCTCCACGGTCTGCGCCACGCGCAGCGCCACTTCGCAGGCGCCGGCGGCCGAGATGCCGCCAAAGATGCCTTCTTCGATCGCCAGCCGGCGCGCCATCTGTTCGGCGGCGGCCTGGCTCACGCTCTCGACCTGGTCGACGCGCGCCTTTTCGAAGATCTTCGGCAGGTAGGCTTCCGGCCACTTGCGGATGCCCGGGATCGACGAGCCTTCTTCCGGCTGGGCGCCGATGATGCACACCGCCTCGTTCTGTTCCTTCAGGTAGCGCGACACGCCCATGATGGTGCCGGTGGTGCCCATGGCGCTCACGAAGTGGGTGACGCGGCCTTCGGTGTCGCGCCAGATCTCGGGGCCGGTGGTTTCGTAGTGGGCGCGCGGGTTGTCGAAGTTGGCGAACTGGTCGAGGATGATGCCCTGGCCGTCCTTCTGCATCTGCTCGGCCATGTCGCGCGCGTATTCCATGCCGCCCGATTTCGGGGTCAGGATGATCTGGGCGCCATAGGCGGCCATGCTCTGGCGCCGTTCGACCGACAGGTTGTCCGGCATCAGCAGGATCATCTTGTAGCCGCGGATCGCCGCCGCCATCGCCAGCGCGATGCCGGTGTTGCCGCTGGTGGCTTCGATCAGGGTGTCGCCGCGCTTGATCTGGCCGCGCTCCTCGGCGCCGCGCAGCATCGCCATGGCGGCGCGGTCCTTGACCGAACCGGCCGGGTTGTTGCCCTCGAGCTTGGCCAGGATGATGTTGTTGCGGGCCGCGATCTCGTCTCCCGGCAGGCGCTGCAGCTGCACGAGCGGCGTGTTGCCGATCGTGGCTTCGATGGTCATGTATGCCATTGCTTTCTCAAACCTTTGCGATACCAAAGCGTCATTTTAATCCGAGAAGCAATAAAGCGTCGGGGCGGGCCGCATTGCCATCGCGCGCCCTCCCCGGTGCTGCCGTGGACAATGAAAAAACGCGGCGCCGGTTAACATGCCCGCTGTTCATGAGCACGCCACTTCGGTAATTACAGCGTCCTTGACAACATGCCGGCTGCTGCGAGAAGCACGACCACAATCCATGGGGGCGCTTTCCAGGTGGTAAGCAGCAAGAAACCTGCAAGCGCTACCGCAAAGTCTCGCGCATCGAGCACAGCGCCAGTCCAGACAGGGTCATACAGCGCGGCGCCAAGGATGCCGACGACTGCTGCGTTGGCGCCGCGCATGGCGAACTGGGCGAACGGATGCAGACGAAACCGGTCCCAGAATGGCAGCATCCCGTACGCGAGCAGGAGACCCGGAAGAAAAACGGCGACCAGTGCAACGGCTGCGCCGCTCAGCGTGTCCGCGGACAGGTTGGCTGCTGCACCAAGATAGGCTGCAAAGGTGAAGAGCGGACCTGGGACGGCTTGCGCCATTCCGTACCCGGCAAGAAAGGCTTCCTTGGTGATGTGCCCAGGCGTGACCATCTCCGCCTCCAGTAGCGGCAGCACGACATGCCCGCCACCGAAGACTAGCGCACCGGAGCGGTAGAAGGAATCGAAGAGGGCAAACTGCTCGTTTCCTGTCAGCGCAACGAAAACAGGCAAGGCGATCAGCAACGTGGCGAACAGGACGACTGCTGCAATGCCGGCGCGACGTGTGACCGGAAAAACCAGCTGTCCATGGGCCGCAACGTACTGCCCCCGGCAGAGCCACACCCCTGCGAGGGCCCCCAGGGCAATGGCCGCCATTTGTCCGATCGCGCCGCCGAAGAAAATCACGATCAGCACGGCGCCCAATGCGATCGCTGCGCGCTGCCTGTCGGGTGTCAGGTTTCCAGCCATGCCCCAGATCGCCTGAGCGACAACGGCCACGGCAACCAGTTTGAGTCCATGCAGAAAACCTTCTGCCAATGGTCCAGTGAATGCTGTGGCTCCCAGCGCGAACGCACATAGAACAATGGCAGACGGCATCGTGAAGCCCAGCCACGCCGCCAGCCCGCCCAATAAGCCATTACCGCGCAATACGCCCAGGGAAAAGCCAACCTGGCTCGACGCTGGTCCCGGCATGAACTGGCACAAAGCGACCAGGTCGCCATAGCTGGCATCGTTCAACCAGCGCCGCCGTACGACGAATTCGTCCCGAAAGTAGCCAAGATGAGCAATCGGACCACCGAATGAAGTCAGGCCAAGTTTCAGGAAGACCCAAAAAATGGAAAGAAGAGAATCGGTCGTGTTCGAGCAGGTCGTGCCATCGTGTGGATCGGTCGTTTTGTCGATTGAGTGCATGGAACATCCCGGACAGCAATATTTTGACGATGATCCGTGGCGATGACTATTCGGTCAGGAAGGCAATAAAGATCATGGCGATGCATGGCGCGCGTGCGCAGCGCCGCGCACGCTTGCCAGGCGCGGCAGGGACGAGGCTCGCCTAGCGGCGCATCTGCTGCAACTGCGCGCACGCGTCGCCGTCAGGCGCCTGCGTGCACTTACTCTCACATCAGCGCAGCGGCATCGGATAAGTGGCGACGCTGACGTTGCCATCCTTGTCGACCGCCTGCACGCCGAAGAACACATTGTCCTTGGACAGGTCGAGCGTGGCTTCCGTCACGTTGCCGACCCACTTCGAGCCCTGCCAGTTGGCGGCAGTGGTCTCGCGCCAGACGATGCGGTAGCCGGCCAGGTCCGGTTCGGCGTTGGCTTTCCAGACCAGGGTCGAGTCGTTGGTCAGGCCGGCGGTGCGCAGCTTGACCTCTTGCGGTGCGGCGGGCGCCAGCGCCAGCGTCGCCATCGCGGCGGCGTTCACTTTCGCGACCTTGGCCACGTAGTCGAAGTCGACGAACTCGATCAGGTCGCCGTACACCTTGCCGTTCTCGGTGCGCAGGTCCTGGTGCTGGTGCGCGAAGTCTTCGGCCGGCTCGGTAAAGCGCAGCGCGGCGTAGCCCTGCTCCAGGAACGGCATGTGGTCGCCGCCGCGCAGGTAGCGGTCGTGGCGCTGGATCACCGAGACCTTGAAGCCCTTCACGTAGCGCTCGCCCTGCTCCTTGGTGTGGCGCGCCAGCTGGCGCGACAGCGAATCGTTCTCGCCGCCGGTCGCCACCAGCTGGCGCACGGTGTCGCTCATTTCCTTGGTCGCCGGGATGCTCTGGGCGAACAGGCGAACCTGCTTGTTGTCGACGTGGCCGTCGTCGGCGCGCGAGCTGCCGATGATGTCGTTGGTGAACATGCCGGCCACGTTCCAGTTCTTCTGGCGCGCGCCTTCGGCCCAGTGGCGGGCGCCGATCAGGCCCTGCTCTTCGGCGGCCACGGCCATGAACACCAGCGTCGCGTCGAATTTGTACCTGGCCATCACGCAGGCCAGTTCCATGATGGCGGCGGTGCCCGAGGCGTCGTCGTTGGCGCCCGGCGCTTCCGAGGTGGCGTCCATCACGTCGCTGGCGCGCGAGTCGTAGTGGCCGCTGACCACGTACATGCGGTCTTTCGACGCGGCCTGGGTGCCCGGCAGGGTGGCGACCACGTTGACGATTTCGGTCGGCTTCGAGATGCGCGCCGAGACCGGGGCCACGTGGCTGTCGTAGCTCACCTGCAGCGGGGTGCCGGCGCCGCAGCGCTCCAGCTCGGCCTTGATCCAGCGCCGTGCGGCGCCGATGCCGCGGGTCTCCGAGACCGTGTCCGACATCGTGTGGCGGGTGCCGAAGCTGACCAGTTTCTTGATGTGGCTTTCGATGCGCTGGGGCGAGATTTCGCTCAGGATCTTGTTGATCTGGGCTTGTTCGCGGGCGATGTCGGGCTGCTTCGGGGTGGCGGCGAGTGCGCTGCCGGCCAGCAGGGATGCGGCCAGGGCAATGGAAGTGATGCGGGCGTGAGGCATGGAGACCTTTCTGATAATGATGTGCAATTTACTTGTCACATCTTCTCATGCGTCCGGCCCGGTGTCAGTCATTACGTAGGGTTGGCGGCTCCGCCGCCGACGCGTCGATCGTTGGCTGCGAGATCATCCGGCGCGACAACGGAGCCGGCAACAATCCACGCGTCGGCGGCAGAGCGCGGGGCCGCCGAGGCAAACCCTACGATTAGGACGCGGCCTTGCCGTCAGCCGGTTTCGCGGCCGCTTTATTACCATTGGCGGCCGGCTTGGCAGCAGCGCCTTCCTTGGCTTTACCGTTGACCACCAAGCCGGCTTCGGACAGCTTGCCCGCCTTCTTGTCGCCCATGCCCTTCACGCGCCCCTGCAGGTCGGCCCAGTCCTTGAACTCGCCCTTGGCGCGCTCGTCGAGGATGGCCTTGGACATGCTCGGTCCGATCCCGTTCACGCCATCCAGCGCAGCAGCGTCGGCTTTGTTGACGTCGACCTGGGCGAAGGCAAAGCCCGTCGAGGCGACCAGCGCGGCAACGGCAAGCATCAGTTTCTTGATCATCGGATTCTCCATAGGTTGAATGCGTGGACGGCGGCGCCGCCCATCGTTCGCCTAACGGATCACCCCGGCCGCAGTTGACGGGCCGGGATTGAACGAGATCAAACCCGGCTCAGCCTGGGAACAGCTCCTCGCGGGTCACGGTCGCGGTGCCCAGCTTGCCGACCACGATGCCGCCGGCGCGGTTCGCCGTCACCAGCGCTTCGTCCAGCGGCGCGCCGGTGCCGAGCATGGTGGCCAGGGTGGCGATCACGGTGTCGCCCGCGCCCGAGACGTCGAACACTTCGCGCGCGTCGGCATGCACGTGCAGCACTTCATCCGCCGTGAACAGGCTCATGCCCTCTTCCGAACGCGTCAGCAGCAGCGCGTCCAGGCCCAGTTCGTCGCGCAGGCGTTGCGCCTTCTCGAGCAATTGCTCTTCGGTCTTCCAGCCGCCCACCACGCGCTGCAGCTCGGAGCGGTTCGGGGTCAGGATGCTGGCGCCTTTGTACGGGGTGAAATCGTCGCCCTTCGGATCGACCAGCACGATCTTGCCGGCCGCGCGCGCCAGGGAAATCATTTCCGCGACATTCACCAGCGCACCCTTGTTGTAGTCGGACAGAATGATCACGTCGTAGTCCGGCAATAGCGCCTTGAACTGGGTCAGCTTGTCGCGCAGCACGTTCTCGGTCGGGGCATCCTCGAAGTCGATGCGCACCATCTGCTGCTGGCGGCCGATGACGCGCAGCTTGATGATGGTGGAGATGGCCTCGTCGCGCTTCAGGTAGCTGTGGATGCCGCCCTCTTTCAGCAGCGCATCCATCTGGTCGCCCGCCTCGTCGGCGCCGGCCACGCCCAGCAGGCCCGTGTGTGCGCCGAGCGCGGCGGCATTGCGCGCCACGTTGGCGGCGCCGCCCAGGCGCTCTTCGCGGCGTTCGATGCGCACCACCGGCACCGGGGCTTCGGGGGAGATGCGCGCGACGTCGCCGAACCAGTAGCGGTCGAGCATCACGTCGCCCACCACCAGCAGGCGTACGTTGGACAGTTGCGGGGCCGCCTGCCGGCGGAAGTTGTCGGCCGCCAGCAGGCGGCTCGGGGTCGGATTGTTCATGGGGTCGGGCGTGGAGTCGGACGTAGATAAGCGGCCGGCGCCCTCGTCGATGCGAGGCGCCGGCGCGCGGGTCAGTTCATGACGTTGAGTTCTTCGGTGCGGCGCGGCGGATAGGTTTCCCAGCGGTTGCAGCCCGGGCAGTGCCAGTAGAACTGGCGCGCCTTGAAGCCGCAGTGGCTGCACTGGTAGCGCGCCAGCTTCTGGGTGTAGCGCTGCACCAGGTTCTTGACCATCGACAGTTCTTCCCAGACGTGGGCCGGCGCATCCATCAGGCGCGCCTCCAGCAACTTGTCCAGGCCCAGCAGGGTCGGATTGCGGCGCAGCTCTTCCACCACCACGGCCTTGGCCGCTTCCACGCCGTCGAGTTCGATAACGGCCTTGAACACGACTTCGATCAGGTCGATCGACGAGGCCTCGGCCAGGTAGTTGCGCAGCAGGTTGACGCCCTCTTGCGGGCGGCCGACCTTGCGGTAGCCGTCCATCAGGCGCTGCGCCACCAAGGCCACATGCGGCACGCTCTGCTGCTCGACGCGGCGCCAGGCCACCAGCGCGCCTTCGACGTCGCCCTGGGCCAGCAGCGCGTCGCCGCGCAGGATGGTGGCGCGCACGCTGTTGCGATCGGCCTCGATGGCCTTGTCCAGCAGCTGCATGGCGTCGCTCGGGGCGATGTGCACCAGGGCATCCTCGGCCAATTCGCAATAGAACTGGGCGATCTCTTTCTGACGCGCGCCGGCGCCCGATTCCTGCAAGCCTTCGGCGGCTTCGATCGCGCGTTTCCATTCCTTCTCGCGCTGGTAGATCTCGAGCAGCGATTTGCGCGCCTGCACCGCATACGGGGTGTCGACCAACCGGTTGAAGGTTTCCTCGGCGCGGTCCAGCAGGCCGGCCTTCAGGTAGTCGATGCCGAGTTCGTACGAGGCATGCGCCTTCTGTTCGGGCGGCAGGTCGGGCCGCGCCAGCAGGTTCTGGTGCACGCGGATGGCACGCTCGGTCTCGCCGCGGCGGCGGAACAGGTTGCCGAGGGCGAAGTGCATGTCGGCCGATTCGGGATCGAGCTTGACGATCTCGATGAAGGAATCGATCGCCTTGTCGGGCTGGTCGTTGAGCAGGTGGTTCAGGCCCTTGAAGTAGCCGCGCGGCAGGGTGCGCGATTCGGACACCACTGCGTTGATGTCGACCCGTGCGGCGAGCCAGCCGAGACCGAAAAAGAAGGGGATGCCAAGCAGCATCCAGAGTTCGAAGTCCATAAATCCTTGGTTCTTGTTGTTAGAGGCGCATGTCAGGCCCGCGGCAAGGCCGGGTTGACGCTGTCGGGCTGCGGCGGCGTGGCCGGGTTGACCGTGCCGGTGCCGGCCGCGCTCTGCAGGGCCTGGATGGTATTGCGGTGCTGCGAGCGCTCGCGCCGCTGGCGGAACACGGTCGGGGTCAGCGCCAGGATGCCGAGCGCGGCGCCGGCCACGAAGAAGGCCAGCAGCATCAGCACCAGCGGACCGCGCAGTTCGTAGTCGAGGAAGAAGTGCAGGTCGACTTCCTGGGTGTTCTTCAGGGCGAAGCCGAAGAACAGGATGAACAGGATGCAACCGACGATGGTCGAGACGAATTTCATCAAGAGGTTCCGCTGGGTGATGGCGTGAGGGCGAAGTGTCGCATATTCGTCATGATATTTCAAAGTGGCACGGGATGCTCGGCGCATGGGCCGCAGCAGCAGCCACGAAAAAAAACGGCACCCTCACGGATGCCGTTTCTCGAAGCCGCACACGACCTCAGTCGTTGATGATCGGTTGCCCCACCATCGCGTCCACCCGCTCGCGCAACTGCTTGCCCGGCTTGAAGTGCGGCACCCGTTTTTCGGGCACCATCACCTTGTCGCCGGACTTCGGATTGCGTCCGATGCGCGGGGGCCGGCTGTTCAGCGCGAAGCTGCCAAAACCACGGATCTCGATGCGCTGGCCGCTCGCCAGGGCGTTGGTCATCGCATCGAGGATGGTCTTGACCGCGAACTCCGCATCCTTGGCCACGAGCTGCGAATAACGCTCGGCCAGACGGTTGATCAGCTCGGACTTGGTCATGTGCTCAGCTCCAGATCAGAATGAACTGATTAGTTCTTGTTATCGAACTTGGCCTTCAGCAGTGCGCCCAGGCTGGTGGTGCCCGACGCTGCGCTGTTGTCGTTCGACAGCTTGCTCATCGCTTCCTGGGTGTCGGCATTGTCTTTCGCCTTGATCGACAGCTGGATGCTGCGAGCCTTGCGATCGATGTTGATGACCAGGGCTTCGACCTTGTCGCCCACTTTCAGGTGGGTGCCGGCGTCTTCCACGCGGTCACGTGCGATTTCCGACGCGCGCAGGTAGCCTTCGACTTCTTCGTTCAGCGCGATGACGGCGCCTTTCGGCTCAACCGACTTCACGGTGCCGGTGACCAGGGTGCCCTTGTCGTTCAGCGAAGCGAAGTTGTTGAACGGGTCGCCTTCCAGCTGCTTGACGCCCAGCGAAACACGCTCGCGCTCGACGTCGATGGCCAGCACCACGGCTTCCAGCTCGTCGCCCTTCTTGAACTTGCGCACGGCTTCTTCGCCGGCTTCGGTCCACGACAGGTCCGACAGGTGCACCAGGCCATCGATGTTGCCTGGCAGGCCGATGAACACGCCGAAGTCGGTGATCGACTTGATCGAACCCTTGACCTTGTCGCCCTTCTTGTGGGTCATGCCGAAGTCGTCCCATGGGTTCGCTTTGCACTGCTTCATGCCCAGCGAGATACGGCGACGCTCTTCGTCGATCTCCAGAACCATGACTTCGACTTCGTCGCCCAGCTGCACGACTTTGTTCGGGGCCACGTTCTTGTTGGTCCAGTCCATTTCCGACACGTGGACCAGGCCTTCGATGCCTTGTTCCACTTCGACGAACGCGCCGTAGTCGGTCAGGTTGGTGACTTTACCGAACAGGCGGGTGCCTTGCGGGTAACGACGCGACAGACCGGTCCAAGGATCGTCGCCCAGCTGCTTGACGCCCAGCGAGACGCGGTTCTTTTCCTGATCGTACTTGAGGACCTTGGCGGTGATCTCCTGGCCAACCGACAGGACTTCCGACGGGTGACGCACGCGACGCCATGCCAGGTCGGTGATGTGCAGCAGGCCGTCGATGCCGCCCAGGTCGACGAACGCACCGTAGTCGGTGATGTTCTTGACGACGCCGGTGACCACGGTGCCTTCTTTCAGGGTTTCCATCAGCTTGGCGCGCTCTTCGCCCATCGATGCTTCGATGACGGCACGACGCGACAGCACGACGTTGTTACGCTTGCGGTCCAGCTTGATGACCTTGAATTCCAGGGTCTTGCCTTCGAACGGGGTGGTGTCCTTGACCGGACGGGTGTCGACCAGCGAACCCGGCAGGAATGCGCGGATGCCGTTGGTCAGGACGGTCAGGCCGCCTTTGACTTTACCGTTGACGGTACCGGTGACGATCTCGCCCGATTCCATGGCTTTTTCCAGAGCCAGCCACGATGCCAGGCGCTTGGCCTTGTCGCGCGACAGGATGGTGTCGCCGAAGCCGTTTTCCAGCGACTCGATAGCCACGGAAACGAAATCGCCGATTTGAACTTCCAGTTCGCCCTGGTCGTTCTTGAATTCTTCAACTGGGATGAACGCTTCCGACTTCAGGCCGGCGTTGACGATCACGAAGTTGTGATCCAGACGCACGACTTCAGCCGAAATGACTTCGCCCGAACGCATGTCTTGACGCGACAGCGATTCCTCGAAGAGGGCTGCGAAGCTTTCCATGCCGGTATCTTGGGTGGTTGCAGTAGACATAAAAGAGAGGATATTTCACGTTAGCCAGCAGCCCGGCGAAATTGCGGACTGAACTGGGTCAGGTTGACACACACCTGCGCTGGCGGAATTGCCGGCGCAGGCACCAAAGGATGACGCTCCGGGATCGCGGCCCATCGTGAAACGGAGCCACCATCCGCAAGACCGCCATCCCCGCGCAGGCGGGGAGCCAGGTTTGCCAGCGCACCATGGCGATGACTCGAGCACAACAGTGCGCATCGAACCTGGATTCCCGCCTGCGCGGGAACGACGTGCATCTGCTAACGATCTTCATCGAAGGCAGACGGCACGCCGTTCAAAGTCTTGATAACTTGTATAACAATTACTTCTGCGCGTACCAGGCCAGCACTTGCTCGACCGCCTGGTCCACGCCCATTTCGGACGTATCCAGCAGATACGCATCCGCTGCCGGCGCCAGCGGCGCGACTGCGCGATTGGTGTCGCGCTCGTCACGGGCCTGCAAATCCATCAGCAGACCTTCCATATTAGCAGAAAAGCCTTTGTCAATCAATTGCTTATAACGGCGTTGCGCCCGCGCCTCGACACTTGCGGTCAAGAACACCTTGAGCGTCGCGGTCGGGAAGATCACGGTGCCCATGTCGCGCCCGTCGGCGACCAGTCCCGGCGCCTGCCGGAAGCCCAGCTGCAGCCCGAACAAGGCCTGGCGCACCGCCGGCAGCGCGGCGATCTTCGAGGCCAGGTTGCCCACCTCTTCGGCGCGGATCGCGTGGCCCACGTCTTCGCCCGCCAGCAGGATCTCACCGCCCACGAAGCGTACCGGCAGCCGGGCGCCGACGGTGGCGACCGCCTGCTCGTCGGCCAGGTCGGTGCCGGTGCGCAGCGCCTGCAGCGCGGTCAGGCGGTACAGCGCGCCCGAGTCGAGCAGGTGGAAACCGAGCCGCTCGGCCACGCGCGTGGCGACCGTGCCCTTGCCGGAAGCGGTCGGGCCGTCGATGGTGATGACAGGTACGTTGGAATTGGGCATAGGCTGATGGATTGGTTTAGAACAGCTCGTTGCGCGCCACGCTGGCAAACGCTTCGAAATAATCGGGGAAGGTCTTGGCGACGCACTTCGGATCGTTGATGCGCATCGCGTTGCCGCGCCGCGCCTTGCCGTCCAGCGAAGCCAGCGAGAAGCACATCGCCATGCGGTGGTCGTCGTAGGTGTCGATGGTGGCGGGTTTCAGCTGCTCGGGAGGGGTGATGCGGATGTAGTCCGGCCCCTCCTCCACCTCGGCGCCGACCTTGCGCAGTTCGGCCGCCATCGCCGCCAGGCGGTCGGTCTCCTTTACCCGCCAGCTGGCGATATTGCGCAGCGTGCTCGGGCCGTCGGCGTACAGCGCCGCCACCGCGATCGTCATCGCCGCATCCGGGATGTGGTTGAAGTCGGCGTCGATGGCCTTGAGTTCGCCATTCGAGCGCGCCTCGATCCAGTTGTCGCCGCGGGTGACGATGGCGCCCATGCGCTCGAGCGCGTCGGCGAAGCGCACGTCGCCCTGGATGCTGTGTTCGCCCACACCTTCCACCCGCACCGGGCCGCCGGCGATCGCGCCGGCCGCCAGGAAGTACGAGGCCGACGAGGCGTCGCCTTCGACGTGGATGGTGCCCGGACTCCGGTAGCGCTGGCCCGGCTCGACGGTGAACGAGGACCAGCCGTTCTGCAGCACCTCGACGCCGAAGCGGCGCATCAGGTTCAGCGTGATCTCGATGTAGGGTTTCGAGATCAGTTCGCCCACCACGTCGATCGATACCGCATGGGTCTTGGCCATCAGCGGCGCCGACATCAAGAGCGCGGTCAGGAACTGGCTCGACACGTTGCCGCGCACGGCGATGCGCTGGGCGGTGATGTGGCCGCGACGGATGCGCAGCGGCGGAAAACCCTGCTCGCCCGTGTATTCGATCTGGGCGCCGACTTCGTTCAGGGCGTCGACCAGGTCGCCGATCGGGCGCTCGTGCATGCGCGACACGCCATGCAGCGTGTAGTCGCCGCCGATCACGGCCAGCGCGGCGGTCAGCGGACGGATCGCGGTGCCGGCGTTGCCCATGAACAGATCGGCCTCATGGTTCGGCAGCACGCCGCCGTTGCCGTGCACGATCACGGTGCGCTCGTCGACCTGGTCCCACTGAATGCCGAGCGAGCGCAGCGCGCCCAGCATCACCATGGTGTCGTCCGAGGCCAGCAGGTCGTGGATGGTGGTCGTGCCCTCGGACAGCGCCGCCAGCAGCAGCGTGCGGTTCGAGATGCTCTTGGAACCCGGCAGGCGCACCGTCCCTTCCGCGTGCAGGACGGGTTCGAGGTCGATGTGTTCGGGGTAGTGTTTTTGCTGCGTCATGTGTTGTCCTGGGGTTGCGGGCAGGATGGGGAAACTGAGGACCCAGCCTCGATGGCTTCGATCCACGCGCGCCGGGCGCGCTGGGCGTTGGTATAGACGGCCTCCAGCGCGGAGCCGTCGGCGGCGGCCAGCATGGCGCGCATCGACGTCAATTGTGCCAGATATGCATCCAGCTCGGCGAGCAGCGCGGCGCGGTTGGCCAGGCTGATGTCGCGCCACATTTCGGGCGACGAGCCGGCGATGCGGGTGAAGTCGCGAAAGCCGCTGGCGGCGTACTGGAACAGCAGATCGGCGTGCGGTTTCGCGGCCACGTCATCCACCAGTGCATAGGCCAGCAGGTGCGGCAGGTGGCTGACGGCGGCGAACACGCGGTCGTGGTCTTCCGGGCTCAAGGTATGGATGATGGCGCCGCAGGCGCGCCAGGCGGCGGCGACGCGCTCGACGTCCTGCTGCGCGTTTTCCGGCAGCGCAGTGATGACCACCTTCTTGCCGTCGTACAGCCCGGCCAGCGCGGCATCGGGACCGTTCGATTCGCTGCCGGCGATCGGGTGACCGGGCACGAACTGGTGCACGCGATCCTTGAGCGCTGCGCGCGCCGCCGCGACCACGTCGCACTTGGTGCTGCCGGCGTCGGTGACGATCGTGCCCTGCTCCAGGTGCGGCAGCAGCGCTTGCAGAATCGGACCGGTTTGCGCGACCGGCGCGGCCAGCAGCACCAGGTCGGCGCCGCGCAGCGCATCTTCATACGAGGTGCCGACGCTGTCGACGATGCCCAGTTCCAGCGCCCGCGCCGTCGCTTCCGGATGGCGGCCGATGCCGACCACTTCACGCACCGCGCCGGCGCGTTTAAGTCCCAGCGCGAACGAACCGCCGATCAGGCCGACGCCGATGATGACGACCTTGTTCAGCATTCAGCCCACCGCGCTCGCGCTCTCCGTCGAGAGCGCTCGCTTGAGCGCCGCGATGAACGCCGCATTTTCTTGCGGCAGGCCGATCGAGATGCGCAGCCACTGCGGCAGGCCATAGGCGCCGACCGGACGCACGATCACGCCCTGCTTGAGCAGCGCCGTGTTCACGCGCGCGCCGGCCGCGTCATCGTCGCCGACGCGCACCAGCACGAAGTTGCCGAACGACGGCACGTACTGGAGCCCGAGCTCGTCAAACGCGGCGACCATCTGCTTGTATCCTTCCGCGTTGTTGCGCGCGCCCTTTTCCAGGAACGCCTTGTCGTTCAGCGCCGCGATCGCGGCGGCCTGCGCCAGCGAGTTGACGTTGAACGGCTGGCGGATGCGGTTCATCAGGTCCGTGACTTCCGGCTGGGCGATGGCGAAGCCCACGCGCAGGCCGGCCAGGCCGTAGGCCTTGGAGAAGGTGCGCGAGACGATCAGGTTCGGGTACTTGCGCACCCAGGCGCTCGACTCGAACTGGTGCTGCGGCGCCAGGTATTCGTTGTAGGCCTCGTCCAGCACCACGATCACGTTCGCCGGCACCTTCTGCAGGAAGGCTTCGATCTTGTCGGCCGGGATGAAGGTGCCGGTCGGGTTGTTCGGGTTGGCGACATAGACCAGGCGCGTGTCGGCGTCGATGGCGGCCGCCATCGCGTCCAGGTCGTGGCCGTAGTCGACTGCCGGGACCACGATCGCGCGCCCGCCCACGCCCTGCGTGGCCAGCGCGTACACCGCGAACGAATACTGGGAATAAACGACTGCCTCGCCCTTTTGCACGAAGGCGTGGGCGGCGATTTCCAGGATGTCGTTGCTGCCGTTGCCGAGCGTGATCCATTCCATCGGCACGTCATAGCGCTGCGACAGCGCGGTCTTGAGCTCGAAGCCGTTGGCGTCAGGGTAGCGCCCCAGCTCTAGAGCCGCTTCCTGCATCGCCACGCGGCTCGATTCCGGCACGCCGAACGGGTTTTCGTTGGAGGCCAGCTTGACGATGGTCGCTTCGTCCAGCCCGAACTCGCGGGCGACTTCGGCGATGGGTTTGCCGGCCTGGTAAGGGGCGATGGCGCGAACGTATTCCGGTCCGAATTGCGGCATGTGTGTCTCTCAGTGAAATGTGTTTACAGGCTTTGCGGGTAGGAACCCAGCACCTTGAAGAAGGCGGCGTTGTCTTTCAGCTCGTCGAGCGCGCGCGCGACGGCCGCATCGTGCACGTGGCCCTCGATGTCGACGTAGAAGTAGTATTCCCAGGTGCCGATGCGCGCCGGACGCGATTCGAAGCGCGTCATCGAGACGCCGTGTTTCGCCAGCGGCGCCAGCAGGTTGTACACGGCGCCGGCCTTGTTCGGCACCGCCAGCACGATGCCGGTGCGGTCCTTGCCCGACGGACCGGTCTGCAGCTGGCCGATGATGACAAAACGTGTGCGGTTGTGCGGGTCGTCCTGGATGTGGGCTTGCACCACGCCCAGCTGGTATTGTTCGCCCGCCATCTCGCTGGCGATCGCGGCCACCGAAGGATCCGCGCTCGCGAGCACCGCCGCTTCGGCATTCGAGGCCACGGCGCGCCGCTCGAGCTGCGGATAGTGCTGGTTGAGCCACACCTGGCACTGGGCCAGCGCCTGCGAATGGGCGCACACCACGCTGACGCCGTCCATCGAGCCGGTCTTGCTCATCAGGCTGTGGTGCACGGGGATCGAGACTTCGCCGCTGATGATGGTCGTCGTCGCCAGCAGCAGGTCGAGGGTGCGGTTGATCGCGCCTTCGGACGAGTTCTCGACCGGGACCACGCCGAAGTCGGCGGTGCCGGCCTCGGTGGCGCGGAATACTTCGTCGATCGACACGCACGGCAGCGTCTCGATGGCGCTGCCGAACTGCTGGAATACGGCCTGCTCGCTGAAGGTGCCGGACGGGCCGAGATAGGCCACCGTCACGCGCTTTTCCAGCGCGCGGCACGAGGACATGATCTCGCGGAAGATGGTCTGGACGTCGCGGTCCATCAAAGGGCCCGGATTGCGCTCGGCGACGCCGCGCAGCACCTGCGCTTCGCGCTCGGGACGGAACACCGGGGCGTTGGTTTCGGCCTTCACATGGCCGACGTCTTGCGCGACCTTGCCGCGCTCACTGAGAAGCTGGAGGATTTGCGCGTCGATCGCATCGATCCGTTCGCGCAGGGGTTTGAGTTTGTCTGTCATCGTTATGCTGTGTGGTCGATTCGTTCGACGGAGTGGCATGTCATCCGTGCGTTGAACGCGTCGGCGGCGGAGCCGCCAACCCTACGGGAACCGGCACGTAGGGTTGGCGGGTCCCCCGCCGACGCGTTCAACCGGCCGATGCGCCATCGCGCACCATGCCGGAAAACACGTTCACCGCCCCGCGAACTCGTTCAAATAATCGACGAGAGCCTGTACGCCCTCGATCGGCATCGCGTTGTAGATCGATGCCCGCATGCCGCCGACGGACTTGTGGCCCTTCAGTTGCAGCAGCCCGCGCGCCTTCGCGCCGGCCAGGAATTGGTCGTTCAGGGATTCGTCGCGCAGGTAGAACGGCACGTTCATGCGCGAACGGTATTCGGGCGCCACGCGGTTGACGTAAAAATCGTCGCGCTCGAGCGCCTCGTACAGCAGGCGCGCCTTCTCGATATTGCGCGCTTCCATCGCCGCCACGCCGCCCCGCTGCTTGAGCCAGGCGAACACCAGTCCCGCGATATAGATCGCATAGGTCGGCGGCGTGTTGTACAGCGAATCATGCTCGGCGCAGGTCTTCCAGTTGAAGGCCGACGGGCATTGCGGCGAGGCGTATTCCAGCAAATCGTCGCGCACGATCACCAGCGTCAGGCCCGCAGGGCCGATGTTCTTCTGGGCGCCGGCGAAGATCACGCCATACTTGGAGATATCAATCTGGCGCGACAGGATGTGCGACGACATGTCGGCGATCAACGGCACATCGGCATCGATCTCGGGCGCGTCAGGGTATTCGACGCCGTCGATGGTCTCGTTGGTGCAGATGTGCAGGTAGGCGGCGCCCGGAGTCAGCTGCCACGTATCGCGCGCCGGCACGCGCGAAAACTGGTCCACCTCGCTCGACGCGGCCACGTTGACGCGCGCATAGCGCGCCGCTTCCTTGATCGACTTGCCCGACCACGAACCGGTGTGGACGAAGTCGATCACCGGGTCGTTGCGCCGCTGCGCCAGGTTGAGCGGGACGATGGCGTTCTGCCCCAGCCCCCCGCCCTGCTGGAACAGGATTTTGTAGTTGGCTGGAACGTCCAGCAGCTCGCGCAGGTCATCGAGCGCCTGGCGGTGGATGCTGGAAAACTCGGGACCGCGATGGCTCATCTCCATCACCGACATGCCGCTGCCGTGCCAGTCGAGCATCTCGCCCGCCGCCTGCTGCAGCACTTCCGTTGGCAACACGGCCGGGCCGGCCGAGAAGTTGAATATCCGGGTCATGCGGTCCTTTCCAAGATGTTTATTTTGCCTGCGCGGCGGCCTGCATGATGTCCTGCATCAGGTTGTTCAGGCGCGGGGTGACGATGCGCTGGCCGATGGCCATGCTCTCGGCCGACAGGCGCGGCGTCAGCGCCAGCATCTTGCGGCCCAGCGGGGTGCCGTAGAACCTGGTCAGTTCCTTGATCTCGGCGGTGGTGTAGTTGTTGGCGTACAGCGGCACCATCTCGGCCATCATCTCGTCGATCAGGGCCGGATCGCGGAACACCTTGGCCACGGCGTCCACCGCGCCCGGCAGGATCTGCTCGACCTTGGCCAGCGCTTCCTGCTTCTTCGCCGCGTCCATCGAGGTATCGGCGTTGATCACGGCGCCCACCTGGGCGCGCATCATCTGCGGCAGCGCCTTCTGCATCTCGGCGAACGAGGCGGTCATCATCTTGCGCACTTCCATCGCGTCGAGCATCTGCTTGACGGCGGCGGTGGTTTGCGGATCGACGGCCGCAGTTGGCGTGGCCGCTGCGGCCGGCGCCGTGGCCTGGGCCATGGCGAACGAAGGAGCGCCGGCAAAGGCGGCGCTGACAAAGAGTGCGGCGAGGAGTTTTTTCATTATCGTTATCCCGATGCGGGCGCTGGGCCCATCGATTTCGTACAAGGCCGGCCCGCTTCCAGAGGGCCGGCCGCCGGCGGGAACACGGCTGTATTCCCGCCCCTGCGCCGCTTTATTCCGGCGCCGGTTCCAGCTCGACCTCTTCCAGGTCGGTCTCGACGATGCGCTGCAGGCCCGACAGCTTGGTGCCGTCTTCGACCGCGATCAGGGTCACGCCCTGGGTCGCGCGGCCCATCTCGCGGATCTCGGCCACGCGGGTACGGATCAGGACGCCGCCGGTGGTGATCAGCATGATCTCGTCGCTCGGCTCGACCAGGGTCGCGGCCACCACTTTGCCGTTACGCTCGCTGGTCTGGATCGCGATCATGCCCTTGGTGCCGCGGCCGTGGCGGGTGTACTCCACGATCGGGGTACGCTTGCCGAAGCCGTTCTCGGTCGCGGTCAGCACCGACTGCTGCTCGCTCTCGGCCACCAGCAGCGCGATCACGCCCTGGCCTTCTTCGAGGTTCATGCCGCGCACGCCGCGCGCGGTACGGCCCATCGGACGCACGTCGTTCTCGTCGAAGCGCACCGCCTTGCCGCCGTCCGAGAACAGCATCACGTCGTGCTTGCCGTCGGTCAGGGCGGCGCCGACCAGCACGTCGCCTTCGTCCAGGTCGACCGCGATGATGCCGGCCTTGCGCGGGTTGCTGAAGTCGCGCAGTGGCGTCTTCTTGACGGTGCCGAGCGAGGTCGCCATGAACACGTAGTGGTCTTCCGGGAAGGTGCGGTTCTCGCCCTGCAGCGGCAGGATGACCGTGATCTTCTCGTTGTCCTGCAGCGGGAACATGTTGACGATCGGTTTGCCGCGCGAGTTGCGCGATCCTTGCGGCACTTCCCATACCTTCAGCCAGTACATGCGGCCGCGGTTCGAGAAGCACAGCATGTAGTCGTGGGTATTGGCGATGAACAGCTGGTCGATCCAGTCGTCGTCCTTGGTCGCCATCGCCTGCTTGCCACGGCCGCCGCGCTTCTGGGCGCGGTATTCGGCGATCGGCTGCGACTTCATGTAGCCCGAGTGCGACAGCGTGACCACCATGTCCTGCGGGGTGATCAGGTCTTCGGTTTCCAGGTCGCTGGCGTTGTGCTCGATGGCCGAACGGCGGGTGTCCTTGCCGTTGTCGGCATAGTCGGCCTTGATCTGCCCCATCTCGTCGACGATGATGGTCGTCACGCGTTCCGGCTTGGCCAGGATGTCGAGCAGGTCGGCGATGTGGGCCATCACTTCCTTGTACTCGTTGACGATCTTGTCCTGCTCCAGACCGGTCAGGCGCTGCAGGCGCATCTGCAGGATCTCTTGCGCCTGCTCGTCCGACAGCTTGTACAGGCCATCCTGCTGCATGCCGTAGTGCTTCGGCAGGTGCTCCGGACGGAAGGCCTCGATGCCGCCGGCGGCGCCGGTTTCGGTACGGTTCAGCATTTCGCGCACCAGGGAAGAATCCCAGGCGCGCCCCATCAGTTCCACCTTCGCCACCGGCGGGGTCGGCGCGGCCTTGATGATGGCGATGAAGTCGTCGATGTTGGCCAGTGCAACCGCCAGGCCTTCCAGCATGTGCCCGCGGTCGCGCGCCTTGCGCAGCTCGAATACGGTGCGGCGGGTGACCACTTCGCGGCGGTGCGACAGGAAGCATTCCAGCATCTGCTTCAGGTTCAGCAGCTTCGGCTGGCCATTGACCAGCGCCACCATGTTCATGCCGAAGGTGTCTTGCAGCTGGGTCTGCTTGTACAGATTGTTCAGCACCACTTCCGGCACTTCGCCGCGCTTCAGCTCGATCACCACGCGCATGCCCGACTTGTCGGACTCGTCGCGGATGTCGCTGATGCCTTCCAGCTTCTTGTCGCGCACGTTCTCGGCGATCCGCTCGAGCAGCGACTTTTTATTTACCTGGTACGGCAGCTCGTCGATGATGATCGCGGTGCGGCCGCCATCCTTGCCATACTCTTCGAAGTGGGTCTTGGCGCGCATCACCACGCGGCCGCGGCCGGTGCGGTAACCGTCGCGCACGCCCGAGACGCCATAGATGATGCCGGCGGTCGGGAAGTCCGGGGCCGGGATCAGTTCGATCAACTCGTCGATCGAGCATTCCGGATTGCGCAGCACGTGCAGCGCGCCGTTGATGACTTCCGACAGATTGTGCGGCGGAATGTTGGTGGCCATGCCGACCGCGATGCCCGACGAACCATTGATCAACAGGTTAGGGATGCGGGTCGGCAGGACGGTCGGTTCTTTTTCCTTGCCGTCATAGTTCGGCTGGAAGTCGACGGTGTCCTTGTCGATGTCGGCCAGGATTTCGCCGGCGATCTTGTCCAGGCGGCACTCGGTATAACGCATCGCCGCGGCGCTGTCGCCGTCGATCGAGCCGAAGTTGCCCTGCCCGTCGACCAGCGTATAGCGCAGCGAGAAGTCCTGGGCCATGCGCACCAGGGTGTCGTAGATCGACGCGTCGCCGTGCGGGTGGTACTTACCCATGGTGTCGCCGACCACGCGCGCGCACTTCACGTACGGGCGGTTATGGACGTAGTTACTTTCGTGCATGGAGTACAGCACGCGGCGGTGCACCGGCTTCAGGCCGTCGCGCACGTCCGGCAGCGCACGGCCCACGATCACGCTCATCGCGTAATCGAGGTAGCTCTTGCGCATCTCTTCTTCGAGGGAAATCGGGACTGTTTCTTTTGCGAATTGATCCATGGGGCGGGTCGACTACTTCCAGGCGAAGGTAATTAGTTATAACGGTCGATTCTACCACGCGCGTCATAGCAACTGCGCAATTCCAGCCGACGCCTTATTGGTACAAACTTTGTTATAGGAAACACAAAACTTCCAGTATTGTCGTCGCCGAGCTGTTCCGCTTGTGAAAATGTTGCGGTAAAACAACGTCAAGCAGTTAATGCAGGATGTTTGATTTAGGTGCAGTCGTGCGATTTTGGTGCATGTGGCAAAATGGCCAGGAAGTTAATTGCTTGTTTCACAATTCGAAACGGAC
This sequence comes from Massilia sp. YIM B02443, assembly GCF_030411955.1. GTDB lineage: Bacteria > Pseudomonadota > Gammaproteobacteria > Burkholderiales > Burkholderiaceae_D > Telluria. The sequence goes on from NZ_JASNRA010000004.1 coordinate 222,382, forward strand.
AGGGCGGCCGCCGTGTTAATCTCTTGACACCATCGAGCCTGCTCCGAATCGACACGGAATTTACCGAAAGGAAAAGAATATGAAGAAACTGATCACCGTTCTGCTCGCCGCATCGGCCGCAATCGCGGGCATCGCCTCGGCACAAAGCGCGCCGCCGTACGCTCCTCTGAGCACCGACATCCAGGCCCGCACCCCGCACAGCGCCTACGTGCAGGACGCGCGCGGCGTGATCGCGCGCAATCCTTTCGGTCTGTGCTGGCGCACCGGCTACTGGACCCCGGCGGACGCGGTCCCGGGCTGCGACGCGCCGCTGTGCGTCGAGCCAGAGAAACTGGAAAACGGCAAGTGCGTCGCTCCGCCGCCGCCACCGGCTCCGGTTGCTGAAGCCGCGCCTGCGCCGGTCGCCGCCGCACCGGTCCCGACCTCGGAAAAAGTGAGCTACTCGGCTGATGCCTTCTTCGACTTCGACAAGGCGATCCTGAAGCCGGCCGGCAAGGCCTCGCTGGATGAGCTGACCGGCAAGCTGGGCGACATGAACCTGGAAGTGATCATCGCCGTCGGCCACACCGACTCGATCGGCACCGACGCCTACAACCAGAAGCTGTCGATCCGCCGCGCCGAAGCCGTCAAGGCCTACCTGAAGACCAAGGGCGTCGAAGACACCCGTATCTACACCGAAGGCAAGGGCGAAAGCCAGCCGAAGGCCGACAACAAGTCCGCCGAAGGCCGCGCCCAGAACCGTCGCGTGGAGATCGAAGTCGTCGGTACCCGCAGCGTCAACAAGTAATCCGGCCCCGGCCAATTGAAACCCCGCTTCGGCGGGGTTTTTTCTTATGCGTCGATGAGGCGCAGTATTTCCGTTATTATTCCGTGCTATGACGACGACAAACGTAGACCACCAAGAAGTCCAAAAATTCAGCGAACTGGCCCACCGCTGGTGGGATCCGACTTCGGAATTCCGTCCGCTGCACGAAATCAATCCCCTGCGCCTGGAATGGATCAACGCGCGCGCGCCACTGGCGGGCAAGAACGTGATCGACATCGGCTGCGGCGGCGGCGTGCTGTCCGAAGCGATGGCGAAAAAAGGCGCCAAGGTGACCGGCATCGACCTGTCGAAAAAGGCGCTGAAAGTGGCCGACCTGCACAGCCTGGAATCGGGCGTCGAGGTGCGCTACAAGCACATCGCGGCCGAAGAGATGGCGGCCCAGGAGCCGGGCCAGTTCGACGTGGTCACCTGCATGGAAATGCTCGAGCACGTGCCGGACCCGGCCTCGATCGTGCGCGCTGCCGCGGCACTGGTCAAACCGGGCGGCCATGTGTTCTTCTCGACCCTGAACCGCAACCCCAAGTCCTATCTGTTCGCGGTGATCGGCGCCGAGTACATCCTGCGCATGCTGCCGCGCGGCACCCACGACTACGGCAAGTTCATCACTCCGGCCGAACTGTCGCAATACGTGCGCTCGGCCGGGCTGCAGGTCGACGGCCTGAAAGGCCTGACCTACAATCCGCTGACCAAGATCTATTCGCTCAACAACGACACCGATGTGAACTACATGGTGGCGTGCAGCAAACCGCTCTGACAATGACCTTCCCGACCGTATTGCCGGCGCCGCGCGCCGTCCTGTTCGACCTCGACGGCACGCTGGCCGACACCGCGCCCGACCTGGCCGCGGCCGTCAACTGGCTGCGCCTTGAACGCGGCCTCGATCCGACGCCGTACGAAGTGCTGCGTCCGACCGCCTCGGCCGGCGCGCGCGGCATGATCGGCGCCGCCTTCGGCCTGGCGCCGGGCGACGAAGGGTATGAAGAGCTGCGCCTGGCCTGGTTCGACCGCTACCAGTCGGCGATGGCGCTGCACACCACGCTGTTCGACGGCATCAATGAACTGCTGGCGGGCATCGAGGAAGCCGGCATGGCCTGGGGCATCGTCACCAACAAGCCGATGCGTTTCACCGATCCGCTGGTGCCGCAGATCGCCCTTGGCCACGCCGGCTGCATTGTCTCCGGCGACACCACGCCGCACGCCAAACCGCATCCGGCGCCGCTGCTCGAAGGCGCGCGCCGGCTCGGCCTTGCACCAGAACAGTGCTGGTACGTCGGCGACGACCTGCGCGACATCGAAGCCGGCCGCGCCGCCGGCATGGTCACCGTGGCCTGCGCCTGGGGCTACTGCGGCTCGATCGAGCCGTCGACCTGGGGCGCCGATTACCTGCTCGATACGCCGGCGCAGCTGCTGGCGACCTTGCGCGACGTGGCGGCTGCCGCACAGCGCGCTGCCTGAAATTCACAGGGCGGCGAGCGCGCCGCCCACCTCTTTCTGCGCTCGCTTACAGATCTTTACGATTGATACAGGAGCGCGTCTAGCTCCGAACCGGGCTCGCCATTAATCTACTCCCATACGACAACGCAACGTCTTCTGGAGCAGATCATGCAAAACCCGACCGCCAACCGCATCCACCCGCTGATCGCCGCCGCTGCCGCTTCGGTGATCATTGTCAGCCTGACCGGCGCCGCCGCCATCACCGGCCTGCTGCCGACCTCGAAGAGCGCACCCGAGCCGGCCCTGCCACTGGCAGCCGCTTCGCCGTACGCCATGCAGCAGGCAGGCATGAATCCTCAGCTCGCCGCCCAGCCGGGCCAGATGGCGCAGCAACTGAGCGCTGCCCCGGCGCCGCAGATGGTCCCGGCCATGGTGCCTGCGATGGTACCGGCCCAGCAGGTCGCCTACGCCCAGCCGGTGCAGGCCCAGCCGCAGCCGACCGTGATCATCAAGGAAAAGCCGGTGGTCAAAGTGGTAGAGAAAACCCGCGTCGTGCACGCCGCACCGAAGCCGGTGCGTTATGAGGAGCCACGCTATGCGCAGCCGGCACCAGCGCCAGCCCAGCCGAATTATGTCGGCATCGGCACCGGCGCCGTGATCGGCGGCCTGATCGGCAACCAGATCGGCGGCGGCAACGGCAAGAAACTGGCCACCGTGGCCGGCGTGATCGGCGGCGGCATCATCGGCAACGAAATCGCCAACCGCAACCGCTAATCCGATTCAAGCTCTCTCCCCTTGGCCGCAGGCGTTCAGCTTGCGGCTTTTTTCTTGAACACGCCGACGGTGGTGTCGCTCGGGAACATGCGTAGCACCTGGCCAGAAACCACCGTATTAAGCCGGGCCTAAGGAACGGATCTGTACATCGCCGGCGATTGAGGTACAATGAAGGCTCTTGACGTTGGGGGCGACCTGGTTTCGACGTGGGTTGCAAAGCAGCGCAGGGCATACCGAGGACTGGTTACCTCGTAAATACATCCAGAAATCAATAACTGCAAACGATAACTCGTACGCACAAGCAGCTTAATTGCTGCTAGCTCTACAACACCTCGCCTCTGGGGTGAGTCGCAAGACTGGTAGAGTCATTTACAGAGGCTAGGAATCAATCGGGTTACTTGGTTGCTTCCGAAATTTAAGGTAACTCGCTTGTACAAAGGGTGCACATCCCCGTTGTCCAGGTCAAATCAAATGATAGTGCTAAGTATGTAGAACTGTCTGTAGAGTGCTTGCGGACGCGGGTTCAATTCCCGCCGCCTCCACCAACCTCTTCCTGATAAAGCCGCTGATTCGTCAGCGGCTTTTTCTTTTTCCGATCCGCCAGTCTTCCAGGTGCAGCGGCCGCACGGTTCGATGCGCGAAACGAAAACAATAGACATTAAAGCAACCCACTGCTACATTTCGGCACGAACTTTTCTACCGGAAAGCGATGGGCGAATGCGCCTGCAGCTATCGACCAGGACTTTGCCCCATGCAGCACCAACCGAATCCAACCGTTCCGACCAACACCCAGCCCGGCAGCGCCGTGCGCCTGTTTCAATCCCGCCCGCTCCTGGTCCTGCTGCTGGCCAGCCTGTGCCTGATGCTCCCGGTCTGGCTGATCGGCCTGCCCTTCAGCGGCCACGACGCGCCGACCCACGCGCGCTGGCAAGCCGTGTTCGCCGAGCAGTTCTGGAGCGGCGACCTGTATCCGCGCTGGCTGGCGAGCATCAACGAAGGCCTGGGAAGCCCGGCCTTCTTCATCTATCCGCCGCTGCCGCACTTCGTCGCGGCCCTGCTCGCCCCGCTGTCGGACGGCGCCGCATGGGCCCAGCAGCGGCTCGGCATCTCGGCGACGCTGGCGCTGTTCGTCGGCGGCGTCGGCGCATGGCTGTGGCTGCACGCGCTGACGCGCGACCGGATCAGCGCATTGTGCGGCGCGCTGGTGTTCCTGCTTGCGCCCTACCACCTTTTCCTGGATACCTATCACCGCTCGGCGTATGCCGAGTTGTGGGCCTTCGCCTGGGCGCCGTTGTCGCTGTGGGCGATCCATCTCATCGCCAGGAATCCCGCGCGCGGCGTGGGTGTGTATACGCTGGCCACGGCCGCCCTGGCCCTGAGCCATGCGCCGTCGTGCCTGGTGCTGCCGCCGGTGTATGTCGCCTACGCCGCCTGGCTGGCCTGGTCCGAGAAGAGGAAGGACATCTTCCTCTGGACCTGCGCCGCGTCGGCGGCGGCGATCCTGCTCGCAGGCGGCTATCTGGCCACTGCGCTGACGCACCAGGGCTATATCAATAATGACGCCTTGTACACGGGCTTCTTCGAGTTCGACCGCTGGCTGCTGCTGTCCGGCCGCTGGCAAGGTGGCGAACTGGCCATTTCCGGGATCACGGTGGTGCAGTTTGGCGCCTTGTTCGTGCTGGGCGGCCTGCTGCTGCGCGCGACTCCGTTGGATGCGGGCCAGCGCGCGCTGGTCAAGATCGCCATCGCCGGCGCGATCTTCCTGCTGCTGATGATGACCATCGTGGCTGCGCCGCTGTGGAAGCTGGTGCCGCTGGCGCAGAAGATCCAGTTCCCGTGGCGCCTGCTGACTGCGCAGACGATGCTGCTGGCGCTGGTCGCAGCCCTGTATGTCCAGGCAACACGCGGCTTGGGTCACGCGCCACGTACCATCCGGCAACGCCTGGCCCTGCCCTTGCTCGCTGTGCTGCTTGCCGTCAATGGCGGTCTGCTGGTCCTGGGCAAGCCGGTGTTCGAACGTCATCCGGCGCCGGGCAGCATCGACGTGCCCGAATACCGCATGGGCCCCGTCAATGGTTCGGCGGCGCTTTTCGATAACGGCGGCAAGGTCCGGGTCGTCACCGGCCAGGGCAGCGCGCGGCTCGAGGCACTGTCGCCGCGTCATCTGCGCATCCATGTCGATGCCGCCAGCGACGTGCGCGTGATCGTGCGCCAGTTCTACTACCCCGGCTGGGAATGCAGCGGCGCCTCCGCCGGTTGCACCGTCGCCAGATTTGGTCCCGGCACGCCTGTGCTGGCTGTCGACGTCAAGGCAGGCAAGCAGAGCGTCGACGTGATCCTGGCCAAGACGCGCGGCGAGCGCATTGGTCTTCTGGTGAGCTGCGCCGGCCTGGTCTTGCTCGCGGCATTGTGCCTGGCTGCGCGCTGGCAGCATGCCAGGCCGAACGACAGCTAGAAGACGCTCGCCTCCACGACAAAGCCGCTGCTTCGCCAGCGGCTTTTTCATTGCCGATGCACGGATAACGGCGACCGGATCCGCGTTTGCTGCGTTGCATAAATACGTCGAAAAACAGGCTGATGTTAAAAAGTAATCAAAATTAATGGCCTAAATTACAACCCCCTGTTACATTCCATCAGCCAGCTGACTTACCGAGAATGAATGCGTTCGTGTACCAGCAGTCCCATCCCTTACCTGCCGCCCCATGCACAGCCAACCCAATCCGGTCAGTCCGAATTATTTCAGTCTCGGCGCCCTGCTCGCCTTCGGCCGCCTGCACATTTCCCCCTACGCCATCCTGTTCGTCCTGTCCGCCGCCCTGCTGCTGCCGATCTGGCTGATCGGGCTGCCGGTCAGCGGCCATGATGCGCTGGCGCACGTGCGCTGGCAGCAGGATTTCGCCCAGCAGTTGTGGAACGGCGAGTTCTATCCGCGCTGGCTGCCCGGACTGAACGGCGGCCTGGGCAGCCCGGCCTTCTTCATCTACCCGCCGCTGCCGCACTACCTGGCCGCCGTGCTGGCGCCATTGTCCGATGGCCATGGCTGGGCCCAGCACCGCCTCGGCATCCTGGCCGCGCTTGGCTTCTATGCCAGCGGCGCCGGCGCCTACCTATGGCTGATGCAGGTCACGCGCGACCGCACCAGCGCGCTGCTGGGGGCGATCGTGTTCATGGTGGCGCCCTATCACCTGTTCATCGACACCTATTACCGCTCGGCGTACGCCGAACTGTGGGCCTTTACCTGGGCGCCGTTCTCGCTGTGGGCGATTCATCAGTTCGAGCGCAGGCCGGCGCGCGCGGTCGCCGTCTTCACGCTGTCGAGCGCCGCCCTGTTCCTGAGCCACGCGCCGTCGTGCATCGCCCTGCCGCCGCTGTACCTCGCCTATGCCGCCGTGCTGGCGCTGCATGCGAAGAAGAAAAGCATCCTGCTCTGGACCTGCGCCGCGTCGGCCGCTGCAATCGCCATCGCCGGCGCCTACCTGGCCACGGCGCTGACGCACCAGCATTTCATCAATGGCAGCGCGCTGTATGCCGGCTATTTCGATTTCTTCCGCTGGCTGCTGCTGGCCGGACAGCGCTGGCCGCGTCCGGGCGCCGAGATCGGCATCGCCGGCATCTCGGTGGTGCAGTGCGGCGCCCTGTTCGTGCTGGGCTGGCTGCTGCTGCGCGCACGCGACGTGAATCCGACCCACCGCGCCCTGGTGCGGCTGTCGATGGCCGGTTCGCTCGCCATCCTGTTCCTGATGACGAGGCTGTCGGCGCCGGTCTGGGTGTTGCTGCCGATCGCGCAGAAGATCCAGTTTCCGTGGCGCCTGTTGACCACCCAGTGCGTGCTGCTGGCGCTGGTCGCGGCACTGTACGTGCAGTGGGTTCGCAACCGCGCCGCCGGCAGTGCACGCACCAGGCGCCAGCGTTTGCTGCTGCCGGTGTTCGTCGCGCTCGCCGCCGTGAACATCGCGCTGATGTTCGTGCTCAAGCCGATCTTCAGCGACACTCCGAAGCCCGGCTCGATCGACGTGCCCGAATACCAGATGGGCGATCCACTCGTCGCGAAGACACTGTTTCCCGATAACGGCAAGGTACGCCTGCTGTCCGGCCAGGGCGCCCAGGGCGCCCAGGGCGTCAGGCTGGAGCAGATCACGCCGCGCCACATGCGGCTGCACCTCGACGGCGCCGGCGAAGCGCGGCTGCTGGTGCGCCACTTCTTCTACCCGGGCTGGGAGTGCGCGCGCGGCGCGCGCAGCGCTTGCACGGTGCAGAAGTTCAATGCGAAAACACCGGTGCTGTCCGTGATCGCCGGTCGCGGCAGCGGTCCGGTGGACCTGATCCTGGCCAAGTCGCGCATTGAACGGATCGGCGAGCAGATCGCCATGGCCGGGCTGGCGCTCATGGCGCTGCTGTGCCTCGGCACCATGCTGTGGCGCAAGTCAAGCGCGACGATGGAGCAGGAAGGTCCGGCGTAAGCGCTGCGTTCCGGGTGCATTCCTTGTATCAACATCCGCTTTGCGATACCATGGCGCCCGCCCTTGGGGAGTAGCCTGCTTCCTTCAACGGAAGTTCCCGTATCAACATACTTGACGCGCTCGCGTCATGGTGCGGAAGCCTTCTGGTTGGCAAGACCAATGGCATGTTTGCGTGACGATCGGGCCACGCGGCATGCCTTTGTCGTTTTTGCGACCTGTGCCCGATCGGAAAGCTGTCATGACTCTCGCCGCCATCATCATCCTCGCCTTCGCCATGTCGACCGACGCCTTTGCCGTCGCTATCGCCATGGGTGCACGCCGCAATCACATCCCTTTCAGCGAAGCACTCAAGACCGGCCTGCTGTTCGGCCTGATCGAAGGCGTCACGCCGCTGGTCGGCTGGGCGCTGGGCAGCATCGCGGCCTCGTACGTGGAGAGCTGGGATCACTGGATCGCCTTCGTGCTGCTGGGCGGCCTGGGCCTGCGCATGATGCATGAGGGGATGCAGGCGCCGGACACCGGCGAGGAAGCGGCGCCGCGCGCCTTCTGGCTGCTGGCGCTGACCGGCTTCGCCACCAGCATCGACGCCCTGGTGGTGGGCGCCGGCCTGGCCTTCACCGATACCGGCATCCTGCAGCCGGCGCTGGCGATCGGCCTGGCGACCTTGAGCATGGTGACGCTGGGGATGCTGGTCGGGCGCCGCATCGGCGCCGTGTTCGGCAAGCGCGCCGAAGTGTTCGGCGGCCTGGTCCTGATCGCGATCGGCAGCCTGACGCTATGGCAGCACCTGCAGTGACCACCGATCTCGCTTGACGGTTACGAGGTCGGTCCCGGATCGGAACCGGCCGTCTGCAGCACCATCAGCTGCTTCCTGATCGCTTCGTTGAAGGCCGGGATGTCGTCCGGCTTGCGGCTGGTGATCAGCTTGCCATCGACGACCACTTCTTCGTCGGTCCATTCCGCGCCGGCATTGCGCAGGTCGGTCTGCAGCGACGGCCAGCTGGTCATGTGCTTCGATTCGGCCACGCCGGCGTCGATCAGCGGCCACGGGCCGTGGCAGATGGCGGCGATCGGCTTGTCCTCGTCGCCGAAGGCCTTGATGAAGGCGATCGACTCCGGGCTCAGGCGCAGGTTGTCCGGATTGGCGACGCCGCCCGGCAACAGCAGCAGGTCATAGTCGCCCACCTGCGCTTGCGCCACGTTCAGGTCCACCGTGAACTTGTCGGCCGGGTCCAGGTGATTGAAACCCTGGACCTGTTCGCCCGCTCCCTTCGGCGACAGCAGCGTCACCTGCACGCCCTGCCCCTCGAGGAAGCTGCGCGGCTTCGTGTATTCCACCTGCTCGACGCCGTCCGTCATCAGGACCGCCACGCGCCGGCCCTGCAAGGATTGGGCATTCAATTCCACCTGCTCTGCTGGTTCCATACGACCTCCATATTCGATGTGATTTTCCGATGCATGTTGCTCCGCATGCGCTGTATTGCATGCGGAGAAAGCGTTGCAACAATTGTAGGTCGGCGCCGCGCCGCGCGGCGCGCGCGTGCGCCGGGAATCAGGGCAGCAGGTAGCACACGTCGTCGCGGTCACGCCCGCCGGATGCGGTGCACAGGAAGCCGTCCAGGCCGAGCCGGGTGGCGCCATCCAGGTTGACGCCGCCGACGGCATCGCGCCGCAGCACCACCTGCAGTTCGCGGTACGGCACTTCGATCGCGAAGCGGTCGAGCAGGCCGGCCAGCGCGCGGCTGCCGGCAGCGCCGGGCAGGAAGCGTTCGAATTCCTCGCGCTCGAGCGGCCCCAGGCGCACGCGCATGCCGAGTTCGGGACGCGGCAGGCGCGCGCCGGCGGTGGCGCCGGCGCCCAGTTCGCAATTGCCGCGCGCCAGCAGCGTGCGCTGGTCCGGCGCCAGCACGTCCCAGCGGCCGCTGAATTGCTCGACCGCCACCGGCACCTGGAAATAGGCGCGCAGCACGCCGGCGATCAGCCCGGCGCTGACCACGCGGCTGCGCAGGGCGGCGGCGAAGCGTGCGCACGCCAGCGTCTCCGGATCGGGCGCGGCAAGGTCATCGGTTGCGCTCTGCGCCCCGCCCGCCAGCGCCAGCAGCAGCGGCAGCAAGCGGTCGTGCTCGCCATCGGCCGGATGGCGCAACCGGTACTTGCACCAGGCGCGATAGAACAGCGCCACCTGGCGGCTGGAAAACAGGTCGAGGAAGGCGCGCGCGCCGCCGTCGCGCGACTCGGCTTCCCAGGCGGCGAAGCGCTCGGTGTAGTGCAGTGGCAAGGCGCCGCTCACACCGAGCAAGCCCATCAAGGCAGGCGTGACATTGACCGCCGGCGCGCCTTCGGTGGTGCAGGCGATCGCTTCGATCTCGCTCGGCGGAAAGCCCAGCGCCAGGCTGTTGCGGAAGCGGATCAGGCCCAGCGCCTGTTCCGGCGCAATACCCTGGCGCACCAGCCAGCGCACCAGCAGCCGCACCGCCTGGAAAAAGGCGTAGCGCTGCGGGTGCTGCAGCAGGTCGGGGATCACGCCGCGCGGCGCTACCGGGGCCGCCAAAGCCGTCGGCGCCGCCGCCGGCACTGCGGCGCTACTGCTGCCCGGAATGTCGCTCGCCTCGGCCATCACAGCAGCGCCAGGCTGCCGGTGCGCGGCTCGCAGCGCAGCAGCTCGCGTCCACGCTCGCCCGCCCCTTCGCGGTTCGACACCAGCACCAGCCGCGTGAAACTGTTCAGGTGCACGTAGAGCCCCAGGAAGCGGCTGATCACCTGGCCGAACACGAACAGGCTGCTGCCCGCGAACGCGTCCTCGTCGATCGTCATCCTGAGCTCGACCCCATGCACCAGCGAGGCGCCGTAGCGGTTGCGCAGCCAGGCGGTGGCAGGACGCGCCGCCAGCGCCACGATGCCGGCCACCTGGCGCCGGGTGGTGGCCGAGCGCGCCAGGTCGTACAGCGCCAGCGTCTCGCGCAGGGCGTCGAGGTCGGCCAGCGAGCGGTGGTTCAGCGCCAGCTGCGCCACCAGGCGCCAGTGGCTGCCCGGGCGCTGACCGAAGCCCAGCGGCGCGCTCGGCTTGCGCAGCAGGCGGATCGGCAAGCCGTTGCTGGCGGTCTCGCTGGCCAGGTCGCCGCCGGGCGCGCCAAAGCCGGCGCTGCAGGCGTGCACGCCGTTGCTGCAGGTCAGTTCGATCGAGGCGACCCAATCCCGGGCGCCAAGCAGGGCGAAGTCGTCGTCGCTGAAGCCGATCTTCATGCGCCGGTGCTGATCGCCGGCGTCGTCGCGGCGTGCGAACCAGTAGCGCCGGCCGGAAATATCCTCACCGCCCTCACCATGGCCGAGACCGTAATACGGCCGGTAGGCCAGGCTGGCGCTCTTGCCGTCCTCGCTGCGCAACACATGCACCGCATCGATGCTGTAGACCTCGACGCCCTCTTCGTGGCGGTTCGGCGCCACGTCATACAGCGCCGCGCGTTGGGTGATGCGCACCGGCGCCGCCGGCTGGCGAAACAGGTTCACCACCGGCGCGCAACCGGGCGCCAGGTGCGCGGCCGACAGCGCGCGCAGGATGCGCGCCGGCGCGGCCTCGGCCGGCATGCCGCCCAGCAAAAAATGCAGGGTGATGCGGCGCGCGCCGGCCGGCAGCAGCGGCGCCAGCTGGGCCAGGTCGACGTCGATGAAGTGGAATTTGTCGGGAAAAGCAAAATATTCGAGCAGCAGGCGGTAGGCCGGATGCGCATGCGGCGGTTCCGGCACCAGCGCCTCATCCGATTCGAGCCCGCCCAGGCGCAGCGGCAACCGTTCCAGGCGGCGCCAGGCGTCGCTGCCTTCGGACTCGACCCAGGTCTCGAGCACGCCCATGAACAGGCTGTCGAGCAGCGCCGCCGCCAGCGCGCCGTCGGCGTCGACGTGCAGGCGCAGGCGCGGCAGGCCGAGCTGGGGCAGCATGCGCAGCGGCGTGAGGCTCTCGAGGGCGAGGCCGATGCGTGCGCCGGCGCGCGGCGCCATGCGGGCGCGTGGCGGCAGCTGCGCCACCGGCTCGAACCAGGCGCGCGCCACGCTCACCGGCGCCAGCGCCAGGTCGGCCGTGGTGCGCAGGCGCACCGGCGCGCCCTTGGCGGCCAGCGCCTGCATCTCGGTGCCGCGCGGCACCACGTGCACGTGCTCGATCCTGGCGGCGCGCGCCGCTTCGCTGGCGTCAATCCGCACGATCGAACAGCTCGGCAAGCCGTGCAGGAAATGCGGGTACAGGCTGCCCAGCAGCGCATCGGTGAATTCGGGGTAGTCGTCGTCCAGCTTGCGGGCGGTACGCGCGTTGAGCAGGGCCACGGCCTGGATCAGGCGCCGGATGTGCGGGTCTTCGCTGCTCTCCGCGCCCAGGCCCAGTTCGGCGGCCAGGCGCGGGTACTGGTGCGCCAGTTCGCGCCCGACCGTGTTCAGGTAGACCAGCTCGCGCTCGTAGTACGGCAACAGCTCTTCCATGGCGCTCTCCGCGTCGGCTTGACACCCTACGGTCGTGCAGATCGTGGGCGCTGGCATTGCGACGGCGCAATGTATTGTGGGATCTAAATCGGCATGGGTAGCGCGCGTCGTGCGGCCCGGATACCGGCCTTGTCAATAAATCAGTAAAATCATGGGTTCCGTCGAACGCCGTCCCGACTGCACCATGACCACCACCAACGCCGCCACCGCCCGCCACCCCGTCCGCACCGAGATCGCCACCCTCTGGCGCCTGTCGTGGCCGGTACTGGTGGGCCAGCTGGCCACGGTCGGCATGGGCGTGGTCGACGTCGCCATGACCGGCCACGTCAGCGCCGAGGAACTGGCCGCGGTCTCGCTCGGCACCGCGGTGTGGTCGATCGTGCTGGTGACCGTAATGGGCACCATGATGGCGATCAATACCGTGGTCGCGCACGAGATCGGCGCCGCGCGCCACGACCAGGTGCCGCACTCGGTGCGCCAGGCCATGTGGAAGGGCTTGCTGGTGGGCGTGGTGGCCTGCCTGTTCGCCAACCTGTGCACGCTGCTGTTCGACCACGTCGGACTGGATGCGCCGGTGGCCGCGCGCGCCTCGCTGTTCCTGCACGTAATCAGCCTCGGCATGCCGGCCTTCGGCGTGTACCGCGCACTGTACGGCTACACCACCAGCATCAACCAGACCAAGCCGATCATGTGGATCGCGATCGCCGGCCTGGTCTGGAACACGATCGTCAGCTGGCTGCTGGTGTACGGCAAGCTCGGCTTTCCGCAGCTGGGCGCGGTCGGCTGCGCCATCGCCACCGCCAGCGGCATGTGGCTGATGCTGTTCGCCATGCTGTGGTGGATCAGGCGTTCGCCGGCCTACCGCCTGACCTATCCATTCGACCGCTACGAAGGGCCCGAGGGCAAGAGCATCTGGTCGATGCTGCGCCTGGGCCTGCCGATCGGGGTCACGTATTTCGCCGAGGTCAGCGCCTTCGGCCTGATCAGCCTGCTCGTGGCGCGCTTCGGCGTGGTGCAAGTGTCGTCGCACCAGATCGCCCTGAACTTTTCTTCGCTGGTGTTCATGGTGCCGCTCAGCTTTGCGATCGGCATGCTGACCCGGGTCGGCCAGGCCATGGGCGAAGGCGACCCGGTGCGGGCGCGCTTCGTCGGCTGGGTCGGCGTGGGCGTCTCGGTCGCCTTCGGCGCGCTGTCGGCGATCGGCATCGCCCTGTTCCGCTGGCAGATCGCGGCCGCCTACACGTCCGACCCGGCGGTGCAGGCGGTCACGGCCGACCTGCTGCTGTTCGCCGCCCTGTTCCAGCTGTCGGACGCGACCCAGGTCGCCACCGCCTCGGCCATCCGCGGCTACCAGGTGACGCGCCCGCCGATGATCATCCAGCTGCTGTCGTTCTGGGGTCTGTCGCTGCCGCTCGGCTGCATCCTGGGCCTGGCGCCGCAATGGTTCCCGTGGTCGCCCGCGGAACCGATGCAGGCTACCGGCTTCTGGATCGGACTGGTGGCGGCACTGACCGTGGCGGCCGCGCTGCTGACCTGGCAGTTCGAGCGCCTGGCGCGCCAGCGCATTCGGGCAGGCAGCCCGGTGCCGGTGAAGGCGGCAGCTTAGTATGTGAAGGAGTGTTGGTTTCAGGGCAAGTAATTACAGCGTTTTCGGGCCGACTCTGGTATCGTCTCGCGATTGCTGCACATTAATAATCTTTCCAGAGACATCCATGCGCCCTCTCCTCCTTCTCCTGGCCGCGCTCGCGGCCGCGCCGGCCTCGGCCGAACGCCTGACCCTGGACCGCATCCACGGCGAAACCTCGCTGGCAGGTCCCGGCGTGCGCAGCCTGCGCGTGTCGCCCGACGGCGAACGCGTCACCTTCCTGCGCGGCAGCGCCGACAACCAGTACCAGCTGGACTTGTGGGAATACAACACCAAGAGCAAGGCCACGCGCCGCCTGATCGATTCCAAGCGCCTGGTGCCAACCGAAGAATTGTCGCTGGAAGAAAAAGCGCGCCGCGAACGCGCCCGTACCGCCGGCCTGTCGGGCATCCTGAACTATTTCTGGTCGCCGGACGGCAAGCAGCTGCTGGTGCCGATCGCCGGCAACCTGTACCTGGTCGACGCCGCCAAGCCTGACGCCGCGCGCAAAGTCGCATCAGGCAACGTCACCGATCCGAAAATCTCCCCGCGCGGCCGCTACGTCTCGTTCGTGCGCGACCAGAACCTGGTCGTGATCGACCTCAAAACCGGCGCCGAACGCGCGCTGACGACGGACGGCAAGGGCACCATCCACAACGGCGAAGCCGAGTTCGTGGCGCAGGAAGAAATGAGCCAGCACACCGGCTACTACTGGGCGCCGGACGATTCGGCGATTGCCTACCGCCGCTACGACGAAGCGCCGGTGCCGGTGGCGCGCCGCTTCGAGATCTTCGCCGACCGCACCGAAGTGATCGACCAGCACTACCCGGCCGCGGGCGACCCGAACGTGCTGATCGACCTGATGGTGGTGAATCCCGCCACCGGCGAGCAGCGCAAGGTCGACCTCGGCGCCGAGAAAGACATCTACCTGATCCGCGCCGACTTCAGCGCCGACGCCAAGACCCTGGTCTACCAGCGCCAGTCGCGCGACCAGAAGCGCCTCGACCTGGTGGCGGTCGACGTCGCCACCCTGGCCCAGCGTCCGCTGCTCACCGAAACCTCGAAGACCTGGGTCGAGATCAACAACGACCTGCGCTTCCTGAAAGGCCGCAACGCCTTCATCTGGGCTTCGGAACGCAGCGGCCGCAAGCACCTCTACCTGTACGACCTGAACGGCAAGCTGCTGCACCCGATCTCGCGCGGCGAGTGGGGCGTGGACGACATCCTGGCGGTCGACGAAGGCGCCAACAAGGTCTACATTTCGTCGAACCGCGAAGCCGTGATCGACAAGCAGGCCTATTTCCTGGCGCTGGACGGCAGCACGGCCGACAAGCCGACCCGCATCACCAAGGGCGACGGCTGGCACGAAGCGGCCTTCGCCGGCAACGGCAAGCTGTTCGTGGAAACCTATTCCAACCCGAACACCCCGCCGCAAGTGTCGATCCGTAAACCTGACGGCAGCATGGTCGAGTGGCTGGAAAAGAACGAACTCAACGCCAACCACCCGTACGCCAAGTACCTGCCGGACCACCTGCCGACCGAATACGGCAGCATGAAGGCGGCCGACGGCCAGACGCTGTACTACTCGATCATCAAGCCGGCCAACTTCGATGCATCGAAGCGCTATCCGGTGTTCCTGTTCACCTACGGCGGCCCGCACTCGCAGCGCGTGACCCGTACCTGGGGCAATTACTTTGACCAGTATATGGCGCAGCAGGGCTTCGTCGTGTTTCGTCTCGACAACCGCGGCTCGGGCCGCCGCGAGCGCCAGTTCACCGACACCCTGTACGGCAACCTGGGCAAGCACGAAGTCGAAGACCAGGTGGCCGGCGTCGACTGGCTGGCCAAGCAGAGCTTTGTCGATCCGAAGCGCATCGGCGTGTTCGGCTGGAGCTACGGCGGCTTCATGACGCTGCGCCTGCTGGCGGCGGCGTCGGACAAGATCGCGATGGGCGTCTCGGTGGCGCCGGTGACCGACTGGGCGCTGTACGACACCCACTACACCGAGCGCTACGTCGGCGCCACGCCGAAGAGCAACCCGGCGGCCTACGAGCAGAGCGGCGTATTCGCGCACCTGGATGGCCTGAAGTCGCCGCTGCTCTTGATCCACGGCATGGCCGACGACAACGTGCTGTTCACCAACACCACGCGCCTGATCGACGACCTGGTCAAGCGCAACGTGCAGTTTGAACTGATGACCTACCCGGGCGCCAAGCACGGCATCTCGGGCCGCACCAGCCAGCGCCACGTGTTCGGCATGATCGAATCGTTCTTCAAGAAGAACCTGGGCGGGACCGAGGCGAAGTAATTCCGGTATCGTTTCAATGCAAAGGCCGCGTCGATCACGACGCGGCTTTTTTTATGGCGGATCGAATGCTTGACGCACAAACAAAAACAGCCGCACATGGCGGCTGTCTTCATGTGGCGGGTCATCCCGCCCGCGGCCCGCGTCCGGTTATGGACGGGTGGTCGTGGTGGTGGTGGTCGGACGGTGCAGGTCGTCGACCGCATCCTTGACGGCCTCTTTGGCGTCGCCCACGGAACCCTGCAGCTTGCCTTCGGCCTGGTTGGCCAGGCCTTTCGCCTGCTGCTCCTTGCTGTTGACGATCTTGCCAGCGCCTTCCTGGATGACGCCGCCAACTTCCTTCAGTTTGCCTTCGACTTGGTCCTTGTTCATGGTGCTCTCCTTTTCAAGTACATGCCGGGTGGCGATGCGTTGAGGTCAGATTAAGCCCTTCAGCTCTGCCGTTCTGTTCGCGTCCTAACACATCCATACAAGCACAGCCGCGCGACGTTTGACTCATGTAAATGCTAATCTTTTTGCAACATCGACTACGCTGAATCGGCATCTACCATGGACAACCACGATACGCCTTCCCACGCGCCGGCAGCGCACGAACCACCCACGCCCCAGCGCGCGCTGGCGCGCCGTGCCGCCATGATCTACGGCATCGGCGCCCTGTTCGTGGCCGGCCTGGCGGCGGCCACCCTGGCCTACGATGCCCTGCTGCTGATCTTCGCCTGCATCCTGTTCGCGATCCTGCTCTACAAGCTGAGCGATATCGTGCATCGACGCCTGGGCCTGAACCGGACGCTGGCGCTGACGCTGGTGGTGCTGCTCCTGGCCGCCATCATCGGCCTGGGCGGCTGGGCGATGGCGCCGCAGATCTCGGAGCAGTCGAGCCAGCTGGCGAAAGAGGTGCCGGCGGCGATCGAACGCCTGCAAGGCGAGGTCGAGCGCCATCCGCTGATGCAGCGCGTGGTGGACGAATTGCCGGCGCCGGAAGAAGCGATGAAGCAGCTCGGTTCGTTGATGCCGAACGCCGGCCTGCTGTTCGGCGGCGTGCTCGGCGCACTGGGCAACGTCGTGATCATCATTTTCGTCGGCATTTATTTTGCCGCAGCGCCGGGCGTCTATACGGGCGGCTTCATCCGCCTGATCCCGCAAGCCAAGCGCGGCCGCGCGCGCCAGGTCTTCAACGAAATGGGCGACTCGCTCGCCAGCTGGCTGCTGGGCAAGGCGGTGTCGATGCTGATCGTCGGCAGCGCCACCGCGATCGGCCTCAGCCTGCTGGGCGTGCCGCTGGCGCTGATCCTGGGCATCATCGCCGGCCTGCTCGACTTTATCCCCTACATCGGACCGATCATGGCCGGCGTGCCGGCGGTGCTGCTGGCGCTGTCGATCAGCCCCGACCTGGCGCTGTACGCGCTGCTGCTGTTCGCTGCCATCAATATGCTCGAGGGTTATGTCTTGCAGCCGATGATCGAAGCCAGGGCGATCGAGCTGCCGCCGGCGCTGGTGATCGTGATGCAGCTGATCTTCGGCACCCTGTTCGGCTTTGCCGGCGTGGCGCTGGCGACGCCGCTGGCGGCGGTGCTGTCGGTGCTGGTCAAGATGCTCTACATCGAGGACATATTGGGGGACAGACGACCCAGGGAGGCCGAGGCCGGCTGAGCCGGCGCGCGGGCCTTGAAGCCGGCCGAGCCGGCTCAGCCGGCGGCCAGGGACGAAAAAAAGCCGCGCAATGCGCGGCTTTCTTCATTGAGGCTGAATCGGATCAGCGATTGCCTTTTGCAACTTCTTTCAGGTCACCGACCTTCTTCTGCACTTTGCCTTCGGCCTGGTTCGACAGGCCTTCGCTCTGCTGCTGGCGGCTGCCCACGGCTTCGCCGACCTTCTGCTGAATCTTGCCGCCGACGTCCTTGGTCTTGCCTTTGATTTGGTCCTTGTTCATTGCAATCTCCTTGCGTGTTACATGGATGAGCCTTCAGCTTAGTAGTAACTTCCAGGCGGTTCTGTACGACGCTTAACAAACAGGATTCATGCAGGCTTGCGCCAGACGCTCGCCAGCCATGGCTGCTGATCGCGCGGCAAGCCGGGCGGACGGTAGTAATGGTGCAGCGCCCCGAAGCCGGCGGCCGTCACCAAGCGCTCCCAGCTGTTCCAGTCGTAATAGCTGCCATAGCGCGGCCCGTTCCAGCCTTCTTCGTTGTGCCCGCGCGGATTCGAGCTGAACAACACGCCGCCCGGCTTCAGGGTGTCGAACAGGCGCCCCAGCACCTGCGGCAAGGCTGCGCTCGGCACGTGGAACAGCACGGCGTTGGCGAAGACGCCGTCGAAAATCGCCGGAGGCAGGTCGAGCTGCAGGAAATCCTGCTGCCATACCTCACAGCCGCTGTAGGCGCGCGCCATCTCGACGAAGCGTTCGCTGCCGTCGACGCCGATAGCGCGGTGGCCGAGCGCGCTGAAGGTCTTGAGGTCGCGTCCCGGCCCGCAGCCGAGGTCGAGAATGGTGTACGGCGCCGGCGCCTCGATCGCGCCCAGCAGCGCGTCGATGTTCTGGCTGACGTCGTGGTCGACCGTGCCGGCGAAGAAGGCCTGTGCGGTCAGGTTGTAGTGGGCGAGCGTGCGCCGGGTGATGTCGTCATGGTCCATGCCGACATTGTGCCAGCGCAGCGCCCAAGGTGGGGCGGCGCCCGCAAGCGGGCGCCGTCTTTCGCGTCAGGCGCGGCTTACCAGATCCGCACCCGCTCCTGCGGCGCCAGGTACAGCGCCTGTCCCGGCTGCACGTCGAAGGCCTTGTACCAGGCGTCCAGATTGCGCACGGTATAGGTCCGGTACTGGGCCGGGGCGTGGCCGTCGGTCACCACGACGCGGCGCAGCGCGGTCTCGCGCATCTTGCTGCGCCAGGCGCGCGCATAGCCGGTGAAGAACTCGCGGTCGGCTGCGACGCCGGCATTCGCATCCTTGGCGGCGTGCGACAGCTTGAAGGCGTCGTAGGCCGCGGCCAGGCCGGCCAGGTCGGACAGGTTCTCGCTCAGCGTCAATTGCCCATTCAGCGCCAGGTCGTCGAATGGCTTGTAGGCCGAATACTGCGCCACCAGCTTTTGCGAGGCGGCGCGGAAGTGCGCCAGGTCTTCCTTGGTCCACCAGTCGCGCAGGCGGCCCTGGGCGTCGAACTGGGCGCCCATGTCGTCGAAACTGTGACTGATCTCGTGGCCGATCACGGCGCCGATCGCGCCGTAGTTGGCGGCGTCCGACGCCTTCGGGTCGAAGAACGGCGCCTGCAGGATCGCGGCCGGGAAGTTCAATGCGTTCTGCATCGGCAGGTTGAGGGCGTTGACCACGTGCGGCGGCATGGCCCAGGCCGCGCGCACCGGGCGCTGGTTCAGCTTGGCCAGCTCGTTCTGGTAGCGGAATTCCTGGGCACGCAGCACATTGCCCAGTGCGTCGGTCGGCGATACCTGCAGGCCGCCATACGACGCCCACGTGTCCGGGTAGCCGATGCCGACGTACATGGTGCGCACTTTTTCCTTGGCATGGTCACGCGTCGACGGCGCCATCCACTCCAGCTTGTCGATGCGGCGTTCGAAGGCGCTCTTGATGTCGGACACCATGCGCTGCACCTGGCGCTTGCTCTCGGCCGGGAAGTAGCTGCTCACGTACATTTTGCCGACCGCATCCGGCACGCCGGCCGTGGTCGCGCCCAGGGCACGCTTGGCGCGTGGCGACTGCTGCGGCGTGCCGGCCAGCACCTTGCCGTAGAACTCGAAGCGCAGTTCGGCGAAGGCCTTCGGCAGCGTGTCGGCGTACTGGTTCAGGGCGTTGAAGGCCAGGTAATCCTTCCAGGTCGCCAGGTCGGTGGCGGCCACTTCGGCCGCTGCGCCGCGGAGCGCGCCCGGGTGGTAGACCATGAAGCGGTCCTGCTTGCCCAGGCGCGCGCCATGCAGGAAGGCGGTCCAGTCCATGCCCGGCGCCCTGGCCGCGAAGTCTTTTGCGCGCCAGACGTTGTTGGCCTTCTGGATGTCGGCCGACTCTTCGCGCGTGGCGTGGCTTTGCGCCAGTTTCAGTTCCAGCGCGAACACCCTAGCGGCACGCTGTTCGGCATTGTCATGACCGCCCAGCTTGAGCATGGCGGCAATGTAGTCCTGGTAGCGGGTGCGCAGCTCGGCCATGCGCGGGCTGGCGTCGAGGTAATAGGCGCGGTCCGGCAGGCCGAGGCCGCCCTGCAGCAGGTAAGGCAGGTTGACGTTCGGCTCGCTCAAGCCCTGGTTGATCCACACGCCAAACAGATTCGGCGTGCTGAAGTTGGTGTAGTTCAGCGGGTCGACGTCGGCGCGCAGCGACTCGCCCAGCACGCGCGACAGCGTGGCGCGGTCCTTGATGGCGGCGATCCGGTCCAGGCGCGGCTGCAGCGGCTTGAGGCCGGCGGCGTCGATTGCTGCTTCGTTCATCCAGGCTTTGTAGAAGTCGGCCGCCTTGCGCGCCTCGGCATCGGCTTTATTGTTGGCGCCGGCGGCCTCGATCAGTTCGATGATGCGGGCATTGTTGTCGTCGGCCAGGGCTGCCATCGCGCCCCACGAACCGCGGTCGGCCGGGATCTCGGTCTTGTCCAGCCAGTCGTGGTTGGCCCAGCTGAAGAAGTCGTCGCCCGGCAAGATGGCAGCGGCGGCCGACTTGGCAGGCGCCGCGCTCGACTGCGCCTGTGCCTGCCCTGCGGCCAGCGCCGGCACTGCGGCCTGGGCCGCGCACAATGCCAGGACGATGGCGGCCTTGATGGGTGTCCAGCTCGATTTCATGGTGTCCTTTCAGTCTTTTGTCGGTTCGTGGCGTTCGGCGCGGGTCGGCGCCAACGCAAGTTGCCATCTTATCGGCTTCGCACGGATTCGTGGTGGAATAGGCAAGTTCGCGCCGCGTGCGATGGTCGTTATGGCACGGCCCGAAAATATTTTGAATATTTTTTGAAAAAACCCTAAAGTTCCCCCAACTGCATCCGTAAATGATTCAGACAACCGGGAATCCGGCCGTAGATTTATTGATGGCATAACAACATGAACGCAAACGAAGTCCTCGCGATGTACGAAAACCTGGCCGGCCTGACGGGCCAGATGGCGCAAGCCGCCAAGGCCGGCAACTGGAGCGACTTCGAACAGCTGAACATCGAAGCCAAGGTCGAGGCGCGCTCCGCCGCAGGCGGCGTGCCGGCGCTGGACGGCGCCAAGCGCCTGCGCAAGATCGACCTGCTCAAGCAGCTGATGGCCAACGACCGCGCGATCCGCGACATCACCGAACCGTTCGACGGCCAGCTCGACCGCGCGCTGCACGCGCACTGATCGACAAGCGATCGAACCAAGGCGCCTGCGGGCGCCTTTTGTTTTGCCTGCCGCTTTCGTGCCGAGGCAAACAGGAACCGGAAAAAGAAAAAGCGCCCGCAGGCGCTTTGAGTGCCACCGAGCCAAAGGCTCCGTGGCTGAATATGGAGAGAGCGAACCCCAGGTATCTCCTGGCGTCGCCTCTTGCCGGTTGCTTCCGGCGTCCACCGCCGCAGCTGGCTGGTGGACTGCTTCCGGACACAGGCGTTTCATCAACGGTTGTCTGCTTTCCGCGCCACGCTATCGGTGGTGGCTGCGCCAGACCCTGCGCCGTCCGTGATCACGTCGACCACGGGTCAAGTATAGCGTAATTATTGGTCTTGTGTAGACAAGTTGTGCGCCCCCTCTTCCAGCTGTGGCTCGACCACCGCAGGCGCTGCCTTCTTGCGCGCGAATCGCTGGCGCAGACGATCCATCATGGGTATCTGCGGCTCGCCGACCGGCCTCAGCGCAGGCGTTCTCGCGCGCCTGCGCAGCACCACAATCACGGCCCCGGCAAGCGCCAGCAGCGCGGTCACGCCGGCGCCGATCCAGCCCCATGGCGTTTCGGACTGCGCCTCGGGCGCAGGCTCCGGTTTCTTGCGGATCGGATGCGCCTTGGGTGCGGCCGGTTTCGGGCCAAGCACCTCGGACGGCCTGGCGCCCATCGCCACCTGCAGCACTCTGACCTTGTCTTCCAGCTCGCCGATCTGCTGGCGCAGCTGCGCATTCTTGACGTCGAGCGCAGCGCATACCGAGGGTTGGCCTGGCGCGGCTGGCGCGCAGGTGGCGGCTGCCGGCGGCGCGGCGATCGGCAGTGCGGGCGGCGCCGCCTTGGGTTCATGCTTCGGTTCGGGCTTCGGCTCGGGCTTCGGCTCGGGCTTTGGCGCCGCTTTCGGCTCCGGCACAGGTTCCGGCTTCGGTTCGGGTTTCGGCTTCGACTCGGGTTTCGGCGCTTTCGCCAGCACCGGACGCGGGACCGGCTTAGGGCGCGCCGGCGCGGCCTTGACCGGTTGCGGCTCCACGACGGGCGCCACCGGCACGACAGGAGCGGGCGCGACCGGCGCCGGACGCGGCGCCGGATTCGGGTCCGGCGCCAGCGACAGCGTCACCAGGCGCACGTTGCGCTGGCCGCCGTCGAACAGCTCGAGGTACAAATGCAGGCGGCTTGATTCAACCGGAGCCAGCGACGTCACGTGCAGGAACTGGCGGCCGTCGCGCCGCATCACAGACATGGTCAGGGTCGACAGCACGTGCGGCATGCCGAGCCCGCCGCCGCGGTAGACGTTCGGCTGCGCCAGGCGCGCCTCGACCGCGCCGGCCGGGTTGTCCAGCATCGTCAGTTCGATGTCGGCGACCAGCGGCTGGCCGATGTAGGAAGCGACGCGCGCGTCGCCCAGTTCGGCAGCGCCGGCAGATCCGGCGGCGCCCGCCAGCAGCGCACAGGTAAGGAAAGATGAAAGCCGCCTGGCCATGGAAAGACGATACAAAGACAAAAGAGACGAAAAGGAGTAGCCCGAGCGTAATTAACGGACATTGCGATAAACTCTTTAATCACAGCCGCGACTTTCGACTTTCCACCCTTGCTGTCAAACACAGGAACCGTTTATGGAACACAGGATTGAGAAGGACAGCTTCGGCCCGATCGAGGTGCCGGGCGACCGCCTGTGGGGCGCGCAGACCCAGCGCTCCCTGCACCACTTCCACATCTCGAGCGAGCGCATGGCGCCCGAGCTGGTCGGCGCGCTGGCCCAGGTCAAGCGCGCCGCCGCCGCCGTCAACCGCTCGCTCGGCAAGCTGCCCTCGGATAAAGCCGACGCCATCATCCGCGCCGCCGACGAGGTGCTCGAGGGCCGCCATCCGGATGAATTCCCGCTCGCCGTGTGGCAGACCGGCTCCGGCACCCAGAGCAATATGAACATGAACGAAGTGCTGGCCAACCGCGGTTCAGAGCTGCTCGGCGGCGAGCGCGGCGAAGGGCGCCTGCTGCACCCGAACGACCACGTCAACATGGGCCAGTCGTCGAACGACATCTTCCCCACCGCCATGCACGTGGCCGCCGCCTGGGCCGTGGCCAAGGAAGTGCTGCCGGCGCTGGCCCAGCTGCGCGCCACGCTGACCATCAAGTCGCGCGATTTCGAGCCGATCGTCAAGATCGGCCGCACCCACCTGCAGGACGCCACCCCGCTCACGCTCGGCCAGGAGTTCTCCGGCTACGTGGCCCAGCTCGAATATTCCGAGCAGGCCATCCGCGCTTCGCTGCCGGGCCTGCTGATGCTGGCGGCCGGCGGCACGGCGGTGGGCACGGGCCTGAACGCGCATCCCGAATTCGCCCCGCGCATCGCGGCCGAGCTGGGCTCGCGCACCGGCCTGACGTTCAAAAGCGCGCCCAACAAGTTCATGGCGCTGGCCGGGCACGACGCCATGGTCGCGGCCCACGGCGCCTTCAAGACCCTGGCCACGGCCTTGATGAAAATCGCCAACGACGTGCGCTGGATGGCGTCCGGCCCGCGTTCGGGCCTGGGCGAGATCACCATCCCGGAGAACGAGCCGGGCAGCTCGATCATGCCGGGCAAGGTCAATCCGACCCAGTGCGAGGCGCTGACCATGCTGTGCTGCCAGGTGTTCGGCAACGACGTCGCGATCACCGTCGGCGGCTCGCAGGGCAACTTCGAACTGAACGTGTTCAAGCCGATGATCGCGCATAACTTCCTGCAAAGCGCGCGCCTGCTGGCCGACGGCATGCGCTCGTTCGACGAGCACTGCGCCAAGGGCATCGAGCCGAACCGGGAGCGGATCGGCGAGCTGATGGAAAAATCGCTGATGCTGGTGACCGCACTGGCGCCGCACATCGGGTATGATCGCGCCGCGCAGATCGCCAAGAAGGCCTCTACCGACGGCCTGACCCTGCGCCAGGCCGCCCTGCAGAGCGGCTTCGTCGACGAGCAGCAGTTCCAGCAGTGGATCGTCCCGATCGACATGACCCGGCCCGATCCGGCGTGAGGGCATCCGGCTGCGCATCACCAGGACGGCGGGCGTGCCACGCCCGTCCGTCAAGCGGCCTCGTGAATCGTACGCCGCCTTCACCACCCCGAGGATAGAATGCAAAAAATAGTTTTCGATTTGACATCAGAATACGTCGAGCTCAACCAGTTGATGAAGCTGGTTGGACTGGTCGACAGCGGCGGCGCCGGCAAGAACATGGTCGCCAGCGGCGTGGTGTCGGTCGATGGTAAACAGGAGCTTCGCAAGACCGCCAAGATCCGCAGTGGCCAGACCGTCTCGGTCGGCGACATCCGCATCAGCGTGCAGTAAGGATGCGGCGATAGTGCGGATAGTGCAATAAAGCAGCGGGCCGACAGGCCGGCCGCCGGAGCATGAAAAGCGGCGGCTTATGTTTGCGCACTAACAAACAGAGCGGGGCTTCCTTGTTTATATTTTAAGACGTCATCTAACGGCTTAGAGGTGAAGGCAATGGAAACCCCGGAACACCACGCACAATCGCAGGAACAGCTGATTGGCGACCTGCGTCTCGTGATCGAGAACGCGGAAGAACTGCTCAAGAACACCGACCACTACTCCAGCGCGATGTACCAGAACGCGCGCGCCAAGCTGTCGCTGGCGCTGGAAGCGGCCAATGAGGAACTGGCCCGCTTCGAGGACGCCCAGCTCGAGCGCATGATGGCCGCCACCCGCGCCGCCAACGAACGCTTCCTGGACCGCACCGGCGAAGAGCGTATCCTGCGCGCGTTTCACTGAGCCGCTGTCATCAAGACGTCGTCGTCAGTGCATGCCTTATGGCGCATCGCGTTACGACTCACGCAAAAAACGTCATTCCCGGGAACGCGGAATGACGTTTTTTTGCGGCTGACACCCGGCGTCGTTACGCCTTCGTATTGATCGTATTCCCCAGGTGCGCCGGCAGGCTCTGGGCCTGCGGCACCGCGGCCAGCGACTCGATCAGCTGCGTCGCCGACGCCTTTTCGATATCCTGCGCGCGCTTCAGGACGGCCAGGCCGACTTCCTGGCGGTTGCCCGTTTCGGCCATGCTGGTGGCGAGTTTGGCGATATTCGTGACATCCATCGTGGTCTCCTGACAAGGCTGATCACTTGTTAACGGCTGTGCCGACCAGAACTTGAGGGTTGTTCCGTAACCAGCCGTGCAGCCAGTCGACCACCCCGTCCGGGTCGTTCAGATCGAGCCAAGCCACCCCGGCGCCCGCGTCATCGGGACGCGCCACGTCCGACACCACGCCGACGATATGCTCGTCCTCCGGATACAGCGCCGGCTTGCCCACCTCCGGGCGATACACCTCCAATTTGGGCAGCGCTTCCCACTTGTAGCCCTCCACCAGCGTCAGATCGGCCGGCGACAGGCGTTGCAGGTGTTCGGCCAGCGACGGTTCGGTTTCGCCGCGCAGCTCGCGCATGATCGCGGTGCGGTACGGCGACGCGATCATCACCTCGGCAGCCCCGGCCAGGCGCAGGCGCGCACTGTCCTTGCGCGGCGGCTCGAGTTCGATGTCATGGTGACTGTGCTTGACGATGTTCACGCGCAGCCCGGCGCCGGCCAGGCGCGCCACCAGTTTTTCCAGCAGCGTGGTCTTGCCGCTGCCCGACCAGCCGACGATGGCCAGCACCCTGCCGATTTCCTTGGCGACGACTTCACCTGCGACTTCAGTATGCGACACGATAACGGTACCCTCGGTAATTCATGACGGCCGCTTTCGGCAGCAAGCGTTCGAGCACCAGGCCGGGCGCCACTTCCTCGCCCTCGCGGCGCAGCATCTTGTCGACCAACAGCAGGCGCTCGGCCGGATCCGGCGAATAGATGTAGCCGCCGAAAGCCACCTTCGGGATCTCGCGCTGGATCGCCTCGGGCAACTGCTGCAGGGTGCGCACAGTGTCTTCGGCCGGCGCCTGGACCGCGGCCGGCGCGGCCACCGGTGCGGGCGGCGCATCCGCCACCCGTGCCGGCGCCGCCTCGCGTGCCTTCACCGGCGGCGCAGGTTCGGGCGCAGGTTCGGCAACAACGGCCGGCCGCGTCGGCGCGGCTTCCTTCACCACCGGAGACGGCGCGGATGCCGGCGCGGGTGCAGCGGCAGCAGGTGCGGCGGCGGGCGCCGGCGTGGGTGCCGGTGCGGGCGCAGGCGCCGGCGGCGCGGCGGCTGGCGCGGGAGTCGTGATCGGCGCGGGCGCCTGGGCCACCACCGCCGGCGCCGGCGCCTGCTCGCCACCCTGGCGCGTCCACCACACCACAGCCAGTGCCACCAGCACGCCCGTGCCTGCGCCGACCGCCGCATAGCGCCGTCCGGCCCCCTGCGCCGGCGCCGCCGCCGCATACGACTGCGCCGGCGCGTGGATCGTCGGTGCGCTTCCCAGCTGGCGCTCGGCCTGGGCCTTCTTCAATGCTTCGAGGATGTACGACATATTATTTTCCCGTCCCGCCGGCCGCCAGCAGGCGCGGTTCGGCCACGCCGGAGAGCTGGTTGAGACGCATGTAGGTGTGCGGTCCGGCCACGCCGTCCGCCTTCAGTTGCTGCGCTGCCTGGAAGGCGCGCAATCCCTCTTTCATCGCCGCGTCGAACGGCCGGTCGAGCGGCGGCGCGCCGGTGGACGTCAAACCGGCCAGGCGCTGCGCCAGCCAGTCGACGTCGGCGCCGCGGTCGCCCAGCGCCACCATCTCGCGAAACGCGCGCGGCACGCGCCAGAAGGTGGTGAACTCGCCGCCGAAACGGGCCACGAAAGACGGGATGCCGACCCGCTGGCGCCGGCCGTCGGCTTCCAGCGTGACGCTGTCGGCATCGAGCGCCAGCAGCAGCGCGTAGCCGGTGCGCGCGCCGTCGTGCAGCGTGACCACCGCCGGGCGGTCGAGCAGGCGCAGTTCGTACAACCCGCCCCGGCCCGCGTAGCAGCGCAGGTTGGCGCGCAGCGCGGCGTCGCACACCGATTTCACGTCGGCGCCGGCCAGGCTGGCGAAGTCCGAGCCCCATAAGGCAGCCAGCCGGCGCAGCGCGCCATGCTCGCTGGCCTGGGCCGGCACGCGCTCACCAGGCTTGGCGGGTGCGACCGCCTTGGCGACGTTCGCAGGGGCAGCCGCATTGGCGGCCACTACTTTCGCCGCTGCCGGCTGCTCGCCAGTCTGCGCCACCGCCGGCGCCTTCTCATGCGGCATGATCTGCCACGCGGCGGCGGCGCTGATCGCCACCCCGGCCAGCGCCCCGCCCGCGATCAGCGGCCAGCGCGCCCCAGGATTGCGCGCCGCCGGCTCGCCCGCGAACACTTCCTCGGCCGCGCGCAGCAGGATCGGGCGCGTGACTTGTGCGCTGTTCTCGACATAGGCGCCGAGCAGCGCGCGGTCGCACAGCAGGTTGATGCGGCGCGGCACGCCGTGCGTCAGCCGGTGCACCAGCGGCACCAGCGGCGGCGGGAACGGCGTGCCGACCGCGCCCGATACCGCCAGCCGGTGCCCGATGTAGGCGCCGGTCTCCGGCTCGGACAAGGGTCCCAGGTGATAGCGCGCGATCACGCGCTGCGCCAGCTGCTCCAGTTCGGGCCGCGCCAGCATGGTGCGCAATTCGGGCTGGCCGATCAGGATGATCTGCAGCAGCTTGCGTTCGCTGGTCTCGAGATTGGTGAGCAAGCGCAGCTGCTCCAGCACCTCGGGCGACAGGTTCTGCGCCTCATCGATCACCAGCACGTTGTTCAGGCCTTGCGCGTGCGATTCCAGCAGGTAGCGGTTGATCGCATCCACGTAGCCCTTCACGCCGAAGGGCGCGCTGCCTGCCGCCGGCAGTTCGATGCGCAGCTCGTCGCACACCGTCAACAGCAGTTCCTCCACCGTCAGCTTGGGGTTGAAGATGTAGGCCAGGCGGCAGTTCTCGGGCACCTGCTCGATGAAGCAGCGGCACACGGTGGTCTTGCCGGCGCCGATCTCGCCGGTGAGCAGGACGAAGCCGCCGCCGCTGCCGATCCCGTA
Organism: Massilia sp. YIM B02443; assembly: GCF_030411955.1. GTDB lineage: Bacteria > Pseudomonadota > Gammaproteobacteria > Burkholderiales > Burkholderiaceae_D > Telluria. The sequence continues at coordinate 250,581 of NZ_JASNRA010000004.1, forward strand.
CAGCAGGTGCGCCAGCGCTTCGCGGTGCCGCTCGCTCATGAACAGGTAGCGAGGATCGGGCGCGATCGAGAACGGTGCTGCCTTCAGCTGGAAATAGTGGTTGTACATGCGGTTGATGCGGCAAGGGTTACGACACTGACGTTAGCAATGGCGACACCCCGGAACCGGTCAACGGGCCGCCTGCTGCGGTTTGAACTTTGCGCAGTATATTTTGCTTTTGTCATTGGCGTACGCGATCGTGCTGCCCGGGTTGGACTTGCGCAAAGGGTAGCGCGAGCCATCGACCGGCCGGAACGCCGTGCCGGCGGCGCCGTGCACCGCTTTTTCGAGTTCCTCGGGCTTGCTCTCGGTGACGGCGGCGATGAATACCAGTTCGCTGCTGTCGTCGCTCACCATCACCTCTTTCACCTGGGCGCCCCACAGCGTGGCGTCGATGCGGAACCACCAGGCGCCGCCCTCGCGCTTGTAGGACGGGCCGAAGGACCGGGTCAGGTACTGGTAAAAATAGGCGTTGTTCAATTCGCCGCGGCACAGCAGCGCGCTGCCGATCACCGGGCCGAAGGTCGACGGCGCGGCCTGCGCCGGGAAGCTGGCCAGGGCCGCCGCCATGCCCACCCCGCACACCGCGAGGCCAAGCGCGCGCAGGCCGGCCCGGACCCATGGTCCGTTGCTGGACATCCTGCCTGGTTGCGCTGGTGCGACCTGCGGCGTACGCGGGTCCGGTTGGCGAATCACCCAAATCTCTCCCAAAACGATCCCGTCATTATGACACCCTGGCGCGCCATACGGTCAGCTCCGGAGGGCTTGCGCAGGCCTTGGCGCCGTCACGCAGCCGCATCCGCAACGGTGCTGTTGTGGTCGAGCCACACCATGCAGCCAAGCCCTTGTCTGCCTGTCAAAGCGCTTGGTGGCCGTGTGGTACGTTCGTCATCCACGCATCCTGTCGCGGCTGGATGCAGTTGATCCCGCCGAATCGTCGTTCCAGCGGTTTCGCCATGCACGGCGCCTTCCCTTGTCTTATCGTCCAGTCTCCGATCCACTTGAGAGCGACATCGAATTGCCATGCATATCGTCCTGAACCGCGCCCTTCCCGCCATCGCCGCCGCCCTGCTCGCCGCCGGCGCCGTCCACGCCGAGCCGAGCGCCGCCGCGATCACCGAGCAGCGCAGCGTCGGCGCCTTCAGCGCGATCGAACTGAGCGGCCCGTTCGACGTCGCGGTGCGCGCCGGCAGCGGCGCCGGCGTGACGCTCACCGGCGGGCGCGCGCAACTGGAGCAGATCGAGGTCCTGGTGCAGGACGGCACGCTGGTGGTGCGGCCGCTCTCGCGGGTCGGCTTTCATTTCGATTTCGGCAAGCGTCCCGAGCGCGTCACGATCAGCATCGGCGCGCCGCAGCTGGCCAGCCTGCGCGCGTCCGGCAGCGGCGACGTCACGCTCGACGGCATCAATGGCGAGCGCTTCACGCTCGGCGTCACTGGTCCGGGCGACCTGCGCGCCAGCGGCGCGGTGCGCGACCTGACGCTGACCGCGAGCGGCAGCGGCGACGCCGACCTGCGCCGGGTGCGCGCCACCAATGTCGACCTGACCATGTCGGGGCCGGGCGACGTGCGGCTGGCGCATATCGGCAACGACCTGCGCGCCAGGGTCAGCGGCTCGGGCGACCTCGATGCGGACGGCTTGCGCCTGGCGCGCCTGGACGCGCAACTGAGCGGCCCGGGCGACGTCAAGCTGGCCGGCAGCAGCCGCCAGATCCAGGCCAGGATGACCGGTTCGGGCAACCTTGATGCCTGCGAGCTGTCCGGCGAACTGGTCAACACGGTCCAGAGCGGACCCGGCGACGCCTGCATCGGCGGCCCGATCGCCAGGCTCGATAGCCAGATCACCGGCTCGGGCGGGCTGCAGGCCCCGGGCATGCAGGCGCGCGAGGCGGTGTTGCGCATGAAGGGTCCGGGCAATGCCAGGCTGGGCGGCACGGTCGGCAAGCTGCAGGCGGAACTGGGCGGCTCGGGCGAGCTCGAAGGCGACGCCCTGCGCGTGAGCAGCGCCGTGGTCAAGAGCAACGGTCCCGGCGACGTGGTGCTGGGGATGGTTGGCGACACGCTCGAGGCCCACATGAGCGGCTCGGGCGGGCTGAAAGCCACGCTCGACGGCAAGCGCCTGCTGCTCAATGCCAATGGTCCGGGCGGCGCCAAGGTGCAGGGCCGCGTGGGGCTGGTGCGGGCGCGCGTGAGCGGTTCCGGTTCGCTTGAGGGCCGCGACCTGAACGCGGAGCGCGCCGACATCGCGGTCAGCGGTCCGGGCAGCGCCAGGGTGAACCTGACCGGCGGCGCGCCCGCCGGCGGCCAGCTGCTGCTGGTGGACCGCAACGGCAGCCGCCACGCACCGCAATAATCGCCCGGCTCAGGCGCGCGCCAGCGCCTCGGCCAGCACCGCCTCGACGTCGGCCGGCAAGGCCGGCTTGAGCAGGTGGCGGTCGAACCCGGCCGCACGCGAGCGCGCCCGGTCTTCCTCGGCGCCCCAGCCGGTCAGCGCCACCAGCATTGCCCCGCCAATCTCGGGCGAAGCACGCAGGCGGCGCGCCGTCTCGTAGCCGTCCAGGCGCGGCATGCCGATGTCGAGGAACACCAGTTGCGGATCGAACTGCGACGCCACCGCCAGCGCGGCGACGCCGTCGTGCACCACGCGCGTCTCGTGTCCCGCGATCTCCAGCAGCGCCGCCAGCGTATGGGCGGCGTCGGCGTTGTCGTCGGCCACCAGCACGCGCAGGCGGCGGCCCGACTGCTTCCGTGCCGGAACGGCGTCGACGTGCGCCGCGTCCGGCGCGGCCGGCGTGGCGGCCACCAGCGGCAGGCGCACGGTGAAGGTGCTGCCCCGTCCCACGCCGTCGCTCGCCGCCAGCACGCTGCCGCCGTGCAGCTCGACCAGGCGCCGCACCAGCGACAGCCCGATCCCCAGCCCGCCGTTGGAGCGGGTCAGGCTGCGCTCGACCTGGGTGAACATATCGAACACCGCGCCCAGCGATTCGGCGCCGATGCCGATGCCGTTATCCTGCACCGAGATCGCCAGCGTCTCCCCTTCGATACGCGCCGCCAGCACGATGCGCCCGCCGTGCGGCGTGTACTTGGCCGCATTCGACAGCAGGTTGCTGACCACCTGGCTGATGCGCACCGGGTCGGCCTCGACCTCCAGCACCAGGTCGGGCACATCGACCTCGAGCCGGTGGCCGTTGGCGTCGATCAGCGGGCGGCTGGTCTCGACCGCGGTGGCGATCGCCTCGCGCAGGTCCACCTGGCGCATCTGCAGCACCAGCTTGCCGCTCGATACGCGCGCGATATCGAGCAGGTCGTTGACCAGATGGACCATGTGATTCACCTGGCGCTCCATCATGGCGCGCACGTTGTCGACCAGCGCCGGATTGGCGGGGCGGCCTGCCAGATTGGCGGCGGACTGCATGCGCATCAGTTCCAGCCCGTTGCGGATCGGCGCCAGCGGATTGCGCAGTTCGTGCGCCAGCGTGGCCAGGAACTCGGACTTGCGGCGGTCGGCGTCGCGCAGCGCCTCGGCCCCGCGCACCCGTTCGATGTGGGCCCAGCAGCGCTCCACCACCGCCTCCACCAGCGCCACCTCGCCCCGCGCCCAGCGCCGCGGCGCGTCCTGGTGCACCGCCATCATCGCCACCAGCCGCCCGCCCTTCACCAGCGGACAGCAGACGATGGCCTTGACGCCGATGCGGTTGAACATGGCGGCGCCGTCGGCCTCGCCCAGTTCGGCGTCGACGTCGTCGATCAGGAGCGTGCGGCCCTCGCGCATGGCAGTGCGCGCACGCGCGCCGAACAGGTCGAGCGAATACACGCCCACCGTGCTGGCCGCGCCCGGCGCGGTCCAGTCGTGGCGGATCGTGAAGCGGTCGTTGTCGGGTTCCAGGTCGGCATAGGCTACGCGCGTGACGCCCATCTGCCGGCCCAGCAGGCGCGTCGCTTCGCCCATGATGGTGGCCGGGTCGTGCGCCACGCGCGTCGCTTCGCCGATCGCGTCCAGCAGGCGCAGATGTTCGGCCGCCGCCAGCGCCTCTCGCGCGCTGGCGCGGGCGCTGCCCTCGGCCTGTTTATGACCGCTGATGTCCATGGTGGTGCCCACCAGCCGCGCCGGGCGGCCGTCGGCGCCCGGCAGCACCCGGCCGCGCGCCAGGATCCAGCGTTCGCGCCCGTCTTCCAGGCCGACGGTGCGGTATTCGTCCTGATAGCGCTGCTCGCCCGCGGGCGCCGCCACCAGCGCGCGCACCGCCGCCAGCACGCGTTCGCGGTCGTCCGGATGCAGGGCGCGCTCGATCATCTCGCTCGTCACCGGGCCTTCGGCCGGGATGCCGAAGTGCTCGCGGGCGCGCGCATTCCAGGCGATGCCCTTCCGCGGCAGCGTGTGGTCGAACAGGCCGAATTCGGCGGCGTCGGCGGCCTGCGTCAGCTTCTCGTTGCTGGTCGCCAGTTCGGCCAGCGCGGCGTCGCGCTCGCGCTGCGACACCACCTTCGACGTGGTTTCGGAACAGACGCACAGCACCCCGGCCACGGCGCCCGACTCGTCGCGGATCGGGCTCGACGAAAAGGTGGCGTACATGGTCTCGGGGTAGCCGTTGCGCTCGACCGTGAAGGCGCGGTCTTCGGCGTAGGTCGGCACGCCGCGCTGGGCGTCGTCCAGCGCCGGGCGCACCTGGTCCCAGGCCTCGGCCCAGACCACGCGGAACGGCTGGCCCAGGATGCGCTCGGGATGGGCGGCGCGCGCGCCCAGCAGCTGGCGGTAGCCGTCGTTGTACAGCAGGTGCAGCTGCGGGCCCCAGGCCACGTACATCGGGTGGCGCGCGCCGAGCAGGATGCTGACCGCCGTGCGCAGCGACTGCGGCCAGCCATCGAGTGGGCCGAGCGGGGTCGCGCCCCAGTCGAAAGAGCGCAGCAGCGCGCCCATGTCGCCGCCGCCGGCGGCGAAGGCCAGCTGCGGTTGGGGCTCGTGTTCGGGCTGCGGCTCCTGCCGGGTTGATGCAATAAACATGGATGATCGTTCGCTCGACTGCCGCCGCGCGGTGCGCGGACGTGGCAGGTGCGAACGATAACACTTTGCCAGCGCCACTGCCGCGGGGCACTGGCGTGCTGCCCGGGGCATCATCGCGCCCTGGCCACAGAGCATACCAATCGCGTCAAAAAGCATACCAATCAAATACCTGTTGACACACCGGAAACGCCTGCCTATAGTGCGCTGACCCTTTGCAGCCCATTTCCATCTCTACCATCACCGGTTCATGATCCACTATCTCATCGGCGTCGACGGCGGCGGCACCAAGACCCGCGTGCGCCTGGCGCGCCGCGACGGCACCGAACTGGCGAGCAGCCTGGGCGGCCCTTCGGCCCTGCGCCATGGCGTCGAGCGCGCCTGGAACACCGTCGACGGCGCCGTCGCGCAAGCGTTTGCGAGCATCGGCATCGACGCCATCCCGAAGTCCGAGTGCGCCATCGGCCTCGGCCTGGCTGGGGTGCACAACAAGGACTGGGCCGCCGCCTTCCGCGCCTTTGAGCACGGTTACGCGGCGGCGCTGCTCGACACCGACGCCTTCACCACCCTGATGGGCGCCCACAACGGCCGGCCCGGCGCCATCGTCGCCATCGGCACCGGCAGCGTCGGCGAAGTCCTGCTGCCGGATGGGCGCCGCATCGAGGTCGGCGGCTGGGGCTTCCCGGCCGGCGACGAAGCCAGCGGCGCCTGGATGGGCCTGCGCGCGCTGAACCACATCGAGCACGTGCTCGACGGCCGCACCGAAGGCGGCGCGTTTGCGCGCGCCGTGATCGAAGCCTGCGGCGGCAACCGCGACGCGCTCCAGGTCTGGCTCGGAAGAGCATCGCAGACCGAATACGCCAGCCTGGCGCGCTTCGTGGTGGAGTACGGATCGACCGACGCCACCGCGCGCGCCATCCTCGAGCACGCGGGCCGCGAAGCGTCCGAGATCGCGCACGCGCTCGACCCCGACGGCGCCCTGCCGCTGTCCCTGTGCGGCGGCCTGGGCGAAACCCTGCGCCTGTACCTGCCGGCCGACACGCTGGCGCGCTGCAGCCCGGCGCATGGCGACTCGGCCCACGGCGCGCTGCGCATGATTGCAGCCCACCTCAAGGAACACACTCTATGAACGGCAACATCCTCACTCCCGGCGGCTGGGTGCGCGGCACCTTGCGCCACGCTGCGCGCGTGGTCAGCATCGACGGCGTGCGCGCCGATCCGACGGCCAACGACGACGACTACATCCTGCCCGGCTTCATCGACGTCCACGTGCACGGCGGCGCCGGACGCGACATGATGGAAGGCGGCGACGCCCCACACGCGATCGCCGCCCTGCACGCCAAACATGGCACCACCAGCCTGCTGGCGACCACCATGACCGCGCCGCTGGAAGACATCGAACGCGCGCTGGCGGGGATCGGCGCCGCCTGCCGCGCACGCGGCAAGGGCGAGGCGCGCATCCTGGGCGTGCACCTGGAAGGGCCGTACATCAATTCCGGCAAGCTGGGCGCCCAGCCGCCGTTCGCGCGCGAAGCCAGCCTGGACGAAGTCAAGCGCTTCGACGCCCAGGCGCCGATGAAACTGATCACGGTGGCGCCCGAGATCGACGGCCACATGGAACTGGTGCGGATACTTGCCGACGCCGGCATCCGGGTCCAGGTCGGCCACACCAGCGGCGACTACGAGGTCGGCGTCGCCGCGCTGGCGCACGGCGCGGCCGGCTTCACCCACCTGTTCAACGCCATGCCCGGCCTGCACCACCGCGATCCCGGCATGGTCGGCGCCGCGCTGGCGCACGCCGAATACGCCGAGATCATCCCCGACCTGCTGCACGTGCATCCGGGCGCGATCAAGACCGCGCTGCGCTGCATCCCGAAGCTGTTCTGCGTCACCGATTCCACCGCCGCCGCCGGCATGCCGGACGGCGAATACATGCTGGGCCGCCAGGTCGTGTACAAGTGCATGGGCGGGGTGCGCCTGGCCGACGGCGGCCTGGCCGGCAGCACGCTGACCATGGACCAGGCGCTGCGCAATCTGGTGCAAATTGGACTGTCGCTGGAAGACGCCAGCCGGCGCGTCTCGACCAACGCCGCAGACTATCTGGGCGAAACCACGCGCGGACGCCTGGCGCCGGGCTGCCACGCCGATTTCGTGGTGCTGGACCGCGACTTGCAGATCAAGGCCGTCTACATCGAAGGAGAAATGGTATGACCCCCACCTCGCTGATGCTGCAGGAAGCCCTGAGCGCCGCCGACTGCGTGGCCGCCCAGCTGGCCCAGGACGCCGACCGCTACGCGGCGCTGGGCGCGACGCTGCGCGCGGCCAATCCGCACAGCGCGGTGACGGTGGCGCGCGGCAGCTCGGACCACGCGTCGAACTACCTGGCCTACCTGATCATGGCGCGCATGGGACGCCTGGTGACGTCGCTGCCGATGTCCCTGATCACGCTCTATAAATCGCCGCTGAAGACGGCCGACACGCTGGCGGTGTCGATCTCGCAGTCGGGCCAGAGCCCGGACGTGGTGGAGCCGATCGAGTACTTCCGCGCCGGCGGCGCCACCACGGTGGCCCTGGTCAACGACGCCGACTCGCCGCTGGCGCGCGCCGCCGAGTGGACCATGCCGCTGCATGCGGGCAAGGAACAGAGTGTGGCCGCCACCAAGAGCTTCATCGCCAGTCTGGTGGCCGGCGCGCGCCTGGTAGCCGAGTGGCAGATTGATGCCGAACTGAAGGACGGCATCGCCGCCCTGCCCGAGTCGCTGGCTGCCGCCGCCCAGGCCGACTGGTCGGCCGCGCTCGACGTGCTGACCCCGGCGCGCAACATCATGGTGGTGGGCCGCGGCATCAGCTTCCCGCTGGCGCTGGAGTCGGCGCTGAAATTCAAGGAAACCTCGGCGCTGCAGGCGGAAGCGTTTTCCGGCGCCGAGATCAAGCACGGCCCGATGGCGCTGATCGACGATGGCTATCCGCTCTTGATCTTCGCCACCCGCGGCCCGGCCCAGGCATCGCTGGTGGCGCTGGCCGACGAGATGCGCGGGCGCGGTGCGCGCGTGCTGCTGGCCGCGCCGGGCGATATCGCCAGCCGTGATCTCACCTTGCCGACCGCACGCATTCCCGACCTCGATCCGATCGCCGCGGTGCAGGCCTTCTACGTGATGGCGGCGCACCTGTCCAGGGCGCGCGGCCTCGATCCCGATCGTCCGCGCCACCTGAGCAAGGTCACCAGGACCAACTGAATAAAGTTGAGCACAGCGATGAACGACTACCTGGACCTGGCCGGCCAGCTGATGATGGTGCGCCTGTTCGGCACCGAACTCGATGCCGAGACCGACGCCTTCCTGCGCGCGCACCGCATCCGCGGCGCCTGCCTGTTCCGCCAGAACATGGTGGACGCGGCGCAGCTGACGCGCTTCACCGGCCGGCTCAAGGACGCGCTGGGACGGCAAGCCCTGATCGCACTCGACCAGGAAGGCGGCGCCGTGGTGCGCGCGACCTGGGTGCCGGCGCCGCCGAGCGCGATGGCGCTGGGCGCGGCCGACGACGCGATGCTCGCGCGCGAAGTCGGCGCGGCGGTGGCGCGCGCCGTGCGCTCGCTCGGCTTCAACTGGAACTTCGCGCCGGTGCTGGACCTGAACAACAACCCGCACAACCCGGTCATCGCCGAGCGCTCGTTCGGCGCGGATCCGGCGCAAGCCACGCGCATTGCGATGGCCTGGATGGCAGGCAGCGCAAGCGAAGGTGTGGCCTGCTGCGTCAAGCACTTCCCCGGTCACGGCGACACCCACGTCGATTCGCACCGCGACCTGCCCACCGTCGACAAGCCGCTCGAGGAACTGGAACGCTTCGAGTTCGCGCCATTTCGCATCGCCGCCGGCCAGGCCCCCGCGGTGATGACCGCCCACATCGTGTACCCGGCGCTCGACCCGGTCAACCCGGCCACCATGTCGCACGCGATCCTGAGCGGCATCCTGCGTGACGGATTCAACTACGAGGGCGTGATCATCACCGACGGCATGGACATGCACGCCATCGCCCACCGCTACGGCGCCGGCCAGGCCGCGGTGAATGCGCTGGTGGCGGGCGCCGACATGGTGATGGCGATCGGCGCGCGCGAGACCCAGCTGGAAACCGTGCACGCGATCGCGGCGGCGATCCGCGACGGCGTGCTGCCGCTGGCGCAGGTCGAGGAACGTTTGGCGCGCCTCGGCCGGCTGGCCGACCTGCACCCGGCCGGCGCGGTCGCCTATGCGGTCGAGCAGGACGACCGCGCCCTGATGGCGCGCGCCTGGCGCGCCGGCCTCACTGCCCTGCGTGATCCGCAGCGGCCCGCGCGCGGCAGCCGGGTGCGGCTGGTGGCGCGCGCCGACGTGGTCAGCGATGGCGTATCGGAAGCCGGCGTGCCGGCGGCCGCCATCGCCGCCGCATTGGGGAGGCTGTACGACGTCGAGCTGGTCACCTTCGCCGACGCCGAAAGCTTCGACTGGCACAGCCTGCCGCAGGACGGCCGCTTCACGATCCTGGCCTCGACCTCGCGCCGCCGCTATGGCGAACGTGCACGCGCGACCTGGCGGCCCGACCTGCACCTGGCGCTGTGGAACCCATACCAGGCGCTCGACTTCCCCTCGCCCGCGCTGCTGACCTACGGTTTCGCGCCGCCCGCGCTGGAGGCCGCGCTGGACTGGCTGGCGGGCGAGATCGACGCCGACGGCCGCTGCCCGGTGCCGGGCTTCGACTGACGGCCTGGCCCGGCGGTAACGCGATGTAACGGCGCGAGCGTCCGTGCCAGCTCTGCGGCACAATTGGCGCAGCCAGATTCTGGCCGATTTATGGGACAATGCACGTTTTGTCCGAGATTGGCATTTTTGCTATATTGGCGAAAGCGCATTTCGTCTAATTTTTGTCTTGATTGAAGGATACCCAATGTCCCAATTCCGTCTTGCCCGTCTTGGCCTGATGCTGGCCGCCGTTGGTCTGAGCACCCCGCTCCTGATGACGACCGCCCACGCCCAGGACAAGGCCGCCGCTCCGGCAGCCGCCGCGGCGCCGGCCGATACCGTGCGTCCCGAGCTGTTCAAGCTGCTCGATCCTGCAGCGATCAAGGCGCTGATGGATGCCAAGAACTACACCGAAGTGCAGAACCGCGTGACCCAGGCCGAAGCCGTGCCGAACCGCACGCCATACGAAGACTACGTGCTCAACCGCATGAAACTGTCGCTCGGTTCGACCACCAACAACAACGCGATCGCGATGCCGGCCCTGGAAGCGGTGATCAACTCGGGCCGCCTGACCCCGGCCGAGCAGACCAACTTCATCGAAGCGCTGGCCAATATGCACTACAACGCCAAGGATTATCCGAAGGCGATCGAGTGGTTCAAGCGCTATCAGAAAGAAAGCAGCACCCCGGAAAAGGTGCAGGGCTCGCTGGTGCGCGCCTACTACCTGAGCGGCGATAATGCCGGCGCCAAGGCGCTGCTGCTGCCGTCGATCGAAGCCGCCGAAAAGGCAGGCCGCACCCCGTCCGAGGAAGACCTGCGCCTGCTGGCCTCGTCCGCCATCAAGCAGAAGGATGATGCCGCTTACCTGGTGGCGCTGGAAAAACTGGCTGCCAACTACCCGAGCGACGAGATCTGGGTCGACGTGATCAACCGCGGCGTGGCGCGTAAACCTGGCTTCGACAACAACACCAACGCGATCAACTACCTGCGCCTGGAACTGGCCGCGGTCAAGAAGCTCGAAGCGCAGGAATACGTCGACCTGGCCGAACTGGCGCTGCGCGACGGCTTCCCGGCCGAAGCGAAAAAGGCGCTGGACGCCGGCTTCGCCGCAGGCGTGCTGAGTACCAAGGCGCACACCGCCCTGCGCGACAAGGCCAACAAGGGCGCTGCCGACGACGCCAAGAACATCGCCGCCGGCGAAGCCTCGGCCGCCAAGGCCAAGACCGGCGCCGGCCTGGTCAACCTGGGCTGGGCCTACGCCACCATGGACCAGGCCGACAAGGGCGTCGGCTTCATCCAGCAGGGTATCGCCAAGGGCGGCCTGAAGAACGCCGAAGAAGCCAAGCTGCGCCTGGGCATGGCGCAGGCGCGCGCCGGCAAGAACGCCGAAGCGATCGCCACCTTCCAGACCGTCAAGGGCGGCGGCGGCGCCGGCGACCTGGCCAAGTACTGGATCCTGCTGCTGCAGCAACAGCAGCGTGGCGGCGCCCAGACCGCGGCCAAGTAAGTCTTTCGGTTCACCACGACCCGCGAAGGCGGGCCGGGCTTTGTGCCCGGCCCGCTTTTTTTCTGGCGCTGTCACCGTAAGCTATTGATGGGTTTGATTGCGAT
>NZ_JASNRA010000040.1 GCF_030411955.1 Massilia sp. YIM B02443
ATCAAACGCCCACACTTATCGACTGTTAATTTTTAAAGAACTGTATTCGGTACTGCACTTGCTGCATCGTTGCGAATCGTTGTGTTCGTCAGCAGCAGAGAAGAGAGAGTATGAAGCGTTTCGTACATCTCGTCAACCCCATTTTTTCTACCTGTCGTTTTCGCTATCGTAAGACTGCGTTTGCGTCGGGCAGAACGAAACTATAACAAAACCATGACATATCCCGCAAGGCCAGTTGTGACACTACGACAGCTTGCAGATCATGACGTTACGATAGATCATACCTATCAGAACGCTAAAATTAATTTGCTTTTCCTCGCAAACGAGAATCACTATCATTTGACTCAACAGTGATTCAACGAAGGAAGAGGAAAGCATCATGGTCGTCGCAGCGAAGAAAACCAGCCAGGTCGTCACCCACATGGCGATTGCTTTCACCATCGCCTACGTGATGACCGGATCGGTCGTGTTCAGCGGCCTGGCCATCATCATCGAACCTGTGATCAATGTGCTGCTCCTTCCCTTCCACGAACATGCCTGGGCCTCCATCCGCGCCCGCGCCACCTCGACCAAGGACCGCTACCTGAAGATCGCTGCTGAGAAGGTCAGCCAGACCGCGATGCACATGGTCGTTGCATTCGGCGTGATGTACGTGGCCACCGGTTCGGCCGCCGTCGGCGGCGTTGCCGCCATCCTGGAGCCGGTCTGCAATGTGCTGCTGCTGCCGATCCATGATCGGTTCTGGGACAATCTGGAACTGCGCATCAATGGCAAGCTGAACGCTGCTTGAGTACACGGTAACGGGTGCACGCCTGTCTGGTGGGCATCGCCTGATTATGCGTTGGTCCTTCATACACTGGATAGGTCAGTGTCCCCGCAGTTCCCATCAACGCCACCTTATATGACCCCTATCTGAAACCTAGCAAATCGAATGGGTGCGTCTACTTACCGCGTTCAAAATACTTGCAATATTTTCAGGCGACCGTACTATCTGCTGACGAGGTAAATACGTCGCAGCGTTTCGCCGCAGGCTCACCTCGAACAATAGTCCATCTATAACGACATCGTTGCGATCGTCAGGGACGTAGGAGACAGCATGCTGAAAGCTGCCGCAGAGCACATCAAGCGTGTCCATTCGGTCGTTCACGGGCGGCTTGTGTCCGCCCATGCTCCGGGAACGGCGTCGAACCGTACGCTCGATCTTGTATCGGCTTCACCTGCCGGCGGCGCTGCATTCGATACGCCCGTCACCAGCCGGATCACGCGCTCCTGGATCCGATGTCTCAACGAATACAAGCTCGACCCGGGCGCCTGCAACGATCCCGAAGTGGTGTCCGCATCCGACTTGCGCGAGCGCCAGGATCGCCTGGCCGACGTGCAGGCGGTAGCCACCGTCGAGATGGCCAACCTGTACCAGCAGCTGGCCGGCTCCGGCTACGCGATCATCCTCACCGACCGCGACGGCGTGCTGCTCAATTATTTCGGCGACCCGGCATTCACCCACGCCGCCTCCAGGACCGGCCTGATGCCCGGGGCCATCTGGAGCGAACGGGTGCAAGGCACCAATGGCATGGGCACCTGCCTGTTCGAGCAGCGTCCGGTCACCGTCCACCAGGAAGAGCATTACCTGTCCCGAAATATCGGCCTCTCGTGCGCGGCGGCGCCGATTTTCGATCACGAAGGCGAGCTTGTCGCTGTGCTGGACGCGTCCGGCGAATCGCACCTGGCCCAGCAGCACACGCTGGCCCTGGTCAACATGTCGGTGCAGATGATCGAAAACCGCGTCTTCCTGCAGCAGTTCCGCCACGAGTACATCCTGCGCTTCCATACCCGTTCCGAATTCGTCGGCACCCTGAGCGAAGGCGCGATCGCGCTCAGCGTCACCGGCAAGGTGCTGGCGGTGACGCGCTGTGCGCTGTTCCAGCTCGGCCTGAACGGACGCAGCGACATCGTCGGCCGCGACATCACCGAGCTGTTCAACATCACGTTCTGCGGGCTGATCGATTCCAGCGTCAAGAAAGCGTTCCATCCCGTGCCGATCTTCGAGGCGCGCAGCGGCGCCCGCTTTTTCGCGGTGATGTACCAGCCGGTGGCCGCTGCGGCGAACGTGCCCGCCGCAGCGGCGGAGGGCAGGACGCATCCGGTCCTGCGCAGCGGCGCGGCGGCCGATGTACTGGCGCCGGGCGCCACGGCGCTCGATGCGCTGCAACTGGGCGATCCGTCGATGGCCGCCAATATCCACACGGCCAAGCGGGTGCTCGAGCGTAACGTCGCCATTTTGCTGCAAGGAGAAACCGGCACTGGCAAGGAGCGCTTTGCCCGGGCGATTCACCTGTCGAGCAGCCATGCGGCCCGCCCCTTTGTGGCCATCAATTGCGCCGCGATACCGGAAGCCCTGATCGAAAGCGAACTGTTCGGCTACCGCTCGGGGGCGTTCACCGGCGCCAGCAAGGAGGGCCAGCGCGGCAAGCTGTTGCAAGCCAATGGCGGCACCCTGTTCCTGGACGAGATCGGCGACATGCCGGTCGCTTTGCAGGCACGGCTGCTGCGCGTGCTCGAAGACCGCGAAGTAACGGCGCTGGGTGGCAAGGCGCCGGTCAAGCTCGACATCCACCTGATCAGCGCCACGCATTGCGACCTGCACAAGAAAATCGGCGCAGGAGAGTTTCGCAGCGACCTGTATTACCGGCTGCAAGGCGTGACGATCACCCTGCCGCCGCTGCGCGAACGGGCCGACCGGCGCGCCCTGATTTGCCAGCTGGCGGCCGAGGAAAGCGACGCCGGCAGCCCCGTCGAGCTCGACGGACACTTGCTGGCTTTGCTCGAACGGCACCCCTGGCCCGGCAACGTGCGCCAGCTGCGCCACCTGCTGCGCACGATGATCGCCTTGCGCGAGACCAACCGCCTGACGGTGCGCGACCTGCCTGCGGAATATCGCGTGGGCGCCATCGCCATCGCGGCGCCGGCGCGGATCGACGTATCCGACGCGTCCGCGGCCATGACGGACGCGACGCCAGGCGCCGAAGCACCCAGGCTCAATCCACTGGAAAGCGCAGAGCGGCTCGCCCTGCTGCAGGAACTCGAACGGCGCGATTGGAACCTGAGCAGCGTGGCGCGCGAGCTCGGCATCAGCCGCAATACGCTGTACCGCAAGTTGCAGCGGCTGGAGATCAAGCCGCGCGACAAGGCGCTGTTCCATTGATGCGCTACTGACGCTGCCCCTGCACGTTGTTCGATACCGTCTTGTCGCTGCCGGCCCTTGTCGAAGGTGGTTCATGCAAGCTCGCTACACAGGTACTGCCATCACCCTGCACTGGCTGCTCGCCCTGCTGCTGCTCGGCCAGTTCGTGTTCGGATTGATGCTGGAAGACATCCCGCGCGGCACGCCGGCGCGCGGGACGTTCGTCAACCTGCACAAAAGCAGCGGCATCGTGATCGGCGTGCTGGTACTGCTGCGCATCGGCTGGCGCCTGACCCACCGGCCGCCGCCGCTTCCCGCTACGATGCCGGCCTGGCAGCGCCATGCGGCCAGGCTCAGCCATGTCGTGCTGTACCTGTGCATGGTGGCGCTGCCGCTGTCCGGCTACCTGGCCTCGAACTTCAGCCGGCACGGCATCAAGTTCTTTAACCTCGTTCATTGGCTGCCGTGGGGGCCGGACGACAAGACCCTGTATGCGCTGTTCAACCAGGCGCACCACCTGGCTGCGCTGTTGCTGGCGGTATTCGTCGTGCTGCACTTGCTGGCGGTTGCCAAGCACATGCTGATCGACCGCGGCGGCCTGTTGTCGCGCATGTGGCCGCAGCGTACGACGCGCGGTGCGCGCCTGCCTTCCGACCTGTCTCCGGAGACCCGATGACCATGCGACTTCCTCCATTCCTGATTGCCGCCACCCTGGCCGTTGTGCTGACGTTGCTGCCATATGTGACGTCCGCTGTGGCGCAGACGCCGGCGCCTACCGCAGCACGAGGGGCGCCAGCTGCAGCGGCGTCGCCCGCGGCGGCGTCCACGGCGGCAGCACCGGGGCCGGCCGCACAGGCGGGCGCCAAGCGTGCTGCCCTGACCTCGGGCGCCTCGGGACCGCTGGCCTATGTGCCGAACGAAGGCGCGGGCACGATCTCGGTGATCGACACGGCCAGCGACCAGGTGATCGCCGAACTGCCCGGCGGCAGCAAGCCACGCGGCCTCGCGGTCGGGCGCGACCGGCGCTGGCTGTACGTCAGCGATCAGCCGCAGAGTCGCCTGCAACTGGTCGAACTCGGAACACGCAGGCTGGGCGCCACCATCGCGCTGGGCGAGTCGCCCGAAGGGGTGTCGATTTCTCCGGACGGACGCTGGGTGGTCGCGGCGCTGGAAGGCAAGAACGAGATCGCGGTGACCGACACCCGCACCAATGCCCTCGCCTTTTCGATCAAGGTGCACGGCAAGAATCCGGAGCACGCGGTGTTCAGCCCGAACGGCAGACTGCTGTTCGTCAGCGCCGAAGAGGGAGATGCCGTCGACATCATCGACTTCACCAGCCGCAAGCAGGTGGCCCAGGTCGCCGTCGGCGCCCGTCCGCGCGGGATCGGCTTTCTGCCCGACAGCAGCCGGGCCTATGTCGCCACCGAGAACGCGAACGAGGTGTTCGTCATCGACACCACCAGTTTCGCCGTCCTGGCGCGTGTGAAGGCCGGCCTGCGCGCCAACGGCATTGCCGTGCATCCTGATGGTCGCGAGGTGTACGTCTCGAACGGCGGCGATGCCAATGTCTCGGTGATCGACACCGGCAGCAACCAGGTGGTGGCCACGATTCCGGTTGGCCAGCGGCCATGGAACATGGCGCTGACGCCGGACGGCAAGAAGCTGTACGTCGCGAATGGCCGTTCGAACAACGTGTCGGTGATCGACACGGCCAGCCGCACCAAACTGCGCGATATTGCGGTTGGCAAGCTGCCGTGGGGCGTGGCGATCAGGTGAGCCGGCACGCACCGCGTCAGGTAAACCGCCTGGCAGTCCGGCAATGGAGAAGAACCAAGCCGGTAAGCAGGTCCGCATATAACTGCCATACAGGCGGACATCAAGGCAAGCCGATGTCGACGCTCACCGGGCGGCGCATGCCTGCCATCGGCGGCGGCATCGCGCCACTCCCCTTCAGTAAGTCGAGCACCAGGGCGGCCGGGTTGTGAGCGATTGAAGCATGCAGGCCGGCATAGGCAGGGGTCAGGCGCGGATTGACGTCCAGCACCACGGCGCCGTGTGCGGTAAGAATGAAGTCGACGCCGACATAGCCCCACAGACTGGGGATGGCCGCCGCCACCTGCTGCGCCAGGCGTGCAAGTGCGCCGTCGTCGTCGCCCAGGCCGTTCACGATGCTGCCGAGAACGTGAAAGCGGTTGTCGCGCATCGCCACCCTCTCCTGGTTGCAGGACAGCACATGTGCGGCGCCGTCACAGCAGATCAGCGACAGGCTGCCCGGCCGGCCGGCGATGAAAGGCTGCAGCACGTAGCCATCGGCGGCATTGGCGCGTATCCATGCCAGCGCCGCGCTGCGATCGCTGAACAGCATGGTGTGCAGGCAGCCGGCGCCATCGTCGGGCTTGACCACCCAGGCGCCGCCGCCCTGTGGCAGGGATGCATGCGGACTGTAGGTGGCGACCGTGGCGACCCCACCGGCGGCCAGCACGCGCGCAAGCTTGAGCTTGCTTGATGCGACGCCCACGGCGCCGGGCGCGCTACCGAGCAGGATGCGCCGGGCGTGCAGGATCTCGCGCGACAGGTGCTCCAGCGCCCTGGCCGATTCGAACGCCAACGGCCAGACCGCGTCGGCGCCCCGTATGCAAGCGTCGAACTGCGCGCCAAACCTGCTGGCTCGCGGCTGCAGCGCGGCGCGCTCCAGGGATAGCCCGACTGCCTCGCTTGATGCGTAGCCTGCCGTGTCGTCTGCTGCGTATCGTGCGACGCCATCTCCGGCGTAGTTTGTTGCGCCATCTCCGGCGCATCTTGCGGCGCCATCGCCTGCGTACCTTGCTGCGCCAGCTCGTGCGAATATTGCCGCGTTATCTGCCGCGTTATCTGCCGCGTCATCCACAGTCCCATTCACTGCGGCCGTCCCATCGGCTGCAAGAGCCGCTGCATGGCTTGTGGCGTATCGTGCGGCTCGCCCTTTGCTGCCCTCCATGGCCCGGTCCGCCGCGTCATGCGTCACATGCGTCACATGCGTTGTCGCGCCGTCTGGCGGGCAAGTGGCCGCATAAGCAGCCTCATGAGCAGATGCGTCGCCCGCTACGTCGACACCGGGATCGCTGGAGACAGGCTCGGCCATGTCCCGGCCAGGTGCAGGGCCGGCGACGGTAATCGTCGTCACCTCGACCTCGGACAGGGCGCCCAGGTCAGCCAGCAATCCGTGCAATATCACCTCGGCCTGGCGTCCCAGTGCCTGGGACATGGGCCTTGTCGCTCCCCTGCCGGCAGAGGAATCGACCACGAGCACTTTCAAGCGCGCCATCGCATGCCTCCGGCTGATTCCCGGAACGTGGGCGGTCTTTCCCCGCGCTCCCTGTCGTTCCATCTGTTCCCAACGATTCGTCCGGTGCTCGATTCCGTGTTGCAGCCAGTCCCGCCTGGGGTTGTCCAGCGCCGGCTTCGTGCTTAGCGCTTGCGTTCGGCTTCGGATGTGCTTTCTGGCTGGCGTTGAGCGACGCTGACCAGCGTCAGTGTCTCGTCGATTTCCGGCAAAGTTACAGCGCCCGTCCCTGCGGTCGGCGCCGGCGTCTTGGCGGCCGGGAGCGTTGTCTTGATGGCCGGCGCCGGCGTCCCTGCGGCTGGCTCGTCCTCAACGGCCCTTTGCGCTACGGCGACATCCTTCGCGTCGATGTCTTGCGCCACCTTGCTTTTCGCAGCCGCTTGTTTCGCGGCCATGCCTTTTGACGCCTTTGCCTCCATCACAGGCGTTGTTGCAGTCTGTCCGGGCACAATCCCGCCTTCGCCCGATCCTGCAACCGTCGTCCCCGGCTGCGGCCTCCCGCGGTTGGCCAGCGAACTGCGCAGCTGGTAGATCCCGCCCGGCACCTGGTCGCTGACGATGAAGGTGTAGGTCTTGTTCACGTACTGCTCGAAGCGTGCATGCATCGGGTCGTCCAGGTAAGGCTGGATGCGCACGGCCTGCGCCGCGAGCACCTTGCCCTGGTAGGTAATCGACTGCGAACTCACCTGGGCGCTTTCAGCCAGCGCCATCCGCAGGCGCTTGCGGAAATAGGCGGTCGAGCCGCCGGTCAGGCGCTTCATTTCACTGATGTCGCGCTCGAGAAAACCGAGCAGCACCGGATTGCCGTGCGCTTCTTCCAGCGCCGGCAGGTCGTGCCGGTTCTTCCCTGACAGGAAATGCAAGGTGGCGCTGACTTTTCCTTTGCTGCCCGTGACATCGAGCTGCACTTTGTCGCTGAAGCCCGGCTCTACGCTGCTCACCTTGCGAAACTCGTAGACCAGCACCGCGGGCGGTTCGACCCGGGCCAGGTGGTCGGTCTCGAACAGCAGGGTTTCGGCCACTGCCAATTCCGAAGAGCTGGTCTGGGCGCCGGCGTGGATTGGCGTCATCAAGGCGAGCAGCCACAAGCCCAGGCAGCGGACATGACGATATGGATCGCGGTATGGATGCAAGCGTCCTGGACCAGGCTCAGGGGCAGGCTGCGGCTGCGGCATGAGTGATCGCACAAGCAGATCCATGAGCGTGCGCCTCACGGCTTGCCGGACCGCTGCGAGGTGCGCAGCTGTTGTCCTTGCTGGTCGAGCAAGGGAACGCCGTACTCCTCGAGGATCGCATTGATCTTGCCCTGGTTGGCGGAGATCAGCCCGTCGATCTGCTGGCGGAAGGCCTTGTCGGCGTGACGCACGCCCATCGCGATGTCGTAGTCGAGTTTCATGCCGGGACGCGAGCGCAGGGTCACCGCGACGATCGGCGCGGTACGGGTGGTGCGCGCAAAATAGCCGGCAATCGGGCCCCATACGAACGCCAGGTCGATCTTGCCGCTGGCCAGGTCGCGCTCGATGATCTCTCCCGGATATTGTTCCGCATCGCCGGACTGGATCTGGTACCAATCGACCTGCTCCATGAAGTGATGTTGCAGCAGCCAATCGGTCAGCGGCGAGGCCGTGAATACGCCGAAGCGCAGCTTGCGGCGCTGCTCGGGCGTCAGCGCCAGCACATCGTCCAGGCCGCGCACCCCATCCAGTCCCTTGCCGCGGCCTTTCACGTAGGCCAGCGCATAGCTGGAGTGGTAATACGGATGGGTGGTGGCGGCCATCTCGAAACCCGCCGGCACGCCGGTGACCAGGTCGCACTTGAACTCGTCCGAATGCTCGCGCTTGGCGCGCAGGGTATTGCGGATGAAGCCGATCCGTTGCGGAAACCAGGTGGTTTCCAGTTCCCAGCCCAGCTCCTGGGCGAACAGGGCCGCGATCTTGTTCTCGAAACCACTCTGGGAGCGGTGCGAGAACGGCAGGTTGTTGGGATCCTGGCAGACGCGCAGCACCTTGTCGCTTCCCGGACCGGAGGCTTCCGGGGGGGACTGGGCCGGAGTCTGTGCTGGCGCCTGGTTCGGAGACTGGGCCGGAGACTGGGCTGAGGGCTGGGCCTGACTCTGGGCCACCGCCGGCAACACCAGCCAGGCCAAGCCGGCCATCAAGCAAGCACATGCACGCCTGACCGTGCCGGCCAATGCGCAGCCCGTCTTCCCGTGCACGCGGATCGTCATTTGCCGATCTCCTGCAGGCGTCCGGGCTGGATAGCGCCGTCCGACCGTCCCTTCAGGTAGGCGTACAGATTGTCGATGTTCTCGACCACCATCTTGCTGCCGTCGAAATTCGGCATGCCCTTCTCGATCCGTCCTTTCAGGACCACTTCCTTGAACTGGTCCTTGCTGAGCACTTTCAGGCTGCCCACCAGAGAGGGGCCGACCATGCCCTCCTGGGCGGCGCCGTGGCAGCGCTCGCATGCCATGGCGCGCCAGGTGCGCCAGCCGCTCAGGGTCTGGGTATCGACCTTGGTGCCATCGCTGACCTGGTACGGCGCCGCATTGGCGGCCTGGGCGAAGGCGGGGTTGGCGCAGACGATCGTGCCGGCAGCCATGGCCGCTGCCAGCATGGCTTTGATACATGGTTTCATAGTGATTCCTTGGAAAAGCGGGTGACGGGCGGCGCCGGCGCCATGCACCGGTCGCCGCCGTCGATCATCCGCAGTGCGCGTGTGGCGCAGGGCCCATCACAGCCAGTAAGCGGCTCAGCGCTCGGGCAGGGCGAAGACCGTCAGCACCCCACCGAGTTCGGTGTACTTGGCCAGGTCCTTGTAGCCGCCCACGGCGCCCAGCCCTTCGGTGCCCTTGGTCAGGCCGGCCGCCAGGCCGATCCCGGCCCAGCCGCCGATGCCGGACAGCACGCCGATATACTGCTTGCCCTTGTATTCCCAGGTCGTGACGTTGCCGATGATGCCGGATGGGGTCTTGAACTTCCACAGCTCCTTGCCGTTGAGGTCGACGGCTTTGATATAGCCCTCCAGGGTGCCGTAGAAGACCACGTCGCCGGCGGTGCTCAATGCCCCGCTCCACACCGAGAAGCGTTCCGGCTTCGACCACACCATCTTGCCGGTGCCCGCATCCCAGGCGATGAAGTTGCCCATGCCGCCGTGGCTGTTCGGCGCGGCGTACATCGACAGGGTCGAGCCGACATAGGGCTGGCCGGCCGTGTATTCGATCTGGAACGGCTCGTAGTCCATGCACACGTGGTTGGTCGGCACGTAGAACAGGCCGGTCTTGCGCGAATAGCTGGCCGGCTGCTGGTCCTTGGTGCCCAGGGCCGAGGGGCAGACGCCCTTGGTGTTCACGTCCGGGCCATTCTTGTCGGTGCTGTACTTGGCGACCACCTGCGGCCGGCCGCTCTTCATGTCGACGTGGGTGGCCCAGTTCACCACGGGATCGTATTTTTCGGCGACCAGCAGTTCGCCGCTGACCCGGTCCATGGTGTAGGCGAAGCCGTTGCGGTCGAAGTGCACCAGCGCCTTGCGCGGCTTGCCCTTGACCTTGATGTCGGCCAGGATCATCTCGTTGACGCCGTCATAGTCCCACTCGTCGTGCGGTGTCATCTGGTACACCCACTTGGCCATGCCGGTGTCGAGGTCGCGCGCGAAGATGGTCATCGACCACTTGTTGTCGCCCGGACGCTGGCGCGGATTCCAGGTACTGGGGTTGCCGGTGCCGTAGTACACCAGATTGGTCTCGGGGTCGTAGCTGTACCAGCCCCAGGTGGTGCCGCCGCCCAGCTTCCACTGGTCGCCCTGCCAGGTCTTGAGCGAGGAGTCAGGGCCGATCGGCGCCATCTTGCCGTCGGTCCAGGTCATGGTCTTGGCCGGATCGACCAGCAGTTCGTTGTCGGGTCCGGTGCTCCAGGCTTTCCACAGGATCTTGCCGGTGTTCATATCGTGCGCCGTGATGCGGCCACGCACGCCGAACTCGCCGCCGCTGATGCCAGTGAGGATTTTGTCCTTGAACACGTGCGGGGTGTTGGTGGTGGTTTCGCCCAGCTTGGGGTCGCCGACCTTGATCTTCCAGAGTTCATTGCCGGTCTTGGCGTCCAGCGCCACCAGCGTGGTGTCGGCCTGCTGCAGGAAGATCTTGCCGTTGGCGTAGGCGACGCCGCGGTTGACGGTGTCGCAGCACATCACCGGGATCACGGCCGGGTCCTGCTTCGGCTCGTACTTCCAGCGGATGCTCTGGTCTTCCAGCGCGATGGCGAACACCTTGTTGGGGAAGGGGCTGTGCAGGTACATGGTGTCGCCAATCACCAGCGGCCCGCCTTCGTGACCGCGCAACACCCCGGTGGAGAAGGTCCAGGCGACGGTCAGGTTGCGGGCGTTCTTGCTGGTGATCTGCTTGAGCTCGCTATAGCGGTGGTTGCTGAAGTCGCCGGCCTGCATGGCCCAGACTTTCGGATCCTTGGTCAGCCTGGCGACATCGGAATCGGCCGCCGATGCCGCACCGGCGGCCAGCGCCAGGCATACGCCCCAGCAGGTGAATCTGGTGTGAAATGACATGGTTACGTCTCCTCGTAATTTTTGTATGGATCTGCATCACTTCGCCTGCAGTGCGGCCAGGCACCTCGGACCATCAGCGTTGCGGCACGGCGCAGGCCTTGTGGGCATCGGCCTCGATCTGCCTGAACTTGCCTGCCATGTCCTTGTTCGAGGCCGCATCGCGGAACAGGCCGCCGCGCTCCCCGCTGAGCGACTGGTAGCGCAGCGCCACCGACATCGCCACGTAGTCGTCATAGGCCAGCGCCTTGGCGATGCGGTCGACCACGCAGGAGCACTTGTAGAGGTACTCCTGCTTGCCGTCGTGCTTCTGCATGCACTCGAGGACGTACTCGACCCGGCCGCTGGTCG
The DNA here is from genome assembly GCF_030411955.1 of Massilia sp. YIM B02443. Lineage (GTDB taxonomy): Bacteria > Pseudomonadota > Gammaproteobacteria > Burkholderiales > Burkholderiaceae_D > Telluria. The sequence continues at coordinate 11,409 of NZ_JASNRA010000040.1, forward strand.
GAAAATCGTCGCCGTGCGCCGTCAGCGGCAATGCCAGGGCAATCGGCAACAGCAAGCGCAATGGCTTCATCGTGGTCTCCACTCCTCGTTCTTCGATGACGGCGCCCGTGCACGCGTGCACGCCGCGCCGAACGACTCAATCCCTAAGCACGCCGCTCTTGCGGGCGACGTGGGTCGCCATCGCATCCATCAGCGGCGGCGACAGCACGTCGTACGGAGGCAGGCCGAGGTCGTTCAGGCGTGCGCGCACCGCGCCCATGTTTTCGGGACGGGCGCCCGATTCGATGATCGACGACACGAAGGCGGCGAACTCGGGCGGCGCCCAACCCTGCTCGCGCGACAGCTCGGTGTGCACGAAGTCGAGGCCGTAGAACGCGTGTTCGCGATTCTCGATGCGGCCGTACATGTGCACGCCGCACGCGGCGCAGGCGTGGCGCTGGATGGTGGCGCTGTCGTCGACCACCTTGAGCTTGTCGCCGTTGGCGGTGACTTTCACTTTATCGCTGCCGACCACGGCGATCTGCGAAAACAGCGAGCCGTCCGGCTTCCAGCACTTGGTGCATCCGCAGACGTGGTTGTGCGCCACCTGCGAACCGATATCGACCGTCACCGTGTCGGTGGTGCAGCGGCACGCCAGCGTGCCACCCGCAAAGCCCGGCTGCGCCGGAGAAAATCCGGCATCGACTGCCGGGTGAATCCTGACTGAATCGTTCATGTCCCGTTCTCCCTGGGTTGGTCTGTCGAGATGTCGTTCGCTGCTGCCTGGCGCGCAGCTTGTGCTGCGTGATGTATCAGTAAAGGACCACCGAGCGGATCGACTTACCGCTCTTCATCAGCTCGAAGCCTTCGTTGATGCGATCGAGCGGTAGCGTGTGGGTGATCAGGTCGTCGATGTTGATCTTGCCGTCCATGTACCAGTCGACGATCTTCGGCACGTCGGTACGGCCGCGCGCGCCGCCGAAAGCCGAACCCTTCCACTGGCGCCCCGTCACCAGCTGGAACGGACGGGTCGAGATTTCCTGGCCGGCGGCGGCCACGCCGATGATGAAGGACTGGCCCCAGCCCTTGTGGCAGCACTCCAGCGCCTGGCGCATGACGGTGGTGTTGCCGATGCACTCGAACGAATAGTCGGCGCCGCCGTCGAGCATCTGCACGATGTGGTCGACCACGTTCGGGACCTCGTTCGGGTTGATGAAGTCGGTCATGCCGAACTTGCGCGCGATCTCGACCCGGCCCGGATTGATGTCGACGCCGACGATGCGGTTGGCCCCCACCATGCGCGCGCCCTGGATCACGTTCAGGCCAATCCCGCCCAGGCCGAACACCACCACGTTGGCGCCGGCTTCGACGCCGGCCGAGAACACCACGGCGCCGACGCCGGTGGTCACGCCGCACCCGATGTAGCAGGCCTTGTCGAACGGGGCGTCGGGACGGATCCTGGCCAGCGCGATCTCGGGCACCACGATGTAGTTGGAGAAGGTCGAGGTGCCCATGTAGTGGTAGATCGGCTGGCCCTCGAACGAGAAGCGCGAACTGGCGTCCGGCATCAGGCCGCGGCCCTGGGTGCCGCGGATCGCCTGGCACAGATTGGTCTTGCGCGACAGGCAGAACTTGCACTGGCGGCACTCCGGCGTGTACAGCGGGATCACGTGGTCGTCGCGCCGCACCGAGGTGACGCCGGCGCCGACGTCGAGCACGATGCCGGCGCCTTCGTGGCCCAAGATGGCGGGGAAGATNCTTGCACTGGCGGCACTCCGGCGTGTACAGCGGGATCACGTGGTCGTCGCGCCGCACCGAGGTGACGCCGGCGCCGACGTCGAGCACGATGCCGGCGCCTTCGTGGCCCAAGATGGCGGGGAAGATGCCCTCGGGGTCGGCGCCCGACAGCGTGTAGTAGTCGGTATGGCAGATGCCGGTGGCCTTGATCTCGACCAGCACCTCGCCGGCGCGCGGTCCTTCGAGGTCGACGTCGGCGATCGACAATGGTTCGCCGGCTTTCCAGGCGATGGCGGCTCTGCTTTTCATGGTGTCTCCGGTGGCGTGTTTCGAAAACGGTCGGGTGCGTGCGTTGATGTGGTTGGCGCCGGACTCAGGATGGTGGCGCCTAGACCGGCACTGGCCCGGAAGGCGGCGCCTGGACCGAAGCAGGCTCGACAGATGACGCCTGCGGCGCTGCCTTCAGCCGCGCCAGTTCGTCATCCCGGAACAGGCGCGAGCGGGTCAGGAAGCGCTTGCCGGTGCCGTTATCGAGCGAGAACATGCCGCCGTTGCCCGGCACCACGTCGATGATCAGCTGGGTGTGGGCCCAGTAGCCGAACTGTTCGCGGCCGATGTAGAACGGGGTGCCGTCGATGGCGCCGAGCCGGACGTCGGTATCGCTGACGCTGAACTCGTCGAGCGGATAGCACATCGGCGCGCTGCCGTCGCAGCAGCCGCCGGACTGGAAGAACATCAGCGGACCATGCCGGCTGCGCAATTCGCCGATGAAGGCGCGCGCCGCCCCGGTGGCGCAGACCCGCTCGGGCGCATCCGCCTGGTCGCGCCGCTGCACGTGGGGTTCGCTGTACTGGTCCATGGTGCGCCGCTCAGAAGAATCCCAGCGGCTTGGCGCTGTAGCTGACCAGCAGGTTCTTGGTCTGCTGGTAATGGTCGAGCATCATGCGGTGGTTCTCGCGTCCGATGCCGGACTGCTTGTAGCCGCCGAAGGCGGCGTGCGCCGGGTACAGGTGGTAGCAGTTGGTCCAGACCCGTCCGGCGCGGATCGCGCGGCCCATGCGGAAGGCGCGCGCGCCGTCGCGGGTCCAGACGCCGGCGCCCAGGCCATACAGAGTGTCGTTGGCGATCGCCAGCGCCTCGGCCTCGTCCTTGAAGGTGGTGACCGAGACCACCGGCCCGAAGATCTCTTCCTGGAAGATGCGCATCTTGTTGTGGCCCTTGAACACGGTCGGCTGCACGTAATAGCCGTCCTCGAAGCCGCCGTCGAGCTTGCTGCGCGCACCGCCGGCCAGCACTTCGGCGCCTTCCTGGCGGCCGATGTCGAGGTAGGACAGGATTTTTTCCAGCTGCTCCTGCGAGGCCTGGGCGCCGATCATGGTCGCCGGATCGAGCGGATTGCCCTGCCTGACCGCGCTCACCCTAGCCAGCGCGCGTTCGATGAAACGGTCGTAGATCGATTCCTGCACCAGCACGCGCGACGGACAGGTACAGACTTCACCCTGGTTCAGCGCGAACATGGCGAAGCCTTCCAGACACTTGTCGAAGAAGTCGTCGTCATGCGCCATCACGTCGTCGAAGAAGATGTTGGGTGACTTGCCGCCCAGTTCGAGCGTGACGGGAATCAGGTTCTGCGCCGCGTAGCCCATGATCAGGCGCCCGGTGCCGGTCTCGCCGGTGAAGGCGATCTTGGCGATGCGTTTGTTCGAGGCCAGCGGCTTGCCGGCTTCCAGGCCGAAGCCGTTGACGATGTTGAGCACGCCCGGCGGCAGCAGGTCGCCGATCAGCTCGGCCAGCACCATGACCGAGGCCGGCGTCTGCTCGGCCGGTTTCAGCACCACGCAGTTGCCGGCTGCCAGCGCCGGCGCCAGCTTCCAGACCGCCATCAGGATCGGGAAGTTCCAGGGGATGATCTGGCCGACCACGCCGAGCGGCTCGTGCAGGTGGTAGGCGTAGGTCTCGTGGTCGATCTGCGAGATCGAGCCTTCCTGGGCCCGGATGCAGCCGGCGAAGTAGCGGAAATGGTCGATCGCCAGCGGGATGTCGGCGGCGGTGGTTTCGCGGATCGGCTTGCCGTTGTCGATGGTCTCGGCAGTGGCCAGCAGCGCCAGGTTCTGCTCCATGCGGTCGGCGATGCGGTTCAGGATGTTGGCGCGCTCGGCCGGCGAGGTGCGGCCCCAGCTGTCCGCGGCGGCATGGGCGGCGTCCAGCGCCAGCTCGATGTCCTCGGCGCCGGAACGCGCCACTTCGCAGAACGGCTGGCCGGTGATCGGGGTGATGTTGGCGAAGTAGTCGCCCTTGACCGGGGCCACGAACTGGCCGCCGATGTAGTTGTCGTAACGCCGGCGGAACGGGTTGGCGACACCCAGCTTGTCGATGTCTGCAAGATTCATGTTGTCTCCTTTTTTTGTCGTCACTGCGACGCCGACCGCGACATTCACTGCGACGCTGACTGTATGGCGTCATCTATCGCAAGGGTCGTGCCAGCATCGCTGCACTGGAGGCCGGTGTTTCAAGGCGCTCCAGGAATGCAACAGGTGTCTCGGCCGTTGCGCCCGACCCGGTACAGGTGTCCTGCTTTTGCGCAGCGGTTCAGAACCGGTAGCGCAGGCCGGCCACGACGATGCGCGGCGCGCCCGGCGCCACGAAACGCGCGTTTTCGGCGTCGCCCGGCTGCTCGTGCGGCTTGATCAGCTGGCCATGCGGGAACAAGTCGGGCGCCACCGCTCCGAAGGTTTCGTAACGCCGGTCCAGCGCGTTGGTGACGCGCGCGAACAGTTCCCAGTTGGTGGCCGGGCGATAGCTGGCGCGCAGCGTCAGCAGGCCGTGGCCGGGGATGCGCCAATCGGCGCGCTGCGGCTCGTCGTCGTCGTCCTCGAGGTCTTCGGTCAAGCCATCCTCGTTGCCCTGGGTGGTCAGGTGCGACACCACGTAGAAGTCGGCGCCGATGGTCAAACGCGGCGTGAGCTCCCAGTCCAGCGCCAGCTTGCCGGTGTGGCGCGGCAGGCCGGCGATGCGGGTGCCGCGCCCGACGACGACGTTGCGCGCGCCGGTGAACAGTTCGCCGTCGGCGTCGTATTCGGCCTGCAGGAAGCTGTAGGTCAGTTGCAGGCCGAGGCGGCCGTACTGGCGCGTGAACATCGCATCCACGCCCTGGCGCAGCGTGCGCTCGAAATTGGCGAAATATCCCTGGCGCGAAGGCGCGCTGAGGAACAGGATGTCGTCGTCGTTGACGGTGCGGTGCAGCGACAGCGCATAGCTGCCGCTGTCGATGGCGCCGCCGAAGCGGCCGCGCACGCCGGCTTCCAGCGTGCGCGCCACCACCTGTTTCAGGTATGGGTCGGCCTGCAGGCCGACCGGCAGGCGGCAGGGATTTTCGGGATCGGCGCAGCCCAGCTCGATCACGGTCGGCACCCGGTTGCTTTGCGCGATGTTGGCGAACAGCGTCGCTGCTGGCGCCATGCGGTAGGTCAGGCCGAGCGATGGATTCAGGCGGGTGTAGGTGAAACTCTCGGTCGGCTGCACGCCATCTTCATTGAACAGGGTATTGGTGACGCGCGCGCGGTTGTAGCGCACGCTGGCGGTCAGCTGGGTATTGGCGCCGAGTTCGGTGCTGGTGGCCAGGTACAGGCTGTAGGCGCGCGACTTGCCATTGACGCCGGAGAACAGCTCGGGTTCTTCCTCGGGGTCGCCGATCACCTCGCGCTCGGGCGTCATGAACGCTTCCTGCTCATACTGGGCGTAGTCGACCTCGCTACGGTCGAAGGTGGCGCCGAGGTCGTAGCGGACGCTGCCGCGCCGGGCGCTGAAGGCGAGGCTGGCGCCGTGGCTGTCCTGGCGCGTGCTGGTGGTGTTCAGTACGCCCGTGTGCAGCGCGGCGGCCTCGTCGCGCGTGAAGTCGCAAGAGGCGTCCTCGGGCGAGCCGTCGTCCTCGAAGCCGTCTTCGCATTCCTCGACGTATTCGTCGTACTCTTCGTTGAGGTCGCCGTTGACGGTGTCGCGCCGGCTGTTGCGGGCGTAGACGACGGCGTTCAACTGGCTATCGCCGCCGAAGCGCTGCGTAAAATTGAGCGTTCCCTGCAGCAGCCGGTTGCGGGTGGTGTCGGGGTAGGTATAGACGGCGCGCCGGTTGTCGCCGTACAGCAGGTCGGGCAGCAGGCCGTTGCCGAGCAGGCGGCTGCGTCCGCCCAGCAGCGAGGCACTCCAGTCGGTGGCGCCTTGTGAGCGGCCCATTTTGATAAAGACATTGCCCAGGCGCCCGGGCGAGTGTTCGCGCCAACCATCGTCGTCGAACAGGGTGCTGCCGATGAAACCGTGCCAGCCGTCCGGGTTCTGCCAGCCATAGGCCAGGTCGGCGCGGCGCCGGCCCTGGTGGCTCACCGAGAGGTCGGCTTCGATGCCGGGATGGGTCTGGCCCGACTTGGTGGTGAAGGCCAGCGCGCCGCCCAGCGTGCTCAACCCATACAGGGGGTTGGCGCCGGGGATCAGCACCACGGTGCCGATCGCGGCTTCGGGCACCATGTCCCAGTTGATGACGTCGCCGAACGGCTCGTTGACGCGCACGCCGTCGAGGTAGACCGACAGGCCCTGCGAGCTGCCCAGCACGGGCGAGGCGCGAAAGCCGCGGAAGGTGATGTCGTTCTGGAAGGGGCTGCCCGAGACTTCGTTGACGTTGACGCCGCTCAGGGTGCGCGCCATGAATTCGGAGAGGTTTTCACCGCCGGATTTCTGGATGGTCTTGTCGGCGGCGGCCTGCACCGGATAGGGCAGCAGTTCGCGCTCGATGCCCAGACCGTACAGGGGAGCGATGCCGATGATCTCGACCTTCGCCAACGGCGCCACCGGTGCAGCGGCAACCTCGGGATCGGCCAGTGCACAGGGCGACAGCAGGAGGGCCAAAAGAACAGGCCGATGACGGATGGGCCTGGTGCGCGATCGTGCAAATGACTGCTGGATCGGCCTTGCGGCGCTGGCAATGACGGTGCCTGACGTTCCGAACGTCTCTTTCATCATGGTCCCCTGTGTTGTGGTCTTGTAAACGGGGACCAGCAAGGGACATGCCAGGCGTACATCCGGGTAATGCGCAGCGCGCCTGTTCAATAACTGAACAGTTGTTCCGCGGATGTGGTTCGGACGCTGTTGCGTGGACGGTACAGCTGCGTCGCCTGCTGCGCACTCAACGCCGACACGGAACAGCTGTCACTTGCCGCGCAAGCCGCGTAGCCAGTTGGGCAGGCAATTGAACAGACGTACCAGCAGATGCAGCTGCCAGGGAAACACACAGCGCGCCGCGCGCCGGTCGATGGCGGCGCTCATGTGCTTCACTGCATCGGCTTCCGACTGCAGCCAGGGCTTGGCGCCGGCGTCGCCGCCATTCAGTTCGCGCAGGCGCGCGGTGTCGACGTAGCCCGGTACCAGCGTCGTCACCGCGATGCCGAACGGCGCCAGCGCCTTGCGGTAGCTGTCGCAGATGGCGATCGCGGCGCGCTTGCTGGCGCTGTACAGCGAGTTGCCGGGATAGTCCTTGAGCAGGCCGGCGATCGACGCCACTGCCACCAGCTGGCCATGGCCCTGGCGCCGCATCAGCTCCGCCGCGATGTCGAAGGCGTCGACCAGTCCTGCGATATTGGTCTGCACCAGGCGCGGGCCGAGCTCCGGCTGCGCCGCCAGGCCGGCGGCGTCGGCATACTGGCCGGCGACCACGATCAGCAGGTCCAGTCCGTCGCGGCCGAAATCCGTGATTGCGCGGCGCAAGTCGTCGGCGTCGCGGATATCGAAACCATAGCGGGATACGTGCGGATGCCGGTCCAGCGCGTGGCCATCCAGGCGCCGCGGATCGCGTCCGCACAGCGCCAGCTGCGCGCCGCGTGCGGCGTAGTGCGCGCCCAGCGCCAGGCCGATGCCGCTGGTGCCGCCGATGATCATGACTCTCATGCTGTTGCTTTCTTCATGGCGGCCATGCCCTTGCGGTAGCCGTAGTCCCACTGCGCCTGCACCTGCGCCGCATAGGCCGCAGCCGATGGCGGCGCGGCGAGCGCGATCCGGTTGCGGCGCCAGTCGATGCGCTTGCCGATGCCGTGGGCGCGCAGAGCCTGCGCCATGTCGCGCGTGTCGACCCAGGCATCGGCGTGCAGCGCGTGCACGTGGCGCAGGCGCGCCGCGCCGTCGATGCCGAGCACCGCGCGCAGCGCCGGCGCGGCCAGCCAGGGATTGAACGGCATCTTGCGCTCCATGATCACTTCGCGCGCCAGGTAATGCGCGATTTCGAGCGGGAACAGGTCGATCACGCCGCCGGTGTAATGCCGGCCGTGGCAGGCGTGGCTGCGGAAATAGAACATGTCGGCGATCGAGATGCGCACCGCATCGCGCAGCGGCGTCGCGCTGTCGGCGCGCAGCTGCGGCGCCACCGCGCCGGCGCTCCAGCGCGGGTCGGCCGCCGGCGCGGGGCGGCCATCCAGCAGCGCGGCCGCAGCCGGCGGGCAGAACACGGTCTGGGCGAACAGCGGCCGATCGCCGCGCGCCGTCCCCGCATCGCCCGGCCCGAACAGCAGCTGGCCGCCGACGATGGCCAGCGCCGGAGCGCCGGCAACCGGCTCCAAAGGTAGCGGCAACCGGTCGGGCAGCTCGAACAGGTAATCCCGGAACAGGTCGGGAACATGCGGCGCCGGTGCACGCTGCATCCAGCGCCGCGCGGCGCCGCCCAGCGTGCGCAATGGCGTGGCGCGCAGCGTGGACGTTACTTCGCGCAGGAAGCCGTACATCGCGGGCGACGCCGCCCATGCCAGGCGGGTACGCGCATCCGGCGCGCCGGCGATGATCGCCGCCGCGATCGCGCCGCCGCAGGTGGCCAGCACCACGTCCGGCGCGCGCCCGCAGTCTTGCGCGGCGGCGTGCACGCCCAGATAGTAACCGAAGCGAAAGCCGCCTCCGGCCAGCACCAGGCAGCGCGCGTACTGTTCATGATTCTTCATCAGATGCATAATGCACAAATGCAAGAGCTACCACAAGTCGCAGCCGCCGACGCTCCGGTTACCCGGCTGCCGATGCGCCACCGGGTCTTGCATCTGGCGCTGAACTGGGGCGTGTTCAGCCTGTGCTACCCGCTGGCCAACTTCCTCGCACACCGGCAGCAGGCCGGCCGCAGCCTGGCGCTCGGGATCGATGCCGCCATCCCCTTCGTGCCGTGGATGGTGCTGCCGTACGCCAGCTCCGGCCTGTTCTTCACATTGCTGTTCTTCGCCGTGCGCACGCCCGAACAGCTGCGTGTGGCCAGCCGCCGGCTGCTGCTGGCGACCTGCATCGCCTGCCTGGTGTTCGTGGTCATGCCGGCCCGTTTCGGGCCGGTGCGGCCGGCGGTCGATGGCGCGATCACTGCGCTGCTGTTCGACTGGCTGGCGCTGGTCGACCAGCCATATAACCAGTTCCCGTCGCTGCACGTGGCGTACTGCGTGGTGTTCTGGCTGACGCTGGCGCCGCTGTGCCGGGGGGTGCTGCGCATTGCGCTGGCCGGCTGGCTGCTGCTGGTCGGCGCCAGCACCGTGTTCACCTGGCAGCATCACCTGCTCGACGTCGGCGGCGGCCTGCTGCTGGGCGTGCTGGTGGCGCGGCTGGTGCGGCCCGGCGCCACGCGCCGCCATGGCGTCACCTTTTATTATGCGATCGCCGCTTCCCTGCTGGCCCTGGTCGGCGTCGGCGTGTTCGGCAGCTGGCTGGCGGCATACGGCGCGGCCTGCCTCCTGCTGGTGGCGGCATCCTACCGTGCGCGGCGCGCCGACTTCCTGCGCAAGCACGCGGGCCGCCATCCCTGGTCTGCCTGGCTGCTGTTCTGGCCCTACCTGGCCGGCTATCGTCTTACCTGGCTGCTGGTGCGCTGGCGCGAGCGGCGCAAGCCCGCGTTCACCGAGCATGCGCCGGGGCTGTGGATCGGACGCCGTCTTGGCCGCGCCGAAGCCATGCAGCTGCCGCCGGGTTGCGCCGTCATCGACCTGTGCGGCGAACTGTCCGAAGCGGCCGCGTTGCGCGGTCCCGACTACCTTTACTTTCCGCTGCTCGACCTGCAGGCGCCGCGTCCCGCACAGTTGCGCCAGGTGCTGGCGGCAGTCGCGCAGGCGCACGGCGCCGGGCGGCCAGTCTTCATCCATTGCGCCATGGGCTACAGCCGCAGCCGGCTGATCGCCCGCCTCTACCTACGAAAGCTCCAGTCATGTCGATCTCGATCTATCAGCTGAAACCACGCTTCCAGCAATTGCTGCGCCCCGCCCTGGCGGCGCTGGCGCGCGCCGGCGTCACACCGAACCAGGTGACGCTGGGCGCGATGCTGCTGTCGGTGGCGTACGGGGTCTGTCTGGCGCTGTGGCCGGAGCGCGCCGCGCTCTGGTACGGGCTGCCGGCCTTTTTGCTGCTGCGCATGGCGCTGAACGCGATCGACGGCATGCTGGCCACCGCAACCGGCAACAAGACCCCGCTCGGCGCCCTGCTCAATGAGATGTGCGACCAGGTGTCCGATGCGGCGCTGTACCTGCCGTTCGCGCTGGCGGCCGGCCTGTCGCCGGCGCTGGTGGTGGGCGTGGTGCTGGCCGCGCTGCTGGCCGAATTCGCCGGCGTGCTGGCGCAGGCGATCGGCGCGCCGCGCGGCTTCGAGGGACCGATGGGCAAGAGCGATCGCGCCTTCGCTTTCGGGGTGATCGCGCTGCTGGTCGGCGCCGGAGTGGCGCCGGCCTGGCCCAATGGTTTGCTGGTGCTGGTGCTGCTGCTGTCGGCGCTGACCGTGTTCAACCGCCTGCGCCGGGCGCTGCGTCCTTGCGCGCCAGCGACACGGTAAAGATGCCGTCGACACCGATCGCGGTGTCGACCTTGCATGCGCCGGCCAGTGCGACCAGGCCATCCATCTCGGCCTGCGGACGCGGGCGCATTTTCCACGGCAGGCCGCGGTGGTTGACCAGGGTGTAGGCGATCATGTCGAGCTGCGGGTGCCATGGCTGGGCGGTGTAGATCAGGTAGCCGCCCGGACGCAGGCTGCGCACCACGCCCTGCAGCGACGCCAGCACCTGCTGATTGTCGCTGAACAGCTCATACAGGCCGGATACCACCGCAATGTCGTAGCGTCCTTCCTGGCCCACGTAGCTGTCGGTGCTGAAGGCGTCGGCCAGTTCGACATACACCGGCAGGCTCAAGCCTAGTTCCTGCGTCAGGCGGCGCGCGTTGTCGACGTTGTACTGCATGTAGTCGCGCAGCGTCACCTCGATGCGGCGGTCCTGGAAGCGCTTGACCGTCTCCAGCACGTAGCGCGCCGAGCCGGATGCGATGTCGAGGATGCGCAGCGGCCGCTCCTGCTCGCGCGGATGGGCGGCGATGCGTTCGGCCAGCATGTGCTGCAGCTGCGCCTTGCGTACCCGCACGCCGCGCCAGCCGACCGCGTCCAGGTAGCCGCGGTCGATGATCTTGCCGAGTCCGAGCCGGCCGCCGGCCTGGTTGCGATACACGTAGTCGAGCGACTCGCCGGAATCGAAACCGTTCTTCAGGCCGAGGCGCATGCCGTCGCTGAGCGGACCGAGCACGTCGAGCATGCGGCGCTGCAGGCCGAACCAGGCGCGCGTGGCGGCGTTGCCGGTCTGGTTGTTCTCCAGCGCTGCGTAAGCGCGCGCGGCGTGGCCGCTGCGGTCGGCGCCCAGGTAATGCGCCGGCTCGAGCGGCGTGGTGTCGAAGCAGTTGGCGACGAAGTCGCGGCTGGCCTGCATCGCGACGCTGGTGTCGCGCTCGTAGAACACGGCGTGGTAGCAGTCCTCCAGGCGCACGTAGCGCTTCAGCGAAGAACTGAGGCTGTCGAAGAAGCGGCGCTGCGGCGCCTCATGCACCACGTAATCCTTATCCGCCGCCAGCATCAGCACCGGCACGTCGATCGCCGCCGCGTCGGCGACGATGCGCTGCGCCGTGTCGGCCAGCTCGAGCAGGATGTTGGCGGAGATGCTTTTCGCGATCAGGGGATCGGCGGCGTAGGCAGCGGCTTCTTCCTCGGAATGGGTCAGCATGCCGGGACGGATGTAGCTGGTGACGAACAGGTCGGGCTTGAAGCGGCGCGCGAAGCGCAGCGCGGGTTTCGCCAGCGGCACGTACAGCTTGATGCTGAAGGCGGCAGCCGCCATGATCAGGCCGCGGATGCGCGGCGCGTAGTCGTGCACCCAGGTGGCGGCGACCACGGCGCCGACGCTGTTGGCCACCACCACGATGTCTTCGACGGCGATGCCGTATTCGGCCGACACGTGACGCACGAAGCAATCGAGGTCGTCGACCAGCGTGGCGAATCCCGGTGCGTCGCCACGTTCGCCCGGAGAATGGCCATGTCCGCGCGCATCGTAGGCGAAGGCCCAGTCCTGCTGGCGTCCGAAGCGCTCGACCAGGCTTGCGATGCGGCCGGAATGTTCATGGCCGCGGTGCAGGAAAACCAGGGCGCGCGGTCGGCCGCTCGGCATGGAGGCCGGCTTCCAGGCGCGGTAGAACAGGCGGGTGCCGTCCCCGCCGTTGAAACCGGATTCGATCGTGGTCCATGCCACTGGATGTTCGCGTTTCATGACGTTCCTTGGTTGGTGCTGCGCAGCAGGCAATACAACAGCGGTGCGGTGAGGACCAGGCTGTCGACCCGGTCGAGGATGCCGCCGTGACCGGGGATCAGAGCGGAGAAGTCTTTGATGCCGAGGCGGCGCTTGGCGGCGGAGAACAGCAGGTCGCCGGCGAAACCGGCGATCGAGAGCAGCAGGCCATATAGGGACAGGATCAGCGGGGCGGCCAGATCGAGGTAGCTTCCGAGTGCGAGACTGACGCATTGCGAGATGACGATACCGCCGGCAAGACCCTGCCAGGTTTTGTTCGGGCTGATGGTCGGGGCGATACGGTGGCGGCCGAACAGTTTGCCGGACACGAATTGGGCGATGTCGTTGAGCGCGGTGAGGATGAACAGGTAGAACAGCCAGGCCAGGTTGGTGCGCGGGCCGAACGGCAGCGTTGTGAAGGCGGCCAGGAAGAGCATTGCGCCGGTCGTCACGCTGGCCAGGCACAGGATCAGGCGGCGCGCATCCTGGTGCTGCCAGTACGGGCGCAGTTCATTCAGCGTCAGCAGGCAAATCAGGCCGGCCAGGATGGGGATACCGAAGGGATAGGCGAGCAGGGCCAGGGTAACGATGGGGAAGATCCGCCACCAGGCGTTGATCTGGGCGCTCAGCATGCCTGGCGCGGCCTTGCGGGTGGCGAATCTGACCGAGAGCGACGCGGTGGCCAGCAAAGCATAGAACGCCGACATGGCGATGGCGATCGAGGCGCCTGCTTCGAAGAATGGAAACATCGGAGCCGGATAAGTTGCAGTCGGTAGATTATATAGAGCTACCTACTCGCAATACTCTCCGAAAATCTCATTCGGCGATGTTCCTTGAGTCCAAAGCAAAAAACCCCACCAGATCACTGGTGGGGTTTTTCATATAACTAGCCTGACGATAACCTACTTTC
>NZ_JASNRA010000041.1 GCF_030411955.1 Massilia sp. YIM B02443
CCGCTGGTACCCCAGCAGCAAGACTTGTTCAGGCTGTGGCGTCCGGTTAGCCCAGCTTGAGCTGGCGGTCCGGCACTGGACCTGCCCCGGATGTGGGCTATTGCACGACCGGGACGTCAACGCAGCGATCAACCTGAAAAACATGGCGGTGAGTTTCACACGGTCAGTTCGACCGTGTCGGCCTGTGGAGGAGAAGGCTCTGGCTTTGCAGCAATGCAAGGTGAAACCGGCTCCGGCGAAGCAGGAATCCAACCGCAAAGCTAATTCCGGTTAGATTTGCATAAGTTTGGAGGAACGGTTCGTGCTCAGGGCGCGCCTGGCCGAGCATCCGACGCTCGCGCGCAAGGCGCCGGCGGCGCTCGCGTTTGCCATGCTGCTGTGGCTGGCACCGCTGGCCTATATTCTGGTCACGCTGTACGTGCTGTTCTAGGCAGTCCGCAACACACAGCGCACCGGCAGCGCTGAGCGCGTGCTGCCGGTGGCCATTGCATGGTGCGTGCTGCTCAGTGTGTGCTTCCGCTCGGCGGCATCACCGCCTCGGCCGTGGTCTCGCTGGCGAACAGCTGCGCGCAATCGACCTTGTCGAAGGCGTAGTGCTTGCCGCAGAAGTCGCAGTTGATGCCCAGTTCGCCCAGTTCGGCCAGCGCCGAGTCGACTTCTTCCCGGCCCAGCATCTTGAGCATGTTGCCGACCTTTTCGCGGTTGCAGCTGCAATGGAAGGTCGGCTGCAGCGGGTCGAACACGCGAATCGTCTCTTCCCAGAACAGGCGGCGCATCAGGGTCGCGATGTCGGTCGACAGCAGTTCTTCGCGCTTGAGGGTCTGGCCCAGCATGGCGGCGCGGTTCCAGGTTTCCAGGTCTTCGGCCTCGGTGGCTTGCTTGGTCTGGTCTTCCTTGCCGCTGTGGCGCGGCAGCTTCTGCAGCAGCAGGCCGCGCGCGACGCCGTCGTCGGCCGCCAGCCACAGGCGGGTGTCCATCTGCTCCGAGCGCAGCATGTAGTTTTCGATCACGGTCGCCATGCTGTCGCCGTCGAGCGGCACCACGCCCTGGTAGGGCTGCTGGCCCGGCACCTTGTCGGCCGGGTCGAGCGTGATCACGAAGCGGCCCTTGCCGCCGACGTTGAACAGCTCGGTCAGGCTGGCGTCGTCCGCGATCTCGACGTCGGGCGCCAGCTTGGCGGTGGCGCGCATGCGCAGGTCGGCATCGCATTCGACCACCAGCAGGCGCACCGGGCCGTCGCCGTGGATCTGCATCACGATCGCGCCGTTGAACTTGAGGTTGGCCGAGAGCAGGGCGCCGGCGGCGACCATTTCGCCCAGCACCGCACGCACCGCTTTCGGGTAGCCGTGCCTCGCCTGGATCTCGCGCCAGGTGTCGGAAATCTCGACCAGCTCGCCGCGCACGGCAGCGTTGTCGAAGATGAATTTTTGCAGGGTATCCCCAGCAGTGGTGCCCAAGGGCGAACTAGTTTCAGTCGTCATTCTTTTATCCGATTTTCTTGAGCTGCGTCTTGTACAGCTGGCCGCGCGCGACGTAGCCGGCGGCCGTGCCTTCGAGGCGCAGCAGGTCTTCTTGTGTCAGTTGTCGCACCACCTTCGCGGGCGAGCCCAGGATCAGCGAACCGTCCGGGAATTCCTTGCCTTCGGTGACCAGGGCGCCGGCGCCGACCAGGCAACCCTTGCCGATCCGTGCGCCGTTCAGGATCACGGCCTGGATCCCGATCAGCGCACCGTCGCCGATCGTGCAACCATGCAGCATCGCCTGGTGGCCGATCGTCACCTTGTTGCCGATCGTCAGCGGGTAACCGGGATCGGTATGCATCACCGTACCTTCCTGGACGTTGCTGCCGGCGCCGATCGTGATCCGTTCGTTGTCGCCGCGCAGTGTCGCGCCGAACCAGACCGTGGCGCCCGCTTCCAGCGTCACCTTGCCCAGCACGGTGGCCGTGTCGGCGACGAACGCCGACGGGTCGATGTCAGGTATGTCGTCGCCCAGCTGGTAGATCGCCATGGTCGTGCTCGCAAGAGATGGAGGGTTGGAAAATGCCGCTATTTTACCGCTCCTGCCAACCCCTTCGGTCACCGGCATCGCGTTTCGCCGTACCCCGAACTTCCCAAGCATCGGCAGATGGGGCCGGGTCGCACGAATTCAACGGTTCCCCTCTATAATCGTCAGCACGATCGTTCTATTTTTGGGAGCCCCATGACACCGTCCCGTTCCGAATTCCTGACCGTGCGCGGCTTGCGCCTGCACGTGCGCCATTGGGGCGAACCGGGAGCGCCTACATTGTTCATGCTGCATGGCTGGATGGACATGTCGGCCTCGTTCCAGTTCATGGTCGATTGCCTGCAGGGACAATGGCACGTGATCGCACCCGACTGGCGCGGCTTCGGCCTGAGCCAGCGCTCGGGCCTGGACACTTACTGGTTCCCCGACTACCTGGCCGATCTCGACGCACTGCTCGACCATTACGCGCCAGAGGATGGGCCAACGGCGGCCATCAACCTGCTCGGCCACAGCATGGGCGGAAACATCGCCGGACTGTATGCCGGCGTGCGTCCGCAGCGGGTCGGCAAGCTGGTCAACCTGGAAGGCTTCGGCTTGCCGGCCGCGCGTCCGGCGCAGTATCCGGGCCGGGTGGCGAAGTGGCTGGATGAATTGCGCGAGCCGCCGGTCATGCGCGGCTATGCCAGCCTGGACGAGGTGGCGGCGCGCCTGCGCAAGACCAATCCGCGCCTGTCGTTCGAGCGCGCCGCCTTCCTGGCGTCGCACTGGGCCGAGCAGGACCGTGATGGCGAGTGGAAGATCCTGGGCGACCCGGCCCATAAAATGACCGGGCCGCTGCCGTACCGGGTGGACGAGATCATGGCCGCCTGGGAAGCGATCACGGCGCCGGTGCTGTGGGTCGAGGCGGAAGAGACCGACATGTGGCGCTGGATGGGACCGAAGGAACAGGCGCGCGCCGAGATCGACCGCCGCATGGGGCACCTGAAACGGGTGACGGCGCGCATGGTGCCGCAGGCCGGGCACATGCTGCACCATGACCAGCCGGAACTGCTGGCGCGGATGGTCGAGGAGTTCCTGGCTGCGCCATAACGCCGTTGTCGTTGTATCCATACCTCAGTCGCCGCCTATGGGCGACTGAAAAATTGCTGCTGGGAAATGGCTGTGCTACAGTCGCCCCCGAGCGTGCGCCAGTCCGGTTGCACCATTGACCGAACAGGATTGACGATGGGGTTCACTGCCCGACCGCTGAGCGTGCTTGCGCCCGCGCTTGTACCCGCGCTTGTACCCGCGCTTGTACCCGTACTGGCAAGCAGCCTGCTCCTGGCGGGCTGCGCCATTCCGTACAGCCCGGTCCCGGTAGCCACCAACTTCACCAGCACCCAGCAGGCCAAGCTGCAGGCCGCCGCGCACTGGGGCGTGATCGCGCGCCACATGGCGACCGAACTGCGTCCGACGCTGCAGAGCGCGCCCAAGCGCCCGCTGTACGTGATGCCGCTGCAAGCTTCCGCCTTCAGCCGCGGCGTCACCACCCACCTGGTCACGGCGCTGGTCAACGATGGCTTCGTGGTGCTCAAGACGCCAGACGCCGGCTCGCTGAAGATCGAACTCGACACGCAAGTGGTGCCGTTCACCAAGGATCGTCCGCAATACCGCTACGTCGGCCTGCCGAGCACGCTGGCCAGCGGCGCCTGGGTGCTGACCGGAATCGACCACAGCCCCGAATGGCTGGGCACGGCGGCGATCTATACCTATGACGCCTACCGCTGGTTCACCGCCCAGTTCGCGCCGGGCGCGACGCCCAGGACCGAGGCCATCGTCACCCTGTCGGTGGCGGACGAGTCGCGCTACTACGCGCGCACCACCTCGGTGTATTACACCAGCGACGAAGACCGCGCCCTGTATGACGCCGCGCTGCAGCCGTCGAAGACGTTCGTGGTCAAGGATCATTGAGGCGCGTATGTTGAAACTGAAAACTTTCGCTGGCGCACTTGGCCTGTCCCTGCTGCTGGGCGGCTGCGCCGGCTTCGGCAACAACGTCGATTACACGGCGGTGGCCGGCAACGATTTCGTGTCCGCCAACTACCGCGCCGCCGATGCCTTGCAGACCCAATTGCGCGGCAAGCTGGACGGCGACAAGCCGCTGATCATGGCCACCATCGTCAACATCGACGCGCTCGAGCAGAGCTCGATGCTGGGCCGCGTGGTGTCCGAGCAGATCTCGACCCGCCTGGCCCAGGCCGGCCTGCCGATGCTGGAAATGAAGCTGCGCAACAGCGTCTACCTGAAGCGCCACCAGGGCGAACTGATGCTCACCCGCGAGCTGGGCGAGGTGGCCGGCACCCACAAGGCGCAGGCGGTGGTGGTGGGTTCGTACGCCGAGACGCGCGACACCATCTTCATCAACATCAAGGTGATCCAGCCGACCACCAACCTGGTGCTGGCGGGGCACGATTATGTGCTGGCCAAGCAGGGCACGATCCGCTCGATGCTCGTGCCTGACTGAACTGTTGCCGGGTGCAACGGCAGCCGTCGCGGCCGCCGTCGCCGATGGCGTAATGCGCGTACAATGGAATGTCCATGAACGCCCATCACGCCATGCTGAAAGTCGACCTCCACTGCCATTCGAATGTCTCCGACGGCGTCCTCGCGCCGCCGGCCGTCGCCGCCTATGCGCGCAAGGGCGGGGTCGACGTGTGGGCGCTGACTGACCACGACGAGGTCGGCGGCATCAGGGCGGCGCGCGCCGCGGCGGCCGAGCTGGGCATGCGCTTCGTGGCGGGCGTCGAGATTTCGGTGACCTGGGCCAACCAGACGGTGCACGTGGTCGGCCTGCAGCTCGACGAGAACAACCGGGCGCTGATCGACGGTCTGGCCGCGACCCGCGCCGGGCGTGAGGCGCGCGCGCGCGAAATCTCGGCCCAGCTGGAGCAGGCCGGCATTCCCGGCGCCTACGAGGGCGCGCTGCGCTACGTCGCCAATCCCGACCTGGTGTCGCGCACCCACTTCGCGCGCTATCTGTGCGAGCTTGGCATCTGCAGCACCACCTCCGAAGTGTTTCGCAAGTACCTGACCGAGGGTAAGCCGGGCTACGTGCCGCATCGCTGGGCCACGCTGTCCGAAGCGATGGGCTGGATCCGCGGCGCGGGCGGGATCCCCGTGATCGCGCATCCGGGACGCTATAAATTCGACGCCACTGCCGAAGGGGCGCTGTTCGACGAGTTCCGCCAGCTGGGCGGCAATACCATCGAAGTGGTGACCGGCAGCCATACGCCGGACCAGTACGCCACCTACGCCGAGATCGCGCGCCGCTATGGCTTCCTGGCGTCACGCGGCACCGACTTCCATGCGCCGGGCGAGGCGCGAGTCGAGTTCGCGCAATTGCCGCCGCTGCCGTCGAGCGTGACGCCGGTGTGGCACGACTGGTTCTGAGTGCGCCCGCCAAGCTGTAGCGCCTGCTTCTAAAAATTCTCCTGATACTTTTCCAGGCCGATGTCGTCGAGCGATATCGGCCTGTCTCATTTCGTCCATACGCTGCGTGAAAACGGTCGCGCTCTTGAAAAATCGAATCTATACTCCAATTGGAGTATAAGAGGAGTATGGAATATGAAAATCGTCGCCTCGCAGCAAAAGCTGCCGGACAGTGACAAGGTCACCGTCAACGTCGGCCTGGTCGACCTGGCCCAGATGGACTTGCTGGTCGAAGAAGGCTTTTATTCGAACCGCACCGATTTCGTCCGCACCGCGATCCGCAACCTGCTACAGCAGAACGCGGAAGCCATCCGCCAGACAGTGGTGCGCAAGCGCTACGTGATGGGCCTGCACCGCTATTCGCTACGTGAGCTGGAGCAGGTGGTGGCGGATGGGCAGCAACTTGATATTCACGTGCTCGGCCTGGCTGTAATCGAAGACGACGTGCCGGCTGAGTTGGCCGTAAAAGCAATCGCTTCGGTGCAGGTGCTAGGCGCCTTTGTCGCGCCGCCAGCGGTACGCGCTGCGCTAGCCGACCGCGTTCACTCATGAATAGGACATTGTATGAAACTCGATAAATTTATTGCCCAAATGATGGATTCGGCGCGATTAGTGAATGCGCGCGACGTCTCGTCGGCAACCGATGTGATCCAGAAAGCGCTGGCCGATGCGGGGCTCATGGCGCCGCAGCCGGCGACGACCGCTCGGGACGATGGCGCTGACTTCATCGATCTGAATCCCGCGCCGGAATGGAGCAAAAAGAAGCCGCAGCCGCGTCCGCAAGCGCGGGCACGTCCGGCGCCGGCGCGTGGTCCGGTCAAGCCGCCGCAAGAGAATCTGCCCGGCAAGTTCATTGGCGGCAGTTTCTCTTGTGAGGCCGGCACGCGCCGCTACAAGCTGTATGTACCGTCGCAGTCGACCGGCGCCGCGCGGCCCCTGGTCGTGATGCTGCACGG
Organism: Massilia sp. YIM B02443; assembly: GCF_030411955.1. GTDB lineage: Bacteria > Pseudomonadota > Gammaproteobacteria > Burkholderiales > Burkholderiaceae_D > Telluria. The sequence continues at coordinate 6,432 of NZ_JASNRA010000041.1, forward strand.
CTGCACGCAAGGTTCCGACGATTTCGCCGTCGGCACCGGCATGAACGCGCTGGCCGAACAGCATGGTTGCCTGGTGCTGTATCCGGAGCAGGACGGCAAGGCCAACCGCAACCGCTGCTGGAACTGGTTCGAGGCCGGCCACCAGGTGCGCGGCGTGGGCGAGCCCGAGTTGCTGGCGGCAATGACGCGCCAGGTCGCCGCCGAACATGGCGCCGACACCTCGCGCATCTTCGCCGCCGGCCTGTCGGCGGGCGGGGCAATGGCGGCGATCCTCGGCGCCGAGTATCCCGAACTGTACGCGGCGGTGGGCGTTCACTCCGGCCTGGCGGCAGGCTGTGCGCGCGACTTGATGTCGGGGTTGAACGCGATGAAGAAGCCGGGACGGGCGCGGGCCTTGCGCGAAGGGGTGCCGATCATCGTGTTCCATGGCGACGGCGACCACCTGGTGCACGCGGACAATGGCGACGCGGTATTGCAGCAGTTCGTGGCGGTGCACGCGAAGGAGCAGGCGACGCCGCTGCACGTGCAGCGCGATACGCATCAGCAGGGCAAGCGGCGCTGCACGCAGTCGACCTGGCGCAATCGCGAGGGCAGGGCGGTGGCCGAGCACTGGGTGGTACACGGGGCGGGGCATGCGTGGAGCGGTGGCAATGCGGCCGGGTCGCATACCGATCCGACGGGGCCGTCGGCATCGGGCGAGATGCTGCGCTTTTTCCTCGAGCAAGCGCGCTGATCCAGGGGCTGCGGCACGGCCGAGCCCTTGAATTTCCCCTGCCTCAGCCCTACCTTGGCATCCTGTTATCAGTTTTTCGGGAGACTTCCGCCATGAAGCGTATCGTCCTGTTCCTTGCCACCAACCTCGCCGTGGTTCTGGTGCTGTCGCTGGTGATGAACCTGCTCGGCCTGGGCCGCGTCGTGTCGGCGGAAGGGATCAACCTGCCGGCGCTGGCCGTGTTCTCGCTGGTGGTCGGCTTCACCGGGTCCTTCATCTCGCTCCTGATGAGCAAACCGATGGCCAAGTGGTCGACCGGTGCACGCGTCATCGAACAGCCGGCCAATGCCACCGAGCAGTGGCTGGTGCAAACCGTGCAGCGCCTGTCGGAACGCGCAGGCATTGGCATGCCCGAAGTCGCCGTGTATGACGGCGAGCCGAACGCCTTCGCCACCGGCGCCTTCAAGAATTCGGCGCTGGTCGCCGTCTCCACCGGCCTGCTGCAAAGCATGAACCGGGACGAAGTCGAGGCCGTGCTCGGCCACGAAGTCGCCCACATCGCCAACGGCGACATGGTGACGCTGACCCTGATCCAGGGCGTGGTCAACACCTTCGTCGTGTTCCTGGCGCGCGTGGTCGGCTTTTTTGTGGACAAGCTCCTGTTCCGCAAGGAAGACAGCGCCCCCGGGATTGGCTACTACGCCACCGTGTTCGTGTGCGANGTGTTCCTGGCGCGCGTGGTCGGCTTTTTTGTGGACAAGCTCCTGTTCCGCAAGGAAGACAGCGCCCCCGGGATTGGCTACTACGCCACCGTGTTCGTGTGCGAAATCCTGTTCGGCCTGGTCGCCTCGATCATCGTCGCCTGGTTCTCGCGCCAGCGCGAATTCCGCGCCGACGCCGGCGCCGCGCGCCTGATGGGTAGCCCGGTGCCGATGCAGCATGCACTGGCGCGCCTGGGCGGCTTTGCGCCTGGCGCCCTGCCGAAGTCGATGTCCGCCTCGGGCATCTCGGGCAGCGGCGGCGGCTGGGGCGCGCTGTTCTCGACTCACCCGCCGATGGAGCAGCGCATCGCCGCGCTGCAAGCCATCCGCTAACAGGAATCCAACAAGATGGGCCAATATTTCCAGATCCACCCTGAAAACCCGCAAGCGCGCCTGATCAAGCAGGCGGCCCAGATCGTCGGCGCCGGCGGCATCGTCGCGCTGCCGACCGATTCCGCCTATGCGCTGGTGTGCCGCCTGGACGACAAGTCCGCGGTCGAGAAACTGCGCCGGATCCGCGGTGTGGACGACAAGCACCACCTGACCTTGCTGGTGCGCGACCTGTCCGAAGTGGCGCAGTACGCGCGCGTCGACAACTCGCAATACCGCCTGCTGAAGGCCACCATGCCGGGCCCGTACACGGTGATCCTGGAAGCCACCCGCGAACTGCCGCGCCGGCTGTCGCACCCGTCGCGCAAGACCATCGGCTTGCGCGTGCCGGAAAACAAGATCACGCTGGCGCTGCTGGAAGAGCTGGGCGAGCCGCTGATCGGCACCACGCTGCAGTTGCCGGGGGACGATCACATGCTGTCCGACCCGGACGAGGTGCGCGAGCGCCTGGAAAAGCAGATCGAACTGATCATCGACGGCGGCGCCGGCATGCTGGAAGCGACCACCGTCATCGACCTGACCGGCCCCGAGCCGGAACTGGTGCGCGAGGGCAGGGGCGACCCGGCCGCCTTCGGCCTGTGAGGCACTGATCGGGCTTCAACCCTGGCGGCGCGGCCATCCTGCAACGGGAGGCCGCGCCGCCGCGCATCCGGGGGCGCGATCCTTAAGCTGGGCTTAGGCCCGGCCTGGCTCGCCTTCTTCCCGCCATCGCCCCCGCCAGCGTACTGCCGGGCTCTGATAGAATCGCCGCCATGGATGAAACGATACGCACCATAGCCGTCTACGCGCTGCCCGTCCTTTTTGCGATTACCCTGCACGAAGCCGCTCACGCCTACGCCGCCAGGTATTTCGGCGACAACACCGCTTATTCGCAAGGCCGGATGAGCCTGAACCCGCTGGTCCACGTCGATATCTGGGGCACGATCGTGATCCCGATCGTGCTGTTCCTGACCACCGGCTTCGTGTTCGGCTACGCCAAGCCGGTGCCGGTCGAGTTCGGCCGCCTGCGCAACCCGAAGCGCGACATGGCCTGGGTCTCGCTGGCCGGACCCGCCGCCAACTTCATCATGGCCGTGATGTGGCTGGTGTTCGGTGCACTGATGATCTTCCTGAACGTGGACGAGGAATTCCCGACCCGCGTGGCGCAAGCCGGCATCGTGACCAACCTCCTGATCATGGCCTTCAACCTGCTGCCGATCCCGCCGCTCGACGGTGGCCGCGTGGTCACCAGCATGCTGCCGCACTCGCTGGCCTACAAATTCGCGCGCATCGAGCCCTACGGTTTCTTCATCGTGCTGGCGCTGGTGTTTCTGAAAGTGGTCGGCTACTGGGTGATCCCGGTGATGGCGGTCGGCGAAACGCTGGTGCGCCTGGTGGCGACGCCGTTCACCTTCTTCCTGCTCTGAAGACGCGATGCCTGAAACCCGTGACGCCAACATGATGAACCTGCCGCCGTCGCCTTGGGTCGAACGCTTTATTGCGCTCGCCAGGCCCGGCGAGGCGCTCGACCTGGCATGCGGCAGCGGCCGCCACACGCGCCTGCTGGCCGCACGCGGCCACGAGGTGCTGGCGCTCGACCGCAACACCGAGTCGCTGGCCAGTGCCGCCGGCGCCGGCGTCACCGCGATGGAATACGACCTCGAGGCCGAGGGCTCGCCGTGGCCATTCGAGGCAGGGCGCTTCGCCGTCATCGTGGTCACCAATTACCTGCACCGTCCGCTGTTCGCGCACCTGGCGCGCAGCCTGCGGCCGGATGGCATCCTGATCTACGAAACCTTCGCCCAGGGCAACCAGATCTACGGCAAGCCGTCGAATCCAGACTTCTTGCTGGCGCCCGGCGAGCTGCTGGCGCTGGCGCAGGATGGCGGCCTGCAGGTGCTGGCCTTTGAGGACGGCCACGTCGAGCGCCCGCATCCGGCGCAGGTGCAGCGGCTGTGCGCCGCCGGGCCGGCGTTCGCCAAAACCGAGGCCCGGCTCGACCATATTGTGGTCAGGAATGAACCATAGCGGCGGACGATCCGCTACAATCAGACTTTTCTAGAATTGCACGGTCAAAAGATTATGATTAAGGGCAGTATTGTTGCACTCGTGACGCCGATGTTCGAAGACGGCAGCGTTGACCGCGATTCCTTGCGCAAGCTGATCGACTGGCACGTCGCCGAGGGCACCGACGCGATCGTCATCGTCGGCACCACGGGCGAATCCGCGACCGTGTCGCCGGAAGAACATGGCGAACTGATCAAACTGGCGGTCGACCATGTCGCCGGCCGCATCCCGGTCATCGCCGGCACCGGCGGCAATTCGACGGCGGAAGCGATCGCGCTGACCCGTCACGCCAAGGCGGTCGGCGCCGACGCCTCGCTGCAGGTGGTGCCGTACTACAACCGTCCGACCCAGGAAGGGATGTATCGCCACTTCCGCACCATCGCCGAAGCCGTCGACCTGCCGATCATCCTGTACAACGTGCCGGGACGCACCGTGGCCGACATGGCCAACGAGACCGTCGCGCGCCTGGCGCCGATCGACAACATCGTCGGCATCAAGGACGCCACCGGCAACATCGGCCGCGGCATCGAGCTGCTCAAGATGGTCGACAAATCGTTCGCCGTCTACTCGGGCGACGATCCGACCGCGATGACGCTGATGTTCTGCGGCGGCGCCGGCAATATCTCGGTCACCGCCAACGTCGCCCCGCGCGCCATGCACGAACTGTGCGCGGCCGCCATGGCCGGCGACATCGCGCGCGCGGTCGAGATCAACAACCGCGTGCTCGGCCTGCACGCCAAGCTGTTCATCGAACCGAACCCGGTGCCGGTGAAGTGGGCGCTGGCCGAAATGGGCAAGATGCCGGCCGGCCTGCGCCTGCCGCTGGCCCCGTTGTCCGCCGCCTACCACGAGACCGTGCGCGCCGCCCTGGTGGAAGCCGGCGTCCATACCCCATCCTGAACCCGCGAGGGTTCGGGTTCCTGACCTGACATCGAACGACATGACTAATCGCAAGAACAAGACTCTGGTATCCGCTCCCGCCCCTGCCGTCGCGCGCGTGCTGACCCTCGGCGCGATCGCACTCAGCCTGGGGGCCTGCACCACCGTGTTCGAATCGAACAAGGTGGATTACCAGGGCGCCAAGAAAGCCGCGCCGCTGGACGTTCCGCCGGACCTGACCGCGCTGCAGCGCGACAACCGCTACGCCATCCCCGACGGCCGCGGCGTGGCCACGGCGTCGAGCTTCCAGCAGGGCCAGGCAGCTGCCGGCGCCGGCCAGGTCGCAGGACCCGTGTCGAGCCAGACCATCGGCCCGATCTCGACCGACGCCGTGCGCGTCGAGCGCAACGGCGACCAGCGCTGGCTGGTGGTCAAGCAGACCCCTGAAGTGCTGTGGCCGCAACTGCGCCAGTTCTGGGAAGAGCAGGGCTTCGCCATCGAGACCGAGTCGGCGACCACCGGCACCATGGAAACCACCTGGGTCGAGAACCGTTCGAAGATCCCGCAAGACTTCCTGCGCAACGTGATCGGGCGCGTGTTCGACAAGGCCTACTCGACCGGCGAGCGCGACAAGTTCCGCACCCGCCTCGAGCGCCTGCCGGACGGCTCGACCGAGATCTGGGTCAGCCACCGCGGCGCCGAAGAGGTGCAGATCGGTTCGACCAACACCGAGTCGTTCGTGTGGAGGATGCGTCCGAACGATCCGGGCCTGGAATCGCAATTCCTGGGCCGCATGGTGGCGATGCTGACCGGTAGCAAGGACGTGCCGGCGGCGCAAGCCACCGTCGCCAACGCCCCGGTCGCGCCGCTGCACGCCAAGCTGGTGGGCGACAAGGTCGAGCTGGACGAAGGATTCGATCGCGCCTGGCGCCGTGTCGGCCTGGCGCTGGACCGCGTCGGCTTCACCGTCGAAGACCGCGACCGCGTGCAGGGCATCTACTTCGTGCGCTACGTCGATCCGGAAAGCGCGGAAAAGGATGGCTTCTTCAAGCGCCTGTTCACCTTCGGCAAGTCGGAAGACGAGGCGAAGGAAGCACAGCGTTACCGCGTGCTGGTCAAGTCGGCGCAAGGCGCCAACGTCAGCGAAGTCACGGTGCAGACCAATGACGGCAAGGCGGATACGTCGCCGACTGCGACCAAGATCCTGCAGCTGCTCAATGATGAGCTGAAGTGATCTTCGGCTTGCTTCGTAGATAAAAAAACCGGCCTTCGTGGCCGGTTTTTTATTGTGCTGCCGGCTGCGCCGCGACCCTTGATCCGGTGCGTCCGGAAGCCAACAGCGACAGACGAAAAAAAACCGGCCCGCAGGCCGGTCTTTCTGAATCAGAAGAATCTGATTACTTGGTTTCAGCAGCGGCCGAAGCAGCTTCCGAAGCGGCAGCCGAAGCAGCAGCAGCTGCGTCGGTTGCGGTGTTGGCAGCAGCAGCAGCGTCAGCAGCAGCAGCGTCAGCAGCGGCTGGAGCGGTTGCGTCAGCAGCAGGGGCCACGGTGGTGTCGGTGGTGGTGACAGCAGCTGGGGTCTCGGTGGTTGCTGGAGCAACGGTGGTTTCTTCTTTCTTGGCGCAAGCAGCCAGGGTCAGAGCCATCAGGCCAGCGATCAGCAGGGATTTTTTCATGGTTTTTTCCTTAGTATGTACAAATCGTGAGACTTGTTGCGAATAATAATTACCGGTAATTATTTCTCAGCGGAATTCTCGTGCTTGCCTGTATAGCAAAAATGCCACGTAGGCAACGGAACCTTCCTGGGCTGATATTATAGTCAATTTTACTAAATCGCAATAGCGAACACATGCCGTAGCGAAATATTTTTGCGACTAAATTGGCTTCATATTGTTACAAGATGCAACTGATCAGTAAACGGTGTACCGACTAACTCGGTTGACACGTTTCAAATGATTTTTAGATATTTATAAGCCTGCGATCGTAGGCTGCAAGGTAATCCGGGATTCAACCCAGATCGCATCGAAACGATGGCGCGGCAGTTCGATCGCAGCCAGTTCGCCGAACGATGCTTCGCCGCGCAAATGGTCGCTATGGAAACGCCGCACGATGTCGCGCCCGTCGCCGATGCAAAAGGAATCGGTCAGCTGGCGCAGGCTGCGCGGTGTCTGGCGGCATTCGCACAGGTGGCTGTAGTCGCGCAGCAGGCGCAGGAAGCGGGGAGTGTGGCGCTCGATGTGCGCGGTGTCGTGCAGCGCCAGGCGCAAGCGGCCGCCGCGCGCCAGGAAGGCACGCAGCAGGGTGTCTACCTCGAGGCTGCCCAAGGGATAGACCGCGAAATCGGGATCGAACAGGTCGAGGCCGGCGCGCGCCGCGTCGATGCAGGCGCGGAGCTGGAGCGCCAGTTCGCGCCGGGTATCGAACTTGACCACGCGCGGCTCGGTCATAATGGATTCGCCGGCTCAGCCCAGCTCGAGCCAACCGTCCTGGTACCAGGTGTACAGGGCTTCCAGCACGTCGTCGGTGGCCTTGGCCAGCAGGGCGCCTTCGAGGCGGCGCTCGTTGGCCAGCACGTCCAGCACCGCCTTGTCGGCGCGGCCGACGGCGAACGATTCGCCGTTGATGAACACGTGCTTGCCGCGGTACAGCATCAGGCTCTTGCTGGAGAGCTTCAGCCCTTTCCTTGCGGCCTTCTCCGTGAAGCGGCCCATGGTCAGCGGATTTTCCACCGGCGTGAAGAACACGTTGTGCTTCGGCTCGGACAGGTGTTCACCCAGGAACACGGTCACGTCTTCCTCGTCCCAGCGCACCTTGTTCAGCTCTTCGATGACGGTCGAGAGCATGTCCTTCGGGATCTCGGCCGGGTTCTTGGCCAGCGTCAGTTCCGGATCGGCGTAACGGCCCGGCAGGTCGATCGAGTCGGCCATGAACTGCAGGAACGATTCTCCCAGTTCCTGGAACGACGGCGAACGGAAGCCGATCGAATAGGTCATGCATTCGCCCTCGGCGATGCCGTCGTGGGCGTAGTGCGGCGGCAGGTACAGCATGTCGCCCGGCTCCAGCACGAACTCTTCTTCGGGCTCGAAATTGGCCAGGATCTTCAATGGCAGGCCCTCGACCAGGGTCAGGTCTTGCTGCGCGCCGATCTTCCAGCGCCGCTTGCCGTGCGCCTGCAGCAGGAACACGTCGTAAGAATCGTAGTGGGGGCCGACGCCGGCGCCGTCGGTGGCGAAGCTGACCATCAGGTCGTCCAGGCGCGCGTCCGGCACGAAGCGGAACTGGCGCAGCAGCGCGTCGGCGCGTTCGTCGTGCAGGTTGACGCCCTGTACCAGCATAGTCCAGTTCGGTTCGGTACGCGGCGGCAATTCGGCCAGCGGGCCGTGTTCCATATTCCATTCGCCGTCGCGCTGGGTCACCAGCCGCGATTCGACGTGGTTCAGCTTGGCCAGTTCGGCCAGCTTGTCGAATGGAAGCAGGGGTTTGAATCCGGGAATGGCGCCGCGGATTAACAGAGGTTTCTTATGCCAATAATCGCGAAGAAACTGTGCGGGAGTAATATCACCGAGAAGCTGTAATTTTTTCATGCGACATTATAACGGGCGTGATCCGGACAGGGTCGGTAACGGGAGTATAATCCGGACCTTACAACGAAAGGATGTGCGATGAAGATTGCCAAAGATACGGTCGTAACGGTCAACTACAAACTGTCCGACGCGCAGAACAACCTCATCGAGGAAGGTTCGCAGCCGATGGTGTACCTGCACGGCGGCTACGAAAACACCCTGCCGAAGATCGAAGAAGAACTCGACGGCAAGGAAGCTGGCTATGCGTCGACGATCCAGATCGAGCCGGAAGACGGTTTCGGCGACTACGAGCCAGAGCTGGTCAAGGTCGAAGACCGCGCCCGCCTGCCCGAGCCGATCGAAGTCGGCATGCAGTTCGAAGGCGTGGCCGACGGCGGCGACGACGAGCCGGTGATCTTCACCGTGACCGAGATCGCCGACGACAAGGTGGTCCTGGACGGCAACCACCCGCTGGCCGGCATGGCGCTGCGCTTCGAACTGTCGGTGATCGACGTGCGCGCGGCCACCGCCGAAGAAATCCAGCACGGCCACGTGCACGGCGCGGGCGGTCACCATCATGAGATGGAAGACAGCGAAGAGGGCGACCACTTCCGTAGCCAGCCGCTGCAGTAATCGGATGGTCGTATCGTGCTCATTCGCGTCAAGCCTGGCGCGATGACCACGGACGAGGATTGGGGCAGTGAGCGCGGCAAGCGCTTACTGCTTTCCGTCCTGCTTTCCGTCCTGCTTTGCATCCCCGACCACGAATTCCGCTTTTTTCCCCACCGTCACGTCGACTTCGACTGCTTTCGCGCCGACTGAAAGCTGGCCGATATTGCCTTTCCACTCGATCTGCGGCTTCTTCCCCGAGACGTCACCGCTGTCGACCAGCAGCACCTTGCCGTCGAACTTGACGGCCCGCGCCTGCACCTGCTGCCGCGTCGCCTCGAACCCGTCCTTGCCTTCCGGCGCGCGCCGCAGCAAGCCGCGCAGACCGTCCGGATTACCCAGGTACAGCGGCCGCACCGCGCCTTCCGAAAACAGCACCAATGCCTCGGCCTTGTCGCTGCGCGCAATCGCGAACAGGCGATTCAGCCAGAAGCGGTTGGCCACGGTGCGGTCTTCGTACTCGCTGTTGCGGCCCGCCGCCGGCAGATAGTGGTTGTTCCCGGCCGGCAGATTGATGGTGGCGTACAGCACCTTGCCGACCTTCCAGTGCGCGTTCTCGGCATAACTGCGAAAGCGCGGACTGGCCGACAGGCGCGTGAGCGCGATCTTCTCGATCCCGAGCGACTCCGGCTCGCCGTACAGCAGCTCGCGCAGCCGGTTCAGGCGTTCGATGGCGTTGGTGCGGTTGAGCGAATTGCGGCAGCCGGTCCAGTCGCTGCCGGCCAGCGACACCACGATCGGCCGCCTGGCCTTCTCGATCATGTCGCGCCGCTTCTGGTACAGCCGGTCGCCGCAGCTCTCCTTCTCGCCCTTGATCCCGTTCAGGACCACGAAGGCGAGCGACTTCTCGGACGAGTCGTTCAGCGCTTCCTTCAGGCGCGCGTCGCCGTCCTCGGTGACGCCGTGCCCGATCACCGCGAACCGGTGCGCGTGTTCGTCCACCTTGTCCTTCTTGTCCTTGGCGCCGGCCAGCGGCGACAGGGCGAGAAGGGCGGCGAGCGCGCCAGCCAGGTGGAAGGGCAGGCTTTGTTGCGGCATCAGGCGGCCAGGCGCTTCAGTTCGTAGAGGCGCTCGAGCGCCTCGCGCGGCGTGAGCGCGTCCGGGTCGATGGCGTCGAGCGCGTCGCGCAAACCGTCGTCCTGTGGCGCCACGAACGCCGGCGCAGTCTCCTCGGCCTCGGTTTGCACGTCGGCCGACGGCGCCGCGAACAGGTCCAGCTGCGGCGTCGCATCCAGCGCCTGCGCTTCGAGCCGCGCCAGGTGCTTGCGCGCGGCCTTGATCACCGCCGGCGGCACTCCCGCCAGCTGCGCCACCTGCAGGCCGTAGCTCTGCGACGCCGGGCCATCCTGCACCGCATGCAGGAACACGATGCTGTCCTTGTGCTCGACCGCCGACAGGTGCACGTTGACCGCGCTCGGATACGACTCCGGCAACTGGGTCAGCTCGAAATAGTGGGTCGCGAACAGCGTGAAGCTGCGGCTCGATTCGATCAGGTGGCGCGCGATGGCCCACGCCAAGGCGAGACCGTCGAAGGTCGAGGTGCCGCGGCCCACTTCGTCCATCAGCACCAGCGAATGCTCGGTGGCGCCGTTCAGGATCGCGGCCGATTCGGTCATCTCGACCATGAAGGTCGAGCGGCCGTTGGCCAGGTCGTCGCTGGCGCCGATGCGGGTGAAGATGCGGTCGATCGGGCCGATGGTCGCGCTCTGCGCCGGCACGTAGCTGCCGACGTAGGCCAGCAGCGTGATCAGGGCCACCTGGCGCATGAAGGTCGACTTACCACCCATGTTCGGGCCGGTGATCAGGAGCAGGCGGCGGTCGTTCGACAGGCGGCAATCGTTGGCGATGAAGCGCTCGATCTGGTTTTCCACCACCGGATGGCGGCCCTCGACGATGGTCAGGCATGGCGCGTCGCTCAGGACCGGCGCGCACCAGTTGTGGCGCAGCGCGTGGCTGCTCAGTGCCACCAGGGTGTCGACCTGGGCCAGCGCGCGCGCGATGGTCTGCAGGCAGCCGATGTGCGGCGCCAGGTCGCCAAGGAGCTGGTCGTACAGCATCTTCTCGCGCGCCAGCGCGCGGTCCTGCGCCGACAGCGCCTTGTCCTCGAAGGCCTTCAGCTCCGGCGTGATGTAGCGTTCGCAGTTCTTCAGCGTCTGGCGGCGGCGGTAGTCGTCCGGCACCTTGTCGGCCTGGCCGTTGGTGACTTCGATGTAGAAGCCGTGCACCCGGTTGTACTCGACGCGCAGGTTGGCAATCCCGGTGCGGGCGCGCTCGCGCGTCTCCAGCTCGACCAGGAACTGGCCGGCGTTCTCGGACAGCGCGCGCAGTTCGTCGAGTTCGGCGTCGAAGCCGCGCGCGAACACGCCGCCGTCGCGCACCATGGTGGCCGGTTCCTCGGCAACGGCGCGCACCAGCAGATCGAGGCATTCGCCCGGCGTAGCCAGGTCTTCGTGGATCTCGCGCAGCAGAGAGGTGTCGCCCGGGATGAAGCAGCGCGCCACCTGCTCGCGCACCGTCGGCAGCACCTTGATGCCGTCGCGCAGGGCGGCCAGGTCGCGCGGACGCGCCGTCAGCAGCGCCACGCGCGTGGTGATGCGTTCGATGTCCGGCACCTGGGCCAGCGCCGACGACAGGGTGTGGCTGGCATCGGCCTGCAACAGCGCTTCGATCGACTGGTGGCGGCTGCGCGCCACCGCCTGGTCGCGGCGCGGGTGGTGCAGCCAGTGGCGCAGCAGGCGCGAACCCATCGCGGTGCGGCAGCCGTCGAGCAGCGAGAACAGGGTTGGCGACTCCTGGCCGCGGATGGTCTCGGTCAGTTCCAGGTTGCGGCGGGTGGCGGCGTCGAGGCCGATGTATTCGTTCTCGAGTTCGCAGGCCAGGGCCCGCACGTGCTGCAGGCCGCGTCCCTGGGTGGCTTGCGCGTACTTGAGCAGCGCGCCGGCGGCGCCGAACGCGGCGCCCATGCCGTCGGCGCCGAAGCCGGTGAGCGTGGCCACGCCCAGCTGCTCGAGCAGGGCGCCGTGGCCCTTGACCACGTCGAAGTGCCATTCGGGCACGCGCTGGGTGTGCGCGTGCGCGGCCTCGTTCTCGAACATGTCGGCGCAGTCGGCGCGCAGGATCTCGGCCGGCGCGATGCGTTCCAGTTCATGGTTCAGGCGCGCCTCGACCGCGCGCGCGTCGCCCGAGAACTCCATCAGGCGCAGGTTGCCGCTGGCCAGCGACAGCCAGGCCAGGCCGGCGCTGACGGTCTTGCGCTGGTTCAGAAGACACAGCGCGAGCAGCGGCCGCTCGGCTTTTTCGGGCAGCAGGTCGGAATCGGTCAGGGTGCCGGGCGTGACCACGCGCACCACCTTGCGCTCGACCGGGCCTTTCGACAGGGCCGGGTCGCCGATCTGTTCGCAGATCGCGCACGACTCGCCCAGCTTGACCAGCTTGGCCAGGTAGCCGTCCAGCGAGTGGAACGGCACGCCCGCCATCTTGATCGGCTGGTCGCCCGACTTGCCGCGCGCGGTGAGGGTGATGCCGAGCACGCGGGCCGCCTTTTCGGCGTCCTCGAAGAACAGCTCGTAGAAGTCGCCCATGCGGTAGAACACCAGCATGGTGGGGTAGTCGGCCTTGATGCTCAGGTACTGCTGCATCATAGGGGTGTGGCTGCTTTTGGCGGCTTTCGCAACTTGTTGATCTAGCGGCATTTCTTCGTCTAAGTGCATGATTCGATTGGGCTTGCGCTCTTGGGCCTCATTGCGTCGCTTCATTCACAACACATCGCAAAGCGTCACAACACTTTGCGGTTTGGCGTAGGTTTTCGCATTCTTCAAAATGAAGCTACGCTACAATTCTCCTGTGCTATGGGCACTGAACGAAAAGCTACGCTAAACCCACGCCAGGAACGACACATGCACTTTGATGCACGCGCGGCCAAGCTGCTACAGCCAAGTCAACACTTTACCATTTCCGACTGCCAGGGGCTGCGTCTGGAGGTGTCCACGAAGAGCCGTTCGTGGATCTATCGCTACAAGAGCCCGGTCGATCAACGCATGCGCCAGGTGAAGATCGGCACATGGTCGGAAAGGTCGGCCGCACGCGCAGAAGTCTAATGGGAAAAGCTACGCGACGCGCGAGCGGCTGGACGCGACCCAGCTGCGGATCGACGTGCAGTACGGAGCGAAGAGCGCGGGGCGGGCGAAGCCAAGCGGAGCGCTGCGGCAAATCGCTTTTCCGTTAGGGCGCTCTGGAAGCTGTACTTCGATGGTCACGTCACGCGCAATCGCAAGCCAAAGGGCATCGACGAAACCAGGCGAACGATCGAGAAGGTTTTCACTGATCATCCTGAATTCGCAGAGATGGAAGCTGCAAAGGTGTCACATGCGACCGCCTTCGATATTCTCCAGGCGTACCTCGGCACGCCAGTTCAGGCAGGCCGGATCCGGATAGAGCTGGGGGCGTCTTGGGAATATGGGCACGATGCAGGCCGCCTGGATCCAGAAGTGCCGAACTGGTGGCGTCAGATCATGCGCGGGAATCTGCGCAGCAAAGGCCGCGTTAGAGAGGGGGAGCGCGTCGGCACTTCAAAGCGAGTTCTCAACGCGGACGAGATCGGATTGCCGATTAACTGGCTACCGAATTTTCCCAGGCTCGTAGAAGACGTCGTCACCCTTTACATGTGGACGTGCACTCGCGGTAGCGAGATTCTCGAGATGGAAGTGAGCGAGGTGGCCCGTGAGAAGGATGGACTGTGGTGGACGATCCCCAAGTCCAAGACAAAGAACTCGTGGCGTGACGGTGCCACGGATTTGCGGGTGCCGCTGGTCGGGCGTGCTGCGACGATCGTCATGCGAAGAATGCAGGCAGTTGAGAAAGGGTACATCTTCCCGTCGACCGGGCGTAGTGGCCACGTCGAGCAGAAGACGGTCAGTGGGTAATCCCCCCACAAAAAGAGCGCGATCAGAAGT
>NZ_JASNRA010000042.1 GCF_030411955.1 Massilia sp. YIM B02443
TGTGTCGGTGGTTCGATTCCGCCCCGGGCCACCAAGATTCACGAAAACGCCACCTCCGGGTGGCGTTTTTGCATTCCAAGGCGCCCATGCAAACTCTTCCTTCCTGCCCCCAGTGTCAATCGGCCTACACCTATGAAGACGGCGCCGGCCAGTACGTGTGCCCGGAATGCGCGCACGAATGGCCGGTCCAGGCCGCTGCCGCGACCGACAGCGTGCGGGTCTACAAGGATGCTTCCGGCAATATCCTGCAAGACGGCGATACCGTCACCGTGATCAAGGACCTGAAGCCGAAAGGCTCGGGCGGCGTGATCAAGCAGGGCACCAAGGTCAAGAACATCCGCCTGGTCGATGCCGACCACGACATCGACTGCAAGATCGACGGCTTCGGCGCGATGAGCCTGAAGACCGAATTCGTGCGCAAGGCGTAATACCTGACGCTTGTTGCAGCGGCGCCGTGCCGCTGCAGCAGCCCGGTGCGCTCAATGCGGCGTGCCCGCCTCTTCCCTGGTCAGCACCACCTCCAGGTACTCGGCCGGCGCAACCAGCGAACCCGATCCCGCCGTATTGAACTGCTCGACCAGGGCCAGCAAATCGCGCGCCAGCGCATCGCCCGTGCCCGGATCGAGGGTAGCGAAGGCCTTGTTCAGCGGCCCGTAGTAATCCCGGAACACCTGCAGCCAGTGCGCGCTCGACGCGTAGCGGAAATTGAACATCCTGCGTTCGATGCGGGCGTGCGCCATGTCGGCGCCGAACAGCTGGCGCAGGTGATCCTCGACACCCCACAATACCGGCGGCGCCAGCCCGGCCGGCGGCGGCATGTGGCGGCCCACGATCCGGAACAGCTGCCCGATCAGCCCGTCCGGCGTCCAGTTCGCCATGCCGATGCGCCCGCCGGGCCGCACCACGCGCCGCATCTCGGCCGCCGCGCGCGCATGGTCGGGCGCGAACATGGCCCCGAAGGTGGACAGCGCCACGTCGAAGCTGGCGTCGGCGAACGGCAGCGCCTCGGCGTCGGCCTCGCGGAAGTCGACCGCCAGCCCTTCGGCGGCGGCGCGCGCCCGTCCCTTCTCGAGCAGCGACGGCACGTAGTCGGTCGAGACCACCTTGGCGAAGCGGCGCGCCGCGGCCAGGGTGGCGTTGCCGTTGCCGGCGGCGACGTCGAGCACGCGCTCGCCGGCGCGCACGTCGGCCGCCTCGGCCAGGTTCTCGCCGACGATCTGCAGGGTGACGCCGACCACGGCGAAATCGCCGCTGGCCCAGGTGGCCTGCTGGCGCGCCTTGATTGCGGCCAGGTCGGGGCCGGCGCCGGGCGTGGCGGCATCGCGTCCCGGCTGCGGCCCGGGCGTGGGTTGGACTGGCTGGCTCATGATTCTCCTCCTGGTGACGACTGCCTTGCGCATCTCATTAACGTTAAGACCATCGGCCCCCACCGCCATTCGGCGTAGCCGCTTGCGACGGCTCAATCCAAATACCAGAACCCCTCCGCCCGCTGCGGCTCCAACTACAAACGCAGGCAGGGTGCGCCCACGATCGCGCCGCCTGGGGGAGGAATCATGAAAACGCGCCTCGCGATTCGCTTCACGATACTTGTCGCGGCACTGGTCGCAGCACTTGTCGCCACCGTTGCCGGCGTCCTGTCCGCCGCGGCGCCGACCGCCATGCCCGCGCCATGGGCCTGGCGCGGCACGGCGACGTCCAGCTTCGATCCCCTGTTCGCCGGCGCCGTCTGCACTTCAAACCGACCCGGCGCGCCGCCGCTGTTGGGCCATCTGGTGCTGGCCCAGGCCGAGACCCGTCCCTTCACGCCGGGGCAGGCGCCGGCCACGCCCGCCACCAGGCCGGGCCGCGCTGCGCCGCCGCCGCTGTACGACAACCTCGGCACGCTGCACATCCCCATCACCACCCGCAATCCACGGGCGCAAGCCTATTTCGACCAGGGGCTGCGCCTGACCTTCGCCTTCAACCATGCCGAAGCGGCGCGCGCCTTCCGCGCGGCGCAAGACCTCGATCCGTCCTGCGCCATGTGCTTCTGGGGCGAAGCGCTGGTGCTGGGCCCGAACATCAACGCACCGATGTTCCCCGAGGCGGTCGCTCCGGCCGTGGCCGCCGCCGCCGAAGCGCAGCGCCTGGCGCCGCGCGCCCGGCCCGAAGAGCAGGCCGTGATCCGCGCCGTGGCGCGCCGCTACAGCGCCGATCCCAAGGCCGAGCGCGCCGCGCTCGACCAGGCCTACGCCGACGCCATGGCCGAGGCGGCGCGCGCCTTCCCCACCCACGACACGCTGCAGGTGCTGTATGCCGAGTCGCTGATGGACCTGGCGCCATGGGACTACTGGACCGCGGGCGGCGCCAAACCCAGGCGGCCCGAGATGATCGCCGCGCTCGAACGGGTGCTGGCGCGCAATCCCACCCATCCGGGCGCCGCCCACTACTATATCCACGCGATGGAGGCCTCGGCCCAGCCCGACAAGGCGCTGCCGGCGGCGCGCGTGCTGGCGCAGCAGATCCCGGGCGCCGGCCACATCGTGCACATGCCGTCGCACATCTACTACCGGCTTGGCCGTTACCGTGAGGCGCTGCGCGCCAACGTCGAGGCCGTGGCCACCGACGAACGCTACTTCGCCAACGCCGCCAGCGACCCGGTCTACCGCGGGGCCTACTATCCGCACAACATCCACTTCGTGATGGTGTCGGCGCTGATGGGCGGCGACGGCCCCCTCACGCTCGACGCCGCAGCCAAGCTCGACAAGGTAATCACGCCCGAATTGCTGGGTGCGATCGGCGCGCTGCAGCCGGTCAAGTCGGCGCCCTACTTCGCACACGTCCAGTTCAGCGGGCCCGACACGCTGCTCGCCCTGCCCGACCCGGGCCCGGACTTCGTACTGGTGCAGGCGATGTGGCATTACGCACGCGCGGTCGGCTACGCGCGCAAGAACATGCCGGACGCCGCCAGGCGCGAGATCGCGGCGCTGGCGCGCATCGAGAAGACCGCCGACTTCAAGGCCGTGACCGACTGGAACATCCCCGGCCCCGAGATCGTGCGCACCGCAGGCGCGGTGGCGCGGGCCCGCCTGGCCGACGCCCAGGGCGACCTGCGCGGCGCGATCGCCGCCTACCGCGAAGCGATCGCGGTGCAGGACGCCCTGCCCTATATGGAGCCGCCCTACTGGTACTACCCGGTGCGCCAGTCGCTCGGCGTCGCCCTGCTGCGCAGCGGCCAGGTTGATGCGGCCGAGAAAGTGTTCCGGGACTCGCTGGCGCGCACGCCGAGCAACGGCTGGGCGCTGCGCGGCCTGATGGAGGTCTATCGCGTCCGTGGCGACAAGGCTGCGCTGGGCGCGGCGCAGAAACAATTTGCCGGCACCTGGCTCGGCAAGCCCGGCGGGCCGGCACTGTCGTCGCTGTAGAGGGCGGCGGTCGCGCCGCGCTCCTTGCCGCGCGATCCATGCGACAGAGCAAGGCCGTACCCGCTAAGCTTGGAACCCCGCCATTGCCAACGAGGTTCCCATGACCGCCAAGTCCCTGTCCGCCGCCCTGCTCCTGGCCGGCCTGTGCTGCGGACCCGCGCTGGCCTTCGACGCCGCCAGGCCGCTGCAGCCGATCGCGTCGCTGTCGGTGTCACGCTACATGGGCACCTGGTACGAGATCGCGAAGTTCCCGAATGACTTCCAGAAAAAATGCGTGGGCGACACCAGCGCCAGCTATACCCTGCGCGACGACGGCCGGGTCGACGTGGTCAATCGCTGTCGCACCGCCGACGGCAAGACCGACGCGGCCGAGGGCGTGGCACGCCAGCTCGGCGCGGCCACCTCGCCCAGGCTGAAGGTGCGCTTCGCCCCGGCCATTCTCTCCTTTATCCCGATGGTGTGGGGCGACTACTGGGTGATCGACCTCGACGAGCAATACCAGCTTTCGGCCGTGAGCGAACCCAAGCGCGAATTCCTGTGGATCCTGTCGCGCACCAGACAGGTCGACCCGGCCGCCTACGAGGCACTGCTGGCGCGCCTGAGCAGCCAGGGACTGGACGTCTCGAAGCTGGTGCGCACGCCGCAGACACAAGCAGCGCAATAAACTGGCCGGAGCGCGGTTCCTGCCACACTGCCTCCACGGTGAACCGGTAAAGGCTGGAAATCGCCCCAGCCGTCCCCATCTTCAGCGACAGCGGTAACAGCAGCGCCGCTCCCCCAGCTCGGAGTTTTGCTTTCCGAACATCATTGCGTCGCCCCGCCCGTGTGGCGGCGCTGATCCACTGCCTGCCGATGACATCCATGCCTTGCCCGTCCATCTCAACCGCGTCTCGTGCACGACCATTTGCAGCGTCGTTGCGCGCTACGGCAACGTGTGCCGCCTGCGCGACTAGCCTGCTGCTGACGCCGTCCGCGCGCGCCCAGCCGCCGCAGTCCGCCGGGGCCGCCGACCCGCTGGCGCCGTTGATCAACGCCTACCGCGCCAATCCCGGCGCCTGCAACGGCCAGCCGGCCCCGCCGGCCGCTCTGCTCAACGTCCATCCGGCGCTGGCCCAGCTGCGCATCGGCGCCGGCACCTTCCTCGAGCCGGCGCTGGAAGCAGCAGGCTATCCGGTCGACAGCGCGCAGGCGGTCTACGTCACCGGCCCCGACAATGCCAGGGCGGCAATGGACGTGCTCCAGCAAAAATATTGCGCCGCCTTGTTGAACCCGCGCTTTTCGGCGGTCGGCAGCCAGCGCGATGGCGCGACCTGGACCGTCGTGCTGGCCCGCCCCGCAGCGCCGCTACCATCGGCCACCTACCCCGACTGGCGCGACGCCGGCCGGCTGATCCTGGCACAGGTGAACGCGGCGCGTGCCGGTGCGCGCATGTGCGGCGACCAGGCCTATCCGGCGGTCGCGCCGCTGCGCTGGAACGATGCGCTCGGCAACGCCGCGCTGGCGCACAGCCGCGACATGGCCACGCGCCGCTACTTCAGCCACCGTGCCAAGGACGGCAGCCAGGTGGCCCAACGCGCCACGCGCGCCGGCTACGGCTGGCGCCGCATCGGCGAGAACATCGCTTTCGGCCAGCGCACGCCCGAGGAGGCCGTCGCCGGCTGGCTCGACAGCCCCGGCCACTGCGCCAACATCATGAACGGCGGCTTCACCGAGATGGGCGCCGCCTACGGCGTGACGCCCGAGCGCCGGACCGGGATCATCTACTGGACGCAAGCCTTCGGCGCCCCGCGCTAAGCAGCGCGCCGGTCGCTCGCCACGCCCGGGCGCGCCTTCCGTGCCTCTGCAAAAAACTGCTTGGGCTAGACTGGGACCAACAGTAACGCGGAACAATCACCATGCAACCACGACTCGGCCTCGTCTGTATCACCACGTCCAGGGACGTCCGCTACCGCGCCCTCACGCGCAAGCGCCTGCTCGAACATTCCGAAGACGGCCAGCGCCGCCTGCTGGAAGACATCTATCGCGACAACATGCAAACCCTGGACAATGCCTTGCGTTATTGCGAGCGCGAAGGAATTTCGCTGTACCGTTTGCCGTCGTCGATCTTCCCGTTCTCGGACGAGCCGTTCGGCCTGGAGGTGCTGCGGCAGTTCGAACAGACGCTGGGCCGCTCGGGACGGCGCGCCACCGAGCGCGGCATCCGCCTGGTGATGCACCCCGACCAGTTCGTGGTGCTCAGTTCCGATTCCGAGGGCGTGGTCGCCAACAGCATCAAGATCCTGCAGATGCACGCCGACATCATGGACTTGCTGGACCAGCCGCGCTCGCCGTGGGCATTGCTGGAAATCCACGGCGGCAAGGCCGGCCGCGAAGACGCGCTGGTCGAGCGCATCAAGGCGCTGCCGGACGCGATCCGCCTGCGCCTGTGCCTGGAGAACGACGAATACGCCTACAGCGCCGAAGAGATCCACGCGGTGTGCGTGCGCGCCGGGGTGCCGATGGTGTTCGACGCCCACCACCACATCGTGCACGAAAAGCTGGACAGCTACGATCACCCGAGCGTGGCCGAAATGCTGGCCAAGGCGCGCGCCACCTGGCCCAACCCGGAGGAACAGGTGGTGCACATCTCGAATGGGCGCGAGAGCTTCAACGATCGCCAGCACTCGGACCTGATCGCGACCATGCCGTCGTCGTACCTGGATGCGCCGTGGATCGAGATCGAGGCCAAGCTCAAGGAAGAAGCGATTCGCGGGTTGGCGAATTGGTGCGTGCCGGCGGCGCAAGTGCCGGCGTAGCGTCGACCATGTCCCTGGTGGTCACACGCGCGTGACGGGTTCCAGCCAGGGCACGATCACGTCCAGCAGCGCCTGCGGCGCCTCGATCGGAATCATGTGGCCACTGTCTTCGATCGCGGCGAATTCGGAGCCCGCAATCCCCGCATGCAGCTCCTGTGACTCTTCCAGGCTGCGCAAGCGATCGTGGCCGGCCGCCACCACCAGCGTCGGACAACGAATCCGGTCCAGCAAATGCAGATCCCCCGGCCGCTCGAGCATCGACTGGCGCCGGAACGCTTCGCCCCCTAACCGCACACCCATCATGCGCACGCGCTCGATCAGCGCAGCATTGTCGCGCTCGCGTGGATGCAGCGAACTGGCGATCGCGATGCGGCTCAATCCCGAGAACGACACCGACGGCGCCGCCTTCGCCACCGAGCCCTTGCTCTGGCGTAGCGCCGGCGAATCGGGACGGGTCGAGGTGGCGATCAAGACCAGCGCGCGCACCCGCTCGGGCGCCTGGCGCACGATCTCGCGCGCCACGTAGCCACCCATCGAAAAGCCGATCAGGGTAAAGGAAGGAGGCGCCGAGGCCAGGGCGCGGCGCGCCATCGCTTCGAGCGTGGAATCGTGCCGCAGGTCGGCATGCGTCAGCGGCCCGAAGGGGGCCAGCCGTTCGCGCATGTCGTCCCACAGCGTGTCATCAAGCATGTAGCCGGGAACCAGGAGGAGTGCCATCGCGCCATCATAGCAAAGGCACCACGATGACGCTCAGGGTCAGGCAGCCTTCTTGGGCAGGATGTCGCTCGCCATCATCTCGCCGAACGGCC
Organism: Massilia sp. YIM B02443; assembly: GCF_030411955.1. GTDB lineage: Bacteria > Pseudomonadota > Gammaproteobacteria > Burkholderiales > Burkholderiaceae_D > Telluria. Next base: position 7,009 of record NZ_JASNRA010000042.1, read on the forward strand.
CGGTGATCGACTGTTCGCCCGCCACCTTGCCCTTGCCCAGCAGCGGGAACACCAGCTCGGCGAAGCGGTACGATTCCTCCAGGTGCGGATAGCCGGACAGGATGAAGGTCTCGATCCCCAGCTCGGCATACTCGCGCATGCGCGCCGCCACCGTCTCCGGGTCGCCCACCAGCGCGGTCCCTGCCCCGCCGCGCACCAGTCCGACGCCGGCCCACAGATTGGGCGAGACCTCCAGCCGGTCGCGCCGGCCGCCATGCAGCTCGGCCATGCGGCGCTGGCCGACCGAATCCATCTTGGCGAACGCCGCCTGGGCCTTGGCGATGGTCTCGTCGTCCAGGTGGCTGATCAACTCGTCCGCCGCACGCCACGCTTCCTCGTTGGTCTCGCGCACGATCACGTGCAGGCGGATGCCGAAGCGCAGCGTGCGTCCGTGCTTCGCCGCGCGGCGGCGGATGTCGGCCAGCTTCTCGGCCACCGCCGCCGGCGGCTCGCCCCAGGTCAGGTAGACGTCCATCTGCTCGGCCGCCAGTGCGTGCGCCGGTTCCGACGAGCCGCCGAAGTACAGCGGCGGATACGGTTTCTGCAGCGGCGGATACAGCGTGCGCGCGCCCTTGACCTGGATATGCTTGCCGTCGAAGTCGAAGCCGGCCGCGCCGCCCTCGCCCGCTATGCTGGCGCGCCAGACGCGGAAGAATTCGTCCGAGATCTCGTAGCGCCTGGCGTGGTCGGCGTACAGGCCGTCGGCTTCCAGCTCGCCCTGGTCGCCGCCGGTGACCACGTTGATCAGGAGCCGTCCGTTGGACAGGCGATCGAACGTGGAGGCCATGCGCACCGCCAGCCCCGGCGTCGACAGGCCGGGCCGGATCGCGACCAGGAACTTGAGCTTTTTGGTGGCGTTGATCAGGGAAGACGCGACGATCCAGGCGTCCTCGCACGAGCGCCCGGTGGGCAGCAGCACGCCGTCGTAGCCGAGCGTGTCGGCCGCCACCGCGATCTGCTGCAGGTAGTCGGCATCGACCGCGCGCGCGCCCTTGGTGGTGCCGAGGTAGCGGCTGTCGCCGTGGGTGGGGATGAACCAGAAGACGTCGGGAGTGGACATGGGATTTCCTAATGATGATGGAGGGCGGCGCCGCGCGGGCGCCGCCGGAATGCGATGACGGTGAAGGCGGCGTCAGGCCGCCACCTGCCAGGCGGCCGCAGTGCCGGCGATCGAGGCGCGCAGCGCCAGGTCGGCCACCAGCTGGTCGACGCCCTGCGCCACGCGTTCGGCGATCGGCGCCGCCAGCCGGGTGCCGCGTTCGCTGTCCCACGCCAGCTGCTCCGAGGTGGCGTAGATGCTGGGCAGGATGAAGCGCGCCGACATCGAGGCCAGCACCGGACGCAGCGCGTAGTCGAGCGCCAGCAGGTGCGACTGGCTGCCGCCGGTGGCCAGCGGCAGCACCGCCTTGCCCTGCAGGCCGTCCTGCGGCAGCAGGTCGAGGAACAGCTTGAGCATGCCGGTGTAGGCCGCCTTGTAGATCGGCGTGGCCACCACCACCGCCTCGGCCGCCGCCACCTGGGCCAGCGCGCGCGCCAGCTCCGGGTCGTTCGCATCCATCCGCAGCAGGGCCGGCCCCGGCAGCTCGCGCACTTCCAGGCGCGCGGTGCGGCAGCCGTGCACGGCGAGCTTGTCGCCGATGTGCTGCAGCAGGCGGCTGCAGGACGATTGGGGGGACGGGCTGCCGCCCAGCAGTAATACGGTCATGATGTGCTTTCGGTTTCGACAACGAATCGGCACAGCGTAGAGCGCGTCCGGCCGCAGCTCAACGAATGCTTTCGCTCATCGTTATGCGTTTGCCGTTTTAACTTTTCGCGCATATCGACGGCCGGAATTCTTCGTTCACGCGACGCCGGAGCGCGATGCAAGATGGCGCTTCATTCAACATCGGCACCATGCGTCCCATGTCTTCCATCCTGCACCTGCAACCCGAAGCGGCCGCCAGCGAAGCACCGGCGCTCGCCGTCGCCAGCGACCCACCCGACCCGCTGGCCGTCGCCGCCGCGCTGGCCGAGCAACTCGCCGCCAGCGCCGTCGAACGCGACCGCCTGGGCGGTCACGCCGCACACGAGCGTCAGCTGATCCGCGATTCAGGCCTGCTGACGCTGTCGATTCCGCGCGAGTTCGGCGGCCAGGGCGCCGACTGGGCCACCGTGTACGCCGTGGTGCGCCGGCTGGCGCAGGCCGACAGCGCGCTGGCCCACCTGTTCGGCTTCCACCACCTGCAGCTGGCCGGCATCGCGCTGTACGGCACCGAACTCCAGCAGCGCCATCTGCTCAGCGCTACCGTGCGCCAGGGTCTGTTCTGGGGCAACGCCCTCAACCCGCTCGACAAGCGCACCCGCGCCACCGCCTCCAATGCCGGCTATACGCTCGACGGCGTAAAAAGCTTCTCGTCCGGATCGGTCGGTGCCGACTGGCTGACGGTATCGGCCTGGGACCAGCAGGCCAATGCGGCCCTGATCGCCGTGCTGCCTGCCAGCCAGCCGGGCGTGCGGGTGGAAGCCGACTGGGACGCCTTCGGCCAGCGCCAGACCGACAGCGGCAACGTCCATTTCGACGGCGTCTACCTGCCCGGCGCGCTGGTGCTGCAGGCGCCGGGCCAGGCGCCCAGCGCGCGCTCGACCTTGCGCTCGCAGGTGGCGCAGCTGGTGATGACCAACCTGTACCTCGGCATCGCCCAGGGCGCCTTCGCCGCCGCGCGCGACTACACGCGCGAACAGGCGCGCCCCTGGTTTGCGTCCGGCGTCGACCAGGCGGGCGACGATCCCTTCACCCAGCACCGTTACGGCCAGCTGTGGCTGATGCTGCGCCCGGCCGAGGTGCTGGCCGACCTGGCGGCAGAGCAGCTGGACGCCGCCTTCGGCAAGGGCGACGCGGTGACCGCGCGCGAGCGCGGCGACGTGGCGCTGGCGGTGGCCGAAGCCAAGGTGCTGGCGCACCGCGCCGCGCTCGAGATTTCGAGCCAGATGTTCGAGCTGCTGGGCGCGCGCGCAACCTCGGCGCGCTTCGGCTTCGACCGCTTCTGGCGCAACGCGCGCGTGCACACGCTGCATGACCCGGTCGACTACAAGCTGCGCGACCTCGGGCGCTACGCGATCTCCGGCCGCGCGCCCGATCCGACGCCGTACTCGTGAAGGAGACATGCATGACCATCACGCCCAACCAGCCGCCCCTGATCGGCATCGAGCGCGCCAGCAAGTCGTTTGCGCTGCCCGGTGGCGGACGCTTCGACGCCGTGCGCGACGTCTCGCTCGACATCCTGCCCGGCGAGATCTTCGGCGTGGCCGGCCGCAGCGGGGCCGGCAAGTCGACCCTGCTGCGCATGATGAACCTGCTCGAGCGTCCCGACAGCGGCCGCGTCACGGTGGCCGGCCAGGAGCTCACCAGCCTCACCCCGCGCGGCCTGCGCGAGGCGCGGCGCCAGATCGGCATGATCTACCAGCACTTCAACCTGCTGGCCAACGCCACCGTATTCGAGAACGTCGCCTTCCCGCTGCGCATCCACGGCGCCATGAACGCGCCCCACCTCAAGGCACGGGTGGCCGAATGCCTGGAGCTGGTCGGCCTGCAGGACAAGGCAGGCAGCTATCCGGCGCGCCTGTCGGGTGGCCAGAAGCAGCGCGTGGCGATCGCGCGCGCCCTGGCCGGCTACCCGGCGGTGCTGCTGTGCGACGAGCCGACGTCGGCGCTCGACCCGGACACCACCCGCAGCCTGCTCGACACGCTGCGCGACATCAACGCGCGCCTCGGCGTGACCATCGTCATCGTCAGCCACGAGCTGCAGGCGCTGGGCAGCCTGTGCACGCGCGCCGCCGTGGTCGAGGACGGGCGCATCGCCGAAGTATTCGGCATCACCGATCACAGCGTGGCGCGCCAGACCGCGCTGGGCCGCGAACTGGCGTATTACGGCACCGAAGCCTGGGCCGAAAGCCTGCGGGGAGCCCAGCATGCCTGAATCGCCGTTCGAGAAACTGATCACGTTCGCGCCCGAGCTGTGGCGCGCGCTCGGCGAGACCCTGCTGATGCTCGGCATCGGCCTGTCCAGCGCCGTCCTGGTCGGCGGCCCGCTGGGTGTGGCGCTGTTCCTGAGCGAAGCCGATGGATCGGCACGCGCACGCCCGCTTGGCCGATTGCTCGGCTGGCTGATCAACACCGTGCGCTCCTTCCCCTTCATCATCCTGATGGTGGCGCTGGTGCCGTTTACGCGCGTGATCGCCGGCACCTCGATCGGCCCGCTGGCGGCGGCGGTGCCGCTGTCGTTCGCGGCGATCCCGTATTTCGCGCGCCTGGTCGAGCAGCAGCTGCGCGAAGTGCCGCGCGGCGTGATTGAAGCCGCCGAGGCGATGGGCGCCTCGCCCCTGCAGATCGTCACCCGCGTGCTGCTGCGCGAAGCCCGCTCCGGCCTGGTGCTGGCGCTGACGGTGCTGGCGATCAGCTTCCTATCCTATTCGGCGGTGGCCGGCGTGGTGGGCGGCGGCGGCATCGGCGACCTGGCGATCCGCTACGGCTACTACCGCTTCGAGACCGACGTCATGGTGATCACGGTGGCGATCCTGGTCGTCATCGTGCAGCTGATCCAGTTCGGCGGCGGGCGCATCGCGCGCCGGCTCGACAAGCGCTGAAGCCTTGCTTCACCCCGTGCTTCACCCCTTCACCAGAAAGGAAGCATCCATGCAGTCGACCCGCCGCGCCCTGCTTGCCAGTGCGCTTGTCCTTGCCGTCTGCGCCGCTGGCAGCGCAGCCGCCAAGGCCCCGAAAGAGATCGTGATCGGCACCAGCGCCGGCCCGTACGCCGACCAGGTGCGGCTCGGCATCAAGCCGATCTTGGAACAACAGGGCTACAAGGTGCGCATCGTCGAATTCAACGACTATATTCAGCCCAACTTCGCGCTGGCCGAAGGCGCGCTCGACGCCAACGTGTTCCAGCACATCACCTATCTGGAACGCTTCGCCGCACAGAACAAGCTGGCGCTGTCCGAACTGATCAAGGTGCCGACCGCGCCGATCGCGATCTACAGCCGCCGCCATAAAAGCCTGGACGCGGCGAGGAGCGGCTCCACGGTGGCGCTGCCGAACGACCCCACCAACCAGGCGCGCGCCCTGGTCATGCTCGACCAGCTGGGCTGGATCAAGCTGCGCCCCGGGGTCGATCCGATCAAGGCGTCGGAACGCGACGTCGCCGCCAACCCGAAAGGCATCCGCCTGCTGCCGCTGGAGGCGGCCCAGCTACCGCGTTCATTGCAGGACGCCGACTACGCTTTCGTCAACGGCAACTATGCATTGGCTTCGGGCCTGAAGCTGCGCGACGCGCTGCGCACCGAGAAGATCTCGCCGGCCTACGCCAACCTGGTGGCGGTGCGCACGCAAGACCGCGACAAGCCGTTCGCGCGCGCCATCGTGGCCGCTTATAAATCGCGTGCCTTCCTCGAGGTCACGAACAAGCACTTCGCGGATTACGCCAAGACCGACTACCAGCTGGCGCTGCAATCGGCGAACGCGGGAGGCAGATGATGGCGCGTCCGATCCGCTTCAACGCCTTCCAGATGAATACCCCGAGCCACCAGTCGCCCGGCCTGTGGACCCACCCGCACAGCGACAGCGCGCGCTACACCACCCCAAGCTATTGGATCGAGCTGGCGCAACTGCTCGAGCGCGGCGGCTTCGACGCCATCTTCCTGGCCGACGTGCTGGGCGTGTACGACGTCTACCGCAAGGGCCCGGACGCGGCGCTGCGCCACGCGGTGCAGGTGCCGCTGAACGATCCGCTGGCGCTGGTGCCGCTGATCGCGCACGCCACGCGCCACCTCGGCATCGGCGTCACCGCCGCCCTTACCTATGAACACCCCTACACCTTCGCACGCCGCATCTCGACGCTCGACCACCTGAGCGGTGGCCGCATCGGCTGGAACATCGTCACCGGTTACCTCGACAGTGCGGCGCGCAACCTGGGCTTGCAGCGTCAGCTCGGGCACGACGAGCGCTACGACCTGGCCGACGAATACATGGAAGTGGTTTATAAACTCTGGGAGAAGAGCTGGGAAGACGGCGCCGTCCTGCGCGACAAGGAGCGCGGCGTCTACACCGACCCGGCGCGCGTGCACGGCATCGCCCACCACGGCCGCTACTACGACGTGCCGGGCTTCCACTTGTGCGAGCCGTCGCCGCAGCGCACGCCCTTCCTGTACCAGGCCGGCGCCTCGCCGCGCGGCGCCCGCTTCGCCGCGCGCCATGCCGAAGCGACCTTCGTCAGCGGCCCGAGCAAGGACGTGGTGCGGCGCCATGTCGACGCCGTGCGCGCCGCAGCGCGCGCCGAAGGGCGCGACCCTGACGCGCTGCTGGTCTATGCCCAGGCATTGATCGTGACCGGCGCCAGCGAGGCCGAGGCGCAGGCGCGCCTGGAAGACTACCGGCGCCACGTCGATATCCAGGCCGCATTGACGCTGCTGTCCGGCTGGACCGGCGTCGACTTCGCGCGCCACCACCTGGACGACACCATCGAATACATCGACACCGACGCCGGCCGCTCGGCGCTGGCCTCGCTCAGCGCCGCCGACCCGGGCCGCGAATGGACAGTACGCGAAGCGGCCGAATTCATCGGCCTGGGTGGACGCGGCCCGATCATCGTCGGCGACGCGCGCCAGGTGGCCGACCAGCTCGAAGCGTGGCTGGAGGAGACCGGCATCGATGGCTTCAATCTCGCGTTCGCGCTGCCGCTCGAAGACATGCGGCTGGCGGTCGAGCACGTGGTGCCGGAACTGATCCGGCGCGGGCGTTACCGCACGGGCTACCCCGGCGGCACCCTGCGCGAACAGCTGCTCGGCGCCGGACCGCGCCTGGCGCCGGGGCATCCGGGCGCCCAGGTCGATATCGCCGCGCCGCTCGACGCCGCCGCCTGAATCCAGTCTACCCACAAGGAGCATCATGAAACGAAGAAGCCTGTTGCAACTGGCCGCCAGCGGCGCCGCCCTTGCCACCTTGCCCGCCATCGCGCGCGCCGCGCCGCTGGAAGAACTGCGCCTGGACTACGCCCACTACTCGCCCACCAGCCTGGTGCTGCGCCATTTCGGCTGGCTCGAAGAAGCGTTCAAGGGCGACGGCACCCGCATCAAGTGGGTGTTCAGCGCCGGCAGCAACCGCGCGCTGGAATACCTGAACGCCAACAGCATCGACATCGGCTCCAGCGCCGGCCTGGCCGCGCTGCTGGCCAAGGCCAACGGCAATCCGATCCGCACGCCCTACCTGTTCTCGCGTCCCGAATGGACCGCGCTGGTGGTGCCGAAGCATTCGACTATCCGCAGCCTGGCCGACCTCAAGGGCAAGAAAGTGGCGGCGACCAAGGGCACCGACCCCTACCTGTTCCTGCTGCGCGCGCTGCACACGGTGGGCCTCAAACGCAGCGACATCGAGCACGTCAGCCTGCAGCATGCGGAGGGACGCGCGGCGCTGGAACAGGGCCGCGTGGACGCCTGGGCCGGGCTCGACCCGCTGATGGCGGCGGCCGAACTCGAAGGCGGCGCGCGCCTTTTATACCGCAACGTCGGCTTCAACACCTACGGCTTCCTGAACGTGCGCGAAGACTTCCTGGCCAGCCGCGCCAATGAAACCGCGCGCGTGCTCAAGGCTTATGAACGGGCGCGTGCCTGGACCCGCGCCAATCCGTCCGAGGCGGCCAGGATCCTGTCCGCTGAGGCGAAAGTGCCGCTGCCGGTGGCGCTGTTGCAAGTCAAGCTGCGCTCGGACTTCAGCAACGCCCAGCCTGGCCCCGAACACCTGCGCGCACTGCAGCTGGCCGCGCCGATCCTGCGCGACGAAGCGCTGGTGCGGCCCGGCACCGACCTCGGCAAGGCGATCGCCGGCCTGGTCGACACCAGCTTCGCGCGCCAGCTGACCAAGGCGTGAGCATGGAACGGCCGACTATCGTCCTCGATGTCCCACATCGGAGCACCCCGGTGCGACGGCTGAGCGCAGCCCTGCCGCTAGGGCTCTTGGTTCCCGTGCTGGCCCTGCTCGGCGCGGAGCTCGGCGTGCGCGCCGGCCTGGTGCCGGCCAACCTGCTGCCGCCGCCAAGCGCGGTGCTGGAAGCGCTGTCCTGGCTGTTCGATAACGGCCTGTGGACGCACGTCGGCGCCAGCGCACTGCGTGTGGCCGCGGGCTTCGCCATCGGCGCCCTGCTGGCGCTGCCGCTGGGCGCGGCGGTGGCGCTGCACCGCGGCGTCGAGCGCCTGCTGGACCCCAGCTTCCAGGCGCTGCGCGCGATTCCCTCGCTGGCCTGGGTGCCGCTGCTGCTGCTGTGGTTCGGCATCGACGAAACGCCGAAGGTGATCCTGATCGCGATCGGCGCCTTCTTCCCGGTGTACATGGGCGTGGTGGCGGGCATCCGCGGCGTCGACCGCAGCCTGATCGAAGTCGGCCTGCTGTACCGCTTGTCGCCGCTGGCGCTGGCGCGCCGGGTGCTGCTGCCGGCGGCCATGCCGTCGGTGCTGACCGGCCTGCGCAATGGCCTGAGTCTGGCCTGGATGTTCATGGTGGCGGCCGAACTGATCGCCGCCAGCCGCGGCCTGGGCTACCTGCTGACCGACGGCCGCGAGACCGGCCGCGCCGACATCATGCTGGCCGCGATCGTGCTGCTCGCGCTGTTGGGCAAGCTCAGTGACGGCGCGATGCAGGCCGTCGAGCGGCGCAGCCTGGCGTGGCGCGACAGCCTGGCCGAGAGAGATAAACGATGAGCGCCTTCCTCGACATCGCCATCGACGACAAACGCCACGGCACGCGCGCCGTGCTGCGCGGCCTGCGCCTGGGCGTGGACAAGGGGGACATCGTCAGCCTGGTCGGCGCCAGTGGCTGCGGCAAGAGCACGTTGCTGTCGATCGTGGCGGGATTGGACACGGCTTATCGCGGCGCGCTGCGGCTCGACCGCCAACTGCTGCATGGACCGAGCGCCGACGTCGGGCTGGTATTCCAGGCGCCGCGATTATTCCCGTGGTTGACCGTGGCGCAGAACATCGTGTTCGGTGCGCCGTCCGGCAAGGCCGATCTGGCGCGCGCGAGCGCGCTGCTGGAAGAAGTCGGATTGAAGGGCTATGGCGACGCACTGCCCAAGCAGCTGTCGGGCGGCCAGGCGCAGCGGGTAGCGATCGCGCGCGGCCTGTACCTTGAGCCGCGCGTGCTGCTGCTGGACGAGCCGTTTTCGGCAGTCGACGCGTTCACCCGCATGCGATTACAGGATCTGCTGGCACATGCTGCGCGCCAGCGCGGCTTGACGGTGCTGCTGGTCACGCACGACATCGACGAGGCGCTGTACCTGAGCGACCGCGTGATCCTGATGGACAGCGTGCCGGGACCGGTGCGCGCCGAATTCGCGGTCGACGCGCCATGGCCGCGCGAACGCGCCGCGCTGGCCTTGTCGCCCCTGAAACCGGCGATCCTGGACAGCCTGCACGCGGCGCATGCGTTCTAGCGCCTGTTACGTATTGCGCATCTGCGCCTGCGACACGTTGCTCCCCGGCGGTACGCTCTGGGTCAGCCACACATTGCCGCCGATGGTCGACCCGGCGCCCACCGTGATGCGGCCCAGGATGGTGGCGCCGGCGTAGATGACGACGTCGTCCTCGACGATCGGATGGCGCGGCGCGCCTTTCACCAGCGCCCCGCTCTCGTCCACCGGGAAGCGCTTGGCGCCCAGCGTCACCGCCTGGTACAGGCGCACGCGCTCGCCCAGGATCGCGGTCTCGCCGATCACCACGCCGGTGCCGTGGTCGATGAAGAAGCTGGCGCCGATCTGCGCGCCCGGATGGATGTCGATGCCGGTCAGCGAATGGCCGATGTCGGCCGCCAGCCGCGCCAGGAATGGCACGCCGAGGCGCTGCAGGCAGTGCGCGATGCGGTGGTACAGGATGGCGATGGTGCCCGGATAGCACAGCATGATCTCGGCCACCGAGGTCGCGGCCGGATCGCCCGCCAGCGCCGCCTGCACGTCCGACACCAGCAGCGCGCGGATCGCCGGCAGGCTGGCCGCGAACTCGCGCGTGACGGCGCGCGCCCGCTCGATCAGCACGGCGTCCTCGGCCTGTTCGTATTCCGGCCCGAAGCGCAGCGCGCGCCGCACCTGCTCGGCCAGGCGGTCGAGCGCCACGTTGAGGGTGTCGGCGACGAAGTAGTCGATGCTTTCGTCGTTCAGGTCAGGCCGTCCGTAATGGGTCGGAAACAGGGCCGCGGACACGCCGTCCACGACCTGGCGCACGGCTTCGCGCGACGGCAGTTCGCGCACGCGGCCGTGGTGGCGGATGTTATGGGTGGTTTCGCGCGAGGTACGCAAGGCGTCGATGACGGGCCCGAGGTGCCATTGCACCGAGCCACCGTGATGGGGGAATTCGCTGTTCATGTGCCGAGCCTAGCCTATCTAAAAGTCGATGCCTACGAATTTATTTGAATGTTGATATGCCAATTTTGACAGCCTGCAAGCGCACAGGTCGGACGGCTGACCTTGCCGGGAGGCACGTTCTAAGGCAAGATCAAAGAAATCATCGCTGACGATGACTTCTTTTGACGAGCCAAGCATGAACCTGCCATCCCACCAGCTCAGCATGACCGTGCTGATGACGCCCGACACCGCCAACTTTTCCGGCAATGTCCACGGCGGCACCATTTTGAAACTGCTCGACCAGGTCGCCTACGCCTGCGCCAGCCGCTATGCCGGCCGCTACGTGGTGACGATGAGCGTCGACCAGGTCACCTTCCGCCAGCCGATCCACGTGGGCGAACTGGTGACCTTCCTGGCGGCGGTGAACTACACCGGCCGTAGCTCGATGGAGATCGGCATCAAGGTGATCGCCGAAGAAATCCGCAGCAAGGTCGTGCGCCACGTGAACAGCTGTTTCTTCACCATGGTGGCGGTGGACGACGATCGCAAGCCCGCCGCCATCCCGCCGCTCGAACCGTCGACGCCGGACGAGGTGCGGCGCTTCGAGGAAGCCAAGGGCCGGCGCGAGCTGCGGCTGGCGCAGGAGCAGCGCGATCATGCGCGGCGCAGCGCGCCCAAGGGCTGAGGATCGGCAGAGAGTCGGCCGAGAGTCGCTGCAAGGATTCACCGCGGACGGATTGTATTCGCCGCAAACGCTGCTATAATGGCGGCCTCTTGGCCTGGTAGCTCAGTTGGTAGAGCAGAGGATTGAA
>NZ_JASNRA010000043.1 GCF_030411955.1 Massilia sp. YIM B02443
ACTCTTCAGTTTAATCTCTGTTTGTTGACTCTTTCGAGTCATCCGCATTGCTGCGGAGTCGCTCACTCAAAATACTGACCGTTATCTCATTGCTGAGACAACGTTAATACTTTTTGTGAACATTTGATAATTTAAGTATGCGGCTGAACAAGTCAGCCGGCACCTTCATCAAACGCCCACACTTATCGACTGTTAATTTTTAAAGGAACTGTATTCGGTACTGCCTTGCTGCATCGTTGCGAATCGTTGTGTTCGTCAGCAGCAGAGGAATGAGATTATGCAGTGTTTCGCGATCTTCGTCAACCCCTTGTTTGCTTCGACTCAGATTTCTCTGTGAACCTGTGCCAACGTAACTACTTGATTACGTTAACACTTTTGGGTCATTGCCGAAGCGGAGGCGAACTATAGCGCATTTACTGATGAGTTCGCAAGAGGGTATTTTTGCTGTGTGGACGCTACAACAGCCAGTCGATCGGGAGCCAGGACAGCCCTCTTACGGCAGCCCTTTTCCACCAGGTGGTTCCCGGCTCGACGTCATGCCGGACTTCCTTGCCGTTCGGCCGTTCGATCCAGTGCAGCTTGCCTTTCTCGTCGACACGCACTTCATAGGCGCGCGTCGGCATCCGATTATCCAGCGTGCTGGTCAGCTGGCTCGCCAGCGCCACGCTGTCGATCACCAGCCCCATCTCGGTATTCAGATGAATCGAGCGCTGGTCGAAATTGAACGACCCGACGAAGATGCGATTGCCATCGGCGGCAATGGTCTTGGCATGCAGGCTGGCATCCGAACTACCGAACGCGCCCCGGCGCTGCTCGCGGCTTGGCTCGTCGGTCCATTCGCGGCGCAACTCATACAAGCTGACGCCGGCTTCGAGCAAAGGCTTGCGCCATTTCGCATAGCCGGCATGGACGGCCGCGACGTCGGTCGCTTCCAGCGAATTGGTCAGTATCCGGATCCGCACTCCCTGGCGCGCCAGATCGGCGACGGCTTCGGCGCCCTCTTTGCCCGGCACGAAATACGGCGACACCAGGTCCAGGCTGCGTTTCGGCTCACCAAGGAGCTTCTTGAGCTTGTGCGCGATTTTCGTTTCTTCCGGCGCCTTGCCCACCACCTTGGCCGGATCGTCGCTGACCAGCCGCGTGTGCGCCCATTCAAACGGCAGCGTCCCGGCACTCAGCTGCTTCATGAAGGTCGAGCGCTTGACCGCTTCCAGATAAGTCGCAGCTTCCGCATCCGCTTTGCGCGGGGGCGCCGCTTCGGGATGCGGCACCATTGCAGCCATTGGATAGGCGGAGCTGCTATTCCAATAACGGTCGAAATCGTCCGACACCGCGCGCACCACCGGCCCGGCCACGATCACATCGAGGTCGGCAAACGAGATATCGCCCGCCGCGCCAAAATACTCGTTGCCGATATTGCGCCCGCCCACGATCGTGACCTGGTTATCGGCCGTGAACGATTTATTGTGCATGCGCCGGTTCAGGCGCCCGAAGTCGGTCACGAAGCCCAGATAGCGCGCGCTGCGGATCGCAAACGGATTGAACAACCGGATTTCGATGTGCGGATGCGCGTCCAGCTGCGCCAATACCGCATCCAGCCCGGCCGTATTGTTATCGTCGAGCAGCAGCCGCACCCGCACGCCGCGATCGGCTGCCGCCTTCAGGGCGTCGAACATCAGCATGCCGGTGGTGTCGTTGCGCCAGATGTAATACTGCACGTCCAGGCTGCGCTCGGCCGCCTGCGCCAGCATCGCGCGCGCGGCAAAGGCGTTGCGGCCGTCGCTGAGCGGATGGATGCCGGCCAGACCTGGATGCGCCATGGTCCCCGCCAGCACCGCCTTGCCCAGCCGGGTGTCGCCGGTGTCGACCAGCGCCGTGCTGGCCGCGCGCGGCGGCAGCACCGGCAGTGCCGAACAGCTGGCGAGCGTCATCCCGGCGGCCAGCATCGCCACCGGTACCAGCACCAATAGCCTGCGCGAGGCCCCCACGGCTTACAGTCCGTCGAATTCCGGCTTGCGCTTCTCGAGGAAGGCCGCCATGCCCTCTTTCTGGGCCGGCGTACCGAAGCCGGCGTGGAAGTAGCGGCGCTCGTAGCGCACGCCTTCGCTCAACGGCATCTGGTAGGCCTGGTTGACGCAATCCTTGATCTGCATGGCCACCGACACCGGCATCTCGGCAATGCCTTGCGCAACCTTCAGCGCCTCGGCCATCACCTCGGCCGCCGGATAGATACGCGACACCAGCCCGGTGCGCTCGGCCTCGACCGCGTCGATCATGCGCGTGGTGAGCAGCATGTCCATCGCCTTCGACTTGGAGATCGCGCGCGGCAGGCGCTGGGTGCCGCCCGCACCCGGGGTGACGCCGACCTTGATTTCGGGCTGGCCGAATTTGGCGTTGTCGGCCGCGATCAGGAAGTCGCACATCATCGCCAGTTCGCAGCCGCCACCCAGGCAGTAGCCGGAGACGACCCCGATCACCGGTTTGCGGATGTCGAGGATGTGTTCCCAGTTGCGGCCGATGTAGTCGTTGCCGTAAGTCTCGCGGTAATCGTAGTTGGCCATGGCCGCGATGTCGGCGCCGGCGGCGAAGGCCTTGTCGCTGCCCGTCAGGATGATGACGTTCACGCCCGGATCCTGGTCGAAGCCGCGCAGCGCCACGCCCAATTCGTTCATCATGTTGTCGTTCAGCGCATTCATCGCTTTCGGACGGTTCAGGCGGATCACGGCGACTTTGCCGTGGGTTTCGATCAGCAGGTCAGCATATTCCATGGAACACCCTTCAACGGTTAGACGATACTGCCGCGATTGTAGCGCTTTCCGTATGCGTCACAATGTCTCCTTATAGCACGCGGCATCGGCCATAATGTGAGCATGAACATGCGACTTCCCGATTCGAACGCGATGCAACAGCCGGCCGCTCCCAGGCCGGGCCCGGCCTCACTGGGCGACCTGTTCTTCTCGGTCACCATCCTGGCCCTGCAGGGTTTCGGCGGCGTACTGGCCGTGATCCAGCGCGAACTGGTCGAACGCAAGCGCTGGCTGACCAATGAAGAATTCATCGAGGACTGGGCGGTGGCGCAGGTCATGCCGGGCCCGAATGCCGTCAACCTGTGCATGGTGATCGGCGCGCGCCATTTCGGCGCGGCCGGCGCGATCACGGCGGTGGCGGGCATGATCACTTTCCCGCTGCTGCTGGTGCTGCTGCTGGCGGCCCTGCATGCGCAGTACGCCGATCACCCGGCCGTGGCCGGCGCCCTGCGCGGCATGGCCGCCGTGTCGGCCGGCCTGATCGCCGCCACCGCGGCGCGCCTGGCGGTCGCCTTGTTCAAGAGCCCGGTGCCGCTGTTCTGGGGCGCCGCCATCGCCGTGGCCGCGTTCGTGCTGCTGGCCTGGGTGCGCGTGCCGCTGGCGCTGGTGCTGTTCGCGCTGGGCGGACTCGGTTGCGTGCTGGCCTGGCGCGGACTACGGTCATGAGTCCGCACCAGATCGTCCTCGGCCTGCAGGACTGGCTGTCGCTGTTCGGCCACTTCCTGGGCCTGTCGCTGATGTCGCTCGGCGGCGCCATGTCCACCAGCGCCGAGATGCACCGCTACCTGGTCGAGCAGCACGGCTGGCTGACCCAGACCCAGTTCAACGAAGCGATCGCCCTGGCCCAGGCCGCGCCCGGCCCGAACGTGCTGTTCGTGGCGCTGATGGGGTGGCAGGTCGGGCTGAACGCCGGCAGCCATCTGGCGGCCGTGTGCGGCGTGTTCATCTGCCTGGTCGGGATCCTGCTGCCATCCACCATCTTTACTTACCAGGTCGCGCAATGGGGGCACCGCAACCGCGATCTGCGCGGCGTGCGCGCCTTCAAGCAGGGCATGGCGCCGCTGGTGATCGGCATGCTGCTGTCCACCGCCTGGCTGCTGGCCAGCGCCGGCGGCGGCGCTGGACCCAAGCTGTGGCTGCTCTCGATCGCCAGCGCGGTGGTGATCTGGCGTACCCGCATCCATTTGTTATGGCTGCTGGGCGCGGGCGCCCTGCTGGGCGGGTTCGGCCTGGTCTGAAACGCTTGCGGGATGCGGCCTGCTTATTTCGGCAGCAGCACCCACAGCGATCCCTGCTGCTTCATGAGACCCGCATTTTCCACCGCTTCCGGCCCGAAGCCGAAGAAGAAATCGGCCCGCACCGCGCCGCGGATCGCCCCGCCCACGTCCTGCCCCATCACGAGGCGCTGCAGCGTGGCGCCGTCCTTCGGCATCGTGGTCGACAGCCAGATCGGCGCGCCCAGCGGCAGGATGCTGCGGTCGATCGCCACCGAGCGGCCCGGCGTCAAGGGCACGTTCAGCGCGCCGCGCGGCCCCACGCCCGGGTCGCTCACCTTCTCTTCGCGGAAGAAGACGTAGCTGGGGTTGACGTTGAACAGCTCCTGGCGGCGCGCCGGATTGGCGGCGATCCAGGCGCGGATCGACTGGCCCGACACCTGGTTGGAGGGCAGGATGCCCTGCTCCACGAACCAGCGCCCGATCGCCTTGTACGGATGGCCGTTCTGGTCGGCGTAGCCGACGCGCACCGTCTCGCCGCTGTCCAGTTGCACGCGGCCGGAGCCCTGCACCTCGAGGAAGAACGCCTCGACCGGATCGTTCACCCACAACAGTTCCTTGCCACCCAGCGGCGCCCGGTCGATCTCGGCGCGGCTGGCGTACGGCACCACCGTCTTGCCCGACAAACGGCCACGCAGGCGCCGATTCTTCAGGTCGGGATAGATGCTGCCCAGGTCGACGGTGATCAGGTCGTCCGGCACCCGGTACAGGGGCGTCTGGTAGGCGCCGCCGCGCTTGCGCGACCCATGCAGCATGGCTTCGTAGTAGCCGGTGACCATGCCGGTGTCGCTGCCGTCCGGGTTGCGCACCTGGTGCGGCACGAAGTGCTGCTCGAAGAAGCGGCGCACGGCGCCGGCGTCGGTGGCGGCAACCGAGCGCGCCGCCGCGCAGGGCGCTTTCCACTCGGCCGCGCGCGCGGCCCGCACGCTGCACGACTGCATGAACGCCGGCCAGGCCTGGCGCACGTCGTCCTGCTGCCAGCCGGGCAGCGCGCTGAAGGTGGTGGGCGTCAGCGGCGCAACCGGCGCCGGCGGCGTTTCCGGTGCGGGCGGCTGCGCTGGAGGCTCGGGCGGCACGCCCACCGGCCCCACCGGCGGCGGCATCCGCACCGGCGGCTGCTGCGGCCTGGCCGGCTCGGGCTGCGGTTGCGGCGTGGTGCTACAGGCGCTCACCAGGCAGACGAGCGCAGTCAGGAAAGGTACACTGGAGCGGGTTGCGTTCATGGATAGGACCGATATGTGGATCTTGATGGTGGAAGCCGGCGTGGCGCTGTTCCTGCTCGTGTTTATCGTCTGGTGGACCATGTTCGCGGGCCGCAAGGAGGTCGACGAGGTCGACAACAACGCCGACGCGGCCGGCCAGTCGCGCGCAACGAAGGACGACGACCGGCCCGCGCCCTGATCAGTGCAGCGCCTGCGGCGGCGACAGCACGAATTCCGGGATCGGGGCTTCGAAGCGGTGGCCGTCCTCGGCCACGCAGAAGTATTCGCCATGCATCGAACCCTGGGCGGTGGCCAGCTGGGTGCCGCTCGAGTATTCGAACTGCTCGCCCGGCTGCAGCAGCGGCTGGTGGCCGACCACGCCCAGGCCGCGCACTTCCTGGGTCTGGTTGTTGGCGTCGACGATCACCCAGTGGCGCGAGATCAGCTGCGCGGCGACGCTGCCCGTGTTCCGGATCGTGATCGTGTAGCTGAACACGTACTGGTTGCGGGCGGGATTGGACTGCTCCGACAGGTATTGCGTCTTGACGGAGACAGAGAAATCGTAGGCAGGCATCGGTTTTCCTCGGATGATCGTGAACAAGGCCCGGCGCGCGGCCAGGCTGGCGCCGTGTGGCGCAAACGACAATCATACCGCCTGCGGCGCCGGACTGGCGCGGATAAAGGGTGCAGCCGGTGAGCGGCAAGCGCCGCGACCGGCGTAAAATAGCGGATTCTTTTACGCTAGCCGCCGTCCCATGACCACCTACCGCATCGCCCCCAGCATCCTGTCCGCCGATTTCGCCCGCCTGGGCGAGGAAGTCCGCAATGTCGTCGCCGCCGGCGCCGACATCATCCACTTCGACGTGATGGACAACCACTACGTCCCGAACCTGACCATCGGCCCACTAGTGTGCCAGGCGATCCGCCCGCACGTGGACGTGCCGATCGACGTGCACCTGATGGTCAAGCCGGTCGACCGCATCATCCCCGACTTCGCCAAGGCCGGCGCCAACATCATCACCTTCCACCCGGAAGCGTCGGACCACATCGACCGCACCCTGCAGCTGATCCGCGACCACGGCTGCAAGGCCGGCCTGGTGTTCAACCCGTCGACTCCGATGCACCACCTGGACCACGTGATGGACAAGATCGACATGATCCTGATCATGTCGGTCAATCCGGGCTTCGGCGGCCAGTCGTTCATCCCGCAAGCGCTGAAGAAGATCGAGATCGCGCGCCGCATGATCGACGAATCGGGCCGCGACATCCTGCTGGAAGTCGATGGCGGCATCAAGGTCGAGAACATCGCCGCCGCCGCCGCCGCCGGCGCCGACACCTTCGTTGCAGGTTCCGCCATCTTCGGCAAGCCTGACTACAAGGGCGTGATCGACGCCATGCGCGCCGAACTGGCGACGGTAGCCAATTCGGTAGGCAAATAATGCGACCCGGCGCGGCAGCACTTCAAGCGGTCATCATCGACCTCGATGGCACCATGCTCGACACGGTGCCCGACTTCGAGGCGGCCCTGAACGGCATGCGCGCCGAATTCGGCCTGGCGCCGATCGACCAGGCCACCATCAAGCCGCTGGTCGGCAAGGGCTCCGAAAAGCTGGTGCGCGGCGCCCTGCTGCTGGACTGGGACGCCACGCGCGTCGAGGCCGCGTACGAGGAAGCGATGGCCGGCTACCAGCGTCACTACCTGGCCATCAACGGCCAGCGCAGCACGCTGTACGACGGCGTGATCGAAGGCCTGCAGGACATGCGTGCGCAAGGCCTGCGCCTGGTGTGCGTCACCAACAAGCCGGTCGCGTTCACGCTGCCGCTGCTCGAACAGAAAGGCCTGGCGCCGTATTTCGAGCGCGTGTTCGGCGGCGATTCGTTCGCGAAGAAGAAGCCGGACCCGATGCCGATGCTGGGCGCCTGCGCGGCGTTCGACCTGGCGCCGTCACGCGTGGTGGCAATCGGCGACTCGTCCAACGACGCCGAAAGCGCGCGCGCCGCCGGCTGCTTCGTCCTTACCGTCCCGTATGGATACAACCACGGACGCCCTGTACAAGAAATTAAATCCGATGGTATAGTTGGTTCGCTGCTGGAAGCGGCACGCCTGATCGGCGCGCACAACGCTTCGGCAAACCAACTATCTACCTAAGTTATCTATACATGTTTTTCACCAAAAAACACACTGTCAACCAAGCCGGCGCCCTTGAGGCCTGGCTGTGGCGACGCTGGCAATCCTGGGCTGAATAACCCGTCCCGATTGCTGCTGGTCGCGTTCGCGTCGTGCGAACTGCCCCGGCAGGTTTTTTGAAGCACACCACCGCCCTCTTCCCTTTGGCGGCACGGAGAAAAGCATGACCGAACTCGAATTCAAGTCGCTGGCCAACCAGGGCTACAACCGCATCCCCCTGATCGCGGAAGCCTTCGCCGATCTCGAAACCCCGCTCACGCTGTACCTCAAGCTGGCCCAGTCCCAGCACACCGGCAAGAACACCTTCCTGCTGGAGTCGGTGGTCGGCGGCGAGCGTTTCGGACGCTACTCCTTCATCGGCCTGCCGGCGCACACGCTGGTGCGCACCAGCGGCAACCGCACCGAAGTGGTCAAGCACGGCGAAGTCATCGAAACCCACGACGGCAACCCGCTCGACTTCATCGAACAGTTCCAGGCCCGCTTCAAGGTCGCCCTGCGTCCCGGCATGCCGCGCTTCTGCGGCGGCCTGGCCGGCTACTTCGGCTACGACACGGTGCGCCACATCGAGCGCAAGCTGGAACACAGCGCCCCGCGCGACGAACTGGGTCTGCCGGACATCCAGCTGATGGTCACCGAAGAACTGGCGGTGATCGACAACCTGTCGGGCAAGCTGTACCTGATCGTGTACGCCGACCCGTCGCAGCCGGAAGCCTATTCGCGCGGCCGCCAGCGCCTGAAAGACCTGCGCATGATGCTGCGCCGCAGTGTCGACGCGCCGGTGACATCGAGCTCGGTGCGCACCGAAGCGGTGCGCGACTTCAGCAAGGAAGACTATCTGAAGGCGGTGGCGAAAGCCCACGAATACGTGATGGCCGGCGACCTGATGCAGGTGCAGATCGGCCAGCGCATCCGCAAGCCCTACGTCGATTCGCCGCTGTCGCTGTACCGCTCGCTGCGTTCGCTGAACCCGTCGCCGTACATGTACTACTACAACTTCGGCGACATGCAGATCGTCGGTTCGTCGCCCGAGATTTTGGTGCGCAACGAAACCCTGCCGCAGCCGGAAGGCGGGCGCAAGGTCACGCTGCGCCCGATCGCCGGCACCCGCCCGCGCGGCGCCACGCCGGAACGCGACGCCGAACTGGCGGCAGAACTGCTGGCCGACCCGAAAGAGATCGCCGAGCACGTGATGCTGATCGACCTGGCGCGCAACGACATCGGCCGCATCGCCGACACCGGCAGCGTCAAGGTCACCGACCGCATGGTCATCGAAAAATACTCGCACGTGCAGCACATCGTCTCCAACGTCGAGGGCAAGCTCAAGGAAGGCATGTCGAACCTGGACGTGCTGCGCGCCACCTTCCCGGCCGGCACCCTGACCGGCGCACCCAAGGTGCGGGCGATGGAAGTGATTGATGAACTCGAGCCGGTGAAGCGCGGCATCTACGGCGGCGCCTGCGGCTACCTGTCGTTTGGCGGCGAGATGGACGTGGCGATCGCGATCCGCACCGGCGTGATCAAGGACGGCAACCTGTACGTGCAGGCCGCGGCCGGCATCGTGGCCGATTCGATCCCCGAGATGGAATGGCAGGAAACCGAAAACAAGGCGCGCGCCGTGCTGCGCGCGGCCGAGCAAGTGCAAGACGGCCTGGATGGGGAGTTCTGACATGCTGCTGATGATCGACAACTACGATTCCTTCACCTACAACATCGTGCAGTACTTCGGCGAGCTGGGTGAAGAAGTGCGCACCGTGCGCAACGACGAGATCACGCTCGAACAGATCGCGGCCATCAACCCGGACCGCATCTGCATCTCGCCCGGCCCGAAGGCGCCGAAAGATGCCGGCATCTCGCTCGACATCCTGCGCGAATTCAAGGGCAAGCTGCCGATCCTGGGCGTGTGCCTGGGCCACCAGGCGATCGGCGAAGCGTTCGGCGGCAACGTGATCCGCGCCAAGCAGGTCATGCACGGCAAGACCTCGCAGATCGCGCATACCGGCGATGGCGTGTTCAAGGACCTGCCGTCGCCATTCACCGTGATCCGTTATCACTCGCTGGCGATCGAACGCGCTTCGCTGCCTTCGTGCCTGGAAGTGACGGCGTGGACCGACGACGGCGAGATCATGGGCGTGCGGCACAAGGAGTACGACATCGAGGGGGTGCAGTTCCACCCTGAGTCGATCCTGTCCGAACACGGCCACGCGCTGTTCAAGAACTTCCTCGCGCGCTGATGCGCCCCTGCGCGCGCCACCAAGGTGGCGCGTGCCGAACCACGTCCAGACGAAACGGAACCATCATGCCGATCACCCCACAAGAAGCCCTGCTGCGCTGCATCGAACACCGCGAGATCTTCCACGACGAGATGCTGTCGCTGTTCCGAAGCATCATGTCGGGCGAGATGTCCCCGACCATGGTCGCCGCGCTCACCATGGGCCTGCGCGTGAAGAAGGAAACCATCGGTGAAATTACCGCCGCGGCCCAGGTCATGCGCGAATTCTCGACCAAGGTGCCGATGGCCGACACCACCAACCTGCTCGACATCGTCGGCACCGGCGGCGACGGCGCCAACACCTTCAACATCTCGAGCGCGTCGATGTTCGTGGCCGCGGCCGCCGGCGCGCGCGTGGCCAAGCACGGCGGGCGCAGCGTCTCGTCCTCGTCCGGCAGCGCCGACGTGATCGAGTCGCTCGGCGCCCACATCGACCTGAAGCCCGAGCAGATCGCGCAATCGATCGCCCAGACCGGCATCGGCTTCATGTTCGCCCCGAATCACCACGCGGCCATGAAGCACGTGGCGCCGGTGCGCAAGGAACTGGGCGTGCGCAGCATCTTCAACATCCTCGGCCCGCTGACCAACCCGGCCGGCGCGCCCAATATCCTGATGGGCGTGTTCCACCCCGACCTGGTCGGCATCCAGGTGCGCGTGCTGCAGCGCCTCGGCGCCCAGCATGCGCTGGTGGTGTGGGGCCGCGACAATATGGACGAAGTCTCGCTCGGCGCCGGCACCCTGGTCGGTGAACTGGTGAAC
Organism: Massilia sp. YIM B02443; assembly: GCF_030411955.1. Classification (GTDB taxonomy): domain Bacteria; phylum Pseudomonadota; class Gammaproteobacteria; order Burkholderiales; family Burkholderiaceae_D; genus Telluria. The sequence goes on from NZ_JASNRA010000043.1 coordinate 10,500, forward strand.
GGAGAGATCCGCGAATACGAAATCCACCCGGAAGACTTCGGCCTGTCGATGATCTCGAGCCGCAACCTGAAGGTCGCCAACTGCGACGAATCGAAGACCCGCGTGCTGGAAGCGCTGCGCGGCGAGCCGGGTCCGGCGCACGACATCGTGGCCCTGAACGCCGGCACCGCACTGTACGCGGCGGGCGTCGCCGCCTCGATCGAGGACGGTTTGGCCCGTGCACGCGCGGCGATCGCCTCCGGCGCCGCCATGGCCAAGCTGGAGCAGTTCGTGCAGGTCACGCGCCAGCTGGGCGCGGCCAACTGACACCCTTATCAGAGATTGAACTGCAGAGAACGACCATGTCCGACATCCTGAACAAGATCCTGGCCGTGAAGGCCGATGAAGTGGCCGCCGCGCGCAAGCACCGCGACCTGCACAGCCTGCGCCGCGACGTCGAAAGCGACCTTGAGGCGCGCCGCACCATCCGCGGCTTCGAACAAGGGCTGCGCGCGAAAATCGCGGCCGGCCATGCCGGCGTGATTGCCGAGGTCAAGAAGGCCTCGCCGTCGAAAGGCGTGCTGCGCCCCGACTTCCAGCCGGCCGCGATCGCCGCCAGCTACGCCGAGCACGGCGCGGCCTGCCTGTCGGTGCTGACCGACGTCCAGTTCTTCCAGGGTTCAGTCGACTACCTGATGCAGGCGCGCGCCGCATGCAGCCTGCCGGTGCTGCGCAAGGACTTCATGGTCGACCTGTACCAGGTGTACGAAGCGCGCGCGATGGGGGCCGATGCGATTCTCTTGATCGTGGCCGCGCTCGACCATGGCCTGATGGCCGACCTGGAAGCCTGCGCGCGCGAGCTCGGCATGGACGTGCTGGTCGAAGTGCACGACGGCGAAGAACTCGATGCCGCGCTCAAGCTGCAGACGCGCCTGGTCGGCATCAACAACCGCAACCTGCGCACCTTCGACGTCACCCTCGACACCACGCTCGGCCTGCTCGATCGCATTCCGCAAGACCGCCTGGTGGTGACCGAGTCGGGCATCCTGGGCCAGGCCGACGTGGCGCGCATGCGCGCGGCCGACGTGCACGCCTTCCTGGTCGGCGAAGCCTTCATGCGCGCTGAAAACCCGGGCCAGGAATTGCAGCGCCTGTTCGCGTAAGCGCAAGACGCCGGCGTGCGAGACGCCGGCCGCTGGAACTCGGCATGCACGGACCAGTCGAACGGTAGCGCTACTTTTGGCGCTGCCCCGACGGTCGTGCATCCCATGAAGACGCTCAACTTCGCATCCCTTCGCAGCACTTTCCTGATTCTCTGTGCGCTGGCGATATGTGCAGCGCTATCCGGATGCGGCAGCGCGCCGCCCGCAGCGCCACCGGCGCCATCCGCCGTCAGCGTGACGGCCGATCCGCTGCCGGCACCGGCCCTTCCCGCATCGCGCACGCTCGACGCCTACAAGGCGGATGTGGCGCGCCACATCATGCACCGCAACCCCGAACGCATCTTCGACGGCCGGTTGCCGCCGATGCTGCCGGCGATCGTGGTGCTGAACATCACGGTCGACGACCAGGGCCAGCTGACCGACGTCCAGGTGCAACGTTCACGCGATCCCGGCGCCTCGGAGGTGGCGCTCGCATCCTTGCGCCGCAGCGGACCGCTGCCGCGGCCCGACGGCTTGATGCCACGCGGCGCGGCGATGACGTTTACCGAGACCTTCCTGTTCGGCGAGCAGTACCGCTACCAGATCCGCTCGCTGGCCGGACCGCAGTGATCAGAACAACACGCGCAGGCCGGCCGTGACATTGCGGCCGGTGAGTGGCGCCACGTCCTTGATGAACGAGGTGTGGCTGAAGGCCAGGCGGTCGGTGGCGTTGTTCAGGCGCGCGTACAGTTGCGCCGGCAGGCCGCCGATGCGGGTGGCGTAGTGGGTGCTCAGGTTGAGCATGGTGTAGCCGGCGGTAACGGTCTCGAAGTCGGCCAGCCGGTCCTGCTCGCCCACGCGCACCAGCTCGACCGAGCCGTTCCAGGCGTTCCATGCGCCTTCCAGGCGCACGCCGATGCGGTGCGCCGGGGTACGCGGAATCTCGCGGCTTCCTGCACCGCTGTTTTCGTCGAAGCGGGCTCGCACGACGTCGCCGAACAGCGTCGCAGTGAGCGAACTCAGGATTGAGGACGGCAGGTTGTGGCTGATCTCGCCTTCGAGGCCGGTGAAGGTGGCGTCGCGCTGGGCGTAGTTGATCAGCTGCAGGCCGTCGAAGCTGCCGCGCGACTGCGAATAGATGTAGTCGTTGATCTGGTTGTGGAAGGCGCTGATCGAAAACGTGGTGCGGCCGGCCAGCTTGCGCAGCGTGAGGTCGACGTTGTTGGAGGTCTCGCGCGCCAGGTTGGGGTTGCCGACCTCGAAGGTATTGGTGGCCAGGTGCGGGCCGTCCGCGTACAGTTCCTCGGCGGTCGGCAGGCGGTGCGTGTGCGACAGCGAGGCGCCGAGCGAATATTCCGGCGCAAATTTCCATACCGCGCCCACCGAAGCCGAAGTGCCGTGGGTCGAGGAATCCGGCTTGTCGGCCACCTCGGCCTCGACGTCCTGCCACTCGTGGCGCAGGGCCGCCTCGAAGCGCCAGTCGCGCAGCTTGTATTCCTCGGTGATGAAGGCGGCGTGTTTTTTGGTCAGCGTCGGCGGCACGTAGGCTTCGGCGCCGATCGCCGAGAAGTCGCGGCGCGTGGTTTGCAGACCGAACACGCCGTGCCAGCCGGCCAGCGGGCGGTGCACGAATTCCAGGCGGCCATCGTGGGCTTTGCTCTTGAAGGTGGTGGCCACCGCGCTGCCCTCGACCTCGTCGTGGATGTAGTCGGTGAACGAAGCGCGCAGGCGCACGCGCTCAATGCCCGCGACCGGCTCGCGGTACTCGCCGCGCAAGTCCCAGCGCTCGCTGTCCAGGTTCACCACCGGCACCTCGATCTGGCCCAGGGCGTTCTCGAAGCCGTGGCCCGGGATGCCGTATTCGCTGCGCTCCTTGGTGTAGGCGGCGCCGAGGTAGCCGTCCTGGCCGATCCACGAGGCGCCGACACTGCCGGTCTCGGTTTCCTTGTAGCTGCCCGCCACGCGCTCGCCGTAGGTCCAGTCCTTGCCGACGCGGTAGTCGTCGGCGTCGCGCTTGACGCCTTCCACGTGCAGCGCGACGTTGCCGCTGCCGCCGGTCACTTCGAAGGCGCCGGTCTTTTCGCGCAAGGCCGAATTGGCGCGCACTTCCGCACTGCCCTCGATGCCGTTGGCGGGAATCGCGGTCGGCACCTTGCGGTCGAGGATGTTCACCACGCCGCCCACCGCGCCCCCGCCATAGGCGAGCGCCGACGGACCGCGCAACACTTCGATGCGCTCGGCCAGCACCGGTTCAAAAGCGACGGCGTGATCAGGACTGATGGTCGAGGCGTCCTGAATCTCGGCGCCGTCGGACAGGATCTTCACGCGCGGGCCGTCCATGCCGCGGATGATCGGGCGGCTGGCGCCGGCGCCGAAGTGGGTCGAGGTGATGCCGGGCAGCCTGGAGAGGGTTTCCCCCAGCGTCGATTCGCGCGTGCGCACCAGTTCGGCGCCGCCGAGCGAGGTCACCGGGGTGACCATGTCGTCGCCGGCCACGCCAAGGCCGCTGGCCGACACTACCACGGTGGCGACACCGGCCGGCGCCCCTTGCGGTGCGTCCTGGGCCAGAGCGGCAACCGGGGCAAGGGCCAGCATCAGGGCCAGGGTCAAGGGTGTGCGACGGCAGGTGAAGTCGGTCATGCGGAATCCTTGTAAATGCCGCGACGACAAGGTGCCTGGCCGATGGATGCAGGCCGCACATGACCCGCGGTGACGAAACGTTGATTAATAAAATCTAATGATATTTGAGTATCGGTAGATTTTCAAACGAATCATGCCCGCCATGCATAGTGGCGGGGCGATTGCTATCCGCGGCACCCTGCGGGGCGTACCTCGCTCGCGCGCTTGTCCTGCGCCGCCGTGGCGCAGCGCTTGCAATGACGGCGGTTACGGAAATGCGCGCCCAGCAGCAGCACGCCGCTGAATACGGCCGCCACCGCCTCGGCGGTTTCGCCATACAGCGGGCTGACGACGAACACCGCCGCCAGGAAGCTGCCCAGTCCCAGCACGCCCAGCACCAGCACCTTACGGTCGCGGTGGCGCAGATAGCCGGGCAGCAGCGCCAGCAGCACCGGCAGGCTGATCGCCGCCAGCATCAGGTCGTGGAAAGTGTCGTGTTCGTGCGCCAGTCCCAGCATCGGGAACGCCATCATCAACAGCGGCGTGGCCAGGCAATGCACCATGCACAGGGCCGAGGCCGCGATGCCGGCGTAATCGCCGACCTTGATCCAGGCGAATCTGGTTAATGGTTTCATATCCTTCATATCCTGGAATCCTTTTCTGGAAACGAGGCCGGCGCATGGCATTCACCATGCGCCGGCTCGGTTACTGCAAGGCCTGCGCAACGTTGATGCCGTGCGCAGACGAGACCATCATGGTCAGAAGATGACGCGCACCCCTGCGGTCAGGTTGCGGCCGGTCAGCGGCGCCGCGTTCTTGATGAACGAGGTGTGGCTGAAGGCCAGTTCGTCGGTCAGGTTGTTCAGGCGCGCATAGAACTGGGTCGGCACGCCGCCGATGCGGGTCGAGTAGTGAGTACCGATATTGAGCATGTTGTAGCCCGCGGTCTCGGTTTCGTAGTCGGCCACCTTGTCCTGCTTGCCGACGCGGTACAGCTCGACCATGCCATGCCATTGGTTCCACTCGCCGTCGAGCTTGACGCCGATGCGGCTGGCCGGAATGCGCGGCAGGTTGCGGCTACCGTCGGCCTCGCCCTGATCCAGCCTGGCGCGCACGTAGTCGCCGAACAGGGTCGCACTCAGGTTCGAGGTCAGCTTCTGGCGCAGTTCGCCTTCGAGGCCGGTGAAGGTGGCGTCGCGCTGGGCGTATTCCACCAGCTGGAAGCCTTCATGGTTGTCCAGCGTGCGCGCATAGATGTAGTTGTCGACCTTGTTGTGGAAGGCGCTGAGCGAGAAGGTGGTGTCGCCGGCAAATTTGCGGAAGGTGAGGTCGACGTTGTTCGAGGTTTCCTTGTCCAGGTTCTGGTTGCCGATCTCCCAGGTGCTGGTGGCCAGGTGGGCGCCGTCGGCGTACAGCTCTTCGGCGGTCGGCAGGCGGTGGCTGGTTGATGCCGAAGCGCGCAGCGAGTATTCCGGCGCCAGCTTCCACACGGCGCCGACCGAGGCCGAGGTGCCGCGCGCATCGGTGTCCGCCAGGCCCGGCGCATCGACTTCGATATCCTGCCACTCGTGGCGCAGGCCGGCCTCGAAGCGCCAGTCGCCCATCTTGTATTCCTCGGTCAGGAAAGCGGCGTGCTTTTTGGTCAGGGTCGGCGGCACGTAGGCTTCCTCGCCCACGGCTTCGAAATCGCGGCGCGTGGTCTGCAGGCCGAATACGCCATGCCAGCCGGCCAGCGGCGCGTGCACGAACTCCAGGCGCGCGTCGTGGCCCTTGTTGCGGAACGAGGTCGAGACCACGTTGTCTTCCAGCTCGTCGTGGACGTAATCGGTGATCGAGGCGCGCAGGCGCACGCGCTCGATGCCGGCCACCGGGTTGCGGTATTCGCCGCGGATGTCCCAGCGCTCGCTGTCCAGTTTCACGACCGGCACTTCCTCGTGCTCGTGATCATGGTCGTGCTCCTCTCCGCCGTGGTCGTGGTCGTGGTCGTGGCCTTCGTGGCCCTCTTCCTCTTCTTCATGGCCGCCGCAGTGCAGGTGGTCGCCGTGCGGGTGGCAATCGTGGAACAGGTGGCTGTGGCCCGGGATGCCGTATTCGGTGCGCTCCTTGGTGAACGAGGCGCCCAGGTAGCCGTTCTGGCCGATCCACGACAGGCCGACGGTGCCGGTCTCGGTTTCCTTGTAGCTGCCCTTCACGTGGCGGCCTTCGGCCCAGTCCTTGCCGACGCGGTAGTCGTCGGCGTCGCGCTTGACGCCTTCCAGGTGCAGCGCCAGGTTGCTGCCGGCGGCGGTCGTGAATTCGAAGGCGCCGGTCTTTTCGCGCGCGGCCGAGTTGGCGCGCACCTCGGCGCTGCCCTCGATGCCTTTTTCCGGCATCACGGTCGGGATCTTGCGGTCGATGATGTTCACCACCCCGCCGATCGCGCCGCCGCCGTAGGCCAGCGCCGACGGGCCGCGCAGCACCTCGATGCGCTCAGCCAGCACAGGTTCGAATGCCACGGCGTGGTCGGGGCTGATGGTCGAGGCGTCCTGGATTTCGGCGCCGTCGGACAGGATCTTCACGCGCGGGCCGTCCATGCCGCGGATCACCGGACGGCTGGCGCCGGCGCCGAAGTGGCTGGAGGTGATGCCCGGCTGGTTGGCCAGGGTCTCGCCCAGGGTCGATTCGCGCGCGCGCACCAGTTCGCCGCCGCCGAGCGAGGTCACCNCACCGGACGGCTGGCGCCGGCGCCGAAGTGGCTGGAGGTGATGCCCGGCTGGTTGGCCAGGGTCTCGCCCAGGGTCGATTCGCGCGCGCGCACCAGTTCGCCGCCGCCGAGCGAGGTCACCGGGGTGACCATGTCGTCGTGCAGCACGCCCAGGGCGCTGGCCGAGACGACCACGGTCGGCACGCTGTCCGGATCCGCCGCCGCGCGGCTGGACGTGGACTGCGTGGTCTGGGCGTGGACGGCCAGGGGAGCGCCGAAGGCCAGCATCAGCGCCAGGGTCAGCGGCGTGCGCTTGCAGGTGAAGTCAGACATGGTATTCCTCGAAGATGGTGAACGATGGTGCGTCGTGCGCGGCAGTGATAAACATGCGATGATAGCGATAAGCCACTATCAGTAAGAACTAATGATAGTCCATTATCATTAAGGTTTCAACCGCAAATTGGCCGAACTGAGGTGCTTTCGGGTATTCTTCGGGCTATGCAACGCAATACACGCCAAAAATCCGCCATCCTGCATGCGATCGAGCACGCACGCCGCCCATTGTCCCCGCAAGAGATCCTCGCCGACGCCAGCCAGCAGGTCAGCCAGCTGGGCATGGCGACGGTGTACCGCAATCTCAAATCACTGGTGGACGACGGGGCGCTGAAGATCGTCACCCTGCCCGGCGAAGGCGCGCGTTACGAATCGACCAGCGTGGCCGAGCACCACCATCACCACTTCCAGTGCACCAGCTGCCAGCGGGTGTTCGACGTGCATGCCTGCCCGGGGGATATCGAGCACATGGCGCCGAAGGGGTTCAGCGTCGAGAGTCATGAGCTGACCTTGTATGGGCGCTGCGCGGATTGTTTGAAGGCTTGAATCGGGCGATCAGGCCTGAGCACTGCGGCTCCTCTGGTTGAACGCGTGGACGGGGAACCCTGTATGGCACAGGGACATAGGTAACAGTTGTCTAGGGACA
>NZ_JASNRA010000044.1 GCF_030411955.1 Massilia sp. YIM B02443
GACGCCAGCAAGATCCCGGCCAGCCGCAAGGTCGTGTTCCCGGGCGGCACCCGCGTTGTTCCGTTCGGCACCAAGCCAAGCACGGTGGTGCCGGGCGCGCCATATTACCGAGACGGGAAGTGGTGGAGTGACAAGGTGCCGGACGATGAGCGCTATTACGTCGCTGATCTCCGCGTCGACCTGGCCGAGGCCAGCACCACTGCGGTGAAGGCCGAGGCGTTTGTCGGCGGCGTGAAGGTGCTCGAGCAGCCGGTTGTCCAGGGCTCGTTGATCCCGGTGAAGCTGGGCGGCTTCGACGAGCTGCGCGGCGCGCTCAACTTCTGCACGTTCCGGGTGACCCTGGGGAACGGCGAACAAATCGACCGCACGCTGTGGTTCAGCAAGGTCGATCTGCAGTGGGTGCTGGAGAAGGATCCGGAGGACAAACGCTACTACGTGGCCGACGTCAGCAGGGACCTGATCGACAGCAACACCACCATCACAGCGGTTTCAGCGATCCCTGTCGGCGTGACCGAGCTGGTCAAGCCGCAGATGCAGGGGCGCCTGGCAGTGGTGAAGCTGGGCGGCCTGGACACCTCGGCCGATCCGCTGAACTACTGCAAGCTGCGCTTCGACTGTGCGAACGGCGAACGCTTCTTCCGGACCATTCACTTCAAGAGGGTGGACAACTGATGATCGACGCATCGCAAATGCCGCGCGTGCCGAGCGAAGTGCTGCAGCAAGAGCAGCAGCAGGCCGCCGAGTACGTGCGCGCGCCGGTCGCCGCCGGCGCCGATTCCGGCGCCGGCCGCCCGCCAGCAACACAAGGAACCACCCGATGAGCCTGAAACTGATCACTCCGCCGGCGGCGCTGGCGGTGTCGCTCGATGCCGCCCGCACGTCGGCGCGCATCGACGGCGAGGAGACGGACATCGAGCTGCGCCAGGTCATCGAGCAGCACACCAGCGAGGCCGAGCACCTGACTGGCCGCGCCTTCGTCGAGCAGACCTACCGGCTCACGCTCGACCGCTTCGCCGGCGCGATCCTGCTCGAGAACCCGCCGATCATGGCGGTGGTGCACGTCAAGTTCTACGACACCGACGGCATCCAGCAGACGCTGGACCCGCAAGATTACATTCTGGACGCCGAGAATGAGCCGGGCTACCTGGTGCCGGCGCCGGGCCGGGCCTGGCCGGCAACGCAGGCGCGCGTGAATGCGGTTGAGGTGGTCTACACCTGCGGCTACGGCGCCGACGACGCGGCCGTGCCGCCCAGCGTCAAGGGCTACATCCTCGGCAAGGTGTCGGAGCACTTCGCGCCGGCGGGCACGCCGAAAAGCGAGTTCCTCCACTGCCTGCTCGATCGCTTGAAGGTCTACGCATGATGAACGACCGAATCACTCTGCAAAAGCCTGGCGCTGGCGCGGGCAAGCTGCGGCCAGCCGCCGCCTGGGAGGACATCGCGACGGTCTGGGCCGACGTGAAGTTCCCGAGCGGCATCGAGGTGGTGCGCGCCGGCGCCGAGGCGTCGATCGTCAAATGCTCAATCCGGATCCGCGCGCGCGCCGGTATCGACAACTCGTGCCGGGTGCTCTACAAGGGCACGGCCTATGACGTCGAATCGGCGCTGCCCGAAGACCGTGACCGGCGCTTCATGTTCCTGGTCTGCAAGGGGGTGTCGTGATCGAGTTCGACAGTTCGGCCTTTGAGGAGGCGATGACGGCGGCGCGGCAGACCATCACCGAGGCGGTTGGCGAATCTACGCTGCGCACGGTCGGTTTCGCCGGTGCCGAGATACTCTGTGACCAGGCAAAGCAAAACTCGCTCAAGTATTTCAAGACAGGCATCCTCTACGCCAACATCATCGTCAAGCGCCTGGAGGAAGAGTCGGATGGTGGCAGGCGACAGACCTACCTCGTAACGGTCCGGAACGGTCGCGCTGGCGACTGGGCGGCGTACTACTGGAAATTCGTCGAGTTTGGTCACAAATTCGTGCCGCGCAACACCAGGGTCAGCAAGAAGACCGGCCGCACGGTCGGCTGGAAGGCGCACCGAAAAGCCGCTGAGCTCGAGTACGGCACTGCCAGCGCGCCGGCTTATCCGTTCATGCGCCCGGCTTTCGAGAGCAAAAAGCAGGAGGCGGTCGACGTTATGACCCGCACCCTGGCCGAGCAGATCGCAAGGAACATCAAGTGACCCCTGAAGAGCATATCGACAGCGTGCTGCAGCACCTGGCCGGCGGCCGCGTTTTCCCCGACGTGGCGCCAGAGAAGACCGCAACGCCGTACATCACCTACCAGGCGGTGGGCGGCGCGCCGGTGAACTTCCTGAGCGGCGGCCAGCCGGACAAGCAGTCAGTGCGGATGCAAGTCAACGTTTGGTCTGCCACGCGCATCGAGGCGTCGGAGCTGGGCGCCCAGGTGGAGCAGGCGATGCGTGCCGCCACCGAACTGCAGGTGGAGGTCGCCACCGGTCGCGTGGCCACCTTCGATGAAACGACGAATTACCGCGGAACGATGCAAGATTTCTCTATCTGGGTGTAATCTACTGGATAAATAAACAGTGAATTAAGGACTTTATGGTTAGCGCAAGCAACGAGGTCTACGGCCGAGTTTACTTAGTGCAGAATTTGGTCAATGGCAAGAAATATGTAGGACTGACGACTGGATCGATTGCGGCCAGATGGAAGTCGCACTGCAAGTCAGACAACGGCTGCAGCGCTCTCGCGAATGCTATTGCTAAGCACGGCGCGAATTCGTTCTCGATATCGGAGCTGGATGTGGCGTATACCCACGCCCAGTTAAACGAAATGGAGAGGCAATATGTTTTGCTGCATCAGTCTCTAGTCCCTAATGGCTACAACATAAAAGAAGGCGGAGGTTCCGCTGGAAGGTGGTCGCCCTACTTGGCCGAAAAGATGCAAGCCGTGTTCGCGCGGCCGGAGGTAAGGGCTAAGATGCGGGCGAATATTATCTCCAGGTGGGAAGATCCTGCGGAGCGCGCAAGATTGAGTGCAGCTATAAAAGTGGGACTCGCCGATCCGGCGGTTAGAGAAAAGCGTAGCCGAATTGCGAAAGAGCGCAGTTTAGATCCTGCTGTCCAAGGGCGGGCAAGCATCTCGCAAAAGAAACGATTCTCCGATCCAGCAGAACGGCAAAGGGTAGGTGACGCAGCTCGCCTTCGGTTGCAAGATCCAGCGTACCGCAAGCGTATTAACGATGCCGCCACAGCCGTGAAGCGAACTGAAGAATTTCGAACCAGTGCCAGTGAAAAGATGAAGGCTCTGTGGCAAAACCCTGAGTATGCGGATCGAATCAGGGCATCGCGCCGCGAGGCGGCCGAGCGCCGAAAGTCCGCGCTTTCCAGGGATCCTGAAGCTTTGTCGAAATGACGTAACAACTGGGCAGTTAGCCCATTTATCCCAAGCCGCCCCGAGCAATCCGGGCGGCTTTTTCTTTGCCCGGCTTCCGGGCTTTTACCTGAAAGGCCGATATGCAATTGCCCAACAACATCGCGTTCGCCATCGCGTCCGCATTCGCTGCTGCCGTCAGCATCACTGCTATCACCAATGCGAACGAGGCCGTAGCCTCAGCGACGAACACCTTTGCCGCCGGTGAGTACGTCGAATACACCGGCGGCTGGAGCGCAGCCAATGGCCGCGTGTTCCGCCTGAAGGCAGCCAGCGGCACCACGTTCACCCTGGAAGGCCTGGACACTACCGACACCAGCCTGTTCCCGGCCGGCCAGGGCACCGGCACGGTTCGCAAGATCACGACTTGGGTGCCAGTCACCGGCGTGGTGGGCGCCGAAGTCTCCGGCGGTGACGGCAAGACCGTCGAAGTGCCGCTGCTGGACTCCAACATGCCGGTGATGCTGCCAGACGGCTTCTCCGCGACCACGGTCACCCTGACCACCGCCGACGACAAGTCGCTGCCACACCACGCTGCGCTCAAGGCTGTTTCGGACGGCGTGAAGCTGACCTGCCTGCGCGGCACGCTGCCGAACGGCGGTGTGCTGCTGTATGCCGGCTACTGCTCGTTCAACGAGTCGCCGAGCCTGGCCAAGGGCAGCGTCATGGCCGTGAAGTCGATCTTCTCGCTGCAGAACAAGGTCGTCCGCTACTAAACCGTATTGCCAGCTGGCGCCGAACGGTCGGCGCTGGCCTTCTTCGCCGCGGGGTAGCTCCTCGCGGTCTTTTTCCGTTTCACCCTTCCATTGAAAGAAAAAATCATCATGGCAAAAGCAAAACTCTCCCTGGCTGTCGTCGCCACCTTCGCTGCCACCGTCGCAATTCCGGTCCCGGGCGGCAAGACCGCCGACGTCGAATTCACCTTCAAGTGGATGAATCGCGACGACTTCAAGGAGTTCGTCGAGAACCTGGCAGGCGCTGAAGACGTCGACGCGCTGATGGACATCCTGGCCGGCTGGGACCTGGACGAAACCTTCAACAAGGACCAGGTCGAAAAGCTGGTGCAGCGCTACATGGGCGCCGCGCGCGCGATTCTCGACAAGTACATCGCCGAGATCACCGGCGCCCGCGCAAAAAACTAAAGGCCGTCGCCTCGGCCTTATATGCGCCGGAGCCCTCCGAAGCCGAACTGGCGGTGGCGGGCCTGACGCTGGAGGACTTGGCGGCGGATCCCGTTGAAATCTGGCCTGAGAACCTTCAGGCCTACGAACTGTTCTGCGCGATGGACACGCAGTGGCGGATCGGCATGGCCGGGCCTACGGGCTTGGACTATGCCGCGCTGCCGATGGCGCTGCGCATGATCGGCGCTGCGCGCTCGGACTGGCAGCAGCTGATGGCCGACATCCGCGTGATGGAGAGCGCCGCGCTGCAGGCAATGCGCAGCAAGGATTGAAGTGCCGCCGCCGGGCGGTTTTTTTATGGGCGGCGAATGAGCACTACCATCAACGAAGCGCAAATCAAGGTCGGCATCGACGCCGCAGGCGTTGAAGAGGGCGGCCGTAAGATGGACGCGGTTGCCGCGCGCACCGGAAAGAGTCTCGAAAATCTCGGTGCGACGGCCCAGAAGACCGGCAAATCGCTCGACAACCTGGGCGGCTCGGCCGGCTTGCGCACGGTCGGCGATGGCGCTGGCGCGGCAGCTGGCAAAGTCGACAGTGCCACCAAGAGCATGGCCGAATCGATCCAGCGCGCCACCGCGTCGATGAATGCTGGCGCGAAGGGCAGTGCTGCCTACTACGAGGCCCTGGCCAACTCGCGCGGGCTGAACGTCGCCGCGCTGCGTCCGTACCTCGACCAGCTGGACGCGGTCACCAAGAAAACGGCGCAGGCCGCCGCCGCCCAGCGGCAGCTCGACGCCGGCAATAACTTCCTCGCCGGGCTGCGCGCCCAGGCGGAGGGCATCGGCAAAACCGCTTCGCAGCTGGCTGCTCTGCGCGCGGAGCAGTTGGGTGTCGCGGATGACGCGCGCCCGTTGATCGAGCAGCTGCAGGCCGCCGAAGAGGCCGCCGGGAACGCTGGAAACTCGATCAGCGGCTTCGCTGCCGCGCTGGCCGCTGCCGGTGCCAGCGCCGGGATTGCGAGCGTGGTGCAGCTTTCCGACGCGTACAGCGGGTACATCGCGCAGCTCAAGCTTGCGAGTAGCGGGCAGAGCGAATTCGTGAAGGCCCAGGCGCTGGTGCAGCAGATCGCTGCGTCGGCGCAATCGGACCTTTCCAGCACGGCGTCGCTCTATGCCAGCATCACGAAGAGCACCAGGGATCTTGGGATCGCGCAATCGCAAGTTGCCAGCATCACTGAGGTGGTGAGCCTGGGCCTGAAGGTTTCCGGGGCAAGCGCTGAGGCGAGCGGGTCTGCGATCTACCAGTTGGGCCAGGCGTTCAACATGGGCGCATTGCGGGGCGAAGAGTTCAATGCCGTCAACGATGCCTCACCACGCTTGATGGAGGCGCTGGCTGACGGGATTGGCGTGCCGGTTGGTGCGCTGCGCGCTATGGCCGAGCAGGGCGCGCTGACGACCGAGGTGCTTGCGAACGGATTACCACGAGCGCTGGAGAAGCTCCGCGAAGAGGCGAAATCGGTTGAGACCGTCGGCGGAGCGCTCACGGTCCTCAAGGACAAAACGATGCTGCTCGTCGGCGCGAACGCGCAGTCGAGCGGTGTAGTCGCCGTGCTGTCGGGCGCCATTGAGCTGCTGAGCAAGAACCTCGTGCTCGCCGGCGGCGCGATGGCTACCGTTGCCGCTGTCAAGCTCGGGGCGTCCCTCGCATCGGCGGCCGCGGGCGCCTACGCCAGCGTGGTCGCAAACAACGCCAGGCTGGCATCGAATCTTGCGGCGGCCCGGTCGGACGTCGCTGCCACTGCAAGTGCCGCCGCGCTGGCCAGCGCGCGCGTGGCCGAGCTGCGGGCTGCTGTACTCGCAGCCGAAGGCAATGTGGCGCTGGCGATCACGACCAACGCTCTGATCCCTGCCCAGGCGAAAGCCGCCACTGCGGCCTCAGCGCATGCGGCTGCGCTGTCCGCACAGACGGCCGCTGCGGGCGCGGCATCGGTAGCGGGCCGCGCGCTTAGTGGCGTTATGACGTTGGCCGGCGGGCCGGTAGGCGCCATCATTGGCCTGCTGGGCGTTGCTGCCACGATCTGGGGTGTGTGGGCAAGCAAGGCGAAGGAGGCAAACGACAAGGTTGCCCAGTCGACTGAAGAGTCGACCGCCGAAATGATCACGCGTCTGGACGAGCAGATCGCCAAGCTGCGCGAGCGGAACGCACTCGCGGCAACCGAGCCGCGCATCAAGGATTTGGGCGGCATCAGCGAAGTCGACAAGGACGGGCTGGCGCGCGCCAAGGCCGCACTCGACGCGAACAAGGCCGCCCAGGCTGCCGCTGCGGAGGGTTCGCGCGAGCGAATGATGCTGCAGCTGGAAGAGGTGGAGCTGGGCGGCAAGTATGAAGCCGCGCTGAACCGGGTGAAGACGCTGCAGGGCGAGGTGGCCACGGCTGCCGCACGCACGCGCGGTGAGCGACTCGACGACTGGTATGCGAAGAACGGTTCGGCGGCCCAGCGCCTGGCGGCCGAGCTTGCGGAACTGAAGAAGCAGTTCGGCACCATCCCACCTGAGATGGAAAAGCTGGTGCGCGCCAAGTATGCAGATCCGGCTGCAAAGAAGGCGATCACCGACCAGGCCAAGGCGGCGAAGGAATACGCCGATCTGATCGATCGAATCAGTGGCAAGAGCGTCGGCCTCGACGCCGACTTCTACGACAACCTTTCGAAACTGTATGCGGGCTACACGGCTGGCAAGCAGTCGTTGGAAGAATACGTTGCGACAGTCGAGGACTACACCCTGCAGCAACAGTTCGCCAAGCAGGCCGACGAAGACCGAAAGAAGGCGATCGAGGAGTATCAAAAGCTGCTCGACCCTGCCGAAAAGGGTTCCAGCAAAGCGCTGGGCGAAGCTCGTGCTCAGCGAGACGAGAACGAGCAGATCGGACTTGGCGCGAAGGCGCTGGCCGAACTGAATGCGACGCGCCTGGAAAGCCTGGCGCTGCGCGCCGAAGAGAAAGTATGGATTGCCGAAGGGCTGGACATCACCGGCACGATGGCGGAGGAATACCGCAAGGAAGCGGCGGCGCTGCGCGAGCGTGCGGCCGCAGTTCGCGAGGGTGCGGCGAAGCAGGTCACCTTCGATGCAGCGAAGAAGGCTGGCGAGGATCTCGAAAAGTTCTTGGACCCAACCAAGGCGCAGACCTTCGGCGAGGCGCTGAAAGGCGCGTTCGGCGCCGCCGGCGACTCGATGACGCAGTTGGTCACCTCGCTGGATGCATACGGCATCCGCCAAGCCGAAATTGACAAAGCGCGCAAGGACGCATCGCTCAAGTATGCGACCGACGCCAAGGGCTACGCTGAAGCGTCTGCGGCCATTACCGCGAAAGAGGTCAAGAGCCGACTGAGCGGGTACGGCGACATGGCCGCGGCGGCAAAAGGCTTCTTCTCGGAAGGCAGCAAGGGATACAACGTTCTGTCCGGCGTGGAGAAGGCATATCGTGCAGCCGAGCTGGCCATGGCTGTGCAGGCCATGACGAAGAAAATCTTCTTCAAGCAGGCGGAGGTGACGGCCAACACCGCGCTCAATGCGACCAAGATCACCGGCGAGGCAGCAGCAACTGCTGCGTCCACAGGCCTGGCTGCAACTGAGGCCAGCGCGTGGGGTGTGACCGCTGTCGTGAAGGCGATCGCGTCGCTACCGTTCCCGTTGAACTTGGCGGCCGGCGCGGCAACGCTCGCTGCTGTTGTGGCTGTCGGCGCCAAGATGTTCGGCGGCGTGGGTGGTAGCGGTGTGGGCCTGAGCGAGACGCGGCAGAAGGAGCAGGGTACCGGCACGGTTCTCGGCTCGGACGCCAAATCTGAGTCAATCGCGCGCGCCCTTGACGCGATCGAGGGCGCAACGCTGCAGGGGCTGAAGCTCAGCAACGGCATGCTGACCTCGCTGCGCAACATCGAGGCCGGCATTGGGCAGTTCGCTTCTCTGCTGGTGCGCACCACTGGCGTGACCGGCGATTTCGGTTCTGACGCGGCCGGGCGCGGCAGCGCGGATGCGTTCGGCCGCTCGACGATGGGCGTGCTGGCGACTGGTGGAATTATCGGCCTGGCGTTGGACAAGCTGACCGGCGGCTGGGTGGGCAAGATCACTGGTTCGGTGCTGAACAAGGTGTTCGGCGGCAAGACCACGGTCGAGGACACCGGCTTCACGCTCGGCAAAACCGACTTCGCGGGTATCGCCGCTGGCGGCCTGAATGCGCTGCAGTACGCCGACATCAAGAAGGATGGCGGCTGGTTCAGCAGCGACAAGTACAGCACGAAGACCGAAGGCCTGGGCGAGGAGGGTAACCGCCAAATCTCCAGCGTCCTGATGTCGCTGTACGACACCGTGTTCGAAGCCGGCCAGATGATCGGCATCGGCGCCGACGGCTTCGCCGCGCAGCTGAATGGCTTCGTGGTGGACATCGGCAAGGTCAGCCTGAAAGGGCTGTCCGACGACGAGATCCAGAAGGAGCTGGAGGCGGTGTTCTCCAAGGTCGGCGACGACCTGGCCAAGTTCGGTGTAGGCGGCCTGGAGCAGTTCCAGAAGGTGGGCGAGGGCTACCTCGAGACCCTGACCCGGGTGGCCACCAACTACCAGGCGGTGACCGTCGTCACGGACTCGCTGGGGATGGCGTTCGGCTCGCTGGGCCTGGCCTCTGTCGGCGCGCGCGAGCGGCTGATCGACCTGGTCGGCGGCCTGGACGAATTTACCTCTGGCGCCGACCAGTTCCTGGCCGACTTCTATACCGACCAGGAACGCGCCAACTCGCTGCGTGCGCGCATCACGCCAACGCTGGAGCAGTTCGGGATCAAGACCGGCGCCGAAGACTCGCTGCAGCAGTTCCGCAGCGTGGTCACCGGCCTGGATCTGACCACCGAGGCCGGCGCGCGTGCATACGCGACGCTGATCCAGATCGCGCCGGCATTCAAGCAAATCGCCGACGTCGACGCCAAGATCTTCGAGGAGCGGACTGACCTGCAGAAGGAACTCGACCAGCTCACGCTGACCGAGACCCAGCTGCTGGCGCAGCAGCGCGCGGCGCTGGACGAGAGCAACCGCTCCCTGTTCGACCAGATCCAGGCCATCAAGGCCCAGAAGACGGCGGCGGAACAGGCGGCAGAGGCGATCCAGAAGGCGAGGGATTCGGCGTCGTCGCTGCTGGGCGGGGTCGATGGCGCATTCTCGGTGCTGCAGAAGGTGGTGGGGCGCCAGAAGGAGGCACTGCAGGACGACATCCAAGCACGTACCGAGGCAGTCAACAAGCTGAAAAGCCTGACCGAGGCCGCGCGCAACTCGCTCAACGGGATGCGCACGCCGGAGCAGCAGCAGGCGAGCCAGGCGCAGGCGCGCGCGGACATCGGTGCAGCACTGGCCATTGCCCGCGCCGGCGGCGGCCTGGGCGACACCGAGGCGCTGCAGAAGGCGATCTCGGCGCTGGGCAACGGTCCGTCGATGGATGCGTACGCCACCTACCAGGACTACCAACGGGACCTCTTCGGCACCCAGGGAGATCTGGCGGAGCTGACTAAGCTGACTGACGGCGCCCTGACGATCGAAGAGCGGGCGCTGAAAGCGGCGCAGGACCAGGCGAAGCAGCTGGACGAAATGCTCAAGCGCGAGCAGGAGCAGATCGACGTCCTGAAAGGCCTCAGCACGATCGGGCTGTCGATCGAGCAGGCGATCAAGGCGCTCCAGGGTGCCATGGCGGCTGCACGGCAGAACCCGGTTGTCTCGGCCAGCGCGGCGATCAACAACGCCTACCAGCAGCACCTGGGCCGGGCGCCCGATGCTGCCGGCTTCGAGTGGTATCAGAACGCCGCCGCCGGTGGCGCGCCGATCTCGCAGCTCGTGGACAGCATCGCCAACTCGGCAGAGGCCGACCTCAAGAAGCTCTACCAGAGCGCCCTGGGGCGCGCGCCAGACGCTGAAGGACTGGCGTACTGGATGAATGCCTTCGGCCCGACGATGGACGCTGCCGAGAAGGCGGAGTTCCTCAAAGGTGCGAAACCGGAGTTCGACGCCATCGCGGCTGGGAAGCAAGACGAGTTCCTGAAGCTGCGCGGCTTCGCCGTCGGCACCAACAAGGTGCCGTACGACATGCCAGCGCTCATCCACAAGGACGAGCGGATCATCCCTGCGGCCGACAACCGCGAGCTGATGCGCCGCCTGGCCAACCCTGCTGGCAACGCCGATGCGCTGGCAGCAGAGGTGGCAAGGCTGTCGGCAGTGATGGAAGCGCAGCAGCGCGAAAACGTTGAACTGCGCGAAGCACTGCGCGATGGCCTGCTGGCGATCGCAACGCACACCAGCAACACCGCTAGCCACCTGGATGACGTGGTGAACGGCCGCAAGCCGGTGGTCACCGAGGCTGCAGCAACCACTTAAGGATCCAGATGGACATCATCGAACCCGTTGCACTGGGCGATGTAACGTGCACGCGCGCCGCCCCGGCGCCGTACTTCGACCGTAGCGGCGTGCAGCAGATGGCACCGCCCAACACCTTGCGCGTCACGTACGACCCAGCCGACCTGAGCAGGGCGCCTTATGCGCTGCTCGACGCCGGCGAGGTAATCAGTGCCGGGGCCGGCCTGGTGTATTCGAATGTGCCGATCGTCGAGCAGGTCTACAGCGCGACGGCGACGTACGCGAAAGACGTCCTGGTCTACGACCCGGTCAGCCACAACGTGTTCCAGTCGCTGATCGCAAGTAACCTCGGCAAGGCCCTGAGCGACACCACAGCCTGGACGCCGCGCGGCGCAGTCAACCGCTGGGCGATGCTGGACCAGTACAACAACACCCAGACCTCTAACCCGGAGGAAATCATCATCGTGGTGTCGCCGCAGGTGATCAGCCAGGGCTTTTACATCGGCAATGTCGATGCTGCCGAGGTGAGGGTGTCGGTGGTCGACCGCACTCGCGGCCTGGTCTATCGCGAGGAGCAGTCGTTGAAGGTGTCGACCTCGGGGTCGAGCTTCTTCAACTGGTGCTTCAAGCGGATCCGGCGCAAGACTTGGGCGGTGAGCCTGAAGCTGCCGCCTTTTGCCAACGCGCTGGTCACCATCGCCATCCGGAAGCCCGGCGGCGTGCCGAAGTGCGGCATGTGTGCAGTCGGCCCGACCGCCGATCTGGGCAAAACGCTGATGACGCTGGGCGCCGAGATCAAGGATTTCTCCGATACCTCGTTCAACTTCGACGGCACCAGCACTACCCAACGGCGTAACTGGGCAAAGCGCATCACCGCCGACGTGGTGGTCGACGCGTCGCAGGTGGACGCAGTGTACGAGCTGATGGCGGACTATCGGCAAAAGCCGATCGTCTGGGTCGGCTCGATCAATTACGGCCTGGCGATCGCCTACGGGCGCTACTCGAGCATGAAGCCGGTGGTGAAGGGCAAAAACCGTTGGGACATGTCCCTGCAAATTGAAGGAACCGTATGACGATTACCGTATTGCTCGACCCAACCCAGATGCCGGACCAGTCGCAGGACCAGCTGGACTTCGACAACAAGATGTCGGGACTCATGCGCGACCTGCCAACGTTCGGCGCGCAGATCAATGCTATTGAGCAGGCTTTGAGTGCGATGGCTGCCGGCGGTGCCTACGCGCTGCCCTATGTCTTCGACACCGCGACCGCTGATGCAGACCCTGGCGCCGGCAAGCTGCGCCTGTCGAGCGCGACACAGAACGCGGCTACGGTCATGCGCTTGGACCTCATCGCCGGCGGTCAGGACTACACCACGCTGCTCGACACGATGGATTCGTCGACCAGCGTGATCAAAGGATCAATCCGATTGGTGAAGCAGGGCGACCTGAGCAAGTGGATGACTTTCGACCTCACCGCGCGCGCCACACCTTCCGGCTATCGCAACCTGTCGGTCGTGTGCACGGACAGCAGTTCGGCCAGCCCGTTCGTAAAAGACGACCCACTGCTGCTGTTCTTCCAGCGCAGTGGTGATAAAGGTGAAATCGGCGCCAGCGGCATGGTCCCTCTTGCGTCCGTTACTATTTCCTCGCCAGTTGCAAGCATCGACTACCTGAATGTTTTTAGCCCTCTATACGATAAATACACGATTGAAATACAGGGCCTTACGAAAACGGGTTCGATAAACAGTCACTCGCTTCTGCAGTTGGCTTTCGGCGGGGTCGTCAATAGCAGCAGCTATAGCTGCACAAGCGTTCCGACGGGATCCAGCTCTACAGCCGGGCTCATTATTGGCTCCGAGGTCCAACTCACGACCACGGCTGAAATTCGCAATGTGAACGGCACATACAAAACAATGGTGGCCGACGGTTTCCCTGCGGGATTTAGAATTTTCGGTGCGTATATCAGCGTCGCGGCTCCGGCAAGCGGATTTCGAATCATTCCGGATTCAGGGAATTTTACCGCTGGCATCATTCGCGTATTCGGGCATAGGAACAACTCATGAAAATCCAAGTTATGGTAGACGGCGTGACCCGCGACGCCACCCCCGAAGAGCTGAACGAGATCGAGGCGCGGGCGAACGAGCCGGCGCCGACGGCGCCGCGCCACATGACGGTTCTGGCCTTCCGCAACCGCTTCACCAAGTCGGAGAAGGTGCGCATCGAGCTGGCGGCGATCGACGACCCCGCCGCCGACCAGGCGCTGCGTGAGCGCGCGGCTACCGTGCGCATCGGCCAGGCCGACCTGGCTGCCGCCACCTACGTCGACGTCGACCGCGCGGACACGCGCGAGGACGTGCTGGCGTTCGAGGCGATGGGGCTTCTCGACGGCGCCGGCCGCGCGCTGACCATCCTCGACGACCCAATCCAGGCGCACGAGCGCTACAACGGCTGAAAGGACTTTCGATGAAAGCAGCGTTCTACAAGGGCACGCGCCCGGGACTGGCCGGAATCTACAGCCGCGTGGTGCGGTGGTGGACAAAATCCGACTACTCGCACGTTGAGCTGGTGCTGACCACCGGCCGCGCCTGGTCATCGTCATTCGAAGACGGCGGCGTGCGCTCCAAGCTGATCGACTTCGACCCGGCGCGCTGGGATCTGGTCGACCTGCCGCCGGTGCTCGAGCAGGCGGCCGTCGCTTGGTTCGAGGCGCACCGCGGCGCCGGCTACGACCTGGTCGGCAACCTGCAGTTCGTGCTGTCACCGATCCCGCACAGCCGGCGCCGCTGGTTCTGCTCGGAAGCCGTTGCCGCGGCGCTCGGCATTCCTGACCCCTGGCGATACTCGCCTGGCACGCTGGCCAGCGCACTGACCATCCTGAAACCCGCTTCGGCGGGTTTTTCTTTTACTGCAGCACCCACCCCATGAAAGTATCCCCAATGAGTGAACCAATTTCCGGCGCCGCCGCCGGCGCGTTCGGCTGGAAGATGCTGGGCGGCCTGGCCGGCATCGGCGCGATCGGCGCCGGCCTGGCGTCGGTAGTCGTCATGTGCGCGATGACGCCGCGCAGCGCGAAGGAGTGGGCCGTGGGCCTGATCTCGACTGTGGTGTTCTCGATCGGCGGTGGCGCGGCCGTGATCCAGCACTTCGACCTGCAGGCCTGGGCGCATTCTCCGATCGGCCTGGTGGCCATGCTCGGCCTCGTGTTCACCTGCGGGCTGCCGGGCTGGGCGATCGTGCGCTGGCTGTTCAACTTCATCGAGGCGCGGCGCAATGCCACGCTCGCCGACGTGGTCCGCGAAGTGCGAGGCCAGCGATGATTGTCACGGCCTCGATCATCCGCCACGTGGCGCCGCAGTGCGGTGCCAATGCGGCCGCCGTCGCCGCCGCGCTGCAGCCGGCGCTCGACCGCTTCGGCATCACCACGCGCCGGCGCCTGGCGCACTTCCTCGCCCAGGTGGCGCACGAGAGCGGTGGCTTCGTGCGCAAGCGCGAGAATCTGAATTACACGCCGGCGGCGATCCTGTCGACGTTCAACACGCGGACGATCCAGCGCTTCACGCCGGCGCAGGCCGAGCAGCTCGGCCGCACCAGCGCGCACGCGGCCGACCAGCAAGCCATCGCCAACATCGCCTACGCGAACCGCATGGGCAACCGAGGCCCGGAGAGCGGCGACGGCTGGCGCACGCGCGGCGCCGGCTGGATCCAGCTGACCGGCACCACGAACCACCACGCCTGCGCCGACTTCTTCGGCATCCCGCGCGACACCGTCGGGGCCTGGCTGGCCACCGATGCCGGCGCCGCGCTGTCGGCCGGCTGGTTCTGGCAGCTGAACAACCTGAACCGCTTCGCCGACGTCGACGACATCGATGGCGTGTCGGACTGCGTGAACATGGGGCGCAAGACGGAGCGGATCGGCGACGCCATCGGCTACCAGGAGCGCCGCTTTCTGACCATCGAAGCCCTGAAGGTGATCCCGTGATCCCGGCCGAATTCCGCGCCGCTGCTGGCGCGATTGCGATCGTTGGCCTGGTGGCGATCGCTGCCGCCGGCGGCTGGATTGCCAGCGCCTGGAAGCACGACGCCGAGATCGCCGAACTGCGCCGCGCGCACACCGAATACCGCGCCACCTTGACCGAGGCGGCGCTCGCCGACGTCCAGGCCGACGCTGCGACGATCCGCCAGGCGGCGACCGAGTTCGCCGACATCCAATCCACCCTGGCGCCGAAGATGACGGCGCTCACCAAGGAGCTGCGCAATGCGAAACCTCTGCCTGCTGGTTGCCGTCCTGACGCTGACCGCGTGCGCAACCTCGACGCCGCAATCGACGCCGCCAACCAAAGCATCCCTCGATAGCGCGCTGGCGGCGCCGTGCCCGCCGGTAGAACGCCCGGCTTTCGCCGAGTTCGACGCCTGGCAGGAGTGGGCGATCGGGCTGCTGCGCCAGTACGCGGAGTGCGCGGCGCGCCACGCGAAGACCGTTCAGGCTTGGCCGAAGTAGTTGGATGGCCCTGTGCTTAGTCGGTGCCTCGACCGCTCCGGCGCGCCCAATCCAGGGCTTCGTCGCTGTTGCGCCAATATGCGATCGACGGTGCTTGGGTGTATGCCGTATTCGGTTAACACGGTTGCAATGCTGTCGCGATCGTCGTCGTAACGTAGAAAGTCGAGTACGGTATCGACGAAAAGCGCCGCGAGATGGTTTGAGCGTCTGTCCATTGCATCAATCTCCTATGCCGATGGACGGCTGGCCTTGATGTGGATCAAACTACAAGTCGTTTATCTACAGTAGGTAGGTTAGTTTGTGGAAGTAAAACGTCAAGTTCGTTTTTTATCGGCTTCGAATGAAAGTACAAGCGGACGGCGCGCGTGCGGCTGAGTAAGCAAACGCTTTGCATCTTCCAAGGGGACGCCAAGGTCGTAGAGCATGCGCGACGAGTGGCTTAAGCCACGCTCCAAATTCCTGACCAGAATCCAGTTGATACGCAACGCTTTAGTTATGTTGGTCCGTCGATTCATTTGGAGACGATACCACGGCTTCTGAACCTCGCCTCGGGCCACTACTAATTAGCACCCGTTGAATCACAGCTGGCGCGACACCTTCGTTCTGCAGCACGCGTATGCTCGCGGAAAGACCAAAAGCGGTTCGCACGTTTACGGCCAAGTCGACGTAGGTCGCCGTGATGAGGTCAGATCGTTTGTCCATTCCGCAATGTTGGCACGGCAACCGAAGCGCAGTTTGAGCTAGATCAAATGGCAATGCTGCTATACTGTATAAACATACAGTATTTCGGAGCAGCAATTATGGCCAGCTCAGCCGCAGCCCTCAACCCTGAAGAAGTCCACCCAGCGCTCTGGCGCGCGTCGCAGCTGGCGCGCAATCACGCGCGCTGCATCGGAACTGGCCATGCCACGCTCGACCTGCAGCTACCTGGCGGCGGCTGGCCGGTGGGTTCGCTGACCGACCTGCACGTGCAGCAGGCAGGCATCGGGGAGGTCCGGTTGCTGGCGCCGGCGCTGGCGGCCGTGGCCGACCGCAAGGTGGTGATGCTGCAGCCGCCGCACGCGCCTCAGGCGCTGGCGCTGGCCGCGATGGGCATCCCGCCCGAGTCCACGCTCTGGCTGCGCGCCGACCGAACCGCCGATGCACTGTGGGCGGCCGAGCAGGTGCTGCGCAGCGGCAGCTGCGGCGCGCTGCTGTTCTGGCAAACCCATGTGCGCGCCGAAAGCCTACGCCGGCTGACGCTGGCGGCCCAGGCCGGCGAGACGCTGTTCTTCGTGCTGCGTCCGATGGCTTCCGCGCAGGATCCGTCGCCGGCGCCGCTACGCTTGGCGCTGCGCCCACGCGCCGGCGGCATCGAAGTCGATTTCGTGAAGCGGCGCGGGCCGCTGCGCGCCGAGCCGCTGTTCTTGCCGATGTCTGTTCCGGGTGTGACACGCATTCAGCCTCAGCGCGATACCGCCCCAGCCTATCCAGCGATGGCTCCGACAGCGACTTTTGCTCCCGAAAAGTCCATGCACTGATCGACGTCTTCGGCTGAATTTTGGCGGTAAAATCGTTTCCGCAACCAGTCCGCCAAATTCAATGATGCGGGGCAAAATGTCGCCACAAATGGAAGGGGTAGCGGAAACGAACCGCAGCCATGTGCATGATTTTTAAGTACATTGGCTGGAGTCTTGAAAACTGCCGACGGGTGAAACCGTTCGTGAGTTC
>NZ_JASNRA010000045.1 GCF_030411955.1 Massilia sp. YIM B02443
TTTAATCTCTGTTTGTTGACTCTTTCGAGTCACTCGCCATTTCTGGCGAGGTCGCTCACTCAAAATACTGACCATCACTTCATTGCTGAAGCAACGTTAATACTTTTTGTGAACATTTGATAATTTAAGTATGCGGCTGAACAAGTCAGCCGGCACCTTCATCAAACGCCCACACTTATCGACTGTTAATTTTTAAAGAACTGNTTTGTGAACATTTGATAATTTAAGTATGCGGCTGAACAAGTCAGCCGGCACCTTCATCAAACGCCCACACTTATCGACTGTTAATTTTTAAAGATCAGAATTCGGTACTGCCTTGCTGCATCGTTGCGAATCGTTGTGTTCGTCAGCAGCAGAGAAGAGAGATTATGAAGCTTTACTACGATCTCGTCAACTCCCTTTTCTCCTTCGCTTCACTCATCTATAAGACGGCGTCTGCGTTGGAGAGGCGAGATTATAGCCAAGCCTTTCGCCGCTTGCAATGGGTGTTGCTGTGATATCTTAGCCGCCGCCACAGTCGACCTTCTATTACATAAGCGATGCAGATTCCTTCGATCATCTCCACTGCCGATGCGGCGTTGTCCCAATCTTTGGCCGACGCCATCAATAACAAGACCAAGCCGATCGGCAGCCTGGGCCGCCTGGAATCGCTGGCTGCCCGACTGGGCCTGATTCGGGGCACTGAACGGATCAGCATCGACCGTCCTGCGATCGTGATCTTCGCCGGCGACCATGGCGTGGTGGCCGAAGGCGTCTCCGCCTACCCGCAGGACGTCACCTGGCAGATGGTCGAGAACTTCCTGGCCGACGGCGCCGCCATCAATGTCTTCGCACGCCAGAACGGCTGCGCCCTGCACATCGTCGACGCCGGCGTGAACCACGACTTCGGCGACCGCCCCGCCCTCATCAACCGCAAGATCGCCCCCGGCACCCGCAACTTCGCCCATGAACCCGCGATGTCGGCCCAGGAATGCGCCACCGCGCTGGAACACGGCATGGCCCTGGTGCGCGACATCCCCGGCAACGTGGTGGGCTTCGGCGAAATGGGCATCGGTAACACCACCTCCGCCGCGGCGCTGATGCATAAGCTCACCGATCAACCGCTGGCGCGCTGCGTCGGCGCCGGCACCGGCTTGAACCTTGATGGCATCCTTCATAAGGAGCGCGTGATCGCCGCCGCCGTCCAGCGCCATGCGGCGGCAACCGATCCGCTGGACGTACTGGCCACCTTCGGCGGCTTCGAGATCGCGATGATGAGCGGCGCCATGCTGCAAGCGGCCGCGCTGCGCAAGGTGCTGCTGATCGACGGTTTCATCGTCACCGCTGCGCTGCTGGTCGCGGCGCGCCTGCAGCCGGCCATCCTCGACTACTGCGTGTTTTCGCACAGCTCGGGCGAACACGGTCACGCCCTGCTGCTCGAGCAGCTCGGCGCGCAGCCGCTGCTCGACCTCGGCCTGCGCCTGGGCGAAGGCACCGGCAGCGCGCTGGCCCTGCCGCTGTTGCATGCGGCCGCGAACTTCCTGAACCAGATGGCGACCTTCGCCTCGGCCCAGGTCAGCGAACGCTCGGCATGATCCACCAGCTGCGCCTGTTCTTCATCGCCCTGCAGTTCTTCACGCGGCTGCCGATCCCGCGCTGGGTCGGCTTCGAACAGGCGTGGCTGAACCATGCGTCGCGCTACTTCCCGCTGGTCGGGCTGGTGGTCGGCGCATTGGCCGCCGCCGTGTACGCGCTCGCCGCGCTGTGGCTGCCGGCGCCGGTAGCGGCCGTGCTGTCCACCGCCGCCACCATCTATATCACCGGCGCCTTCCACGAAGACGGCTTCGCCGACACCTGCGACGGACTTGGCGGCGGCATGACGCGCGAGCGCGCGCTCGAGATCATGAAGGATTCGCGCGTCGGCGCCTATGGCGCGATCGGCATCGTCTGCATGCTGGGCGCCAAGCTTGCGGCGCTGGCCACGCTGCCGCCCGCCAGCGCCATCGCCGCCCTGCTGCTGGCGCACCCTTTATCGCGCCTGGCCGCCACGAGCCTGATCTGGAAAATGGACTACGCCCGCGCCGAAGGCAAGGCCAAGCCGCTGGCAGTGCGCATGACGAATGCGGAATTCTTCCTCGCGGTGCTGACCGTGCTGCTGCCGGCCGCCGCGCTCTTACTATATGGAGCGCTGACGCCGGCCGCCGCCGTCGCAGCAACATTGGCGACCGTGCTCGCCGCCTGGTGGCTGGCGCGCAAGTTCGCCCGCCGCCTGGGCGGCTACACCGGCGACTGCCTCGGGGCGGTCCAGCAGCTGGCCGAAGCGGCGATCTACATCGCAATCCTGGCCACGCTCGGCCACGGTGCGCTGGCTTGATGGAATTGCACCTGGTGCGCCACCCGCAGCCGGAGGTGGCGCCAGGCCACTGCTACGGCAGCAGCGATCTGGCGGCCAATGAAGCAGACACCGAGCGCGTGCTGGCCGACCTGGCGCGCGCCGGCCTGCCCGCCGACATGCCCGTCTACGCCAGCCCGCTGGCGCGCTGCGCGGCACTGGCGCGCCGCCTCGCCGACCAGCCGCTATTCGACGCGCGCTTGAAAGAGATGGATTTTGGCGACTGGGAGATGCGCCACTGGGACGCCATCGCCCGCAGCGAAGTCGAGGCCTGGAGCGCCGACCTGCTGCACTACCGCCCCGGCGGCGGCGAAAGCGTGATGGATGCCGCCGCGCGCGTGGCCGCCTTCAGGGCCGATCTGGAACGCAGCGGCCATGCGCGCGCCGTGGTCATCTGCCACGCCGGCGCCATGCGCCTGCTGGTGTCGCTGCATGCCGGCGGCGACCTGGCGCAGGCGGCGCTGCGTGCGGCGCAGGCGCCACACCGCATTGCCTACGGCGAGATCCTGCTGCTGAAAGATTGACAAGCCAAGTATAATGACCGCGTTTTGGTGCTCGCGCCTGCATTCGCAGCCGCAGTTAAACGGGAAACACGAAGCCTGCCATCCAGGCCAACGTGTGCTGCCCCCGCAACGGTAAGCAAGTGCCGCTGTCATGACGACGCGGCGAACCGTCTCCTCATACCACTGTGCGCGAGCATGGGAAGGTTGGACGGCCATACTTGTCAGCCCGGATACCGGCCAAAAGGTGGACCTGCGCACGGCGCGCGTCCGTTCAATCTGGCCTACGGGGGACGTCGGCTGGTTGCCTTTAGATATGAAACAGCACATGAATTTTCCAGTTACCCGGCAAGCGGCCGCAGTGTCGCTCGCCCTCGCCGTCATTTCCTCGAGCGCTTTCGCCCAGGCCAGCCTGCCGGCCGCCGACACCGTGGTCGTGACCGCGACCCGCACCCCGCAACGCGCGCTTGACGTCGTCGCCGACACCGTCGTCATCACCGCCGAAGAAATCGCGCGCTCCGGCGCCGGCTCTGTAGCCGACGTCCTGCAGCGCCAGCGCAGCATCGAGATCACCCGCAACGGCCCGGCCGGCAACGCCACCAGCGTGTTCCTGCGCGGCGCCAACGCCAACCAGGTGGTCGTGCTGATCGACGGCGTGCGCATCGGCTCCTCGACCCTGGGCACCGCCGCCTGGAACGCGGTGCCGCTGGCCGCGATCGACCGCATCGAAGTGGTCTACGGCCCGCTGAGCACCCTGTACGGCGCCGACGCCATCGGCGGCGTGGTCCAGATCTTCACCCGCAAGGGCGAAGGCGCACCGCGCGCGACCGCCTCGGTGGGCATCGGCAGCAACGGCACCCGCCAGGCCGACGCCAGCATCGCAGGCGGCACCGCCGGCGAGCACGCGGTCAGCTATGCCTTCGGCGCCGGCTACGAAGATGCGGACGGTTTCTCGGCCGCCCGCCCGGGCGCGTATGGCTACAATCCGGACAAGGACGGCTACCGCCGCCGCAACGCCAACGGCCGCGTGTCGATGGCGATCGCGCCGGGTCATGAAATCGGCGGCCAGTTCCTGGTCAGCCGCCTGTACAACCAGTACGACAACGGCGACAACTTCGACGCCTACGGCGACTCGGACCTGAACACCTATGCGCTGTTCATGACCAACCAGATCATGCCGAACTGGCGCAGCACCATGCAGCTGGCGCGCTCGGAAGACAAGCAGTTCGACCTGGGCGGCGTCGAGGATTGGAACACCAGCCAGATCGACACCAAGCAGGATGAATTCTCGTGGCAGAACGACATCGCCATCGGCCAGGACACGCTGCAGCTGCTGTACGCGCACCGCCAGGAAAAAGTCGACGCCTCCGCTCTGGTGGACAATAACGGCGACGACCGCAAGCGCATCACCAACTCGTTCGCCGCCAGCTACTCGGCGCGCCGCGGCAACCACCTGGTCGACGTCAGCGCGCGCCAGGACCGCTCGATCTACGGTCACAAGAACACTGGCGCCGCCGGCTATGCCTACGATTTCGGCAACGGCCTGCGCGCCAACGCCAGCGTCGGCACCAGCTTCCGCGCCCCGACCTTCAACGAACTGTATTACCCGGGCTACGGTTACCCGGACAATCGTCCGGAAAAAGGCCGCAACCGCGAAGTCGGCCTGCGCTACGACGGCAACGGCTACCAGGTGGATGCAACCTACTTCCACAACCGCCTGACCGACATGCTGATCACGGCCACGCCATGCCCGGATGTCAGGTTCGCCTACTGCGCCTACAACGTCAACAAGGCGCTGCTGGAAGGCTTCTCGCTGGCCGCTGCTACCCGCTTCATGGGCGTCGACCTGCGCGGCAGCCTGGATTGGCAGGATCCGCGCGACGAGACCACCGGCAAGCAGCTGGCGCGCCGCGCGAAGAAGCACGCCAGCTTCGGCGCCGACTACACGGTCGGCACGCTCAAGACCGGCGCCGAACTGGTGCTGTCGGGCGAGCGTTTCGACAATGCGTCCAACACCACCCGCCTGGGCGGCTATGGCCTGCTGAACCTGCACAGCACCTGGCAGTTCAATCCCGACTGGTCGCTGCTGCTGCGCGTGAATAACGTCGCCGACAAGAACTACGAAACGGCGCGCTTCTACGGCACCAGCGGCCGTACCTGGTTCGCGGCCCTGCGCTACGGCATCCGCTAAGCCGGCGCCGAAGTCCCGCAGCGTCATCTATGACGTTGCGGGCAACGGATAAACCAAGGGCCAGCATGCACGCATCCATCCCGTCACATCGCCGGCGCGCCGTCATCATCGTCGGCGCGATGCTGGCGTTTGCCGCCGCCGCCCTGCTGTTCGCGGGCATGACCGGCTCGATCGCGGTGCCGCTGGCCGACATTCCCGCCGCCCTGCGCCAGCTGGCCGCAGGGCGTCCCGATTCCCTCTCCGCTTCCCTGATCGAACTGCGCGCTGGCCGCGCACTGGTGGCGTTCGTCACCGGCGGCGCGCTGGCCCTGGCCGGCCTGATGATGCAGGCACTGCTGCGCAATCCCCTGGCCGACCCATATGTACTGGGAGTGTCGGCCGGCTCCGCGGTTGGCGCCCTGCTGGCGATGCTGCTGATGGCGTCTGCGCTCATGGTCGATGCGGCCGCGCTGCTCGGTGCGGTCGGCGTCGCGCTGCTGCTGTACCTGCTGGCGCGGCGCGACATGCGCGGCGGCCAGGCGGCCGAAGGCGGCGCGTCGCTGCTGCTGCTGACCGGCGTGATCGTCTCGGCCCTGTGCACGTCACTGATCACACTGATGCTGTCGATCGCGCCCGAAGGACGCCTGCGCAGCATGGTGTTCTGGCTGATCGGCGACCTGGCCGGCGCCCCGCTGCGCCTGGCGCCCTGGATCGTCCTGCTCGGCGCGCTGCTGTTCGCCATGAAGAGCACGCGCGCCATGAACGTGGTCGCGCTGCATGCGGAAGCGGCCGTCACGCTGGGCGTGCGCGTCGGCGCGCTGCGCAAGGGCTTGTTCTTCGTGTCGGCGCTGCTGACCGCCAGCGCCGTCACCAGCGCCGGCGCGATCGGCTTCGTCGGCCTGATCGTGCCGCACGCCTGCCGCTTCGCCTTCGGTCCCGACCACCGGGTGCTGGTGCCGGCAACGGTGCTGGCCGGCGGCGCCTTCCTGGTGCTGTGCGATACACTGGCGCGCACCATCATCGCGCCGCAGCAGCTGCCGGTCGGCGCCATCACGGCGATGATCGGCGCCCCGGTGTTCCTGTACCAGCTGCACCGGCTGCGCAAATGACCATGATCTCGACCCGCGACCTCTTGCTCATCGCCGGCAAGCGCACCCTGGTGCAGGGACTGGACTGGTCCGCGCAAGCCGGCGAATGCTGGAGCATCATCGGCCGCAACGGCGCGGGCAAGAGCACGCTGCTGCGCACGCTCGCCGGCCTGCACGATGCGGCCGGCGGTGCCGTTGCGATCGGCGGCCGTCCGCTGAAGGACTGGCCGCTGGAAGAGCTGGCGCGCCAGCGCGCCTTCCTGGCCCAGTCGCGCCACGACGCCTTTGCCTATACCGTGATCGAAAGCGTGCTGTCGGCGCGCCATCCCTACCACGCCAAGCGCTACTGGGAAGGCAGCGACGACCATGCGATCGCGCTGCAATCGCTGGCGGCGATGGAAGTCGACGACCTGGCCGCGCGCGACGTGCGCACCCTGTCCGGCGGCGAGCGCCAGCGCGTGGCGATTGCCGCCCTGCTGGCGCAACGGACGCCGCTGCTGCTGCTCGACGAGCCGACCAATGCGCTCGACCTGGCGCACCAGGTGAGCGTGATGGGACTGCTGGCGCGCCTGTGCCGCGAACAGCACAAGACCGTGGTCATGATCGGCCACGACCTGAATCTCGCCCACCGCATCTCTACCCATGCGCTGCTGCTGATGGGCGACGGCCGCTGGCAGGCCGGCGCCATCGACGACACCATGCAGCCGGCGCTGCTGGGCGACTACCTCGGCCATCCGATCGACATGATCGAGCACGGCGGCCGCCGCATCTTCATCCCGAAGGAGGACTCCGCATGACCGACATGACGCCCGAGCAAACGACCGCCCTCAACGAGCGCCACCGCGCGCGCATGGAACGCAAGAAGGCGGTGATCGACGCCAAGATCGCCTCGGCCGACAAGGAGATCGGCATCATCATCGTCAACACCGGCAACGGCAAGGGCAAGAGCTCGAGCGCGTTCGGCATGGTGGCGCGCGCGCTGGGCCACGGCATGAAGGTGGGCGTGGTCCAGTTCATCAAGGGCGCGCTGGCGACCGGCGAAGAGACCTTCCTGCGCCGCTTCCCCGACGAGGTGAGCTTCCATGCGATGGGCGAAGGCTATACCTGGGAAACCCAGAACCGCGAGCGCGATATTGAAAAAGCAAATGAGGCGTGGGCGATGGCCAGGCAGTTCCTGTCCGATCCGGCCATCGGCATGGTGGTGCTGGACGAATTGAACATCGCGCTCAAGTACCGCTACCTCGACGTCGACACCGTGATCGCCGACCTGCTCGACCGCCCGGTAATGCAGCACGTGGTGATCACCGGCCGCGGCGCGTCGCCTGAATTGATCGCAGTGGCTGACACCGTCACCGAGATGAACGTGGTCAAGCATGCGTTCAAGGCCGGCATCGCGGCGCAGGCGGGGACCGAATGGTAACGAACAAGCACTCTGGCGCGCGCGTGGTGATGGTGGCGGCGATGTCGTCCGGCCAGGGCAAGACCACGGTGACGGCGGCATTGGCGCGGCGCTTGCTCAAGATGGGCAAGCGCGTGCGCGTGTTCAAATGCGGCCCCGATTTCGTCGATCCGGTGATGCTGGAAAGCGCCTGCGGCTCGCCGGTGCACAACCTCGACCTGTGGATGGTCGGACGCGATGAATGCCTGCGGCGCCTGCGCGACGCAGCGCGCGAAGCCGATGCGATCCTGGTCGAAGGCGTGATGGGACTGTACGACGGCTCGCCCTCAAGCGCCGACCTGTCGCGCGAATTCGGCATTCCCGTGCTGGCCGTGCTCGATGCGTCGGCGATGGCGCAAACCGCCGGCGCGGTGGCGCAGGGCTTGCGCGACTATGGTCCGGTGCAGATGGCGGGCGTGATCGCCAACCGCGTCGCCAGCCCGGGCCACACGGCGATGGTCAAGGACTCGCTGCGCGACATTCCCCTGCTCGGCACCCTGCCGCGCCAGGAGAGAAAACTGCCGGAGCGCCACCTCGGCCTGGTGCTGCCGGGGGAAGTCGAAGAGCTGCACCAGATCCTGGATGCGCTGGCCGACAGCATCGACTTCGACGAAGCGGCATGGGATGCCTTGCCAGTCATGGCGCCGTCGGAGGACGATGCCGCGCCGCCCGAACAGCTGCTGGCCGGCCGCACCATTGCCATCGCGCGCGACCCGTCGTTCGTGTTCGTCTATCCGGCCAATATCGACCTGCTGAAAGCCATGGGCGCGCGCATCACGTATTTCGCGCCATTATCGAACGAAGCGGTGCCGGCGGACGCCGACGCGGTCTACCTGCCCGGCGGCTATCCCGAGCTGCATGGCCCGGCCCTGGCAAGCGCACATCGCTGGCGCGATTCGATCCGCGCGCTTCATGCGCGCGGCGTGCCGATCGTGGCCGAATGCGGCGGCATGATGGCGGTGGCCGACGGCCTGACCGACAGCCAGGGCAAGCGCTGGGAGATGGCCGGCCTGCTGCCGGGCGAAGTGACGATGCAGAAGCGCCTGAGCGGACTGGGTCCACATGCGATGCCGACGCCAAGCGGCGAGGTGCGCGGCCATACCTTCCACTATTCGCTGCTGCAGGCCGGCGTCGTGCCGGAATCGCATACCGTGAAGCAGAAGACGGGCGCCCAGGGCGAGGCGGTGTACCGGGTCGGATCGCTGACTGCATCCTACTTCCACGGTTACTTCCCGTCCAATCCGCGCGCGGTCGCCGCGATGTTCGGAGGCCGGCCTTGAGCTGCACGCTGGTCTTTGGCGGCGCGCGCTCGGGCAAGAGCGCGTTCGCCGAACGCCTGGCGCAGGACTCCGGCAAGGAAGTCGTGTACGTGGCCACCTCGCGCGCCGGCGACGGCGAGATGGCGAGCCGCATCGCGCATCACCGCGAACGCCGGCCCGCGCACTGGCAGACGGTGGAAGAAGAACTGGCGTTGGCCAAGACCCTGCGCGAGCACTGCGCTCCGCAGCGCCTGGTGCTGGTCGACTGCCTGACGCTGTGGCTCAGCAACCTGATGTTCTGCGACGGCCGCGAGTATCCGGAAGTGGGCGACCTCGCGCTGCCCGAGCGCTTCCATGAAGAGCGCGCGGCGCTGCTGGACGCGCTGGATACCGGACTGGCGGGCGAGGTGGTGTTCGTCTCGAACGAAGTCGGCATGGGCATCGTGCCGTGGGGCGCGATCTCGCGCAGCTTCGCCGACGAAGCCGGCCGCCTGAATCAAGCCGTGGCGGCGCGCGCCGAGCGTGCCGTCTTCGTCGCCGCCGGCTTGCCGCTCTGGCTGAAAGGGCCGGCATGTTGACTGGTCTGCCGCTGTCGACAATCACCCTGCTGCTGGTGGCCGGCATCGCGCTCGACCTGCTGCTGGGCGAGACGCGGCGCTGGCATCCGCTGGTCGGCTTCGGCAAGCTGGTGACTTTCATCGAACGTCGCCTGAATTCTGGTAGTGGGCGCTTGCTGCGCGGCGTGCTGGCTTGGTCGCTGGCGGTGCTGCCATTGACGCTGCTGTTCGCCGGATTGGCCGAGGCGGCCGGCCTGTGGCTGCACGCGCTGCTGCTGTACTTCTGTATCGGCTTGCGCAGCCTGCGCGACCACACATTGCCGATCTTCGCGGCGCTGCAGCGCGGCGACCTGACGCAGGCGCGCCTGCTGACCAGCTACATCGTCAGCCGCGACACCACCAATGCGAATGAGTCCGACCTGGCCAAGGCCAGCGCCGAGTCGCTGCTCGAGAACGGCAACGACGCGGTGTTCGGGACGCTGTTCTGGTTCATCCTGCTGGGCGGACCGGGCGCGGTGCTGTTCCGGCTGGCGAATACGCTCGACGCGATGTGGGGCTATCGCAATGAACGCTTCAACCTGTTCGGGCGCACGGCGGCGCGCATCGACGACGTCTTGAATTACGTGCCGGCGCGGCTCACGGCCCTGTCGTACGTGCTGCTGGCCGGCGCCGGCTGCGCGCGCGCCTGGCAATGCTGGCGCACCCAGGCCCCCGCCTGGAGCAGCCCGAACGCCGGGCCGGTGATGGCCAGCGGCGCCGGCGCGCTCGGTGTGTCGCTCGGCGGCGCCGCGGTGTACGACGGCGAAGTCGAACAGCGTCCGCCGCTCGGCCTCGGCCCCGCCGCCGGCGCGCACGACATCCCGCGCGCCTTGCGCCTGGTGCTGCGCACCACCCTGCTGTGGACCGGCGTCGTGTGCCTGGCCGCAGTGCTGTTGTCCCTTGGAGACCACCATGCTTGAACACGGCGGCAACCTGCGCGATGCAGCGCGGCGCTACGGCCGCGACGACTGGATCGACCTCTCGACCGGCGTCAACCCACACAGCTATCCGGCGCCGGCGCCGTCTCCCGCGGCCTGGCATCGCCTGCCCGAGCCGGATCCGGAACTGCTCGCCGCAGCATGCGCTTACTATCGTGCCCCGGCACTGCTGCCGGTAGCCGGCACCCAGGCCGCGATCCAGGCCCTGCCGCGCCTGCGTGCGCCGTCGCGCGTTGCGGTGTCGGCGCCGTCGTATGCGGAACACGCGCATCACTGGAACCTGCATGGCCACCAGCGCACCTTGGTGCCGTATGCGGCGCTGGAAGGGGCGGTCGACAGCTGCGACGTGGTGGTGGTAGTTAATCCCAACAATCCAACCGGTGAGACGGTCACGCCGGAACAGCTGCTCGACTGGGCGGCGCGCCTGCATGCGCGCGGCGGCTGGCTGGTGGTCGACGAGGCGTTCGGCGATACCACGCCGTCCCTGAGCGTGGCCGCGCATGCAGGGCAGCCGGGACTGATTGTGCTGCGCTCGGTCGGCAAGTTCTTCGGGCTGGCGGGACTGCGCCTGGGCTTCGTGGCGGCGGAAGAACGCCTGTTGTCCGCACTGGCCGACCTGCTCGGGCCATGGACCATCAGCGGTCCGGCGCAGGAAGTGGCGCTGCAGGCGCTGCGCGACACGCGCTGGCAGCAGGACACGCAAGCCTGTTTGAAAGTGCACGGCTACCGGATGTCGCGGCTGCTGCTCGCCTACGGCATCGCCAGCGCCGGCACCCCGCTGTTTCGCTGGTGGCCGGAAGCGCGGCCCGAGGACTTCCACGAGCACATGGCGCGGCGCGGCATCTGGTGCCGCCTGTTCCGCGTGGCCGCGCGCGGGATCCGGGTCGGACTGCCGGCGACGGAGCCGGACTGGCTGCGGCTCGAACAAGCACTTCATGAATGGAGCAAGGGATGAACAAAGCGATGCTGGCATGCGTGCTGGCCATGACGATGGCCGGCGCGGCGCAGGCCGCGATCACGGTCAAGGATGACGCTGGGCTGACGGTCAGCGTCAGCAAGCCGGCGCTGCGCGTGATCTCGATGGCGCCGCACGTGACCGAGCTGCTGTTCGCGGCCGGCGGCGGCAGCCGCGTGGTGGGCGCCGTGAACTATAGCGACTACCCGGAAGCGGCCAAGAGCATCCCGCGCATCGGATCGAACCGCGAGATCGACATCGAGCGCGTGCTCGCATTGAAGCCCGACCTGATCGTGGCCTGGATGCACAACAGCTCCGAGCGGCAACTGGAACTGGTGCGTCAACTCGGCGTGCCGGTGTTCCAGAGCGATCCGCAATCGCTCGAGGCGATTCCCGAGAGCGTGCTGCGCCTGGGCCAATTGATGGGCACCGAGACGGCGGCCAAGGCCACGGCGGCGCAGCTGCGCAAGCAGCTGGCGAGCCTGCGCGCACAGTACGCGAAGCGTCCGCCGGTGCGCACCTTCTACCAGGTGTGGGACAAGCCGCTCTATACGCTGAGCGGAAAGAGCATCGTCACCGACGCCATGCGCCTGTGCGGCGGCGTCAACATCTTCGACAAGCTGAACGTGGTGGCCCCGATCGTCACGCTCGAGAGCGTGCTGCAGGAGAACCCGGAAGCGATCATCGCCACCGCCGAGAAGAACTACGGCGGCGTCGCGCTGTGGAAGCAGTACGGCACCCTGCAGGCGGTGCGCAACGATAACCTGTTCACGCTCGATGGCGACCTGCTCAACCGCGCCGGACCGCGCATGATCCAGGGCGCCGCCGCGATGTGCGAGGCGCTCGAACAGGCCCGCCAGCACCGCGCCGCCAAATGACGCCCTTCCCCTACCGGACCCTGATGGTGCAGGGCACGACGTCGGACGCCGGCAAGAGCACGGTGGTCGCGGCGCTGTGTCGCCTGTTGATGCAACGCGGCGTGCGCGTGGCGCCGTTCAAGCCGCAGAACATGGCCTTGAACAGCGCGGTGACACGCGACGGTGGCGAGATCGGGCGCGCCCAGGCGCTGCAAGCGATCGCCGCCGGCGTCGAGCCGCACACCGACATGAATCCGGTGCTGCTCAAGCCGTCGAGCGACATCGGCGCCCAGGTCATCATCCACGGCCGCGTGCGCGCCGACATGAATGCGCGCGACTATCACCGTTATAAACCGGTGGCGATGGAGGCAGTGCTGGAATCGCATGCACGCCTGCTGGGGCAGTACGACGCCGTGATCGTCGAAGGCGCGGGCAGCCCGGCCGAAATCAACCTGCGCGCACGCGACATCGCCAATATGGGATTTGCCGAAGCGGTCGATTGCCCGGTGATCCTGGTGGCGGACATCGACCGTGGTGGGGTGTTCGCGCACTTGGTCGGCACGTTATCGTGCCTGTCGCAGTCGGAGCGCGACCGCATCATCGGCTTCGTGATCAACCGCTTCCGCGGCGACATCAAGCTGCTCGAGCCAGGCCTGGAATGGCTGGAACGCGAGACCGGCAAGCCGGTGCTGGCGGTGCTGCCCTATCTGCACGGACTGTATCTGGATGCCGAGGATGCGGTGCAGGCGGCGCAGGCGAACAAGGGCGCGTTTCGCGTCGTCGTTCCCAGTCTGCCGCGCATGAGCAACCATACCGACTTCGATGCGCTGCGTGCGCATCCGGACGTCGACCTGTGTTTCGTGCGCGAGGGCGAAGCGATTCCCGGGGCCGACCTGATCATCCTCCCGGGCAGCAAGAATACGCGCGGCGACCTGGCATGGCTGCAGGCGCAGGGCTGGCCGGCGCAGATCGCGCGGCATCTGCGTTATGGCGGCAAGGTGATCGGGATTTGCGGCGGCTTCCAGATGCTGGGACAGAAGGTCGCGGATCCGCATGGGATCGAAGGTGCGCCGGGTGACTCAATGGGATTGGGCGTGCTCGAGGTCGAGACGGAGCTGACGCGCGAAAAGCGTCTGACACGGGTGGAAGGTAGGTGTGCTTTCGCCGATGGCGCCGCGTCGCCGCGGGTGAGCGGATACGAGATTCACATGGGCGTGTCGCGTGGCGGAGCGCTGGGCACTCCTGCGTTTTCGATTGACGGGCGGCCGGAAGGCGCGATATCGAAAGACGGGCAAATCTTGGGCACTTATCTGCACGGGCTGTTTGATCATCCCGACGCGTGTGCGGCGTTGCTGCGGTGGGCAGGCCTGCACAGCGATCTCGTTGTCGATACCAGCCAGTTGCGGGAAGCGAGCCTGGACAGGATTGCCGCGTCGGCGGAAGGCTTGATGGAGAAGCTGATCGCTTTGCGCAGTGGCGCTGGGACTAGTTGAACGCGTCGGCAGCGAAGCTGCCAACCCTACCGTTCTCGGGATTTTTCAGGCCGCCGGAATGCAAAAAAGCCCACTCAAGATCTACTTGAGCGGGCTTTTTCTATATAACTAGCCTGACGATAACCT
>NZ_JASNRA010000046.1 GCF_030411955.1 Massilia sp. YIM B02443
TTGTCCCCTATTTGGATGTCCATGAAACCCGGACCATCTCAATCGACCCCGTGGAGGTGCTGGTCTTCTGCGCCAAGTACCCACTATGCTTGCGTGACGCGCTAAGGCAGCAGGATCGACAATTCCTGCGCCCCCTGCAGCAACGCCGGCAAGAACTCGTCCTGCATCTTGCGCTTAGGCACCCGCGCCGCGTGGGCGCCGATGTTCAGCGCCGCCAGCACATTGCCGGAAGCCCCGCGCACCGGCACCGCGATCGAGCGCAGGCCGATTTCCAGCTCTTCTTCCAGGATCGCGTAGCCGTCGGCGCGCACACCGTCCAGGATCTCCTTCAGCCGCTCCGGATTGACCACCGTAACTTCGGTCATGGCCTTGAGCGGCACGCGCTCCAGGTAGGCGTCCAGCTCGGCCGGCGGCAGGTGCGCCAGCAGCACGCGGCCCAGCGCGGTGCAATACGCCGGCAGGCGGCTGCCGGTGGTCAGCGAGACCGACATGATGCGCGACGCCGCCGAGCGGCCGACGTACAGCACCTCGTCGTCCTGCAGCACCGCCAGCGAGCACGATTCGTTGAGGCTGCGGCTGATCCGGTTCAGGTAAGGGTGGGCCGACACCGTCAGCGGCGTCGACGACAGATACGAGTAGCCGAGCGACAGCACCTTGGGCTTGAGCGAAAAATGGTTGTTTTCCGCCTCCGCATAGCCGAGCGCGATCAGCGTGTGCAGGCAGCGCCGCACCGAGGCGCGCGGGATGCCGGTGCGGTGGCTCAGCTGGGCGATCGTCAGGCTGCGGCGCTGGTCGCTGAAGGCTTGCAGCACCTGCAGGCCGCGCGCCAGCGACAGCATGAAATTCGGGTCGCTGGCGACGGCCGCGCTCTCATCCGCCAGGTCTTCAGGAGTCTGTACAGGGCGTTCTGGAGACATATTTTCCTATTTTTCGTCAAAACGAAAACGTTCGCCAATCGAACACATTCGCGCGTGCCGCCTTGCGCCGGCAGCCGCGACAATCCTACACTCGGCTTATTCGTTCTGTCATCAAACATTCGTGCGATAGCCGAACAGCCAATAACAGAGACAACCAGCATTCCCGTGCCCAGGCACGGAACAGGAATTCGGAAATGATCGACAAGATTTTCCCTTCGCTCGACGCAGCGGTGGCCGATATTCACGATGGCGCCACGATCCTGATCGGCGGCTTCGGCAGCGCCGGCATGCCGTCAGCGCTGATCGACGCGCTGATCCGGCACGGCGCGCGCGAGCTCACCATCGTCAACAACAATGCCGGCAACGGCGACACCGGCCTGGCCGCGCTGCTCAAGGCAAAACGGGTGCGCAAGATCGTGTGCTCGTTCCCGCGCCAGAGCGATTCCCACGTGTTCGACGGCTTGTTCCGCGCCGGCGAGATCGAACTCGAGCTGGTCCCGCAGGGCAACCTGGCCGAACGCATCCGCGCCGCCGGCGCCGGCATCGGCGGCTTCTTCACGCCGACCGGCTACGGCACCGCGCTGGCCGAAGGCAAGGAGACGCGGCTGATCGACGGCCGCCACTACGTGCTCGAAACCCCGATCCACGCCGACTTCGCCCTGATCAAGGCCTTGCGCGGCGACCGCTGGGGCAACCTGGTGTACCGGAAGACGGCGCGCAACTTCGGCCCGATCATGGCGATGGCGGCGCGCTGCACCATCGCCCAGGTGTCCGACGTGGTCGACCTCGGCCAGCTGGACCCGGAAACCATCGTCACCCCCGGCATCTTTGTGCAGCGCGTGGTGCAGACCAACGCGCTGCAAGGAGGACACCCATGAACCGCCTCACCCGCGACCAGATCGCCGCCCGCGTGGCGCGCGACATCCCCGAAGGCGCCTACGTCAACCTCGGCATCGGCCTGCCGACCATGGTCGGCGCCCACCTGCCGCCGGACCGCGAGATCTTTTTGCACAGCGAGAACGGCCTGCTCGGCATGGGCCCGCCGCCCGCAGCCGGCGAGGAAGACGAAGACCTGATCAACGCCGGCAAGCAGCCGGTGACGCTGCTGGCCGGCGGCAGCTATTTCCATCACGCCGACTCGTTCGCGATGATGCGCGGCGGCCACCTCGACATCTGCGTGCTGGGCGCGTTCCAGGTCTCGGAACAGGGCGACCTGGCCAATTGGCACACCGGCGCGCCGGATGCGATTCCGGCGGTCGGCGGCGCCATGGACCTGGCGATCGGCGCCAAGCGCGTGTTCGTGATGATGGAGCACCAGACCCGCGACGGCGCCAGCAAGATCGTCCAGCAATGCAGCTACCCGCTGACCGGAGTCGCCTGCGTCAGCCGCATCTACACCGACCTGGCGGTACTCGACGTCACGCCGCAGGGCCTGGCCGTGCGCGAGATGGTCGACGGCCTGTCGTTCGCCGAACTCGAACGCATCACCGGCTTCGCCCTGATTGCCATTTGATTTTCACCCAACCGATGCGCCGTCCGCATCGCGGGCGGCGGTCGGCAAGATTGGAACTACCATGCAAGACGCTTTTATCTGCGACGCCATCCGCACCCCGATCGGCCGCTACGGCGGCGCATTGAAGGACGTGCGCGCCGACGACCTGGGCGCGATCCCGCTGCGCGCACTGATGGCCCGTAACGCTGATGTCGACTGGACCGCACTCGACGACGTGATCCTCGGCTGCGCCAACCAGGCCGGCGAAGACAACCGCAACGTGGCGCGCATGGCGCTGCTGCTGGCCGGCCTGCCGCCCGAGGCCAGCGCCACCACCATCAACCGCCTGTGCGGCTCGGGCCTCGATGCGCTGGGCAGCGCCGCGCGTGCGATCAAGGCCGGCGAGGCGAGCCTGGTCATCGCCGGCGGCGTCGAGTCGATGACGCGCGCCCCGTTCGTGATGGGCAAGGCCGAGACACCGTTCTCGCGCCAGGCGCAGCTGCAGGACACCACCATGGGCTGGCGCTTCATCAATCCGGCGCTGCAGGCGCAGTACGGCACCGAGACCATGCCCGAGACGGCGGAGAACGTCGCCGCCGACTACGGCATCAGCCGCGCCGACCAGGATCGCTTCGCGCTGGCCAGCCAGAACAAGGCGGCGGCGGCGCAGGCGGCCGGCCTGTTCGAGGCCGAGACGGTGGCGGTGACGATCCCGCAAAAGAAGGGCGAACCGATCGTCGTATCACGCGACGAACATCCGCGCGCGACCAGCCTCGAGGCGCTGGCCAGACTCAAACCCGTGGTGCGCGCGGACGGCAGCGTCACCGCCGGCAACGCGTCCGGCATCAACGACGGCGCCTGCGCATTGGTCGTGGCCAGCCGCGAGGCGGCCGCGCGCCATGGCCTGACGCCGCGCGCGCGCATCGTCGGCATGGCCACGGCCGGCGTCGCGCCGCGCGTGATGGGCGTCGGTCCGGTGCCGGCGGTGCACAAGCTGCTGCGCCAGACCGGATTGACGCTGGCGCAGATGGACTTGATCGAACTGAATGAAGCATTCGCCGCGCAGGGCCTGGCGGTGCTGCGCGAACTGGGCTTGCAGGACGACGACCCGCGCGTCAACCCGCAGGGCGGCGCCATCGCGCTCGGGCATCCGCTCGGCATGAGCGGCGCGCGCCTGGCCACCACCGCGCTGTATCAGCTGGAACGCAGCGGCGGGCGCTTTGCGCTGTGCACCATGTGCGTTGGCGTGGGGCAGGGCATCGCCCTCATCATCGAACGCGTCTAGCGTTCGCGTTTTTATAGAAGAACAGCAGGAGACATTTTCATGGCAACAAGCAGCAACAGCACCTTGCACACGACCACCGGCGCGGCGAACGACAGCGCGGCCGGCGGCGCGTCCCCGATCGCCGAACTGACCTCGCGCCAGCGCGTGATGGCGATCGTCGGCGCCTCGTCCGGCAACCTGGTCGAGTGGTTCGACTTCTACATCTATTCCTTCCTGGCGCTGTACTTCTCGAGCGCCTTCTTCCCGTCCGGGAATCCGACCACCCAGCTGCTCAACACCGCCGGCATCTTCGCCGCCGGCTTCCTGATGCGTCCCGTCGGCGGCTGGCTGTTCGGCCGCATCGCCGACCGTTACGGCCGCAAGAACTCGATGCTGATCTCGGTGCTGATGATGTGCTTCGGCTCGCTGATGATCGCGGTGCTGCCGACCTACGCCCAGATCGGCACCGCGGCGCCGGCGCTGCTGCTGCTGGCGCGCCTGTTCCAGGGCCTGTCGGTGGGCGGCGAGTACGGCACCAGCGCCACCTACATGAGCGAGGTGGCGCAATCCGGCCGGCGCGGCTTCTTCGCCTCGTTCCAGTACGTGACGCTGATCGGCGGCCAGCTGCTGGCGTTGCTGGTGCTGGTGGTGCTGCAGCAGGTGCTCACTGAAACCGAGATCCGTGCCTGGGGCTGGCGCATCCCGTTCGTGCTGGGCGCCTGCGCCGCGCTGGTGTCGCTTTACTTGCGCCGCTCGCTGACCGAGACCACCACCGCATCCGAGCGCACCAGCAACCAGGCCGGCCGCCTGTCGACGCTGCTGGCGCACAAGCGCGCCTTCATCACGGTGCTGGGCTTCACCGCCGGCGGTTCGCTGATCTTCTACGCCTTCACCACCTACATGCAGAAGTACCTGGTCAACACCGTGGGCTTCCATGCCAAGACCGCCAGCGCCGTGATGACGGTGGCGCTGCTGGCCTATATGTGCATGCAGCCGCTGTTCGGCGCGCTGTCGGACCGCATCGGCCGCCGCAACTCGATGCTGTGGTTCGGCGGCCTGGCCACGCTGTGCACCGCGCCGCTGCTGTTCGCGCTGCGCGACGTGAGCAATCCGATCGTGGCCTGCATCCTGATCATGGCGGCGCTCGCGATCGTGAGCCTGTACACTTCGATCAGCGGCTTGATCAAGGCCGAGATGTTCCCGGTCGAAGTGCGCGCGCTGGGCGTCGGCCTGTCGTACGCGGTGGCCAACGCCATGTTCGGCGGTTCGGCCGAATACGTGGCGCTGTGGTTCAAGTCGGGCGGCATGGAGCAGAACTTCTACTGGTACGTGACGGCGATGTGCGCGATCTCGTTCGTGGTGGCGTGGCGCATGCCCGATCCGTCGCGTTCCGGTTTGCTCAAGTAAGTTTGCTGTAGTAAGTTTGCTGCAAGGGCAGGGGACGTCGCTCCCCTGTCTGGTATAAGGTTGATGAAAGTAGGCACGCAGCCGCCACGAAGCAGGCTGCGGCAAACAGGAATGGAGACAACCATGCATCAGCATCAAGCTGCGCCGCCCGCCGGCGCCATCCGCACAGCCCTGCCGGCGCAGGGCTTCCTCCTCCTTCTGTCCTGTCCCTCCATCATCGCGCGCCATCCCTGGCGGCCTTGATCGCCGCTGCACGTCCGGTCTTTGCACGCAGGCGGCAATCCGCCTGCATTGGTTCACCTTCTCTGGAGATTTGCCATGTCATGCATTCCCGCTGTCGCCGTCAATCGCCGTCGTTCCACCCTCGCTGTCGGACTCGCCTTCGGCGCCCTGATGCTCGCGCCGCTGGCGGCGCAGGCGCAGGGCGCGTATCCGAATAAACCGATCACCATCATCGTTCCGTTCTCGGCCGGCGGCACCACCGACATCCTGGCGCGCGTGATCGGGCAAGGCATGAGCCGCGACCTGGGCCAGCCGGTGGTGATCGACAACCGCGCCGGGGCCGGCGGCAATATCGGCGCCCAGGCGGTGGCGCGCGCCGCGCCGGATGGCTATACGCTGGTGATGGGGACGGTCGGCACGCACGCCATCAACGCCAGCCTGTATGCCAGGATGCCGTTCGATCACGTCAAGGATTTCGCGCCGAT
Source organism: Massilia sp. YIM B02443 (assembly GCF_030411955.1). Classification (GTDB taxonomy): domain Bacteria; phylum Pseudomonadota; class Gammaproteobacteria; order Burkholderiales; family Burkholderiaceae_D; genus Telluria. The sequence goes on from NZ_JASNRA010000046.1 coordinate 5,788, forward strand.
CTCGCGCGTCGCGCTGGTGCCGAACCTGCTGGTCGCGCATCCGGCGCAGCCGTACAAGAACGTGAAGGAGTTGATCGCGTATGCCGGGGCCAATCCGGGCAAGGTGACGGTGGCCAATTCCGGCGTCGGCACCTCGATCCACCTGTCGGCCGAGCTGTTCAAGCACATGGCCGGGGTCGACGTCCAGAACGTGGCCTATCGCGGCAGCGCCCCGGCCCTGAATGACCTGATCGGCGGCCACACCGCCGTCATGTTCGACAATATGCCGTCGGCGATCGGCTACGTCCGCGCCGGCAAGCTGCGGCCGCTGGCGGTGACCACCGCGAATCGCTCGGCGGCGCTGCCGGACGTGCCGACGGTGGCCGAATCGGGCGTGCCCGGTTTCGAAGCCACGTCCTGGTTCGGCCTGCTGGCGCCGGCCAGGACCCCGGCGCCGGTGATCGCGCGGCTGAACGCGTCGATCCAGAAGGTGCTGGCCGACCCCGAGGTGAAGAAGAAGCTGCTGGAGCAGGGCGCCGAGCCGCTGGGCGAGACGCCGCAGCAGTTCGCCGGCTTCATCGCCAGCGAATCTGCCAAGTGGGGCAAGGTGGTCAAGCAGTCGGGCGCAAGCGCACAGTGACCATCACTCGGCGCGCAGGCGCCACAATTCGGTCGGCAGCGCGCTCGGCGCGTCCGGCTTGAAGAAGGCGCTGTCCTGGATGTGCGACGAGGTCACGTACACCGCGCCGTCCGGGCCTTGGGTGAAGGTGTCGGGCCAGCGCAGGCGCTCGTCCTGCACCAGCACGCGCGCCTCGGCGCCCGGGCCGGCGTCCAGGTCGCGCGCCTTGATGGCGTCGTCCTGGACGGAGGTGAGCAGCATGGTGTTGCCGCCTTTCGGGATGATCAGGCCGTCGTTGACGCCGTTGATGCCGTATTCCTCGACCGCGTCGCCCACGTCCTGGCCCTGCAGGCCCTGTTCGATCAGCACCTTCGTCGGGATGCGGTACAGGGTGTCGCCCTTGATCGCCTGCCAGTACAGGTAGGCGCCGTCGTTCGACAGCTCGATGCCGTCGGCCGAGAACTCGACGCCGCGGCCGTCCGGGCGGCGCAACACTTCGCCGTCGGCTTTCACGTTAAGGCCCTTCTTCATCTGGGTCGATGGGTGGCTGTCGAGCAGGCGCACGGTTTTGTCGGCCGCCAGGTCGACCACCAGGATCGCGCCCACCACGCCCGAATCGGTGATGTAGGCGTACTTGCCGTCGTTCGAGAAGCGCACGTCGTTCAGGTAGGAGCCCTGCGGCGCCGCGTCTTCGTCGAAGGCGATCGTGCGCACCGGCTGGTTCGAAGCCAGGTCGATCTGCACCAGCTTGGCGCCGCCCGATACCAGGTGGGCCTGGGCCGGCGCCGCCGGGTCCAGCACCCACAGGCTGCCGCGCCCGTCGGCGACGATGCTTTGCACGCACACCCAGTGGTCCTCGGGCGAGAGTTCGTCCTTGCGCGCGTTGCGCCAGGCGTTCCATTCCTCGTCGGGATAGGCGACCACCGAGCCGTCGGCCTTGAGTTCAGCCACCGACACCGCCGTGTCCTCGGTCCAGCGCGGGAAGTTGACGAAGATGCGGTTGTCCTCCGAGACCGAGACCCCGGTCACCTGGTGTTCGAAGCGCTTGACCAGTTCCAGCGTCCAGCGGCGGTTCGTATCCTTGAATGCATCAGTCATACGGTTCCTTTCAATAGGTTTCAGGCTGCAGCGCGGGCGGCGCTGCGCGGTTTTTTCGCTGGCGCGGCTTTGCCGGCAGCTTTGTTTGCGGCAGGCTTGCGCGCGCGCTTCGCAGGCGGCGCGGTCGCCGCGTTCTCCTGCTCCAGACGTAATCGCTGCTGCAGCATGGCCAGCACCGCCGCTTCCTCGGGCTGCAGCGCGTGCAGGTCTTCGGCCAGCTTTTCCTCGGTGCGCTCGCGCAGCACTTCCAGCGCCGCGCCTTCCAGGTAGGCATCCAGCACGGCCGGGTGCACGTAGCACTTGCGGCAGATCGACGGCGTGTTGCCGAGCTTTTCGGCCACCGATTCGATGGCGCGCACGATGTTCTTCTTGGCCTGGGCCTCGGAATCGAATTTCTCGAATTCCTGCAGCGCCAGCGCCGCCAGCACCGTGCCGGACCAGGTGCGGAAATCCTTGGCCGTGTACTCTTCGCCGGTGATGGTGCGCAGGTAGTCGTTGACGTCGCTCGAGTCGATGCTGTGGGTGGCGCCATCCTCGTCGACGTACTGGAACAGTTCCTGGCCCGGCAGGTCGCGCGAACGGGCCACGATGCGTGCCAGGCGGCGGTCGTGCACCTTGACCTTGTGGTACACGCCGCTCTTGCCCCGGAAGCTGAACTCGACGTCGCTGCCGTCGACCTTGGCGTGGCGGTTGCGTAGCGTGGTCAGCCCGAAGGACTTGTTGGTGCGCGCGTATTCTTCGTTACCGACCCGCATCATGGTCGCTTCGAGCAGGTAGACGATGGTGGCCAGCACCTTTTCGCGCGGCAGGCCGGGCAATTTCAGGGCGCGGTCGACCTCAAGACGGATGAGGGGCAGGGCCTGGCCGAACTTGAGCATGCGCTCGTATTTGACCTCGTCGCGCGCTTCGCGCCACTTGGCGTGGTAGCGATACTGCTTGCGCCCGCGCGCATCGCGCCCGGTGGCTTGCAGGTGGCCGTTGGCTTGCGGGCAGATCCATACTTCCGTCCAGGCCGGCGGAATCACCAGGCGCTTGATGCGCGCCAGCGTGCTCTCGTCGGTGACCGGTTCGCCCTTGGCGTCGAGGTAGCGAAAGCCGTCCTTGACGGCTTCGCGCCGGATGCCGGGCCGGTCGTCGTGAACGTAGCGCAGGCCGGCCGCGCGCGCCGCGTCGGCGGGATCGGCGTGGACGGCGTCGGTAGCAGTGGATTCGTTGCTCATGAGGCGGGTACCCGGTGATGATGGTTGTCACCGATCCTACCCGCCGTGGTTGGCGCACACTGTACGCGAAGTAACGCAGGCGGACCGTCACGGCGGCCCGCCGGCTTCTGCAGCTCAGCGGTAGCGCGCCTCGACCAGGTCGATTTCGCGCAGCAGCTTGCGGGCGATCTCGTCCGACAGCTGGTTGTGGCGCGCCATGCGCAGCAATACCGCGCGCTCGTGTTCGAGCGCGGCCAGGCGGTAGTGGCGCTCGGCCGCCTCGGCCGCGCGCACCCGGGCCGGCGCGACGCCCAGGCCGATGCCGCCCGCCACGCCGCTGTCCAGCCGGTACTGGTACAGGCTGCGTACCTGGTCGAGCGCGCTGGCTTGCAGCTCGGCAGCCTCGAGCGGGTCGGCGCCGGCGTCGGCGCCCATCGCGGCCGGCGGCGGCGGCGCCTTGGCGATCGCTTCCAGCGCCGCCATCGCAGCCACGTGGCGCGCATTGTCTTCTTCGCTCTCATGGTGCGCCTCGGCCGGCAGCTCCAGGCCGCGCAGCACGCGCGGCAGGCCGACGCTGGCCAGCACCAGCGACACCACGATCACCGCGCTGGCCAGGAAGATCACCAGGTCGCGCCCCGGGAACGGATTCCCGTTCGGCAGCAGCAGCGGCAGCGTCAGCACGCCGGCCAGCGTGATCGCGCCGCGCACCCCGGCCAGCGAGGTGGCCAGGATCAGGCGCGGGTTCGGCTTGTACACCGCCAAGCCCTGGCGCCGCGCGTTCAGCAGCGTCAGGCGCAGCGAAACCCAGACCCAGACGAAGCGCAGCAGCACCAGGCCGAGGCTGATCGCCAGCGCGTTGCCGGCCAGCCACCAGACGTCGTGCGCGGCCGGCACTTCGGGCGCGTTGATGGCGGCGCGCACGATGTCGGGCAGCTGCTCGCCCAGCAGCACGAACATCACGCCGTTGAGCGCGAACTGCACCGTGTCCCAGACGGCGGCGCGGCGCACCCGGGTGGTGGCCAGCGCGCGGCCGCTCAGCTCCACGTAGCTCATGGTGATGCCGGCCGCCACTGCGGCCAGGATGCCCGAGGCTTCCACGTGCTCGGCCGCCAGGTAGGCGCCGAACGGCAACAGCAGGTTGACCAGGATCGGCGAACCGGTTTCCTCGCCGATGCGCGCCGCCAGGATGCGCTGGGCGCCGCTGACGATCACGGTCAGGCCGGCGCCGATGGCGATGCCGGCCAGCGCCACCCACAGGAAGGTCAGGGTGGCGTCGCCCAGCGAGAAGGTGCCGGTCAGGGCGGCGGCCACCGCGAAGCGGAAGCACACCAGGCCGCTGGCGTCGTTGAGCAGCGACTCGCCCTCGAGGATGTGCATCAGGCGTGGCGGGATCGGCACCCGCGCCGCGATCGCCGACACCGCCACCGGGTCGGTCGGCGCCAGGATCGCCGCCAGCGCGAACGACACCGCCAGCGGCAGCGACGGGATCAGCCAGTGGATCAGGAAGCCGGCGCCGATCACGGTGAACAGCACCAGGCCGAGCGACAGTTCGAGGATGGTGGTGCGGTCGCGGAACAGGCCGACCTTGGGGATGCGCCAGCCGTCCAGGAACAAGAGCGGCGGCAGGAACAGCAGGAAGAAGATGTGCGGTTCGAGCCGCACGCCATGGCCGGTGGTGGACGAGATGATGGCGCCGAGCGCGATCTGTACCAGTGGCAGCGGCACCGCGAACGGCAGTATCCGCACCAGGTATCCGCTTGCCACCACCGCCAGCAGCATGGCCAGTACGATGCCTACCTCACCCATTCGATCACTCCCCTCATTGCTGAAGTCGCATCATAAAGGAAATGTAAGCGAGGCGTTGACCGCGGCTCGCGCGTGGCTGGTATCGTGCGTCGGAGCGCCCCGGCAAAGGACGAGCATCGCAAAAGTCCTGAACGCGTTACCGGATAGCCGAACGCCGGCACCGCGCGACCGGGACAAGCCGGCAAGCACCTGGCAGAGCGAACTGGACGAGCGAACTGGACGAGCGTATCGCACGCCTCGAGTTGCTGCGCGAGCCCCAGAGGGTTTTAGCAGTTAGCTTGGAACTCATTCAAACTTGCGTAGTCTTATCATACGGCGGTGAGTTCCACCGTGTCAGCCTGTGGAGAAGACGGCTCTGGCCCTGCAAAATTGCAGGGTGAAACCAGCTTCGACGAAGCAGGAATTCAACGGTAAAGCTAGCTGTAAATAGTTTTACGTAAGTTTGAAGGAACGGGCATTGGCTGCGGATGTCTGTCGATGAAGCTGTGCCCACTGGTCAATACGATGGGCACATTGTCGGAATGCGGCGGCGGCCCGCTCTATCTCGCGCCAGGCTCCCTCTATCGGGAAGCGTGAGGCGGTTACAGGAATCACCGCAGCATTGGCATCGGCAACGAGGGGTTCTAACAGTTAGCGAGGAACTCATTCGAACATATGTAGTCATATGCATATGAGCAAACTTGTTCCCATTGGCGCTGCTGCCAAGGCATTCTGCGTCTCGACCAGCACGCTGTGTCGCTGGGAAGCGGCAGGGCGGCTCGCGCCGACGAGAACAGAGCGAGGCCAGCGCCGCTACGCTGTCGCAGCGCTCCTTTCGGGTATTAGCCCTGATCCGCTAAGGAAGCGCAATGTTCCTGGCCCATCGTATCGCGCTTGACCCGAACAACGTGCAGGCCACCAGCCTTGCGCGCGCAGCCGGCACGGCGCGCTTCGCCTACAACTGGGCACTGGCCGAGTGGCAACGCCAGTACGAGGTGT
>NZ_JASNRA010000047.1 GCF_030411955.1 Massilia sp. YIM B02443
ATTCTACTTCTGATCGCGCTCTTTTTGTGGGGGGATTACCACTGCAGGACGTCTTGCGTAGCTTGGGCATCACTATGACAGGTAGCCTAATGTACCCGGCGCCACCGGTCGCCCTGCATGAGCACAGCTTCGTCGCTGGCATGATCGAACAGGAGTGTATGAACATCGACATCACGGCAAGGATGCTCCGCGTCGTCGCTGAGGGCACAAACGCAAGCCTTTATCACGGCTTCATAGAACTTCTCTACGGTGTCCGTAATCTAATTGTCCACGGCACGCTTTCGCCGTTTGACCAGGCCAATGAAGAGGTACTTGAATCGGCATACAAGATCCTTGATTTATTGGTCGTCGAAGTCTCGAAGACTTAATGGGCCGTTCCTGATCTTGTAACGTTACCATGAGGAGAACCGCATGCGGTTGAACGGCCGAGTTCGGCCAGAAGCCGCCTTTCGCGACCGGCCCAGATCAGCGACCAGCGGTCGCTCGGAAAACGTCAGCAGCGCATCGAGTTAGGGCTGTATGTACCGTATTCACCGCTCTATAGCCGTATTGACTTGCACCACAAGTTTGCTGTTGTTGGGACTGCCCCTGGCTCCGTATTCGCTAGGCCTAAGTGGAGTCGATGGCCGTCCTCAAGAGCCATTACAACTCGTGTCACCCGAGCAGGAGGCGGCTATCTGGAAGCGAGCACGCCGTGTAGGCATGTCAAACGTGGAACCAGATGACCCATATTTCTACGCGGTCAACGTGTTTTCCGCACAAGGACAAAGTACGCCCCCGGCCAACCGTGAAAAACGAAGCGGACTGGCGCGCTATTCTATTCGGTCAAAGTTGCGTCTGTAAAAAATCTGTTATTCTTGCTTCTATCCTGAGTTCGACTAGACGCGAGGCATCACGTTGGTGACGGCATTCCTCGGCAAGCTTTGGATAATCTACGAGACCTGAAAATGACAGTTCCAACATCAAAAAGCAGTGGAAAACGGCCTTCCAAAGATGACCTCTTACAGGAAAGCGACAACACCCGGTATTTCAAAAGTAAAGAACACGAGATAGCGTTTTACTTCAAGCTGAACCACCCCGAATTTGATATCAGACTAGGAATTAAGCGGGTCCATCAGCTTGATGTGGAAAAGGCTAGGGAATTGAGAAAAGTATACCTTTCCATGTTCCATTCGGACACAAATGAGGATTCTGCGAGCGGGTTGAGCTGTGATGAAATTTGCGCGGATATAAACGCAGTGTTCTATCGAGTTTCGGGCGGGAAGCTTTAATGACACAATATCTTCCCTCTACGCGGGTATATTCCTTGAGCGATCTTGACGTTGATATGCACACGCAAATAGTCGACTTTAACAACGCCCTACTCAATGGTTTGCACCCACCAACGCTAACGCAGATAAAAAACGCCTTTAACGCAGCGTTCATAGTGAACCAAAGTGGGCAAATTTTCGTCAAGATTTCGCTGTTGAACAGATTGCTTCGAACTGGCAGTTCCGGTGCGGACAATTATATGTGGCAGCATGGCATCAATGGCTACGTGTCTCCCTCCAAACCCTATGAGTTAGATGGCGATCTCTGTATCGCTGGAGCGGACTTTTTGAGCTTGGTTGAGGCGCGCATATATACGACTGCGGGAAAGGCAAATCATTACCTCAAATACGTTAGAGCGCTCTATTTCGCATTAAATTCTCTTACCATTTTCCATGATCTTCGTACGGCATTCACGCAAAACATCGAAAATCTACGCAGCCAGCTAAAACGACAACGTATTCAGCGATATGCGATTATCTCATGTGAGTTTACCTGCATTCCGTTCCAGTCCCAGTCGGATGTGGAGTTTGCGCATGTGGACAGCGTTGTCACCGCCCCTAACCAAGCTACAAATGTGGACAATGGTGTCATAGTCTTTTCCGATATCCATTCGGAGCTTACAAGGCTGAACATCCATAACTTCGCCGGAATGTACGAATTCTGCGTTGATCGCGGTCATTCGACCGACTGGGCGGACCGATATTACATGTAGTAGTTTATGGCATAGACCTTCGTGGCTGAGCTCGCGAACGAGACCCGCCAGCCTCGTCGACATTGTCCATGTTGTTGTCTCGGCCAGCAGTGGGAGAGCGCTTGCAAATGCAGTTGCAGCTGATACTGTGCTGGCGTCCTTAGAGCGTCGGTATTCATGTTCGGTCCACCCGCACGCTGCGCTCGGTGAGCGCAGTGCGGGGGAAACGCCCGCTGTACGGATCGGACTAATAGCACCTAACGAAACCGCCGTCGATAATGGATGCTCATCTCAGCTCATCAATCTGCCCGCCAGCGTCTGCCCCACGATCCGGCGTGAGCGCCGGCCCTGTCCGACCTGGTGTCGAGCAGCAGGAAGGGCCGCGCGCCTGCGCCAGCACGACGCGGAGGCGTCGCGCCTATTGCGCCGCCCCCGGGTCCCGCCAATGACGGTGCCACGGCCGCGCGCCGGGAAGCCGCGCCAGGTCGCGTCGACCAATACGCCGTCCGATCGTACCGAGCTGGACGCCCGTACCCTTGAGTCCTACCTGTCCGGATTTTTCGGCTATGGCAACCTGGACGCGCCATTGTGGCTGATCGGGATGGAGGAAGGTGGCGCGCGCGACCTGCTGGAAGTGCAGCGCCGGATCGCGTCCTGGGCGGCGCACCGCACCCCTTGCCTCGATTTGGCCGATCACCATCATCGCTTCGGACAGGGCCGCTGGTTCGCGCCCGGCGCACCGACGCAGTCGACCTGGCGGGCGTTGATCCGGCTCGCGCTGCGCGCGCGCTCCGACACGCCGGTCGACATCGAGCACGTGCGCGCCTACCAGATCGCCCAGCTGGGGCGCAGCGGCGGCAACCTCGCGCTGCTCGAGCTGCTTCCGCTGCCGAAGCCGTCGCGCCGCGACTGGCGGTACGCGCGCTGGAGCAGCCTGCCTTGTCTCGCGTCGCCGTACCGATACGAAAAGCACATGGCGCAGCTGCGTGTCCCAGCGCTGCGCCGCCTGATCGCCGTCCACCGACCCCGGGTGGTGGTGTTCTACGGACTGGGCTTCGCCGAGTACTGGGATGCGATCGCAGGCGCTGGCCCGCTTTCTTGCGAACGTTTCGTCGACCAGCACCACCGGGATGGCACGGTCACCTCCTACCTGCAGTTGGCCCATCCGGTAGCGCGCGGCGCCGTCAACCTGCGGTTCGAACAAGCGGGCGACCTGATCAGGACTGCTGGCCTGCTGGGGCGCGGCATTCCAAAGCCCCGGGCTGGCGCTGCCGCTAGATCACCGGCATACTGTCTGAATTGCAATTTCGCGTGCTTGCCGCATCCGGCCGGTGTGCCGGCATAGCACGCGCCTCCTTACAAGAAAAAAATGGATCGCTTACTGCAGATTGGATTCCGTGAAATTGGCCACTGGATTTCCGAGGCAGGCCGGCTGCGCTTGCAGCTCCAGGCGCTGCCGCCGCATCGGCGCGCCCTCTACGCGTTTGTCGTCGACAACACTATCCTCTATGTTGGCAAGACGTCCGGCTCGCTGAATAGCCGGCTGAATGCCTACGTCGCGCCGCACGCCACCCAACGTACCAATGTCCGTAACCGAACGGGCCTGCTGGAACTGCTCGATGGCGGGCGAGCGGTACGCATCCTGGGATGGATCGACCCCGGCCTGCATCGCATCGGCCCGTTCGACCTGAACATGGCAGCCGGGCTGGAGGACAGCATCATCGCGCTGCTGGCGCCGCCCTGGAACGGAGCGGGCAGCGCCGAAGCGGTCCGGCGCCATGTCGCGGTGGCCGACGCGCTCCCAGCAGCTGGCAAGGATGCGGCAGCGATGCCGGAAGGTGTGCCGGTCCCGGCCCCGAGCGCAGCCTCAGCGGCCACCGTCATGGCGGGCGTTCCCCCGCCGGCAGTGGCGACGCCGCGCGCCGCGCTGTTGGCGCCGTCCACGGAGATCACGTTCACGGTCAAGCTCGGGAAGACCTACTATGAACGCGGCTTCTTCAACGTGCCGGTCGCCTTTTCCAGCGCGTTCGGCAGCCACGGGGCGCGGATGGACCTGTATTGCGGCGACGAGCGTGCGCACCTGCACGCCCTGCTCGACCGCAAGGCCAACCAACTGAACCAGACGCCGCGCATCTACGGCAAAGCCGAGCTGGCGACCTGGTTCCAGCGTCGGTTCCAGCTCGACGGCACGCTCCGGGTCACGGTGCTCGGGCCAACCAGTGCGGTGCTGTCGTGAGCGCGGGCCGGCACGCGCTGCGTCGCATGCCTGGCGCGACCGGCCAGAGCCAGCCACCCTATCCCGACGCGCGGGTCGCGGTGCTGGTCGACTGCGACAACACGATGCCGGCGATACTCGACTACGCGCTGCGACTGGTGGCGCAGTTCGACCGCGTGGTGCTGCGGCGCGGTTACGGCAACCATGCGACGCTCGGCCACCGCTGGCAGGACGCCCTGGTACAGCAAGCCTTCACGCCGCATTTGCAATACCAGTACACGGCGGGCAAGAACACGGCCGACATCGCCCTCGCGCTCGATGCGTTGGAAGCCATGTTCGACTAGCGCGCCGACGTGTTCTACCTAGTGACCAGCGATTCCGACTTCGCCTACCTATCCCGCAAACTGCGTGAACGCGGCGCCATGGTATGTGTCGTCGGCGAAGCGAAGACCCCGGCTGCGCTGCGCAATGCAAGCGACCACTTTTTCGAGTGGGCGCCAGTACCCCAGCGTACAGCGGAGCCGGCGGCGCAATCGGACAGCCCGCAGCGGACGGAGGCACCTGCAGCCGACCAGAACGCCGACGCCGTAGTCCAAGCGCTTCCGGATTCCATCGCCCAGGCCATCGGCCTGCGCGCTGGCACCGCTCTCGAAGGCTGGGTACACCTTGGCGCGTTGGGTGTCTATTTGAAGCGGACGGACCCTAGCTTCAGCCCCGCAGCGCATGGCTACTCCGGGCTTCTAAATATGCTGAGGGCCTACCCTGGGCTGCAGCTCAATAAAGAAGTCGGCGGCCACTACACCGTGCGGCTCGCGGCGCCACCCGGTGTAGTGGCCGAGCGGCCTGACCCGCCAGTCTGAGACCGGTCCAAGGCGATGAACTTCCATCATCGGCCTGGTAAGCTGAGCCTGAATTCACCCGACAGTGCGCATAAGTTTTGAACGGCTGCTTCGGGTCGTCAGCGGACGTACACAAGCTCAGTCCGGGCGCTCTAAAAACCGAAACCCATATAGTGGAGCAGTAGGATTCATCGCCGCCTGGCGTCATGCGCCGAAGGTGGCTCAATGAAGGTGATCAGCCACGACTGCGCATAGTCGGCAACTTGCCCTGCGTCACTCACCCCGCGCTCGAACCCTGTCAGCGTCATCCGCCTCTCGTTGAGCCAGACGATATGTACGTCGGACAGTTCAGACCTTACCGAACCATCCTGAAGAAGCCGCGCAACCTTGCAGGGTCGCCGTAGCCCTTGATCGGTGACGTCAACGATCAGCAAAACGCCACGCTGGCCGACAGCTTGACCCAGCATGCGCCGGTCAATCTCGACTCCAGCTTTCCTCATCTTCACTACTTGAACCTCCATATACCACCAGAGACTGTATATTTATACAGTATTTTAACAGAAGTTCGGAGGCGCTTAAAACTGGTGAGTAGCGAGCGGGAGATGTCCATGCGTTTGAGCACAGCAATGATTCTATGAAGCTCACCCCCGATGTACGCTGAAAATTATCTTTTTCGCAATCTCATGATCGAATTTTTCCATTTCGTTGCATGGGCGATTCGCCTTAGAAATGCCGTATCGCAGTGTCAACTTCCCTACCGCCAAAATTTTTCAGCCGAGAACGCGCCCTCACTGCGGCCTGAGCGTAAACAAAAAACCTCCGAAGCGCGGTTGCAGTGTCATCTCTAAAAAGATAAAGTCACTCATGTCGCTAAATTAAATGACTCCCCGAGCGGCCATATCTTATTGCAGATATTCTCACCTATAACAATCTGAATAGATTTCTGCCATGACGACATTTGAAACGATGGACCTTCAAACTGCCGCCGCTTATTTAGGCGCCAAGACCGAAACCATTTCGCAGTTGGCTCGAAAAGGTGAATTACCTGGAGCACAAATCGGTAAGGGCTGGATTTTTCTCAGAGAAGACGTGCTCGATTTTCTTCGCAGGCGCATTGCCGCCGAAACGGAGGCGCGTCGCGCCATGAGAGAAAGTGGAAGCGAAGTCCTTTGCAAGGAAAACGATACTACGCAGCCAGTTGCGGTACTGAAGACTCGCACTCGCCGTCGCGCCCCACCACTGCTGCCTGGGTTGCCGTCTGCGACGCACTACCACAGTTGAGAGGCGAGATCGCTTCCACGAAGGCTCGCATACCGTTTCAACATGCGAGGGTCCCGGTGTCCAGTTATCTTGGCGATTAGGGTATCCGACAATGCGGTTCTTTCGAAAAGCCTACATGTAGCTTCATGACGCAAATCGTGGAAGTGTAAATCCGGACTTCCAGCCGCGCTAAAAATTGCAGAAAACTTGGCAGATAATTCAGCAGTAACCTTATCAAGAACTCGCTCATCCCGATCGCCGGGCCAATACGGAAAAATTATGCGATTCCGCTGCTGGATATCTAGGCTCTTTTCCGACGTGTAGTTCAACAATAGCGGGATCAACGTACTAGGGAGTGGCACCTGCCTATTGTCGCCATTTTTCGTTCGCTCCAGCGTAATTGTCTTTTTTTGCAGGGCAATTTGGGACAGCTCGAGCGTATAGCACTCCCTGAGCCGCATAGCTGTATTCAACGCCAGCTGGAAAAGCATTCTTTCGTCAGGCAAGTCCGATAGTTTCTCGAGAATGCAGTCTTCCTCGCCTTCATGAAGCCGTCGATCGCGCTGCTCATCATAGCGCGGCAGCTTGCCGGCCTTCGCAAGTACTTCCGCGTCCCCGTCCGTATATGTCGAGAATCCTCGTTTCAAGAGCCGAAGCGGGTTAGCCACCATGATGTCTGGATGCTTACGTATCATCCAGTCCAGGCACCTAGCAAGCGCGCCATGCCTGTGCCTGATGGTCGACGGCGCCAGGTGCTGGTCGCGCTTCATCTGCCTAACCCATGCCTCGGCCCATTCATAGTTCAGCATGCTAGTGGATATCAGAGCGACACCAGGAAGCAGTGTGTCCAGAAGCTTCCGGTCGGACAGGGGAACAGAATTATGGCGCAGGTACTCGGCAACGCACCTTTGGAGTGTCCAAGTCTCTCCCTTTGAGCTCTTCTTCTCCAAGAGTGCTGCCGGCACAATCCCCTGCGCCAGCAGCGCTTCCAGCTGCTTCCCGTATCGCTCAGCGGTTTCGTAGTCGTCGAAGGTATGGTACAGCGGCTTCGGTAGAAGCTTGTGGGTGACCCTTAGCTGGAACCCGTACGGACGCTTAATGATGGTCGCCATGATGCATAGATCATAGAACCTGGCGTCGAAATGTAAACGGCCAAGCGAAGGCCATTTGGCCGTTATCAGGTGTGGTGCACCACACCTGGCGTGTGGTGTTGAACCCAATGCAAACGGGCCCCAATGGGGCCCGTACTATGAGGATCTGGAGGCGAGGACGGGAGTCGAACCCGTCTAGACGGCTTTGCAGGCCGCTGCATAACCGCTTTGCTACCTCGCCAGAGGGTATGGTGCGCTTGACTGATGTGAACGGTTATGAAGCACATCAACAAGGGAAGAAGAATTCTTCCTGAATTCTGGAGCGGGAGAAGAGTCTCGAACTCTCGACCTCAACCTTGGCAAGGTTGCGCTCTACCAACTGAGCTACTCCCGCTTAGGAGTGTTACCACTATATGCAAGAACTGGAGCGGGAGAAGAGTCTCGAACTCTCGACCTCAACCTTGGCAAGGTTGCGCTCTACCCACTGAGCTACTCCCGCTTAGGAGTGTTACCACTATATCCAAGAACTGGAGCGGGAGAAGAGACTCGAACTCACGACCTCAACCTTGGCAAGGTTGCGCTCTACCCACTGAGCTACTCCCGCTTAGGAGTGTTACCACTATATCCAAGAACTGGAGCGGGAGAAGAGACTCGAACTCACGACCTCAACCTTGGCAAGGTTGCGCTCTACCAACTGAGCTACTCCCGCTTGGAGTCTTACAACGTACTGCGCCAAACTACCATTTACTGCATGCTGCCCCAGTAGAAACTGGAGCGGGAGAAGAGTCTCGAACTCTCGACCTCAACCTTGGCAAGGTTGCGCTCTACCAACTGAGCTACTCCCGCTTAGGAGTGTTACCACTATATGCAAGAACTGGAGCGGGAGAAGAGTCTCGAACTCTCGACCTCAACCTTGGCAAGGTTGCGCTCTACCAACTGAGCTACTCCCGCTTAGAGAACAACGATTATGACAGACTTTTGACGTTTTTCCAAGATCGCTTTACAGCTTTGCAATCTTTGGAGCGGGAGAAGAGTCTCGAACTCTCGACCTCAACCTTGGCAAGGTTGCGCTCTACCAACTGAGCTACTCCCGCGTACAGAACAACGATTATGACAGACTTTTGACGTTTTTCCAAGATCGCTTTACAGCTTTGCAATCTTTGGAGCGGGAGAAGAGTCTCGAACTCTCGACCTCAACCTTGGCAAGGTTGCGCTCTACCAACTGAGCTACTCCCGCTTCGTCTTTCAATCTGTTGCGTTGTTGTCGCAACAGGCAGGCATTATAGAGATTCTATTCTGTACGTCAAGGATGCCAACGAAACAAATTAACTCGGCACCTTTTCCTTGATCAGGGGCCAGGCCCGGCGCAGGTAGTAGAACATCGACCACACGGTCAGCACGCCGGCCACCCACAGCAGGTATTCGCCCCAGAAGTGAATGTCCAGGCCGAACAGCTTGTCATGGAACAGCAGCATCGGGATCGCGGTCATCTGGGCCGCGGTCTTGATCTTGCCGAGCGAGCTGACCGCCACCGACTTGGTGGCGCCGATCTGGGCCATCCATTCGCGCAGGGCCGAGATGGTGATCTCGCGGCCGATGATGATGCCCGCCACGATGGCGTCGACGCGGTCGAGCTGGACCAGCACCAGCAGCGCGCCGGCCACCATCAGCTTGTCGGCCACCGGGTCGAGGAAGGCGCCGAAGGCCGAGGTCTCGTTCCAGCGCCGGGCCAGGAAGCCGTCGAACCAGTCGGTGACGGCGGCCACGATGAAGACCACGGTGGCGGCCAGGTTGCGTTCCGGCAGGGTCATCCAGTCGGTGGGCAGGTAGAACAGGCCGACAACCAGGGGAATCAGGGCGACGCGTAACCAGGTCAGGAGAATCGGGATATTAAAGGGCATAAAGAGCTGATTACCGTGAAAAATGCTTGCCCGACAGTCTACATGGGTATGCTTGTTTGGGCCAGTTGGCTCAGCTTTATCAGGCGCGGGCGGGGGAATGTAAGCTCAACGGGTCACGGAGAGGAATGGTTGACGCACGCGAGCCGGATCGTGCGGACGATGCTCCGAACGAGGATCGTGTGTACGGGCGGCACAACCGGTCGCTGGACGGGTGGACGGCGGAGCCGTCCACCCTACCCGTTACGGATGCGGTGTGTAGGGTTGGCCTCGGCGGCCCCGCGCTATGCCGCCGACGCGTCCAGCACCAGCATGCATTGTTATGAGCTCGCACTGGCTGACCGCGTCGGCGGCGGAGCGCGGGGCCGCCGAGGCCAACCCTTGTATCTTGCTCATATTGGTGGTTAGCTACTGCCAATAGAGGTGAAGACCAGCTTGGG
>NZ_JASNRA010000048.1 GCF_030411955.1 Massilia sp. YIM B02443
GACAGTTCAGTGCTCATCCACAGCTAACGATGACAGCGCCTATGTCGAAGTGGAACGGCCGACGATCCTGCTGCCGGAGCGCAAATACCATGACGATTATGTGCGGCGTCCGGTGCCGCCCGAGATCATCGTGCCCGAAGTGTATTGAAGCGCGCACGCGGATGACATTGTCATCAAACCGTCATAACAGGCGTTTAGCTTGATCTGAAGTAGCGATCGTCATTGAAATGGCACGTGAGTGCAGCTGCGGTTGCAGCGCAGCCTGTGCCGCACCTGGCCGCCGATATGACCGCTGATTGACAACACTAGTGTTGATGACAGAAGAGGACATCATGTTTATTCACCCGGCAGATCGCCGTCTGCCCCAACGGTCTGATGTAGCAGGCTCGCCATACCTGACTGACGTCGTCAGGGAGGGATTGCTCCTGCAACACTCAACCGGCACTGTGAGTGCCATCGAGTTCCTGAAAGCGAATGCGGTTGACGGTATTGTGATTCAACGGGTCCTTTCGGGTAATCCTGTGCGTAGCGAGGATGCACACGCACTGTTGTCACACCCGGTCGCTTTCGAAATTTAGGCTGGACCACTCCTGGCGTGTGTGTTGAACCCAATGCAAGCGGGCCCCGATGGGGCCCGTGCTATGAGGATCTGGAGGCGAGGACGGGAGTCGAACCCGTCTACACGGCTTTGCAGGCCGTATTCGCATTAGTAAAATCAAGGACTTAGCTGAGAACCACACTTTTCACCACATGAGTTAGCTCAACACGAATTTTGTTCAGCTTCAAAACAGGCGACAAGGTCGCCTCCCCGTGACTTGAATACGTCAAGGATACTGCTCCTACGTTTGCCAGAGTACAGCACTACTACTTTAATGCTTTGATCGGTCTCGACTTAAGCTCGAACACGAAGCCATTTGCTGCGTCGTCAATCGTCATGCCGATCACGGTGCGGCAATTAGAATTGATCAAAAGACTGTTCGGAATTTACGGCTTGCTCCCCTAGCCAATTAATCTTCTGCACAACACACTCCTTTTCTAGTTTCGAGAATGCATTAAATTCAACTCGCTGACGATCGACCATTGCGACGAACTCTTCAAGGTTCATGCTGGGGAAAATCGAAAAGCGGATTTTCTCTTCCTCCTCAGTCAAGCGAAAGACAGCCATAATAATCTCCCTTTGATACATTCACGTATAAGCGATAACCCGTGTATCGCTATACACTTAACAGCGTGCATACCCTTAATATTCACGCTATTGATTTTTCTCAACTGGGTGACACTCTGTTAAAATCGTACTTTCGACAATGCGAAAGTATCCGAAAGGGTTCGGTTACAGACCGTATGGAAAGACAAAATTTGTAGTGGTCAAGTAATTTTGGACACGACGATAAGTTCTTTCTCTGCCATTTTGCGTTCGTAGACGCTGGGCGGCAGGTTGCCCAATACAGAAGGCATGCGCTTGCAGTTGTAGAAGCCCATGATATAGTCGGTGACATCGGCCTTGGCCTCGGCATGGTTGGCATACGGTCGCTGCTAGACACGTCCCATTTTTAGCTTTAGGAAGAATCGTTCGGCGACCGCTTTGTCCCAGCAGTTTCCTTTACGCTCATGCAAGACACGAAGCCATGCTTCTCCAGCACCTTCTGATAGGATTCACTGCCGTAACAGGTCGCCCATTCTTCTCGGAGCCATACTGCTCTGACCAGCGCCGGTCGCGCTCGGACCGATGTCCATACTCTCACTGACATGCTGTACGCTCAGGCCTTGCTCAATGATCATGCGGACCACTTCCAGCTCCAATCTTGGCTCGAAGGTTCGACGTTTTCTTGTCATGCTTCAACTCCTCTGATGGCGGATTAACCACCTAACGAGGTGTCCGGGAATAGTAGACCACAGCATCTTCCGCGCTAATTTTTTTTGGCCAGTAAATTAGAGAAAGTTGTTAGAATGATAGACATAGTGGAGCTCCTAGGCGGGTCCACTTGGGACAAAAAATTAATCATGCCAACTTGAATATGAGATCCTATGCCCACTTATGTCTTTGTTGATCGCCAGGAATATGACAAGCTTAAAGCTGCGGTAGCCCAGCTGCAGACGCCGAAAGAGACCGGCGCGCCCAAGCAAAAGCCACTTCTTCCTTTAATTTTCTCGATTGTCGTTCTGGTCGTCGCCACCGTGATAGCCATAAACCTCAGCGATGCGAGGACCGCTGTTTATTCCTACATTGTCGGAGTGGTCATCGCGCAGTGCGGGATTGATTTGTATGCGCGGGAGAACAAGCCGAAGTGGAGCGCGGCGTTTCGTCTGTTGGCATTGGCGTTGTGGTATATGACACAATTGTTATAAAAATGATTCCGCAAAGCGCAAGGCATGTAAGGAAGCCTTGGTCGCTCTATCCCGATGACGTCGACCAATCGTTGGAGTTTATCGGGTATGGAGTGAGCCATGTGCCTCCTGTAGCGGACTTTTATTTTTTATCTCTAAAGTTGGCCGGAAGATAAATCCCGCCCGCTGGCGATCAAGATGGAAGCGCATCGTGACCAGGCGGGTGGACTGGATTGTCCTGTGAGGATGTCATCGCTGATTTCCGGACGATGAGCCGGCGACGCAAAGAGTTTGAGCCGCGAACACCGATCATGAGAGGAATAAATATCGGGACTTTCAAAAAACATTCTAGCAGAGGCTCGGTAAAACGGGAAAGATGATGAAAGTCGTCGAAGTGCTCGACGCGATCAACGCATTGCATCCATCTACTCTGTTGACGACGAGCGAGGCGGCGATATTCCTCCGGACCTCGGTAACAAAGATGGAGCGCCTACGGAAAGATGGCGACGGGGCGGCCTATATTCAGGGCGACGGTGTGTATGCGAAAGGCTTTAACCAGACGTGCCTTTATGGATAGAGCACGTATTAACGTATGGACGTATACACTTGACGCACCTGGACGCGGTGGTTTCGCGAGTGATGTATTTTCGGATGTTACGCGGCGGTGACCACTTTGTGGGTCATAAACGTTTCAAGGCAGCACGGCCAACTCGACGCAGCCCGCTGCTCCCGCAATTTCGGGCTCCTCGGCGAACCATGAGACCGAGAGGGTCCCTCCTTGTTTGGAAATCACCACTCGCAGACATGCATCGAGCAAGCCGTAGACTAAGGATCGGAAGCGTCCCGAGATGGTGCGTCGGGGCCGTCAAAATCTACCTTGAGCAAGTTGAAGGCAAAGCTCCAGGCCATACTCGGCAGGGTCAAGCGATGTTCAATTAGCCGAAGAGCAATTCGCTGGCGCTGGCGACGCCTTCGATTGCAGCCCATTCCACGACATTGTCCGCGCGAATTTTGAAGTGCCGCGCCCGGAGAGCATCCGCGTCCTTATCGTGCAACTTAAACTTGCTGCCGTGGCTGCCTGAGCCATCGAAGTTCACAACGCCAAGTTGATCTCCTTTGCGACCGAAAACATGAGCGTGCGGATCGCCATCGCCGTGCAAGTGCGTAGGTTGATCGATGCGAATGCTCGATGGGAATCTCCCGGGAATGATTTTGCCTTCCCGGAGGAGGCCGAAATGGACGAGGTCGGGCTGGACCACGAGCACTGCGTCCAAATAGGGGTGGATTGGGTTGATTTCGGCGAGCTTCATGAGGTCTATTATACGATAGCGTCGCGTAGTCTACTCGCATCGCCCGGCCTAGCGCCCCCCTTAAACTCTAACTTGGCAGAGACCGGCTCCTACCGTTCAGCGTGAGGCTCTGAGCCAAGATCAGCTTCACTGCTTCGGCCCTGAATTCCGGTGTGTATGTCGTCAACTTCATGCTTTCACTCCCTTCGATGATTTTATCGAACAGAAGTGTCCGAAAAAGTCAAGTTACCTCAGGTGATGGCCGTCGCTGTACACGCCGCGCTCGATGACAACGGTCTTCATGTTGTCGTACAGGATCTTGCGCGGCACACCGCCAAATGCGGCGAAGGCACGCTTATGGCAACCGATCAGCGTAGCGACTTTCATGTCGCTGACGAACTCGACATAGCTCGCACGGCTGTAGCCTGTCGTGGCGCAGAACACATGCAGCGGCGCGCTGCCTTTGCGGAACTCAATCCAATCGACCTGCAACTGCTCGCCCATCTCCGTCTCGAAGCGCACTACCGGCGCAGCTGGCAAAGTCGGACGTAACGAGCGCATGAAGGCGCGTAGCTGACTCATGCCAACTTGGTAACCGCGCTCGACGATCTCGCTGTGCAGCAGGCTCGCCGGTATCCACTTCGGCTGCGTCGCCATCTGTCGTTCCCGCAGATAGGCCTCATATGGCGCCAGCTTGCTTGGCCGTTTGACCTTGCGTTCGTATTTCGGCACAGCCTTCAGCGCCGAGTGCCGCCGCACCGTGTTCACTGAACAGCCCACCTCGGCGGCAATCCGCCGCAGACTCAACCCATACTTGCTCGATAACTGAATTTCCACACACACCTCGTTGTTGTTTCAAGGCTGCCCCGCAAAGCAGCCATCTTCTCAAATCGGTGCATCAGTTTTTTTTCGCTGCTGTGTATTAGGTTATAACCGCTGCTGACACGCGCATGCTGGTTGGACGGGGATAGCGCTGGCAGAGCGGCACTTGGCTGAGGGAGTTGGCCAGCGGCGCATCGACGGGCGGACGGAGCAGGAGGGCGACATCGGAGCTGGCATGGTGCCTACTGTTTAATGCGCTAACGGTTAATCGCAATTTCAGGCACACGCGGTGTCGGGTTTGGTCGATTTCCTACTCTTTCCGCTTCGCGGAATAACGGCGACCGCCGGCGCGGGCAGAATGCGTGTATCGCCGCGATCGCAGGCACCCTTACGGAGAAATAATGACGAAGCAAACCCACCAGCCATGTCGGCAGTCAACGCAGACCCAAGCGGCAGCCAAGCGGCAGGGATCTATCCAGACTCGCCCGCAGCGCGCATCCAAGCCCCACGCCCCTAAACCCCTAGCACCCAAACCCCAAGCTTCCAAGCCCCAGCCTCCCCGGCCTCAGGAACTCAAACCTCACACTCCCGAGGCCTCTGGATTCCCTCGCCACCCTCCCCAGCGCCCTGCATCACAGTCCCCGATTACGAAGGAAGATGTGAAACGCATT
This sequence comes from Massilia sp. YIM B02443, assembly GCF_030411955.1. Classification (GTDB taxonomy): domain Bacteria; phylum Pseudomonadota; class Gammaproteobacteria; order Burkholderiales; family Burkholderiaceae_D; genus Telluria. Next base: position 5,108 of record NZ_JASNRA010000048.1, read on the forward strand.
CAACGAATCACCGCGCTAGATAACGACGGCTACCAAGCGGATTGGACCAAGCGATTGCAGAGCGTCGCGGACAAGCGTGATGCGCCGGACAAGCTTACTTCAGAGCCAGGTAGCGCTGGCAGGGGTTGCAGAAAAGGTTCCAGCGGCAACAAAGCAGCCTGATGCGCACGAGCGGAAAATGCCGCCTGGCATTTTGGTGGGCAACTGCTGTATGCTGCCCACCGTTTTATCCGATCGCTTACCGACTCCATCAGCCAAGGTAAGTGAACACAGCTTTCTTATACAAGGTCTTCGAACGGATGCACGGTCGCACGCTGGCCAGCGTGATCGCGGCTGGCAGCAAAGACACAGATGGCCAGGTGTGCGAAAAGACGGTGCGTAACTGGTTCCGGAAGCGTACGACCCCGGACTCCAAGACGCTCGAACGGCTGGTCGCTGGCGGCCGGCAGAATATGCACAAGAAACTTGTGGCGCAGGCTTGGCCGGCTTAAGCCCGCCAAGCCTTTGACGACACACTCTCCAGGTGCCCTAGCTTTGTGAGCACCTTCGTGGCATCGCTTCAAAATGGTAACGCCAAATATTTTGCCTCTCTCAAGCTTGCGAGCCGCGTCGACCTACTCGAGTTTGCGCTCGACGACCATAAGGCCAGTGATAACCTGCAGGGTTGGGTCCAGACCTTCTTGGAAGCGGATTCAAGACGAACACCTGACACATCCCGACGATGGTACAAGCGCCGATGAGATGCGACGCGTGATCCGAGAAGCCAAGTCTTGGGCCGACCTTACTATGCCGATGGCTGTCTTCGTGGTGCACATCCAATTCCAGCTGCTAGCTACGCTCGATCTCGAGTTGTGTTCCGAATACTTGGTGGAGTTCGAGGCTACACCCATCTTCGCGTCGCTCCTTCCTCGCTTGAACCCGCGGGCTCTTACGTCCAGCGGCACCATACCTCTGATTCGCGACCACTTTCACTATCCGACCCGACGCCTTCTTGACGTCACGGCATGCATGCGGGCGCTTCGCTTCAGCCCAGGGCGAAATTGGCCAACCGCCGTGCCATCGGTCGGCGATATGGCGACCTGGCTCGACCTAGCGGGCTGCCGTAAGCTGGCCAGTAACTTGCTCAAGTGGCGCTCTGGCCGCACCATCACGATGGAGCGTTTCGGCAATCTATGGGACGGTTTTTCGGCTTCCTACCGACGGCTGAGCGACCACCTACGCCAAAAGCGATGCTCTATGCAGTTAGGGTGTTCACCGAGTTATTCGTCAAGGGTAGCCGCGAGGATCGCAACCTGACCTTTATCGCTCCTGACCCAGCGTTCTACCAGCATTGGTGGAATAGCCAGCATCGGGAGCTAGCCTCCGGAGCCGAGCCGCTTTGCTTCGGCACCCGAGGATGGATGTCGGACTTAGTTTAAGCATGGCCAAGAGCTGAGTCTCTGGTCTGCTACCCGTGCTGTGAACACAGAGTTTAGGCGGAACGAGGCAGCACATGAAGCTGTGCTGCGAATGACAATCGACGAGATATTCGAACCGCTACGACGACGGTTGCGTACCGCTGACATAGATCAGTGCCGAAGCGCTGATCTACCGATATGCTGGAGGCGAGGACGGGAGTCGAACCCGTCTAGACGGCTTTGCAGGCAGTTTTGGCCATTATGAATCAACGAGTTAGCTTAGAACCACACTTTAGCACCACATGAGCTCGCTCAAAACTGTGAATTTACACCATTTTGAGGTNAGTTTTGGCCATTATGAATCAACGAGTTAGCTTAGAACCACACTTTAGCACCACATGAGCTCGCTCAAAACTGTGAATTTACACCATTTTGAGGTGTCATAATGTCTACCGAACTCGTGGCGATTCACCAATATTATTCCATGCCAAGTGGAAGTTGATTTTCCTTTTGCACGCCGAAAATGAGTGGCGTTTTTCCATCGATAACCATTTTAGCTACGACCTGATGGGTTCTCAGGTCGAGTGCGAAAGACGCGTGGTCGCTTCCACAGAAGTGGGCCTTACATCCGTTACCGATTAGTAAGTCGCCATGGCGCTTCAACTCTGCGCCTACTTGCATACGCTCGCGAAACGCAGCGTACTGGTTGCCAAGCAAGTCTTGCAGTCGCTCCACTAGCACCGGATGATCGATTGCATTGAACGGATGCACGCCTTCCATCGACGTTAACGAGCGGGGCAAATCCACTCCCGCGTCTTGCAAAAGACTGCGCACGCGCTCGACCTCCACCGGCGTTAGAACGTTCATTCGGAGAGGAATGTTGCGTTCGTCGTTGGGCGAGCGAAAGCTTAGTGCGATCGAGCCGATCGGCGACAGCATGAGTTTCGCTGAGCAACTTGTAACGGATAAACCTGCCTCGTAAGCGAGAGTACTAGGCTCCTCAATTTTAAGTGAGCGTCCTGCCTGACGAAGTTGCGCAGCAGTGCCTTCGAATACTTGGGATGCCACAAATTCGCGGACGTCTGCCAAGAGCTGCTCATCTGAGCAGTTTACCGGCTCCTTAGAACAACCGGCCAGAATACCTAAAAAAACACACGAGACCGCGCATCGAAAGAGTAATTTCATTCTTACCATTTGTTGTTAGGTAAAGAAGTTCTTGAGCTGCACACCGTCACGTACTGCAACATGAACGACCGCTTCTAGCTCAGCCTGTGTAAAAAGGCGAGATCCGCGTCTTTCAGGGATCTCGTTTCTTTTCCCATTGTGAGAAAAACGCCGTAGCGGCCATTCTGAGAGGTGGGGTCTCGCAAGCGTGCTGTCAGATTTGCTTTTTTTACACAGCCTGGGCCGTTAGCAGACCATTATAGCGTCCGCTAACGACCTACAGATGTGGCCACAACGTCGCTATGTAGGCCAGTTCAGCATCGAGCCCGAACTTCGCTGTAGCAGGGTTGACGCTGAGATAATGAAGCTTGCCTTTCCGGACGTCGAGAAGTGCTACGGCATCGTCGGAGGCGCATGACCCGCGCAGCACCAGCTCCATCAATAAAGGTACCATGTCAATCCTGAATTGGGTGATCGGCTCTGCTTTGTTATAGAGTTTGACTACAACTCGTTTGCCGTCGATGACCAGGCCAAGCTCCGGATTCACCGCAATATCAACACCAGCGCTGGAGTACACGCCACGTGGCGGGTCGAACCACCCGATTGCCTTTTTCCCCCACCACTTTTTGTACCCGTCGATCAGCTCAGGATAGTTTGCGACCTTCTTCAAATCGCTAAGACTCGAAACAATGGAGTCGAGCGAAGTGCGATCCTTACCGGTCGCGTGAAGGTTGATCAGACCTTCACGGAACGGCTTGTAGAAGTCAGTAGCGGGCTGGTACGCTGGGCGGTTTTTGATCTGTTTAACTTTTGTAATTTTCGGCGAACCCGACTTCGATACAACGTCCACGAAGTCTGTTAAAGATATCTTTGGCATGACACTCAGAAGTTGATTGGCCAAACTGAATTATGACGTAAACCAACTTCGTGCGGATGACTTGCGGTTGAATCGCCATGAGTTTTCTAGACACTCGACAGCCGCTGAAAATATTACGTTAATCCCGATCCATGGATCCCGTCAAACCCTGGTGCCTGACAAGCCCGGCAGGCCGGCGGCGAAGGGCCTCCGGGGCACTCCGAAATATGGGTCCGGACAAACCTGGCTCTTTCCAATCCATGGTTTTCCCCAATCCACAGTTCCTCCCGAATCCATGGGTTCCCCCATAACGTGGACAATCCATCGGCGGGCACGGCCCGGGAGCTCGGCGAGGGGCGGTCGGCGAGGCGGCCACTTTTCTACCTCAGTAGACCGACCGTTAATTGCAGTTTTATGGTGGCGCCGGTGGACCGTCGGTACGCGAGCGGGCCGGCCAGGCGGCAATGCCGCCGGCAGAGCGGACTTGGTGGAGGAGTTGGCCGGCGGCGCGTCGACGGACGGTGCAGGACGGCGACGTCGGAGCTGGCATGGAACCTACTCTTCAGTGCGCTAACCGTTAATCGCAGTTTCACGCGGGTGTTGGGTTTGGTCGCCTGCCTACCCTTTCCGTTTCGCGGAATAACAGCGGCTGCCTGCGCGGGCAGAATGCGTGTATCGCCGCGATCGCCGGCACACATATGGAGAAATGATGACGAAGCAAACCCACCAGCCATACCGGCAGCCAACGCAGGCCCAAGCGGCAGCCAAGCCCCAGGGATCTATCCAGACTCGCCCGCAGCACGCACCCAAGCCCCAGGCGCCAAGACCCCAAGCTCCCAAGCCGCAGCCTCCCCGGCCTCAGGAGCTCAAACCCCACCCTCCCAAGGTCCCTGGAATCCCTCGCCACTCTCCCCAACGCTCAGCACCGAAGACCCCGATTACCAAGGAAGATGTGAAACGCATTCAACGGATCACCGCGCTAGATAACGACGGTCACCAAGCGGATTGGACCAAGCGCTTGCAGAGCATCGCGGACAAGCGTGATGCGCAGACCAAGCTTACTGGTAATCCCCCCATTTTTAGAGCACGCTAAAAGTAGAG
>NZ_JASNRA010000049.1 GCF_030411955.1 Massilia sp. YIM B02443
ATCAAACGCCCACACTTATCGACTGTTAATTTTTAAAGAACCTTATTCGGTACTGCATCTGCTGTTTGCTTCGAATCGTTGTGTTCGTCAGCAGCAGAGGAGTGAGATTATGCAGTGTTTCGCGATCTTCGTCAACCCCTTGTTTGCTTCGACTCAGATTTCTCTGTGAACCTTTGCCAACGTAACTACTTGATTACGTTAACACTTTTGGGTCAGTGCCGAAGCGGAGGCGAACTATAGCAAACCCCACGCGCCGTTGCAAGAGCCTTCGCCTCACTTCGCCGGAACAAGTTCGATCACCTGCCCCGCTGCCTTTTCCACTGCCTCACGCGAGTACAGNGTGCCGAAGCGGAGGCGAACTATAGCAAACCCCACGCGCCGTTGCAAGAGCCTTCGCCTCACTTCGCCGGAACAAGTTCGATCACCTGCCCCGCTGCCTTTTCCACTGCCTCACGCGAGTACAGCAACGGGAAATACTTCCCCTCCGCCCAGCTGGCCGCCAGGTCGCGATAGTGAGGATTGCCCGGATCACCCGACTGTCCGGGCGTGTTGATTGCCCGCGAGTTGTCCCAGTTGCCGACATCCAGCACCATGCGGAACGACGCGCCATGGATCTGCCAGAAGTTGTCCGCGTGGTAGCCCGACACGTTCACAGTATGCAGCCCTCCTCCGCGCGGCAGCGGTCCGACATTCACCTGGGCGCGGCCAGCGCTGTCGAGGATCGGCGCCATCGGATGCACGAACATGCTGAAGTGCAGCTTGCCCCATTGCCAGCGCTGCGGATCGCTTCCCTGCAACGACCGCATTTCGGCCCACGCCGCCGCCAGGCTGTTCAACAACACCGCATCGCGTTTGCGTAGCGCGTCCGCGCCGAAGCGCGAAGCCGGCTGCTCGAGCGCGTCGATCAGCACGCTCGCATGCGGCGCATCGATCGCCGCCGCCAGTTCCGGCGCCAGCACCGCCGTCTTGAACGCATTGCCCAAGTGGCGCGACCACCATACTTCATACAAGGCGGCAGCCGCCGACGTCGCCTTCTCCTCGCCGTCCCATGCGCCCAGCAGGCGCAGCGCCGCCTGGGTATCGCGGTCCGGCGACGACAGGCGTCCGAGCAGCGCCACCAGCCGCTTCGCGTTGAGCGACACCACGTCGTTCTGCAGCCGCTCCATGTCTTCCATGCTGGCCTTGGGTGTCGCGGTGAGCACTTCGGCGATACGGCGCGCTCGCGCATTGTCCGGCCACTCGAAACCGAGCTTGTGCTCGCGATACGGATAGTCGCCCGGCAGGTTCATCTCGTTGGCCGACGCGAACCAGCCCTGCTTCGGGTTGTAGGCATACGGCAGCCGGGCGCCGTCGAGGAAGCCCTTCCACTCGTAGCGGCCATCCCCCGGCACCGGCATCAGGCCATCCCAGTTGGGGCGGATCGGCGCCAGCCCGCCCGTCACCCAGCCGATGTTCCCGGCGGTGTCGGCATAGACCTGGTTTTCGGTCGGTGCGCCCCAGCGCCGCATCGCGCGCCGGAACTGCGTGAAGTCCTGCGCCTTCATGTAGTCGATGCTGCCGAAGTACGGCGCCATGCCGGGCGCGTTCCATGCGGTGCGCACCGCCAGCGCCAGCCGCTTGCCGGCGTTCTGGTAGATCACCGGTCCGTGGCGTGTGAAGCGCAGTTCGACCACGCTGGCCGGCCGCCCGCGCACTTCGACCCGTTCGCGCATGATGCGGAAGTCTTCCCATCCGTTCCCGTAGCGGTACTGGTTCGGATTGGCGGGATTGGTGTGATAGACGTACAGATCTTCCTGGTCGATGCTGAAGATGGTCAGCCCGAACGCGACCTTGCCGTTATGCCCGATCGACACACCCGGCAGCGCCGGCTCGCCGGCCCCGATCACGTCCAGACCCGGCGCATTCAGGTGCACGATGTAGCGCAGCGACGGCGCGCCATAGGCGCGGTGCGGATCGTTGGCCAGGATCGGCCGCCCGGTCGCGGTGCGCGACGGCGCCAGCACCCAGTTGTTGCTGCCTTCGAGCGTGGCTGCGTCAGGCAGCGGCACGATCGGCGCCGGGTCCGTGTGCGCCGCCAGCTGCGCGCGGCGCGAAAACCGCACCGGATCGGTGGCGCGCTGGAACACCTCGAGCGCATCGTCGGGCAGGCAGGGATCGAGCCCTTCCGGCACCCGCGTGGTCCACGCCGGCGACAGTCTGGCGCGGACGGCGTCCGCTTCCAGGCCGTTGGCGCCTGCGCGGCACACCATGCGCGCCCGCGCGAACTCGTGGGTCAGGTTGCGCGTCAGGCCATGGCTGCGGATGCGCACCACGTCCTCGGCGCGCCACCTGGCCGGCTGGTAGCCAAGCTGGCGGAATTCGAACGGCAGCAGTTCCGGTCGGCGCGCGACGTGGTCGATATAGGCGTTGATGCCGGCCACGAAGCGCGCACTGGTGCGCTCGGCGTCCTTGCCATAGGCCTGCCATTCAGGCGCCATCGCGCCGCGGTACAGGAACAGGCGCGCGGCCCGGTCCTGCTCCACGTAGGCTGGGCCGAACACCGATGCCAGTTGCCCCAGGCCGCGGCGGCGCCACAGGTCGATCTGGAACAGGCGATCGCGCGCGGCATTGAAACCCTGGACGAAGAAGACGTCGTCCTGGCTCGCCGCATAGATGTGCGGCACGCCCCACTTGTCGACCACGATGCGCGCCGGCTTGGCCAGGCCGGCGACTGCCACTGGCGCGCCCAGGGGCTGGGCAACTGCGGGCAGCGCGGCGCAGGCCAGCAGCGCCGCGCCGAGGCAGGCCGGGCCCCTCACGCCGCCGTCGCCGCGGCGGCCACGGGCGCTTGCTGCTTGATGCGCATCGGCGGGATGGTCCAGTAGGTGACGGCGCGCCACAGCCACTCCATCGGGCCATATCGGAAGCGCGACAGCCACAGGTGGCTGAACACGATCTGCAGCGCGGCCAGCACCACCACGAACAACATCTGGTCGACGCGCGAAACGCCCCAGTTGCCGAAGCCGTAGCCGAAGAAGAAGGTCGACGCCGCCAGCGACTGGGTCAGGTAATTGGTGAGCGCCATGCGGCCAAACGGCGCCAGCACCTTGACCCTGTTCAGCGGCGACGCGCTGTACAGCATCAGGACCACCAGGCTGACGTAGCCGATCGAGGCTGGCAGGTTGCCCAGCATTTGCAGGCCGGATGCGAACTGCCAGCCGTCGGCGCCGCGCGAACCGGGAATCGGATGCATGGCGATGGTCGAACCGATCAGGCCCATGCCGACGCCAAGCGGGATCCCGAACAGGGCCAGCTTGCGAAACAGCGGCAGGTGCGCCTGGGCGCGCTCCATGATGCCGGCGCGGACGAACCAGGTACCGATCAGGAACATGCCGATCAGGATGGCGGCGAAACCGACCTCGCCTTGCGCATGCTCGGCGAAGCGGCCGGCGCGCAGGGCTACCACCTCGCGGTAGGCGCCCTTGCTCAGCGCCGCGGTCTCTTCCTTGATCCGCTGTTCGCGTTCCATGCGCGCCTTGGCCCGTTCGGCCTCTTCTTCCTTCTCTTTCTTGATCGCTTCCTGGGTCACGGTAGGTTGTTGCTGCTGCGGGAAGAAGTACTGCGAAGCGCCGGCCGCGGTCATCATGAAGAACATGAAGCAGTAGATGCCGACACCCAGGCGCCACGGGCGTCCCGGCTTGTCCGCGTGGTAGCGCTTGGTGAAATAACCGAGCACGGTGAGCGCGAAGCCCAGTGCCGGCATGGCGAAGCGCGCTTCGCGCGGCGCGTCCGGCACCGCCCAGCACACCGCGCCGGCAACCAGTGCGATCGCGCCGAACAGCATCAGGATGAAGCCGATCACCGGCGGCTGGCCGAAGCGTTTCAGGCGCTGGTCGCCGCGCAGCCACCAGGCGGCCACGCCGAAGAACGCCAGGCCGCCGGCCATGCCGAACAGCCAGTTCATACCGGGGATGAAGCCGGCGCCGATGCACAGGACCAGGGCCAGCAGGATCCATTTGGCGCGGCCATACAGCACGATCAGCAGGGCCGAGGCGCCGACGGCGTAGCTGACCAGGATGTCGCCCGCGAACAGGAAGATATGGTGCAGTGTCCCGAACACCGCCAGCGCCGCGATGCGGCGCATATAGGGCACCAGGAAGCTGCGCTCGGCGCGTTCGGCGCGGGTCAGCATCACGGCGAAGCCCATTCCGAACAGCAGCGAGAAGATGGTCCAGAACTTACCGGTGACGAAGTACTGGACGAAGTAGCTGACCCACAGGTTGGCGCCGCTCAGTCCCTGCTGCATGCCCGAGCCGATCGACGCCGTGGCGCGGTTGAAGAACTCGACGTTCATCACCAGGATGCCGATCAGGGCAAACCCGCGGACGACGTCGAGTGACTGGATGCGTTCGTTGCTCGCCACGGGCGTCAACGCCGCTGCTGCTGCTGGCTTGTCCATTTCCATCCCCTATCGATGTCAGTCTGGAGATCGTAGTCCGGCCGTGCATGGGCGGTGCTGACCATGCGACGAAATGCAAAAAGACGCTCTCGAAACGTTGTTTGCGCGGCGCTTAGTTATTTTGCATGAGCCTGTCGGCAGCTCGGCAATGCGCTACCATCGCTTGCAATTAGCTTGCGTGCGATCTATATTGGACCGATGAAATCGACTACCGAACCCTCTGTCGCAGCACCCCAATTGGACAGCCAGCTGTGCTTCGCGCTGTACTCGACCTCTCTGGCGATGATGCGCGTCTACCGCGGCCTGTTGCCGAAGCTTGGACTTACTTACCCGCAGTATCTGGTGATGATGGTGTTATGGGAACAGGATCAGCTGACCGTGTCCGATATCGGCGAACGGCTGTTCCTCGATTCGGCAACACTGACCCCACTGCTCAAGCGCATGGAGGCGCAGGGGCTGGTGCAGCGTGTCCGCGCGCGCAGCGATGAACGGCAGGTGATCATCAGCCTGACCGAACAGGGCAACAGCCTCAGGAAAGAAGCTGCCGAGATCATGCCGGCGGTATTGTGCGCGACTCAGTGCTCGGTGGACGAAGTGTCGTCGCTGCGCGACCAGCTGGTCAGCCTGCGCAAGAGCCTGAACGACAACGCCGGCTGAGCCGGCGTTGTTGGAGGATGCCGGTCAAGCCGGCGTTGTCGCATGGCGCCGTCAGGCAGCGATGCGCAGCAGCGACGCGTCGCCTTCCAGGCGGAATACGCGCACGGTGTTGAGCAGGTTGTTGGCCTGATCCTTGAGAGAGGCCGCCGCTGCCGCTGCCTGTTCGACCAGGGCGGCGTTTTGCTGGGTCACGATGTCCATCTGGTCGACGGCGTGATTGACCTCCTGGATACCGACATGCTGCGCTTCGGTGGCGGCAGTGATCTCGGCGATGATGCCGCTGACGTGCTGCACGCTGCTGACGATGTCGTTCATCGTCACGCCCGCCTGCTCCACCAGCTTGGTGCCCGCGTCAACCTGGCTGACCGATGCGCCGATCAGCGCAGAAATTTCCTTCGCCGCGGTTGCGGAACGCTGCGCCAGATTGCGCACTTCGCTGGCCACGACCGCGAAACCGCGGCCCTGCTCGCCGGCACGGGCGGCTTCCACCGCCGCATTCAGGGCCAGGATATTGGTCTGGAAGGCGATGCCATCGATGACGCTGATGATCTCGGAGATCTTGCGTGACGATGCATTGATCTCTTGCATCGTATCCACCACGGCGTTGACCACGTCGCCACCTTTGCGCGCGACGGCGCTGGCCGAGGCGGCCAGGGAGTTGGCGTGGCGCGCATGCGAGGTATTTTGCTCGACAACCGAAGCGAGTTCTTTCATCGAGCTGGCGGTATGGCCGAGCGAATTCGCCTGCTCTTCGGTACGCATCGACAGGTCATCGTTGCCGGCGCTGATTTCGCTCGATGCCGTGGCGATCATGTCGGTGCCGCCGCGTACTTGTGCAACGATGGTCTGCAGGCTGAAGCGCATCTCGCGCATGGCGTGCATCACGCTCGCTTCATCTTTCGCGCCAACTTCGACATCGACGGTCAGATCGCCCGAGGCAATTGCCGTGGCGATGCGATTGACTTCGACCGGCTCGCCGCCGAGCTGGCGCAGCAGATGCGCGGTGATCGCGCTACCGACCACCACGCTCAGGACGACGGCGGCCAGCGTCACAAACACGATCGTGCCCTGGGCGGTGGCGATCGCCTCCTGGGCGGAAGCGGTGCCCTGCTCCACATGCTTTTGCACCTCCTTGATGACGCGGTCGATGTCCTGCACGTTGCGACGGCGCAGCGGACTGCATTCGTTGACCAGGAAGGCGCCGTATTCGGTCATCTGTCCGGCGTCGCGGTATTGGCGCGGGCGATTCAATTCATGCGCCATCTGCAGCAGGCCTTCGCGCATTTTCGCGAAATTGGCATTGCCGGCGAACAGCGGAGTCAGCGCTTCCAGTTCTTGCAGATAGTGCGCTCTGTGCTCATCCAGCAGGGCCAACTCGCGTTTGGCATTGGTATCGTTGGGGAAGATGAATGCGTTACGCGCCGCCAGACCGGTCTGGGCCAGCGATTCGCGCAGTTCGTACAGGCGCTCGAGTTGCGTGACGCGCACGGTGTTTTGCGCAGTCATCTCCCGACCGACATTTCCCAACCCGCGCCACGCAATCACGGCGAGAATGACGATGAGGATACCGACCAGGCCGAACCCTATCCCGAGCTTCGCCCTGGTGCTGAGTGTGGAAAGTTTATTCATTATTGGGAATTTCAATGAGAGTAATAGATTGTTGCTAAAGGTGATAAACCAATTCGCAAAAATGCATGGAGGACGGATTATAAAGAGTTGCTACCAGCGCACGGTTGATGCTGGACGGAAAGCACTATTATTTGTGCGAATTGCTCTTTACATTGATGCGTTTACGCAAATGACCCACAAATGAAGGCAAGCTTCATGTTGTTGTACGAAATTTGGTATAGATTGCGCAGCTCATGCTCGACGGCTGATGACCCTGCTGCGAAGCGCTCGGTCCGTCGTCGAAGTACATAGGGAAATGCCTGCGGATTGACTTTGGGACGCAGAACGCAAAAAAGCCCGCTCAAATCATTGAGCGGGCTTTTTCTATATAACTAGCCTGACGATAACCT